>NZ_CP050063.1:7476621-8898242 GCF_011604685.1 Spirosoma aureum | reverse complement strand
TTGAACCTGGCAAAGCAGCTGCCGTTGCTGTGGCGCTTCGTTTGCCGGAAACATTGCCCAGGCTGCCGCTGGCATTGCTCAGCGTTATAAGCCAACAACGGGTATCGAACTGGCCTTGTATGAGAAAGTAGGTATTGGTACGGGTTCTACAGCTAATAATCCCTGGCTACAGGAGATGCCTGATCCTGTAACGAAAGCTTGCTGGGATAACTACGCGGCCATTTCGCAAAAAACAGCTCATGACTTAGGGCTTGCTCAGAATGATCTGGTAACCGTGTCTGCCGATGGAAAATCGGTTGAATTACCTGTTTGATACAGCCAGGCCAGGCCGATGATACGGTTTCAGTGGCGATTGGCTACGGCCGTGAAAAGCGGGTAAATCGGCCAATGGGTCGTAAAAAATGCGTTTCCTTTCGCGAAAATTGCTAATGGTTATATTTCCTACTCGTCTTTTAGTGCGAAAGTAGATAAAGCGGGCGGTTCACGGGAGGTTGCCACAAACGCAAACGCATGATACGGTGATGGGCCGTAAGGCTGTTTTGCAGGAATCAATCCTTGCCGAATACCAGAAGAACCCAATGGCAGGTCGTTATGAGCCAAGAGTGGTAACGTCTGAAGGTCCAAAAACACCTACGGATATATCGCTTTGGAATGGCTACGGTAAGCCTAACCATTCATGGGGTATGGTCATTGACCTGAACTCCTGTATTGGTTGTAATGCCTGCGTAATTAGTTGCCAGTCAGAGAATAACATTGCTGTTGTTGGCCGTCAGGAAGTAATAAACCGACGTGAGATGCACTGGATTCGTATTGACCGCTACTATAGCAGCGATGCTGATCCCGAAAATCTGAAAGAACTGGAAGTTGCATCGGCGAATCCCGAAGTAACATTCCAGCCAATGCTTTGCCAGCACTGTAGCAATGCTCCCTGCGAAACGGTTTGCCCAGTTCTTGCAACAACTCACAGTACGGAAGGTCTTAATCAAATGACCTATAACCGTTGTGTAGGTACACGTTATTGCGCCAACAACTGTCCGTATAAAGTACGTCGATTTAACTGGTTCAAGTACTTCGATAATGATAATTTCGATTACAACTTCAACAATGACCTCGTAAGATGGCCATTAATCCGGACGTAACCGTTCGGTCACGGGGTGTAATCGAGAAATGTTCATTCTGCGTACAGCGTATTCAGGAAGGCAAGTTGACCGCCAAAAAAGAACGCCGTCGGCCAATGCCCGACGAAATTCAAACGGCTTGTGCTCAGGCTTGCCCAACAGATGCGATCATATTCGGCGATATGAATAACCCGGAAAGTACGATTTCCAAAACACTGGAAACCGAACTGAAAGGCCGGGCTTTCCATGTTCTTGAAGAGATCAACGTGAGACCACAAATCTCGTATCTGACCAAAATTCGGAATAAAGACGAAGCACTAAAGCAGGAAGCTCGTCAGGAATCGCAGGCATAATAAACTTATGACTTATGGTCACTAGTTGCGGTGTTTTTAAACATCGTGATGCCACAAACCGTAAGTTGTACATCGCAAATCGAAAAATAAAAAAGTAAGTATATGTCGCATGTAACATCACCGTAAGAACTCCCCTGGTCACCGGTGGCAAGACCTATGCCGACGTGACAGAGATATCAGCAGACAGGTTGAGGGAAGCCCCACCCGCGAGTGGACGATTGCCTTTACCATCTCGGTGATTGTGCTACTCTACGGAACCGCCTGCGTGTTCTGGACCTGGTGGGAAGGCCTTGTGTATGGGGCTTGAATAAAACAGTCGGTTGGGCGTGGGACATCACCAACTTCGTATGGTGGGTCGGTATTGTCACGCTGGTACGCTGATCTCAGCCATTCTGCTGCTGTTCCGCCAAAATGGCGGACAGCTGTTAACCGGGCTGCCGAAGCTATGACCATCTTTGCCGTTATTTGTGCAGCATCGTTTATTCTGATGCACATGGGGCGGCCCTGGCTGGCCTACTGGGCATTACCGCTGCCAAACACATTTGGCTCACTTTGGGTAAACTTTAAGTCTCCGCTTGGTTTGGGACGTATTTGCCATTAGTACCTATTTACCGTATCGCTGGTATTCTGGTACATGGGTCTGGTACCTGACCTGGCTACCATCCGCGACCGTGCCCGTAGCAAAGTATCTCGTTATATCTACGGTGCTTTCGCGCTGGGTTGGAATGGTTCAGCTAAAACATGGCACGCTACGAATACATGAGCTTGATCCTGGCCGGTCTTTCTACTCCATTGGTACTGTCAGTACACACCATTGTAAGTATGGACTTTGCCACGTCGGTTATTCCTGGCTGGCACACCACCATCTTCCCGCCCTATTTCGTTGCAGGTGCTATCTTCTCGGGGTTTGCCATGGTGCAAAACCTGGTTCTGATCATTCGCGTCGTTTTCAAACTGGAAGATTACATTACACTGGAGCACATTGAGTCGATGAATAAAGTTATTACGCTGACCGGCTCTATTGTAGGGGTGGCGTATTGACTGAGTTCTTCATTGCCTGGTATTCTGGCGTTGAATTTGAAAGCTATGCTTTCATAAACCGTGCCACCGGACCATATTGGTGGGCTTACTGGGCTATGATGACCTGCAATGTAATTACACCGCAGTTTTCTGGTCGCGGGCTATCCGTCGGAGTATTGTCTGGACCTTTACGTTATCGGTAGTTGTGAACATCGGTATGTGGTTTGAGCGTTTCGTAATTATCGTTACCTCCCTGCACCGCGATTACCTGCCATCAAGCTGGGCGATGTTCCACCCAACTTTATTCGACATCAGCGACTATATTTCTCGTTTGGTTTATTCTTCACGCTGTTCCTGCTGTTCTCCAAGTTTTTGCCGGTAGTGAACATGGCTGAAGTGAAAACCGTCATTAAATCGTCTTCTGAAAAATTACCCGTGTCTGTATCGGGAGTTGCCAAAGGCGAGCGCGTGGCGAATCCAACGTTTAATAAAGGCGTAGAATAAAAACTAGTTCGAGCCGGGTAGCCGGGCGGCTCGACGTTTGTAGCCGTAAACTATAAACGTCGAGCTATAAACCTCAAACAATAATCACTGATCATGTCAGATGTAAATGGTAACGGTAAATTCTTGGTAGGCATCTTCGATGATGATGATGTGGTACTGAAAGCCGTTAAGGATATCAAAAAAGAAGGTGTACGTATTCATGAAGTCTATTCGCCTTTTCCGATCCACGGATTAGACGTTGCACTTGGACACCCACGCTCCCGGCTAGGAATTGCCGCTTTCCTATTTGCTTTGTCGGGCACGACGACAGCGCTTTTGCTGACCTTCTATACGGAAGGTTTTGACTGGCCAATGATTGTTGGGGGTAAAGATTCCTATTCGCCGATCATTTATGTGCCGATTATCTTTGAATTAACGGTACTTTTTTGCGCCCTGGCATGGTTGGTACTTTTCTGGTATCGAACGGTCTTGGCCCAACAGTGAAACCCTTAATGTATGACCTCAGAACTACCGATAATAAGTTTGCAATGGCCATTGATCTGAGCAAAAACACGATTGGTGAAGGTGATATAGAGCAGATTTTGAGAAAGTCGGGCGCTGCAGAAGTTAACGTTAAGCAGTTTTAATGGTCAGGATGAGAATGATAACTAAACATACAAGCGTAACGGCGTTGGCTATCGTTGGACTGTTGTTTGCAGGAACTTCCTGTAAACGTGGTCATGATAATCCTGGCCTTGAATTCGCCCCAAACATGTACGATGCTGTTGGGTATGAACCGTATCGTCAGGTTCGGTCCAATACGATTAACGTAAAGGAAAACGGCCTGAACATGCGTCTGCCTGCTAAGGAACGGTGTCTCGCCCGAACTACCATACTAAATTTGGAAGTGGCGACAGTGCATCAACAGACTTGATGATTTATAACATTCCCGCCGATAGCATTTCGATCGCGGAGCGGACCTTGACAAACCCAATTCCTCAGACTGATAAAACACTGGATGAAGGAAAGGTTTTATATACCCGTTACTGCTCGCACTGTCACGGTGAAGGTGGTAAAGGCGATGGCCTGGTTGGTAAAGAGTATAAAGGCGTTCCGAATTATTCGACGGATGCTTATAAAACCATGAACGACGGTCATATTTTCCATGTGATTACACACGGAAAGGGCCGGATGTGGCCACACGGATCACAGATTACGCCTGAAGATCGGTGGAAAATTGTGCAGTACGTACACAAATTGCAACAAGGATAAATTTTTAGTAGGCAGTAATCAGTTGCTAGTCAGCAGAAAGTACCTACCGCCTATTGGCAACTGCAAACTTTTAAAAAATGGCATCGGCTCACGCAATACCGTCGTTAGACGAAGAATTTGAATTTACTGCGGAATCCAAGCGTCGACTACTGATCGGCATCGGAGCCGGAGTGGCGCTGGTGGCAATCGGCGCGTACTTATTGGCATCGGGTGCTGGTTCTCATGAGACTCACGAAGTTGTTCATGTGCTGGTGCGCATGAGGGCCATGAAGCAGGGCACCACGCTTATAAGTGGACGAATCGCTTGTGGGCCAATGTCTGGCTGAATGCGGTCTATTTCGCTGGAGCATCCGTTATTGGCCTGTTTTTCATTTCCTATAACTATCTGGCTCAGGCAGGCTGGTCATCCGCTTTTAAGCGTATTCCTGAAGCAATGCCCGCTTTTTTACCATTTGCAGGAATTGCCATTCTAGCTGTGTTTTTTCTGGCTGGTCATGATTTATTCCACTGGACTAATCCAGCGCTTTTTGACAAGAGCAGCCCTGAGTTTGATCCGATCATTAATGGCAAGTCAGGGTTTTTGAATACGCCATTCTACCTGGGCCGTATTATTGCCTATTTTGGACTTTGGTATTTCCTATGGCTGAAAATACGGAACTTCTCATTGCAGGAAGATCTGGAAGGTGGTACGGAATACTACGAGAAAAGTATTAAATGGGGCACTGCCTTTCTGCTTGTATTTGGTGTAACATCATCGACATCGGCATGGGATTTTGTGATGTCTATCGATACGCACTGGTTCAGCACCATGTTTGGCTGGTATACACTGGCAAGCTGGCACGTTACAGGATTGGCTATCATTACACTGACCGTTGTAACGTTAAAAGAACAAGGTTATCTGAAGATCGTTAACGAGAGCCATCTACACGATTTAGGTAAGTTTATGTTTGCCTTCAGTATTTTCTGGACTTATGTATGGTTTGCCCAGTTTATGCTGATCTATTACGCCAACCTTCCCGAAGAAACCATTTATTATCGGGAGCGTTTCAGCGGTTTCGGCGGTATTTACAAAGCCCCGTTTTTCATAAACATTTTCTTAAACTTTGTTTTTCCATTCCTGGTTTTGATGACACGGGATGCAAAACGTACGTATATTTTCCTGAAATTGGCTGCATGGGGAATCATTATAGGTCACTATTTTGATTTCTACACCAACATCATGCCGGGAACGGTAGGGGAACACGGTGGTTTTGGACCGATTGAATTCGGTATGATTCTGATTTTTGCCTGTGGTTTCATGTGGACACTTTCATCGCAACTGTCGAAAGCCAATTTGATTCCAAAGAATCACCCAATGCTGGAGGAATCCTTACACCACGACATTTAATCAATAACCCGCTCACAAAATGGTTTATATAGTCGCTTTATTATCGGTAATCTTTCTGGGATTGGCTGCTTTGGTAGTTTCCCGGATAGCCACCGTCGTGAAGAATGCATCGGGGCCAGCCGAAGAAGGTCGGATTGGATTAAGCAACAAGATCAATGGAGCTATGTTCATGATCTTTTTTGTGGTTGGATTAATCGGAGCCGTGTGGTCATTTTTATACGCACGCCAGTATTTCCTGCCAGAAGCTTCATCTCCTCATGGACGACGGACAGATTTCCTGTTCTGGCTTTCGATGGCTATCATTACTGTAGCCTTCGTTGTTACGAATGCGCTTTTATTTATCTTCTCATGGCTCTATCAGCATAAAGAAGGACGTAAAGCTGCTTATTATCCAGAAAACCATAAGCTTGAGTTAATCTGGACGGTTATTCCCGCTATTGTAATGGCAGTCATGGTATTCACCGGCTGGCGGGCATGGCGTGATATTATGGCAGAGGCACCTACTGATGCGCAGGTATTTGAGATTGTAGGAAAACAATTCAACTGGATTGTTCGCTACCCAGGTGTTGATAATAACAAACTCGGCTCTTACAATTATAAGCTCATTGACAACAACAATGAGACTGGAATTGATTATACGGATGAAGCGTCGTTCGATGATTTTGTTTCTACATCAGAGCTTCACATCCCCGTTGGAAAACCTGTATTGTTAAAAATCAGGGCCCGCGATGTATTGCACAGTGTCTTTATCCCGCATTTACGCGTGAAAATGGATGCCGTACCAGGTATGCCAACTCGGTTCTGGTTTGTAGCGGATAAGACGACGGATGAAATGCGTAACATTACCGGCGATCAGAATTTCGGGTATGAGATTGCCTGTACGGAAGTTTGTGGTCAGGGCCACTTCTCTATGCGTATACGTTTAATTGTAGAAGATGAAGCCTCCTGGCAAGCCTGGTGCAAACAGCAAAAGCCACTACTTTCATCGACTCCTGAACTGGCAGTTCGTATTCCGGCTAATCTGAAAGCAAAAGCCGCCAAGTATTTGCCTGCCGATGCAGCTGCTGCTCCGGCCGACAGTGTAACAGCATCAATTAAGCAAGGTGGTGGGGTATCGGTAGCCCGTGCTACGATCCGTTAATCTTTAAACTCACAAGTAACCAAATACTATGGCGACTGTATCAGCTAATTCGGCAACTGTGGCTCATGTAGAAGAGCATGATCACCATGAGCCGCAAAGTTTTTGGCGCAAATACATTTTTTCTGAAGATCATAAGACAATTGCCAAGCAATATTTGATCTCAGGTATCTTCTGGTCCATTATTGGGATCAGCTTGTCTGTAATGTTCCGACTTCAGCTGGGTTTCCCCGCTATGAAGCTGGAATTCTTACGACCAATTCTCGGTGGCTGGATTAATGAGGCTGGCAAATTAGATCAGGACTTTTACCTCGCACTGGTAACCATGCACGGAACGATCATGGTATTCTTCGTGCTAACGGCCGGTTTGAGCGGTACATTCTCAAACTTCCTGATTCCGTTGCAGGTCGGTGCCCGTGACATGGCGTCTGGCTTCCTAAATATGCTCTCCTATTGGTTCTTCTTCCTGGCAAGTGTACTGATGCTGTCGTCACTGTTTATTGAAACAGGTCCGGCTGCGGGTGGTTGGGTTGTATATCCACCATTGAGTGCATTACCACAGGCACATAAAGGTTCAGAATTAGGGATGACATTGTGGCTGGTCAGTATGGCGCTATTCATTGTGTCGCAGCTATTGGGTGGTATTAACTACATTACGACAGTTATCAACCTACGCACACGTGGAATGTCATTCAGCAAATTACCGCTGACCATCTGGGCATTCTTCCTGACGGCGGTTCTTGGTCTGATTTCTTTCCCGGTTCTTTTGTCAGCCGCGCTATTGCTAATCTTCGACCGTAGTTTTGGTACAAGCTTCTATTTATCCGAGATTTATATAAAGGGAGAAGCATTGCCAAACGTAGGTGGTAGCCCAATTCTGTTCCAGCACCTGTTCTGGTTCCTGGGTCACCCTGAAGTATATATCGTACTGCTCCCTGCGCTTGGTATGACTTCGGAGATCATTGCTACAAATTCACGTAAACCGATCTTCGGATATCGCGCTATGATCGCGTCTATGATGGGTATAGCCTTCCTGGCCTTTATCGTGTGGGCGCACCATATGTTCGTGACGGGTATGAACCCTTTCCTCGGTTCGATCTTCATGTTCTTAACGCTGATCATTGCTGTACCATCGGCTGTAAAAGCGTTTAACTACATTACAACCCTTTGGCGTGGTAATATCCGGTTCACTCCGGCAATGTTATTCTCAATCGGTCTGGTATCGTTCTTTATTTCAGGTGGCTTAACCGGACTTATTCTGGGTAACTCAGCATTGGATATCCAGTTGCACGATACATATTTTGTCGTAGCTCACTTCCACCTTGTGATGGGTGCTGCTTCTGCATTTGGTCTGTTAGCCGGGGTATATCACTGGTTCCCTAAAATGTTTGGTCGGATGATGAATGAAAAGCTTGGCTACATTCACTTCTGGTTGACATTTATCGGCATCTACCTGGTGTTCTTTCCGATGCACTATATCGGTATCGCCGGTTTCCCGCGTCGATATTATGCCTTTACGAGCTATGATTTCACGAAAAACATCTTCGCTGACATGAATAGCTTCATTAGTCTTGCGGCTATCTTCACCTTCGCGGCTCAATGGATCTTCATCTACAACTTTGTTCACAGTCTGATCAAAGGGAGGAAAGCTCCGCAAAATCCGTGGAAATCGAATACGCTGGAGTGGACAGCACCAATTAACCCAGGTCATGGAAACTGGCCGGGCGAAATTCCTGCCGTTTATCGCTGGCCATACGATTATAGCAAGCCAGGGGCAAAGGATGATTTCATCCCCCAAAACGTACCATACTCACAAACTCCTGAGTCGAACCTTCCGCATGAGAATGAGTTGATTTCGTTGGAGAAAGAGATTGAGGCACAGAACCTGAATGACCAGTTCAAGCAACCTCATTAATAAAAACGGGCAACGATTCCGGAGTCTAGCGCTTCTAACTATACTGATTATCTATCTGCTCATTCTGGCGGGAGGTATTGTTAGAGGTACAGGCTCCGGAATGGGCTGTCCTGACTGGCCAAAATGCTTTGGCCGTTGGGTTCCGCCAACAGAATTATCTCAATTGCCACCAAATTATCAGGAGATTTACGGCGCGAAACTGAAAGGTGAAGTTGAGTTTAACGCCGTTAAGACCTGGATTGAATATGCTAATCGATTACTGGGCGTCTTGTCTGGTTTTTTCGTATTTGCTACGCTGATCGCTTCAGTTCCTTATTTACGAAGAGATAAAGCTGTTTTTATTGGTAGCGTTGTTGCGTTTCTTTTGATAGGCGCGAATGGATGGCTTGGTTCACGTGTAGTAGCTACGGAATTGGCGCAATACATGATTTCACTTCATCTATTCCTGGCCATTTTAGTAGTTTTCTCACTCCTGTTCGTCTTTATTCGCTCAAGCCCACCTCATCCGATAAAAAATGAGACCCAAGCGCTCGGATCACTTTTATTAGTGACAATGCTATTGACGTTAGGGCAAGTTTTACTGGGTACAATAGTTCGGGAAACGCTCGACGAAGCAGTAAAGCGATTAGGCTACGATCAACGGTCGAATTGGATTGGTAGCCTGGATTGGGCGTTCTATATTCACCGTTCGTTTTCACTCGTAGTGTTGGCCCTGCATATTGGAGTTATTTATCAGCTTCGTCGTTTTAGTAAGAATGAGTGGCTATCAGGTATCGCAACCAGTTTGGTAATACTGGTTCTGGTTGAAATTGCAACAGGAGTAATAATGGCCTATCTGGAGGTACCAGCTGCGGCCCAGCCTATTCACTTAGTATTGGCTATAGTAATTGTAGGATTGCAATTCGTTGCGTGGTTAGTGTTGACACCGAGTCTTATTTCTACGAAAAGGGACATTGACCTGTCGCATGTATTGAACGTGTAGTATGGAAAAAACGATTGCGCTGAGCGGGATTAACGCAAAGGCTAAAGCATACATTGAATTAATCAAATTAAAACTCACACTGGCAGTTGTCTTTTCCGGTGTGTTTGGTTATTGTCTGGCGGCTGATCAGGTAAACTGGTGGAAAATTGCCATTCTGGTCATCGCTTCTATTGCAATTACCGGAGCCGCTAATATCATTAATCAGATTATTGAAAAAGATTCTGATAAACTAATGAAGCGAACGGCAGTTCGACCATTACCGACGGGACGATTGTCAGTAAATGAAGCCGCAGTTTTTGCATTCCTATTATTTAGCATTGCCTGTTATTTGTTTGTTGAGGTCTTTAACATTCGGGCAGCAGCTCTGGCGGTGCTATCATTATTGCTATACGGGTTCGTATATACACCACTAAAGCGTAAGGGTCAGATTGCCGTATTTGTCGGGGCTTTACCAGGTGCTTTCCCGCCAATGATTGGGTGGGTAGCCGCAACAAACCACTTCGGTTGGGCTCCTGGTATTCTGTTTGCCATTCAGTTTTTCTGGCAATTCCCGCATTTCTGGGCAATTGGCTGGCTGGCATTTGATGAATACAAAAAAGCTGGAATTCAAATGATGCCAGGTAGTGGTAAAAATGCTGATACCGCCTTTCGGATCATGATTTATACCCTGTTTCTGGTCCCAGTAGGCTGGTTGCCCTATTTGCTTGGAATGACAGGTATTAATTCAGCTCTGGTCGCGATGATTGGCGGAATCTTGTTTCTGGCGCAGACGTTTCACTTAATGAGGACCTGTACAGATAAAGCTGCTTTACAGATGATGTTTGGCTCGCTGCTGTATCTGCCTGTTGTGCAGATTGTTTACCTGTTAGACAAAGTTTAAGGAATCATGAGTGATCTAGCGAATAACATTGCTATTATTGAAGAGCCAGAAGAAACGCTCTCAATGAACCCCAGAAAGTTTATTCTCTGGTTGTTCATAGTAAGTATTATCATGCTTTTTGCGGCCATGACCAGTGCCTATCTGGTTCGTCGTGCTGAAGGGAACTGGATGGAATACACGATACCATCTGTTTTCTCATATAGTTCAATTGTTTTAGTTATAAGCAGCCTGACCATGCATTGGGCTTATCTGGCTGCAAAAAAAGATAACTTCGGGAGTCTGAAGACAGCGATAACTATTACTTTTGCACTTGGAGTTGCTTTTCTGTACATGCAGTTTCAGGGATGGGTTGAGTTAGTCAATCAAAATGTATTTTTTGTTGGTAACCCGGCTGGCTCTTTCATGTATATATTTACGGGATTGCACGCATTCCACCTGATTTCGGGTCTGATCGTATTAATTTTTTCGCTGGTAGCAGCTTTCAGACTTCGGATTCACGCAAAAAGCTTAAATCAACTGGAAATTGCCGCTACTTACTGGCATTTTTTAGACGTTTTGTGGTTGTATTTGTTTTTCTTTTTAGTCTATTTTCATTGATAATCTATTAGACGCATGGCGGCTACTGTAACCCACGATACCCTGACTACAGACTCGGATCAAATATTCGAAAAAAAGACCTGGATGGGTGGAGTTGAACCGATGAAAGTGAGCTACGGCAAGCTGATGATGTGGTTCTTTCTGATTTCCGATACGTTCACGTTCTCAGCCCTGCTGGTAACGTACGGTCTGATTCGATATAGCTACCCAGCCTGGGACCCAGCCATTTACGGGGAAGTCTTCAAGTTTTCGAATCTTTACTGGCCAACCCCCGAAAAGGTTTATAACTCAGTACCGTTTCTGCATGGAATTGATTTGCCGCTGATTTTTGTCGGAATCATGACCTTTATTCTCATCTTCAGTAGCGTTACAATGGTACTCGCTGTTGAAGCGGGCCACCGGATGGATCGCGCAGATGTAGAAAAGTACATGTTATGGACAATTCTGGGTGGTCTGACCTTTTTAGGGAGTCAGGCCTGGGAATGGAGCCACTTTATTCATGGTACCGAAACGGGCACGACCATCAGCGAACTTGTTAACGGACAAACTATCCAGCGTACAATTTTTGGCGCAAATCTGGTTGAGAATCAATACGGCCCTCCGGCTTTTGCCGACCTGTTTTTCTTTATTACCGGTTTCCACGGAACGCACGTATTTAGTGGTGTTGTACTGAATGTTCTGATCTTCTACCGGGCAGCAACGGGTCTTTATGATCGTCGCGGTCATTACGAAATGGTTGAAAAAGTTGGTCTTTACTGGCACTTTGTCGACCTGGTTTGGGTATTCGTTTTCACCTTCTTTTATCTGGTCTAATCATCTATTATCATGTCTGATCATTCACACGGAACCCATGAGGTTGGTGAAATCCCACCAGCAAATACAGGTGTTATCTGGCGCACATTTACCATTCTTTCCGTTATCACGGCATTTGAATTTACATTGGCTTATTTTATGAAAGCTGGTGGCTTCAGAACGTCTATTTTCGTCTTGATGACGCTCGTCAAAGCGTTCTACATCGTGGGCGAATTTATGCACCTGAAACACGAAGTGAAAAGCCTGATCTGGGCGATTGTCATTCCTGTGATTTTTATCATCTGGTTGCTTATTGCATTATTGACCGAAGGCGGTTCAATTTTTGAATTGCGTTAAGTTATGACGGCCACTCGAAAAGCCGGGATCCTGCTTGCTACGCTGCTGGTCCCGGCTTTGCTGTATTTATTCCTGCGGTTTGGGACCCAGAACCACTACGTCCTGCCTCGCTATCTGCCTAAAATAGATTCTGCCAAAGGAGAGCCCCTGATGGGTAAGGTAAAACTGGCAGATGGGCGTGAGATAGTAGATACGATCTACAATCACATTCCGCCATTCAAGTTGATTGATCAGGACGGAAAAACTGTGGACCAATCTGTTGTAAAGGACAAGATTTACGTTGCTGACTTCTTCTTTACGCGTTGCGGGACAATCTGCCCTAAGATTTCATCTCAGCTCACCCGCGTACAGGACATCTTCGTCAATAATCCGGACATCGTCTTTTTATCGCATACCGTTGATCCGGAACATGATCGCCCAGAACAGCTTAAAGCGTATGCTCGTAAATACGAAGCTATTCAAGGTAGATGGTATTTTTTAACGGGAAGTAAGACTGAAATTTATGATTTGGCAATGCATGGCTACTATCTACCGGCTGTCGATAAAGGAGTCAGAGAAGGTAAACCCGACGAAACTTTTATTCATAGTCAAAAGTTGGTATTAGTAGATAAACAGGGCATTGTCAGAGGATTTTATGACGGAACTGACAAAGAAGACGTCGACCGAATGGTCCTTGAAATTCGCGTATTGCTGGATATTTACGGCAAAGAATAACCTCTCTTTATTATGGAAACGCTGCAGCCTCTTCAGGAGCAAAAAGCCAACCGGATTATTAACATCTTATCGTTAGCCATTCCGATTGCCGTAGCTGTACTTTTAGGTATTCGCCAAAAGGTTGATCTTGGCGATTGGACAACGTACTTACCGCATATCAACGGGATTATTAACTCTATAACCTCAGTATTGCTGCTTGTAGGTCTATATTTTATTCGGCAAAAAAACGTTGAGGCCCACAAACGTACGATGTTGTCGGCCTTTACACTGGGTTCATTATTTCTGGTGAGCTACGTGTTATACCATTTAACAAACGAATCGACGCCATTTGGTGGACAAGGATGGGTACGGCCAGTGTACTACTTTTTGCTGATATCTCACATTGTGCTGTCAGTCGTGGTCGTCTGGTTTGTGTTGCGGGCGGTATATTTTGCGCTGAGCGGCCAAATCCAAAAGCATAAACAGATTGTAAAATATACGTTTCCAATCTGGCTGTATGTTAGTATTACAGGCGTAGTTGTCTATCTTATGATTAAACCGTATTATATCCATTAACTCGGAAAAGACTATGAGAAGTTGGAAAGTGTGGTTAATTCTGATTATTCTGGTTGCTGTTACGCCAGATTTGATGGCACAGTGTGCCATGTGTCGTGGAACGGTCGAAAGCACGGTAAGCAACGGCCGTAGTGTCGTTGCTTCGGAGTTGAATTTTGGTATTTTATATCTGTTAATGGTTCCCTACCTCATTGTTGCGTCAATCGGCTACTTGTGGTATCGAAATAGTAAACGGGAGCATGAAAGACGTCTCGAAATTACAGGCCGCGTTAAACGGGCTTTGTCCCAGATGTAGACAAGGGAAAATTTTTAAAAGACCCTTCTACTCGCCAAGAGGCTTCGACGAGATGTATGAGCATTGTCCGCACTGCGGCTTGCGCTACGAAGTTGAACCGGGTTATTTTATTGGAGCCATGTATGTAAGCTACGCCATATCGGGTGGAGTTGCTTTAGTCATTGGGTTTATGCTATTCTATTTTGCCGGTGATCCCGAAGGATGGGTTTACGCGGCAGTTGTGGCTCCGATTATGGTGCTGATTGCACCGATCAACTTCCGAATATCACGCGTTATCTGGTTGCATTATGTAGCGGGAATAAAATATGTAAAAGGGCTATAATAAGCGTTTTTAGCATTAACAAAGAGGCACAAAACTTGCAGAAGGGAATTCAAACTGTAAGTTTTGTGCCTCTTTGTTAATTTTTTTTAGTAGCCATGCAACCTGCTCTACACTATCTTGCATCTTGCCAGTGAACCTAAACAAATATGCTCCGACTTATACCGTTTTTTACGACCGAATCGCAGCTGATTGCTGCCTTGAAGCGTGGCGAAGGCCGTGCTCACAAGGTCGTTTATGAACGGTTTGCGGGTAAAATGCTGGCAGTATGCACACGCTACTGCGCTAACCGTGATGACGCCGAAGAAGTTATGTTGGATGGGTTTATGCGTGTGTTTGAAAAGATCAGCCAGTTTCGGGAGGATGGTAGTTTCGAGGGTTGGATTCGGCGAATCATGGTGACTGAATCGCTGATGTTTCTTCGGAAGAACAAACAATGGCGACAGGAGATACCCATTGAAGAGGTAACCGTCGAGCCTGACTATGAGTGGGCCGATACGGCTCTCAATGAAAATGAATTGCTGCGTATGGTCAATCAACTACCCGATGGCTACCGGACAATTTTTAACCTGTATGCGATTGAAGGGTATGCACATGCTGAAATTGCCGAGATGCTAGGCATTTCGGAGGGAACGTCGAAATCACAGTTAAGCCGTGCCCGAACTATGTTGCAAGCGAATTTACGAAAACTGGAACAGGAACCGGGACGCCGGGGACAGACCGAACACTATGAAAAAACATACCGAAAAGCCTCCAATTGATGACCTGTTTGCCCGTAAATTGGGTAATATGTCATTGTCGCCTGGCTCTGATGGCTTTGCGCGGCTACAGGCACGGTTGGGGCAACAAAAGCCGGAAGCTAAAGTCGTATTCTGGCGAAATCCTGCTGTTTATGGCTATACGGCTGCTGCAGCCTGTTTGTTATTGGTATGCTTATTCGGCTGGCTTTATTGGCCATCAGGCAATGCAACGAAAGTAGGCGGGGCCGAAGTTGCCACGAATAAACCAGTTAAGGAACGTAAGAATAGGCAATCGATGCCCGTAAAGGCCGGGCATTCGGAGAAGGCAATGCCTAATGCAACTGTAGAGGAGCCATCCACGATTGACAAGGTGAGTCAATCAACCGATACGGAGCAGCACTTTGCAGCTCATTCTGTTAAGAGTAGCAGCGTAGAGAAAGCTCAAAGTAGCCGTAAGGTTATGTCGGATAAAGTCGACGCTGAAATCGCGAAAACAGCAACAAACGAATCAGTTTTGGCGCAGGTCAAACCCGTTGACAATAAAGCGAAAGAAGAAAATGTTACGATAAGTTCTGTTGCATCAGCGCAGCCAACGCTTACCGATCAACCAGTCATCGCTGCTGTAAAAACAGTACCAACGTCAGAACGTGGTCTGGTCGTTACGATTGCTGAACCTGAAGCACTGGTTGCGGCTCGTGAGGCTGCAAAATCGGCTATAGAGGAGAAAGCGAAAGCGGTGGTAGCTACCAATGATAAGCCTGAAAAGGAAAATAAAGCAGGCCATCTGTGGCAGCAGGTAAAACGGTTTAAACAGGGTGAAGTCTTTGCCAGAGGTGATAATGGCGATAATGAAAGCGGTCTGCTTGGCCGGGCCTATAGCGGTCTGAAACATAGTATTGAAAAAGATAAATCAGCGAAACAATGAAAAGTATGCTGAGACTGATTGCTTCGGCAATTTTACTTATAGCATCGTATAGTGTTCAGGCAGCCCCCGAACACCTGGCCGATTCGCTGGTAATCCGGTTTGCTAACCGTACCCGACTCGTCATTTATGCGCCGGATAAAGCCTCAATACAGGCACTATCCAGCTATGATCTTAATAAGATTGTCCGTGAGATGAGCATGAAGCTCGATTCTGTGCCGGGTGGAGAAACGGCGATTTCTCAGGACGGTGGTCGGTATTTGAAGGATACTGTATTGGTAGTTACGAAGAAGAAAGATGGCGTATCGATTGTAATAAATACCAGCGATACGACCCAATCTGATTCCTTACGAAATCGCCGGGATTATAAACGGTCGACAGTCAGGCGGGGTATCAACTCATGGTCGCGGGGCATCGATTTTCAGATTGGCCTCAATACGTTTCTAAATCAGTCTGCGGTTGCTGCTTACCCAAGTGATTTATATTCGTTAAAGCCGTTGGGTTCACGGTACTTTGCCGTTGCTTTTTCACAGCGACCAACATTGATAAATGGTAAGCGGGCAAAGTTTAGCCTGTACTATGCGCTTGAAGCGTCCTGGAACAACTATATGTTTGAAAATAATGTGGTAGCTCAGAAGGGGACAGCGCAGGTTGAATTCAACCAATATCCAGAGCAACTGAAAAAAAGCAAGCTAACAACTTTTGCTCTGCAACTGCCGGTTGTGCCCCGTATAAGCTTCTATAACGGATCAGGTCGTAAGGTTTTTCATCTGGGTGTGGGTGGATTTATTGGTTACCGACTGGATAGCTATACAAAGATCAAGCGCCAGAGCAACGACAAAGAGCATGAACATTCCAATTTTTACCTGAATGATTTTCGCTACGGTTTAGTTGGGCATATAGGTATTGTGCGCACGAGTCTATTTGTTAAATATGACCTAAATCCGGTTTTCCAGGAAGGGAAAGGTCCAGACGTGCGCACATTGAGCTTTGGCATAACGTTTTAATGAATCAGGAAACGGTTTCGATAATTGGCTGTGGATGGATAGGGTTGCCTCTGGCTGAGCGACTGGTAAGTGCAGGTCACCGCGTAAAAGGAAGCACTACATCTGCTGAAAAGGCAGTTTTATTGCGCCGGAAAGGAATAGATGCGAGTCAATTGCAGCTAAATCCTGAGCCAGTTGGCAACCTTTCCACATTGCTGCAGGCAGATACACTCCTTATTGATATACCGCCCAAGGCGGCACGAATGGGTGATGACTTTCACCCAAAGCAGATACGTTATCTGGTGGATAGCATTCGGCAATCGTCAATAAACCATGTTATTTATGTAAGCTCAACGTCTGTTTACCCTGAGTTGAACCGGGTTGTCACGGAAACCGATGTAACAGAACCCGAACAATCGTCGGCTCCAGCTTTAGTTATGGCTGAACTGTTGGTACAGGAACTTGAACCAGATCGGTCCGTAACGATTCTCCGATGTGGAGGATTGATGGGCTATGATCGAATTCCTGGTAAATATATTGCCGGAAAAACGGTAGATAGTGGGGCCGTTCCGGTTAATTACCTGCACCGTGACGATGCAGTTGGTATCTTAAACGCGTTAATTCTGCAAAAAAACACTGGGATTTTTAACGCCGTCGCTCCAATACATCCTACACGCGAGGCAATCTACCGCAAAAGTTGCGCAGATTTTGGGTATGATCTGCCAACGTTTGTTGAGCCTGAAAAACCGGTCGATTACAAAATTATCAGCCCGGACAAATTGCTGAACGCTATAGAATATCCCTTCCTTTATCCAGACCCTTTGTTATTTCTGTATAAGTAGGCCTTTCGCCAGGAGCCGTGCCATGGTTATCACATTAGTAGCAGTAACCGTGGCACGGCTCCTGGCGAAAGGCCTGATAAGGCATGAGCGGTTATGACCGTAAAATATGCCTGACCCGCGTCCGGAAGAACCCTCCGTGCGATTTGCGTTTAGGTGCTATAGCCCGGTTCAATGCCGCTAGAAATAGAAAATAGCCTTGCGCGTGCCACGCCCGAAAACGCTCACTGACCTGAGCATCATAACGGGGCAAATAATCTAATAACTGGTCGAGGTCAAATCGGTCAGAAGCAATGCCAACACCTGCCCGCTGTCCATCGATTGCGTTACAGGACTGCTCGAAATGATTTGGTTGAGGAATCATAAGTGCGGGCTTACCCAGGTAAGCCGCTTCACATACTGACTCAAAACCTGCTGTTGTCACAATGGCCTTACAGCGCGACATAAAATCCAGAAACCGTTTTCCGTCAATTGCATGGTAGGTTAATGTATCATCAATCACTTCGTCAGGAACGGTCACACCCGAATGAAAGCCGTCCATCCTGACTTCAGGATGTTGCTGATGTGCTTTCATCAGTTCAACTTTCAAACCGGGCTGTGTTACATAGGCCAATAAAAAATCGCCCGTTGATGGCTTCATATCCGTGATTTCCTGGCGGAGCAGTGGCGGAACAACGCGAATACGCTGGCTCGGTTCATCGGCCTGTTTATCGAACGATAACGCTAGTAATTCATGCGCTCTGAAACAGGTTAGTCGAGTGTTTAATTTGAACGCCTGCCGGTAGAACCACTGACCTTTTGGCCGCTGAAAATTGGAATGGAAAGCGAAGTACTGATGAGCAATACAAATCATCGGCACCGAGGGGCGAAGGAATGCATAGGTTAAGCCTCCCAGCATTTCATAGAAATTGACAACTACGTCTGGTCGTTGTGTTTCAATCGTATCCCGGACCTGCTTTAGGCTACGCCAGAAAGGGCGGGCATACCGAATTGCCTGAATTGTTGTCTTACCGGGTTCGAGTTCATTCGTACCCGCATTATAAACCAGCCCAGGACTGAATATTGGTGTGATTGGTGCCGTAAATTTATCACTAAAAAACGCTGGAACACCTCTTTCGGCTGTGACGCCCACGAGCGCTCCTATGACTTCATGGCCGGCTATATTCAGGATCTGTGCCAGTGATAATGCCTGGGTTAAATGGCCTCGTCCTTCTCCCTGTACTAAAAATAAAACGCGCATGAGTATGATGTTAATCGGCCTGAACACTCAGTACTGGATCAATTCTTGTTTTGGCGCCATTCGTAAGAGTCTTTTCTTCTTCGTCTTCATCCACATCCGACGTGTAGTAGAGTAAGCTCCAGTTACCATCGTGATCTTCAACGAGGGCGCTAAGGGATTCGACCCAGTCGCCGGAGTTCATATAAATGATACCATCGAAGTTGTGGATGGCTGGCTGGTGAATGTGTCCGCAGATAATGCCATCGCAGTTTCGGGCCCGAGCTAATTCGGTGAGTTTTTGTTCGTAATCGGAGATATAGCTGACAGCCTGTTTAATTCGTCCTTTAATCTGTTGGGAAAGAGAGTAATACGGCAAGCCACGCCAGGAGCGATATTGATTATAAAATTTATTGACCCAAAGCAAAAATGTATAGCCCAGATCGCCCAGATAAGCCAGCCATTTCATTTGCGACGTAATGGAGTCAAAAACATCACCATGAGTGACGTAAAACTTTTTGGTTCCGGAAGCGAGCGTGTAATCTTTGCGTATCGAAAAATTCTTACCCACTTTAAGCGGCATTATCTGGTCCAGAAAGTCGTCATGATTACCGCGTAGATAAATGACTTTTGTATCGTAGTGAACGATTTGCTTTAAAACCGTTTTAAAAAAAGCAGTATGTTTCTTTTTCCAGGTACCATACTGTTTCAGTTGCCAGCCATCAATGATATCACCATTGAGAATAAGCTTCTGACAGGAGTAATTTCGCAGAAATTCGGTAGCCTCTTTAGCTTTCGATCCAGCGGTGCCAAGATGAATGTCAGAGAGCACGATTGTGCGAAACTGCGTACTTGATTTCATGGACGAATTTACCTTTCATGTATGAAGTAAGATTTATCCAAATGTTACCAAATTGCCAACATTAATGTCCTTATTGGATAGTTCTTTACATTGACTTAATACAATACGATAAATGGAGAATCCAGTGCTTATTTTCGGAGCCGGGAGCCTAGGCCTGACCGCTTTAGATCTATTCCAGCGTAATAACGTGGTCGTATACGGCCTTCTGGATGACAATAAAGAATTGCATGGCAAAGAATTCGGAGAAGTCTCTGTATTAGGCGAAACCGACGACGATGGCTTTCTAAAGCTTATTGGTCAGAAATGCGAAGCGTTCGTTGCGATTGGTGACGGACGTGTTCGTAAACGGCTAGTCAAGATGCTGAACGAACGGCGTAAGGTTCAGCCTGTTAATGCCATTCATGAAAGTGCAGTTGTATCACGAATGGCAACAATTGGTCACGGAAACCTGATTGCTGCCCGAGCTGTCGTAAACCCATTTGCCAGCGTTGGCCAGCATTGTATCATTCAATCGGGGGCCGTTATCGAGAGCCAGGCTAAACTTGGCGACTACGTTCAGGTTGGAACGGGAAGTATAATAAACAGCGGTGTGATCGTTGAAGAAGGGGCTTTTATTGGCACAGGAGCGACGATCATTGCCGGGGTGACCATCGGGAAGAATGCCCGCATTGGAGCGGGCTCAGTGGTCGTAGAGAACGTTGGGGCCAACACGACCGTATTCGGTAATCCGGCCAGCAAGCTGTAGCAATACTTAGTAGCCGGTTTGAGACATCAGACCGGCTACTAAATATAAATTAGTCTACTCGACGTACAGAACCTCGTTCGCCAGAAAATCCTGATAGGTACGCTCTATTCCTTCGCGAAGCTCGGTTGTATGTTTCCAGCCCATCGCGTGAAGCCGCGAAACATCCATGAGTTTACGTGGAGTGCCATCCGGTTTATCAGTATTCCAGCGTAACTCGCCTTCAAAGCCAACCGTTTCTTTGACCATTTCGGCCAGTTCACGGATGGTTACGTCTTCGCCCGTACCTATGTTCACAAACAGCTCATCGTTATAATGCTCCATCAGGTAAAAGCAAGCGTCGGCAAGGTCATCGGCATGGAGGAATTCACGTTTTGGTGAGCCTGTACCCCAAACTTCGACCGATGGCTGATCATTGATTTTGGCTTCATGGAACTTACGAATCAGAGCTGGCAATACGTGCGATCCCTGTAAGTCGTAGTTATCATTGGGGCCATATAAATTTGTTGGCATAGCTGAAATAAAATTACAGCCATACTGACTTCTGTAAGCTTCACAGAGTTTAATACCTGTAATTTTGGCGATGGCATAAGGTTCATTGGTCGGTTCCAGAAAACCGCTCAGCAAATACTCTTCTTTGAGTGGTTGCGGAGCCATTTTGGGGTAGATACACGACGAACCCAGAAATAGCAACTTGGTAACCCCTGTTTCGTAGGCACTATGAATAATGTTCGACTCAATTAACAGGTTATCGTAAAGAAACTCAGCACGATAAATGTTATTGGCCATAATGCCCCCAACTTTGGCAGCTGCCAGAAACACGAAATCGGGCTTTTCTTCGGCGAAAAAACTGGCTACAGCCGCCTGATTTCGTAGATCTAATTGAGATGACGTGCGGGTAATTATATTTTCATACCCTTCGGCATGTAACTTGCGAACAATAGCTGAACCGACCATCCCCCGGTGTCCGGCAACGTAAATGCGAGCCTTTTTTTCCACGATCTTTGTTTATATACGAATGCCGGATAGTCCGGTAATGGATTTACAAAATAATACTATATAACCAAGCGTTGCAAACTTAACAAACTTAAGGCATCAATCGTTTGTCCTGATTATGTTCGTTTTATTATTTAAACGTTTTCTTGTTGTTGTCTTATTTTTTAAAATAGGAACATCGTTTGCGCAGGTTCAAACTTCGCAACCGGCTTCACTGACAACGGCTGCGAAACCAGTACTGGCTCCTTCAGGATCGCCAGGTACGTCGTTTTCGTCAGTCACTTCATCACTTGGCCTGCCATCCATGTCGGCGCTCAAAGAGAAGAAAGAAGAATATCTATCTAAACTGAAGGGTGATAAAGAAGCACTGGTTTCTGATGCCATGCCTGACCTTGGCTTAAAAATAAAACAGTTAAAGAAGCTAAAGTCGGAGAAAAAAGACAAGAAAAAGGTATCGAAAAATGAATATGAAGGCTTAACCATGATTAAAGCCTATACTAAAATCGGGAGTGGCGACCGGACTATTGTTGAGGAGTTTCACATACTGAAAGATAATGATGCTGCCAAACCGCTGCCCTATGTGCGCGATGTATACCGCTATTATCAGCGGAGTGGCCGGGTTTCGAGCTCAATAATAAAGGATGAAGGCAACGGGTTGTTATTGCATGGCCCCTATAAGCGATACCAGAACGGCGATTTGATAGAAGAGGGTTACTATTATGCTGGCATGAAAAACGGCCGATGGGAAAAATATGATTCCCACTTTATGCTTACTGATAAAAGTCACTGGGACAAAGGCATTCCTGCTGAATCGAGAATAACATTTTACGACTCGACTCACAGGAAGGTGAAAGAAATTATACCCGTCGAGTATGGTAAAATTAAGGGCACCTACATGGCTTTTCACGAGAACGGGTTACTCGCTGAAGAAGGCAAATATGACAACGGTGTAAAAATTGGCCGCTGGACGGAGTTTTATCCAATTAGTCCAAGCGGACGCCGAATGCGCAAAAAGCTTTCTCAATATGCCAGCGATCAGTGGGATACTGATTTTGAGCCGTATACAATCAGCGAGTGGGACGAAAAAGGGAAAGTAACCTTCGAGCGTGCCAAGGAAAAAGTAATCCAGGAAGAAGAAACGGAAAATTAGGGGCGGGTAATTGCTACTTAAATACGCCTTTTGGGTCAGGACGTTTGGTCAGCAGTTCGTTTAAAAAATTAAGATCCAGCACAGAAAGATCAAGACTACGTGCCTGATGAAAATATTCCCAGGCCTTTTCGTAATCGGCTTTCAGGAAGTTCACTAAAGAAAGCTTCTGGAAAGATACCGCATTGGCCGGCCCGATCGCCAGTGATTTTTGCAGATTCTGTTCAGCTTCCATCAGAACATCCTGTTCAGCTTTTTCCTGAAACTGTTTAATCTGCACAGTTGCCAGGTCGGTCATCAGCACTGTATTCGTATCTTCTACAGCTAAGCCTTTCTTAAGCATTCGAATGGCATCAGTGAGATTTTCCTTCTGATAGCAGACGACACCCAGTCCCCAATAGGCATCCGCATTTCGGTCATTGAGCAACCAGGACAAATTGAAGCGATGGGCAGCCGTATCCAGTTGACCACTGGTGATGTAGTCCCAGCCACGGGCAGCAAAAAAATCACTGGCTTCGGACCGACTGGCAAAATTTCGGTCACAATCGTTCAGAAAGTGAATTTCCTGATCGATCTGCACGGCTGTTTTAGCCCGTTCGCCGAAAAGAGGCAACGTATTCACATCGCCAGTTGCTTCTGACGCGGCATTATCCGTAGTAATTTCAGCTTTTGACTGCTGCCGTTCAGTTACAGTTGCTGTGCTGCTTACCGTACGGGCAGTATTGGGCCGCGCCGACGTTATAAGCTGTTTGGGTTGAGCCAACGATATAAATGGCACCATTACCAAACTCCACTGCACCAGATTCATCCGGACGTTCATACTAACTAACACACTGCTGGTATTACGGTAAAACGAATGGGGAATCCAAGTTAGTACATTGTTTTGATACTACCGACGGCCTCCCCGTGCCCCCGGGCGTTTTGTTCCACCAGTTGCCCCCCCTGATTTACGCACCGATGCGCCAGAACGTGGCCCTGCGGCTCGTGATGCGGGTTTCTTGGCACCCGTCATTTTAGATTTTGCCTTTAATCGATCTTTTCCACTAGGCGTATTTTTCCCTTTTTTTTCGTGGAAGGCGCCCAAAAAGGTTGGATCTTCTTTCCGACGTTGCTCGTCAATTTCGCGCAACATAGCCTGCTGTTCGTCGAAAGGCGTTTCAACAACCTCAACCAGGCCCGGTAAAGGTTGCCGGGGAATGGTCATACGAATGATCTTTTCAATCTTCTGTATGTGATATTCCTCCGCAATTGTCATAAATGTGATCGCTTCACCGGTATGATTCGCGCGCCCTGTTCGTCCAATTCGGTGAACGTAATCTTCGTAAATAAGTGGAACATCGAAATTAATAACGTGACTTACTTCGATTACATCAATTCCCCTTGAAGCCACATCCGTGGCAACCAGCACCTGAATATTTCCTTCTTTGAAGGCCTCCATCGAATTAATTCGTGTATTCTGGCCCTTGTTAGCGTGAATGACCCGAATCTTATCAGTTTCGACCACTTTCCGTGCCAGAAACTTATAAATATTTTCAGCGGTAGTTTTTGAGCGGGCGAAGATGATAACCCGTTGAAAAGCATCTTTATTGATCAGATAATCAAGCAGGTTGATCTTCGTCCGGAAGTTTGGCACTTCATAGAGTACCTGATTCACCATTTCGGCCGTTGAAGCCTGAGGTGTTACTTCTATCTTGATCGGAGCTTCCAGAAATTCTGACGAAAGCCGTTCTACGCGCCCGCCGAATGTAGCTGAAAATAAGAGGTTTTGGCGCTTTGTTGGTATCACTTCGAGAATGGATCGAATTTGGGGCATAAAGCCCATATCCATCATCTTGTCAGCTTCATCGAGAATCATTGTCCGAATATCTTTCGTGACAATTTCGCCCATTCGGTACAGGTCCATAAAGCGACCAGGAGTTGCTACAAGCAAATCGACCCCTTTGCGAAGGGTCTCAATCTGCGTTTTAGGGCCAAGCCCGCCATACAAAGCAAGGTGCCGCAAGTCAGTGTACTTTCCCAATTCGCTTACTGCTTCGTTGATCTGCATCACGAGTTCGCGGGTAGGGGCCAGAATGAGCGCACGCGGAACTGTACCTTGTGCGTATTTTATTTTCATGAGCAGGGGTAACAGGTAAGCTGCTGTTTTGCCGGTACCCGTCTGCGCAATGCCCAGTACATCATGATTGCCCAAACTCAGCGGAATGGTCTTCTGCTGAATGGGTGTTGGTTCTGTATAACCGAGATCGGCAATCGCATTGAGCAACTGTCGGTTAAGCTCAAATTGCTCGAAAGACGTAATTTCCATGTAGTATAGCCAACAGCAAGGTGCTATCGGTGTTATGATCGCCAAACTAGTGAATGACGACTGTGTAGTTAACCAGCGCCTAGAGGCCACTGGTGCGGAGACATGCAATTGAGTAAGTTTAAAACTGATTTAACACACGCTCCACACCGCTAACGTATCCGGAGCCAAACAGATTCACATGGACCAGCAATGGATAAAGATTATAGATAGCCACCCGGTCATTGAAACCGTCCAAAAGTGGGAAAGCCTCGTCATATGCTTCGTAGAAGCGTTGGGCAAATCCGCCAAATAATTTAGTAAAAGCCAACTCGGCTTCGCGGAAACCATAGTAGACCGATGGGTCAATTAATGCGGGTTGACCGGCCTCGGTCACCATCACATTTCCCGACCATAAATCGCCATGAAGGAGGGCAGGGCGCTCATTAGGAATTAATTCGGGCAAACGAGCCTGCAATCGAAATAGAGCGTCGTAGGCCGTTTTTGATAGTAAGCCTTTATACAGCGCCAGACCGGCCTGAGGGAGCAAGCGTTGCTCAAAAAAGAAATCGGCCCCATTAACCGTAAGTGTGTTGGTCTGGGGTAGTGAGCCAATGTAGTTACTGAAATTTAAGCCGAATTTGGTTTGTGTATGAGAATGCATCACCGCCAATGCCTGACCCAGCGATTCCCAATAATTTTTAGCGGGTGAGCCTGGATCGATGTATTCAAGAATCAGGTACGATTTATCGAGCTGTTGACCATACCCAATTACCTGCGGTATGTGCAGGGCGTCGGTTTGGCGGAGTAAATCAAGACCACGGGCTTCAGTTTCGAACATATCCTGCTGGTCGGTATGATTCCATTTAATGAAAAAAACACCTTCCGAAGAAAATACCTGCGCAGCCGTGTTGATATCACCCCCAGACAAAAATTGGGTTTCTATGACCTCTACCGGCTGGCCAAGCGCCGAAAACAGAATGCTTTCAAAAAAGGAAAATTGTTCGTCACCCCAGAAATTCATGCTTACTTTCGGTTTCCGGTTAATGGTTTTCGGATTTTCGCTGTAATCAGTAAAAAAACTGGTACGCTACAAGATCCGGGCAATTACAACCATAAACTATAGATTATAAATCACAAACTTGTATGAACCCGCAGATTCAACATCTCTATGATATTGCTACAAAACCCGAACGTCGGATTATTGGTTTAATGTCTGGTACTTCGCTCGACGGACTCGATATTGCTCTGTGCCGAATTTCAGGTAGTGGACCCGCTACAGCAGTTGTGCTCGACCGTTTTACGACCATACCCTATAACGACGATTTTAAAGAGGAGATTCGAACCATCTTTGCCAAACGTGAAATTGACTTCGAGCGGTTGTGTTTATTGAACCCTTATATCGGTCGGCTACACGGCCAACTGATTCTTGATTGCCTGCATGCGTGGGAAATTGAACCAGATGCCGTTGATATCGTCGCCAGTCATGGCCAAACAGTTTATCATGCCCCCAGAAGTCAGCACCGGCATGATAGGTTTCCCAATGCCACGCTTCAGATTGGTGATGGAGACCATATAGCGGCTACTACGGGTATTATCACATTTAGCGACTTTCGACAGAAGCACGTAGCAATGGGCGGAGAAGGAGCGCCATTGGCTGTTTACGGCGATTATTTTATGTTTTCTAAAAAGGGTGAGAACCGAATCCTGCTCAACATGGGCGGTATTGCTAATTTTACCTACCTACCTGCTGATGAGGATGCCAGTAAAGTATTCACGACCGATACAGGGCCTGGTAATACGCTTCTGGATGCCTACGCCCGACGGTTGTTGAATAAGCCATACGATGAAGACGGCCAGCTTGCTGCCAGTGGCAAGGTGAATGATGCTTTACTCAATTCGCTCAAAAATAATCCATTTTTTGACGCACCTTTTCCTAAAACCACTGGTCCGGAAGTCTTCAATGTGGCTTACGTGCAAGAAGCACAGACCAGAAGTCAGACGTCCGATCTGTCATCTGCCGACCTGATGGCAACACTTGTTCAGTTTAGTGCCATCACGATTGGCAGTGCCATCCGACGCGTTATACACGAAGACGAAACGCACATCTATATGAGTGGTGGAGGTATGCATAACCCGATGCTAACCGGAGCGATCCAAAAATTGTTGCCGGGTTGCCAGTTCGACTCGACTAACAAGCTAGGCATCAATGGCGATGCTAAAGAAGCCGTATTGTTTGCCGTACTGGCGAATGAGAGTCTTGCTGGGGGGACAACCTCCTTTGGCGACCGGCAGGGCGTGCCAACCGTGTCGATGGGGAAAGTAAGTTTTCCGAGGTGAATTCGTCTGTCAAGCAGGTGATCCAGTGACGTAGCATTGGTTTCTAAAAACCGACACGGTGAGGACGAAAACGGGCAATACGAATCCACCATGGCGCGGCTATTTTCATGTTGATTCAGTCCGAGGAAAGCCATTGGATAACCGCACACGGTGGCTCAATAAACACCAAAGCTATCAATAAGGCCGTGTTTACTCTGGCCTTATTGATAGCTTTGGTGTTTATTGATTAATAAGTTGATTACTACGATTTTAATTGAATTTTTCGGCCGGTTTCTGCTGCCTGATAAATGGCCTCTAACAACTTGACATCCCGCAGTCCCTCTTCACCAGTAATGTGATCGGGTAGGTTTTTGCCATCCAGTAAATCTTTACACACACCATCCATATGT
Source organism: Spirosoma aureum (assembly GCF_011604685.1). NCBI lineage: Bacteria > Pseudomonadati > Bacteroidota > Cytophagia > Cytophagales > Cytophagaceae > Spirosoma > Spirosoma aureum. Next base: position 8,870,605 of record NZ_CP050063.1, on the reverse strand, counting down.
GCAGCCTGATGATTGACAACGGGTTGCTCAATGGGGCCTTTACTTGTGCGGCCTTTGAGTGGTCCGTAACCAAACGCAGGGGCTAATTCAAACCATCCTTTTTCGCAGGAAGCGTAAAGCCGTTCCACACCGGCTGCATAGCTGGTTGTCGAATTGGACATTGCCCCACTTGGAAATTGAAACTGCCAGAACATTGCTTCTTCAACATCCTTAAACTTTTGTGGATCCGTTTTAGGCGCAAACTGGGCTGTCACTGAAATTGGTTCCTCACCCGTTACGTAGCGCGCTCCTTGTATGGCGTAGATGCCTACATCCATCAGAGGACCACCACCAGCCATACTTTTCTTTAAACGCCACTGATTGGGGTCACCACTCCGAAAACCATCGCTACTTTCCACGAATTTGACAGGACCAAAAACTTTCTCCTGGCCAAGTCGCATTACTTCTTTTGTAAATGGTTCATAGTGAAGGCGATAACCGATGGCCAGTTGCTTATTTGCCTTTTTACAGGCGTCTATCATGTTCTGACACGCTTTGGGCGTAATGGCCATAGGCTTCTCACAAATGACGTGTTTGCCCGCCTGAGCTGCCCGAACAACAAATTCCTCGTGCATTGAATTAGGCAACACAACATACACGACATCGATGTCTTTGTTGTCGGCGATGCGATCGAATGTTTTATAGTCGTACACATTCGCTTGTGGAATGTTATACTTCTGTTTCCATTCTTCAACTTTTGAAGGAGTACCTGTTACAATACCTGCCAGCCGACAATTTTGGGTTTGCTGCAACGCTGGCGCTAATAGGTTTTTGCTATAATACCCCAGTCCAACTAAGGCAATGCCTAATTTTCTGCCCTGATTTGGTGAATCAGACTGAATCGGATTGCCGAACACATCGGTCAGAGCGGGTAGTGCAAGAGCCGATGCGCCGAGGCCCGCCAGGAAGTTTCTACGCGAAAGGGAGGTTGGTTGCATAACTGAGTTGATTTTATGTAACTCAATTAGAAAAGACACCCTCGAAAGTTATCTACCTAAACAAAAGAACCTCACTTATTTCGAAGTGAGGTTCTTTACCCATCAAATCTGACAGTTGGTTTCCCGATCAGAAAATATATTTGTTCTGGGCAATGATCGCATCGGCAATCTGACGACGGGCATCCTTGAGATTCATCGGCTCGATTTTAGTGAACCGTTTCAATCCCATCAACATTCCACGTAGTTCATCGCCTTCAGCAAAGGAAGTGATCGCTGCTCGTCCGGCATTATTTACTTTCTCGACAGCTTCGTGCAAATAGATCGTTGCCATTTGCTTTTGTAAGGCAACTGCATCTTCACCTTTGATGCCAATGAGCTTTTCAACGCGTAGCAGTACCGATTCGGCCACATAAATTTCGATGGCCATATCGGCAACATTCATCAGAATTTCCTGCTCGTTCGATAGGTTCATCATGAATTTCTGTACGGCAGCACCAGCTACCATGAGGGCTGCTTTTTTCAGATTTCGAAGTACTTTTTTCTCGGCAACGAAAAGTCCTTCTTCTTCCTCCGAGTTGAAATCCGGAATCGACATGATCTCTTTAGCTACAGCCATAGCCGGACCCATTAAATCAAGTTCACCTTTCATGGCACGCTTTAACAGCATGTCAACAACCAGCATCCGGTTAATCTCGTTGGTTCCTTCGAAGATTCGATTGATACGAGCATCGCGGTAGGAGCGATCCATCGGCGCATCGGCTGAATAGCCCATCCCGCCATATACCTGTACTCCTTCATCGACAACGTAGTCGAGTACTTCGGAGCCGTGTACTTTCATGATGGCACATTCGATGGCAAATTGTTCCAGGGCTTTCAACTTAGCCGGACCATCTTCCAGACCCTGACTTTTAAAATCTTCGATCAGGTCATCAATATTCTGTCCGGCACGATAACTGGCTGTCTCGGAAGCATATACTTTCAGTGCCATTTCTGCCAATTTGTGCTTAATAGCCCCAAACTGCGAAATTGGCGTTTTGAATTGCTTCCGCTCGTTTGCGTACCGAATGGCGTGATTAATGACTTCTTTTGAACCACCAACAGCGGCAATTCCCAGTTTAATCCGACCAATATTCAGAATATTTACGGCGATTTTGAAACCGTTACCACGTTCAGATAGCAGGTTTTCAACGGGCACTTTCACATCGTTGAAGAAGATCTGACGGGTGTCAGAACCTTTAATCCCCATCTTGTGCTCCGGTTCATTCATCGTAATGCCTTCATAGGCGCGCTCGACAATAAATGCGGACAGGTTTTTATCGGTTTGGCCACTGCCATCGTCTATTTTGGCGAAAACAATATACAGGTCCGCAAAACCTCCGTTGGTAATCCACATTTTCTGACCGTTCAGCACGTAGAATTTACCGTCTTCAGTCAACGTAGCTTTCATTTTACCCGAATTGGCGTCTGAGCCTGAGTCTGGTTCCGTCAGGCAGTAAGCCGCTTTCCATTCGCCCGTTGCCAGCTTGGGTAAATACTTCGATTTTTGATCGTCGTTGCCGTAGTAAACGATCGGCAAGGTACCAATACCGGTGTGGGCTGATAACGCGACCGAGAACGAATGACCTGCGCCCGTCACTTCGGCTACCAGCATAGACGTGTTAAAGTTCATGCCGAAACCACCAAACTCCTCAGGTACGGATGTTCCGAGTAAGCCCAGTTCACCTGCCTTGTCCATCAGCGATGAAATCAGCTCGGGCGACTTGGCATTATCAATTTCATTCAGGCGAGGCCAGATTTCGCGTTCCAGAAATTCGCGACTGCTGGCGGCAATCATCTGTTGTTCTTCAGTAAATTCTTCAGGAATAAAAACGTGTGCCGCTTCAGTTTCTTTGATCAGAAATTCGCCACCTTTAATGGAGGCTTTGGGTTCTGTCGAAATCATATCGAAAGGAGGTTATTATGCGTGCATACTAATTCTTAAACAAAGAAAATCATTTAAAAAGTAGTATGCAAGCATACTAATAATAATTTGCAAATAGAAATACGCTTAAACGAAAACATCCCGAAAGTTGTGAACTTTCGGGATGTTCATTGGCCAGGTTTCTAGCTATTTAGCGTAATATGACGAGTTAATTCAGGCGCTCGAAAATACCAGCAACCCCTTGTCCTCCGCCTACGCAGGCGGAGACCATACCGTATTTTTGATTGCGACGGCGCATTTCGTTCAGCAATTGCACGGATAGCCGGGCACCTGTCGAACCAAGTGCATGCCCAAGCGCAATGGCTCCGCCGTTCGGATTAATCTTACTTCGGTCCAGGCCTAATTCCTGAATAACTGCCAGAGACTGGGCTGCAAAAGCCTCATTTAGCTCAATCAGCTCAATGTCATCCTGCTTCAGCCCTGCCTTTTGCAAGGCGATCGGGATGGCCGCTACAGGACCAATACCCATAATGCGGGGCTCAACACCGGCCGTGGCATAGGAAACCATTCGGGCAATGGGTTGCAGGTTCAATTCATTGACAAGCCGCTCCGACATAACGATGACAAAAGCTGCTCCGTCTGAAGTCTGCGATGAATTACCCGCCGTTACCGATCCGCCTGCGGTGAAAACAGGTTTCAATCTCGCCAGTCCTTCGGCACTGGTATCCTTGCGTGGCCCTTCGTCCTGAGCAACGGTCCATTCGCGGGTTTTCTTTTTATTGCTTTCTGAGTCGAAATAGGTTTCGCTCACCTTAATTGGAACAATCTCATCCGCAAACTTTCCGTCTTTCTGAGCGGCCAGCGCTTTTTGATGGGATTCAAGGGCGAATTCATCCTGTGCGTCACGGCTAATCTTAAACTGCTGAGCAACCTGCTCGGCCGTTAAACCCATACCAATATAATAGTCAGGATGTGCCTTCGCGATTTCGTAATTCAAGGCTGTTTTCCAGCCCATTACCGGGACAAGTGACATTGACTCAGTACCACCGGCTATGATGCAGTCTGCCAGACCAGCATGAATCTTGGCGGATGCAATAGCGATGGCTTCAAGTCCAGAACCGCAATAGCGATTGATGGTCATACCCGGCACACTGTTTGGCAGCGATAATAAGGCAATATAACGGGCGATCTGCATGCCCTGCTCAGCTTCGGGTACGGCGTTTCCAACGATAAGGTCTTCAACGCGGGCAGGATCAAAATTAGGAACCTGACTGATTAAATGCTTAATGACTTCAGCCGCCAGATCGTCGGGGCGAGTGAAACGGAGACCTCCGCGTGGGGCTTTACTCACGGCAGTACGATATCCGGCTACAATGTATGCGTCCATAAAACAGACTGTTGATTACTGGTTAAGCAGGAAACTCACTGCAATAACTCAATTTTTACGGGAATAATTACAGCCTGAACAAAAATTATTATGCAAGCATACTACCTGATTGACTATAAATTAATGTTGCCGGTTAGACGGTTGGCCTGAACGCACTATTGTTTTCTGCTGCACACATTAGGTGGAGTTTTTTAGAAAATGCACTGGCCTGTTGAACTACGAAAAGTGGCCTCAGGGAATCAGTTGCCGTTTAAAGAAATTCCAGGATTCGAGATAAACATTTATATCGTTGGGGTAGTCATGTTTGCCTCCAAGGACTTTTAGCAGCGTGATTTCGGGTTTGCCCTTTAATTTGTAGGTATACCGCTCAATCGTTTTTCCATCGGCTGGGTCAGTGTCAGGAAGGGTTTCCTTTAGTGGTTTATTCTGATAGCCTGCGAGGGAGGCCCAGTAACTGAACGTGCGGTCGGTGGATCGAACGAGGCCCAGGCTAATCGTTCCGGTAATAACCTCTCCACCATTGTAGGGATTAACTTTGTCGTCGGTGCCGTTGACAATCATGACGGGAATCGGAACTCGTTTCTCGGGGCAATCCAGATTGTTTGTGTCCGGAAGGTTCGCGATCAGCGCGGATATGGCCCGAAACTTTTCGGGCATGGTTAGAGCAAGCTTATAGGCCATATGGCCACCTCCCGATGTGCCTATGGCAAAAATCTGCTTTGCATTGATTTTGTATTTCGCATCGAAATAGGTGATCATTTCTCCGAAGAAAGTATTTTCGTCGATATTCTCCAGGTTAGCCGCCGAATTAGCCGTTTTTCTACATTCATTCCAGTAACGTTTGTAGCCGTCTGGATAGACAAGCAAGAGGTTTTCAGTATCTGATTTTTCCTCCAGTTTGCCGGCTCCTTTTTGAATGCCCAACCCGTCTCCTCCCGAACCATGCAGCACAAAAATTAATGTTGAATTGGGTTTCGGCGGTTTAAGGAAATGGAAGGTTCGATAATGACCTTCTACCAAAATGGAGTCGGTTAGTAGTGGCTTTTGGGCAAATGAAGTACCGATTCCGAAAAGAATAAAAAGGCAGCTGAAGCGAAGCATAGGTTAAAAGTATATAGTGAGCAATTGCCCGGCTTTGAAGTTAAGGAGCTATATGTGGCTATGTACGTTTCAGGAAGTTAAATGATCGAATAATATACTTTTTAAGCACACTTACCTTTCATAAAAATAGCCGCTTTCTAAGCGGCTATTAAAATCAAATTCGATAAATCGTATAAACCCTGAAAGTAGACCTGTAAGGCTAGAAATGTCGGTCGCCTGCTTCGCGCTTGCCCAGCATAACGGCGCCAACCATAGCGACCAGAAACAGGACCGACGCCAATTCGAAGGGCAGAATATAATCGCTATAAAGAAGGTTGCCCAAGTTCTCGACCAGGCCCGTTTTAGCACTAAATGACACCGGATTAACGGTAGGGACCTGTGCGCTTTTAGCCCGGAAAATAGTAATGAGCATCACCATTAGTAAACCGCCTACAACAACGGAAGCCATCTTAGTGAGATTCGTCTTCGATTCTTCGTCATCCTTCCGTAGGTTCAGGAACATGATGGTGAACAGAAACAAGACCATAATCGCACCCGCATACACGATAATGTTGACCGCTGCCAGAAATTGGGCATTCAACAAAATGTAATGGCCTGACAGGCAAAAAAACGTGGCAATCAGTGCCAGAACGCTGTAGATCGGATTCCGAGCTGTTACAACGCCAATTGCACTAAACAGTGTAATGGCTGTCAGAAGCAGGAACAGATAGCCAGTAGGAGTAAGGGCTTTAAAGAAATTTATAAATTCTGTCATAGTTCAGGTGAATGAAGAACGATGGTGGAGATGATTGGCTAGGTAGCAGCCCGCGTCAGGCTAGGTTCTGTTGGCGTGGCTTTCACTTCTGAGTTAGCAACCCGAATATAGCGGTCATCCATCTTTTCGACGAGCCGCTCTTTTCCATAAATCACTTCGTCGCGCTCCTGAAAAACAGGCACCATTCGATCGTGACGGAGGTAAACAGCCTGTTTGGGACACGCTTCTTCGCATAGGCCGCAGAAGATGCAACGTAGCATGTTGATTTCGTAAACAGCTGCGTATTTCTCTTCACGATACAGGTTTTCTTCTCCCTTTTTACGCTCGGCAGCTACCATCGAGATGGCTTCGGCTGGGCAGGCAACGGCGCATAAACCGCAAGCTGTACAGCGTTCACGGCCCTGCTCGTCGCGCTTCAGAATATGATGCCCGCGGTAAACGGGGCCGAGGTATTTTTTTACCTCCGGGTATTGAATCGTCGGCTTTTTCCGGAAAAAGTGACGAATTGTGATGGCCAGTCCACCAACAACGGCAGGCAGATACATCTTCTCCGCCAGCGTCATTTCCTTATTGCTGACTTGTTTGGAGCGATTGGTTAGTTGCATGTTTTGTCCGTTTTCGATTTTCAGTTTTCAGTGATGAACCATCGGCTACACTGAAAACTGAAAACCATAAACTATTAAGACCGTTGTGGAATAACTGCTTGTTTCGGCGCACGGGCAGTAGACATTACTGCCAAAACGATCATCACAATGGCGATAAGCCAGGTTGCATACTTAAAGTTATACAGCAAACCTGCGCCAGTTACGACAACATTCAGGATGGAGAGCGGAATGAATGTCTTCCAGCCCAGGTTCATCAGTTGGTCGTAACGGAACCGTGGTAGTGTCCAGCGAACCCACATGAAAAAGAAGATGAAGAAGAAGATCTTCCCGAAGAAAACAACAAACTGGATTGCCGTTGCCAGGTTATGACCAGCTATAGCTCCCAGTGATTTTTCTAACGCTGATCCTACTTCGTTCATAAATGGATAATGGAAACCACCGAAATAGAGCGCCGAGATGAACGCGGATGAAACGAACATGTTGATGTACTCAGCAAACAGATAAAAGCCAAGTTTCATGGAGCTATATTCAGTATGGTAGCCGCCAACAAGCTCCGTTTCGCACTCGGGCAGGTCGAATGGTGTACGGTTACATTCAGCAAAGGCGCAGGTCAGGAAGATAACAAAGCCGAGTGGCTGGGTAAACACGTTCCACTCGAAGAAACTGGCTTGCTCGGCAACGATCGCCCGAACCGACAATGAACCCGTCATCATCAAAATAGCAATCATCGACAGACCCAGCGCAATCTCGTAGCTAATGTTCTGAGAGGCTGCCCGAATAGCGCCCAATAGCGAAAACTTGTTGTTCGAAGCCCAGCCTCCAACCATAATGCCATAAACACCCAGCGACACGACGCCAAAAATGTACAACACACCAATGTTAATTTCGATGGCTTGTACCGGAATTTCGTAGTTTACTTTATTCCAGGCGAACCTGATACTATCGGCAAATGGAATAACCGAACTCGACATCAGGGCTGTTAACATAGCCAGGCATGGTCCCAGGATAAATAGCCATTTGCTAGCCTGCGATGGAATGAAATCTTCTTTGAAGAACATCTTTCCAGCATCGGCAATTGGCTGAAGCAGGCCCCAGGGTCCCGCACGATTGGGGCCGATGCGGTCTTGCAGAAATGCGGCCACCTTACGCTCGGCGTAAGTGGAGTAGGTCGCAATGAGGAGCGTTATCCCGAAAATAACGAGGATAATGATTCCTTTAACGATTAATATGGTTAGGTCCATTGGTGAACGTTTCGGTTTATAGTTTTCGGTTATACTTACTGGCAAATACCAATTAGGAGAACCGTAAACTAGTTAACTATAAACTACTCAAGGTTCGGGTTCCATTGCCGATGGCAACTTCGCAAAACGCTCGGGTGGTAATTGTTGAATTGTCAATTGCGACGTATCGCGCTCATCATCAATGGGCTTATACTCTGCCGCTGCCAGCCGTTGACCGAAACTTGGCTTTATGGTGTCAGCCCGGTACTTATTGGCCGAAATTACAGAACTGCGTGAGATTTTTGTCGGCCCTTCAATCGTCCAGTCGCTGGTTTTTTTGGTTTCGAAGCGGCAGGTATTGCAGATAAACTCCGTTACCTCGTTCCACTCGTTTTTGCGGGCCGTTACGCGAATCACCTCTTCACCCCGATACCAGAGCGTTACTTTCCCTGAGCAGGTTGGGCAGTCGCGGTGAGCATCGACAGGTTTCGAGAACCATACGCGATTCTTGAACCGGTACGTTTTATCCGTCAGCGCACCTACCGGGCAAACATCGATAACATTACCCGAGAAATCATTGTCAATGGCTTTCTCGATGTAAGTTCCAATTTCAGAAGCATCACCACGCCCTAATACACCATGAACGCGTTTTTCGGTAATCTGGTCGGCAGTATAAACACAACGGTAGCATAGAATGCAACGCGTCATGTGAAGCTGTATGAAGGGCCCAATGTCGTGTTTCTCGAACGTCCGGCGATCCTCTTCGTAACGTGTCGTAACCTTACCGTGATCGAAGGCAAAGTTCTGGAGATCACATTCGCCTGCCTGATCGCATACCGGACAGTCGAGCGGGTGGTTCAGGAGTAAAAACTCAACGATTCCGTTCCGCGCATCAATGACCTGCGGATTCGTGGTATTTTCAACAACCATTCCGTCCTGTACCGCCGTCAGACACGACGCCACTAGTTTAGGCATGGGTCGTGGATCTTTAGCAGAACCCGCTGCCACCCGAACCAGACAAGCCCGGCATTTACCGCCACTACCTTTCAATGGCTGATAGTAGCACATGGCAGGAGGAGCCACATCCGGGCCGATCTTGCGGGCGGCCTGCAAAATGGTCGTTCCCGGTTCCACCTCGACTTCGATTCCGTCGATAGTGACTTTCAACAGTTGCGGCTTTACGTCTTCCATATATCAGTATTGCGGCCGAAAACCGCTCAGTATTAATTGGTTTGCAGCTTTTCAGCCGCACTAGATTTATACCAGAGCCATATCGCCCCGATAAACAGCGCCGGGCTGAGTTGCTTCTGAAGGATTGTCAATATGCCATTGGAACTCATCACGGAAATGCCGGATCGCGCTGGCAACAGGCCAGGCGGCCGCATCGCCAAGCGGGCAAATGGTATTCCCTTCTATTTTCTTGGCTACATCGACCAGCAGGTCAATATCCTGCTGATGGCCGTGCCCATATTCAATCCGGTGCAGAACTTTCTCCATCCAGCCCGTACCCTCGCGGCAGGGACTACACTGACCGCAGGACTCGTGGTGATAGAAGCGGGAGAAATTCCAGGTATTACGAACAATGCAGGATGTTTCATCGAAGACGATAAAACCACCGGAACCCAGCATTGTACCCGTCGCAAATCCACCATCCGACAGCGACTCATAAGTCATCAGTCGCTTATCGCCGTTGGCGAGCGTTAGAGCCAGATTAGCGGGTAAAATGGGAACAGAAGAACCACCGGCTACCAGTGCTTTGAATTTATGGCCTGGCCGAATTCCACCACACCATTCATCGGCATAAATAAAATCCTCGACCGGAACACCCAATTCAATTTCGTAAACGCCCGGCTTGTTAATATGACCTGATGCTGAAATTAATTTTGTACCCGTACTTCTGCCAATGCCGATGGCGGCATAAGCATCCCCACCGTTATTGACAATCCACGCTGCGGTTGCAATCGATTCTACGTTATTGACTACGGTCGGGCATTGATATAAACCCTTGACCGCCGGAAAGGGCGGCTTGTTCCGCGGATTACCCCGTTTGCCTTCGAGCGATTCGAGCAGGGCTGTTTCTTCACCACAAATGTAGGCTCCACCACCTGGTTGTACGACCAGTTCGAGGTCATAGCCCGTACCTAAAATATTTTTACCCAAAAAACCTTTTGCTTTTGCTTCGGCAATGGCTTTTTCGAGAATGCGGATAACGTACATCAGTTCACCCCGAACATAGATGAACGACTTATTGGCTCCGAGCGCAAATGATGAAACAATCATTCCTTCAATCAATAAGTGAGGAATGTGTTTCATCAGGTAATGGTCTTTGAACGTTCCGGGCTCCGATTCGTCGGCGTTGCAGACAAGATACCGCGGAACGCCCTCCGGCTTGGCCAGAAAGCTCCATTTCATACCCATCGGGAAACCAGCGCCACCACGGCCACGTACGCCCGCTTTTTTCACTTCTTCAACAATGGCTTCGGGGGTCATTGTTTTAAGTGCTTTCTCAACGGCCGTATAGCCGCCCTGTTTCCGGTATACATCGAAGGTTTCGATGCCGGGAACGTTAATATGTTCGGTCAGTATTTTGGTAGCCATGGGTTACTTCGACAACTCGTCAATGATCTCGTCTACACGCTCGTTCGTCAAATTCATATAGTATTTTTCACGAATCTGAAACACTGGGCCCATTCCACAGGCGGCAAGGCACTCAACTTCTTTGAGCGTAAACTGTCCGTCGACGGTTGTCTGGCCAGTGTCGATACCAAGGCGTTGTTTCAGATGGGCATACACCTCTTCGCCACCCATCAGGCAACATGGACCTGTACGACAATACTCAATAACATGCTTACCGACCGGGTCAATGTGGTACATGGTGTAGAATGTTGCTACCTCATAAACCTCAATTGGCTGGATGCCAAGCAGCCGGGCTACGTAGTCCATACCTTCGGGACTGGTCCAGCCTTCCTGCTCCTGTAGCAGATGAAGCAGCGGCAATAGCGCTGACTTCTGCCGCCCTTCAGGATAATTGGCAATAATTTCCTGCGCTTTCGTTAAACGCTCTGGGGTAAAAACCACCGGTTTATTTTCAACAGTCGTGCTCATAAACTGAAAACTGTACTATGCATCTAACTCACCTGCAATGACATTCATACTACTCATAATGACAATGGCATCAGATAGCGTGAGGCCTTTACACATTTCCGGGTAAGCCTGGTAATAGATAAAACATGGACGACGGAAGTGTAGGCGGTATGGTGCGCGACCTCCATCGCTGATCAGATAGAAGCCAAGTTCGCCGTTACCGCCCTCAACAGCGTGATAAACTTCACCAACGGGTGCATCGATCTCGCCCATCACAATCTTGAAGTGATAGATGAGGGCTTCCATGTTTTTATAGACTTCCTGCTTTGGCGGTAAGTAATATTGAGGAGCGTCGGCATAATAAGGACCCTCAGGCAGGTTGTCCATCGCCTGCTGAATAATCCGAAGACTTTGCCACATTTCTTCATTCCGAACCATGAACCGGTCATAGGTATCGCCACTTTGTCCGACAGGAATGTCAAACTCAAAGTCCTGATAGGATGAATACGGGTTCATAACACGAACGTCGTAATCAACACCAGCGGCTCGTAGGTTTGGGCCAGTAAAGCCATAGCTGAGGGCGCGTTCTGCCGAAATTGACCCAACGTTTATGACGCGATCCATGAAAATCCGGTTGCGATTAAACAGATTTTCAAACTCGCGTAATATTTTGGGGAAACGTACCAGCAGCTCTTTAATCTTACGGATGGCAGTAGGAGAGAGGTCTCGCTCCATGCCACCAATTCGACCCATATTAGTTGTTAAACGAGCTCCACAGATCTCTTCGTAAATTTCGTAAATGTTTTCACGCTCCTGATAGATATACAAAAAGCCAGTAAAAGCTCCTGTATCAACACCTAAAATGCCATTACAAACGACGTGATCAGCAATCCGGGCCAATTCCATCAGAATGACGCGGATGTATTGGGCTCGTTTCGGTATGTCGATGCCCAGTAATTTTTCGACTGTCATGTGCCAACCCATGTTGTTAATGGGCGACGAACAGTAGTTCATCCGATCGGTAAGCGTTGTAATCTGGTAGAACGGGCGACGCTCGGCAATTTTCTCGAAAGCCCGGTGGATATACCCGATCGTCTGCTCGCTCGATACAATTTTCTCCCCGTCCATCTGAAGGACGTTCTGGAAAATACCATGCGTAGCTGGGTGGGTTGGACCGAGATTGAGCGTAGTCAGTTCATTAACATACTGAACCGGACCCTGTTCGGCAGGCAGGTTTTTGTTGGCTATATCGAGATCTTCAGAAACCATTTCTTAAAGAGTAAAAGAGAGAAAGAGTAAATGCGTATTTACGCATTCGCTCTTTCGCCAGTATTTATCGTCCAAACAATGCGTCAATTTTATCTTCGCGGGTGGCGTCTTCGAGTGGATATTCTTTGCGCATCGGGAAATAATCCATTTCCTCCATGTTCAGGATTCGGCGCAAATCAGGGTGTCCATCGAAAATAATCCCAAAAAAGTCGAAGGTTTCGCGTTCCATCCAGTTTGCACTAGCGAAAACGGGACTCGCAGTCGGAATGTGAAGATCATCTGCTGACAGAAAGACTTTGACACGCAACCGGAAGTTGTTGGTCAGACTGTGTAGATGATAGACTACACAAAACTCTTTACCCACTGAATCCGGGTAATGTATGCCGGTTATATCAGTCAAAAAACCAACCTGAAATGTCTGATGGTCTTTTAGGTAAGTGATCAGCGGGATAATCGTTTCCCGAGTAGTCGAAAAGGTTAGCAGGTCATACGGATCATCAAAATCACTGACAGCCTCGCCAAACTGATTAATAATGGTCTGCGCAACTTCTTCGTTGGTCAGCATCTTCAATTAGTGAATGAGTGAACGAGCGAATGAGTGAATGAGTAAAAAGAAGCTGGTTGCTTGTTCACCCATTCACTCATTTACTATTTATTGTATGCTATACGAATTCAGCAGTTTCTGATACTCTTCAGTATTTCGACGACGCAGCGATTCGTTCTTGGCGAGTTCCTGCACCTGCATCACGCCATCCAGAATCTGCTCGGGGCGAGGGGGACAACCCGGTACATACACATCGACAGGAATTATGCGGTCGATGCCTTGCAACACGCTATACGTATCGAAAATGCCACCACTTGACGCACAGGCTCCAATAGCAATTACCCAGCGTGGTTCGGCCATTTGCAGATACACCTGCTTAACAACCGGTCCCATCTTTTTAGCAATTGTTCCGGCTACCAATAGCATATCGGCCTGGCGAGGTGAAAAACTTGGTCGCTCCGACCCGAAGCGAGCCAGATCGAAGGTTGAGGCCATGGTTGACATGAACTCAATGCCACAACAGGAAGTTGCAAATGGAAGTGGCCAGAGTGAATTTGCCCGAGCCAATCCAATAATTTTATCGAATGAAGTGGCGGAAAATCCCGGTCCATCGTAACTCGCGGGTGCTTCGGCCAGCTTAATGTCAGTTGCCATAAGATACGTTGTATTTGCTTAGTATAACAACGAATAAATATGCTCGAAAATTCATTTGTTGAGGCCTATTCCCAATTCAGAACACCCTTACGGATGATGTAATAGAAACCCGCCAGTAATAAGCCCATAAACAGCACCATTTCGATAAAACCGGTTAAACCCAGTCCTTTAAAATTTACTGCCCATGGGTACAAAAAGATTACTTCCACATCGAACAATACGAACAGGATAGCAATCAGGAAATACTTGATGGAAATTGGGGTACGGGCATCACCATGAACAGGAATCCCACACTCAAAGGGATCGTCCTTTTTTTGACTATGACGCTTGGGGCCAATTGAGTGGGTTACAAGCATCGTTGTGACGATGAAACCAAGGGCCAAACCAAGCTGGATTAGCACCGGCAGATAGTCGGCCGGGAGGTAGGTTGCGTTCATACAATGAATTGAAAATATCGGCGCAAATGTAGCGATAAAACCAATAGACACATTTAGTTGCCATTGAACCTTAGCCCGAACATCTTCCAAAGATACAGAATAACCATCGTTTTTTCAAGATCAAGCAACTCTGCGTTTATCCTCAGCTGGGTGTAAAACAAAATAAGACCTTTTCCGGAAAAAGGTCTTATTTATGTATAAAAGAGTATTGCTTTACTTCTATCGGGCGATGATAATACGACGGGAGACGTTAAAACCCACCGATCGAACGCGTATAATATATTCACCCTGAGCAAGCCCCGATAAATTAAGCAATTTGCGCTCATCAAAAATTGGAACCACATATGATGAAAGTTGCTGCCCTGTTAATGAAAAAACGTCGACAAGGGCGTCTTTCAGGTTTTCAATCGTTTCGATTGTCACAACACCATCGTTTGACGGATTTGGATATACACTTACTCCGCCGGTGGTCTGATCGAACGTAAATTCTTTAGGCGCGCTGTAGTCGGAGTAACAAGTCAGATTTGAGCTATTATTCAAGGCGAATGTCGTTTTATCGCGAGCCGAATAACTACCGCTTACAATAACTTTTACGACTGGACCATTCTGTGGAATAACTTCGCCTGACCGACGCCAGTCAAACTGATCGATCTGTCCACCTGTTGGTGTGGGTAGCGTTGCCTGTAGCGAGTAAGTACCTACCTGTTCGACCGTAGGTGCCGGTAATTTAGGACGAGCCGTTAATGTGATGGTTGGTGATTGTGCCGATTTACAGCCATATACATTTACTGACTGAGCCGAATAAACCCCTGATGTTCCTACCGTAATTGATCTGCTGGCAATGCCTGTACTCCATACCGGAATACTGCCCGTGGAAGAAGAAGCTACCAGTGTTAACGTCGAATCTGCACAAATTTGTTGCTGAGAAGTGGCCGGTTGCCCTGGTTGTTTACTCAGCGAAATTGTTGGAACTGTTGGCTGGATTACGCCCTGGACGTCAATAGCGGGTGATAAATAGGTATTTCCATATTTATCTTTCAGGGTTGCGCGATAAACTCCTGACTTATTGATCGTAATAGCTTGCGTCGTTTGCCCACTGTTCCAAACATAAGATTTATACAGATCAGGCAATGTAACTGTCAAGGCGTTATTGGCTGCACAAGTTACCTTAATGGCGGGTGAAGGGAGTGGTGTTAATGGACGCGATGTTGCGAAGAAAATAGAATTCAGGCTGTTGAACCAGGCCTGCCCTAATTGCTTTAAGCCATCTCCACCAAAGTGAACATCGCCTTCATAACGGGGAATCTGAATATTATCGGTAAATGGGCCCGCAAAAACATTGTTGTTATAGGTGTTGATAACGTCATTTTGGGCTTGAATAATGTCTTCACTTACCTGGCCAGTGTTGTATGATGATCGTGCCAGAACCCAGGCCGGATAACGATCTGTATCTGAGCGCGTTTTGTTGATCAGATACTGCATGTCGTCAGCGTATACTTTGCGCGTGGAGTGTATAGGAAAGTTATCATTTTCGCCCTGTTGCCACAAAACAGCGCGTAATCCCTGAAGAGAGCAATAATAACGAAGGGCGATCAGTAAGTTGGCGTAAGGCATTCCAGCTGGAAACGGCTGGCTATTAAACCACTTGAGGGTTGTCTGGTTGTTTGAACTTTCTACCCAGTTTTTGATGATTGTAGCTTCCCAGGCTGTATTGATGAATAGGACGGGAACATTATATTGTTTCGCAATTAAATCGCCCAGTACACCCCAGCACCAGGCACTTTGGCCACGGGGGCCAATCAGTGAAGCAGCACCAAGCTGCTGAAAGGAAGGGGCTGGTGGATCGGCCAGCGAGTTTGCGGTCGAGTTATCATAGGTAACGCAGTTGACCCGGTCATCGGCTGCCCCTACTGCACCGAAGTTCTGAAAACCTTGTGCATTTGACTGACCCGTGATGATGAATACTTCGCCAACACCAATTTTGCGGATGACATCACTACCCACTATGGCTCCTCCCGAAAAGGCCTGGATCTCCAGGCGATACCAACCACCCTGTGCCCGGATAGAGCTTTGAAAGATTCCTCCCTGTGGATTTCGCTGGATGGTAGCCCACTCGGTGTTTATACCTTGCCCTGCAACCTCAGCAATAACACGAGCCTGGACGCTATCAACTGGCTGGTAGTAGTTACCCGATACGTAAATTGTACTCGTGTTATCAGCTCCCCGTTGGAAAATGGCCCGGCTTTCGGGATACGTGATCTTTATTGCCTGACCGGTAGTCTGCGCTTTAGCATTGGGAAGCATAGCCCTCTGACTAAACAGCAGAAAAATGTACAGGATATAATAGTTTTTCATGTGTCAGTTTTCTTCAGTCCTGTTGCTAGTAGGCATGCTGATCAAGGCGTAATTTATTTCTTATAGCAACAATCAGACCTTACTTATTAAATATACCGTTCAATCATAAAATCCCCGGCAAAATACAAATTTTGCCGGGGATTTTATGATTGAACGGTATATTTGGCAATAATATTACAAACCGAGCAAAATTCGTTTAGACCCGGCAAAGCCAGAAGCTTCAACTCGTAGAATATAAACACCAGCTGGTAAGTCGGTTAGGGTAAGTTGCTTCCGCTCATCAAATACTGCAATGTTTCGAACCAGAACTTTTTGGCCAGTCAACGTATATAACGTGAGCGTAGCGTTTGTTAGGTTTTGCTGGGTTTCAACAATGACAATTTTATTTGGATTTGGGTTTGGGTAAACGCTAAGTCCATTAAAACTTGGATCGATTGTAAGCAGATAGGCTGCCGAAGGTAACGAGAAACACGTGAGTGTATTTGAATAAACGATCGATGACCGGGCTGTATAGTTGCCTGATGTTCCTGCTTTAATAATGGCAGTTTGAACGGCTAAAGAATCATTATCCCGACGCCACAGAAAACGATCGCCATTGGTCGAACTAACTGCTTCAAGCGTATAAGTTCCAATCGAATTTATGGTTGGAGCAGGTGGTAGCGCTTTAACATCAACAACAGTAGGATTTGATTGTGTCGAAACACAACCATTTACATCGCGAACTCGTGCGGAGTAGTTACCTGCCTGCCCGGTTGTAATGCTTCGGGTGGAGTCGCCGGTTGACCAGAAGACTGTATAGGGGCCCTCTACGGTAAATGTTACTCTATCTCCCTGGCAGATTGTTGGAGAACGACTGGATAAGATGGTTGGAGCGTTAGGTAAAGGATTCACCCGTACATTGATAACCGACGAGAAGACAGATAAACAGCTATTCTGGTCACGAGCCTGTGCTGCATAATTGCCTGATTGACTTACCGTAATTGTTTTACTCGCCTGCCCGCTTGACCAGACTACGTCGAAAGGCGATGTTGCATTTAAAGCAACACTATTGCCTGCGCAGAAAGTTGTAGCTCCACCAGCCGATACGGAAGGTGTGGGAGGAAGCGGGTTTACCTTGACTGTAACAATATCGGATGGCACAGATGGGCAACCAAACTGATTCCTGGTGGTGAGGGAGTAATCGCCAGACTGAGTAATGGTCAGGCTCTGAACCGTCTGCCCATTTGTCCAGAAATAGGCCGCTTCAGTTGAAGCAGTCAATATAACATTCCTGTCTGCACAGAAAGTAGTAGCACCATTCGCCACAATGGTGGGTTTCGCAGGCAACGGATTGGATACTACCTGAAGCACATTAGATGGTTTTGATGTGCAACCGTTCTGATCGGTTACGGTAGCCGTATAGGAACCTGATGTAGTGACGGTAATTTGCTTAGTTTTCTGCCCATCACTCCAATTATAGACTACATTATCGCTGGAAGCCAGTAAAACAGTATTATCGCCCTGACAGAAGGTAGTTGGCTTACTGTTCGTTATAGTTGGCGTTGCCGGAAGAGGATTGAGTGTAAGCTGGAGGGTATTTGAAACAAAATCGCAGCCACTGACGTCCCGGTATCGAACCGAATAGGCACCTGCCGCGCTGGCATTGAATGTTTTCCCTGAAGCAACACTGGTATTGTTGGGCTGACTAAGCCAGGTTACATTATCGTAATTAGCCGTAAGAGCGAGCGTACTTCCATCACAGATCGCAGGTGGCCTATTGCTGACTATTGAGGCCACTGGAGTATCGGAAACGCGGAGGTAACTGGTAAAATGTGTATTCCCCAATGCATCTTTAACCTTGGCTCGGTATAGCGTACCGGGCCCTTTTGTTATGCTTTGGGTTGTTTCGCCTGATTCCCACTGAATGGACGAATAACTACCATTAATTGTGAACGTTAAGTTATTGCCTGCACACGCTACTGTAACCGTTGGGGCCAAAGCGGGGCCATGAGGAGTCGATGTCTGGAAGAAGGCATCACTTAAACTACTATTCCAAAGATTAGAGACTGAGATTAATCCATTAAAATCGAAATGAACACGATCAGGATCAAAAAGGGGCGCCCGATAACGTGGCACCTGAACGGTGTCTGTTGCGGGACCTGCAAATACATTGGGCGTTGTCGCAATAACCTGATCCTGGGCCGCGATTATTTTGCTGCTGGGCCCTAAAGGATCATAATGAGAAGCTCTGGCAACCACCCAGGAAACGTTTCTGCCAAAATCCTGTCGGGTTTGATTAATAACGAACTGAAGGTCGGTGACGTAGCTTTGGGTCGTTGTATTGAATAAATTGTCAGCTTCGCCCTGGTGCCATAAAACAGCCCGTATGCCAAGCATATTGCAATAATTCTGTAAGGCAATTTTGAGGTTTATATAAGGTTGCCGGGCCGGATAGGGTGATCCACCATACCCGTATGCCGCACCACCTGCTGGAGCACTATCACTCCAGTTTCGAACGGATGTTCCCGTAAAAGCTGCATTAAAAAACATAACCGGAACGTTCAGCCTACTGGCCAAAAGATCACCCAGGCGGCCCCAGCACCAACTTCCCATGCCACGAGGGGCAATCGTAAAACCAGCCCCATTGTCTAAGTGTGAGAATTGAGGTACGGGCGGATCGTTCGGGAAGCCGTTGTCAGGGTATCTATAGTTTACACAATTAACCCGGTCATCTGTTGAGACAGGTGCACTGTAGTGAACGCCCTGCGCGTTCGATTGGCCGGCTATGACAAATACTTCTCCAACACCAACGCGTTCAACCGTAATGACCTCACCTACTTGCTGACCGCCGTTCATACCTCGTACCTGAAGATCATACCAACCGCCCGATACAGTAAGATCGCCTGCATACGTTCCACCACTTGGCGTATTCTGGATTGGCTGCCAGTCTACCGTAGTGCCTTGACCGTTACGGGCCTGTACGCGGGCCTGTACCTGTGTGATCGCGGCCGAGTAGTAACCGGTGATCCTAATGATCGCCTGATTAGCATTATTACGCTGAAAAACAGCCCGGGTAGTAGGAAACGATACTTGAATCTGAGCCATCAATAGAGTTGGCAATAAAAGCCACACTGCCAGATAGCAGGCCAACGAAATATGTTTCATAGTGCGTATAGATGCGGCCAGGTTGTATTCTTGGCGGCCAGATTTACTAAATTCGAAACTATTTACTCGGCTGGCTCTGGATTTGCTGTTAAGCGCTGCCAGATGCTGTCCTTTAATTCATCTAACCCAAGTTGGCTGACCGCCGATATAAATGTTACTGGTAATTTCTTTGGTAATGTTTCTTTAATCCGTGCGATGTCACTCTGGTCAACCAGATCTATTTTTGAGATAGCCAGTAAGCGATCTTTATCCATCAATTCTGGATTATATTCACGTAATTCATTCAGTAGCGTATTATACTCCTGACGAATATCATCGCTATTGGCTGGTATTACGAACAAAAGGACCGAGTTTCGTTCAATATGTCGTAAAAAGCGTAAACCGAGCCCCTTCCCTTGAGACGCTCCTTCTATAATGCCCGGAATATCGGCCATTACGAACGATTTATAATCTCTATACGCTACGACACCTAAATTAGGTACAAGGGTTGTAAAGGGGTAATCAGCAATTTCGGGCCGGGCTGCCGATAATACAGATAACAGCGTGGACTTACCAGCATTAGGAAAGCCAACCAGGCCAACATCGGCCAGAAGTTTTAATTCCAGAACAACCCATTCTTCAAGGCCTGCTTCTCCTGGTTGAGCATAATCAGGTGCCTGCTGGGTGGCTGATTTAAAATGGTCGTTGCCTAAGCCACCTCTGCCGCCAGGAAACAGAATGATTTCTTGGCCGTCTTCTGTAATTTCAGCTAATTGCTTGCCTGTATCGGGATTCCGGGCAATAGTTCCCAGTGGTACTTCTAAAATAACGTCCTGCCCCTGCGCACCGCTCCGTCGGCCTCCTTCACCGGCTGTTCCGTTCTCTGCTTTGACGTGTTTGCGGTATTTTAAGTGAAGCAGCGTCCAGAGTTGAGCGTTTCCTTTTAAAATAATATGGCCTCCCCGACCACCATCACCGCCATCAGGGCCACCTTTAGGGGTATGCTTTTCGCGTCGGAAGTGAACAGATCCAGCTCCGCCCGCGCCCGAACGACAGTTTATTTTTACGTAGTCAATAAAATTGGATGAAGCCATATGTTATATACTCCCTATACCTACAGTTCAGGTATTCTTCTGGGTTAGTAACGAAAATCTAACTAACGGCCTGCTCAATCTTACTACAGATAAGACTGAAGATCGTTTCAATATCACCGATACCATCGATGGCGGCAAACTTTCCCTGCTGATTATAGTAATCGGCTACCGGGGTAGTTTTGTCGTTATATTCTTTAACACGCCGTCGAATGAGTTCTTCATTCTGATCATCTGGGCGGCCAGAGGTTTGCCCTCGCAACAATAAACGCCGGGTTAACTCTTCATCGTCTACAACGAGAGCAATCATGGTCGTAATCTGAGTATCGTGCTGATTCAGCAGTAGATCCAGCGCTTCTGCCTGAGGAACAGTTCGTGGAAATCCATCAAAAATGAATCCTGCGGCAGATTGATTCTCTTGTAACTTATTTTCAATCATGCCAATCACTACCTCATCTGGTACTAACAAGCCCTGATCCATTAATTGCTTTGCCCTCTGCCCTAATTCTGTACCAGCAGCAATTTGAGAACGTAATAAATCGCCAGTAGATAAATGAACCAGATTGTATTTGCGGATTAATTTCTCGCTCTGAGTTCCTTTGCCAGCACCTGGAGGGCCAAACAGTACAAGGTTAAGCATACGGCTTCTATAAGGTAGTGTCGTCTGGGTAAAAATTTGCGCCCGCAAAGTTACGATTCCGCCCGGAAAATAATATACGCACTGGAAACGGGTAACAGGTTTTTATTAACTGGAAATCAAATAAAAAGCGCAGACGGTCGCCTGCGCTTTTTATTTGATTCATTAGTCCGTGAAATTATTTACCGGCTGTACTCTTTTTGGCAGGAGTCTTGGGTTTAACGGCAGGCTTAGCCGGAGTAGCTGGTGCTGGTGCTTCTTTCGGGCCTTCCAGCGCTTTCTTCACACTTTCATCATTTGGATCAATGGCCAGCACCTTTTCGAAATACTCCTTCGCTTTGGCGTCGTCTTTCTTTAAAATACTGAATCCGGCCAAGGCTTTATAAGACGTTACTAAGTATCTCTTATAGTCCGTTTTATCCGAAGAATCCGGAGCCATTGCCTGCTCAATGAATTTTTCATAAAGCGGACCAGCTAAACTAGCAGCTTTCTCCTTATCGTTCGGGTAAGCATAGTAGTTAGCGCCGGCACGATAGTAGTAAGCTAATGGATACTTCTTACCATCTGCTTCAATTCGTTGCGCCATTTGTGTAAACGCCGAATCTGCTCGTAGGTAATACTGTTGCTTCACCTGCTTAATCTGCGCAGTGTCCATCTGCGCTACTGTGCTATCCCGACCTACGCGTGGTGCATATTGATAATTGGCAAGACCTAACCACAAGAAGTCATTGTTTTGTGGTTTTTTATCGTTCGCGATCGTCTTCGCGTAATACGTTGCTGCCTTGTCGTACTTCTTGGTCTTGTAAAGCTTCTCGCCAATCTCACGGTACAGATTCTCCGTTGTATCCTGAGGAGCTGCTTTCTCCAGGTTAATAATGCTAAGCGAATCGCCTTCTGGTGTTCCTAGTTGCGCATATGCCCGTCCTAGATACTTGTAATCGTCATAAATTACTTTCTGAGGAGCGGTCGAGATGAACCGGTTCAATGATTCGACCGATTCATTGTTTTTACCCAGTGCCGAGTAAGCCCAGCCATACATCCGATCAATAATTGGGTTGTTGATCTTTCCTTTCAATTGGTCGAGATAGGCAATGGCTCCCTGATAATCCTGAGCCAGGAATTTGTAACGAGCTACATCAAGCAATTGCTCTGGATCGGTTGTACCACTCTTCTGCACGTACAGTTCGTAGTTTGTAGCAGCCGCTTTATAGGCACGGGAGTTGGCAAGTGCATCGGCATAGGCCCGATACGTAGGGGCAAACTCTGGATCGTTCTGGACGGCCAGTTTAAAGTACTCCTGTGCTTTTGCATAGTTCTTCCCGCGGAGATACAACCGGCCAATTTTGTAGTTAGCCTCTGCCAGATTTGGCGTAATCGTTAATGCATTTTCATATTTTGAGATTGCATTACCACCATCATTTTTCAAAAAATACGCATCGCCCAGAAGCATCTCGATCTCGGCGTTTTCGTTCTTTTTGTCTTTTTCATCAGCAATGGTGAGTAGGCGAATCGCTTCTGCTGGATCATTTGTTTCCTCCAGGGTGTACATTTCACCCGCCCGGATCAACGCATTCTGATCTTTGCTCTTCGTTGCGGAAATAGCATTATCAATCAACGTTTTGGCCGTGGCCCGATCTTTTTTTGCTAAGGCTACGCCAGCCAGCCCAATATTATTTAATTGATTTTTAGCATCGGCAGCTGCTCCCTTTTCGAAAGCTGCTTTAGCCTGATCGATTTGTCCACTTCTCAGGTAATAATAACCCAGGTAGAATTGATTCTCAGCCGATGGCGAACTGGTGGCTAACTGCGTAAGAGTTTGGCCTGCTTTCGCAAATCGCTCAGCCTCCACGTCTTTCAGTGCCGTTTGGACGTCCTGCGCCATCAATGGAGCAGTCATGGCCCCCACGAACAGGATGGTCAACAGCGATTTTTTCTGGTTGTTCATCATGTATTTCAGGTTGGAAATTAGAAAAAAGGTTTTGTGAGTATTAAACAATTAGCAAAACTAAAAAATTGCTTTTAAATCAAAAAACTTGCTTTTACGTTTGTCCGTTTAGCGATCTGCCAAACACCGCCTTTTTTACACATAACTATATAGATAGGGGATTTGTATGCCCGTATGTGGTATTTTTTTTGAATTATATATTTCCGGATCGTTCACAATATTTTTAGTTAGGCCATAAATGAATGTGGTTCAGTAGCCATAATGACCAGAAAACAGCAGAATAGCCTTTTTCCTTTGTGTTTATACTGTTGTTGTTAATTACATATGAGTGAACATTAGATTGAGTAATTTATACTTGTAGCAGGAAGAAACTTGGTATTGTAAATAGTGATACCTTAGCTTTGTGCATAAAGCTTTAAAAGCTAGCATCTACTCTTCTATCACACACCGGAATGTTGGAACGAACCTGAAAATAGTTTTTGGGGTCAATTGTATTTCGGGGATTTCAATAACCCAGAAAATACAGTCCAACTTCGTTTAAATAAAAACTAATGCAAACGATATTGACAGATGAACTGCCTGCCCTGAACAAAGACCTTCTCCGTATATCGCGTCAAAAAAAAGCGTTTACATTTTGGGGGCTGATCATACTTATAACGTTAAGCCTACTACTAATCTGTTATGTATATGATAATTTTATCACTAATGGAGATGGATTAGTTGCCAACTTCGCCTATAAAAATATTGCGAAACTTAGTATAATAGTTACCCTAATTGGATTCTTTCTGCATTTAATGCTGCTAGCACGGCATAAATTGATACAAAACCTTTCGCTTACTTTACTATCTGCCCTTTTTTTCCTGATGCTGTTAGAGACAATAGGGCATATAGTATTAGGCCTACAGCTTGTCAAAAGCTCTCCATTTGTATTTAGACGATTTTATGTTTCTCCGGGTGTTATCGCAATTCGCCCCTTTCCGGCTGGAGATTTAAATCCAATAGCAGGGCGCTCTCATTTGCCAAATGGTAATGATCGATTTGTGAATTGTGAAGGGGATTCGATTCAACGTTCCTATAACTCTGTTGGGGCTATGGACCGTGAACGGTCTTTAACCAATTTATATCCGCAAAGAAAACGAGTAGCTATAGTAGGTGATTCGTTCATGGAAGGATATCTGGTTAATGAGCCTTATCGATTCTCATCTATATTAGAACGCGAGACCGGGGCTGAACATCTGAATTTTGCCGTAAATGGCTCTAATCCTGTTCATTATTTCCTCATGTACAAAGGAGTTGTCAAACAGTTCGACCATGATATTGTAATTGTGGGTTTTTTGCCTGCCAATGATTTTGAAATCCTAGATGAACGACAGGATTATACGCGTGTAGATTGGCCAAGTTATGTACCTTACTGGCATGGTAAAGCACCTGATTATACACTTAAATATAGCCTGGCCAATACGAGTCAGGCTCTGTCTAGTGGTCATCAGACTAACTCGAAAGTATTGAAAGTTGTTGATTCATTGTATTCTTCACTGTCATTTGGCAATAAACTAAAAGCTGATTTATTGGCTCATTCCAGTTTGTTTCGGCTATTGGGAGAAGCTAATGCTAAAAGCTTTCAAAGTGGGCAGATGACCAGATATCAGTCATTTAATGAAGAGCAGTGGCAATATGTTCGTCAGTCGCTTACCCAATTGATCAAAGAAGCCAAAGGAAAACAAGTACTAATTCTCTCATTACCTACTTTGGCCGATCTTTCGGCATTGAAACAAGGGGCCGAAAATCGAATTGATCCCCTTTTGTCCGATTTCTGCCGTACAAATGGAGCTACTTTTATTTCTCTTGCTCCAGCTTTTCTGACTTATAAAGGCGCTTTAGCCAGTTTATACATCAGTTGCGATGGTCACTGGTCGAAACAGGGAGAAGCTTTTGCGGCCGATTTTGTATTGCACCATCCTGCGTATCGTAATTTGCTTACTATGCCCTAATCGAAGCAATTTTCACCACTATCTTCAACTTTAACGTTGAAGGGTGAATTACTGTGAGTTTGGATAGATACAGTGCAGTAGTGAATAGGCAATTAGTATCTACGTCAGGTAGCGATAGTTGGGATACAAAAATCCCCCACATGTAAAGCAAACATAACATATGGGGGAGAAAAAGAAGTATACCTAACTCTCTAAGAATTGTAGTCTCAAAACACAATATTATTTCCTGAGGTTTACCTCCCGATTATAAGCAATTGAAGGCCAGAGTCCAAGTTTGTAAATAATAAGTGACCCCGCATCCCGCATAACGTAATTTACGAGCCCTCCACCCAACCCCGGATGTGATTCACGACTCAGTACGTAGACAGGTCTTCGTAAAGGATATCGCTGCATCCCTAAATCTTCCTGAAATGGTTGAAAGTAATCAGCTCGTTTTGTTGGGTTCTCTTTTGACGAAATACCAACAACGCGCAGATCTTTAGAAAGCTCGGCCGTGAGTGGTTCATCGCCGTCACTAATCCAGTTTACACCAATAAAGCCTAATGCGGATGGATTCTTTCGGACAAAATCTATAACCTCCCGGTTTGATTTCGTCGTGAAAATGCGCAGCCCTCTAACATCAGTAATTCCGAAGGTATGCAGGATAAAATCCAGATTACTGGAGTTATTATTATCAAATACCAGCGTAATGGGACCTGACTGATTTCCATCTTTCAATTGCGACCATTGAGCGAGCTTTCCGGTGAAGACCTGTTTCAGCTCACTCATTGTTAACAAACTATCGTTGTTGGCTTTGTTGATTATAAGCGCTACACCATCGGTGGCCAATTTGGTTGTTGACCCGACAATCTTCCGTTGATTTAAAACCGCCTTTTCGTTGGTCGATAGCATTCGGGTCGTAAAAGCAATCCGGGCGCTATCCTTTAGCATTAGGTTAATTGCCTCCTGTTCAGGCGTATAAATTATTTTAAAATGGGCGTCAGGATAAATGCCTGAGTAGGCCGACGTTAACTGGGTAACCAATGGCCGGAATGACTCGTCGGCTGCTATTACGATAGAGCCTCTGGATGGATTATCCAAAGCTGGCTTTCCACTATCACAGCCAAGCAATCCTAGTAGAAGGGCGAACCCTCCAATTCCTGATCTAATCATTTGCTCGAAAACCTTGATAGGCACGATAAGCCCGAAAACTTCCATAAATCAGCAGGAGTGTTGCTAACCCATACCGCAAAAATCCGGTCTCAGGAAACACTCCAAAAGACTGAGAGGAGGCAATCAGTGCGATGCCTCCTCCCAAGTATGCCAGCGAAGCTAGTACTGAAATGTATAGTGTTAGCTTCTCTGGACCTCGATTTTGTCCGCGCATAGATTGATTATTCCAGCGTGAAGTTGATCGGTAGATTATACTTTACCCGAACTGGACGGCCTGACTGTTTGCCTGGGCGCCACTTTGGCATACCCTTTACCACACGCTGTGCTTCTTCATCTGTACCGAAGCCCAGACCTTTCAACACCTGTACGTCCTGAATACTACCGTCGGTATTAACAACGAAGCTAACGAACACACGTCCTGAAACGTTGGCCCGCTGAGCGGCTGCCGGATAGCGAAGGTTTTTGCTCAGGTATTGGCCTAATGCGGCCATACCACCCTGGAATTCTGGTTGTTGTTCTACGACCGTAAAGATTTCTTCTTCTTTCGGTGCAGCTTCAACAGCAGCTTCAACTTTGGTAGGGGCTGCCGAAGCTTCAGGAGCAGCAATTACTTCCTCAGCATTCGGGTCACCTTCCTGGGTTTTTTCAGCAGCAACGGCTTCTTTAAGCTCTTCAACGGCTGGTGGCGGAGTTTCTTCCGGTACTTCCTCATCCGGCTTTACTTCCGGCGGAAGGAATTTCACTGTATTCACCTTCGGTAGTTCGACCGGTGGTGGTGGCGGTGGCGGTGGTTCATTCGGGTCAATTGGCGGTGGTGGGAGCTTCATCAGATCCACCTCAACCATTGCCTGCTCTTGTTTTTCCGGGGTCAAAGCCGTAATGATGGTCGGTGTCAGTACGCCAAGCGTAAACAGAATACCACCAATAATTAAGGCACGCGTAACGGTCTTTGGATACGATTTCCGCAGATCGTAGGCACCATATGCTTTGTTCCGATTGGCAAACACGATATCATCGAGCGTTGCCTGGGATTCTAGTTCTGCCATGGTGTTAGGTGTCTAATTTTGCTTTGTCTTTGAGCAGCTTCTTCTCGTCCGCGGTCAACTGGTCTACCAGCGCGTAACGCTTAAGTTTGGTAATTGCCATTTCATCCAGTACATCAACCATATTCTTGTAAGTTGATAGTTTCGTTGGCTTGATAACGACGACAAACTTTTCGCCACCCACTTTTTTTGCGTTTTCCTGAAGTGCCTGCCGGAATTCGTACCCGTAGCCAACAGTCTTTACTTCGGGATCTTCATTGGCAGCCTTACCAAAAATATAGTGGGCTTTATTGTCTTTCCCGAGAAAGATCGTCATTACGTTGGAGGCTTTGATTGGCTCCGTTTCTTCTGTTTTGGTTTTATCCGGTACGTTGAGCGTCATCGAAGATGGCTTGCTCAAGGTGGTGGCTAAGATGAAAAAGGTGATTAGAAGGAAGCCCAAGTCTACCATTGGCGTCATATCCACACGGGTAGACGCCTTCTTGGACCGTACCTTACCACCATCATGCTTACCACCACCACCACCGGTGTTAATTTCTGCCATGGCTTATTTTGTTTGTGGTTTGTAGTTTGTGATTTATTGTTCGATTGAAGAACTGTAAACCACGAACCACAAACTTGGTTAGTCTGCTTTCCAACCCGCTGGAGGAGCTTCTGTTCCTGTTATCAGGTTGAATTTGTTAATATTTTGCGCTTGAAGCGTAGCTAATACGTTCTTGAACTCGGGGAATTTAGCGAGGTTATCACCTTTCAGCGCAATTCGTAGTCCGTTATTAGCCTTACGGGCATTGAAAACCCAGTCTTTCAGTTCATTTGTAGGAGCAGCACCCGTCGAATCAGTCGGAATGCCAGGCTGTTTGACTTTTGCCTGTTGTTCCTTAGGTAGGCTCAGATACGATTTTAACTGATTAATGGGTAATCCAAAGTTTGACATCAGCGAGAACTCTTTCTTTTCATTGTTGGTGAACGTAAGACCTTTCGCTGCAGCAATGTTATCCAGCATGGCAATGCGGTTCTGTGCATTGTCGATACCGAAATAGACTTTACCATCCCGGCCGAGTCCAATAGTCATAATATCACTATCGGGAACTTTAATGCCGGAGATCGACGACGGGGTTTCGATGGTTGCTGCATCCTGCGACCGGAATTGGGCAGTCAGGATAAAGAACGTCAGCAACAGAAACGCCACGTCGCACATTGCCGTCATGTCCACTGTGGAACTGGCACGTTTAATTTTAACTGCTGGCATGAGTTATTTTGTTTCTACCTGCCCGGTTTAAACCGGGCAGGTGGTTTAAATACACTGTCTCGACTAATAGTGAGCAGCAAAGTTCTGCTGGATGCTCAGGCCGATTTCGTCGATGTTGTAGGTCAGAACGTCAATCCGGCTGGTAAAGTAGCTATACATGATCGTTGCAATAGCAGCAGTACCGATACCAAGAGCCGTGTTTACAAGGGCCTCAGAGATACCCGTCGAAAGAGCACCTGTATCTGGTTGACCCGTAGCACCCATGGCTGCGAAGGCCCGGATCATACCAAGTACCGTTCCGAGCAGGGCGATCAGTGTAGAAACCGAAGCCAGCGTAGCGATGATCGTCAGGTTCTTTTCCAGCATTGGCAATTCGAGCGTGGTAGCTTCTTCCACTTCTTTTTGCAGAGCTACCAGTTTTTGCTCTTTGTCTAACTGGGTATCCGTAGCCAGTTGTTGATATTTCAGCAAGGCTGTTTTAACAACGTTGCCGATAGAGCCTTTCTGCTTGTCGCACTCCTGAATAGCCGCAGCTACTTCATTGCGGTCGAGCAGGGACTTCACCTTACGGACAAAGTCATCAATCGAACCAGTGCCATTTGCACGGCCGATGGTGATAAAGCGTTCGATCGAGAACACCAATACGGTTAAGAAACAGGTAAACAGAATCGGTACGATAAAGCCGCCCTTGTATACGGTACCGAAGTAGTCGCCGGGTAGTGGTTCTTTCGTATTGTCACCTTCCTGAAAGTGGCTGCCATCACCAAAGACGAACATGTACGTCAGGATACCAATCACCAGCAGAACTGGAATTACGAGTGCGGGATTTAAGCCACCTGACTTCTTTTTTGGTGCCGCTGCTTTGGCTGGTGCTGGAGAAGGAGTTTGTGTTTTCATTGGAACTGGACTGTAGGGTTAAATTTGAAAGTTGGTTTGCCCGGTAAAAAAAGCAAAAAATTTAGACTCTTTCGGTTTGTTCAGTTAAAAATTTGAGTGAAAGCCGTCGAAACCTCTACAAAACTATGGTTTTTCCGACGAATACAACGCAAATGTATTAGCCAAATTTTCTTTGCTTAAAATTAGCCATCAATAATTTCTTAGGCAGGTCTTTAAGGGTAAAATCTGCACTTTACTGATGTTTTAACCGGTAAAACCTTGTTTTTCAAGTGTACCATATTGGGCGTTTCCAAGAGCGGTAAACCACTAAGTTGATAGATGGAGGGGCTTTGTTCATAAAATAATTGTTAAGGCATCTTCAGTAAAGGGGAATCCATGTGCTATCTCTTTCTTGTAGATGCCACTGTTGGCAAGATTCCATATGGATAAAAAAATATTTTTTGTTTACTGAAAATCCAACCTGATTACCAAAACGTATATACTTTCATTGTTGGGATAAATCAATTAAAAATTGTTCTTTTGCATTTATAAAAAAAACTAAATATTGGATAAATTCAATGAAAGGTGATTTGTTAATTCAAACCCTATTGCTATTGACAATTAGTTTTTTTATACCATGTTGTACATTTATTATATCCGTGCAGCAACTGTGCTAACCACCTGGGGGGTAACTACCTTCGATTTTTTCCAGTGGTTCGTCACATTTTCGAAAGGATGGCTCCTGGCGGAATGGCTTTTCTTTACTTTTTTATTAATAATTGCTGCAGTAGTGTGCGGGGCATTGACGGCTCATGCATTATTGTCATTATGGCAGGGTACATCGTTTGTTCGTGACTTAGTCGACTATGAACCAGACCCTTCTCTAAGTAATTAAAATAGTGCTAAACGAAAAAACCTGCTCAGAGCAGGTTTTTTCGTTTAGCACTATTTTAATTGATCTTATAAAAAAAAGCCACCGAGAGCTCGGTGGCTTTTTTAGTAGTGTCGGGAAGGCGGGATTCGAACCCACGACCTCTTGCACCCCATGCAAGCACGCTACCGGACTGCGCTACATCCCGAATTGGATTGCAAAAGTAATGGATAATGGATAATGTACAATGGCTAATGATGTAAATTATAAACACCACTAGCCATTGGGCACGATTACTTAATTTTTGCCGCTTCCCTGGGTAGCAGGTGGCGGAGTAGCCCGACGCTGTTGCTGCATCGGGTTAGGCCCCTGTGGACCAAACCGTTGCTGTTGTTTGAACAACTGGAAGCGCGTAGGCTGAGCTACACGCGGGAACGAGTTGTTTTCAGCATCAATGTCCGCAATCTCCTGATACGGGTCCAGCGTCCATTGAGTCACTTTCTTTGGAGTAGCAATGACCTTTTTGATAGATACATCATTGAAGCGCCAGATTTCTGCCGGGAAACGAGCTACCGAGTCGGTGCCGTCTTCAAATTGCATCCGGATGATAACCGGCATGGGTATGCCACCTTTGTTCTTGAGTGATAGGGTATAAAAATTAGTGCCAGCATTCGCTTCAAGGGACTTGCGTTCATCTTCGCTTAGCGTTGCCAGATAATCCTGATATTTCTTTTTATCAGTATCCGTAACGGCATAAGGATCGTAGCTGTTATAAAAATCCTTCATGGTCGAATCTTTCGCGACAACCGTCTCTGCCTTGGTGGCTGCATCACGCTGTTTGCTGATAGTTCCGGCCCGACGCTGGGCTTCGGCTTTTGCTGCCGCTTTTGTTGCTACCGGATCGCCGGCATCTACTTTAAACCAGTCGACTTCCACAAGATCCTGATCGACGGGTTCAACACCGTAAAACCAGCCTTTCCAGAACCAGTCGAGGTCAACTCCCGACGCATCTTCGAGGGTTCTGAAGAAATCGGCCGGCTCGGGCGATTTGAAGGCCCACCGACGGGCATATTCTTTGAAGGCATAATCGAACAGCTCACGGCCCATTACCGTCTCCCGAAGAATGTTCAGTGCCGTAGCAGGTTTTGCGTACGCATTAGGGCCGAGGCTAATAACGTTATCGGACGAGGTCATAATGGGCGAGAGCACCGATTTGTCGGACTTCATGTAGTCGACAATATATTGAGGTTCGCCCCGGCGGCTTGGAAAATTGTAATCCCATTCTTTCTCAGCCAAGTATTGACAGAATGTGTTCAGCCCTTCGTCCATCCAGGTCCATTGCCGTTCGTCGGAGTTGACGATCATCGGGAAGAAGTTATGCCCAACCTCGTGAATAATCACACCGATCATACCCGCTTTCGTTTGTTCAGAATAAGTCCCATCGGCTTCCGGGCGACCGCCATTGAACGAAATCATGGGATACTCCATACCGCCACCAGACGTGGCATGGCAAGAAATTGCTACTGGATAGGGGTATTTGATCGTCCGATTTCCGTATGATTTCAGCGTGTGTTCAACTACGCGTGTCGAATACTGTCCCCAAAGCGGGTTACCTTCTTTGGCATAATAAGACATCGACCAGATTTTTCGTCCATCGCCATAAACATCGGTCTGCATAGCATCCCAAATAAACCGACGGCTACTTGTGAAAGCAAAATCGCGTACGTTTGTTGCGGCAAACACCCACGTCTTCTTGCTTACCTTGTCGCTTGGTTTGGTTTTTAGAGCTGCCTCGGCTTCGTCCTGCGTCACGATAACAACTGGGTTTTTAGACGTAGCGGCTTGTGCCAAACGCTTCTGTTGGGTAGCCGAAAGTACCTGCTTATAGTTCTGGCACTCGCCTGTTGCACCAACAATGTGATCGCCGGGAGCAGTAATGGCAACTTTGTAGTTGCCAAAAATCAGGGTAAACTCGCCCTGACCCAGAAACTGTTTGTTCTGCCAGCCGTTCACGTCGTTATACGCGCACAAACGGGGAAACCAGTGGGCAATGAAGTAGTTGTAGTTCCCATCTTTCGCGAAAAACTCCATACCGCTCCGACCGTAGTATTCGGTGACGAAGTAGTTCCAGTCTACGTTGAATGAATAGCTGGCACCGGGTTTCAAAGGGGCTGGCAGATCAATTCGCATCATGGTTTGGTTGATCGTATATTTAAGCGGGCTGCCTGATTTCGAGTCCTTAACGGAAGTAATCTTGTAGCCATACTTATCAGTAGCCTGCTGGCTGCTGCGCTCGCGAACAGACGTCAGATTCTGCAACTGGGCGAAACTCATTCCGCTTTCGTTAACGCCACCTGTGCGGGTTACACTACCAGTCGACCCTTTGGCGAATAGATTCTGGTCGAGCTGAAGCCAGATGAAGGGCAGCTCATCGGTTGAATTATTATGATAGGTAACGGTTTCTGTACCGATAATTTTCTGATTCGCATCATCGAGTTCGACCTTGATGTCATAATCGGCACGATTCTGAAAAT
Source organism: Spirosoma aureum (assembly GCF_011604685.1). NCBI lineage: Bacteria > Pseudomonadati > Bacteroidota > Cytophagia > Cytophagales > Cytophagaceae > Spirosoma > Spirosoma aureum. The sequence continues at coordinate 8,837,785 of NZ_CP050063.1, read as the reverse complement.
AGTCTTTTCCAGGTGCACCAGCGGCCGTACGGAAGGTGTTTGGCGTAGGCAGCGTTGGCCCGAGCTGTTCAAAACGCGTATTGGCGTTTTGGGTCGGAGCGGTTGGGGCCTGGGCCAATAAAGCTGCCGACCAAAGGGTCAGACCAGCCATCAACACTGTTTTTCTCATAGTCTATTGGAAGTTAAGTTCTTGGTTAATTTCGACCGGTTCCTTGCCTGGCCGGTGATTGTTGACGTTGTTGCTGCATTGGATTAGGTCCAGCTGCTCCTCCACCCTGTCGTTGCTTAAACAACTGGAAGCGCGTTGGCTGTGCCATTGGCGGGAACGTATTGTCTTCAGTATTGATGTCTGCGATCTCATAATAAGGGTCGAGCGTCCATTGCTTCACTTTCTTAGACGTTGCGATTACTTTTTTAATCGATACGTCATTGAAGCGCCAGATTTCGGCCGGAAAGCGAGCTACTGAGTCGGTGCCGTCTTCAAACTCCATCCGGACAATGACCGGCATGGGTATGCCGCCTTTATTTTTGAGTGACAGTGTGTAGAAATTTGTACCGGCTTCGGCCAGTAGACGTTCTTCGGCCGAGAGCGAGGCCAGATAATCCTGATACTTTTTGCGATCTTCATCGGTAACCGCATAGGGATCATAGCGATTGTAGAAGTCACGCATGCTGCTGTCCTGCGCAACGACGGTCTCATCCTTGCTCAGCGCGTCGCGTTGTTTGCTGATCGTATTTAATCGTTGTTGAGCCGCTTTCCGGGCTTCGGCCTTCGTTATTTCCGGATTCTGCGAATTAGTCTGAAACCAATCAACTTTTACCAACGACTGATCAACGGGCTGAACGCTAAAGAACCAGCCTTTCCAGAACCAGTCGAGGTCAACACCCGATGCGTCTTCCAAGGTTCTGAAAAAATCGGCCGGCTCGGGCGATTTGAAGGCCCACCGACGGGCATATTCTTTAAAGGCATAATCGAACAGCTCACGGCCCATTACCGTCTCCCGAAGAATGTTCAGTGCCGTAGCAGGTTTTGTATAGGCATTTGGTCCGAACGTATTTCTCGGAATATTATCCGAGCTACTCATGATTGAGACCTGTTGCGTGGAATCGAGCTGCATATACGGCACAATATATTGAGGATCGATACCGTGTGCAGGGAAATCAGCATCCCATTCCAGACAGGCTAGCCCCTCCAGAAAACTGTTTAAGCCTTCGTCCATCCACGACCATTGCCGTTCGTCGGAGTTGACGATCATCGGAAAGAAGTTATGCCCAACCTCGTGAATAACGACCGAAATGAGGAAATTTTTGGTGCCCTCCGAATAGGTGCCATCTGACTCAGGGCGAGCGCCATTGAACGAAATCATGGGATATTCCATGCCGCCAACGGGTCCGTGAACGGAGTAGGCTACTGGATACGGATAAGCAATGGTCCGACTTGAGTAGGAGCGGAGCGTATGGGCCACAAGTCGGGTAGAATACTGGCCCCAAAGTGGATTGGCTTCTTTAGGGTATAATGACATTGCCCAAACTCGTTTCCCTTCTACGTTTGGTTGAAGCGCATCCCAGATGAATTTCCGACTGCTGGCAAAGGCAAAATCACGGACGTTATCAGCCTTATAAATCCAGGTTTTGGTCCCTTTAACATCACCTGGCTTGGCTTTTTCGGCCGCTTCAGCTTCGGCCTGTGTCACAATCTGCACGGGATTTTCGCCCGGCTTATCGCCCCGACCTTTTGCCTCGTTCCAGCGTTTTTGCTGCGTGGAGGTCAGAACCTGTGTTGGGTTCTGAAGTTCGCCGGTAGCGCCAACGACATGGTCGTTGGGAACTGTCAGTGCAACTTTATAATTGCCAAAAATCAGCGTGAATTCTCCCTGGCCCAGAAACTGCTTGTTTTGCCAGCCGGTCACATCGCTATAGGCACACAGCCGTGGAAACCATTGAGCAATTTCATAGACGTAATTGCCATCTTTTGGGAAGAATTCATAACCCGACCGGGCGCCAACACTTTTAACGTCAACAATTTTGAAGTTCCAGTCGATTGAAAAGACAAACGATTTCCCTGGTGCCAGTGGCTGCGGTAAATCGATCCGCATCATGGTCTGGTTAATGGTATATTTAATTGGCTTCCCGGCCTGATCGCGAACAGAAGTGATTTTCTGCCCGTAATCTTTATTAGTGAGAGCCGTCATGGCACCCAGTTGCTGAAACGATGATCCGCGTTCGGCACTGATGCTATTGGTTTGTGATGTTCGGCCAGTGGCATCAGGCTTGAACAGATTCTGATCGAGCTGAAGCCAGATATAGGGAAGCGCATCCGTCGAATTATTATGGTAAGTAATCGTTTCAGATGCAGTTATTTTCTGATTGGTATCGTCGAGCGTAGCTTTAATATCATAGTCGGCACGATTTTGATAATAATCCTTTCCGGGCGCACCAGAGGCTGTTCGAAATGTGTTGGGTGTAGGCAATATCGGCCCAAGCTGCTCAAAGCGCGTGTTGGCATGTTGGGTCGAAGGAGTTGGTGCCTGAGCTTGCGCATACCATGTTGACATGGTTAAACTCGTTACCAGCAAAATTATCTTTTGCATAAATTGGATTATAGTTGTTGACAGAAGGGCTAAAAATACAAAAAAAAGATGTATACCCGATCTGTATTTTGATGAGAATAAGGTGCTAAAGGAGGAGCGGTAATCTTATTTCAGTAACTCGCTCAAATACTCGTTATTAATAATGAGCGATAAAGCCATTCCGGCCACCATACCCGATACAATCAGTGTCCAGCGAAGTCGGCTGCTTCGGAGTATGTCAAGCACGATATAGGCAATCGCCAGTATGATACTGACAATAACCAGTTGCCCAAGTTCCAGCCCAATATTAAATGCTAGTAATGGCTTAACGATATCGGCTTCTCGACCTAACAGACTACGCAGATAATTGGAGAATCCCATGCCGTGAATCAGCCCGAATGCCAGTGCCAATCCATAGCGCCAGGGACGTCCCGATTGTTTCGACGAAACCAGCGACCGCGATTTCGTCTCCTGAAAAAAGAAATTCGTAATGGCTGTGATAAGAATTGTGATCGGGATCAGTAATTCGATCAGCGCGGTTTTGTAGGTAATGAGCTGGAGTGTAGCCAGCGCTAAGGTAATCGAATGACCTATTGTAAAAGCGGTCACTAAAATAAGTACCTGTCGCCATTGTCTGAGTGTATAAACGGCGCAAAGGGCAATGACAAATAAAATGTGATCATAACCACTGGGGTCCGTAATATGGTCGAAACCCAAGCGGAGGTAAATTAAAAAGTCATCCATGTGCTGAGAAGGGTACGCAGGATTCAGTTTGCGCTGGGCTGACCGGTAGCCAGAGCAGCAATAATGCTGACGTTTTAGCTGCCATGAGCCTATTTAAACCAACCTGCGTACATGACATAGTTATTGGCAGTACGCATGAATATTTCTTCCTGTTCGGGCGAAACTGCTTTCAGGTATCGGGCCGGATTTCCGGCGTAGATTGAACCGGGTGGTACTATTGTATTTTGGGTAACGATAGCTCCGGCGGCAACGATGCTTCCTGTTCCGATTACGGCTCCATCCATAACTATCGCTCCCATTCCGATCAGCACTTTGTCTTCGATGGTGCAGCCATGTACGATCGCATTATGGGCGATCGATACGTAGTTGCCGATTGTGGTCTTATGCCGTTGGTACGTACAATGTATTACGGCTCCATCCTGAACGTTACAGCGGTCGCCAAATATGATCGAATTAACATCACCCCGCACAACAGCGTTATACCAGACCGTACAATCGCGGCCCATCGTGATCTGGCCAACAAGGGTAGCGTTTTCAGCAAACCAGCAATTGTCGCCAAACGTGGGATGAATCCCATGAACAGGTTTTATTAATGCCATACTGCAAATATAGCTTGTGGTTTGTGGTTTGCAGGACATTGATACGTTCAGGCAAAAAAAAGGACTGGCCTTTCAGACCAGTCCCGACGGATAGTACCAACAAATGATTACTTTTTGTCAATCTTATCGCCCATTTTTTCAATGGCATCTTCAATATCGTCGACTGTGCGGTTGGCTTCGCGTTTCACTTTTTTGAAATCATCTTCGCCCGACCGCTGAACTTTGTAATAGGAGTCTGACAACTGGCGACGTTTATCCTCGAGATCGTTGATCCGGTCTTCACGTGCTTTCCGATCTTTACGGCTTTCGTTTTTTACCTCGGCTTTGGCATCTTCGAGTTGGTCGTCGAGCTTGTCCATCTGCTCCGAAATACGGTCAGACAGATCCTTTCGATCGTCACTGTATCGATCATTATTGCGGCTGTTTCGGCTATCACGATCCCTATCCTGGCGCCGGTCGCGGTCGTCGCGTTGACTGTCGCGATCATCATTCCGGCTGTTCTGACTGTTTCGGCTGTCGCGGTCGTCGTTCCGCTGATCATCGCGACGGCTATCTCTATCCCGATCATCATTCCGGTTGTCGCGATCATCCCGATCCCGACGATCAAACAGATTGCTTAAACCACCCCGATTATTACGGTCACTATCGTTGTTATAGCGATCATCATCCCGACGGTTGTCCCGATCGTCGCGTTGATAATCCCGGTCATCATTGCGGTTACTGCGATCATCATAACGCTGATCGGAATCACGTCGATCATTGCTGCTGGATCGATCGTTTCGGTCATCATAACGGCGCGAATCCCGGCCATTATCCCGGTTGTCGTATGTGCTGCCATAATTATTTCTATCCCGATAACTGTTGTTATCAGAGCGGTAGCCATACGAGTCGCGTGAGTCCCGATCATCGTAATTGCTGCGGTTGTTGGAGTAGCGGTCGTTATAAGAGTCTCTTGAGTTGGAGTTGCGATCGCGGTCGTCATTGCTGTAGGAATCACGGCGATCATACGATTGATCATTGTAGCGATTGTTGTAAGAATCGCTATCAGATACACGATTTGGCCGGTCGTCCCGGTCATCAGATGACCGATATGGGTTTCGGTAAGAATTCGACGAGTTATAGTCGCGCGAATCATTCCGACTCACACGTTCATCTTGCCTATCGTCACGATTCCGGCTGGTGCGTTCGTCCATATCATCCGACGAACGTCGTCGCGAGTCACGGGTATCACTCGTGCGATCCCGCTGTACCATATCCTGTCGACTGTTTTTCGAGCCGCCATAGAGCCAGCTTTCAAACGAAGCGCAGGACGACAAACTTGTCATAGCTGCCAGCATAGCGGCTACAACCCATGTTTTCCTTTCCATAACGTTAGTATCATTTGTTGGTATGTTGTCAAAAAAGGCTCAAAAAACGTACCACACCGTTTTTTGAGCCGTCAGGCACAACTAAGCACTAAACTGGGGAAGCTATTGCCCTAAAAACTGTAGAGATAAATGAACACTCCACAACGAAACGCATGGCCAAAAGCAGGCACATTAATTGACCACTAAAACACCTGCTCCATTGTAGCTTCGGTAATCGCCATTATACATCGCATCGGCCGAAACAGGGCCTAGTACGAATCGGCCTTTTGAAACGGCTCGGGCTAGGTAATAGAAGGTTCGTTCCTTGCCGCTGGCCGTAGTGTAGAAATTAATTCGATCGTCGCGTAAGTCGAAATGGTCAGGATTGGTCGGGCTCTTGATCCAGGGCATATCGCGCTGTTCCGTCAGTCGTGGATTTTCCACCTCCAGCCCGGCAGGTAGCAAGTCGGTTACAACGACATTCTCGACCTCTAAGCCGTTGGTGCTTGCCAGTGTGATTTTTACAACGACCAGATCATTCTGCCGAATCTCATGTTGCGGATTCCCGTCGCGATCAAGAAACTCCCGACGAACATGCAGACCATTATCCTCTTCGGTAATCCTGCCATTTTCCGGAACGCCTTCACTCTGGACAAAATAATACACATTGCCAGCGCCTTTGGTACTTAAAGTCAATGGTTGACTGCCTGGTACACGTTTAATGTTCAGAAATGCATCGTTCATCGCACCGAGCGATTTTCCGCCAGCTGTTAAAGTCGCCGTAGCGGTGCTGTTGGCCGTTTGACGAGCCAGTTTACCCAGTGCTAAAAAGGCGAAGGCTGCTTCCTGTGTGTTGAGGTAACTCGACTGGCGCAATGCATTTGAGAGCTGACGAGCCAGCGCTGGTACCTGCAAATTATCGCGATCGGTGTCTACAAGGGCGTCGAGCACAAGGGCGAGGTTCCGCAGGGGTGAGGCATAGCTGCCACCCGTTTGCCGTTCGGTTGTGTTGTCCGTGAATCGTTTTGGTAATAGCGCTGTAAAGCTGCGCGTATCGCCAACCCGAAAGAATGCCGAAGCCAGCAGATAGCGGCTATCGGTTGTTAGCGAACCCGCATTCTGTTTGTAATAATTCATGGCCGAGCGGTTTGGCTTACCTGCCACAGCCAGCGCGTAGAGCGCATAAATACTGGTTCGGCTGGCTACTTTTTTCACCGTTCGTCCACCAGCCTCATCGAAAGAAATGGCATTTTCAGTCGCGGGGTTGTTGGCGAAGTTGGTTAAATGCTCGAGAGCCGAACTGAGCACCGAACTCCGAACCTCATAACCTGCTTCCTGGGCTTCGCTCAGGAAATGCACGGCGTAGGCTGTGGCCCACTCATCGACTTCTGTTTGACCAGACCACATCGAAAATCCGCCATTCTGAGCCTGTAATCCCTCAATCTTCTGAATGGCCTGTCTAACGTTGGTAGATGGATTCAGGTCACTATCACCAGCCCGAACGAAATACGTATTGGCCCCAAGCTGTTTGGTTAAATCGGCGAAATAGATCTGTGGAAAAGCTTTGGAAATCGTCTGTTCAATACAACCATGCGGGTACCCTAGCAAAAACGACAGCTCTTTGCCGTACTGAGCCACTGGCGACCGACTGAGTGTAACGCTCGTCCGGGATGTTCCGGGCAGGAAACGGTCCGTCGCACGGTTGCCGGGCAATGTCAGGGTTTGCGTTTTTCCACCGACAACGGCACCTGATAGCGTAAATTTCTGTAACGAAGCCGCCGGGCGAACAGTTATGTCCGTTTTTTCGGTGAACGTTTCGCCCCGCATGGATGTACCCAAGCCATTAACCGTAACCGTAATGGCGCCAGGGCCAATAGTCTGGTTTGCCTTGATCCGGAAGATGGTACGGCTTTCGCGGCCGGGCTGAATGGTTAGTTTCTGCGTGGTCAGGCTATCCGCTGATAGGGGACCGGTCAGGGTAAGCCGGGCCGTAACAGTGGCCGGTTGTTTGGTTGTATTGCTCAGATTAACGGGCAATTCTACCTGGTCGCCGGGGGTAAGAAAACGGGGTACGCCAGTGCTGATCACAATTGGATCGGCTACTTTCATGTTGGTGTTTGCCGATCCGAAGGCGTTGTCTTTGTAGGATACCGCCATTACTCGCAGATCACCCGAAAATTGGGGAATATCGACGGTGAACTCGGCTTCTCCATCCAGTCCGGTATCCAGAATTCCGCTCCAGAGCGCAACCAGCTTCACCCGGCCATTGCTGAGTGGATTGACCCGCCGTTCAAGATCATAGCCATCGCCCCCAACGCTGGACGACGAAAGAAGCGAGAGTTCGGGGTAAAGCAACGCATACAGGTCATGGCTACCTACTTCGAGCGCCCGTTTCTGGTAATAGAATCCGTGTGGATCAGGCGTTTTAAAATTCTTCAGTTGCAGAATTCCTTCGTCGACTACGGCAACTGTTACCTGTGCATTCCGAGCGGTCTTGATCTTTATCGTTTGTTTCGTTTTCGAGCGCGATTGCGTGGCTGCGGTAATCGTGATGGGTAGTTTCGTATCTGCATCTTCAACCGATACGGGAGCAAAACCATGGGCTACTGTCAGAGGCAGATTTGTACCCGCGCCCGAATCAATGGCCCGAATCAGTGTTGCCGTAACGTATACATTGGGCAGATGCTCAGCCCCGACCGAAAAACTCCACTCGGCTGATTTATTGGTCGTTGTTAACCAATGGTGTTCGATCACACGGTTTCGTTCGACAGTTACCAAAAGTTTACCATCGAAGGGGGCCTTGAAAAGAACGCTGGCCTTATCGCCCGTTTGGTAAATGGGTTTGTCCAGCGTCATCAGTACCTGTCCTTCCTGACTTACTTCAAACGACGAAGCCGACGTGCTGCCATAGCCATAAGCATAAAAGCCCGTAGCGGCATAACTTATTGCCGAAGCATCGGACTGGCCCGGCCGACGAACACGTATTTCGTATTCGCCCGAAGTCGTTGGCACATACCTGAATCCCGCTTTACCCGCTTTAAAAATCAATGTATTGCTATACACGGATTTCTCGCGCCGTTTGGTCGTGTATTTGATCTGATCATTCTTTTTCTCGATAACCGTCTGGTAATCGTACCGAATTACCTCTACACTGGCGGAAGCCGACTGTCGGATGGCACCCGTTGGATCGACGGCAACCAGTTCGGCGGCAACAGGCGCGTTGGTTGCCACATACCGATCGGGCAATCGGACCCCAAAGAATGTATCCTGAGTGAGTACATCGAAGCGCCGAAGCCGATTGACAGGTCGGCCATTTTCGTCAAAAACGGTTACGAACAACTTTCCTTCAAGGACGCCAATGTCCTGATAAAGTGCCGGAATCGGGAATCGTTCGGTTGCCTGTCCATTGGCATTCGTACGACCCTGCCGGAGATCTTTTGGGAACGTCGTTTCGTTTGGAATATCGAAATTGTAGTCGCCAAATCCTTTTGGTGCAAACACCTTCCGTTTAAGCTGCAACTCCATTTCATAGGCGCGGTCAGAAGCGGGCGGGCCAAACAGGTTTAAAGCCGTAGCTGAGAGCGTGATCGTCTGCCCCGATTTATAACTGGTTCGATCACTCAGCACATCTACTTTGATGCGATCGGGTATAAACTCTTCGACACTCACGGCCTGAGAGGTTAACAATACGTTGTTTGCATTCAGCACTTCAATCGTATAACTGCCCGTTACGGCGGCTGGATCAAGTGGAATGTCGGTTGTTACGGCTCCCTGCGCATTGGTCGTTTTGCGGAACGCCCGGAATTCACGGCCATTGGGCATAAGGAGACGAATCAGAACAGGAATTTCGCCCACGCTCGCCCAGGTCTGCGACCGGATTACGGTGTTAAAGTGAATGGTTTCGCCGGGCCGGTAAATATCACGATCGCCATATACGAACGCATCGAATCCTGATTCATTATCGCGTTTGCCTTCTACGTCAAAACGCGATGTTTCGACCTGCGTGTCAGGTAAGAAAAGAAAATTAAAGTCGTCGTTGTCGGGAGCCTCCAGTTTTGCGGTAATCAATGCGATTTTGAAACCGGGGGCTTTTTCGGCAACTTTCTCAAATCGGGCGAACCCACTGCCATCGGTTTTTAGCGTATAGACGGACTGATTATTACTGCTAACCAGCGTTAGTTCAACACCTTGCAATGGTTCGGCCGTTTGAATTGAATTTGCCCAGATCAATACTTCGTCTTTGGTCTGGCGAGCTACCAGGCCAATATCCGACACCGATACCAGCTGACTGGCCCGCAGATAGGCTTCGTCTTTAGAGCCAACCGTTACCAGATAAACCCCGCGGAGGGGATGCTCGCCGAGGTTTTTAGTATGCTCGGGTAAGGCCAGGTTTAGAGCCGACACGCCCCGAACTTTAGGCAGGTCGGCCGTTTCGACGGTCTTGCTGACGAGTACATCGCTCAGGTCACCCGATTCGTCATCGCTGTAGTTGAATGCACCAGAAGGTTTCCATTGACCATCGGCATTTTCGGCGTATTCTTCATAGCGATCTGAGCGAAGGTAGTTCAGGATGTTATTTTCGTAGAGCTTCGCAATCTTGATCTGCACTTTGGGTACGTTAACAATAGCCAAACCAATATTTCTGGCCCCTTTCGACGATAAATACAGAGCTTGTTTGTTGGCAAACTGAATGCTTGCGGGCATTTTTCCGAAAAACAAATCGCGGGTTACGGGCTCGTTGAGCTTTGTGCCCAGCGTGCCCCGGATCTGATCGGTAAGTGTTAACACATACGTATCGGTTTCACTGAAATTGCCGTGGATAATAAAACCATTTTCAGTTAGTTCAACGGTTGTTTCGACCTGCGGCTGAATGGTGTAGTATCGACTAAGCTCACCGGGTTGTAATTCCTGGGTTGTAATGACCCGTACAACGCCCTGCGGTCCTGCGCCAGCGCGGTTATTTTCGAAACTCGTCTGTACATCGACAATATCGATTTTGTAGCGCGATGGGAGCGTTCCGGTCTCTTCAATCACGTCCTTACTAACATAGGCAGTGTTTGGTATTTTGATCCCTTTATCGAGCTTGATCGTCAACGGTTGTTCATTCTTTTGTGCGGGCGCATTCGCCAGAATCAGGGCTACACTAGTTGGAGCATCACTTTGGGCAACCTGTGTTGTTAAGGGTTTATCTTCTGACGAAATGCCGAGTTTGGTTGATACTTCAGCCGAACTGATGGGGTAATTGAAGTTAAGCCGGGTCCTGGCTACCGGCTGCCCGGTTTCCTTCGATTTGGCCCACCAGCTTTCGGTACCAGTCAATTGCAGGTAAGGCGTATGAAAGGCAATGTCATCGCCAGACACTTTCAGGTCTTGCTGATCAGACCGTTTCAGAATATCATCGGTCAGCTCGGCTCGGTAATCGGTTGCCGGGTTAAAGGCGACTGCTGGCGAAAATACCAGCTCGTTCGGGGCGGTCCATTTGAATTTGCCGCGTACGGCCGGAATGAATCGCACATACTGAGTCGAATCCCATTCGTCAAGTTTTGCGGTGGGCCCAACGTTCTTGTTAAACGAGAAGGTGAGGTTTTGTGTCTGTTGTACTTCGTCGCCAAAATTGCGACCGACTACCGTTACTTCATTGAATGAAAGCCGGGAACAGTTCAGTAGAAAAAGGAAGGGCGTAAGGATTAACAGGAATAGTCCGCCAATGCGAGAAAGACGGAACAGACGCGTTTTCATATAGTGTAGTAATGAATGGTCAAAGATTGACGAAAAAACCCACTCAAAATTCGTGAGTGGGTTGGTTTTTCAATCTTTGACTTATTGAGCGGTTATCAGTGCGTCGGTGTGAACTGAACATTCGCAATTTTCCAGGAGCCACCCTGCTTGGCCGATACGATAGAAAACGATACCGTGGTGTCAAATCCCTGACCCTGAACACTACCTTTCGCTTTCCAGGTTCCTGTCATTATAGCTGCGTCGTTGTTATATTGGCGTGTCCGCGTGTTTGAAACAGTAGCGGTTTCGACCACGACATACCCACCAGAAACACCCTGAGCTAACAAGTCTCCTTCAACCGCATTACCGTCGAAACTGGTAAGGCTGAAATCACTGGCGAGTAGCTTTCCGATTGTAGTACCATCTTCATCGAGCATCGCTTTAAAGAATGCATTCCCAAGAGCCGTTGGATCTTGCGCTGGGTCGGTGGTTTGTTGGGCAAAACTGACTGTGGTGAACAATAAAGCCGTAGCGAATACAAGTAAAGTTTTCATTGATCGTATGATTGAATTTTCCAACGGAAATGTGTTGATAAATAGTGGAAAAGCAAAATGAAGAAACTATTACTCATTTTTTATCATCACCCGTAAATCGCTATAACGTCCTTTGTCGTCGGCGCAGGAGATTTTTAACGGGCCGGGCTGAGGTTTGAAAAAAATGGCTTCGGTTGGTTTTGCTTTTCGATACAGTTTGTCATTCAGGTACCAGAATACGGTTTCTACATCGTTGGCCGCCTGACAGCCCAGTTCCAGATCGGCCGGTTGTTTTGGATTGATGAAATAATCGCTGCCATCGTTTAGGCTCGTTATCAGCGGCCCGGCGTTGCCGCCGAAAACTCGTTCACAAGCCGGATTATGGGGAGGCATTTTATCGAAGGGAATATGCCTGCTCTGATAAAAGACGGCAACTTCCGGCGATAAATTGGCGTATGACCGGCGTACGGCACCAGAATCTGGACGACAATGGGCGCAGTAGGATAGTGTTCCTGCCGCATTCGTAAAAACGGCTTTTCGATGCTGGCACCGTCGATAATGGGACACACCCATGATGCAATAGTCGGTGATCGGATTGGCGCAGAATTCGCCGGGTATGTCGCCGGTTTCGGGGCAGACGAGCCGCATCGACAAACTACTTGCTGGCTTTCGGAACCATCCATTGGGCGAGTTATAATCCAAGGCATTGAAAAGCTGAAACAGCAATGGCGTTGCCGTATTGGCACCACTGAGTTCAGCGACCCCAATACCCGAGAAATTACCCACCCATACGCCAATGGTGTAGCGCTGATTATAGCCAATACTCCAGGCATCGCGCCGACCGTAGGATGTGCCCGTTTTCCAGGCAATTCGGGGGAGGTGATAACTATTGTCGAAATTGTTGGGCAAATCAGGTCGGGTAATCTGTGTGAGTGTGTTGGTGATGAGATAGGCAGCTTCCTTTGACACTACACTGACTCCTTTCTCCTGATTTGGACGAGGGCGGGCGGTTGCGGGTTGAGTGGTAAAATGTAACTCGTTTACTGAGCCTCCATTGGCCAGTCCTGTATACAATCGGGTCATTTCTTCGAGTGTAACACCGCAACCGCCCAGAATCATGGAAAGCCCTAAATCTCTGGCCTGCTTCCTGATCGTTGAAAAACCAGCTTTACGCAACGTTGCAATTAAGACCGGTGTACCCACTTCTTTCAGCAACGCTACTGCCGGAATGTTGAGGGAATTGGCCAGCGCAAATTCGGCCGTAACGGGCCCATTGAATTTCCGGTCATAATTGTCGGGCTCGTAACCACTGAAATTTGTCGGTACGTCGTTGAGTTTCGTTTTAGGAGTAATAGCGCCTGCATCGAAAGCCAATCCGTATAACAAGGGCTTCAAGGCACTACCCGGCGACCGTATGGCCCGAACACCATCCACCTGACCACCGTCAAATGCATTGCCGAAATCAGACGAACCGACATAAGCGATTACCTCTCTGGTTCGGTTATCCACAACCAGTACGGCCGAATTGTGGATATTATGCGCTCGAATGCGATTTGAATAGTTTCGAACTAACTGCTCGGCGGTAGCCTGCGTTGCCGGTTGCAGCGATGCGTGAATAATGGGTGAATCGGGATTTTCGGCCCGAAGTCGACGCGATAGATGAGGAGCCAGTTGCGGGGCTGAACGTCGGTAAGCAATGAGTGGCTCATTCAGCGCATCATTAATGGTTTCATCGTTGAAGAGGTGATTCGTGCGGAAGCGGGTAAGCCAGCGGTTTCGTTCCTGAACAACGAAAGCATTGTTCGTGCCGAGCCTGAGGCTCGACGGTCTATTCGGGATAATAGTTAAGGTGGTTAGTTCGGCCAGACTGAGCAGCTTGGGCGGTTTGCCAAAGTAGAGTAGCGATGCCGATTTCAGGCCTTCGATATTTCCGCCATACGGAATCAGATTCAGGTACAGTTGCAGAATTTCATCTTTGGAATAATGGACTTCCAACTGTACGGCCCTGAATAGTTCGATGAGCTTGCTCCGGTAGGTTCGTTGGCGGGGTTCGAGCAGTCTTACGGTCTGCATCGTAATGGTCGACGCGCCCGATGTGCGTCGGCCCGACAGAAGATTTCGCCCGGCGGCCCGAACCATGGCCACTGGATTAAATCCGAAGTGATACCGGAAATACTTGTCTTCCTTGAACAAAATAGCGTCGCGGAGAGTAGGAGTTATTTCGGGCAGTTCGGCATACATCCGCCATTTGTCGTCGCGACTTAAAAAAACGTGCAGGATTGAGCCATCACGAGCCGTAATCAGGGTAGAATACGGAATCGTTGTTTTGACGGGAAATGAAAAATCGACGCAGAAAAATAGTACTAATGCAACCAGAAGAACTTTCACGGAGGGTGATTGCCAGATTCGTTTGGCGATGACGCGAACGTTTCCCAATATTGATCCAATCATTGCTTTGTTCTTCGTGACTTCTCTACGCTTTTGGGTCTGGAAAGTAAACGCAAAAATCAGTGAATTCCCTTAATCAACGAAACCATACGTTAAAACGATGACCATTCAGTTCTTTGGTGCCGCTCGTACCGTAACAGGTAGCAAACATCTGCTTACAATCGCATCGGGTAAGCAGATTCTGCTCGACTGCGGGCTATTTCAGGGCATTAATACCGACGAGCTTAATCAGCAGTTCGGTTTCGATCCCGCCCAGGTAGATTATATGGTGCTATCGCACGCCCATATCGATCATACGGGTTTAATTCCCCGGCTCGTGCGAAAAGGTTTCCAGGGGCCAATTTATACCACATCGGCAACGATCGACCTTTGCGAAGTCATGCTTATGGATAGCGCACGCATACAGGAGCGTGACCTCGAACGGGTCAATGAGCGACGCCAGCGACGGAGCCAGCCCGAACTTGAAGCGCTTTATGACGAAGATGATGTTCGGCGGGCATTAGATCAAATGGTCGCTGTTAACTATAATACACCTTTTGTTATCTGTGACGAGGTAACTGGTTTATTGACCGATGCAGGTCATCTGCTCGGAAGCGCATCGGTAAGTCTCACGATCCGTGAGAATGGCGCAGAAAAGCAGCTGTTCTTTAGTGGCGATATTGGGCGGCCTGACGACAAAATTCTCCGCTCACCTGACAAATTTCCACAGGCTGACTATATCATCTGCGAATCGACCTATGGTGACAGGCTCCATGAGGCCGAGCCTGACATGAAAGCGCATTTGTTACGAATTGTTAAGGAAACGTGTGTGGAAGGGCGTGGTAAACTGATTATTCCTGCTTTCGCCGTTGACCGGACCCAGGAATTGATTTATGCGCTGGACCAGCTATCGAGTGAAGGAAGCCTGCCCCGACTGCCTGTTTATATCGACAGCCCAATGTCGGTAAAGGCAACCGAGGTTATGCGCGATCATGAAGAAGATTTTAATCCTGATATTCTGGCTTATATCAAAAAAGACGGCGACGCTTTCAATTTCCCTAACCTGCACTACATAGCGGATGTTGAAAGCTCAAAAGCGATCAATGATAGCCGTGAACCGTGTATCATCATTGCGCCGTCGGGGATGGCTGAGGCTGGCCGTATCAAGCACCATATCAAGAATAATATCGAAAAGCCAAACACAACTATTTTATTGGTTGGATATGCATCGCCTACCAGCCTGGGCGGTGCGATCAAACGGGGCGATAAGGAGGTTACTATTTTCGGTGATCGTTATCCGGTTCGGGCGAGGGTAGAGATTATGGATTCTTTCTCTGCTCATGGTGATTACCGGGAAATGATCCAGTTTCTGAGCTGTCAGGACCCGGCACGCGTCAAAAATGTATTTCTGGTACATGGTGAGTATGACAAACAGGTCATCTGGAAAGAGAAGTTAGAAGCCGTTGGTTTCAGGAATATTGACATTCCTGATATGAAGCAGAAAGTGACGCTGTAAGAACGGTACCTGGTATACGGTTGCCTAATTACATTCGTATAGTAGCCCTGTGTTAACTCATTTAAATCACGAACATAAAAATACCCCGGCTTCATCAACCGGGGTTTATTAATTTTGCAGGAAAGTAGAGTTGCTTTGTCAGGTAAAACGAACCCGGGCGAAGCCTCGCGTAAAGCAACGGTTCAGTACAACACGATACACTTTACCAAATTGGGCGTAACACCAGCGTTTAAGCTGTCTTACTTCTTTAGGGATAAGCATTTTGATGGCTTTAGCCAATTCTTTTTCAAACAGGGCTTTATCAAAACTCACCTTCTGAAGGATGGTTTTGATATACTCAAGCATAGAAAGCATGGTCTGTCATTTTTTTTGGTTAAAGAAGCTTATGGATACTGAAAGAGGTTGACTGGTTCGTTCTTATTGGGCTACTTAAACCGTAACGGCTGATGGCATAAAATTGTTGCCCCAAATTAACAATGATGCTTGCAATATTCCGCAATTTTCTTGCATTATTTTTTTGTGTCTCAATTGCTGGCTTTAGCCAAGTAATTGAAAATGATATAACTATTGAGTTAGGTCAAACAAATTTTCCGATTGAACGGCCCTTCACTATTTCTGTTATCATTCCTAACAGTGATTCCCGCCCATCTATCACTTTTCCTGATATCGCGGGATTTACCAAAAAAGGAACCTCTGCGAGTGTTACGCCCAGTGAAATTGGTGGAAAAACAATTACTAATCAAGTTATTACGCAAAATTATCAGGCACGGGCACCGGGACGTTTTCGAGTCCCGCCATTTAGTATTCAGGTCAATGATGAAACGGTGCAATCGGAGGGTACAATTTTGGTAGTCCGTTCGTCGGCAACGGCGTCAATTCCTACTAATTTGACGACCACAGCCATTGTTCCTCCGCCTAATGGGTCGGCCTTCCTGTCGCTTCGAGCCTCTAAATCCATAATTTTTTCGGGCGAAAGTGTAGCACTGACCCTGTCGTTTTTTGTCGCCGACAATTATCCTTATAAGCTAAGTTTTACTGCTCTGGATAAGCAGTTGCAGGCAATCAATAAAAAAATCCGGCCGGCCAATGCGTGGGAAGAAAACCTGAATATAACCGAGCTAAATCCTGTTCCTGTATCGGTTGGCGGAAAAAAGTTTCGGGAATTCCGGCTTTATCAATCCGTTTTTTTTCCATTATCGAATCAGACGTTGAAATTACCGGCAGTGACCCTGTGGCTGGGCAAGGAGCCTATAATTGGCCCCCCATCGGCTAAGCCAGAAACGATTGTCTTTACCAGCAAACCGCTTGTTGTAGCCGTTCGGCCGTTACCGGCGCATCCCTTGCGGGGGCGGGTTCCCGTTGGATTATTCCGCCTGGACGAAGGCCTGGAACGGCAGCGAGTGAGCGTCGGTCAAAGTGTTCGCTATACATTTTCTGTGACAGGTGAAGGTAATATTGCGACGCTTCCGGCACCAGAAACGCTTAGCGACACCACCGCTGTTGATGTGTTTCCCCCCAAAGAGCGCCATACCGTTAATAATTCGGGCACGGAGGTTACGGGGCATAAAACGTTTACTTATTTTGTTGTACCCCATCAGAATGGCGTGATTTCATTGGTCAATCGCTTTCAATGGATTTATTTTAATCCGCAAACAGCCCGATATGATACACTTCGACCACGTTTACAGCTACAGGTCGGCAAAAAAGGATCGGCGATCGCCATAAATTCAACCGTAGAAGCTGCGTTGTCTGGCACAAACGGCGAAACCGTTGTTGTAACACCAGCCGGCGACTCCCTGTATGCCGGTATCGAAACGATAGATAGCACGCATCAACCCCTGAGTATTCCGGTTTTAATTCGAGCGATTGCCAATGTGTTGATTGTATTGATGCTATTAGGAATGATCTTTGTATTTTTTAAGAGGTAAATGAGTGGATTCGAGATGGTGCATTCGAGAAAAGATCGCTTATGCGATTCTGTATCTGAGCATCGGCATCCACTATCCATAAGCAAGCATGAGTAGTACGTACGGAACACTATTTAAAATTTCTACTTTCGGCGAATCACACGGGCCAGCCATTGGCGTGGTTATAGACGGTTGCCCGGCCGGATTGACGTTTGATACTGATTTTATTCAGCACGATTTAGATCGGCGTAAACCCGGTCAGTCACGAATTACAACCCAACGGCGTGAAGCTGATGAATTTGAGGTATTGTCGGGCGTGTTTGACGGGAAAACACAGGGAACACCCATCGCACTATTAATTCGCAATACCGACCAGCGAAGTAAAGACTATGGCCATATTGCCGAACAGTTTCGGCCTTCCCATGCCGACTACACCTATCAAACTAAATACGGCTCCCGTGACTATCGGGGTGGTGGGCGGTCATCGGCACGAGAAACAGCAGCGCGGGTTGCTGCGGGTGCGGTAGCTAAACTGCTTCTGGCGCAGCAGGGTGTTCAGGTTCAAGCTTATGTTTCGCAGGTTGGTACGATGAAACTCGAAAAAGCATATGCTGACCTGAATCTGGCCCTTGCCGAAGAGAATCCTGTTCGTTGCCCTGACCCCGAAATGGCCGAACGCATGTTTCAATATATTGACGAAACTCGCAAGCAGGGCGATTCGATCGGCGGAATAGTCGATTGCGTCGTAACGGGGGTCCCGGTTGGTTGGGGCGAGCCGGTTTTCGATAAACTCCATGCCGAATTGGGCAAAGCGATGTTGAGCATCAATGCTGTTAAAGGATTTGAGTACGGCAGTGGATTTGCGGGTGCAGGGTTGTATGGTTCGCAGCATAACGACGAATTTTATACGGATGAACAGGGGCGAGTTCGTACCAAAACGAACCAGTCGGGCGGAATTCAGGGTGGAATCAGTAATGGCGAAGACATTTACTTCCGCACAGCTTTCAAACCCGTAGCAACCATCATGCAGGACCAGGACAGCGTAGATATTCATGGCCAGCCGGTAACGGTGTCAGGAAAAGGCCGACACGATCCCTGTGTTGTACCACGTGCCGTGCCTATCGTTGAGGCAATGGCCGCCTTAGTACTCGTGGACATGTACCTGCGCAACAAAGTCTCGCAGATAGACCGCCAGGAGGCCGGAATTTTGTAGATTTGATTTCAGCCTGGAATAAATTCTTTCAGTGCAGACTTATATTGGCAATAACGGTTGATAAACCAACTGCTCAACATGGAAACGAAGATAACCACCTCCCGCACGAAACGTCGATCGGCACCGCAAACGGTTGCCGAATTCGAAAAGTGGCTTGCCCGTAAAAAAACGGATGCAAACTATGAGTTCGTTCGGGGGAAAATCATCCGAAAACCCGCGATGAAGCAGGAAGAATTGTTTATTGCTCGATTTTTAATGCGTGCCTTCGCCAAAACGCAGTTATACCAGCAAGGAGCAGAAATGTTGTCAGAAGGAGATGCGTATGTCGATGCGTTTCGCAAACGAATTCCTGATTTGGCTATTTTCACCGATGAGCAGATAAAAGAGGCTAGAAGGGGTAAACGCTTTATGCCTCCCTTAGCCATCGAAATTTTATCGGACTCAGAGTCGCAGAACGATGTGCTGGAGAAAGTGCAGGATTACTTTGATGCCGGTGTTCAACTGGTCTGGTACATTGCTCCGAAACAACAGAAAATTTATGCCTACTCCTCGCCCGATGATATCAGGGTATTTAAAGGGCAGGATGTTTGTTCAGCTGCCCCTGTTGTACCCGATTTTCAATTTGTGATCGAGGATTTATTCAAGGCTTGATCCAAGAATGAGCATACCTACTTTTTCTTCAGAACAGCCTGCATAATGGCAAACCCCAAAAAACCAAAGCCAATAGCCTGCCCCAGAATACCCAGTGTCAGTAAGGTCCCGGCTGCATCGGAAGAGTGATTTCGTGCCCACGCACCAATCAGGAGAAGCACAATTCCGATTATCCAGAAGGCTGCGGCCAGTAAAACGAATTTATTTTTGATCGTGACCATAATACGATTAGCAAAATTTCCCGTAGAAGCCTTATCTCAATGTCAGGGTAGACGCTTCTACGGGTTAATAAATTTACACTACAAACGCTTAAGACGCATCCTATTTTCTTCCCAACTGGCAATCCGTCTGCTGATCGCCAATTTATTACTTCCCGCTTTCTGTACGGCACAATCGGTCGCACATCGCTTTACGTTTCATCGGGGATTGATGGGCACACAATTCAACGTAATTTTTTATACTGCTGATAGTGTGATGGCGCAGCGAGCCAATGCCGCCGTTTCTGCCAGAATGGACTCCCTGAATCAGATCATGAGCGACTATCTGGACGGGTCCGAAATTAATCGTTTATCGGCAACTAGTGGTTCCGGCCAGTGGGTACCTGTGTCTGCGGAGTTGTTCGATGTCTTGACTAAGGCACAAACCATAGCTCAACTCTCAAACGGGCGCTTTGATCCCACCGTCGGGCCATTGTCGCTTTTATGGCGCAGAGCAGTTCGGCGAAAAGAATTTCCGACGGCAAAAGAACGCCGTCGGGCCAGACGATCAGTGGGTTATCGGTTGATGGAATTGGATAGCAGTCGCCGTTCAATTAGACTTCGACGGTCTGGTATGCGTCTGGATGTGGGTGGTATTGGGCAAGGTTTTGCTATCGATGAAGCGTTAAAGGTATTGCACCGGTTCGGAATCCAGTCGGTTCTGATTGACATAGGGGGGATATTCTGGTAGGCGATGCACCGCCAGATAACCCGGCAGGCTGGCGTGTCGGAATTGGATCAGGAAAGGCCGAAGATGCCGATACAACAACCGTTTTTCTCAAAAATGCAGCGATAACGACATCGGGCGACACCTATCGGTTTCTGGAGTATAATGGTCGACGTTACTCACACATTATGGACCCGCGTACTGGTCTGGGCCTGCATCATTTTGTGCGGGCTACTGTGATGGCTCCCAACGGTTACCATGCCGATGCGCTCACGAAAGTATTTAGCGTGGCCGGGTTGACGAAGAGTCGTCGGTTAATTGACCGTTGGCCGGGGGCAAACCTGTTGATTATCGAAAACAAAAAGGGCCAATTACGCCAATGGCAATCGGCCCCTTTCCGGTAATCTACACCTGTTCCACATAAGCAAGCTTCTCGTTCAGTTTGATCTGCTTTGGTTTTAAGCCGTACAAGATACGGGTGAGAACAAAAGGACGGATCAGGAAATGATATAGCGTAAATAAAAACAGAAAGCAAACAAGGATCAAAGCCGCCAACTTCACTGCAATGGGGCTGTTCCATTGAACTATATAATAGCCTGTTGCTACAATAATCGTTTGATGAAGAATGTAAAATGGGTAAATGGCTGAAGTTAAATATCGGAGTGTTGGATTCGTGAAATTTAAATACCGTTTGGCGAAACCAATACTAGTCAGAATGGTTGACCAGATATGCAGACCGTCACAAAGTCCGTATAAATAGAGTGAATTATCCTGTTGTTTCGGCAAACTGACCGCCCAGTAATAGTTCCAGAATAAAACGGCCATACAAAGCAGGGAAACTGATAAAAAAAACTTGCGGTATTTTTCGCAGGTAATCCAGAAGGATGATAAATCGCCGAGAAAGTAACCGAAAAAATAGAACGTAATTGAGGAGTTAAATACAAACCAATCATCAAATAAACTGCCCTGAGCTGGCCATTGAATGTATAACGTAAAATAGTATAGTATAAAGGGAATAGCGAGTGATAGATTGGCGAGTGGATGACTAAAAAATGGATTGATTTTTTGCTTCCAGGTTCGAAGGGCTCGAAGGTTTAATAAATAGAAAATGGGCAACAGCAAAATTGTAAATACGAATAAGTAGACTACAAACCATAAATGACTCCAGGTAAGAGTTCCCTCAGGATAGGGGATAAAGGTCCAGACTGAGGGATAGAAATGCCAGTAGCTTTCATCGATCCGCTTTTCCTGTAGCCGCTCAAAATACACCTGCAGGGGAATAACAAAAAGCATGGAGAACAGCAACGGGATGAATAACCGGATAACTCGCTCCCCGAAAAATGAAAGAACCGACCGTTTCCGTAAGGAAAAGCTAACTCCGACTCCTGAAATGAAAAATAATAAGGGTAGCCGCCACTGGTGCAACCAGATTATAAGCCGATCGAGGATTATCGAATGTTCTTCGTTTTTGATCTCCCAGCCAAACTGCACAAAGGGCATGGAGCAATGAAAAAAGATTAAGACCATGAAGGCGAGAACTCTGATCCAATCGATGTAGTGTTCTCTTGAGTGCTGAATGGTAGCCATAAAAAGGATTAATACTTGTCCAGATAGCTACCAGATGCAAGACCGGTTGTTGGGGTTGCATCTGCCACTCAAACTATTTATTAATCAGGGAGATATGCATGGTTTTGCATACTGAAATAGTTTATCTCTGAAACACAATAAGGCCGACTGCACAGTTGGCAATCGGCCTTATCTTAACTAGATAAACCAAAGTATCCGGACTTACACAGCTATTGTTTTACCCGGTACTGCTATGGGGTAGAAACCGTCTTTATCGGGTAAACTCTTTGGCATGGCATCCCAGGCCAGCGTTGAGGGAAAAAGGTCGATCTGTGAATTTAGTGCTTCATCCCACTTCACAACTTTACCGGAATAAGTAGCCATACGACCCATAATGGCCGTCATTGTGCTTTTGGCGACACGTTCGGCATCCGCAAACTTATATTCACCTTTGGCAATGGCTTCGAACAATTCGTCGTGTTCAATCTGGTAGGGGTTCCCATCGGCTTTGCTATCGTGGGTATAGATCGGCTGACCGTTATAGCCTACCAATGCGCTGGTTTTCTTTTCCATCCCTTCAACCTTCCCTTTGGTTCCCAGGAACATTTCGTCGACCCGGCTGTAGGTGCCTTCATAGTGTCGGCACTGGCTGTTTATGGTTGTGCCATCGGCATAGACAAAATCGACAATATGGTGATCGAAAATTTCGCCATAGTCTTTGCCTGTTCGGACCTGCCGACCGCCCGTTCCCTGGCAGGATACGGGATAACTGTTTTTCACCCAGTTGGCCACATCAATGTTGTGAACGTGCTGTTCATTGATGTGGTCGCCACAGAGCCAGTTGAAATAATACCAGTTGCGCATCTGGTAGTCCATTTCAGTCTGATTTGGTTTGCGGGGTTTCTGCCAGACTCCTCCGCTAACCCAGTACACCTGTCCGCCCACGATGTCGCCTAACGCACCGTCGTGGATGCGCTTAATCATATCGCGGTAGCTGGGTTGGTAGCGCCTTTGCAAGCCTACGACTACGTTCAGTTTTTTCTTTTTGGCCTCTTCCGCAGCTGCCAGCACCCGACGAACGCCCGGTGCATCGGTAGCAACGGGTTTTTCCATGAAAACTTGCTTGCCCTGCCGAACAGCCTCTTCAAAATGACTTGGCCGGAAACCAGGTGGAGTGGCCAGAATTACGACATCCGCTAAGGCCATAGCCTGTTTGTAGGCATCAAACCCAACGAACTTATGGTCTTCCGGGACGTCTACTTTTGGTGTTCCGTCAGCCGCTTTAGCGCCACGTCCGATCAGAGCTTTATAGGCATCGTCAAGACGGTCGCGGAAGGCATCAGCCATGGCAACGATTTTGACGTTTTGTTTTGTGCTAAGAGCCTGTTGAGCAGCACCCGTCCCACGACCACCACAGCCAATCAAAGCTACTTTTATTGTATCGTTCGCTGAAAAATGATAGCCGGGATGGCCAGCTTCGGCCTTTGCGCTGAACGGTAGGCTGCCAAGCAGGGCACCACCTGTCAGCAGGCCGGAGGTTTTGAGGAAATCACGCCGGTTTGATTCGTTCGTCATTGTGGTAAGAGAGTATCGGTTGAGAAATAAGATGCTTAACAATGAAAAGGCATCCTTATGAGATATTTACTACTTTATCTGTGGTCGAAGATCCACGAATTTGTGGGCTATTGTTTAGTGAATTAGTCCATCAGGCGATCGACGTGGTATCGGTTTCTTAAAACCGATAAGGCTGGAACGGTTCTCTGGTGCGATTCTCAAAACCTCGTTGTTCATGCCAGATGCAGTTAAGCAAACCACAGGGGTCAGGTTTAAAAATATGAATAGATGTGAAAAACACTCTTTAGGTCTAATACGACAGCAAAGCCATTGAGGAAATAATTAATTAATGTCAAGATTTTCTTGCACAGAATAAAGACTTATCCGTATGTTTAGCATCAAAGTAGGTATTCTCTAAGTTAACTATTTATTAACCAGCCACCTATGCAAAAATCAATTACTCACACATTCCTCTTGCCTGTGTTTTTCTGCTTGTTTTGTGTGGGGGCTATGGCTCAAACGCGGATTTCAGGCAAAATAACTGCAGAAGCGACGAAAGAGGAATTAGCCGGTATCAGCATTATCGTTAAAGGAAAAGTTATTGGTACGATAACTGACCAGAAAGGTAATTTTTCCTTAACGACGAATACGCCTACTCCTTTCACTATTGCTATCTCTTCGATTGGTTTTCAGTCACAGGAAGTGGTAATTAATGGCGATCGAAGCGACCTGAACGTTGCGTTAAAAGAACAGGTCACTTTAGGGCAGGAAGTCGTTGTATCGGCCTCACGGGTCGAGGAAAGCGTTCTTAAATCGCCGGTATCGGTCGAACGGCTGGATATTCGAGCGTTTCAAGCTACGCCATCAGCATCGTTTTATGATGCGATCCAGAATATCAAGGGCGTTGATATGAGCACCCAAAGTCTGACCTTCAAATCAGTCAACGTACGTGGTTTTGGTGCTAACGGTAACACAAGAGTTGTTCAATTACTGGACGGGATGGATAATCAGGCACCGGGCCTGAATTTCTCCGTTGGCAACATTGCCGGTGTGTCGGAACTGGATCTGGAAAGTGTTGAACTCTTACCTGGCGCGGCTTCTGCCCTCTACGGTCCTAATGCAATCAATGGGCTACTCTTAATGACATCGAAAAGCCCGTTCCAGTATCAGGGGCTCAGCGCATATGTGAAAGGTGGCGTGATGAGCGCCAGTAACCGGTCAACGGCAACCACACCGTACTACGATGCGGCCTTTCGTTATGCCAAGGCATTCAATAACCGTCTGGCGTTTAAGGTAGGCGTTTCGTACCTATCGGCTAAAGACTGGCAGGCGACCGATTATCGGGATCAGGGATTTTCAAATGGGTATACGCTTGAAACGGGTAATCGGGCCAACAATCAGGGCTACGATGGCATCAATATATACGGTGATGCCAGTGCTAACCTATATTCCAATCTCTATGGAAATGGTCAGCCCGGCACTGGGGCCGACGGTTCATCGCAGATATTGGGCCTGATTGCCAGTACGCCAATTCCGCAGGCAGGCAATAGAACCTTGCCGCAACTTACTGGCCTTACACCCCAACAGATCTTCAATAACATTATTCCGAACCTGAATATCTCGCGGACAGGCTATCAGGAAAGCGAACTTGTCAATTATGATGCTACTAATCTAAAGCTAAATGGAGCTTTGCATTACCGTTTGAACGAAAACGTAGAAGCCATTCTGCAGGCAAACTGGGGTACTGGAACAACGGTTTACACAGGAGCTGATCGCTATTATATCAAAGGCTTTAAGTTAGGGCAGTATAAACTCGAACTGAAAGGGTCCAACTTTTTCGTACGGGCTTATACCACGCAGGAACGCTCGGGCGATGCTTATGCTACTGGTATATTAGGGCAAGGGATCAATGAAGCCTGGAGCGGTAGTGCTGCCAAGTGGTTCCCAACCTACTTTGGTACTTATGCCCAAACTGCGTTTCAGGGATATACCACCGCTTTTTTAACGGCTCTTGGTTCAGGACAGTCACCTGCAGCTGCTTTGGCTGCCGCACAGGCAACGGTTACGAATCAACAAAGTGCCTGGCTTAATGTGGCTCGGGGCGCGGCTGATCAGGGGCGCTTACTACCTGGTACCGCTGGTTTCCAGCAGGCTTTCGATGCGGTCACCGGGAAACCTATACCAGGTGATGCAACGGGCGTTGGAGCCCGGTTTTTAGACAAAACCAATCTCTATCATGGTGAAGTGATGTATAACTTCAGCAAGGTAATTGATCCAAAACTGATTGAGTTGATTGTAGGTGGAAATGTGCGACGATATGCCTTGAACTCAGAAGGAACCCTGTTTGCCCGTGATGAAAACGGCAAAGAGTTTACGATCGATGAATATGGGGTTTATGCGCAGGCATCGAAAACGCTGGCTGACGTACTAAAACTGACGGGATCGCTTCGTTACGACAAAAACCAGAATTTTAAAGCACAGGTAAGCCCTCGGTTATCGGCGGTGTTGACAGTGGCCAAGGTGCATAATTTCCGGGCATCCTTTCAACGCGGTTTCCGCATTCCAACAACGCAGGATCAGTACATCGATTTGACTACACCTACTGCACATTTAATAGGTGGTCTGCCTTTGTTTAAGCAGCGCTATAATTTTGCTGGCAGCCCCATTTATACCCTTCAGTCTGTACAGGCATTTGGAGCCGCCTTGCAGACGGGTGGTGCTGCGGCCTTGCCACAAGCCCTCGGATTACTTAAAACCGCTGTTGATCCTGGCTATGACCCTGAGCGGGTAGAAACGTATGAAGTGGGTTATAAAGGGCTGATTGGTAATAAGTTATTTATTGATGCTTATTACTACTACAATCGATTCCTTAATTTCCTGGGTACACAAACAGTAGTACAGGGAAAGCAACCTGTTTCGCCAACGAACCCTACGTCAACGTTACAGCTTATCAGTGCGGCAGGTCGAAATGTTTATTTCTATCCTGTCAATTCGACAACCCAGTTGAAAAATGCTGGTTGGGCAATTGGTTTGGATTATCTGCTACCAGGCAATTATACTATCGGAGCTAACGTATCATCGAACTATTTGATTGATCAGGATCAGATTCCGACTGGATTCGTGACATTCTTTAATACGCCGAAGTATCGGTATAATCTATCGTTTGGCAACCGGAATATTGCGGGCAGTAATTTCGGGTTTAACGTCGTATGGAGGGCGCAGGATTCGTTCCGATGGGAATCAAGTTTTGCCAATACCGAAGCTACAGGCCGTCAGCAGACAATCATTCCGGCATATAGTACGCTGGATGCTCAGATTAGCAAAAAAATACCTGGCGTTAAGTCTATTCTAAAAGTTGGAGGCACCAACCTGATTGGTAAGCTGTATCAGCAGTCATGGGGTAATCCAAGTGTTGGGTCGATGTATTACATCAGCCTTACCTTTGATCAACTGATGAATTAAATCAGGTAAATTCTAAAAAAGCGTCGCTGCCAAATCTTATGGCAGCGACGCTTTTTTGTTTTTCATACTAATTGGCTGACATTATAAAGACTGTATGTCCTTTACTGATGGATCAACGAGCTTCGCTTAAACTCATTTACGCGTTATCCGGACACAAGCTCCCAAAAATACGGGTGGGAAATCGAACTTTTACGCTTCGAATGACCGTTGCCTGATCGTTTGGTAGATCATTCTCTTTTTTCCATTACGCTATTGATTGATTCTACACCTTCCAATCCTTCAGAGCCACCGATCCCCCCATTATCGGATACGGATTCAGCGTTACCACGCCGACTAAATCTGCTTCAGGGCACGGCTCTTAACATGATTGATATGGTCGGAATCGGCCCGTTTGTCGTGTTACCCCTGGTTATTAAAACGCTGGGCGGACCTCAATTTCTATGGGCCTGGATATTAGGAGCGTTCGTTTCGGTGATCGATGCGTTTGTCTGGGCGGAATTGGGCGCAGCTTTTCCTCAGGCCGGAGGAAGCTATAATTTTCTGAAAATTTCGTACGGAGAAAAACGCTGGGGACGTTTGCTATCCTTTTTGTATGTCTGGCAAACACTGATTCAGGCTCCTTTAGTGATGGCTTCAGGAGCAATCGGTTTTGCGCAGTACATGTCTTACCTGATGCCGCTGGAAGAATGGCAGCGTAAAGCGGTTTCTGGCGGAGTTGTTCTGGTTATTATTGTATTATTATACCGGAAAATCGACTCGATTGGGAAAATCGGATTGATTATGTGGGGTGCGGTGCTGGTAACACTAGGCTGGATTATTATCGGTGGATTAAGTAATGCCAGAATTCCATTGTCCGACACATTTGAGTCGATGAGTTCAGTGAGTGGTGGATTGCTGGCAGCTGGCCTTGGTCATGCGTCCGTGAAAACAATTTATTGTTATCTGGGCTATTATAACGTTTGCCATTTAGGTGGTGAAATTCAGCGGCCAACCCGTAATATTCCGGCCAGCATGTTTATTTCCATTGCCGGCATTGCTGGTCTTTATCTACTCATGAATCTCAGTGTAGTCAGTGTGGTTCCCTGGCAGGAAGCCCAAAACAGTGACTTCATCGTTAGCCTCTTTATCGAAACGCTTTACGGGCCAAAAGTGGCACAATTTGCTACTGTGCTGGTGTTACTGGTGGCTTTTTCGTCTTTATTTGCGGTCTTGCTCGGGTATTCTCGGGTGCCTTATGCTGCTGCTGTTGATGGGCAGTTTTTTCCAATCTTCGCCCGTTTACACCCGACCCGCCAGTTTCCTTATGTTTCGTTGCTGTTTTTGGGCGGATTAGGTTTCGTCTTTAGCTTACTTTTTCGCCTTGGCGATGTCATTACGGCCATTCTGGCTATGCGGATCGTTGTGCAGTTTGTCGGGCAGGCCATTGGTTTATTGCTCCTCCACCGCCGACGGGCAATTACTGAATTTCCGTTTCGAATGCCGCTTTATCCATTGCCGGTGCTTCTAGCGATCAGCGTATGGCTCTTTATTTTCTTTTCAACGGGCCTGACATTCATGCTCTCCGGGCTCATTGTCATTGGTGTTGGCATAGTAGCGTTCCTGCTCTCAGCTGGTTTGCGTCAGCAATGGCCGTTCAATCGGAGCGATACGGCTATGGGACTACACGAAGATCAATCCAGCTAACATCGTCTTCCCCATTGAGGTTATTGCCGGTAGGATTTGCTGACCCTGGCGTTGAATCAGGATCCAGCGTAGAAACTGACCAGATCTGAGCCGCGTTCATAATAGAACCGGTTGTATTGGGTATTGCCGTAAACACCATCTGGGCCGATCCGCCTGAGGATAGCGAATTTATCGTTCCTTCGATGATGGTGTAGTTAGCTCCTGTTGCCACAACAATAGCTCCTGTGGGCGAATTGGTTAGGGTCAACCCTCGCAATGTATCACGTACAACAATAGTATTCGCTGATACTCCCCCGGCATTTATAACTGTGACGGTAAACGTAACTGGCTGCCCAGTCGCTGGAGTACGGGTACTTGCGCTCATAAGCACAGACAGATCAGCTTTTGCCGGGTCAGGAGTTGGCTGACTGGAAATAACGGTGGGGAGCGGTGTCTGATTCGGATTGGGCGAAGCATACACTATTGTGCTACTGAGTGAGGTACGAATATCTACTGTTGCCGCATCGTCCTGGCCGTCACCGGTTCCTGATCCCGGTTGTGAATTAGGATCGTATAGACTACTTGTTAGTATCTGGGCCGAATTGACATAGACACCCGGCTGAGTAGGCTTCAACTGATACACAAAGGTAGCCGAAGCCCCACTGTTGAGCGTGATACCGCTCCCACTTACGGCTGTGCCAGAGCTTGATACACTGGCATCACTACTGACAAAGCTAAGATTAGGCGGCAGATTGTTTTGCCAGCTGATGCCCGTTGCGTTACCAGGACCTCTATTTTGTAGGGTCACCGAAAAGCTGACCGGTTGATTCGTGGCTGGCGTTCGGGCATTCGTTTGCATACTTAAGCTAAGATCTGCTGAAGGTTGAGTACCAACTTGTATCTGATAATCTTCCGTTTCGCCATAGAGATAGATTCCGCATGGATCGGCAGGAATGGTATTGTAGGCGTCGACTATTCGTAACGCCAAATTACCGCCCGTTAAATTGGCCGGGAATGCGATGCTTCCGGAAAATTGCCCTGTGAGTGTAGCAGGGGTCTGGTAGAGGAGTTCATTACTTTCATACGAACCATTCCGGTTCAAATCTGCCCATATTGTAACGCCCTGCTTATAGCTTGATGGTAATAATGTGACAGTAAATGACGATGATTGCCCTGCCACAACCGTTGTAGAAACAACCGTGCTGGAGCTATAACCTCCTAATGAACAACCAGAACTTTGGCTCAGGATACTGCCATTAAGTACAAAACCACTTAAGCCGTCACCTTCTGTACAGGTATAGGAACTGTAGATGGGATGGCAGGTAGGCGTCGTGACATTAGCCGTTGGGCTGATTCCCTGCGTTGTGGCGTTTGATGGTTTGATACGATAATAATAGGTGGTTAAAGGGGCCGTTTTGGTGTCTGTGTAACTGGTGCTGTTGGGAGCTACACCACCAATGGACACGAAACCAGTGTTGGGCAATGTAGATCGTTCAATGAAATAGCCCATTTCATTGGTTCCATTATCCTGCCAGGCTATTAATACGTTACCATTATTGATCGTAGCCACGACGTTACTGGGTGCTGAAACACTCGTGGGTGGACAATCCAGTGAATAAGCGGTGTGCGATTGCCGTAATGCCAGCCCTGCCTGCATTCGATCATACTGCCCCTGCGTAAAATCATGCGTACAGGGAAAGTAGTATGACATAATGTTAGTCGTTGATGGTGCAAAAGAGGCCCCCTGCGAATCTTTAGCGGTGCCATTATATGTTTCGCAGCCATTGATATAAATTGTGGTTGCACCCGGTAAACCATAAGGGTCGGCAGGGGTGTCGCACAACTCGTCGCCTGCCAGTGCGCAATTGGCTCCTGCACCTCTGGTTACCAATTCGTCGGTACCTGAACTCAGGTTGCCAAACGTATGGAACAAACCAAAGTTATGACCAAGCTCATGGGGAAGTAAGCGGTTGCCCAGATCGACCTCATCCGACTCATTCAAAATAAATGAACGCGTCGCCTGAATTGTGTTGTCCGGAAAATACGCATAGCCTCCTAATCCACTCTGGCTAAAGGCATTGACATAATATTGATTTAAAGCATTGGTGGCATCATGTCCATTAACGGATGTTTCATTAAAGGCCTGAAAGCTGTTATAGAGGTTATCGTTATCTATATATTCAGGTGAAGTGCCACAAAAATAAAATTGAATGCCACTACCGTTGAGAAGGTAGTAGCTATTCGTGGTTGCTATAATATTATTCATTTTAGCCAGCGTTATGCCACCAGTACCATCGCTACGCCGGTAAATGTGAGGGCGGATTGGTACATAGGTAAGGCTGGCCAGCGGCTGCCCCGAAGCCTGCTTCATACTTAATGCGAATGCTGCCAGACTAGTGAGTGTATGGCGTTCTTTGGCAGATAAATCGGGTGTAGCACACACGAGCGAAACGCTGGACGGAGCACGTTGAGCCGATGAAAAAAATGGAAGCAGAAAGCTAAGGCAAGCAATCCATACCCGTAAATAATATACCATTCCTATGAAATCGTAGTTAGAAAGGCGGCATTTGTTTATCAAATCTCAATTATTGTAGCCCCAATACCAACGGGCAAGGGGACTTTTTACTAGTGTTTTGATTATATGGGTAAATGAGCTGGGAGCCAAGGTTTAAAAGTACAAGATTTAACCTATCTAAATAATATAGTGAATAAAAAGGCGTATAGCCGACATTTAACATGGATACAAAGGGCGTACTGTCTCTGCATAGCGCTCAGTTATGCAGAGACAGTATAGTTATTTCAAAGCCTCAAATAAAATCTCGGCAGGGTGTTTAGCCTTACGGGCTGTTCCATCTTTAATCTGGTGACGGCAGGAGGTGCCGGGCGCGGCAATAATCACATCGTCGGGCTGCTGACGAACAGTAGGGAACAGTACCAGCTCTCCAATCTGCATGGAAACGTCGTAGTGCTCAGCTTCGTATCCAAATGAACCGGCCATACCGCAACAGCCCGAAGGAATCAGCTGGGTGGTGTAGTTCTGAGGTAATGACAAAGCCTTTTTTCCGGGCACCAACGAGGATACTGCTTTTTGCTGACAATGCCCATGCAGTTTAATAAGCCGTTTTTCATCCGTGAACTGCTCGGCGCGAATGCGCCCGGCGTCTGATTCACGAGCAATAAATTCTTCAAAGGTTAATGCATTCTGTGCCAGATGCTTAGCATCAGCCACCAGTGATTCATCGACCAGATCAGGATATTCATCACGGAAGGTCAGAATGGCCGAAGGCTCCAATCCTACTAATGGGGTTTCGGCTGTAACGACATCCTTCAATAATCGGATATTACGCTCCGCCAGTGTTTTTGCGTATTTAAGCATCCCTTTCGACAGGGCAGCACGACCGCTTTCGCCATGCTCAGGAATGACGACGATATAGCCCAGCCGGGCAAACAACTGAATCGCTTTCTGACCAACTTCAACATCGTTATAATTCGTGAACTCGTCGCAGAACAGAAAGAGTTTCTTGTTGGTAACGGTTCGTTTTTGGTCGTTAGCCATACGACTGGATGCCCAGCTCTTTAACGTTGTGTTGCTCAATAAAGGCATTGTTCGGTCGGGGTGGAAACCAACCAATCTGTTGGCAATGCGCCGGAGTGAGGGTGTTCCTAATACGCCGTTCCATGCCCAGGGAACAAGGGCTGCCATACTCGACAGCCGGGCAAAGTTAGCAATCAGCCTCGAGCGGACGGGTACACCGTTTTTGTCGTAGTATTGTTGCAAAAATTCGGCTTTTAACTTAGCTACATCTACATTCGATGGGCATTCATTTTTGCAGCCTTTGCAGGACAGGCATAAGTCGTATACCTCTTTAATTTCTTCGTGATCAAATCGGTTTTCCTTCGGTGAGCGCGTCAGCATCTCCCGCAGAATATTGGCCCGCGCCCGTGTTGTATCCTTCTCATTACGGGTAGCCATGTAACTAGGACACATTGTTCCGCCAGATACCTGCGTTTTTCGACAATCGCCCGAACCATTGCACTGCTCAGCGTGCTGCAGAACATTTTGATCTTTATAGCGGAAATAAGTCTTAAACTCTGGCGTTTGCTGGCCTGCTTCATACCGCAGGAACGTGTCCATCGGGGGCGTTTCTACGATTTTTCCAGGATTGAAAATGCCTTCCGGGTCCCAGGTATGCTTAATCTGCCGCATTAGTTCATAATTATGCGGTCCAACCATTTGCGGGATAAATTCCCCCCGTAATCGCCCGTCGCCGTGTTCACCGGAAAGCGAACCGTCGTATTTTTTTACCAGCGTTGCAATCTCTTCGGCAATCATTCGATATTGCCGGTGGCCTTCTTCCGTTTTAAGATTTATGATCGGGCGAAGGTGTAATTCTCCTGATCCTGCGTGAGCATAGTGCACGGAATGCATGTTATGCTTTTTCAGAATCTCGTTGAAATCATGGATGTAGTCAGGCAGATCGTGGACATCTACGGCCGTATCTTCAATGACGGCTACCGCTTTTTCGTCGCCGGGGAGGTTACCAAGCAGGCCGAGTCCGGCTTTGCGGAGTGTCCAGATCTTTTTAGTATCCTCGCCAAACAGTAAAGGGTAATGATAGCCTAAGTTTGCCGCCCGAAGCTCAGTTTCCATTTCAGCTGCCAGCGACTCGATTTCGGCACGGGTATCGCGCGAAAGGTCTACAACCAGAATGATCGGAAAATGGTCTGTGGGCGTTTTTTGGACAAAAAAGCTGTTTTTCCGTTGTTCAGGATTAGAATCGGCCCGTTCCAGAATAATGTCATCAATTAATTCAACGGCGTAGGGCTTATAAAGAAGCGATACTAGGGTAGCCCGTAGTGCCTCATCAATGGAATGACAATGGATACAAACTAACCCGCTTTCTTTGGGCGGGAGCGGAACAAGGTTTAGTTTAATTTCTGTCAGAAAACAAAGCGTTCCTTCTGAACCTGCGATGAATTTGGCCAGATTAAATGGCTCTCCACCCGGTGTAAAAGGTTCCATATCGAGCAAGGCATCTAATGCATAACCCGTATTCCGTCGTTCGATGGTTTTTTTAGGGAAGTTTCGGCGGATTTCTGCCTGATTTTCCAGATCAGACAAAATCGCGTTTGTCTTCAGTAGAATGTTATCGGCTACTGTTGCGGAGCCATTCTTTCGGCTTGCTTCACTGACCTGTTTTGTGAAATCCCAGTTACTCAAACTGCTAAACTCTACCTCTTCTCCATCAGCAAGTAGCGCTTTTACGGATAAGGTATGCTCGCGCGTTGCCCGGTAGACGACCGAGTTCGATCCGCAGGAATTATTGCCGACCATACCACCAATCATGGCCCGGTTCGCCGTGGAGGTTTCGGGCCCAAAATATAGACCATATGGTTTTAGAAACAGATTCAACTCGTCTCTGACAACACCCGGCTGTACACGTACCCAACGCTCTTGGGGATTGACTTCCAGAATTTTTGTAAAGTGCTTGGATACGTCAACGACAATGCCGCTGCCAACAACCTGCCCCGCGAGAGATGTTCCGGCTGTGCGTGGAATGAGCGATGTTTTATGCTGCCGGGCAAAGGCAATCAGTGTCTTTAAATCATCAATTGTTTTGGGCACCGCAACAGCCGTTGGTACTTCACGATAGGCCGAGGCATCCGTTGCGTAAAGTGTACGATAGGTGCGGTCGTCGTAGACATTGCCGGACAGTTGTTCAGACAAACGGCGTATAACTTCTGAATCCATAATACTAAAACAGTGGCATTAGCCAGAATTTAGGCAAAATTAGCTGTTAATACGCCAAAATTATCAACCGGACCTGTGAAATTCATAAGTCTGTCCAACAGGAAATAGTTATAATAATCTGAAGCATTTATATTAATTATCTGCTTGATTATAAAGAAGATATATTCTAAATAAGTAATAGGTAAAATATAATCGATCAGATTTAATTCATGGTTTTTAACAATAATTATGATACAATATTGACTGTAGTTAATCCGATTTTAACTATAGTCGTTGTATTTTAAGCATGAGATTTAGTAATTTGCCGTCTGGTTCGGGTATATGTTCTATAAAATCTAACCAAGTTACCAAAACGTTCGTATGGACGTAAAAACCAATCGGACAGGTAGAGTTTTGGAGGACGAAGCGGATAAATAGCATACCATCTTTAACCTAAATCAACATACCATATTTTAAACTTTTTACTGTAAACCTATGATGGACAAATCCTACACTAGTAGCCACTTATGTGGTTACGTAGGTCCGGTTGGGCCTTCCCAACCCCAGTCATTGAGACGGAACACTTTATTCGGGTTTCTGACAATGCTGGTAATGCTGCTGTTGAGCAATTCAACGGCGTGGGCGCAGGGACGCACTGTAACAGGAACAGTAACTGATCCGGCTGGATCGAAGCTACCAGGGGTAAGTGTCCAAATTAAAGGTACGCAACGCGGTACCAACACGGATGCTGAAGGCAAGTATAACCTGACTAATGTACCTGACAATGCGACGCTGGTTTTAAGTTTTATTGGTTATACATCGCAGGAAGTGGCAGTTGGAAACCGTTCGACGGTAGACGTAAAATTAGCTGATGATACGAAAGCACTCGAAGAGGTTGTCGTTGTTGGCTATGGTACGGCTAAACGGAAGGATTTAACAGGTTCAGTAGTACAGGTTACGGCGAAAGACTTTAATGCGGGTGTCAATCCAAACCCGTTGCAGGCTATTCAGGGTAAAGTGGCCGGTTTGGTTATTACATCGCCGTCGGGTGACCCGAACCAGCAGCCAACGGTTCGTTTACGGGGCTATACTTCGCTGGCTGGTGGTAGTGACCCGCTTTATGTGGTTGATGGTATGATTGGTGTGCCAATCAGTACAATTTCTCCACAGGATATTGAATCAATGGACGTGTTGAAAGATGCTTCTGCTGCGGCTATTTATGGTTCACGGGCTGCCAATGGTGTCATTCTCGTTACCACCAAGCGTGGTAAGTCGGGTAAAACAACGGTATCATTCAACAACTACGTTGGTATTGCCACTATATCGAAACGGTTCGACATGCTGGATGCTCAGGGATATCGTGATGCCGTTACTGCAATTAAAGGAGCGTCTGCATTAACGGATTTGCAGCGCTTTCCAGCGGGTAACTACAATACAGACTGGGTGAAAGAAATCACCCGTACTGCCGTTACCAACAACCACGATCTTGCTATTGCCGGTGGTTCACCGAATTTTAGTTATCGTGGATCGTTAAACTACATCAATCAACAGGGGATCGTTAAACGATCAGGTTTTGATCGTATTACGGGACGAATCAACCTTGACCAGAAGGCGTTCGACAACCGGTTAAATGTTCAGTATAACCTGTCGTATGCAGAAACCAACAAAGATTTTCCCGATAACAGTAACACTGGAGCTCCGAGCGTTGGTGGTTTTCTTAACCGGGCTACTACCTTTCTTCCTACACTGCCCGTTCGCAATGCCGACGGTTCTTATTATGAAGTAGGGGGTAGTTTCGATTTATTCAACCCTGTAGCTGCTCTGGAAAACTCGGTTAATACCGCCGTTCAGCGCTATTTGCAGGGTGGTATTACCTTGCGTTACGAGATTCTGGATGGATTGACGTTAGGCGTAAGCGGGCAGTTGCAACGCGATAATACGACAAGCAATTTTTATACAAACCCAACAATAAAAGCATTCGCTGCCAATAATGGGCGGGCAGGCCGGAACTATACCGAGTCGAACACCCGATTGCTGGAAACGACGGCTACCTATACGAAAGGATTTGGCGCTCAAAACAGTAATTTCTCGGTCTTGGGTGGATACTCGTTCCAACAATTTGATAATGACGGTTTTGGCGCAGCTAACTCAGGTTTCCTTACCAGCAATATTAACTACGATAACTTAGGTTTAGGGTCTGGTACATTGGTATTGCCAGGTAATGGGTATGCCACCTCTTATCGGAATCAGTCGAAACTGATTTCGTTCTTTGGCCGGGCAACGGTTAATCTAAATGATCGCTATAACATTACAGCCACGGTACGTCGTGATGGTAGCTCTAAATTTGGCGCTAACAACAAATGGGGTATTTTTCCATCCGTTGGCGCAGGTTGGACAATTACAAACGAGTCGTTCTTTCCAAAGAGCAACACGCTTAATTTCCTGAAACTACGTGTAGGCTACGGTCAGACAGGGAACTCCGAAGGTATAGCCGCCTATAACTCCATTCAGTTATATGGTCAGAAAGGTACCTACTATGACGGATCGCTGGGCGACTTCCTGCCGGGCTATGGCATCACGCAAAATGCGAATCCAAACCTGAAATGGGAGGTTCTGACTTCATCTAATATCGGGTTGGATTTCCAACTGTTTGGTGGTCGTTTTGCCGGTACGCTCGAATACTACAACAAGCTAACGAAGGACATGTTGTATCCTTATTCTGTACCAGCTGATGGTATAACCTACTTTGCCAATACAATTCTGGCCAATGTTGGCTCGATGCGGAATGCTGGGGTTGAGTTCTCGTTCGGTGGCGATATTATTCAGAAGGGTGACTTTTCCTGG
Organism: Spirosoma aureum; assembly: GCF_011604685.1. Classification (NCBI taxonomy): domain Bacteria; kingdom Pseudomonadati; phylum Bacteroidota; class Cytophagia; order Cytophagales; family Cytophagaceae; genus Spirosoma; species Spirosoma aureum. The sequence goes on along the minus strand of NZ_CP050063.1, from coordinate 8,800,818 downwards.
AATTCCAAGTTAGTAGCTGCCTACAACAAAAACACGATTGTAAACCTTAAGAGCGATCAGTTTGACTCGGGTACCGTTCGGTTCAATGCTTTTGGCGGTCGTGGTTTGTCTGACGTATTCGCGTCATACATTACAGTTGGTCAGCCATTAGGCGAGTTTAATAACGTTCCAACGTTCGTTGGCTACAATGCAGATGGCTTACCCTTACTGAAGGCAGGTTCTGGTGACACACCAGTTACTGATGTATCGAAGGCCGATGCAGCTGCCGCTATTGCTGCCGGATCTCCGCTGAAACAAGGTAATCCACAGCCATTCCTGACGGGAGCATTTATTAATACATTCCGCTACAAGGGTTTTGACTTATATTTCCAGCTCCGCGGTACTTTTGGCAACAGCATCCTGAATAACGTCCGGTCAAACCTGATGCTGCCGGGTTCTATTCTGGAAACGAACATGTTGAAAGAAGTAACGACATTGCCAAAAGGCTATGGGGTGAACGTATTGTCGACAAACTGGATTGAAAGTGGCACGTTTGTGCGCTTCGATAACTGGCAGATCGGCTATAACGTACCGCTACCGGCCAGCAAGTATATTACCAATGCCCGCATTTATCTGGGTGGCAATAACCTGTTTGTCATTACAAAATATAAAGGCATTGACCCCGAACTGCAGGTAAAAGCTGATTTACAAACAAGCGGTGGTGTACTTCAACAAGCGCCAAACTCTGTAGGTCTGGACAATAGCGGAATTTATCCAAAGACCCGCCAGTTCCAGTTAGGTGTAAATCTGACATTCTGAGTTGTTTTTCACAAACTGAATTAAATCCAAAAAATAATTCAGTTTGTGAAAACTGTTCTATTTAACACATCGTTAGTATATCACATGAGGTTTTAACGATGTAACTCATTAATTATCAAAAACTTCTATGAAACGAGTAACCATAAAAGTGCTTCTGGGCTGTTCGGCACTGATGCTGGCAGGTCAGTCCTGTACAGATCTTACCGAAACTACCTACGATGTCATCCCTACCAGCGGGACATTTGGGAGCACAGCAGCCCAGCAGGCTGCACTCATCGGGCCACTCTACAATGGCTTAGGTGACTACTACGGTAATATGGCTAACCTGAATACTACCACAGACGAACAAATTGTTCCGACCCGTGGTGGTGACTGGAAAGATGGCGATAACTGGGTACGATTATATACCCACACCTGGGACCCTGTTACTGATAATGGTCAGTTCAATGGCCCCTGGACGTGGTGCTATAATAACATTACGTCCATCAATCAGCAGTTAGGGACGCTCAGTGATGCAAAAACCAAAGCCGAATTACAGGCTTTGCGTGCCTTCTTCCATTATGAAGCAATGGATCTGTTCGGGAACGTGATCATTTCTAATGCCGTTGGCGCTGGCACACCGAAACAAAGTACTCGGGCCGAAGTATTTGCATTCGTAGAGAAAGAATTGCTGGCGGCTTATCCGAATTTGAGTGATGTATCGGGTGGTGCTTATTATGGCCGCATGAATAAGTACGTGGCCGATATGATTCTGGCCAAATTGTATCTGAATGCTCAGGTGTATACGGGTACGGCTCGCTGGGCTGATGTTGTAACGCGCACAAATAATGTTATTAGCTCAGGCAAATTTCAGATCGTTGGCGATTTCTTCAGCAACTTCGTTACGCAGAATCAGAACTCGGCGGAAATTATTCTGGCCACCCCGTTCGACAAATCGAAGCGGACAGGCTTCCGTCCACAGATGCAGAACCTGCATTACCTGAACCAGTTGACCTATAATTTGGGTACGGCTCCCTGGAATGGTTTCGCTACGGTAACAGAGTTCTACAACTCCTTCGATGACAAGGATATCCGCAAAAAAATGTGGATTGTTGGCCCGCAATATAAAGCAGATGGCACTCCCCTCCTTGAGGATGGTGGTGTACCATTCGCGTTCAATCCTGATATTCCGGCACTGGTTTTACCCGCTGGAGCTGTTGGACGAATGGCGGGGGCACGGAGCCAGAAATATGAAATTCAGAAAAACAACAGTTTTACGGAACAGGATAACGATTTTGTCGTTTATCGCTTAGCCGATGCATACCTGATGCGGGCCGAAGCTAATCTGCGCTTAGGCAATAATGCATTGGCGCTGACCGATGTCAATGTAATTCGTAAACGGGCAGGTATGCCAGACTTTACGGCATTAACGCTGGATGACATTCTGGCTGAACGCGGTCGAGAACTGGCCTTTGAATACCATCGCCGTCAGGATCTGATTCGTTTTGGGCAGTTTACCAAAGCTTGGCGCTTCAAACCAGCTTCACAAAGTTTCCGTACGCTGTTCCCAATTCCAAAGGATCAGTTGTCGCTGAACCCGAACCTGAAGCAAAATCCAGGTTACTAATTCAATTACTATTATCTGGTAAAGAGCAGGCTCATTAGGGCTTGCTCTTTGCTTTTATGACTTATTTAAAGCCAACTAATTGCCGGAAAACGGCAAAAAAGCCACTAGAGATTTCTTATCTTTGTAGTCCTTTTCTACGACTCTTTCCAGACCTTTTGCTACTTCCATAACAATACGTTTTTATTTATGTACCTGTGCTAATGCGCATCAGTTTCCTACTTCTGACAATAGGTCTATTAACCGGTTGTCATTCCAAACAGCAGACCCCCTCAGATCCGCTATTTCAAAAACTGCCTGCTGAAGAGACACAAATCAATTTCACCAATTCAGTAACCGACGATAAAGATTTTAATATCTTCAATTACCGTAATTTCTACAATGGCGGTGGGGTTGCAATTGGTGATGTCAACAATGATGGCTTATCAGACGTGCTGCTGATTGCCAATATGGGAGATAATAAACTATTTCTCAATACCTCAAATCGGGAGTCAGCATCAATGGAGTTTTCCGACGTTACGGCTAAAGCTGGCGTTGCCGGTAAACGAGCCTGGAGTACGGGTGCAACGTTCGCTGATGTAAACGGCGATGGACTACTGGATCTGTACGTGTGTAATGCGGGTATCAGACCGGGTGATAAGAGAGGTAATGAACTCTTCATCAACAATGGAATCGGGTCAGACGGTATTCCTACATTTACTGAACGGGCCGCCGAATATGGACTGTCAGATGGTGGATTTTCGACACATGCGGCTTTCTTCGACTACGACCGCGATGGCGACCTGGATATGTATCTGCTTAATAACAGCTTTATGCCGGTCGGTAAACTAGTTTATGCAAATATCAGATCGCAACGTGATTCGCTGGGTGGGCATAAGCTATTTCGGAACATGACTGTTGAGAAGGGCGATCAGCAGAAAACGAAGAGTAAAAAGAAAAAAGTGGGCGGAAGCGCGCTTTCTGTCCCTCACTTTATTGACGTTTCAGAAGAAGCCGGTATTTATGGGAGTTTGATTGGGTTCGGGCTGGGCATTACCATTGGTGATGTTAACGAGGATAACTGGCCGGATATTTACATTTCAAACGACTTTTATGAACGGGATTATCTCTATATCAATAACCGCAATGGTACCTTCCGGGAGTCGATCAAAGAGGCCATGCCTCACACGAGCCTTTCGTCGATGGGGGCCGATGTAGCCGACATCAACAATGATGGCCGATTGGATATCTTCATCACCGATATGTTACCGGGAAATGATCGTCGGCTCAAAAAAACATCCACTTTTGAGAGCCATGATCTAGAGCAGATTAAACTGAGTCGCGATTTTCATTACCAGATCATGCAGAATATGCTGCATCTGAATCAGGGCAATCAACCCGGAAATGCAGGTTTGCCGGTTTTTAGTGATATCGCACGGTTTTCAGGCGTTCAGGCAACCGATTGGAGTTGGGGTGCACTAATTTTTGATATGGACAACGATGGCTTGAAAGACATATTTGTTGCGAATGGTATTGCCAAAGACGTAACGGATCAGGACTTCGTGAATTTTTTGGCCGATCGCGAAAACATGGCTCAAATTGCCAGACAACGAGCGTTTAACTTCAAAGAATTTCTGGACAAAGCCCCCTCCGAAGCCGTTCCTAATTATGCTTTTCACAATGAGGGAAATCTGCAATTCACAAACAAAGCTTTCGATTGGGGGCTATCTGAACCCGATTTTTCAAATGGCGCAGCTTATGGCGATCTAGATAATGACGGAGATTTAGATCTGATTGTCAATAATGTAAATGCTCCGGTCGCCATTTATAAGAACCTGTCTATCGAGAATAATAAAACGAACTACCTGAAAATAAAACTGGAAGGAATAGGTCTCAATCGAAACGCAATCGGTGCGAGCGTGTTTGTGTACCAGCATGGTATAGATAGAAAGCCACAAATGCAGGTGCTACAACAGATGCCGAATCGTGGATTTCAATCGTCGGTTGATCTCAACATGGTTTTTGGCCTTGGAAAGCATCCTCAGATTGATTCTGTTGTGGTTATATGGCCGGATGACCGTATGCAAACGCTACATCAGCCCAAAGCGAACCAAATGCTGACCTTACGACAGGAGGATGCTTCTCAACGTTGGAAAGCAGCTATTATCCAGCAGGGACCCATCTTTCTGGATAATTCAAGTACATCAGGACTGAATTTTGTTCATAAGGAGAGCCCATTCGTAGACTATAACCGCGATGCACTAGTAAAGCAACAGTTTTCTACCCAGGGGCCAGCTTTAGCGACTGGTGATGTAAATGGAGATGGCCTGGATGATGCCTTTTTAGGAGGAGCTAGCGGGCAACAGCACCGGTTATTTATTCAGCAGGCTGGCCGATTTGTGGATAAAACACCGGCTGCGATTCGGCAGGATACAACTTATGAGGCTGTCGATGCAGTTTTATTTGATGCTGATGGCGACCGGGATTTAGACCTATACGTTGTGTCTGGAAGTAATGAGTTTGGAGCCGAGGCCGACGAATTACTAGATCGCTTATACCTGAATGATAGCAAGGGGGGATTTACGCGTTCAGAAACCGGCCTTCCAAATCTGAAAGCCAGTGGCTCCTGTGTAGCGGCTGCCGACTTTGACCAGGATGGAGATATCGATCTATTTATTGGCTCCCGATTGATTCCGGGCCAATATGGTCGGAATCCTGCCAGTTATTTGCTTACAAACGATGGTACGGGGAATTTTAAGAATTACACCAAACGGTCGTTACCAGATGCTGACCAGTTAGGTATGATTACCGCTGCAACCTGGGCTGACCTCAATGGCGATCACTATCCGGAACTGATTGTGGTAGGAGATTGGGAGCCAATACGCGTATTTGAAAACAAGCATGGACGATTGAGCCAGACGCCGGAAATGACGATTTCTGCGGCAACGGGAGAGAATCTGAAAACAGAAGGTTGGTGGAATTGTGTTACTGCGGGTGATGCAGATGGCGATGGGGATCTCGATCTATTGGTTGGTAATCTGGGGCAGAATTCGCGAATACGAGCTACCCAAAGCACGCCCGCTGAACTTTATGTTGGGGATTTTGATCATAATGGTACAGTCGAACAAATTATTAACTGCGCCGATGAAACAGGAGAACTGTATCCGATGGTGCTGAAGCAGGATTTGCAGAAAGAGATGCCCAGTATCAAGAAGAAGTATGTCAAATTCGGCGATTATGCAGGCAAAAAAATAACTGATCTTTTAGATGAAGATCAGTTAAAGCAGGCAGTAATAAAACGATCGTTTACCGGCGCATCAGTATTGCTGCTGAATACTGGCAAAGGCAAATTTATGTTTCAACCACTGCCTATCGAAGCTCAGATTTCGCCCATGTGCAGTGCTGTATTTATGGATTATGATGGCGACGGCCGACCAGATCTGGCCTTGGCGGGAAACTTTTTTGATGTGCTCCCCGAAATCGGTCGCTATGATGCCAGCTATGGTGTTGTACTTCACAACGAAGGCAAAGCAACCGATCATTCTATTCAGTATAAGGCGGTAAATCCGGCTGTCAGTGGATTCTTCGTCCGTGGGCAAGTCAGGCGGATGAAGCTTTTAGCCCAGAGACAGCTCATTCTGGCTAAAAATAATGACCGTGTTCAAGTGTTTGCGTTAAAACAACCACCGGCAACGGCCAGAAAACCCTTATAACACCCGGAAAATTGGCGACCATTAGCATCCAGATGCACCGTCTGGATAAGTATCATGGCAGAAACGTCAATAACTTACCTACAATGAAAAGAATTAGTCTATTACTGGTTGCCTGTACGTTTTTGTTGACAGGCTGCAATTCATTTAAATCGGAAAAGCCGCTTTTCCAGACTCTTGACTCAACGCAAACGGGTGTAGGTTTTATCAATCATCTCGTACCGACCGAAAAAATCAATATCCTTGATTACCTCTACTTTTATAATGGTGGCGGTGTTTCTGCTGGTGATATCAACAACGACGGCCTTACCGATTTATACTTTGTTTCAAATCAGGGCAAGAATAAGTTATACCTTAATAAAGGCAATTTTAAATTCGAGGATATTACGGCCAAAGCAAGTGTCGAAGGATTTTCGGATTGGCAAACGGGTTCGACTATGGCCGACGTGAATGGTGATGGCTTTCTCGATATATACGTTTGTGCAGTGGGTAATTTTCGGGGATTAGAGGGTGCCAATGAATTATATATCAACAATGGAGATGGAACATTTTCCGAAAAAGCGGCTGATTATGGGTTAGATTTTACAGGCTTCTCTACCCAGGCGGCCTTCTTTGACTATGACCACGATGGCGACCTTGACTGTTATCTGCTTAATCATGCCGTGCATACATCCCGCAGTTATGACCGGGTTTCTGCCCGTAACCTACGCCACAATGAGTCTGGCGATTACCTGTACGAAAATCAGACTGTATCAAAAGCGGGAAAGAGCCCGGCTGGAAAAATTGCCCGATTCACCAACGTGAGTGAAAAAGCGGGCATTTTCGGAGCCGCTATGGGCTATGGACTTGGTATTTCGGTAGCTGACCTTAACAACGATGGTTGGGAGGATTTATACATTTCAAACGATTTTCACGAAGACGACTACTATTACATCAATAACCAGAACGGCACATTTACTGAGAGCATAAAAAAATCGTTTCAGCATACTAGTCGCTTCTCAATGGGTAACGACATTGCAGACGTCAATAACGATGGATTCGCTGATATTGTGACACTAGATATGTACCCAGAGGATGAAACAGTTGAAAAATCATCTTTGGGCGAAGATCCACTTGATATTTACCTCTATAAACTGGCCTTCGGCTACATGAACCAATATAGCCGGAACTGTCTGCAACTAAACCTATCCGGAAAGAAATTCATGGATATTGGTGCTATGGCGGGTATGGCTGCTACCGATTGGAGCTGGTCACCATTGCTGGCAGATTATGATAATGATGGCATAAAAGACCTGTTTATTACGAATGGTATTGTACATCGGCCTAATAATCTGGACTACGTCAAGTTTGCGGCCGATGACTCGTTACGGTATGCGGTTGAAACATCACGTTCACTTGATGAACGAGCCGTCAAGCTGATGCCTGAAGGAAAAGTACACAACTATTTATATCGGGGTACACCTTCCCTGAGATTCGACGATAAATCGGTTGCCTGGGGGTTTGAGGTACCAAATTATTCGAATGGGGCTGCTTATGCTGATCTGGATAACGACGGTGATCTTGATCTGATTACGAACAATATTGATGACCCTGCCGGGCTTTATCGAAATGAAGCTAATTCTCTATTTCCTGATAACAAATACCTGACGGTTAAATTGAAGGGCGATTCACCGAATACATTTGGGGTAGGGGCAAAGGTTATCCTGAAGTATAACGACACTACATTAGTGCAGCAACTGATGCCAACGCGGGGTTTTGAGTCGTCGGTAGCTCCTGAATTATTATTTGGCCTTGGCCACCATGACAGCATTGACTCGCTGATCGTGATCTGGCCAACTCAGCGCATGGAGGTTCACAAAAATGTAAAAAGCAACCAGCAAATCATTCTGAATCAAGCCGATGCTAAACTCGATGGAGCAACTTTTCAGTATACTGCTCCCGCTAGGCAAGCCCGCTTCGTCGATGTGACAAAATCAGACTCAATTCCATATCGCCATCTCGAGAATAGCGAATATTTCGATTTCGTCCGCGAGTCATTAATGCCGTTTAAAGTATCGACAGAAGGTCCGCATCTGGCCATTGGTGATGTAAATGGCGATGGTTTAGCTGATGTATATGCAGGCGGAGCCAAATGGCAGTCAGGTAGTTTACTGATTCAGCAACCTACTGGCCGATTTACTACGTCGAATCAACCGGACTTTGTTCGTGACTCAACGTACGAAGACGTTGACGCCGTTTTCTTCGATGCTGATGGCGACAAAGATCTGGATTTGTACGTAGTATCGGGAGGGAACGAGTTTTACGGTCAGATGACCGAGCAGTTTGATCGACTTTATCTGAACGATGGGCAGGGTCATTTCAGCCGTTCGGCAACTGCATTACCGCCTATGTACGATAATAAAAGCTGTGTTCGGCCAGTTGATATTGATCGAGATGGTGATCTGGACTTGTTTGTTGGCGGGCGAGTGGTAGGGTTTGGCTATGGTAAATCACCCAATTCATATGTACTGATCAATGATGGAAAAGGCAGATTTTCGGATCAGACCGATAAGCTTGCTGCCGGATTGCGTAAAGCCGGGATGATTACAGACGCTGTCTGGGCCGATTCCGACGGCGATAAAGATCAGGATCTGATTCTGGCCGGTGACTGGATGCCTATCCGGATCTTTGCCAATGACAAAGGCAGGTTTTCTGAAGTCAAACCGATCACGGCAGACGAGACCCCCTTAAATGGATTCTACCAGCGAGTCATTGCTGCTGATTTTGACCGCGATGGCGATATCGATCTGATGGCGGGTAATCTTGGGACGAATACCAAATTCCGAAAGGCGCCTGATTCGCAGTTACGCATGTGGGTAAAAGATATAGACGGGAATCAAAGTACGGAGCAAATCATAGCCTATAATCGTGGAAAGGACTGGTATCCGCTGGCCTTTAAAGATGAGTTGGGTAAACAGATGCCCAGTATTATTAATAAGCGATTTACCGATTATGTGTCATTTGCGGGCCAAACACTGGATAATATCTTAAAAGACGATGATTTAAAAGGGGCTGAGGAGTATTCCGTTAATCAATTCGCGTCGATTTATCTGGAAAACCAGAATGGTAGGTTTGTTATCCATGAACTACCCATGATGGCCCAGGTTTCAAAGTTATTTGCGCTACAGGCTATAGATATTGACAACGACGGCGATCTCGACGTGTTAGGCGGTGGGAACTTCTATGGGGTTAGTATGTATCAGGGGCGTTATGATGCTAGTTATGGATTAGTATTGATAAACGATGGAAAGGGGAATTTTACTGCGTTGTCGCCCGTAGATTCTGGATTTCTGCTTAATGGTGAAATTCGTGATATTCGCCCCATCCAGACACCAAAGGGATTACTGATTGCCGTCGCTCGAAATGGAATGGGAATACAACTCTTTAAGCCATTGTAATTAGTCAGAATCGGTATCTGACTCCATTTTGTCCGATATTTTCCCTTAATTTTGTAACAATTGGTTGGTAAACAACTGATCAGATTCCGTATTAACTTGTCAAACTATATTATGAACGTTTCGCTTCGATTCAGTCTTCTACTGGCCATTCTGCTTGTTACATTTGCCAGTTGCCAGAAGCCTGCATCTTCAGCCGAATACAATGCCAGGGCTGCCAATGCAGAAAACTATAATGCGGCTTTAAACAAACTGACACAGGTTATTATTCACGATATTTTTTCACCACCAGTTGCCAGCCGGATTTATGCGTATGCTAATCTGGCGGGTTATGAAGCACTTGTGCCTTATGATGCTCAATATGAGTCATTAGGTGGGAAATTAAAACGATTTCAGGCAAGCCCGAAGCCTCAGGCTGGAAAGGAGTATTGTTTTCCACTCGCCAGTACACATGCATTGCTGACCGTTGCGCGTGCGCTCACGTTCACTGTTGAATACTACGACGAATTTGAAAAGTCGTTTTACCAGCAGTATAAAAAAGATGGCCTGCCTGATGACGTTTACGATCGTTCGATGGCTTACGGAGAAACGATTGCCAAGCATATTCTGGATTATGCTGCGAAGGATAACTACAAGCAAACCCGTGGTTTTAAGCATACCGTTACCAACGAAGAAGGAACCTGGGTACCAACGCCCCCGGCCTATATGGATGCTGCCGAGCCGCAATGGAACAAAATACGTTGCTGGGCAATGGATACCTGCAACCAGTTTATGCCTCCACGTCCTTTACCGTATAGTTTAAAAAAGGGAAGCCCTTATGAAAAGGAACTGGATGAAGTGTATCAAACCGGCAAAAACCTGGATAAGCAGAAGCAGGACATTGCCTATTTCTGGGATGATAATGCCTTCGTTATGAATGTTGCTGGCCATGTTATGTATGCCAGCAAGAAAATGACTCCCGGCGGTCATTGGCTGGGAATTGCCCAAACTGTGGCCCGGAAGAAAAAGCTGAATATGATGCAAACTGTTGAGGCATATGCACTTACTTCATTTGCGTTGACCGATGGTTTCATTTCCTGCTGGGACGAAAAATACCGGAGTAAAACGGTTCGGCCCGAAACCGTTATCAACAAGTCTATTGACCCCAAATGGACTCCCTTTCTTCAAACACCACCCTTTCCCGAATATCCCAGCGGCCACAGTGTGATTTCAACCGCAGCGGCTACGGTATTGACAAGCCTCATGGGCGACAACGTTGCCTTTACCGACTCAACCGAATTTCAATATGGGCATGGTGTCCGGTCGTTTAAGTCGTTCCGGGATGCTGCCGATGAAGCATCGATCAGCCGAATGTATGGCGGTATTCACTATAGATCAGCTTTAGTGAATGGACAGATTGAAGGGGAACAGGTAGGCAAGTGGGTCATTCAAAAAATTCATACCAGGAGATCGGCCGTAGCGAGCCGATAGCTAGTAAAAAATGCAAAAAAAGGAACCGCTCGTTGAAGGCGGTTCCTTTTTTTTGTAATTGGTAAGTTATACGCTCATAACGCACTTTGTCTGCTATGGTAATACGTTTTCTGGCATTGTTTAGCATCATTTTATCGGCGCAGACAACAAAACTGCAAGCGCAGTCATCAGCAGACTCGACACAAACGCGAGCCAATCAAAATAGAGAAACTTATCGTACCCTTAGTCGTTCGCCGGAAGATTCAACACGCTCGGTTTTTAATTTTAAAGCGGCTCCCTGGTATGTGCGTTCTTCGCCATTTTTGATTTATACAGGCGCCGGAAAGCCCAACGATCGTATTGCACAGAGTATAGAGATTGGTAAAACATTTAATGTAATCGACCTGGGTATTGCTTTTGGGCGAAATTCACTGCGTCCGGATTCTACGCTGTTCGTTGAAGGCCGGGTAACAATGGATGTTGCCAATTACGGCGTCTTTGCCAATGAAATGACAATTGGAGCTGGCCGGGTCTTCGATCAGCAGGGGAGTCTGATGCTGGAACTTACCTATAATATAATCGCTCAGGTAGCTCCTCGCCTGGGAATTGGCCTGACAACAGGCTACTACGACTTTAGCAACGAAACCACCGATGCATCGAAAACATTCTACGGAATCTGCATCCGTTATGGACTAATGCGTACCGATTCCGGGGCACTAATTCGTGTGGGTAGACCTCGGGTTGGCCGGACTGGTCGATCAGGCCATGCGCACGGCCGATAAGCGAATCTAATAGCCATTTATTCCTGAAATGCTATTATTAGAAGAGTTGGCTTTCTGGAGTAGCCGTGTAGACTCACGCAAGTTTCACATTAACAACGAAATCGGCGCCAATGAGTGGCAGGAAAACACCGACACAATGCGTTCATGAGTCGCTGGAGTATGCCATACAAGCAGCTCAGGAGTTGGGCCTGATTTGAAAACTGTACAGGTTCAGTAGGTCGATTTAAACAAGTCGAGCTTTTAAGTTATAGATTAGCACTAATCTATAACTTAAAAGCTCGACTTGTTTAAACTAAAACTTACCACTGGGCCATTGGCAGATGAGCCGACTGTAACTCCAGATTAACCTCTTTTGACTGAATCGCCATTTTATTCAGAGCGATATAAATGGTTTTAACCGCATTTTCGATGCGTTTCCATCCTTCTTCACTCCGAAGATCAATACTGATCATGGTACGATCGTTCTGAGCCATGATCGTTAGGTAGGTCATAGCGCCAAGAACAATGGCCGAAATGGCCTGTGTATCGGCCCCCTTAACAAATGAAAGCTGCTCGACAAGGCGTGTCATTTCTTCGTCTTGTGCTCGTGCTGTTGTTTCTGCAATCGAATCATTTTCGATAACAGTTGCTTTCAGGATTTCACGGGCTGCTTTAAATGTACGGAAATAACGATAGGTCTGGATAACTTGGCGATACCAGATACGAGCCACATCAGACTCTTGTAAAGGACGAATTTGGTCTAAGACAGCTGGGTTGAATACTGGGAATAGTTTGCCCATTTTTACATAGTATTCCAGAAGTCCTTCCATACCGCCGAAGTAGCGATAAATCAGCACTTTACTGACATTAGCCTTCTCTGCAACCCGATTGACTCCAACTCCTTCCAGACCCCTCTCTGCAATGACTTCTTCTAACGCTTCAACGATGCGCTGAGTTGTTTTAGCGCGGTTGCGTCTGACCTTTTCGTCCTTCTCCATGTATCTAAAATGCATTAAAATTCAAAACATTATATCAATCTGACGTAAACAGAAAGGCACGGTCACATTGAGATTGTGTGTACAGCAAAATTGTAACGATAAATTATCAGTATTAACACGAATTATATTACCTATCACTCTTCATGTACAGAACGAATTTTGTTAAATGATCTTATAGTCAATTATAAATTCGTTTTGTCACGAACCGGCAGCTATTGTTACATCTGGTTACTATCTTGGCAATAATAATCATTTCTTGCACAATTAGCAAATTAAATAGTATTTATAATGCAACAAGTTGAAGTATCCGATTTTTTCTTTTTGATAACTAATAAATGAAAAAAGCCACCTAATTTACATTAAGCGGCTTTTTTGTTGCCCGAGAAGGATTCGAACCTCCACAAACAGAACCAAAATCTGTCGTCCTACCCTTAGACGATCGGGCAATTGCGAGTGCAAAGATAACAGGCTGATTGTGTCAAAAACAAGTATCTGCCTTAAAAAAATCTGATTTTTGCTTCGCTCTCCCAGTTTTATGCTGACTATCAGCCGGTATTTTTGCTTATACGGATGCTACTACAGCAGTTGATACTATTTTTTTTATTAGTCCCTGTAAAACTTTTCCCGGACCACATTCCGTAAATTCAGTTGCGCCATCGGCAGACATTTTTTCAACCGACTGGGTCCATCGAACTGGTGCTGTTAACTGGGCAATCAGGTTCGCTTTTATTGCACTCGGATCTGTTGTTGGCTGAGCGTTTACGTTCTGGTAAACTGGGCAGCGGGGCTCACTAAATGACATCGCTTCGACGGCGTTGGCAAATTCTTCGCGAGCGGGTTCCATGAAGGGAGAATGAAATGCGCCACCTACTGCCAGCGGTAAAACACGTTTTGCCCCGGCGGCCTTAAGTTGTTCGGCTGCCAGTTCAATTCCTGAAATACTGCCCGAAATCACAACCTGTCCGGGACAATTGTAATTGGCAGGTACTATAATTTCACCGGTAATTCCTGCGCAGATTCGCTCAATCACCTCATCGGCTAAACCCAACACGGCGGCCATGCTGGATGGAGCCAGTTCGCAGGCTTTCTGCATGGCAGTTGCCCGAATTGAAGCCAGTTTCAGGCCATTCTCGAACGATAATACACCAGCCGCTGTCAGGGCAGATAGTTCACCAAGCGAGTGCCCTGCTACCATATCAGGAGCAAATGATTCCGCAGTAAGGGCCAGCACAACGCCATGGAGTAACACTGCTGGCTGCGTATAAATGGTTTGTTTTAACTCTTCGTCTGTTCCTTCGAACATAATCCGGGTCAAATCATAACCCAATAGTTGATTCGCCTGATCGAAGAGTTTACGAGCTGCTTCGGAGTTTTGGTAGATATCACGACCCATACCCCGGAACTGGGAGCCCTGGCCAGGAAATACGTATGCTTTCATAAAATAGGAGACAAACGGATGACAGGTGATTTTTTGAAAATGTATGCTGATGACTGCCGGTGTGAGCGGCAAAATAACATGACTTCTTGCGTTTATTCAAGAAATAGACTCTTCTTGCGAATAAGCGATTGATTATCAGGATTCTCGGTTAAAGACACGACTAGTCTGTTTAATAGATAGGATACTTTTGACTTATTCTCCTCTTTTTAGCCCGCAAAGGCAAACAAAAATTTGACACACTCTGTTAGCAAAACAGGCCGTTTGTCTAATTTTTACCGGCTCTATATTAGACAGAAGTTCGTTGAAAATGGGGCGTAAAGTTGTTTGCATGGGGTTTGTGCTTTAGCTTTGATGCGCCGTTTAAATCGGCTTTTTCTCAATAGTTTACCACTAAATTTTCGTGTCATTTACCATATGGCTTGGGTAATACAAACACTATCCAGCTCCCTCGGCCGAAAGGTTATCATGTCGCTGACGGGGCTTTTTCTCAGTACCTTTCTGATAGTTCACATGGCTGGTAATTTACAGCTTTTCAAAGGGGATAATGGACGGGCTTTTAATGAGTACACATACTTCATGACCCACAATCCGCTTATCCTTACTGTCTCTTATCTGCTGTATACGTCCATTCTGGTACACGCACTTATGGCCTGGATACTAACCCGCCATAATCAGGCGTCGCGGCCAGTGAAATATGCTTACAGTAAGCCCGAAGCGAATAGTGACTGGTCGTCACGTAACATGGGTATTCTGGGCACAATCCTGTTGCTGTTTATTATCATTCACATGCGGACGTTCTGGTACGAGATGCACTTTGGATCTGTTCCGATGGCCGAATATGATGGTAAGGAGTACAAAGACTTGTATGCCGTTGTGAAAGTAGCTTTTAGCCAATGGTGGTACGTACTCCTCTATGTCGTGTGTATGGTTGCCATTGGCTATCACCTGGCTCACGGTTTTCAGAGCGGCTTTCAAACGCTTGGCCTTCGGCATAAGAAATACACCCCCCTGATTGAATTTGTGGGCAAATACTTTTTTGCGATCATCATTCCTGCGGCTTTTGCAGCGATGCCGATTTACGTGTTTTTACAGGTTCATGGAATTATATAATGAGTGAAAGAGCGAATGAGCGAAAGGGCGACTAGTAATCTTCCAGTCATCCTTCCACTCTTCCACTCTTTCGCCTTTTACTTTTTAGAAGGAATGAAACTGGAGTCTAAAATTCCCGAAGGCCCTTTAGCCGAAAAGTGGGCACGGCAGAAATTCGGCTTGAAACTGGTAAATCCGGCCAACAAGCGGAAATACGATATTATTGTCGTTGGTACAGGTCTGGCAGGCGCATCTGCTGCTGCATCGCTGGCCGAACTAGGTTATAATGTTAAAGCATTTTGCTTTCAGGATAGTCCGCGCCGGGCGCACTCTATTGCAGCTCAGGGTGGTATAAATGCCGCAAAGAACTACCAGAATGATGGTGACAGCGTGTTTCGGCTGTTTTACGATACGATTAAAGGGGGCGACTACCGCGCTCGCGAAGGAAACGTCCATCGGCTTGCTGAAGTCAGTGTCAATATTATTGATCAGTGCGTAGCGCAGGGTGTGCCGTTTGCTCGTGAGTACGGCGGCTTACTGGCAAACCGGTCATTCGGCGGATCGCAGGTGTCGCGTACGTTCTACGCTCGTGGCCAGACCGGGCAGCAGTTGCTGTTAGGTGCCTACTCGGCGTTGAGCCGTCAGGTGGCCAATGGAAAGGTGAAATTGTTTCCCCGCACCGAAATGCTTGACCTTGTCGTTGAAGGCGGCAAAGCGAGAGGCATTATTACCCGGAACCTGATTACCGGTAAAATTGAGTCACATTCGGGCCACGCCGTTCTCCTTTGCACAGGAGGCTATGGCAACGTATTCTATCTGTCGACTAATGCGATGGGATCGAATGCTACGGCGGCATGGCGTGCTCACAAAAAAGGAGCTTTGTTCGGTAATCCTTGTTTCACGCAGATTCACCCAACCTGTATTCCGGTATCGGGCCATTATCAGTCGAAACTGACGCTGATGTCGGAGTCGCTACGGAATGATGGTCGGGTTTGGGCACCCAAATCAAAAGAAGACGCGCAAAAAATTCAGAAGGGTCAGCTGAAAGCGAATGACCTTGCCGAAGATGCACGAGATTACTTCCTCGAACGCCGTTATCCTTCGTTTGGTAACCTCGTGCCGCGCGATGTCGCATCGCGTAATGCCAAATACGTCTGTGATGAAGGTCGTGGTGTGAGTAAAACCGGTTTGGCGGTATATCTGGACTTTGCCGACGCGATCAAACGCGATGGCCAAAAAACCATTGAGGCCAAATACGGTAACCTCTTCGAGATGTACGAAAAAATCACCGGCGAAAATCCATACGAAACGCCGATGATGATCTATCCGGCTGTTCACTACACGATGGGTGGCTTGTGGGTAGATTATAACTTAATGACCACGATTCCTGGTCTGTATGCACTTGGTGAAGCAAACTTCTCCGATCACGGTGCGAACCGACTTGGCGCTTCGGCCTTGATGCAGGGGCTGGCCGATGGTTATTTCGTGATTCCTTACACTGTCGGTGATTATCTGGCAACCATCGGTCCTGCCGATAAACTGCCTGTTGATGCGCCGGTATTCAAGGAAGCCGAAAAGAAAATACATGACCAGATTGATCGCTTATTAGCTATTAAAGGTGAGCGGCCTGTTGATGATTTACATAAGGAACTGGGCCACATCATGTGGGAATACTGCGGAATGGGGCGTACTGCCGAAGGGCTGACAATTGCCCGTGAAAAAATCAAGGCGCTCAAAAAAGAATTCTGGACGAATGTAAAAGTGTTGGGCGAATCGCAGGAAATGAACCAGGCTCTGGAACAGGCATCACGCGTAGCTGACTTTATCGAATTGGGCGCTTTAATGGTTGAAGATGCCCTCAATCGGAATGAATCGTGTGGTGGACACTTCCGGGAGGAGTACCAGACACCCGACGGTGAAGCCCTCCGCGATGATGCCAATTATGCCTACGTTGCTGCCTGGGAATATCAGGGAGACGACAAGCCTGAAGTGCTTAACAAAGAAGAACTGGTGTTCGAAAACGTGAAACTGACCCAGCGGAGTTATAAATAAGTTTTCAGCGATGAGTTTTCAGCTTTCGGTTAGCGGTTGGCGTAATGACCAGCTAAAAACTGAAAACTGAAAACGGAAGACTCTCAAACAATGAAAATTAACCTAAAAGTCTGGAGACAGAAAAATAGCAATACAGAAGGTAAACTAGTCGAATACCATCTCGATAATGTATCGGAAGATATGTCGTTTCTGGAAATGTTCGACGTATTGAACGATTCCCTTACCCGAAAAGGCGAAGACCCTGTTACGTTCGATCACGACTGTCGCGAAGGTATTTGCGGCACCTGTTCCATGTACATCAACGGACGGGCACATGGTCCACAGACAGGGGCAACAACCTGCCAGTTGCACATGCGTTCGTTCAACGATGGCGATACGATTGTGGTTGAACCCTGGCGAGCGCGGGCCTTTCCGGTAATCAAAGACCTGATGGTCGATCGCTCGGCTTTTGACCGGATCATTCAATCGGGTGGCTACGTATCCGTTAACACAGGATCAGCCCGTGATGCGAATGAAATCCTTATTCCGCGGACTATTGCCGATGAAGCGATGGATGCCGCTGCCTGTATTGGTTGTGGAGCCTGTGTAGCTGCCTGCAAAAATGCGTCGGCTATGCTGTTTGTTTCGGCTAAAGTATCGCAGTTGGCCATCTTGCCACAGGGACAGGCAGAACATAAAGAGCGGGCCGAGCGTATGGTTGCGCAAATGGACGCCGAAGGATTTGGCGCATGTTCGTTCACGGGGGCATGTTCGGTAGAGTGCCCAAAATCAATTTCGCTTGACCACATTGCCCGTATGAACCGCGAGTATCTGGGCGCGAAACTGACCTCGAACAACGCCTAGTAAACGTATAATCAGTATCTATAAAAAGTCCGGACTTTCACGAGAAAGTCCGGACTTTTTTGTTTAATAGCAACGGCACAGCTGTCTTTTGTACGCTTCAGTCGAATTGACTGGATTACCAGCGAACCGATTTAAATGTCCATCCCGGTTGCACTTTCTGCATTTCCACCTGATCATCACGTTTCGTCAATCCACAGTCCAGATAATTCTGATGAAGTTTTGCCAACGCGTTCCGGTCCAGTTCAACACCCAGACCTGGCTCCTGCGGAACCGCAACCGACCCCTCTTCGAATGTAAAGCGGCCTGAGGTTATGATTTCATCCGATTGCCAGGGGTAGTGCGTATCCAGCGCGTAAGGTACGTCGCGCAGGGCTGCGCCCAAATGGACCATAGCCGCTAATGAAATTCCCAGATGGCTATTGGAGTGCATCGATAAGCCGCGACCAAACGTTTCGCATATACCCGCGAGTGTGATGGATGCCCGCAAACCACCCCAAAAGTGGTGATCACTCAGAATGATGTCTTCCGATCCAATGGCAATACTGTTCGGAATGTCTTCAAACGAGGTCGTACACATGTTTGTGGCCAGTGGCGTTTTAATCGCTTTTCTAACTTTTGCCATGTTTTCCTGGCCTCGGGTCGGATCTTCCAGGTATTCAAGAATTGGCTCCATCTGTCGGCCGTATTGAATCGAGGTTTCGACCGTCCAGAGTGCATTTGGATCAACGCGTAAGGGTACACCAGGGCCAAATGCTTCATGCAACGCAAACATCGCATCGACCTCCTGCTGGGGCTCAAAGACACCCCCTTTTAGTTTGATCGACTGGAAGCCGAACTCGGCACACATGGCTTTGGCCTGGGCCACAATTTCGGTAGGATTCAGCGCACTGCTTTGTCGGGCGGCTGCCCATCCCTGCGCAGCCGGATCCGTTTTGAAAGCCAGTTCTCCGCCCGCTCCTTCGTATTTATAGAACAGATAAGCCGAAAAAGGGACCCGATCGCGCATTTTTCCACCCAAAAGATCAACAACCGGGCGACCCGTAACTTTCCCGATAATATCAAGACAGGCGACTTCAATGGCACTAAAAATATGAACCAGTTTTCGCTGATCCCAGGGCGTTTCTCCCCGGTCTGCTGCGGTTTCGATCCCAAACTGATTGACCAGAACCTGCCTGATGTCATTAAGCTGGAATACATCTTTCCCAATCAGCAAACTTCTGGATGCTTCGAGCGCGGCATCGATATCTTTGTTACCCGGAATTTCACTGATACCCGAAATGTTGTCATCTGTTATCAGCTCGACTATTGTGCGCAAGGCATAGGGCGCATGTAAACCAGCTGCATTCAGCAGGGGAGGGTCAACAATGGCAATGGGGGTAATGTGGATTTGAGCAATGCGGGGCCCTGTTTTTGACTGCATAGTGGTTTTATTGCTTATGATACTTCGTCTGCTACCGTCTGAAGAAGTCCTTTTATGTAGCCGTAGCAGAATGAAAAGGCCTGTAAATCAGCGGCACTGTCGGCATGATGTGGCACATGGTCAGGCATGACCATGCCTGAATAGCCAACATCGCGTAAAGCCCTGACCACATGCAGAAAATTCATGTCGCCGTTATCGGGATAAACCTCCTGGAAGTTGTTCCAGCCACCCTTGATGTTACGCAAATGAACGTTAAAAATCTGGTTTCGCTCACCAACCCATTTGATGATCGGCATAATTTCCGTTTTTGGGTCATTCAGCCCTTCGGCGATTGATCCGATGCAAAAATTGAAACCATGATATTCACTATCATACAGCTTGGCAAATCGTTGAATACCCTTAAAAACATCCGGGCTATTCCAACGGGTTATCCCCCGAAACCCAACGGGCGTTGGGGGGTCGGCAATGTGATTGGCTAGTTTGACCTTATACTCTTTGGCAACCGGAAGAATCCGGTCGAGGAGGTAAGTAATGCGCTCAAACATCTGCTCGATAGATACATCCCCGGCTATGGTTTTGGGCGCATTTTGTTTGACGGCCTCTTCGTAATTCCAGGTGCTATAGATGGCATTGCCGCGTTTAGGATCGACTGTTTTTCCCGTCCGTAAAACCGGAAGAATTGTTGTGTTATAGTTTAGTACCTTAATGCCTGTTTTTCCGGCAACCTGAATCATCTGCTGAAGGATCTCGATTTCACGATCGCGTTCCGGACTCTTTCCGAGCATGACATTCGGATATTCGGCCTTGTCGATTCCAGACGAGGCTAAGGGAAAGTGGTAGGCGTCCAGACTAATGCCGTATTTTTCACAGGCTTCTTTCTTTCTCAGCGAATCGTCCAGATCCCAGCCTTTGCCAGGAATCGTTTTAGGAGCCCCTCCATCCAGATTATACACCCCATGTCGGGCTTTGAACTCCAGGTTTTCGGTTGATGTGCCACCCGATTGACAGCCCACTTTCATCAGTACTTTTTTGGGTTTGGCCTTGCTGTCGGCTTTTGCCAACTCGGGGCTCCACGCGGCTGCTCCCACGGAACCCGCGGCAATGACTCTAATAAAATTCTTACGTTTCATCATGTTAAGGTTCGTTAAGGGTTTTGGTTTTAAAGCATTCATTGAGCCAGGATTTTCGCCAAAAAACAGACTAGGTCATGAATTGGTACAGGATGAATCTGGGTCTGGTTTTAACGAAAATCCTGGGTACGATAAATTATTCTACTAGTAACAAGAGCGAACTATGGTCTAATTCGCCGTTTCCCTGAGCTACGGCAGCCTCCATTTGAGCGGCTACCAGAGCAGTACCTTTGAGAGGTACCGAAAATTCTTCGCCAGCCTGTAGGGCAATGCCCATATCTTTCTTATGTAATTTGATCTTGAAACCCGGCTTGAAATTGTGATCGATCATCCGTTTTCCATGCAGGTCGAGGATACGGCTTTGCGCAAAACCACCCAGCAGAACCTCCCGCATTTTTTCAAGATCTACGCCCGCTTTTTGAGCCAGTGCGAACGCTTCCGCAACGGCCTGAATCGTAATGCCAACAATCATCTGGTTGCAGGTTTTGGTCATTTGTCCGGCACCTGGTTCGCCGATGTGAACAATGTTTTTTCCCATCGCCTGAAATAGAGGCAGGGCACGCTGAAAGGCAGATTCACTACCGCCCACCATAATAGACAGCGATGCGGCTTCGGCACCAACCTGGCCTCCCGAAACCGGTGCGTCCAGGGCGTCGGCTCCTTTTGCCTGCATTAAGCCGTAAATGTTCCGTGCGGTTGAAGGGGCAATGGTCGACATGTCAATAAATAAGGCTCCTGCCTGAATACCTTCGAGCACTCCGTCAGGGCCAGACACGACCTGTTCGACGTCGGGCGAATCGGGCAGCATCGTAATGATAATGTCATTCTGTTGAGCCAGTTCTTTACTCGTTGCGAACGATTGCGCACCCGCTTCAATTAGGTCGCTGGCTGCTTTACTTTGGCTCAGTACCGATAGCGAATAGCCAGCCTTAATCAAGTTCAACGCCATGGGCTTGCCCATGATACCCAAACCAATAAATCCTACTTTTTCCATTTTATAGAGGTATTTTTCCTGCAAATACGGACCGTATCGGCGAGAAACAAATGTCATTTAATAACAATGTCGTATCAGCGTATTAAACCAGTGGGAATAATTGTGCTGCAATCATGATAACGACCAAGCCTGTCAGACCCATCACTACCAGTAAGGGCGAAATGGTTTTCAGGGCCTCACGTTCCGTTAAGTTGCTTAGTTTGCAAATGATCCAGAACCCTGCATCATTCATCCAGGGTACTAATTTTGACCCGCAGCCAATCGCCAGACCTAAATACAGTGGGTGAAATTCCAGGTGTGCATTGCTGGCCATTCCTGACAGAATGCCCGAAGCCGTGATCAGCGCTACCGTGGCCGAACCCTGCGCGGTTCGGACAACGGCGGCAATGAAAAACGCCATCGGAATCAATGCCATCTGGTAATCCTTCGTCATGTCGGCAATACGCGCGCTAATGCCGGTTTGCTGTAACATACCACCAAAAGCGCCACCCGCTGCCGTGATCAGGATGATACCTCCTCCGCTCATCAGAGCCGCCTGCACGAACGGGGTTAGTCCTTCTTTGTTGCCCTTTTTCTCTTTGGCCAGCACCAGCAGAGCTGCAATACCACCCGTAACGATCGCGATATTCTTATCGCCAAAAAACTTGATCAGGCTGATCAGCTTCCCTAAAAAGGGCGACTGAGTAAGCGGTGTTCCTGGTGTAGCCATCGCTGTGAGGGCTGTATCTGCACAGATAAAGACCAGGGGAATCAAAACGGGTAAAAGCGACAGTCCCAGCGCGGGAAGATGAATGGTCTCTTTGGCTGCAATTAGTTTGATGTCTTCCAGTTTTGCATCCAGCGAATCACGCAGCGGAATCGGCCATTTTCGGTTGGCCCAAAGCGCAAAAAAATACCCGGCCGTTATGGTGAAAAGTCCAACTATAGTGCCGCCGATCATCATCATTCCAATCGGAATGTGCATTTCGCCCACCAGAAAGAGTGGTCCTGGTGCGGGTGGAACCAGCGAGTTAGCCATAGCTGCTCCGGCCATGATGCAGAGCACCAGCAGGAGGTAGTTTTTGCCAATTCGCAGGGTCATGGCCTTCGCCAGTGGCATCATCAGAAAAATAACTGTATCGAAGAAGACGGGTATTCCCAAAAAGAAGCTACTCACCAGAAACGCAATGGGCGCCTTTTCGATGCCCGTTAACCGCAGCATTGACCGTATAATTCGTTCAGCGGCTCCGCTCTCCAGCATGCATTTCCCAATGATCGCGGCCATCGCGATCAGGATGCCTATTTTGCCGCAGGTATTCCCGAATTCAGTGGCAATGCGTTCGCCGATTCCCTTTTTCGCCAGGGCCAGGGCAGCGGCCGGTGCCGTGCCTTTCGATAAAGCAAATTGTTCGATGGCCGAAGCTGGTGTCATTAATGCAACCACGAAAGCGCCTAGTAACAGAGCCAGAAATGGATGCAGCTTCAGGCCAATTATGCCACCTACTACGATAATTACGCCTACAGCTAAGATTATGAGCGGATCAGTCATTAAACAAAGGTTTATGAGAATAGTGAGTGGGCAGTCTGCCAGTACAAGCAGACGACTATCGACTTTATTGGTTAGCTGGTTTTTGAGACTGATCGGAATGCATCCAGTTTGTTCGCCAGGTTTCGGGCGCCATCGGCAACAAACGTGGCATCGGCCCCGCAGGCAATTAGCCGGATGCCGAGGTCGTGATAGGTATTGTAATCATCGGGATTAAAGAACAGAATGCCAGTAGCCTTCCCGGCTTTTTGGGCTGCGTTGATCGTTTCTTTTAAGGCTTCTTTAAATCGGGGATGGTCAAATTGCCCGAAAATGCCCAGTTCCATAGATAGATCGGCGGGACCAATAAACAGCACATCGACACCGTCGATAGCAGCTACTTCGTCGAGGTGATTGAGGACTTCAACGGTTTCGATCTGAACCACGCCCAAAATCGTATCTCTGGATTCCTGATAATACTGGTTGAATTGCTGAGCGAAGCCGGTAGCGCGTACCATCTTGGCAACCCCCCGGCTGCCATGCGGAGGATAATGTAAGCCGTTTACGACCTTTTGGGCATCTGCCGGATTGGTAATTTTTGGGCACATGATCCCTTCGGCCCCCATGTCGAGCACCCGGTGAATACGTTGACTTTCGGCACTTTCTACCCGTACAATAGCCCCAGCAGACGTATGTTCAAGAGCCTGTAACTGATACAGCGCATCTTTCTCCGATCCGGCACCATGTTCCAGATCGATCAGCACCCAGTCGAATCCGGCCTGGCCAACAATCTCTGCCGTAAGAGAACTGCCAAGGTTTAACCAACACCCGTTGAGTGTATCGCCTTGCTTAAGTCGTTTTTTTAGATTCTTCATGTAAAAGAAAGGTGGAATAAGGAAGGCTTTACTTTATCAGGATTTATTGAAAGCCGTGCCACGGTTAGGAAGCACATGGTTAGAAACCGTGGCACAGCTTTTAACAAAACTCCGGTCTACTTTTTATCCCACCAGATTCGGGTATCGAGCAGATTAGGCCCCTGTCGGCCAATCGCCTGTTGTACATTGATTTTATTAACATTCAGCTCAGCATCCGTATAGGTCAATCGACGAATAAACGGCTCTGTTTTCAGATCACTGCCCGGATACGGATTCGGCGTCAACACAGGAAAACCGGACCGACGGAAGTTAGCCCATGTTTCTGGACCCATGAGAAATGAAGCGACCCAATATTGCGTATTGATTTGTTCCAACTCTTTGCCCGTAGCCAACGGATTGGCCTGTAAATAAGTCGCGATGGCAGCGTCAGGAACGGCAGTACTTGTTCCATAGCTGGCCAGTTGCCGCATGTGCGAACGCACGCCATTGGCGTATAATGTAGCCGGATCGCCCGTTGTCCATTTCCGGAACGCGGCTTCGGCCAGTAACAGCTGGGTCTGGGCATAGGTAACCAGAAAGCTGGGAGCCAACAGAGCGGCCATTCTCGTTTTGTCGAGCTGACTGTAATCCCATAAACTAGCGAGTTTGCTGGCGGTTACAGCCGCACTAATCGTGGTATTATCATAGCCCAGCGGTGCACCGATCTGAACCCCGGGAGTCCGATTGGCCTTTGACTCAATCTGTTGGGCTCCACTAGTCGCGCCCACATACCGAACCGCAATGGAGGCTAACCGTGGATCGTTGGTTTTGCTCAGATAGCTGACGAAATCTTCGGCCAGATAAAAGAAGGCAGATTGACCGCCATTTAACTGAGAGCCAACAGGGTTGGTAAAACTGGCGGTATGGCGGATAATCGCGTTGTCATCATTGGACTGCATGACACCACCGGCAACAGCTTTTCCAACGTATTCGGCGGCTTTGGTCGGGTTTGCTTTGGATAGCCTCATGGCTGCCCGGAGCAAAATGGAATATCCCAGACGTTTCCATTTAACGACATCGCCATCATAGAGAATATCGCTGGCTACCTTTGTTTTGGTCGCATCCAACGCAGCAGAAGCAGCATCCAGTTCAGTTAAAAGATCCGTATAAACAGACTCCTGCGTATCGTAAACAGGTGCTACGATACCTTCCAGATAACTTTTTCCGGCCTGCGTATACGGTATGTCGCCGTAGGTGTCGGTCAGCACCATAAACGAATACGCCCGCCAGATTCGGGTCATATTGTACAGGTTCGTGCGGGCCGGATCGTTTTTCGTTTTGGCGATGACATCCGTCAACTCCTTGATAACCGATTGGTAATACGTATTCCAGTTGCCGTTCGATACCGTCCGGTTATCCTGATTAAAGTTAGCTGCCGACCCCTGACCACTAAAGGGTGTGATCATTTGTTTGACGATGGTCGTTTCATAGCTTAAGTTACCATAGCCCGGTGCACTGGCTACAATGGCGGTGTTCAATTGAAAGGCGGGTTCTACGGCTGTCAGCGCAACGGGATTGACGTTCATTTCGTCGAATCCTTTATCGCAGGAAGCCAGCATAAAGAAGGCTAGTACCCAGATTGGCAGGTATTTATTGATTTTTTTCATAGTAGTCCGTTTTTGTGGGTTGACAATAGCTGTGGGAAAATCTTAAAATTTGACGTTAAGATTAAATCCGACACTACGGGTTATTGGCAAACCGGTTGCTTCAAGGCCTATCAAATTATCGGAGGGAAAGCCGAACTGCTCAGGATGAATATTGGGGACCCATTTCTTGATGACAGCTACGTTATTGGCCACGGCGTTTAACCGAATTCCTTTAATGAACTTGCTGGAAGTTGGTAGAAATCTGGTGAAGTCGTAGCCGATCGTTATCTGCCGCAGCTGCCACAACCCCGCATTGTAGACAAATTCTTCGGCGATGTTCTGCGAACGAACGGTTTCATAAAAAGCCTGGACCCCCGATTTGGTCTGATTAACTTCGCCACTTGGATTGACGCCATTCCCGATTACATAGTTTTCTGCCCGTCCGGCTAAGGTGGCTTTGTGCAGGCCATGCCGCCAGGCATTGTGGTTTGTTCCGGAGATCATCTTATGGCCGAGCTTGAAGTCGATCAAAAATGAGAGATTAATGCCTTTGTAGGTAAAGCTATTGGTGAAACCACCAACCCACTTGGGCAAAGCACTACCGAAGCTGATCTGCGTGGCAGTTCGGAGCGGACGCCCATTGCCCGCGTCAAAAACCTGTCGGCCCTGTGCATCTCGCAGGTAGCCAAAACCAAACAACTGACCCATGGGCAGACCAACTACCTGACGCAGTTCCCCGGTAAAATCGCCGGTTCCGACGGTGATCATATTATCGCTGACACTACTGCCCAAATCGAGAACTTTCGTTACGTTATAGGCCGCGTTAATGTTGACATCCCAGCTAAAGTCGACTCGCTTAAGGGGTGAAAACGTCAACAGCATTTCCAGGCCCCGATTCTGGCTTTGACCGACATTGATCAACTGCGTCAGGTATCCACCCGCGTCGGATGTCTGGGCTCGCAGAATTTGGTCCGACGATAGTTTGTCGTAATAGGTCAGGTCTAATCCTATCCTGTTGTTGAATAGTTTCAATTCCAGTCCCACTTCTTTTTCGGAAACACGCATGGGGCGCAGATTGGCGTTGGGAACCGTTGACCCGCTAATGCTGGCTAAGGGCTGGGCAGCTCCACTCGGTGATGGAAACTGCTGGGCGTTTATTCCGTAGAAAAGGTTATTGGCATAGGGCTGTACATCGGTATCACTACCTACTTCAGCATAAGCCGCTCTGATTTTTCCAAAAGAAAGCCACCCTGGTAAGGCGCTGGCGAATGCTTGCGAAAAAACGAAACTGGCTGTTACAGAGGGGTATAAAATACTCCGATTCTCGGGCGATAGGGTAGAAAACCAGTCGTTTCGGACGGTTCCGTTTATAAACAGAAAGTCCTTGTATGAAACCTCTGCCGACCCATAGAGCGAATTAACCTGCCGTTCTGATAATTCATAAGTAGCATCTTTTTGGCGACCATTGCCTATTGTGTATAGTCCTCGGGTGTAGAAGTCCTGCGCAAATACATTGTGCCGACTAATTCTGCGATACATCTGGTTACCACCAATGTTTGCATTGACGCCAAAAACGCCAAATGTATGGTTGGCTCCCAACAGGAAATCCGTATTCAGCTCTCGTACCGTCCGTGAATCCTGCACATATTGGCCATTGACAAAACCTGCCGGTGCGGCAGGTTGCCGCTGGCTGCCGGTGGGTAGGTTGTAATCCTGTTCACGCGCGTAATAGTCCTGGCCAACCCGTGCCTGTAGAAACAGCCAGTCCGTAAAATTGTACCGAGCCGTCAGATTCCCGAACACCCGATCGGTGCGCACATTCTCGAAGCGTTTCAGGGCAAAATAGGGATTGGTTCGGTTGGTGAACCGTGACCAGAGGACTTCATTCCCATTCGCATCAGACGCATATTTTTCCAGCAGGTCCAACGGCATGGAGTTGGCCATGCTAAACAATACAACCGGGCTATAATCCTGCTCAGCAATATTCGGTGGGTTTTTCCGGTACTCATTGGAATAATTCACATTGCCCGAAATGGTCAGCTTCTTCGCCAGTGTTTGGGTAAATCCCAGATTAACGGTTTTGCGGTTATAGCCCGAACCCGGCAGAATCGTTTTGTTGTCCAGATTGGAAATCGACAGGTTGAACCCCCCGAATTCGCCACCCGACGAAAGACTGATGGTGTTTGTCCAGGTTTGTCCGGTGCGGTAGTACTTCGTTATTTGATTCCGTTGCGGTACATAAGGTACTTCAACGCCATCGAATAAAATCTGGGTCATGCCTGGCTGGAATTTTTCGCCAAAACTCCATTGGCCCGACGTTGGAAAGGGAGCTGTTGGACGAACACCGTTTTCACCCTGACCGTATTCATACTGGTAGTCGGTGTAGTCCAGTGGGGTGTCTGTCGTAAAATTGGTGTTGTATTCCAGGCCAATACCCGATCCGGTTCCTCTGGTTTTGGTCGTAATCATAATCACCCCATCTTTAGCGCGCGAGCCGTAGAGGGCCGAGGCCGCTGCGCCTTTCAGAACGGTCATAGTTTCAATATTGTCCGGATTAATGCTGCTCAGCCCGTCTCCGCTGTCCGAAGTCCGGTTGCTTCCCTTATCAGATACATCTCCTCGGGCACCATAGTTTGTGTTATCAATTGGTACGCCATTGACAACGATTAGGGGGGAGTTATTGCCGCCGAAGGATGATTGGCCACGAATCCGGATTTTACTGGTTCCGGCAGGTCCTGACCCTAGCGAGGTTATATTGACACCCGGAATTTTGCCTTGTAGGGCGTTCATGAAATTGGCCGTTCGGTTAACCGTTATCTGATCGGAGGTAACCGTAGAGGTGGCATACCCGATGCTTTTGGCCTGTTTTTTTATACCCAAAGCGGTTACAACGACTTCGTTCAGTGCTTTACTGGCCGGAGCGAGCGAGACCCGAAACGTTGATTGATTGCCCGCCACCACCTCTTTGCTGTCGTAGCCAACGAAGCTAAAGACCAGAACCGAAGCACTTCCGTCCGGAATATCCAGTTGAAAGTTACCCTCTGAATTAGAGGTAGTACCGCGTTGCGATCCTTTCACGATGACACTTACGCCCGGTAGACCAGCTCCTTTTTCGTCCGTTACCTGGCCCGTGATCGGTCGTTTAGGCGCGGCTTCCGGATGGTCGATTGGTTCAACAAAGCCGGTGTCGGTAGAAGCCGGTGCGCTGGCTGACAAAACGATCTTTCGGCCTACCAGTTCATAATTGACAGACAGCGGTTTGATGTACTTAATGAGTACCTCTTCCAGGGTCGAATTATTTACCTGAACGCTTATTCGTTGCTTAGGGTCGATTACCTGAGAGCTATACACAAACTGTACACCCGTTGCTTTTTCAATATCGATCAGTATCTTTTTGATCTCCTGATTTTCAGCACGTAAAGTCAATCGCTTGCTCAGGTATTCCTGGGCCTTACTCGAGTGGGCATACGATACGCCCACCAGAAGGAACATAACTAAACTTTGTGTTAGAGAAAACCGCATAAGTTTTAGCCAGAGTTGCCCGGAAAGGTGTTTTTCCATAGTTTTGGTAAGGTTTAAAGGTTCGGATTTCGGAACTTCTTCCACTGAGCGGTTACTTTGGCGAGTCGACTCTCAATGGATAGACCTATCGGCAGTGGCTTAGCCACTGCCCTTGTTTTTATGCATTCACTGGCACTTATCGATAGCTTTTTCGGCTAAGCACAATTTGCCCATCTATTATTTCGTATGTCGCTGAAGCGGCTTTGCAGAGTAAATCCAGCTTTTCATAAAGTGACTCACTCGAAAGAGCGGCCGTAATTTTGCACCCCTCAAAGCTTTGTTCGTCGAATTGAATCGGAATACCGTAGCTGGTTTCTAATTCCCGTAAAATCGCTGACAGGGCAACATCGTCGTACACGAAAGTTATTTCTTTATCGCTTTTTCGGACAAGGGCAGGATTTGCCACCAGGGTTTTTGTCAGATTACCATCGCTTTTCTCGAAAATGGCTGCCTGATTCGCATTCAGTATCAGGCCGTTAACCTCCTTGTTGTAGGAAGTACGTTCGGGATTGGCCTTATACACAGACACTTTCCCGGAGAGTACCTGCACCGTAATCTTTTTGTCGAGATCGAAAGCGCTTACCACAAAACGAGTGCCCAGCACTTTGGTGACGGTTTCGCCGGAATAGACCATAAAAGGCTGTTTTCGACGCTTAACAGAGAAACTTCCTTGCCCTGCCAGATAAACTTTCCGTACATTTCCAACAAACTGTGAGGGGTATCGAAGGCGACTTTTGGGGCTTAGTAACACTTCCGAACTATCGCTAAGCACGACACGAAGCAGTTGCTTCGTATGGTTAAACGTCTCAACAAATTGATTGGCTGAACCGTCTGGCGAATGGTTGGGACCATCGGCTTTCCTGGTAATTAACGGCGTTGAGTTGGTGTGGATAGAATACCAGCCTAGCCCGACCACGGCTAAAAGGAGCGCAGCAATCCCGGCTGCCCAGCGGAAACCATACGGGAGCCTTAACGATGTTTCGGACCGAAAACCAGATAAAAAAGGCGATTGATTGGGTACTGATGAACCTGTGGCTACAATAAACCGCTCGACTTCTTTCCTTATCTCGGCTTCGCTGATTCGTTCGGGAGCAACGGTGGCGGCCCGAATGAACTGCTCCGCCTGATGAAATGCCTCCCGTTTTTCGGGGTAATGTTGCAGAAATGATCTCCAGAAAGTTTCCCGGCTGCTGCGTCCCCGAACCCATTCTTCAAAGTCTTTATCATCAATAAAGTCTTCTACCCGATATGATTCATAATTCTTCATTGCTGTCTACGGCTTAGTCTAAAATTAGATCCTCTCCAGAAAATAAAGGAAGAGCCCAATCGTGTTGACAGGCCAGTTTTTCCGGAGGCTATCCAGCGATTTATGAAGCAGATTGTAAACCGATTGACGGCCAAGATTCATGATGTCCGCAATCTGTTCGAAGCTGAGATTCTGATAGAAACGCAGGTAAATGAGTTCTTTCTGGCGTTCTGGTAAATGATTGATTACGTGCTCCAGTTTTCGGATCTGGTAGATTTCATTTTCTTCTTCAATGAGCCGTATATCAGCCGCAAACTCGACCGAGAACGAATATTCGTCGGAGAGTGCTGATTGGTGCGTCGCCTGTTTTTTCGACAGTTCGCGCAGGATACGGGTTTTAAGAACGACGAGTAGATAAGAGCGGACATTACCGACCGAATTGATCGATGCCTGCATCTTCCAGAGATTGACGAACAGCTCCTGAATACAGTCTTTTACAAATTCACGATCGCCATGCAGGCGCATTCCCCAGTGGAACAGGTCAGCATAATAACTCTGCATGATTTTGGCCAGTGCGTACATATCGCCCGCCCGATATTCCTGCCAAAGTTGTTGTGCTTCTTCTGAAGGTAGCCGTCTGCTCATAAGTCCAGGTGCCTTTATTACATGAGCAGTTTTTAACGAAAACTTAACCTCCTATTTAAGATTATTTTCTTAAAAAATTAGAAAATACTTATGTTGATGTGAGCGATTATGGCTTACTAGCGTCCTGGAGGTTTAGCTATGCGTGCTTTTTTCTTGATTCTTTTTCAATTATTATCAGGATAGAAAGGCCAAAAACGCATAAAACCCGGTTTTCGCCGGGTTTTATGCGTTTGGTAGGAAATAGTTTACCTATGCGGCTGCACCTTCTTTCAGTCGCTCGGCGTTTTCGGCAATGCGAAGTTGTTCGATAAAGTCGCCAATGTCGCCATCCATGACGGCAGGAAGGTTATAAACCGTCAGGCCAATGCGGTGATCAGTAACCCGGCTTTGTGGGTAGTTATAGGTTCTGATTTTGTCGGAACGGTCGCCACTACCCACCATTGTTTTGCGTTGCGATGCAATAGCTTCATTGTGTTTCTGCAACTCAATTTCGTAGAGCCGCGAGCGTAGAACGGTCAATGCTTTATCGAAGTTTTTCAACTGTGAACGCTCATCCTGACACTGCACAACAAGCCCCGTTGGAATGTGAGTCAGACGAACAGCTGAATACGTTGTGTTTACTGACTGACCACCCGCACCCGATGAACAGAACGTATCTTTCCGAATGTCGTTCATGTTCAAGTCAACATCAACCTCTTCGGCTTCGGGCAGCACGGCTACGCTGGCCGCCGATGTATGAATCCGGCCCTGAGTTTCGGTGGCGGGTACGCGTTGTACGCGGTGAACCCCCGACTCAAACTTCAGCTTGCCGTATACATCTTCTCCCTCGATTTCGGTGATAATTTCTTTGTAGCCCCCCGATGTGCCTTCTGTATAATCGACGAGCGACATTCGCCAGCCCATTTTTTCGCAGAATCGCTGGTACATTCGGAACAGGTCACCGGCAAAAATAGCCGCTTCGTCGCCACCGGTGCCGCCCCGGATTTCCAGAATGACGTTTTTGCTGTCGTTGGGATCTTTCGGAATCAGCATTTCCTTCAGCGTCTCCTCCAGCGTTTCCCGGCGTGGCAGCAGTTCATCTAATTCGGCTTTTGCCATTTCCCGAAAGTCTTCATCTTTTTCGGTAGAAATGATTTGTTTGGCGTTTTCGATCTCTTCGAGCAGTTGCTTGTAGGCTTGATACTGCACAACGATCTTTTCCAAATCTTTATATTCTTTGCTCAGTTTCATGAACCGTTTCTGGTCCGAAACGGCCTCGGGCTGCACGATTTGCTGAGCTACTTCGTCGAAGCGTTCGCTAATGGCTTCTAACTGATCAAGCATATATTGGGAAGACGTTAGATACTGGATACTTGGACGTTTGACAAAAAGATACAGCTAATTGATCTGATATCGGCTGTCTACCGTCCTGAAAAACAAAATTACAAAAATCCCGGCAGTTAGGCTTTATGTTTGCAGGCTGCAACCAAGCCTTTTGTGGGATCGTTCTATCTATAAATGACGAAACGTAATCGTATTAAGTTCCTGTTTATGAAACGCTCAGTAATTCTACTTTCCTTGCTAATCAGCCTTTTGCTTGCCTGTGGACCCGACCGGGTACAGTATACGAATGAATTGAAACAGGAGATGGCGGATTCGAAAATCAAGCGTATTACCGATGCGGATCTGATCGAAACAATTGATAATATGGGAGGAAAGGTGAGTGCTGTGGTCGAGAAAGAATTAGCGACCGGACTCTCAAAAACGACTAATCCCGCCGATCGTGCGAAACTCTGCCAATTGCAGAACCTGCCCCGTGTGAAGGCCATTGCCGAACGTTATGCGCTTGATATTCGCCTGCTGGGAACTGCCGATGTGAAGAATAAATCATTTAGCCAGAAAGAACGCGACATTCTGGATGCTTACCTCTATAATGCAAAACAGAAATTAGCGCCTATTTCGAACATTCAGAAAATCACGGATACGCTCTTTGTTTACAACCTGGCTCTTCCTGCCGATAGTCCGATCTGCAAAGCCTGTTTCGGAAAACAGGAGATCCCATTTGCGGTATGGCGGCTGGCGTTCAGCAAACGGGAGGTAATTCGACGGATGAATTCAACGAAAAAGAAATAAACTATAGGGAGTTGGCCCAGTTAATGAGCTGTTTCGCTGTTTCGACTGGATTGTCGGCTTGTACCGACAATGAATGAACCATTGTTGAATCACGCTGCGATAAACCATGTAGATAGGCTTTATCATAGTAATCGAGCGTCAGATCGGCAACCGTGGCGTAGTCGTGGTGAGCAAGAGCATCAAGTGCCTCTTTTGTTACTTTTCCACCCAGTCGTTTCCGAATCCGTTCCGTTGCCGCAATGAGTAGCCCATGATCTATGCCCGTATATTCGGAAACCAGTCGGCAAATCCGAATTTCTTTAGGCATGTCGACAAAAGCTACCTGAGCGGATCGCATCTGCTGCCAAAGCGCCATTGGAATAAAGCAGGAACCAATGTTTCGGCTCTCGTCTTCAAGCCAGATCCGCCGATTGGGATTTAGTTGCCGCCAATTCTCATATAAGACGTTCTCGAATTGTTCGGTAGCGGGCTGAGCCGCCTGCCCGATAGCACCGTATGTTGACCCTTTGTGATGCGCTAACGCTTCGAGGTCAATAATTTGTTCGCCCTCTTGTGCCAGTGCTTTCAGAATCTCGGTTTTGCCGCTACCTGTTTTGCCGCCCAGAATGAGGAGGGGACGGGGTTCCGTAAAAGCAGCCAGCACGTCGTTACGATAGGCTTTATAGCCACCCGCCAGCGTCGAAGCAGTTAGTCCTGCGGTGTCGAGAAGCCAGGCAAAAGAGCCGCTGCGCATACCACCCCGCCAGCAATGGACCAACACTTCTTTGGTTTGCGGATTAAGCTTTTTCGACTGTTTAACGAATCCTGCCAGCTTGGGACCCACTAAATCAAGACCTAGCAGAACGGCTGCATCTTTACCGGCATTCTTGTATTTTGTACCAACCTGTGCCCGCTCGTCATTGTCGAACAGCGGAATACTGATCGCTCCCGGAATATGAGCATGGTCGTATTCGCCCGGTGACCGAACATCGATAACGGGAACGGTTTGCGCCTTATCTAAAAATTCTTCGACCGATAGCTGATGAACCATTCCTGACCAGGATTACACGGATTTAGGGATTAATCGGATTTTGCTCATTACTGTTCGTACTAGTCGTTAAAACCTTGTGAATCGTTAAATCAATGTAAGCCTGCGAGGCCGCCCGGCGCTTCAGACGATAGACAGCGTAAATACATCTGGATCGTATTCTCAAGCCCAAAGTAGAGCGCATCACAGATCAAGGCATGACCGATAGACACTTCTTTGAGGCCGGGTATCTGTTCGTCAAAGAAACGCAGATTTTCCAGACTCAAATCGTGTCCGGCGTTGAGTTCAATACCCAATTCGTTGGCTTTGCGGGCCGCCCTCACAAAAGGGGCAATGGCCATGTCGCGATTGTCGACATAATGGGCAGCATAGGGTTCCGTGTATAATTCAATTCGGTCGGAACCGACCGCCTTGGCTCCCTCGACCATACGCTCGTCGGCATCTACGAAAATAGAAACGCGAATACCATCTGATTGGAAGGTGTCGACCAACCGGCGAAGATGATCGGCATGGCGGATCGTATCCCAACCGGCATTCGACGTTATGGCATCGGGCGCATCCGGAACGAGGGTTACCTGTTCAGGTTTCACACGTTTTACCAGCTCGATAAATCGCTCGTCGGGATTGCCTTCAATGTTGAATTCAGTAGTAACTACCTCTTTCAAATCCAGTACGTCCTGATAGCGGATATGGCGCTCGTCGGGGCGGGGATGCACCGTAATGCCCTGAGCACCAAAGCGCTCACAGTCAAGAGCCACCTGTACAAGATTCGGATTGTTGCCACCCCGCGCATTTCGAATCGTGGCAATTTTGTTGATATTAACGCTTAAACGAGTCATTTTCGCTAATGAGTGATTGGGTGAATGAGCGAATACGTGAATAAGCCTTCACAGATTTGTAACTTTGCCGAACCGATGATGGTTCATGGATGAGTAATCAATCAACCATTCTCTGCTTTACATTATCCATTATTCATTACCAAAATGGCTCTGAAACAACAAATTGACGCTGATATCAAGCAGGCTATGCTGGCCAAAAATCAGGATAAACTCCGGGCTTTGCGTGCAATTAAGTCCATGATTTTGCTTGAAGAAACCAAAGAAGGTGGCACCGGCGAACTTAAACCCGAAGAAGAAACCCGAATTCTGACCAAAGCGGTGAAGCAGCGGAAAGATTCTGCCGATATCTACCGTCAGCAGAATCGGGCAGATTTGCTGGCAACGGAGGAGACGGAAATCGCCATTATCGAACAATATCTACCGAAACAGCTTTCGGAAGACGAATTGAAGGAGAAGCTCCAGGCAATTATCACGCGCATTGGCGCTTCGGCCCCTTCGGATATGGGAAAAGTAATGGGAGTAGCGACCAAAGAGCTGGCTGGTCAGACCGACGGGAAAGCTATTTCTGCAGCAGTTAAGCAACTTTTACAATAAGCGAAAGTGTGAAAGAGCGAAAAGGTGATCTAGCCTGTTTGCTCTCTCGCTCTTTAGCTCTTTCACCTTTTCACTAATTGAATACGCTCGACCTGCTGATGATCATTCCCCTGGTCTGGGGGGCTTTTAATGGTTACCGCAAGGGTCTCCTGGTGGAGATTGTTGCGGTCATTGCGTTTGTTGTGGCCATGATCGTTGGGTTCAAGTTTCTGGCCTTTGGCATCGAATTGCTGAGTCCGTACATCAGTCGCGAACTGGCACGTAAACTGTTGCCCTGGCTGGGATTTTCGGTGATCTTTTTTCCTACTGTGTTCATGATCAACCAGATGGGCTTTGCGCTCCGTCGCTCCCTGAAATATACACTCCTGGGAACGTTCGATAGTGTGGCAGGGGCAGCTGTTGGTCTTTTTACGTGGGTGTTTGGAATTAGTGTAATCCTTTGGTTGTTCAGCTATATGGGTGTCAGAATACCCCCCCGCCAGACCGAAGGCGCCTTTTTGTATGCGTACATTCGGCCAGTTGCTCCTCAAATAATGGACAAAGCTGCTGTTTGGGTACCTAAAGGGCTGGAAACAGGGAAGAAATTAAGTGAGCGAATGAGCAACTGAGTGAATGCCATCGGGTACTATTCACTCAGTTGCTCAATCACTCATTCACTCATTGAACAATGAAACAAGACATTCGCAAACTTACAGCCGCTCAATTGAAAGACTGGCTGGCGCAACATGGCGAACAGGGATTCAGGGCGAAGCAAGTTCATGAATGGCTCTGGAAAAAATCAGCTCAGTCGTTTGAGCAGATGACCAATCTGTCACTGCCAACGCGTGAATTATTAAAAACTCACTTCGAAATTCGGCCTCTAACTGTCGATCAGCAACAGCGAAGTAATGACGGCACCATCAAATCGTCGTTTCGGCTGTTCGATGGCAATCTGGTCGAGGGCGTGCTGATTCCTGCTCTCCGTAACGATGATGTGGACCGTATGACAGCCTGCGTATCAAGCCAGGTTGGTTGTTCGCTGACGTGTAAATTCTGCGCGACGGGTTACATGGACCGCAAACGCAACCTTGATGCTGCCGAAATTTATGATCAGGTGGTGGCTATCGACCGGCAGGCCAGGGAAAACTATGACGCACCGCTGTCTAACATCGTCTACATGGGCATGGGCGAACCGCTGCTGAATTATAAAAACGTGCTGGAATCGGTCGATCGAATTACATCGCCCGATGGGTTGGGTATGTCGCCCAAGCGGATCACGGTGTCGACGGCGGGAATTGCCAAAATGATCAGGCAACTCGGTGATGATGCGGTGAAATTTAATCTGGCCCTGTCGCTACACGCGGCCAATGACCAGAAGCGCAATCAGATAATGCCCATCAATGAAAGCAATACGCTTCAGGCTCTGGGTGATGCGCTGGGCTATTTTTACAAAAAAACGGGTACTCGTATTACGTTTGAATACATCCTGTTTTACAATTTTAATGATACCCTACAGGACGCGCAGGAGCTTTGGAAGTTTACAAAACGGGTTCCGGCAAAAATCAATATTATCGAATACAATCCTATTGCAGAGGCTAATTTCAAGAATACAGATCCGCAATCGTTGGATAAATTCGCTGGTTTTCTGGATGATAAGGGCGTAACCGTAAATGTCCGCCGTAGTCGGGGTAAAGACATCGATGCGGCCTGTGGACAGCTGGCTGGCAAAAAGTAGAAACACCAACATGCGATTTAGGTGATCAGCCTCACGACATCGTCAGGAATCATAACCTGACTGAGCTGTAACACGTTGCTGAACCGCAGAAGTCATACTATATTCGGTCTCTACTTAACAATTTGGTAATACTGCTATGGCCAGTTTACCTTACTTTTGTGGCAATCATCGGCTTACGGACTTGCTGTTTGCCTAATCATAGAAGATCTCCCACCCATGTTTGGATTAGAAACGGATGTTTTTATCCTCCTCTTTATCAGCTTATTCGCTGCCTGTGCTTTCGAATTTGTTAACGGTTTCCACGATACGGCCAATGCCGTTGCCACTGTCATTTATACCAATTCACTGAAGCCAACGGCGGCCGTTGTGTGGTCAGGAATATGCAATTTTACCGGTGTTTTGCTGGGCGGTATTGGCGTTGCAATGGGTATTGTAAACTTGTTGCCGGTCGAATTACTGGTCGACCAGAACGTTTATCACAGTGTTGCTATGGTACTGGCCTTGTTGCTGAGTGCCATCATCTGGAACCTAGGAACCTGGTATTTCGGACTGCCAAGTTCAAGTTCTCATACCCTGATCGGATCGATTCTGGGCGTAGGTCTGGCTTTTTCTACCATGCCTGATAATAAAGCTGGATCGGCTGTAAACTGGGAAAAAGCGATTGAAACAGGCGAAGCACTGCTATTGTCTCCTCTATTGGGCTTTAGCCTGGCCATTGTATTGATGTTTGTGTTACGTCGATCGGTGCCCGAGGATGTGAAAGGTCAGCTTTTCAAGGAGCCAAAGAAAAATAGTCTTCCACCTTCCTGGATTCGTGGTGTCCTGATTGCAACCTGTTCGCTGGTTAGTTTCTTTCATGGCAGCAATGACGGTCAAAAGGGAGTGGGCCTGATCATGTTGATTCTGATCGGTATTGTTCCCTTTCATTTTGCCGTACAGCCCGATCTTGATCCGCGTCTGATGCAACCAAATATTACGGGTATCGAACAAACGATCGCAGCGCTGGATTCAAATCAACTGGCGCCCATAAACCGTGATCGCCTGGCGCGTACCCGTATTGAACTGGCCGAACTGAAGGTGATGGTCAATGCTCCGCTTGTCGACAATAAAATTCCCAAGGAAGAACGTTTGAATGTTCGGCGCGATTTGCTGCTAATCAATAGCAACATGAATAAAATTGCGGAAGACGAAGGGGCCAACCTTAGCGCGAGCCAACTGGCGGTCATGAAAAAGAGTCTGAGCGAAGAAAACGGTTTGCGTCGTTTTACCGACTATGCTCCGTTGTGGGTAATTCTAATGATTGCTCTTTCGCTGGGCCTTGGTACGATGATCGGCTGGCGCCGGATTGTGGTAACCGTAGGCGAAAAAATTGGTAAGCAGCATTTAACGTATGCACAGGGCGCTTCGGCCGAACTGGTCGCTGCCAGTATGATTGGGTTAGCATCGGCGTTAAAACTGCCAGTTAGTACCACTCATGTTCTCTCCTCGGGTATTGCTGGAAGTATGGTTGCCAGCAAAGGTGTCAAAAATCTTCAGGCGGGTACCATTCGGAATATTGCTTTAGCGTGGGTATTGACGCTACCCGTTTCCATGCTATTGGCCTTCACACTTTACCTTTTATTCCGCTGGATTCTTTAACAGCGCCTTGAGCGACAGCGAAGATCAACTCATTGAGTCAGGTCATAGTGCCTGAAGTATATACCTTGTGGAAGGTTGATCTTCGCTTCGACTATTTCACCCATTCTGGCGCATCCTGTTCGATGGCATGCCGAACTTTGGCCACAATATCGTCGACGGTATCGTCGGGGCTTACCAGAAGTGGCGCTTTAAACTTTACGGTTAATAAAGTATTGCGCTTTTTAAACCTCAGCCCTTTCTTATCGAAGGCCCGGCGGAAACCGTTGATAACTACCGGAATTACGATTGGCTCGTTGTTTTTGATAAGATGTCCGGTCCCTTTCCGGACCGGAGCGTAAGGACTCGTTGTTCCTTGTGGGAAGCTAACCACCCAGCCATGAGCCAATGCTTTAGCGATTTTATCGTTAGCTGACGTGTCTACCGACCGCTGTACTTCGCGCCCTTCAGCACGCCAGGAGCGTTCAATCGTTAAAGCACCTCCCGCCGAAAAAATTCTGGGCACAATTCCTTTCTTCATCGTTTCTGATGCCGCCACGTAGTATTGCCGGGCTCGGGGCCCAAGAAGATACAACGGCGGTAGCATCGTATTCTGGAATCCCCATTTAACGGCGCAGAAGATATGGAAGAAGGCAATAACGTCGGCAAAATAAGTCTGGTGGTTCGACAGGAAGAGGACGTTGTTGATCGGTAAGTTTTCTAAATTTTCGGTTCCCTCAATCTGAATTCGATTGACGACTGTGTAACGAGCATAGGTAAGCCAGCCAACAATACCAATCAGCATACGTCTAACCAGAAGTGAGTTGCCAAACGGATCTCGCTCAAAAATGCCGAGCAGGTCTAAAGGCATCAGAAACTTAGGCAAGTAGCTAAATTTAGTAGGCTTTATGTATTTCATCACAGGTTAAGGGGGTCGCAATTCGATCCAATACAGCCGATTGTATAGCCATTTTATCGTGGCTGTTTACCAACAGAATGCACTGAATTAGTAAAGTTACAAGTCCGCTATAATGTTTTCAAGAAAAAGTACAAACCGATGCATTATAACGAAAATGCCCGAACAGGGTTTAGGCTTGTTCGGGCATTGAGATTAATTAAAAAAAGGTAATTACGCCGGTTCTGCAAGTGAGATCTGTTCGTAAACACTATCCCATAAAGCAATTCGGGCAACTAGAGCAGCTTCAACGGCTAGCGTAGCTTCGTTCCAGCGTTGTGTATCAGATCCGCAAAGTTCGGCCGTCATGGCTTTGGCTAAATGCGAATGATGGTCGCCGTCGACTTCAATATGTCGTTCGAGGTAATACGTAAAAAGGCCAAGCCGTTCGGGTGACTGATCGCGCAGTTGTCGGACAAGAGCAATAAACAGGTCGGGTATCAGGTCTTCACGTCCAAACGTAAATACAGCCGCAATTTCATGCAATTGGCCTTTTTTGATTAAGTCAAACGTAAAATTGACAAATTGACGGCTCCCATCCGGCAAGCTCACGTTTGAAAGCGCTTCATTGATGGTTTGGCCATGGGTTAGTTCGCTTATGAGGGCGTCGATCTGATGAGTAGCAGCACCAGCCTCATTCATTGCCTTCAGGTAAAGCTCAAAATGGCTGAGTCGATTCCCGTCCGGGTCGACGTCGCTTTCTTCTCCAACAACGATTTCGTTGATCAGATACCGTGTTTCGGGATTGCCGATCGGCCTCCAGGGAACATCTACGCAGGTTAAATTACGCTGTAGAGCCTTTAACAGCGACATGAAATCCCAGACAGCCCAGACATGCGACTGCATGAACAGCCGCAGATCGTCGATGCTACGTACCGAAGCGTATAACGGATGATTGGTTAGTTGTTGACGAAGCGGCTCGATGCGGTCCGACAAAAAATTTAGTTGCTCATTCATAGCGTATTGTAAAATAATTTCAACTTATCATTAATCTTTTTTTCAGATGCTCTGTCCAACCATCGATTTACACAAAACGCAGACAGCCTATTGCAAACGTTTTACACAATCAAGTTCAGGTTCCTATTTTACCAATCCATTTTTCCTTCAGACCATGAAACGTATTGTGCTTTCCCGTGTTATTGCGTTTGCCTTTACCCTATTCGCTGTTCAAACATCATTTGCTCAGGTTCAGATCGGTATCCGGGGCGGTGCCAACTGGGGCTTTGCGTCCAAACCCGATTTTCTGGGTAGTCTCACACCAAGTCTACACCCTTCGGCTGGCCCAACCGGCGCCATTTTTTTAGATATTCCAGTTAGTGACCGTGTATCATTCCGTCCTGAAGTGGCTTATGTACAAAAAGGTTTCGTTGTTAAAGAGGGGCTGGACCTTAATTTTGGTGGATTTACGCTACCCCTGGGTGCTCGGATTGCCTATCAGTCACAAACCATCGAGATCCCTTTACTGGCTAAAATTAACCTATCCGACGGTGCAGTTCAGCCTTACCTGATTGCTGGCCCTGCTGTGAGTTACGCGCTCGATGGCCGTGTCCGTACCCGTGCAACGGCGCTCATTACAACCCAGCCTATCGATGTCGACGTTAATTATGGTAACATGCTGAATCGCTGGGATGTTGGTGCTGTTGGTGGCTTAGGTTTATCAATGGACGCTGGGGTTGGTAAGTTCTTCATTGAAGGCCGCTACACGCATGGGTTCACCCGCCAGGTACAAGTTCCAGTCGTTAACATCAATACGCGTAACCGGGGCGTTGCCGTATCGCTGGGCTATTCATTTCCAATCGGCGGCTATTGATCTTCGATTTCATCATTCACTACAAGACTTTATATTTTTTGTTGAATCAACCTGAATCAGTAAAGGCGGGGCTAATTAGCTCCGCCTTTCTTATTAGGACAAAAATTTGGATACTAAATGTATACAAATTTTCTTATTCGAAAATAAAATCCATGTTTTTATCTTTATAATTTTCATCATCCAATTCCAGAAACTCTTCCCAGAAAGGATCATTAGGTAAGCCTGCCTTACAGATGAGTGGCTCTTTTTTGACCGGATGAATGAAATACAGCCGACGGGCATGGAGATAGATCTTTTTGTCGGCAACAGCCCGATCATACCCATATTTAACATCGCCCCGAATGGGGCTGCCCATATGCGCCAACTGCGAGCGAATCTGATGCGGCCGACCCGTAATCGGGTTTACTTCGAGCAGATAATGCTCATTGATTTTGCCCATTACGCGATACGATAGTTCGGCTTTCTGGGAGCCAGGAACTTCATAGTCATAAACCGTTACCTGGTTCTTCTGCTCATCTTTAATGAGCCAGTTAACCAGTTTATCGGTATTTTTGGGTGGCTTGTGCCGAACGACTGCCCAGTAGGTCTTTTGTACCTGACGTTTACGGAAGATTTCGTTCATCCGTTCCAGCGCTTTTGATGTCCGGGCAAATACAACCAGTCCACTTACCGGCCGATCGAGCCGGTGTACTAAACCCAGAAATACTTCACCGGGTTTTTCGTATTTCTCTTTTACGTACTGCTTCAGTACTTCCAGCAGGGTAGTATCGCCAGTGCGGTCACCCTGAACCAGAATCCCCGGCTCTTTATTAACAATCAATAGGTGATTGTCTTCGTAAATTACCTGAAATGGTTTCTTATTCATAAGTAACGCGGTTTTTCGCCCGCGATATAACGTCTTCTCCGGGTTTACACCCATGCTACTTATTTACTAACTCAATAAGCTTCTTTCTCGTTCGGAAAGTCGTTGGCTTTTACATCGTCCACATAATGGGCAATAGCCTTAGTAAT
Organism: Spirosoma aureum; assembly: GCF_011604685.1. Classification (NCBI taxonomy): domain Bacteria; kingdom Pseudomonadati; phylum Bacteroidota; class Cytophagia; order Cytophagales; family Cytophagaceae; genus Spirosoma; species Spirosoma aureum. The sequence continues at coordinate 8,757,988 of NZ_CP050063.1, read as the reverse complement.
GATTGTGTGCAAATCAGCATACCGGCGTAAGAAACGAGGCTTAAACTCATTATTGATGCCCAGCAGATCGTGGAGAACAAGAATCTGACCGTCAGCATCTGGGCCAGCACCAATACCGATAGTCGGAATCGTAAGGCTTTTAGAGACTGTTTTGGTCAGCGAAGCAGGGATTTTTTCCAGTACAACGCCAAAACAACCAATGTCCTCAAGCATACGGGCATCGTCGATGAGTTTTTGCGCTTCTGCTTCTTCTTTTGCCCGGACGGCGTAAGTGCCGAATTTATAAATAGACTGGGGCGTCAACCCCAAATGGCCCATCACCGGAACGCCTGCACTCAGTATTCGGACAATTGATTCCCGGATTTCCTGGCCACCCTCCATTTTTACGGCATGAGCGCCCGATTCTTTCATGATTCGTATCGCCGAACGCAGTGCTTCGGAGGAGTTACCCTGGTAGGAGCCGAAAGGAAGGTCAACCACAACCAATGCCCGTTTAACACCTCGTACCACCGAACTGGCGTGGTAAATCATCTGATCGAGCGTAATTGGCAACGTTGTTTCATGACCCGCCATTACATTCGAAGCCGAATCACCGACTAAGATCAGTTCAACGCCAGCTGTATCGACGACGCGCGCCATCGAATAATCGTAGGCGGTGAGGGCAGAGATTTTCTCCCCCTTATTTTTCAGTTCCTGAATGGTATGCGTTGTAACGCGCTTGATATCGGGATTATGAACAGACATGTCAGTGGTCAGTTGCAATTCTGAGTAAGCAGTCAAATGGCTGCAAAGGTAGTGCTTTTTAGTAACTGACAACTGAAGCTTTCGAATAGCTTAATGAGGCTGGAGCCACGACTCTGGATTGAGTTTGGTAAATTCTTTCCAGATCTGGAATTGCATTTCAGAAACCCCGTTTTTATCGGTCGCAACGGTACCGATCGATTCGCGGGCTTTTACCCGTTGCCCAACCCGTACGGAAACACTGCGCAACTTGGCATAAACCGTAAAGTAGTCGCCATGCTGTATAGCCACGACGTTATTCATCCCTGGCATATTGGCCACATCCTGTACCACACCGTCGTAGACAGACCGAACGCCTTCTCCAGCATTCGTCTGAATATCAACGCCCTGATTTTCAACATAAATGCCTTTTAAGACGGGGTGAGGCTTTCGCCCAAAGTGGTCAGAAATAAAGCCTTTTGTAACAGGCCAGGGGAGCCTTGACCGGGAGGCTGTAAAGGAAGAAGCCAGTGCCGACTCTTCATCGTTGAGGTTATTGTTACGGCGTTCGTCTGGTTTGGCAGGAGCCGGTGCGGGCTCGGCTGGGGTCTCTGCTTTGGCTACATCGGCGGGGGCCGGTTTTTCGCCCGCTTTTTCGGCAGCCGCGATTGCTTCTTCGGCTCGTTTCCGTTCGGCGGCTTTACGGGCCGCTTCGAGTCGGGCTATGCGTTCGCGTTCGGCACGCTCGCGAGCTTCCCGCTCTGCCCGTTCTTTCGCTTCCCGCGCAATCAGCCGGGTAATCATGGATTCCAGTCGACCTACAGCCCGGCGACTTTCGTCCAGCTCAGCACGAAGTTCAACTTCTTTAACACTCAGCGCTTTGACAACCTGATTTTTTTCATCTTTCAGGTTTTCCAGCTTTTTACTTTCCTGCACTTTTGTTACCAGTGTTCCCTGTTGTTCTTTGCGCTTACGCTGAGTGGCCTGTTGCTTGCCCTGCAACATTGTCTGGACATTGTTCATCTGCCGAACCTGACTTTGCCGGGCATCAGAATATTGACGGAGGTAACGATAACGGGCAACTAACTGATTGAAGTTATCGGACGCAAACAGAAAACCCATCGGATTAACCTGTTGACGGCGTTTATCCGCTGCGTACACCATCGAGCCATATTCGGCCTTTAATTTGTTCAGGTCGCGTTTGAGCGTATTGCTGGCCTGGCGAAGTTCGGCAATCTCGGATTCGGTCAGTTTAAGGTCTTTATTGAGGAGGTTGATTTGCTGCGACTGCGCGTTAATTTGCTGATTAAGGGCTTTGAGCTGCCCCAGACCTACCTGTTTTTCGGAAGCGGTCTGATTGAGAATGGTGCGAATCTGCCCCATTTTCTCCAGGTTTTGCTTCTTCTCTTTTTCCAATGCCTGCCGATTCCGTTGGGTTAGCTGTGCCATTCCAGGTATTGCCAACAAACAAAGGCTTACCAGTAAGCCAAGGCTCAGTTGGAAAGGAACAGGCATCGAAAAAGCTTTAGATTGCATAAGGGCTAAGAAACAAAATTACTTACGGCCGACGTTGATAACTGGCTGGAATCGTGAATGGAAATCCTGGAGTTTTATCAACCAGTTCAACTTTATTGTGTTTAATCCGTAGCAATGTCTGGTAAAATTGACCATCTGTTCTCGATTGGTAATCAAGCGTTACCAGGCTTGTATACGGAAACAGAAAATTATTCAGCGACGTAAAATCTTCATAATCCAGCCGCAAGGTGTTTTTGGTTGGCTGTTCGGTTACCATTAGTTTTTTTAGTTTCCGATCCTGCTCACCGATGTAGTTTTCGACCAGAACTTTACCCTCGCTCTGGCGCAACAGTAAATAATCCCGTTCGTTTTTGATTTTCTGAGCCGGGCGTTTGGGCAACGGTAAATTACCAACGATCAGCGCCTGTAATAATTCGAAATTCATGGCGAAATTGAATTGCTTACTTAGGGTCGGAAAATCATAAACAGAGTACTCTTTATGAATTTTATCGATTATGGTGATCGAGTCGCGGGTAATTAGTCCGCGCACCGCTTCGATTCCTAATTTGGATACTGACAGCCAGATCAGGCTGTCTTTGCGGACCCGAATGTTGATATTGGCGTTATCAATATCCTGATTGGGGCTTTTGAATGAAATTTTTGATTTGGCGGTCAGAAAGCGGAAGTCGATCTCGGCCACGTTAGCCCGTGCTTCTTCAATGCCTGGACGTGTTGGGCGAGGTGTTGTAGCTATCGAGTCGACCGGTCGAACTGGGGTTGGACGATCCGCCACCGACGAGTCGGGTGTTGTGGTAGTCAATGAGGTTGGTGTTGAAACGGTGGCAGTTGGTTGAGAGCCGCTCGAATGAGACAGATGCCGACGTCGACAGCTTTCCGAGTTTACCAACACGCCCAGAAGAAGAACAATTAACAGGTATTTATTCATTTGGGTGGTTTTCGGTATTCAGTATTTGATTTTCGGTATTCAGTTTTGGGGCGCTTTGGGTTTATTTAATAACCGTCAGAAGCCTAAATCGTAAACTATAAACCGTAAACCATACGTCAGAAACCGTTTTACAACTTTCCGGTGGCAATTTTCTTGTCTAAGTCGGGACTGCCACCACCTTTTGTTTTCGCAAGTTTCCATTGCTCGGCCGCCTTGTCGGGTTGGCCAAGCTGATAGAGAACATCGCCATAATGTTCGATAATCGTTCCGCTTACACCCGCCGGATCGGCCACTGCTTTTTCCAGGTACTGCTTTGCCTTGGCATAATCTTTCGAAATATAGAGCACCCAGGCGTAGGTATCCAGGTAGGTTGCATTGGTTGGATTCCGTTCGACGAGCTTTTGCGCTAGTTGTAGAGCTCGCGGCAAATTTGCTTTCCGCAATGACAGGAAGTAGCTGTAGTTATTAAGAACGTGATCGTTCAACGGGTCTACTTTCAGTACGGCTTCGTAGGCTTCGTCGGATTTTGCGTGATCACCAAGGCCATTATAGGCATCACCCAATTGAGCTTCGATGCCTTTCTTGAGTTCGTTGTTCGAGGTGGCAGCCAGCAATTTTTTACTTTCTTCCAACGCATCGACAGCTTCCTGATACTTCCGCTTATAGAGATTGGCCGATCCATTCGAATACCAGAAAAGCCCCTGTGTCGGAAACACTTCGAGCGCTTTTTGCGAGTGATCGAGCAAACTATCTACCTGATTCAATTCACCATCTAATTGCAATAAGGCACCCCAAACCTCATAAATTGAGCCATCTAAACGAGCCGCTTTGGCGTAGGCGTCACGCGCTTCAACTTTCTTGCCCTGCTGCATCAGTAAATCAGCTACCATCACCTGTGTTTTGGGGTCGTTTGGCGAGGTTTTGGCTAAATTCTGCGCCATACTTAGCGCATCCTGCTGGGCCGTAGGGTTTTCTCCGGTCATGCCAACGTAACTCGACAGAATCCGTGCCTTCAGCCCTGCTTCCAGATTCGGATTGGAAAGAACCTGATTCAGCTCTTTGCTAACACGGGCCATATCGCCCTTTTTTCGATAAATATCGGCCAGCAGAACATGTGCCTGAGGTAGATCCGAATTAAGTTTCAGTGCTTTATCGATCCAGGTGATGGCCTGGTCAGTGCGGTCGTTGGCAATCAGTAGTTCAGCTCCTTCGAGAAGATAATCAGGGTCACCTGGCTCTGAAGCAACTAGTTTCTCGGCCTCTTCAACCGCTTTGTCAATTTTATTCTGTTTAAGATAGATTCGCTGTTTCTGGCGCGTAATTTCTTCATTCAGTCCCAACTCCCGTTCTACCTTGTTATAGGTATCGAGTGCTTTATCCGGTTTTTCGTCAAAAAGGTAAATCGCGGCCAGTTCAACCCCATATTCCACATTTTCGGGGCCTTTTTTTAGCAGCGTTTCGTAAAGCTCTTCGGCTTCAACATAGCGTTTCTGTTTGACATAAAGTTCTGCCAGCAAGAGCGCGTAAAATTTATTTTCTTTATCCAGCGAATAGGCTTTGGAAGCATAAGGAATGGCTTCTGTGGTTTTGCCGGTTTTTATCAGGGCATTCGCCGTAGAGTATTGGGCAGCTGCATTGTTGGGATATTTCTGCAGAATTTTGCTAAACTGAGCAATGGCTTTTGCCGGCTCATCGGTCATCATAAACCGCATTCCTTCAGCAAATAGCGTTTCTTCTTCCATGCGAACCGTGGTTGTTGAACCTGATCCCGGTTTAGCAATGGTCGAGTCGGCTTTGATGCGTTTACGTTGCGCTACTGCAGGTGATACGGTAAGCCATAGCACCATACTCAGGCAACCAACTAACCCGATAAGTCGATGATTAAGAAGAAATCTGTATGATGTATTCATGTTGGTCTGCGTGTCGTAGTGCATCATTAACGAAAAACGCGGCTCAACCCGTTCTATTGCGCTTTTGGTTTAAATAAAGCCCTAAGACAAAGGTAGTTCAAAATGATTGAATGTTGGCAACCAATGGATGAACTGAACGGGTAAGAGCCCAATTAGGTGTTGGTATGTTTACATAAATCCCAGCAAATTCTTTGCCTTTATGACCAGAACCGTTTCGTCGTTTTTAGAAATATACAACCTGGTTCTGGCTAAACAGAACATTATGTGATAGACGGGCACATAAATTACTGAATAGACCCATTGCTTTGCTATTTCCAGAGCTACTGGCTTTCGCTCACAACCCTGTGGCTTCAAGACGGTGAGCGAAAGTCAGCAGTATAATTAACTTTTCTGGTTAGGCAGGGTTAATCATTTGCTATGTAAAAGCAATAAATTAAAAACTCAACGAATGGAAACGCTGTATACAGCCACCGTCAGCAATGTCGGTGGGCGCGAGGGAGATGTTAAATCGCTTGATGGGATTCTGGAAATGGATATCCGTCGGCCAGTTGAAATGCATGGAGAAGGCGGAAAACCTAACCCGGAAATGTTGTTTGCTGCGGCCTATAGCTCCTGTTACAACGGGGCACTAATGGGCATTGCCAAAAGGAAGAAAGTTATCCTGCCCGAACATGCCGTTGAGGTTAGTATCTCACTCAATAAAGACGGAGAGAGTATGTTTCTGTCGGGAAAGATCGTTGTGAAAGCACCCGGTATGGATCACGACGAACTTCAGCAACTGGCCGAAACGGCACACGCTGTTTGTCCCTACTCCAAGGCCGTAAAAGGTAATATGGATATAAAAGTGGAAGTGCTGGTGTAAAGGTGAGGAGCGGGGAGAACTAATGAAAGTCATTCTCCCCGCTCCTGTTCTTAACTTACGCCATCATATACCTGAACCCGCCCCCACAGGTGAGAACACTTGGCTACAAATGCCTCGTGAATTGGATGTACCTGATACGCATCATGGGCCGCTTTGTCGGTAAAGACAAACGTTAGTGTGAAGTCGTAGGAGTGATCAATGACAGGTCGGCGGGTTTCGGCGGGCGTACCGATGTAGGCAGCCGAAATTTCCTGTACGGCTTTCAGTGATTCCAGACCAGCCCGGAGAGCATTGTGGTCATCCCCGTTTTCGGGATGTTTAAGCCAGAAGAAAACAGTATGAACGAACATTTGGGTTTGTAGTTTTCGGTTTACAGTTTATAGCGTTAATAGGCCGACGCGAAACTACCACAAACAGTAAACCGAAAGCCACAAACGACTCAACTAAATTTTTCCAACTGTTTCACCAGTACGCCAAAATCCTTGGGATAGGGGGCTATAAATGTCTTCTCTTCGCCATTCAACAGGCTGAATGTCAACGAGTGGGCGTGGAGTGCAACCCGATGGATTAACGGTTGCTCTTCGGTGCCCTGCTTAAGGTTAAACTTACGCTTCACATCCGACAAAAAGACGGGTTCTCCTCCATAAGTTGGGTCATTGACGATTGGCGCTTTCAGGCACATCAGATGGACCCGAATCTGGTGCATTCGTCCCGTGATGGGCATACACTCGACCAGTGTGGTTGTACGATAGGCTTGTAGCGTATTGAAAATGGTTTCAGCAACCTTGCCTTTCTCCCGGTCAATTCGGACAGCCGTTCCGTCTTTGATGGGCGAAATGGGCAAATAGACCGAAATGCCGTCGAAATCGTGTACACCATTCGTAACGGCGTGGTAGCGTTTCGTAACCTCACGGTGCTCAAACTGCATCGCCAAATGCCGGTAAGCCTCCGGATTTTTGGCGATGGCCAGAATTCCCGATGTTTCCTTGTCCAGCCGATGGCCGAGTTGTGCATCAGCATGGTAGGCTTTTGCCATGCGCACAATACTTTGACCACCCCGGTCAACCGTGCGTTCGTCGAGCGAGGCTACGTGAGGTGGTTTATTGATCAGTATATAATCATCGTTTTCGAAAACGATGAGGTCTTCAAAGTTCAGTTTCATGAAAAACCGTTTTTGGTTTTACGATTGTCAATTTAGTGAAGTCGGCATAGAATTGCCGAATACCGTAAACTCAAAACCGTAATTACAAACACAAAAAGCCTCCTCCGTAGCGGAAGAGGCTCACTGATAAATATCTTGCGAAAGACTATACCGACAGCGTACCGCGCTCGTATGCCTTGCGGAGCGTTGCTTCCAGACCGTTTTTGTTGATGGTCTTAATGGCCGATGTAGCCACTTTCAGCGTAACCCACTCGCCGGTTGATTCGACGAAGAACCGCTTCTTTTGCAGGTTCGGGAAAAATTTACGCTTGGTTTTATTGTTGGCGTGAGAAACATTGTTTCCCGTACGCGTGCGTTTTCCTGTTATTTGACAAACTCTGGCCATTACCGTACTCGTTTTCCGTATGAGGGCGCAAAATTACCTAATCTATTCATAATCTGCAACTCATTACTCCTTTTTTTTGAATCCATACGGGCAATGCCGGCAACCATTCCGGCAACAATAACCTCGTTTGAGATGATAGGCGGCCGTAAAGACAACAAAACCTTCGGGTGTATAGTAATAATCAGTGTTGTCTAAACCTGCAATTTTTTTCTTCTCGGGCTGCGATGACATGCTTTTGGGCATATGCCTGAATAACTGTATTTTTGAGCAAACGGCCTGTTTGATTTTGGGTATTGCGTTTTGGCGTTGACACGTGGTTAGGCACAGCATCAATCGGCCAATGGCTAAAATCCAGCATCTGGCGCCTAAATATATTAAACTTATTTCACTGCGAGCTATGGAAACGACAACACCGATTTCAGCCGCCGACCAGGCCATGCAACTGGAATGGCACTACGGTGCACATAATTACCATCCGATTCCGGCCGTATTGACGCGGGGCGAAGGGGTCTTTGTGTGGGATGTGGAGGAGAAGCGCTACTTTGATTTTCTGTCTGCTTATAGTGCGGTTAGTCAGGGCCATTGCCATCCACGTATCATTAATGCAATGATTCAGCAGGCGCAACGATTGACGCTTACATCGAGGGCATTTTATAATGATAAAACGGGTCTGTGCGAAAAATTCCTCTGCGAATATTTTGGCTATGATAAAGCGCTTCTCATGAATTCTGGCGCTGAAGGGGGAGAAACGGCTCTTAAGCTGACCCGAAAATGGGCTTATAAAGTGAAAGGTATCCAGCAGGATCAGGCTAAAACCGTCTACGCTGCCGGAAATTTCTGGGGGCGAACGCTGGCTGCCATTTCATCATCGACAGATCCGAGCAGTACAAACGACTTTGGTCCGTTGGTTCCCGGCTACATTATCATCCCCTATAACGACCTGAACGCACTGGAGGATACTTTTAAAAGCGACCCGAATATTGCCGGATTTATGGTTGAGCCCATTCAGGGCGAAGCCGGAGTCGTTGTGCCTGACGAAGGCTACCTGCGTGGTGTTCGCGATTTGTGCACGAAATATAATGTCCTGTTTATTGCCGATGAAGTCCAAACCGGAATCGGTCGTACCGGTAAACGAGTAGCCTGCGATCATGAAAACGTAAAGCCTGATCTGCTGGTATTGGGTAAAGCACTGTCGGGTGGCACAATGCCCGTATCGGCGGTAATGACGTCAGACGAGGTAATGCTGACGATTAAGCCCGGCGAACACGGCAGCACCTATGGAGGAAATCCGCTGGCGTGTGCTGTCACGATGGAAGCGCTTCAGGTTGTTGACGACGAGAAATTGGCGGAGAACGCAGCAGCGATGGGCGACATTTTCCGGGCTCGTATGACTGCGTTGAGTCAGAAAACGGATCTTGTAAAATCTGTTCGCGGGAAAGGATTACTCAATGCCATTGTCATTGCCGAACGGCCCGAGCTTGGCTCCGAAACGGCCTGGGAAATCTGTCTTAAACTAAAAGACAACGGTCTGTTGACCAAGCCGACTCACGGCGATAAAATCCGGTTTGCCCCTCCGCTCGTTATTAACGAAGACCAGATGCACGAAGCATGCGATATTATTGAAAAAACGGCGCTGGCATTTTAGTCAATAGCCTAGCGAAAAACAAAGCGGTGGGCGAGAGGAGGCTGGGTTAGTAGTGCCCATTTCTCCTGTTCGCCCACCGCTTTGCGTTACTAGCTATTTATTCCGCTTTTGTACCATCGGCATTGTAAAAAACACCACCTGCTATTGGCTGACCATTTTTGAACGTTGCCACCAAACGGCCACCATCTGCGAAATAGTAGGTCCCTTTGCCATTCGGCACGTTTTTCTGAAACCAGCCTGCATACTTATCGCCGTTCAGGAAGAAATAAACGCCGTAGTCCGAACGAAGATTATCCCGGAAGTTACCTTTGTACTTTACCTTGCCATCGGCGTAATACTCGACTCCTTCGCCGTGTTTATCGCCTTCTTCAAATTCACCGGCATAACGTTCGCGGGTGGGGTACACGAAGGTTCCTGTTCCATCCTGGCAGTCGCCGGAAACACAGCCCACTGTGGCGCGGGCGGTGGAAGTGGGAGCAACAACGGGTCGCGATGGGGCAGCTGTTGTATTGGTGTTAGTAGCGATAGGCTTGGGAGCCATCGCTGTTGGGGTTTTAACGGCTGTCCGGTTTTTGGGATACATCGCTTCAGCTTCCAGCCAGCCTTTTCGGATCGCTTCGATGCGGGCAGGTTTGGCCGGGTGCGTTGATGTGGCATGTTCGTCGCCGAGCGCCCTGACAGCTACGGTCGCTTCATCGAGTGATGCGCCCAGCTGATGCAGGACAAATCCCGAAAACTTATCGGCTTCAATTTCCTTGAGCGGCTGACCGCCCCGTCCATCAATCGTGTGTCCCTGAAGGTGATGACCGATCTCGTGCGCCATGATGCTGATGGCCGACCAGTCGGTTTCAGTTTCTTCTTCGATACCTTGCATGAAAGCCGCATCATAAATTATAAAACGCTGGCCTTTAACCACTGTAGCAAAGCAGTTGTCGGTATTGGCACACTCCATAACCTTGAAGTTGCGCACCAGGCCAATTGGTTTTAAAATTCGGTCTACCACACGTTCGGCGTGGCCAGTAGAGGGCGCGTTCGTGTTTGCACAGATAACCTGCGGACCACTGTTTCCGCCTGTGTATTTGCAGATGAATGTTTCCTGCGCTGGCGTTTGAGCCATCAGGGGGCCAAACAAGGCCATGCTTACTAAAATAGTGGGTAGTGATAAAGCCGTTTTCACAGGCATAACCGAGCAGCGTTAATCGTTCAACACGGCAGAATAACGAACAAATACAGGTTGCTATTTTAGGGCAAATGAGTAAAGTGGCGAGATATGAATAGGCAAATGCCTTTACTGGTTTCTTCTCTAAATCTCTCACTAGCTTCACTGGAGAGATTTAGAGAAGAAAACCTTTGTGAACCAACTACTTATCTTAAAATAAATCAATTTATTAGGTAAGCAGTTGCGGAATATCCACTGAACTATTCCCCTTTGCCTAGACTAAAGGTTCATCGGTAGATTTAACGAATGACCGGCATTAATTCAGGCTGATCGTTGATTCTACCAGAATCTCATCAATAAAATACTGGTCATGTGAAATGACCAGTACAGAACCGTTAAAACTCTTTACCGCCGTTGTCAGTATTTCCTGACTAAGCACATCCAGATTATTGGTAGGTTCATCCAGAATGAGTAGGTCGGGCGTATTATTGCCGATTTCCAGGCAGCAAAGCACCAGTTTCATCTTTTCACCTCCACTGAGTCCAGCGCATTTCCTGTCCCAGCTCTCCCTGGGAAATTGATGCTGGTGCAACATCATTTTCAGGTCATGCTCCAGCAGCGGTCGGGTATTGAATTTTTGGGCCTGCTCAATAACCGAAAGCTGGTTGTCGATGATCGAATAGTCCTGATCTATGTAGGCATGGTGGAAATCAGCCCTAAAAAGTACTCCGACCGACGGCTGTAAATTACCCGTCATTAGTTTCAGGAGCGTTGTCTTGCCGGAACCATTATTGCCCGCTATCCTTATTCGGTCGCCAGAACGAACCTGAAAGGTCAAAGGAGACTGCCAGAGGTATTGGTCGCTATAGGAGAAATTTATGGCCCTGGCATCGATCAACAGCTTTCCTTTGTGTAGATCGGATTTTCGAAGATCGAGCTTTAAAGCCTGATTTTCCTGAATTTGGGACCTGATTTGTTTAACGTTATCCGCAATGCCATTTATTTTCTCGGTTTGAACATCTTTCAATTTGGCGGTACTTTGCTCTGCTTTGCGTTGAAGTCCACCGGCAACAATGCGGGGCAACGATTGTTTTTGGCCTTGCGCCTTTCCCCGGACTTCCTTCTTCTGACGTTGTTCCGCAACATCCCTGGCTTTCTGCTGGGCTTGTTTCAGAGTCTTCGCCTGCTCGTCCAGTTGATTGTGCAGCGCATTTAATTTACCATCTTTCTGGTCTTTATAGAACGCATAATTTCCGCCATAGACCTCAATGCCACTTTTACTCAATTCCAGCGTCTTGTCCAGCAGATTTAACAATGTACGGTCATGGCTAACCACCAGAATGGTTTCTCTACTCTTGATAATGAACTCATAGAGTAAATCACGGCTTTCTGAATCCAAATGATTGGAGGGTTCATCAAGAAGGATGATGGAAGGAGAATGAATGCCTATTCCCGCCAGAAAAACCTTTGTTTTCTCTCCTCCGCTCAATGAATTCATGGTTTGAAAAAGGTCCAGATGCTGTAAATGCCAATAGGCCAGTGCGGTAGTCACACGTTCTTCAATCTCCCAGTCATCATTCAAAACTGTAAAGTTTTGGGAAGATACATCCCCGTCGAGAATGGCCCGTAAGGCGTTCCGCTTCTCCTGTATTCCTAATGCTTTTGCTACGGAATAATCATCGAATTGACCTACATGTTGGGGTACGTAATAGGGTTTTCCCGAACAAATAATTTCGCCTTCGGCTGGTAGAATACGACCTGCAATTAATTGCAGAAAAGTTGATTTGCCTGCGCCATTATTTCCTACCAAAGCCGCTTTTTCGCCAGTAAGAATGGATACGTTTATGCGTTGAAACAGCACCCCTCCATCGGGATGTATATAGGAAAGTGACTTAGCTACAATACTCATGATTGTACTAAATTGAATGGGATAAACGAATGGGAAAAATAGAATACGGATAGCCAAACAAGCCCGTGATGGCGTTTGCTATCTTGCTGACTGAGCAATTCGAAATTGCCCGTTATGGAAGGAGAATTACATGAGATTTAAGTAATAGCCACTACACAGAGGGACTGCGTAATTGGCCTATTGACAACTTTTTGCCAAAACGTTCCGCTGAGCTGGAACAGATGATGGTAGACAACCATCGATCTTACTTAAATCCTACATGGAAAGAGTGATTCGTTTTTAACGATACAAAGATAATGCTGGCAACGCATAAAACGCAAGCTATTGCACCACTGAAAAAATGACTGGAGTAAGATCATCGGGAAGACTATCAGAGGCTAATTGCTGAAAAAGTCTCAAAAGTCGATGATCAATAAGCACGTATTTTATGCGATTGGCCGGGCCGGTCAATAACTCGATCGCCTGAACAGTTGCTGATCTTCTGGTTTTTTGAACATCCGCCTGAAGGGTCCGTTCTACCATTCATCTGATTAACTATTGCTTAATAGACAGTATGCAGACGACACTCTTACCTCCTGAGGTACTTCCGAATGAGGTTTCGTTGCCAGTCAAACGATTGGTTACGTTAACCGTAAACGGCGAGGAAAAACAACTCGAATTAGCTCCCTGGACAACCTTACTCGACGCGCTACGAGAATACATGAACCTGACCGGCACCAAAAAAGGCTGCGATCATGGACAGTGTGGTGCCTGCACTGTGCTGGTTGATGGAAAGCGGATTAATTCGTGCCTGACGCTGGCGATCATGAAAGAAGGGTCCGAAATAACGACTATCGAAGGAATTGCCAGCGACGGCGACGGCTCTTCGATTCAATTACATCCGCTTCAGGCCGCTTTCATTGAGCATGATGCCTATCAATGCGGCTATTGCACGCCGGGCCAGATCTGTTCGGCCATAGGATTGATCAACGAAGGGCGAGTGCGCACTGCCGACGACATTCGGGAGTTGATGAGTGGTAATATATGCCGCTGCGGTGCATATCCCCACATTGTAGATGCGATTAGTGAAGTAATGCAAATCGATGTAAAGGCCTGATGTTATGAATAGCTTTTCTTACGCCCGTCCCGATGATATTGAGATTGCTGTAGACGATTTGGCAACTCACAATGGGGCTAAATTTATAGCTGGTGGTACGAATCTCCTCGATTTGATGAAGGAGAATGTCGAACGACCTAATCGACTCATCGACATTAATCGGCTCCCGCTCAGCACAATTGAGGATACTGAAGACGGGGGGCTACGGCTTGGCGCTTTAGTGACAAACGCTGATACGGCCTATAATGAGCAGGTAGAAACGCGTTATCCACTCCTGTCGCAGGCTATTCTGGCGGGAGCATCTCCTCAGCTGCGAAATATGGCAACAAACGGCGGCAATCTCTTTCAACGCACACGCTGCTATTATTTTTACGATACGGCGATGCCCTGCAACAAACGCCAGCCCGGTTCTGGATGTGGTGCCCTGAACGGCTATAACCGCATTCATGCTATTCTGGGTACGAGCGAGAGTTGTATCGCGACTCACCCATCGGACATGTGCGTTGCTTTACGTGCGCTTGATGCCGTTGTCCGCGTATCGGGCCCATCGGGTGAGCGAACCATTCCAATCGCTGATTTTCACCGGCTACCAGGTCATGAGCCACAATACGACAATACCATACAACCCGGCGAATTAGTGGTCGCTATTGATTTACCCGCAAAAGGGTTTTCTGAGTACCATACCTATCTCAAACTTCGCGACCGCGCTTCGTATGCGTTTGCCCTGGTATCGGTAGCTGCGGCTCTCGAAATAGAAGATGGCCAGATTACCGATGCCCGAATTGCATTAGGTGGTGTGGCACATAAGCCCTGGCGAAAGCAGGAAGTAGAAGCTATGCTGATTGGTAAGCCAGCCACTAAAACCAGTTTTCAGCCCATAGCTGAAGCGCTGGTTGAGGGGGCGCGGGGATATGGACATAATACATTCAAAATAGAACTGGCTAAGCGTGCTATCGTGCGGGCGTTAGGGCAGGCTGCTAAACTCGAACCAACCGTATGACTCGATACATCGGAAAGCCGCTGAGCCGTGTTGATGGGCTCGATAAAGTGACTGGCAAAGCTAAATATGCCGGTGAGTTCAATGTGCCGGGTTTAGCCTATGGATACGTAGTGTCAAGCGCTATTGCCAAAGGCAAAATAAACCGTATCGATACTCGTGATGCTCTTAGCCTTGATGGGGTCTTACAGGTCTTTACGCATGAGAACCGGCCAAAACTGGCGTGGTTCGATCTAAACTATAAAGACCAGGATGCACCCCCAGGTTCGCCGTTCAGGCCGTTGCAGGATGAGAAAATAAAGTATAGTGGTCAGCCTGTTGCACTGGTTGTGGCCGAAAACTTTGAACTGGCCCGGTATGCAGCTTCGCTGGTTAAGGTCGATTATACCATTGAACCGCACGAAACGGATCTGGAAGCAAATCGGGACGAAGCTCGTAAGCCCAAGCTGGGTGTAGCGAGCTTATTGAAGCCACCACCGCCTAAACCTCGCGGCCATTTTGAGGAGGCTTTCGCTGAATCGGCCGGGCAGGTCATGGAGGAGTATGTTCATGCCATTGAGCATCACAACCCCATGGAGATGTTTGCTACGACGGTGGTTTATGAGCGAAAAGGGAAGCTAACGATATACGACAAAACACAGGGTGCTCCCAACAGCCAGTTATATGTGTCACAGGTATTTGATATGCCGTTTAGTGATGTACGCGTACTATCGCCTTACGTTGGGGGAGGTTTCGGATCCGGGCTACGCCCTCAATACCAGTTGTTTTTGGCAGTGCTGGCCGCTCGTGAACTGAAGCGATCGGTACGGGTGACCCTGACCCGCCAGCAGATGTTCACATTTGGTCACCGACCCGCTACGATACAAACAGTGGGTTTGGGTGGCTCTCTAGATGGAACGATGAATGCGATCCGTCATGATGCCGTTGCCGAAACCTCACAATTTGAAGATTATACTGAAATAGTGGTCAACTGGGCGGGCATGCTCTATTCCGCCGAAAACGTCAAACTTAGCTATGAACTAGTCCCGCTGGATGTATACACGCCACTCGATATGCGGGCGCCGGGCGGAGTAACGGGCGTGTCGGCTCTTGAGTGTGCAGTTGATGAACTGGCTTATAAAATCGGGATGGACCCGCTCGAATTGCGTCTGAAAAATTATACAGACCGGGACATGAACGAAGACTTGCCCTATTCGAGCAAAGAGCTTAGAGAATGTTTTCGGCAGGGGGCCGAGCGATTTGGCTGGTCTAAACGCAACCCTGAACCCCGATCAATGCGAACTAATCATACACTCATCGGGTGGGGAATGGCAGTCGGTATATGGGATGCCACGCAGGGACCCGCGCGGGCAGAAGCCGTTCTGATGGTCAACGGAAAATTGCGCGTGAGCAGTGCTACGGCTGATATCGGGACCGGTACATACACTGTTATGACGCAGATTGCTGCCGATACACTCGGGATTCCGGTTGAGGATGTGCTGTTTAAGCTGGGTGACTCTGATCTGCCCTTAGCGCCCATTCAGGGTGGTTCCTGGACGGTGGCAACGGTCGGTTCGGCCGTCAAAGTCGCCTGCGAAGATCTGGGCAAAAAACTGTTCAAACTGGCGAAGAAAATGCCGAATTCTCCGTTTGCGAAAAAAAGCCTTGATGAAGTCGAGTTTATGAACAAATCCATTCGTCTGAAAAACGATCCGACTACATCGGTTTCATTGCTGGCCGTAGTCGATTCAAATGGAGGTCGGGCTGTTCGGGAAACGTCGACTTCGTTACCGAATATGCTGGAACAACGAAAATACGCCCGAAATACGCATTCGGCAGTGTTTGTTGAAGTTCAGGTCGATGAAGAACTGGGAACGATTCAGGTAACGCGGGCCGTGAGCGCCATTGCGGGTGGCCGTATCATGAACCCCAAAACTGCCCGTTCTCAAATTATTGGTGGCATGGTTTGGGGGATCAGTAAAGCACTTGAAGAAGAAAGTGTGATGGATCACACTTTTGGTCGATTCATGAATCATAATTTAGCCGAATACCATGTAGCCGTTAACGCCGATATTCATGATCTTGACGTCATCTTTGTTGAAGAACATGATACTATCGTGAATCCTCTTGGAGCGAAAGGACTTGGCGAAATCGGTATCGTTGGCATGCCTGCCGCCATTGCCAATGCCGTTTTTCACGCTACTGGTAAACGAATTCGGGAGTTGCCGATTACGTTGGATAAGCTTTTGTGAATAAGTGAGTTCAGTAAGGGGATGATGGTGGAAATCACCTAAGCTTCCCCTTACTGAACTCACTTATTTAAATCGTTGTACGGCTATTTTTCCTTTGGCCCCTACAGCATAGCAAGTGCCTTTTGCACAGGCGAGGGAGTGGAATCCGTCCGTGTCGATTTTTTGCCAGGTTTGACCCTGATCGGCCGATAAACTCGTGCCAGATGGCCCTACAGTAAGCAAACGATCGCCAGGAATAAGCGCAATGGCTTCTTTAAGGCCAGGTGGGTCAGTCTGGGCAACAAGTTGCCAGGTATCGCCACCGTCGCGGGTGATGGCTGCATTAGGGCCGGTTTGTTGCTCCTGCTTGTAATTACCACCAACAACCATTCCTACTTTCTCGGTAAAAAACTGCATTCCGAACAAACCTGTAGCATCGCCAGCCGGTAACGGCGTATTGCTGACACTCCAGGTCCGGCCGCGGTCGCTGGAGCGGAATACGCGTGAATTGATGGCCCCACCCGAGGCAATCCATACGTTTCGTTTGCCCTGTATGACAAGGCTGGTGCCACTGGCTGCAAAGGCAGCTTCATTGGGGTGCATCAGGGGTATGTTGCCGGGAGGCACAGGTTGCCACGTTTTTCCGCCGTCGTCGGTCGTGAGAATGAACCATCTGTTATCGACTGGATCACTGAAAATAATGCCATGCTGTTTATCCCAGAAATCCATTCCGTCGAAGAAAACTCCGGGTTGTTGTGTTCTGTACAGGAGCGCCCATGTTTTTCCGCTGTCAGTTGTTTTATAGATGCGAGCCTGATCTTTTTCGGCGGGGCCAGCACTCATTAAGTAAGCGGTTTGCTCATCAATGGCCTGTACATCGCGAAAATCGCATGATTGGGCATCCGGAACACTCCCCGTTTGCCAGGTTTGACCGCCATCCGCTGTACGAACAAAGGTGCCCTGAGTGCCACCAATCCAGGCAACATTAGGCCCTGATACGCTCACCGACCGAAAGCTGGCGGTAGTTTGAACTGTTTGTAATTGCCATTGCCCAATGGCAGGAGCGAAAGAAGAGAAATAGGCTAAAACAATAACTATACGTTGCTTCATGGGAAAGAGATTGTCTGCTAACGGGCAATTCGTTTGCCTTATGACAGTCAGTCAACCCAAATGTAACCTAAGGTGTTACACCAGATGGCAGCGGGGATGTTTGCTGAGAGGCTGCTTTAAGCCGGATAATTTCCTGTTCGAGACTGTTTGTTTTGAAATAATAGTAAAGTCCGAGGATCAAAAAAATCTTGGATAGAATAAACACGGCAATAAAAGCCGGGCGCCAGTATTTATGCACCCGAATGTGGGTATCATCTACTTCGACATCTATGTAATTGGGTTTTACCGATTCGTCTGATGGCTCTGGTTTGAAACGGGTGTACTCTTCCGGATCGCGCTTTTTGAGCTCGTTCTTATTTATTTTTTCCAAAATCGCCTTCCTGACGGCTGGTGGCGGAGGAACAGCGTTACGCAAAAAATACTGCTCCATTTCTGTTTCCAACTCATTCAAATGAGATAATATTTCCGGATCAGTAGTCAACAAACGTTCTACCTCCTGTTTCTCATCGTCAGACACCAGGCCTAATAGATATGATTCTAAAACGCCATTTGTCAAATAGTGATAATTCTTCAAGGCGAGGACAGTTAAGATGTACGAAGATACTTAAAATAATCGCGAATAGACTTCATGACATCTGCATATGGCATTTGCAATCGTTCGGCAATCGCTCCGAGCGCATAGCCCTGGCGGAACGATAGATCAAATATAAGCTTCTCTGTATTGTCGTTCTCGGGTTGTTGAGGTTCTGCAGGTAATGGATTGGCAGTTGTTGCGATCCTATTGGCTTCGAGCGCTTTGGTACGGGCTAGCCGAATTATATTACAGGCCAGACTGGTAGGCGCTTTCAGACACTGATCCATTTCAGGAGAGGCAAATAAATCGACTAAAATCTGTTGCGCCAGCTCAGGTTGGGGAATTATCTGTAAGATAACGCCATACGCCATAGCCCCAAACTTTTCGTACAACGCAAGCCGCTCAGTATCCGCAGAACTGCCCTCAGAAACAGACGTTCCGTCTAATCGTTTTAACGCACCCATACCGGTCAATTAATTACACCTGTTCCATCAAAGGATCACTGGTTAGTAGAATTCTCAAATAATAGTTGAGAAAACTTTTCTCCATAAAGTACTAACAGCGCGAAATATACGCAAATGAGTTAGTTACATGAGCAGGAGGTATATCAATTTTGTTTAAAAATAAAGTAAAACTATATCATTTGTTGATTTTGCCCAAGTCTTTGATAATTTATTAAATGTGACTTAGGGAAAGGTAAAACCAAGTTACCAGTGATACAACAAAAGCTGATTTTTGAAAACCTATACTATTCTCTGATTCATCGACCATATCGATGCCTGATATTTTCGGTCATGATCTGATAAATTTCGGCCAGTTGCGGTTGCGATGATAACTGGGATAAATGGCTTTCGATCGTTGTCATATCGCCCCGGCGGGCCGGCCCTGTCTGAACATCGGCGGGATTATTGGCCGCCAGTCCCTTGCGGATCGTTTCCCGGATAATGGGTTGCAGCAATTCGAATTCCAGGCCATCGGCAGTGCTCAGATCATGAGCAATGCTTAATAGATGATTGGTGAAATTACAGGCGAAGACGGCTGCCAGGTGGAGCGTTTGGCGTTCTGACGACGTAAGCAGGTAAACAATATCACTTAATTCCTGCCCTAACTTGACGAGAGCGTCTTCCGTTACTTTGTCGGATGCTTCGATGCAGAGAGGTATCTCGCCGAAGTCCATAAAAGACTGACCTCTAGTAAACGTCTGTAATCCGTAAAACACACCCGTTTGTACCGGAACATCGCTATAAATAGCCATCCAGTTTTGAAGCGCACTGAGCGATTTATTGCCTGATGTGTGAACAAGCGTAGCGTTTTCGGGCAATACGAGTCGAGAACAGACCGAGTCGAGGGCGTCGTCGGGAACGGCCAGGACAAATAATTTTGAGGGGCTGTCAGCAAAATTCAGATCTGAATGAGTCCGGGCATCGTAGAGATTACTAACCAACTGACGACTATGCTGAAGCTGCCGACTGTAAACTTCATTGATGTGATGTCCCGCGTTTTCGAGGGCTGGAGCAAGGTGCCAGGCGAGGTTACCCGCACCAATAAAGGATATTTCCATATGTCAAGTATATAACATTTTGATTGAATTTGGCATCCTATCTTTGGGATGGGTAAATGAGCGAATAGATAATTGGGATAAAGCAATACTAAACCAGGCCCTTCCTATTCGCCTTAATGCCCCAATTTCTTGCTCACACAAACTGCTTAGCTATATTTTGTACTCAATACTCGTTATCATTCCTGCCTTCAATGAAGAAAACTCGGTTGGCAACGTCATCCGTGAAATTCCGGTAGGTCTGGTGGATGAAGTTGTCGTGGTCAACAACAATTCGAATGACCAAACGGCGGTTGAAGCGGCCCGCGCTGGAGCCACCGTATTGAACGAGCCAATTCAGGGATACGGACGGGCTTGTTTGGCCGGAATCACCTACGCTCACAATCGGCAACAAAAGCCAGATGTTGTTGTTTTCATTGATGCTGACTATTCGGATTTTCCCAACGAAATGACACAGGTGGTAGCGCCCATTCTAAACGATGAAGCAGATATGGTGATTGGTTCGCGGGCACTGGGTAACCGACAGCGGGGCTCGATGACACCGCAGCAATTGGTTGGTAACTGGCTGGCTACAACGTTGCTTCGCTGGCTGTATGGGGTTCATTATACGGATCTTGGTCCGTTTCGGGCGATTCGATTTGATAAACTACTGGCTTTGAACATGCGGGATACAACGTACGGATGGACTGTTGAGATGCAACTGAAGGCAGCAAAGCAAGGACTACGGATCACAGAGGTTCCGGTCAACTATCGAAAGCGAATTGGGTTCTCAAAAATTTCAGGAACCGTGAAGGGCACGGTGCTGGCAGGTTACAAGATTATTACGACGATTTTCAAGTACTGGTAATTAATAACCGGGCAATTGTTCATAATTGCCCGGCAACGAACTCAACGTTAGATCAATTTTGTTTTTTCGACAATATGGAAATTTCAGTCCTGATTCTGTATGGGCTGGCTTTGGGGCTATTGTTTCTCTACAACTGTGGCCAGTTAAGCCTGATTATCATCTACCTGCGTTCTGAGCGAAAACGCAGGGAAGCTATCCTGTCGGTTGGTACACTAGAGCCAGACAAATTCCCCCGCGTAACCGTACAGTTGCCAGTCTATAACGAACTCTACGTCATTGAGCGATTGATCGACGCCGTCGTGCAGATGAATTATCCTAAAGACAGGCTCGATATTCAGGTACTCGATGATTCTACCGACGAAACCGTACAGATCATTGCCAATAAAGTAAAAGCGTATCAACGGCAGGGCTTTGCCATTGAGCATGTTCAGCGGCCGGAACGCAAAGGGTTCAAGGCCGGTGCGCTAGCTTATGGTCTGGAGTTTGCAAAAGGGGAGTTTATCGCGATTTTTGATGCCGATTTTGTGCCTGACGCTGATTTTCTGCTCAAAACAATACCCCATTTCAGAGACCCGAAAGTAGCTATTGTACAAACGCGCTGGGAGCATCTTAACGAAGATTTCTCGCTGATGACTCAATTGCAGGCATTTGGTCTAAATGCTCATTTTACCATTGAGCAAAGCGGACGGTATGCTGCCGGTTTTCTGGCTAATTTCAATGGTACCGGGGGCGTCTGGCGTAAGTCCGCCATTGCCGATGCTGGTGGCTGGCAGAGCGATACCCTCACTGAAGACCTCGATTTAAGCTACCGGGCTCAACTGCGCGGCTGGAAATTCGTTTATCGTGAGGATGTTGGTTCGCCTGCTGAATTGCCCGTAGCGATGAATGCGCTAAAGTCACAGCAATACCGCTGGATGAAGGGTGCCGCCGAATGCGCCCGCAAACTATTCGTAAAGGTTCTGAAAGCACCGAATGTCTCGCTGGTCAGCAAGCTCCATGCATTTTTTCATTTATTCAGTAGTGCTACGTTTATTCTGGTATTACTGCTTGGTGTGTTGAGTGTGCCACTTATTTATATTCGTCATCGACATCCGGAATGGGAAAACGCGTTTTTTGTGATCAACCTGTTTCAGGTTAATCTTCTGATTCTGATCTCATTTTATGGTATTCCGTTCTGGTTACTGAAACAGGGAAACAAGTCAAAATTAGCCTGGTATTTTACCATGTACTCGTCACTGATGATGGGTCTGTCGCTGCACAACACAATTGCCGTCATTGAAGGGTACATCGGGCGAAAAACACCGTTCATCCGAACCCCTAAATTCAATGTACGAACGGCCACTGATCGTTGGGATGCCAATAAGTATGTTAGTCGTCAATTGAGTTGGTTGACACTGGCAGAAGGGGCTTTAGCCATTTATTTTTTCGGAGGGCTGATGCTTGCTATTTACACGCATGATTTCCGGATGTTCTTTCTGCATTGTATGCTGATGGTTGGGTTTGGAATGGTCGCTGTATATTCGCTCATCCAATCGGGACGTCGTCCGGCCAGCCCCGCTGTGCGGTTGGCTCGCCCCGTGCCGGTGAGCGTATGATCGTAACTCCGCTTCGTTTTCTTTGGTTGATTTTATCGGCCGCTTCGTATGTTACCCTGGCCTATTTCGTTACCCGTCAGCAATTCGGATGGTTGATTAGTTTATCGACTGTCTTATTGCTGGGGTATACATGGGCGATTCGCCGGATTGATAAGCAGCGCGAAGGGTCGACTGACCGTGTCCTGTTTGCTTCAGCAATCGGCTTTAGGCTCCTATTGCTCTTTGCCGTTCCCTGCCTTTCCGACGATGTGTATCGATTCGTTTGGGATGGGCGTCTGCTGGCACATGGATTTAATCCGTATCTATATCTGCCATCCAGACTTGTTGAAACCGATTTAGCTGCCACAGCCGGTTTAGACCGAGTGTTGTTTCAGCAACTTAATTCTCCAGATTATTTCACGGTCTACCCGCCTTTAAATCAGGCAATATTCGGACTGGCTGCCTGGCTATCGCCACATAGTTTATTGGGTAATATTGTCTGGTTGCGCATTCCAATTCTGCTTAGTGAAATAGGGTCGCTTTGGTTAATGACCAGGCTATTTCGTCGGTTGAACCGTAACCCCAATCTGGCTCTATTATATGGACTGAATCCGCTGGTTATTCTGGAACTGACAGGAAACTTGCATTTTGAGGCCGTTATGATCTTTTTTACGCTGCTGGCTGGCTGGTGGCTTTTGACAGAACGCTGGATACGTTCCGCGGCTGCGTTGGCACTGGCCATTGGTACAAAATTGCTGCCTTTATTGCTGTTGCCACTGATTGTTCGATGGCTAGGCTGGCGAAAGGGAATGGTTTATGCCACGCTAGCCGGTGTTTTCACTATTCTCCAGTTTTTGCCATTTGCGAGTCTGGAACTGGTTCAAAATGTAGTATCGAGCGTAAATCTGTATTTTCAGAAATTTGAATTTAATGCCAGTGTGTATTATGTTCTGCGGTCTGTTGGTTATTGGATTAAGGGGTATAATGCCATTGAAACCATTGGCTTCTGGCTGTCGATTACAACAACGCTGAGCATTTTGTGGATTTCGTTCCGGTGGCGTAACGTATCGGTTCCGGCGCAGATATTGGCAATCTTGACCCTCTATTTCGGTTTTGCAACGACGGTACATCCCTGGTATATCACCACGGTCGTTGCGGCTTCGGTCTTCACCCGATTTCGGTATCCGTTGGTTTGGTCTGCGATAATTCCGGTATCGTACTTTACCTATCGCACAATACCCTATCATGAAAACCTGTGGCTGACCGCAGCTGAATATAGTACAGTTGTAGCGGTTGCATTTTGGGAGGTAAGAATAGGCCAGAAATCCAATAAAAAAACCACTGGCATTTCGACCAATGGCTTTTTCTGAGTTGCGTCCGAATTAGAACGAATAGCGGGCTCCTAACTGTACGGAGTATGGAGTGCCGTTTTTCTGCGTAACCCCTACGTTTTCATTGACGCGGTAAGCATACTGGCGACTTGTGGCATTAAAACCAGATGGTGTTAGCAGTGTTTGATTGCCAAGATTGAAATTTCCACCCCAATTCCGGCCTGAAGTTGCTTCGGCACCTTTCGTTATAACACCGTCCAGGGCCTGGCCAAGTAGGTTTGCAAAGTTGAAAACGTCTACCGAAACCTCTAATTTCTGAGTTTTATAGGTCTTGAAAATCTTTGAGAGCCGTACATCGAACGTACCCGAAAATCCATTTTCACCACCGTTCCGATCGGCAATAGAGCCAATACTGTTGCGAATATGCTTCGCGGCACGGTTGTCGGGATTGTCAAGCACGCGCTGGATCGATGTGCGAACCGATTGGGCTACTTCCGGATTCGTAGGATCAAAGACAAAGGCCAGGTCATTATCGTTACCAGGCCCACCGACAAAGTCACCGTTGATGTCGCCATCTACTAATAATGAATAGCGTGTCCCACCCATACCCGTAAAACGTACACTAAGCACAACGCCCCCAATAGCCGGTGTCGACCCGTAGGCTACGAGTTTGTGCCGGAACTGATTGTCCGAATAGTTGATCTCATTCAGGCTGCGCGGATCACTCTTGACGGGCCTGAACGTAGATGTATTGGCTACGTTTCCATTGTAGGATGTGTTGTCTTTGGCATCGTTCCAGGTATAGCTGAAGGCCAGTGATCCGTTACGCGGCAGACGAATCTCGCCATCAACAACAAACGTCAGAGTTTTAAGCCGGGCGCCATTGGTCAGCATTAGTGTTCGGCCAACTTCCTGCGTTTTACGTCCCAGCACGTTATCGGTCTGACCACTACTAGTAGCGATCGTATTGGCAGGTACAAACACACTCCGGTTGGCTTCGTTGGTTAGCGTAAAAGCAGGCTGATCGACCAGATTCTTGTCGATATACACGTAATTATTTGTTGTATATGTATACAGGACGTTGGCCCCCAGCCGGATATTATCGCCGATAAATCGACTGTAGGCTGCGTTTGCTTTATAAATAGTAGGCACCTGAAAGTTGGGGTCATTCAGATTGATTGTCGACACGATGTTGGTGCCCGCTGGTATGCCTGGAGCCGTACTGGGGTCGTTGCGGTAAGACACAAAATTTGGCACCGGCACTGGATTAGGCTGGTTTACATTGGCGGGTCGCGTTACATCGATTGAGGCAACTTTGGTTCCGCTATTCTGAATGTTGTTCACCTGGGCGTAGTTGATGACATATGCTGAAAATACGCCACCTCCCAGCCGGAATACATCCCGGTTTCTACCACCTGGGTTCCAGGTCAACTGAAAGCGGGGCTGAATATTATTCCAGTCAGTTGGATTGGCATCGGTACGCAGTCCTAATGCCCGTTCTACTGTTGGGTTATAATCGCCTTTTGTCAGATAGCTGGTCAGATCCCAGCGTAAGCCTGCCTGTACAGCCACATCGGGATGAGGATTGAACTGCACCTGCCCAAACAACGACGCATTGAGTACATACTGCTGCACCGATGGAATCCCATTGATCGGTACTTCCCGAGCATAGCGTGATGGATTCAGATTGTTAAACTCGCTCAGACTGTTGAAAATAAACCGGCCATTTTGCTCATTGGAAATATAGGTGTCCAGATACGTCAACGTGTTATCGGTCCCGAATGTGAAATTATACCGCCCTTTGTTCCAATAAAGGGTATTGGCCAGTTGGACCTGGTTTTCCAGATTGCGTTCTGGAGTGAATCGCTGTCCTCCCAATTGAACGGAGGTATTGCTGCTTCGACCGTTTGGCAATATCGAACGAACCGTGACGATGGCGCGGGGAATATTGGCTGATGGCAACAGGTTGTTGGCTTCGTAATTTCGGGTAGCCGACTGATACTGTACTTTCAATTCATTGATCAGTGTCGGCTTCAGCGTAGAGCGGAGGGAGATCAGGGTGCTATTCTCCCGGGATTTGAAGTTGCCATATACCTCAAATAAATTGATCGCTGAGTTGTCGTTATTACTATTGGGGTTGTTCCAGTTGCTGAAATTATTGCGGATCGTGAGGATGTTTCTGGGATTGATCTGCCAATCCAGACGGGTAAAGAGGGTATTGGCCACGGTTTCCCGGCTGAATTCTCCCACTTGCTGCGTATTGCTCAATCCATATTTCTGCCGCCCAATCGTGATGACACTGTCCAGTACGGCTTTGCTGATACCCAGTGCATTGGCATCAGCATCGGATCGAATGTCAGCGATGTAAAAAGGGGATGATTCTGTCTGCCGATCCAGCGCAACAAAGTAATGGAGTTTGTCCTTGATAATAGGGCCACCTAAGCTGAACCCATACTGGAATCGACTGAAATCGACCGCTCGAACATTACCGCGAATGTCTCTGGCGCTAGACAAGCCACTGGCGTTGTAATAGGTGAAAGCCGTACCGGTAATTTGATTTGTTCCTGATTTAGTGACGACACTAACCGACCCTCCGCCCTGACGTCCTTTCGTTACATCGTAGTCATTGGTTGTGATTTCAAACTCACGGATGGCTTCGAGCGATAACGAATAAGGTCCACTGCCCAGGGCACCACTGGTCAGGTTATTGCGTGCGCTGGCCCCGTCGATCAGGTAATTGGTCGATGATGGTAACTGGCCGCCAACGCTACCGCCGTTACTTAATGGCGACAGGGCTAATAAGTTGGTGAAGCTTCGGTTGTTGACGGGCAATTTGGCAATATTGTCGGCCGTGATAGCCGTGGAAGCGCCTAACCGATCGACTCGGCTTTTGAGTGCGTTTTCTGTCACTTTTACCTCCTGCAACTCGTTGGTATTTTCGGCCAGATTAACATTGATCACCACCTGGTCGCCCTGATTGAGCCGATAACCTGTTCGGGATTGATTAACATAACCGACATACGAAACAATAACTGTATAGGGTCCGCCAAGAGGAGCCTGCCTGAACGTAAATCGCCCATCAGTATTGGTGATCGTATTGATCTGGAACCCCGTCGATTCGTTGCGGGCAGTAACGGTTGCGCCCGGTAATACCTCGCCATTTGTTCCTTTTACCAGGCCGATAATACTGGCATCGGTAGCCTGTCCGAAGAGGTTGGTGCCAGCCAAAAGTGTAAAATACGCTGTAATGCAGAGAAAATAAGCTAAACGTTGCCGCATAGTGTTCATGATCGAGTTGGTGATGAACACCAAAAGTCCGATTACTCACCCACAGCCATATGTTAGATTTTAACCTATTTTTAATCCTTGATATTGCCTTTACATTGGGTTAACATTAACTCAACACTGGCCTGTAAATACGCTTGTTTTCGGCTAGAACACGGCTTCTTTTAGTTTCTTGGAAATAGTTTGTCGGGTTGTTCCAGTAAGATCGGCCAGTACCTGAAGAGATAATAAGTTAAACACGTTATGGGACTTGCCTTCATTGTCACGAACGAGTTTGTCGTATTCTTTCCGAAGATTGGCCAGCCGGGCATCTATATCACCACGAGTCATATAGAGTAGCCGGGTTTCGGCTTTCCACCATCGTCGAACAACGTTGCTATTAAACCAGTCGGATGCAATTGGGTTGTGAACAATGATGTGTTTAAAAAAACGAAGGTCAATAGATAGAACGGTTACACTCGTGACCGCTTTTGCAAACTCAAAAAATTCGGTATCATCCAGATAATTCAGATCGCCAAAAAATTCGCCGGGCTGTAATATATCATAAGCTACCCGTTCGCCATCGGGCGAGTAGCTGCCAATTTTTACCACACCTCGTTCAATCAGGTGAATGCAGGTTTGTTGATCGCCGGGCTGATAAATGTAAACCGCTCTATCGAACTTTTGCCTGACAACAGTATTCGGAGCCCACCGATCTTCACTATTTACTAAATTTGTTAGATAGGTATACAATGAGTCATCCTTCATAGATAAGTCTTAACGTGTATATAAAGCTGATTTGATTGTACTCTTGGCGGGATGCAGCACCTAATTTACGGATAAATGCTGCCTGAAGAAGGGGGTTAATAATAAGATAACAGTGCCTGGAAAAAGCTGGCAGGCAATATCTTTGCGATTCATGCGCCAATCTCTGCTTTTATGACTATACGCACTACAGTCACCTTTCTGATTCTTTTTTGCTTCCGTCAACTTGCTACGGCTCAGAATGGTATTGTTGTTTTTCAATCTGATTTTGGTCTGAAAGATGGAGCTGTGTCAGCCATGAAAGGCGTGGCCATGGGCGTCTCAGCCGACCTAAAACTGTTTGATCTCACGCATGAAATACCCGCTTATGATATCTGGCAAGCTGCTTACCGACTTCATCAGACAGTCCCCTATTACCCGAAAGGAACCGTTTTTGTTTCGGTCTGTGACCCCGGCGTTGGTACAGATCGGCACTCGGTTGTATTGCTCACAAAATCAGGTCATTATATTGTGACGCCTGATAACGGTACCCTGACATTAATTGCGGAGCATTTGGGCATCAGCGAGATCCGGGAAATTGACGAAACTGTCAATCGACTGAAAAATTCGAATGAGTCGTATACTTTTCACGGACGTGATGTCTATGCCTACACGGCTGCCCGGCTGGCATCCCGCACCATAACATTTCAACAAGTCGGTTCAACCGTTCGTAAAGACGTGGTTCGTTTGCCGTATCAGAAAGCCGAGTTTTCAAACGGTATGCTGAAAGGAAACATTCCAGCTCTTGATATTCAGTATGGTAATGTCTGGACTAATATTCCCAAAGCGATGTTGTCACAACTGGGTGCTAAGTCCGGCGAGATGCTACGTGTGCAGATTATGCATAAAAACGAAACGCTGTACGATAAATCCGTTCGGATGGTCAATACGTTTGGTGAATCACCCGTTGGCGATGATGTGGCCTATATCAATAGTCTACTGAACTTTTCGATTGCCGTTAATCAGGGCAATTTTTCGGAGAAGTATAAGGTGTTCAGTGGTGCCGACTGGAAAGTCGTTGTGAGCAGGCAGCCCTAATATAAACAAGGCTTCGGTCAGAATTAGCTGAAAAACAGATCTGTATCATCAGCCTTCCGAATTTTATAAGACTTGAGCCAGGCTTTCAGAATGGCAGGGTCGGAGAGGTCTTTTACATCTTTCTTGGTGGCTTTAATGTCCTTTTTTAACGCACGAATGTCGTTGTTAAAACTGAATTCAAGTCCTAAGACCGAATTGACCATCATGAACGGTTTGCCAAGCATGCCCGATAGTTGACTTTGCAGACCAACTAGTTCGTCGCTAAGTTCATCGGCCTGTTGCTTCAGAATTTTATTGTAGTACTTCAACTGGGTTTCGGCCAGCGATTCCAGATGTTGCTGGTCGATCCGGTTGAATTCAAGCTGGAGCCGAAGCAGAGCAAGAAGGTCGCTTTTTTCGTAGGCTTCGGTCACACACTGCATAATTTCGGTTTTGCGTGTTTTCTCCGCTTCGTCGGGTTCTCGGTCGGGGTGAAAAGCCTTTACCAGGTCCATGTAGAGGGTTCGTACGGCCTTCGTGATGTTACGTTCTTCAAGCTGTTTTTTGGCTTCACGCTCCTGTTGCTTTGCTGATTTTGGCTTTTTTGCCCGTTTTTCTTCCGCTTCCCGCTGCTCATCGGCCTGTCGGGTCTGCAACTGTTCCTCTATGTACGCCATAAACTTTTCCTGCGTACTGATATCCGCATTCTCGTCGAACTTGATTCCGTACATCGAACTGACCATTTCTTTCATTACCTCAGAAACCTGCTGGTCGGCTTCAGCATCGGTAGTATCAAAGCCGTCGGTATCGTACTTATCGAAGATCGGTTTGAGTTCGTCCAGGCCGTGTTCACTAATCAGATTATAGGTCAGATTGACGATCAGGTCGACCAGTTTTTTCTTCTCCGCTTTGGTTGTTTCTGGTCGTTCGTATGCATGATCGAACACGCGCACGAGGTTGGTCCGTAGTTGATTGAACTCTTGCAACAAAGGCTCATACTCGGTATAGATGCGTTGCTGAATAGTAGTAGCGGCTGATCGGAAGAGACTTAGATTATCCTCTAACTCGCCAATTTTATTGGTCAGCCGATTAAACTCTTTCTGGACTTTCGAGAGCGGGGCTTCGTCTTTGCCGGGCGTCGGAATAAAAACGACCTGAGGATTAGGCATACTGTAGAGGTTATTTAGGAAGGCAAAACAAAACCAAGTAATGAAACAAGACTTAAACTTGAATGCTAAGCGTTCAAAAAATAGCTCAAAGGGTAAGCAAGAAACATGCCCTTTGAGCTACAATTAATATCTGTATCCTACTGCTTCTCGCCAACCAGATTCAGCATGAAAGCATACTCCAGCGCAATTTCCCTGAGCGCCTGGAAACGACCCGATGCGCCACCGTGGCCTGCTTCCATGTTGGTATGGAGCAGAAGCTGGTTGTTATCAGTCTTCATTGCCCGTAGTTTGGCAACCCATTTGGCAGGCTCCCAGTATTGCACCTGCGAATCGTGCAGACCCGTGGTTACGAGCAGGTTCGGGTAGGCTTTCTTTTCAACATTATCGTAGGGCGAATATGACAGCATGTAGTCGTAATACTGTTTTTGCTTTGGATTACCCCACTCCTCAAATTCACCGGTTGTGAGCGGAATACTTTCATCGAGCATGGTTGTAACTACATCCACAAACGGCACAGCCGCCACTACTCCCCGATACAGTTGTGGTGCCTGATTGATGATGGCGCCCATCAGCAAACCACCCGCGCTGCCACCCATCGCAAACAGCTTGTCGGAGCTGGTATACTTGTTTTTGATCAGATATTCCGATACATCAACAAAATCGTTAAACGTATTTTTCTTCTTCAGCATCTTGCCATCTTCGTACCACCGACGGCCCATTTCCTGGCCACCCCGGATGTGGGCGATGGCATAGATAAATCCCCGATCGAGCAGGCTCAGGCGCGTAGAGCCAAAGCCCGGATCGGTGGAGTAGCCATAGGAACCATAGGAATACTGGAGGAGCGGAGCCGAGCCATCTTTGGGCGTGCCTTTACGATAAACAAGAGAAACTGGAATCTGCGCACCGTCGCGGGCCGACACGTAAAACCGCTCCGAGACATAGTTGTTTTTATCGAAACCACCCAGCACCTCCTGCTGTTTCATCAGCTTTTTCTCATGGGTGTCCATGTTGTAATCGAAGGTGGAGTTGGGCGTTGTCAGCGATGCATAACTATAACGAAGCACATTTGTGTTGAAATCCGGGTTATAACCAATGCCCGAAACATAAGCCGGTTCGCCAAAGTCGAGGTATTCGTCGGTCCTGGTTTTTTGGTTGATAACCCGAATGTTCGTCAGGCCCGCTTTCCGTTCACCCAATACGAGGTGATTGACAAATACGTCCATATTGTCGAGATAAACGTCAGGCCGATGGGCAATTACCTCTTTCCAGGCAGTGCGGTCGGCGGTTTTACCTTCTGGCACTTCCATCAACCGGAAATTCTCGGCCTTCCAGTTCGTACGGACATAGAATTTGTTTTGATAATGAACGATATCGTATTCATGACCTTTCTCCCGCGGCAGAAAAACCTTGAATTCGCCCGTTGGATTGCTGGCTTCCAGAAGGCGATATTCCGTCGAGACACCATTATGGTCGGAGCCAATCGTGATGTATTTCTTGGATTTTGATCGACCCAGCCCCATGTAAAACTGGTTATCCTGCTCTTCGTAAACCAGTACATCGGTTTTGGGGTCAGTGCCCAGCACATGCCGATATACCTGGTAACCCAGTAGCGTCTGTGGGTCTTTCTTGATGTAAAACAAGGTCTTGTTGTCGGTTGCCCAAGCGAAACTACCACCTTCGGTATCCGGAATGAATTCGGGATAAATCTGACCCGTTTTCAGATTTTTTATCCGTAGCGTATAGAGTCTCCGGCTAACGGTATCTTCGGCGAAAATGGCCAGTTCGTCATTATCCGATATTTCATACCCACCGATCTGGTAGTAATTATGCCCCTTAGCCATGGCGTTACCGTCGAACATTATTTCTTCGGTACCTTCCAGAGAACCCTTTTTGCGGCAATAAATCGGGTACTCGCCCCCGGTTATGAATCGGGTGTAATAATAATATGGCCCTTCTTTATACGGAACGGATTCATCCTGTTGCTTGATTCGGCCTTTCATCTCCTCAAAGAGCTTTTCCTGTAGCCCCTTAACGGGCGCCAGTACCTGATCGAGGTAAGCGTTTTCGGCTTTCAGATACTTGATGACCTCCGGATTTTCCCGCTCATTGAGGTAATAATAATTGTCGATTCGCTTGTGGCCGTTCGTGATTAATTCTTTCGGTTTAATCGCGGCCTTGGGAGCCTTAAGTGTTTGTGCCTGTGTCATGCTATACAGCGTGAGCGTGGTAATGAGAGTAAAACAAGTTCGTTTCATAACAGTCCGTCAGGGCAGTTCGTTTCGGAAGCTTGCTCGTAAAAATAAGCTACAGATTGACGAAACCTATACGCTTTCGGAAACCTTATAGGTTCGTTATGCTCGAACTCGTCGTTGCTCATTATACGGAAAATCTAAACTGGCTCCGCAACCTGCCTTCCGGAATTCGTCTGACTGTTTACGATAAAAGCCCGGATCATTCAGCCGGATCTGATGCGATTTCGCTCCCTAACATTGGCCGGGAAGCGCATACGTATTTGCACCACATAGTCAGTCGATATGATTCGCTGGCCGACTGGACACTTTTCGCTCAGGGAAAGCCCTTCGATCACGCATTTGATTTTAAGAAAACCGTAAAATCATTTGTCGATAAGTCTGATCACATAGACGATCCGGTCCAGAAACCATTTCACTGGCTGGGTCATCTGATCGACACCGATGATAACCGGGGGGAACGTCTTTTTCAACCGTGGAGCAAAAACGAGGATGGGCGGAGACTTGATTTGCGGGGCTTTCACCAGACGCTGTTTGATACGGCTGGACCAGTACTTTACACGTTTGTGTTGGGTGCTCAGTTTGCCATCCATCGCGATGCCATTCGGCAACAGCCACTTACTTTTTATGAACGGGCTCTGGCTGTGTCCATCACATTTCCGGATGCGGCCCATTGCTTCGAGCGGAGCTGGGACCGTGTTTTTGGTCTGACTGGTATTGACCCCGACTGGCTTGCCGGCCGGCAAACCGTCTACCTGAAGCCCATGAAAAACCAGTTACCCGAAAAGTTGTAGTCTGGTTTCTCAACGTAGTGTCTGTTTTCAGTTTTTTTATCAGCTGACCGAACGCTTTTACCGGATAAAGTGTCTGACTAGTTGGCCCCAAAATCAGCGGTCTTTTTTGTATATTTAGCGAAGAATTAACCAACCCTCTATGCACCGAACGTTTTACGTGCCCCGCTTCCGGCTCGTCCTGTTCTGTATCGGCACTGCCGGTTTCCTGACCGCTTTTTACTCCAACACTATTTCGCTCGAAAAAGCCTTCACTCGTATCAATGAGGAGGTGATGCAGCACAGTCGAGCCTATGAAACGCTCTCCGATGCAACGCAGCAGGTAGGACATCGGCTTACGGGTAGCCCCAACGGTACCCGCGCCGAAGCGTATGCCTTTGATCTCCTATCGTCTTATGGTTTCAAGGAAGTTCGTTATGAGCCTTTTGAGGTCGAAGCCTGGACACGCGACACCGTTACTTTATCGGTTGTACCAAACCGGAGCGATAATTTTCGGGAAGTAAAGGTTGTATCGCTGGCGCACTCACCCGTTGAGGCTCACGTGAAAGGTGAAATCGTGGATGTCGGCAATGGACTGGAAGGCGACTTTGCGGCTTTAAAAGATAAACTGAAAGGTAAAGTTGCGCTGGTAAATATTGGTCTGGCCGCTCCCACAAAAGGTGCCCGTAACTTACACCGTTCCGAAAAAACAGCACTGGCCATTCAGTATGGGGCTTCGGGGGTGATCATGGTCAACCTGGTTCCGGGAAATGTATTACTGACCGGAACGGCCTCGGTTACGGGTAAACTGATTCCGATTCCATCTGTCTGTATCTCCTACGAAAGCGGACAATCATTGCGTTCATGGATGCAGGAAGAGGCTAACCCGCTGCATGCTGTTATCGATATGACCAATACGAGTCGTAAGATTCGGGCCCGAAATGTCATTGCAACGCTCAAAGGCTCGAAGTATCCTGACGAAAAGATCATTGTCGGTGGCCATCTGGATTCCTGGGATCTGGCAACGGGCGCCATTGATAACGGCATCGGTTCATTCGCTATCATGGACATTGCCCGAACCTTCAAAGCACTGAAGCTGAAACCCAAACGCACCATTGAATTCGTGCTCTTTATGGGAGAAGAACAGGGCTTGCTTGGCTCGCGGGCGATGGTCGAAAATCTGAAAAAAAGCGGCCAGCTCGACAAAGTCCGCTATATGCTGAACCTCGACATGACCAATGATCCGACGGGGCTGAACGCTTTTGGTCGTTCCGATATGGTATCGTTTCTGAATACGGTTGGCGAAACGATCAAGCGAGCTGAACCGGCATTCGCCAACGAGATGCAAAATCAGGCCGGACTTCATTCCGATCACCAGCCGTTCATGCTAGAAGGCGTTCCGGTCGTTGGCATGAATGGTCATCTTGCCCGTGAAGTACTGGATTGCTATCACGCTAACTGCGATCGCATTACACTTGTCAATGCCGACCAGTTGAAAAACACAGTCCGCTACTCAACTATGCTGCTTTTTGCCCTTGCCGATGCCGATGATATTCCGACTCGGCGACAAACGGATACGCAAACTCGTGATTATCTGGTAACCCAAGGCTTACGCACACCCCTACAGATTGCCAATGAGTGGCGCTGGAAAGAGTAAGCATTTCTTTTGCCACGAAGAAACGATGACACTTTGCCAAAAAGTTGTCATCGTTTCTTATTTATAGGCTACGGGTGGCGTAGTGTTTTTTGTTACTTTGTGGACGCGAATCCTGACCCATCATGGCTAAAAATACATTCCGGGAACCCGAACGGGTTGCTAAACAGAAAAAGCAACGTCGCCGACTCAGAATGGCCTCGTGGCTCAATGATTTCATTGGCTTAGACCGACT
Organism: Spirosoma aureum; assembly: GCF_011604685.1. Lineage (NCBI taxonomy): Bacteria > Pseudomonadati > Bacteroidota > Cytophagia > Cytophagales > Cytophagaceae > Spirosoma > Spirosoma aureum. Next base: position 8,723,316 of record NZ_CP050063.1, on the reverse strand, counting down.
CTTTGGCGAAGACAACTCCTGGCCAATTCGCCATATCGACCGTATTTTATGGGTTACTTTTCTGCTCGTTGTTTATATTGGCTTAAATCATAATGCCGAACGTCTTGTGCGTCGAATTCAGCGTACTAAAACGCAGGTAGATGAATTACGGTCGCAGTATACTGTTTTGCAGGCCGATTTTATGAAGAGCGGAAAACAGTCTGAACTTAGTAAGCGTGTAGCCGAAATCGGCCTGTCCGACAGTCAAAATCCACCCCATAAAATCGTCGTCAAGAGCAATGAACATTAAACAAGACATCATTCAACGGGCCAACCATGTTTATTACGTTGTCGTTGTCCTTTCCCTGAGCGTGATTTTTCGGCTCGTCTACGTTCAGTATTTTCAGACATTTAAAGGCAAGTTCTGGCGCGAACGGGTAGCGGCAACGCTTATTCAGCGCGATACCATACGGGCTATGCGCGGCAATATTTATGCGAACGATGGCAGAAGTCTGCTGGCGACTTCATTGCCTACATATGTCGTCGGGCTGGACCCAACGATGGCCAAGCAGGATTACTTCGACAAGAAAAAAGACTCGCTTGGTCTGTTACTGTCCCGAATTTACGGTGACCGTTCGGCACAGGATTATACCGGACTCGTTATCGATGCCCGCGCCCACAAACGCCGGTATGTGCTGCTGAATCGTAAACGCGTCACCTTTCAGCAACGGCAGTATATGCTGAAGTGGCCGTTTTTTCGGTCGTCGCCAAAGGTGGCTGCCAGGGGTGGGGTTCTGCGCCCCTACTATGAGCGCTATCATCCATTCGACCATATGGCGGAACGGACCATCGGTAATCTTGATGCTAAAACGGGCCGGGGGCTAATTGGACTGGAAGCCAGTTTTCAGCCTGCTTTGGCGGGTAAAAATGCCGTTGGGCTGGTTGAAGTACTGTCTGGTGGAGTTCGTAAACCCGTTGAGGATGGTCCTGACATGAAGCCAGAGCCAGGGATGGATTTGTATACGACCATCGATGTCAACTATCAGGATATGGCCGAAACGGCTTTGCGGTCAGCCCTCCAAAAATACAACGCGGCCAAAGGGTGCGTCATCGTAATGGAAGTAGCAACGGGGGAAATCCGGGCAATGGCCAATTTGACCAAGCAGGGAGATCGGTACGTTGAGAATTTTAACCATGCACTGGCTGGCCGTACGGACCCTGGCTCTACCTTCAAATTAGCTACAATGATGGCCCTTCTTGAAGATAAAGCGATTTCGCTTGAGCAACCTGTTGCCACAGGAGGGGGCTCGATGCAGTATCATGGCCTTGGTATTCATGATGCTAAACGGGGAGGTTCGGGCACAATTACGGCTCGGCAGGTCTTTGAAAAGTCGTCGAATGTTGGAATTCACCTGCTGATGCGGAGTCACTTTTACAGCAGAGCCGACCGCTATTGTGACTACCTGCGCCGGTTTCATCTCGATAAGGCAACGGGTATCCACATGAAAGGTGAGGCCATTCCGGTGGTTCGAAATCCTGATATGAAAGGCTGGAGTAAAGTCTCGCTGACATCCATGTCTTACGGCTATGAAATGCAGATTACACCATTGCAAATGCTGACGTTCTATAATGCCGTGGCCAACAATGGTCGATGGGTGCGGCCGATGATTGTTAAGCAGATCAAGCTTGCCGATGAGATCATAGAAGACAATACGCCTTATGTGCTTCCCGAACCGATCTGTTCGCCACAAACCGCTCGCAAAGCCCAGGAGTTACTGCGTGGGGTCGTAGAACATGGCACGGCTCGTCACATTAACAACCCGAACTATGCCATTGCAGGTAAGACGGGTACGGCTCAGAAGGTGATCAATGGGCGGTATCAGGTTGGTAAATACTATACCTCATTCATTGGCTATTTCCCCGCCGATAGGCCCAAGTATAGCATGATTACGGTCGTAGATACACCGCAGGGCGACAATATAGATTTACTGTATGCAGGAGCCGTAGCAGCGCCAGTCTTTAAAGAAGTTGCCGACCGAATTGTGGCCTACGACATTCGTATGCATGCGCCTATTCGGGCAAGAGCCTCAGAGCCGAGCTCTACGACTGGTTTGCTGGCGGGCTATTCCGATGATCTGCATACGATTAGTACAGCCTTAAAGATTAAAAACGAGCCGTCAACAGAAGGTTGGGTTGAAGCTACGCCAAGTGGCCGCTGGAAATCGCGCCCGACGCGACCCGGCCACGTTCCTGATGTACGCGGCCTGACGCTTCGCGATGCGGTTTATCTGTTGGAAAATCGCGGATTTAAGGTTGTGGTTGAAGGGCGGGGCAAGGTTAAAGAACAATCGATTACGCCCGGCTCCGGTGCCGACGAGGTAGGCGTAAAGGTAATTACCCTGAAAATGGGGTGAAATACCCTATCGTACGGTTAGCTGAAAATTAGGTAGAACGGGCCCCATGCCGTTTTTTTGCACTCGCGAAAACGGCATGGGGCCCGTTCTATATGTATGCAACTGAAAGATCTTTTTTATAAAATTTCGCTGCTGGCTACATCTGGCAGTATGAGCACCGACATCACGAATCTTACCATGGACTCCCGCAAGGTAGGCCCTGGTAGTTTGTTCGTGGCCGTGCGTGGAACTGTTACCGATGGCCATAATTTCATTGCAACCGCTGTTAGTCAGGGGGCATCGGCCGTGTTGTGCGAAGAATTTCCAGCCGAGACCGACCCTTCAGTGGCTTATGTACGCGTTCTGGATTCTGCCCGCACAATGGGGCTTGTAGCCGCTAATTTTTATGGCCAGCCCTCACAAAAAATGAAACTCATTGGCGTAACGGGTACAAATGGTAAAACGTCCGTTGCCACGCTGCTCTTTCGGTTATTTCGGGGGTTAGGATACCGCTGCGGGCTTCTGTCGACCGTTCAGAACCAGATTGATGATCAGGTTATTCCGGCTACGCATACTACTCCTGATGTAATCACCACCAATCAGCTGTTAACGCAGATGCTGACGCATGGATGCACACATGTGTTTATGGAAGTGAGCTCACATGCGGTTGTGCAGGAGCGTATCGCGGGGTTAACTTTCGCCGGAGGGATTTTTACGAATATTACTCACGATCATCTGGATTTTCATGGAACGTTCGATAACTATATACGGGCAAAAAAGGGGTTTTTCGATCAGCTACCCGCTTCTGCTTTTGCATTGACCAATGTAGACGATAAGCGTGGGCTGGTGATGCTACAAAATACGGCAGCCAGAAAGGAAACCTATTCACTGCAAACATTAGCAACCTTTAAAGGGAAAATTATTGCCGACAGCCTGTTTGGCCTGAATATGCTGGTTGACGATAAAGAAGTCTGGTTCAAGCTTATTGGCCGGTTTAACGCCTACAATCTGCTCAGTGTTTATGGCACGGCTGTGCTTCTGGGCGAAGATCCTGCCGAGGTATTGACATTATTATCTGGTATTACGCCACCACCAGGTCGATTTGAGCAGGTTGTTTCCGATGATAAAATAGTTGGTATTGTCGATTATGCCCATACGCCTGATGCGTTACAAAACGTACTGGAAACAATTACCGAAATACGCCATGATGACGAACAGGGACGCCAGCCGCAGATTATAACAGTTGTGGGTTGTGGCGGTAATCGTGATGCTGCAAAGCGACCCATAATGGCCGATATTGCCTGCCGGTTCAGCAATCGCGTCATTCTGACGTCCGACAATCCGCGTAACGAAGATCCGATGGAAATTCTGGAACAAATGCAGGCTGGTGTTTCGCCCGTTGATTACAAAAAAACGGTAACGATAGAAGACCGCCGTGATGCCATAAAACGGGCCGTTTCGATGGCCAGACCGCACGATATTATTCTTGTTGCGGGCAAAGGGCATGAAACCTATCAGGAAATTAAGGGAATTAAATACGATTTTGATGATCATGCCGTGTTGCAGGAAGCTTTCTCGGAACGCGGAAATCAGTAACTTTGGCCTGTATAAAGAGCGGAAGAATAGAAGGCGAAAGAGCGAATAACGAATTCCTCCCGCCTTTTCACTCTTTCACTCTTTCACTCTTTCGCTCTTTTAAAATGCTCTATTACCTATTCCATTTACTGGACGAACGCTACAATTTCCCTGGAGCTGGGGTTTTTCAATATATATCGTTCCGGGCGCTTGGTGCTGTTATAACCTCCCTGCTCATTGCTGCTATCTTTGGTCGTCGCATTATCGACATACTCCGCAATCTTCAGATTGGAGAATCTATTCGCGATTTGGGTTTGGAAGGTCAGATGCAGAAACGCGGTACGCCAACCATGGGTGGATTTATTATCCTGGCATCGTTGCTGATTCCAGCACTGCTTTTTGCGAAACTGTCCAATGTATACGTCGTTCTGGCGCTTGTGTCGACCGTCTGGACAGGATTGATTGGCTTTCTGGATGACTATATCAAGGTTTTCAAGAAAAATAAAGAGGGATTGCAGGGTAAGTTTAAGGTTGTTGGACAGGTTGGTCTGGGGCTGATTGTTGGTCTTACGTTATCCTTCAACGACTATGTTAAAATCCGCAAATACGCTCCCCGGTTGCTGAGCACATCGACGGTGCCGGATATTTATACCGATATCAAGTCAACACTCACGACGGTTCCATTCGTTAAGAACAACGAATTTGATTACAGCTCACTGCTATTCGGCGTCGTTCCAGATAGTTACACATGGATTGTCTATGTCCTGATCTGTATTTTTATTATTACAGCGGTTTCCAATGGAGCGAATATCACCGATGGTATCGACGGTTTGGCCGCTGGAACATCCGTCATTATTGGGTTGACTATTGGTGTGCTTGCCTACCTGTCGGGTAATAAAGTTTTCTCGCAGTACCTGAATATCATGTATATCCCCAATGCGGGCGAACTGGTAATTTTCTGTGCGGCCTTTGTTGGAGCCTGCGTCGGTTTTTTGTGGTACAACTCTTATCCTGCGCAGGTATTCATGGGCGATACCGGTAGCCTCATGCTGGGTGGGGTGATCGCTGTATTATTTCTGGCCATTCGAAAAGAGCTGATGATTCCCATAATTTGTGGCATCTTTCTGGTCGAGCTGGTGTCCGTAATTATGCAGGTGAGCTATTTTAAATATAGCAAACGCAAGTATGGCGAAGGTAGGCGAATCTTCCTGATGTCGCCCCTACACCATCATTTTCAGAAGAAAGGCTACCATGAAGCTAAACTGGTAACACGCTTCTGGATTATTGGAATTATCCTGGCCGTTCTGGCCTTAGCGACATTGAAACTGCGATAGTGCGGAAAACTTTACAGAGCCTTGTTTTTCAGCGTCATACCGCGTATATTTGCACTCCCGTTTCGAAAGCGGGAGTGCTTTTTTGTAGGCAAATCATTAGAAATCAATTAATTAGTCTCCATAACAGTGAATACGCTCAGTTACAAAACCATCTCTGCCAACAAAGAAACGGTGCAGAAGGAGTGGATTGTGGTTGACGCTCAGGGTGAAGTGCTTGGTCGGCTGGCCAGCCAAATCGCACGCCTGATTCGCGGCAAACACAAAACAAACTTCACGCCACACGTTGATTGCGGGGATAACGTGATCGTCATCAATGCCGACAAGGTTCGCCTGACCGGCTCGAAGTTGACCGACAAAGTTTATGTCCGCCACACGGGTTATCCCGGTGGTCAACGGTTCGCAACGCCCCGGCTGCTGCTTGAAAAGCACCCCGAGCGTATCATCGAACACGCCGTAAAAGGCATGTTGCCTAAAAATCGGCTTGGTCGTCGGTTGTATACCAACCTGTACGTTTATGCTGGTGACCAACATCCGCACGAGGCTCAGCAACCCAAAGCAGTTAAATTCTAAGTCATAATGGATCGTATTAACACCATTGGCCGGCGTAAAACTGCCATCTCCCGCATTTATTTGTCGGCGGGCAGCGGGGCCATCTCGGTAAACGGGAAAGATTACAAACAATATTTCCCAACCGAAGTACTGCAAATCATTTTGAACCAACCGTTTTCGACCGTTAACGGTGTTGGTGGCTACGACGTAAAAGTTAACGTTCGTGGTGGCGGAGTGGCTGGTCAGGCCGAAGCAACCCGTATGGCAATTGCCCGTGCGCTGGTTGAGCTGAACGCTGATTTCCGTCCTGCCCTCAAGAAAGAAGGCTTCCTGACTCGGGATTCGCGTATGGTTGAACGTAAGAAATACGGTCGCCGGAAAGCCCGTCGTCGGTTCCAGTTCTCGAAACGCTAACCAATGCATAATGACCGATGTAAACTGTATAATGAACCTGTTGGCCATTGTACGTTCGTCAGTACTCATTATCCATTAACTCAAGTCCAGACTGCGCTTAGATGATGCCGATGCGTGGTGCTGCGTATTTTTTCATTATTCATTATTTTATTGTTCATTTTTAGAAATGGCACAAATCGAATATAAAGACCTCCTGGACGCTGGTGTGCACTTTGGCCACCTTACGCGTAAATGGGACCCCCGGATGGCTCCGTATATCTTCATGGAGAAGAACGGCATCCATATTATTGACCTCAATAAAACATTGGCCGCTCTCGACGAAGCCTGCAATTCGATTAAAGGAATTGTTCGCTCGGGCCGGAAGGTAATGTTTGTCGCAACGAAAAAACAGGCACAGGAGATTGTTTCGGAAGAAGCACGTCGTCTGAAAATGCCTTACGTTACAGATCGCTGGCAGGGCGGTATGTTGACGAACTTCGCTACGATTCGCAAGTCGCTGAAGAAAATGCAAACGCTGGATAAAATGCTGAAAGATGAGGAGACCATCAAGAGCATTGCCAAGCGGGAGCGTTTGACCCGTACCCGCGACAAAGAGAAACTGGAACGCGTATTAGGCGGTATTGCCGACCTGACCCGTTTGCCAGCTGCTTTGTTCGTTGTTGACGTAAAGCGTGAGCACATTGCTGTTGCAGAAGCACATCGTCTGGGCATTCCCGTATTTGCTATGTGCGATACGAACTCGAATCCGGAAGATGTTGATTTTGCAATCCCGGCTAATGACGATGCTTATAAGTCTATTTCGCTGATTACGCTCGCTATCGGTAAGGCTATTGAAGAAGGCCTGATGGAGCGGAAACAGGATAAAGACGATCAGCGCGTTCAGGAAGAAGAAGATGCTAAGCGTGCCGAAGACCTTGCGCAAGCTAAGGCCGAAGGTGCCAGCGCTGAACAACCTGAAGCAGAAGCAGCACCAGCTGCTGTGGCTGAAGACGAGACGGAAGCATAAAAAGTTATAAAGCTGTATAGTCAGCTGGTTGTATGGTTGGGTCCGCAGTGGGCCATTGCGTTATAACTTGTTAACTATAAAAACCGCTACGACGGATCGTTTTATGACTTAAGGAAATAGCCCGTAGCCAGCCGCTATGGGCTATTCCATTTCAGACACGACTTGCTGAGTACCAAATAATTTTTGGAAATTTAAATCGACAATCACCTATTACTATGGCAATTACTGCTGCTGACGTAAACAAACTTCGGCAAGAGACCGGAGCTGGCATGATGGACTGTAAAAAAGCCCTCACCGAAGCCGATGGCGATTTTGAAAAAGCAAAAGAGATTCTGCGGAAGCAGGGTCAGAAAATAGCCGACAAACGTGCTGACAACACAACGGCTGAAGGTATCGTACTGGCTCACGTGAGTCAGGATGGCAAAAGTGGCAAAGTAATTGCTCTGGCCTGCGAAACAGAGCCCGTTTCAAAAGTGGCTGACTTCCAGAATCTGGCAATGGCCATCATGAGCACTGCTGTTGCAACCGATGCAACAGACAAAGCTGCCTTGCTGGCAACACCTCAAGCCGATGGCCGTGCACTTCAGGATCACATTACAGATCTGATGGGTAAAATCGGAGAAAAAATTGATGTCGCTTCATTCGAAACGGTTTCGGGCGATAAAGTTGTGTCTTACATTCACTCGAACGGTAAATTAGGTGTACTGGTAGGCCTATCGAATACGAATGGTACGGATGTGACCGAAGTCGGCAAAGACATCGCGATGCAGATTGCGGCTATGAAACCGGTTGCTCTGGATAAAGATGGTGTTGATGCCACTATTGTTCAGCGTGAAATTGAAATTGGTAAAGAGCAGGCCCGTCAGGAAGGCAAACCCGAAGCAATGCTTGAAAAAATTGCCCTGGGTAAACTAAATAAGTTCTATAAAGAAAATACGTTGCTCAATCAGGAATTTGTTAAAGACAACTCAGTAACGATTGCGCAACTGCTCGATAAAACCAGTAAAGGGTTAACCGTTTCGGCGTTTAAGCGCGTGGCTATTGGTTAATTTCTTTGTGTTACCTACCGTTTAGTAAAACCTGGCAAATTTGCCAGGTTTTTTACTTTTTAATTAAATCGAAAACTAATTGTTGTTCGTAGGTAGAGAAAGTTCTTTTTCACTTCCTCTACCTACGAACAGAATGGAAAATTTTACGGATGAAGACCTCGTAAAACTGTACATTAAAACGCATAAGAATAGTTATTTTAATGCATTGTATGAGCGTTACTGCCCTAAAGTTCGGCGAAGATGTTTATTATTTATTAAAGACGAAGTGCAGGCCGAAGATTTAACGCAGGACATTTTTATAAAGTTACTTAATAAGATAAATAGTTATAAACACGAATCCCGATTTTCTACCTGGCTTTATTCTATTACCCGCAATCATTGTACCGATCAAATCCGAATGCCCCATACAAAACAAGGATTGGCTCTGGATGAATGCTACGACATTCCTGCTTTATTTACAAGTGACCTTGATCAGCGAACAGAAAATCAATTTGCTGAGATAACCGAGCGGCAAATGAAACTGGCCATGACTCGTCTGGAGCCCGAAGAACAGGGGCTACTTCGGATGAAGTATATGGATGAAGTCAGTGTTAAAGAAATTGCTGCCCAGTTTTCTCTAACGCAGAGCGCTGTTAAAATGCGGCTCAAACGCTCTCGTGATCGGTTACGTCAATTTTATGGGGAAGTAAGGATTGATGATTCGTTGCCTTATGAGTTAATGTATAGTTAATTATCTATCAAAAAAAGAATTAAGTATTTATTTTAGTCAACACTTCTGTAAACCTACTATTTGGTAGATATTTTGCTGTGCTTTGTAGTGTGGTCGAAACCTTTCATTAGTTTAATGAACGAAATCCGTTACTTTGGTTGTTTTTCGGGTCTTAACGAGCACTACCGAATCAAATGAAGCACTTTTCGGACGAAGAATTGGTCCGGTTATATATCGAAACGCAGAAGAACGCTTATTTCGAACGTTTATATGAACGCTACTGCGATAAAGTATACCGAAAATGCCTTTCATTTACCAAGGATCCACTGCAGGCCGAAGATCTGACGCATGACATATTTTTGAAGCTTGTTATCAAGCTTGGAGGCTTTAAAGAACAGGCAAAGTTTTCTACCTGGTTGTATTCGATTACCTATAACCACTGTACTGATCATATGCGGTCGCCACAACGGCGAACAGAAGTGTATATGGATGAAGGGTGGGAACGCCTGGATCTGGGAGCTGATGATGGATTGGCCGAATTGGCCGAGATGGAAGCGCAAAAACTGAAGCTGGCCCTGGAACAGCTTGACCCTACTGAGCAAAGCCTGTTATTAATGAAATATCAGGATAATATTAGTATTCGTGAGCTTGCTGATTTGAACGGTATAACCGAGAGCGCCGTGAAAATGCGCTTGAAGCGTACCCGTGATAAACTACGCAAGTATTATCTGGAAGCCGCTTTGTTTTGGTTGCTCTTGGCCATTAAAGCTGCTTTATCGATTCGGTGGCCATTTCGATAATTAGCCTGCTTATAAACTATGGAAACTCCCAATCCATTCCAAGAAATGGAGTCGGACGCAGAATGTCCCCCCCATTTAAAAACCGAACTAATTTCGGAAATAGACATGATTCGAGATTTCACTACTGTCATAGAGCTATACATTGGCGACCTGTTTGGCGTAGTATCTGTACTGGCTAACCCCCCTCACTAATCCAGAATATGCTGAATACGAACACTGTAACTGTATGAAACAACTACCTGACATAACAGAAGTTTTACGTAATACCTTTCAAACACTCATTGACCAATTTGTCGAATTTGTACCTCGTATACTAGGCGCACTCGTTATTTTATTGATTGGTATTGGCGTTGCCCGGCTAATTGCGTTCGTCGTCCGGCGAATTCTGGCGCAGGTGGGTTTTGATAAAATTGGTAGCCGGCTAAACGAAATCAGTATTATCAAACAGCTTAATACAGAGATAAAACTGAGCGAAATAGTCAGTAAGGTTCTGTATTACTTCATTCTACTGGTTTTTATAACAGCAGCTACTGAAACGCTGGGAGTAGCTGCTATTACTGAAATGGTTTCATCGCTGGTTAATTTCATTCCGAAAGTAATTGCAGCCGCTATCATGTTACAAGTAGGGGTTTTACTGGCTGATACGCTCAGGACTACAGTATTGAATGTATGCCAGTCATTTAACATTTCTTCTGGACGGCTACTGAGTACGATTGTGTTTGTTTTCTTCCTGGTTATTACCATCATCAGCGCACTGGGTCAGGCAGGAATTAATACGGAACTGCTTGAATCAAGCTTTAATCTGGTCATTGGAGGAGGGATCTTTGCGTTTGCAGTAGGATACGGAATCGCTTCTCGTGATGTGATGGCTAACATACTGTCCTCATTTTATTCCAGAAATAAATACAAAGAAGGTCAAACGATTCAGATTGATGATGTAAAGGGCGAAATTGTTAAAGTAGATACAACATCCCTGACACTTCAGACGGGTGAGACAACGACTGTGTTTCCATTGCAGGTCCTACAAACGAAAAAGGTGGAAATTTTTAGTTAAAAAGTCTTCTTCGTATGTATCTTAACGGATGTTCGACCGTCTTAGGTAGTATGAAAAACGTTATCTATACGCTCGTCTGCTGGATAAGCCTCACTAACGCATTTGGTCAGGACTCCACAAGAATTACTACTAATTTTAAAGATACGGTAGCTGTTAAGCCCGACACCTCCTACTGGCAAAAATCGTTTAGTGGGGGTATTAACTTTAACCAGGCATCGTTTAGCAACTGGTCGGGTGGGGGGGTTAATTCCGTTGCAATCGGAGCAGTCGTTGCAGCCCGCGCTTTGTACGAAAAAGGGAAAATATCCTGGGATAACACCGCTGATCTTCAGTTGGGGTATGTTCGGCAGTTTGGCAATACGCGTAAGGCGGCCGATCAAATTATCCTGATTTCGGTTCTGGGACGTCAAATTGCACCGAAATGGGACTTGTTTATTTCGGGAACCTTCAATACGTTTTTTGCCCCAGGTTATCGGTATGATAAGATCCCTGCCGATCAAACCCGGTTGAAGGTATCGAATTTTTTTGCACCGGCTCAATTCACATTTGCGGCCGGAATCGCTTACAAACCTAACGATTGGTTTTCGCTTCGGATGAGCCCAATTGCGCCCCGGTTTACGTTTCTGGCCGATGATGCTGTTCGGGTACGTGAGTTAGCCGATGGCTCATTTGTAGCCGATCCAACTCAAGTCGCTTATGGAGTACAACCGGGCAAGAGCGTGAGAGCAGAATGGCTTGCTTTTCAATTACAAGCAGCCCTAAATCGTAATTTAGGTGAAAACGTCTCGATAAATGCCCGTTATCAGCTGTTTGCAAATTATACAGAATTAGCTAATATCAATCATCGGCTCGATCTGATTTTAACCGCTAAAGTAAGCCGCTATTTGAGCACAACCTTCGGTTTAATTGCCCTTTATAATAAAGATTTTGGCCCTGATCTACAGATTCAGCAGACACTGGCTATTGGCTTGTCGTACAATATCAGTTCGTTCCGTAAGAAAAAAGATCCAATTAAAGCAACTGATCCGTTGCCTGGGCGATTTTGATTTGACTTCAGTATTACATAGCTTGACAGTCCATAGTAATAAAAAAATTCTAACCTAAAACCAAGAGGTCTTATGCTAAGTGAATTTCGTGCATTCATTGCCCAGGGTAATGTGCTTGATCTTGCCGTCGGTATTATTATCGGCGCGGCTTTTGGTAAAATCACTACATCTTTGGTAGAGGATATCATTAATCCGATCTTAGGATTAGTAATTGGTGGTATTGACTTTAGTCAGTTGAAAATTGTTTTGAAGGAAGCTGTAGGGACATCGCCCGAAGTAGCGATCCGTTATGGTAATTTTTTGAACGTATTGATCCAGTTTTTAGTCATTGCCTGGGTTGTTTTCCTGATTGTAAAAGCCGCCAACCGTGCTCGTTTTTCAAACTCGATGGCTCCTAAGGAATAAAGTGTATTTTGAAAAAAATGAACGAAAAGCCTTGGTCTATGACCGGGGCTTCTTCATTTATGCGTTATTTTGCCAATCGTTTGATTGACTATGGTAACGAAGAAAATTGCAATTCTGGGTGGTGGTGAAAGCGGTGTAGGGGCAGCTTTGCTGGCTCAGGCAAAAGGTTTTGAGGTTTTTTTGTCAGATAAAGGAGCTTTGAAGGAAAGCTACAGGGCAACCTTGCGAGCCGCTAATATTTCATTTGAAGAAGGAAAGCATACTGAAGAACATATTCTTGATGCTGTTGAAGTAATTAAAAGCCCAGGTATTCCGGAAACGGTGCCATTAGTGCTGAAGTTGAAAGCGCAGCAAACACCTGTTATTTCGGAAATTGAATTTGCTGCCCGTTACACGAAAGCAAATCTAATTGGTATTACGGGTAGTAATGGAAAAACGACAACGACACTCCTGATTTATCATCTCCTCAAAAGCGCCGGGATTAATGTTGGGCTGGCAGGTAATGTGGGTGATAGTTTTGCCGCCCAGGTAATCGATGATTCATTCGATTATTACGTGCTGGAGCTAAGTAGTTTTCAACTGGATGATATGTATGATACGCACCTCGATGTGATGGTGCTGCTCAACATTACGCCTGATCATCTTGATCGGTATAACTATAATTTTCAGAACTACACTGATTCAAAATTCCGGATTATTCAGAACGCCCGGCCGGAGGACACATTTATCTATTTTCAGGAAAGTTTACCCATTCAGAACGAACTTGAAAAGCGCAGTCCGGTTGTAAACCAACTACCAATTTCACTCGAAACCTCGGTGACTCCCGGTGGCTATCTGACAAATGGAGAGTTAGTAGCAACCTATGGTTCGTCGGTTTTTCGACTGGCCATGGCTGACACGACCCTTCGTGGACCGCATAATGCCATTAATACGTTGGCTGCTGTGCTGGCCGCTCAGTCAGTAGGTATTGACAATGAGTCTATAATAGAAGGGCTTAAAACATTTCAAAATGCAGCTCATCGACTCGAACCGGCCGGAACCGTCAATGGCGTTCAGTTTATTAATGACTCCAAAGCAACGAATGTCGATTCGGTATTTTATGCCTTATCAAGTATGGAGGTTCCAACCATCTGGATTGCGGGAGGGCAGGATAAAGGGAATGACTATAGCCAACTCGACGAAGTTGTACGCCAGAAAGTAAAAGCACTGATTTGTTTAGGGATTGATAACCACAAATTAGTAAGTTACTTCGGCAATAAAGTCCCCACGATCTACGAAACCCAGAGTGTGACAGACGCAGTGGCAAAAGGCCTCGAATGGGGGCAACCGGGCGATGCAGTTTTACTCTCACCAGCCTGCGCCAGTTTTGATTTGTTTAAAAATTATGAAGATCGCGGTAATCAATTCAAAGCTGCCGTTAAGAACTTAATGATGAATACGTAAATGCACAATCATTCATCACTCCAAATTCATCCGTAAAACATGGCCCTTCGCGACTGGATTCGAACTCATCTTAAAGGCGACCGCCAAATCTGGTGGATTGTCCTCTATTTATCCATTATGAGCGTGCTGGTTGTGTATAGCGCAACCGGCACAAAGGCATTCCGGGAGTTAGACGGTAATACCGAGATTTTTTTGCTTAAACACGGATCTCTCTTAATGCTGGGCCTGGTTTGTACCTATTTCGCTCACCGGATCAACTACATTTATTATGCCCGGTTGGCTAAATTTGGGTTGTGGTTATCTATCCCATTGCTTCTATGGGCGTTCTTCAAAGGATCGGCCCTGAATGATGCGTCGCGTTGGGTTACAATTCCCATTATTAACCAGACCTTTCAGCCATCAGATTTGGCGAAACTGGCTCTGATCTCTAGTCTTGCGGCCATGCTGGCAAAGCGGCAGCGGTTCATGAGCGATCCCAGTGTGTTGATCAACATGATTTTCTGGATTGCGCTTATTTGCTCGTTAATCGTACTCTCTAATACATCAACAGCCCTCTTATTAGGCGCAACCTGCTTTCTGCTCATGTATATCGGTCGGGTTCCGGTTCGGTACCTGGCTATCATGGTAGGGGCCTGCATTGTATTTGGTGGAATCGGATTATACCTGGGGCAACGGTTTGGAACAGCTACAAACCGGATTAAAAGCTTTATGGATTCCGATACTGTACTCTATCAGGTCGAACAATCTTACATCGCGCTCGCCAATGGTGGGCTAACAGGCCAGGGCCCCGGTAACAGCCACCAGCGAAACACGCTGCCAAACCCCTTCTCCGACTTTATTTATGCCATTATCGTTGAAGAGTATGGCCTCTTGCTGGGAGGTATTCCAGTTGTGCTGGCGTATATCTGGTTTCTCTGGCGAGGCATTAAAGCAATTCAAAAAACAACGCGACCGTTTGGCGGACTTCTGTCCGCAGGCTTAACGTTCAGTATTGTTTTTCAGGCCTTTGCCAGTATATGTGTTGCCATTGGTCTAGCCCCCGTAACAGGTCAGCCGTTACCCTTACTCAGTATGGGAGGTACCTCCTTGATATTTACTGGCCTAGCCATTGGCATTGTGTTGAGCGTCAGCCGCGATGAAGCCGATGAAAGTAAAATATAAGTAGTCGGTTTTGGGGTTACTATTGGCAACTCAGAAGGTATAAGAGGTGTCGCCTATCGTAAGCCAAAAACTGCAAACTGAATACTATGAGAATAATTATCAGCGGGGGCGGAACAGGCGGACACATTTATCCGGCTATTGCCATTGCCAACGAATTGAAAGCAATAGATCCCGCTACCGAGATTTTGTTTGTAGGAGCCGAAGGGAAGATGGAGATGGAGAAAGTTCCACGAGCCGGCTATAAGATCGTAGGCTTACCTGTTGTCGGTATCAAGCGTGAACTGACGCTGGCTAACCTGGCTTTCCCGTTCAAGCTAGGCCAGAGTTTCCTGCGTGCGCAGCAAATCGTCCGCGATTTTCGCCCCGATGCAGCTGTTGGTGTTGGTGGCTATGCCAGCGGCCCTTTACTACTGGCGGCATCAATGAAAGGAATTCCAACGCTTATTCAGGAGCAGAATTCCTATGCAGGGCTAACCAACAAAGCACTGGCACGGTGGGCAAAACGAATTTGCGTTGCCTATCCGGGTATGGATGCTTTTTTTCCGGCTGACAAAATTAAATTGACTGGTAATCCGGTGCGTAGCGATATTCAATATGCCGACCAGCAAATCGATGCCGGACGTATATTATTTAGCCTGGAATCTACCCGACCAACACTGTTGGTTATCGGCGGTAGCCAGGGCGCGCGAACCCTAAATGAAAGTCTGGAAGCAGGTCTTCAGCGATTTGTTGATGCAGGTGTTCAGGTCGTTTGGCAAACAGGTCCTGCTTTCATCGAACGGGCACGAACGGCCATTGCAGCCACCGGATCGCCACTGATCAAAGCCTACGATTTTATTTATGAGATGGATAAAGCCTACGCCATTGCTGATGCGGTGGTGTCAAGAGCGGGTGCATTGTCTGTATCAGAACTTTGTTTGGTAGGCAGACCGGCTATTCTGGTACCTTTGCCCACGGCTGCTGAAGACCACCAGACAAAAAACGCAATGAGTCTGGTGGAACAGAATGCGGCCTTACTGGTCAATGACCGCACTGCTCGCGGAGAACTCATAACGGCAGCCTTGAATTTATTGAACAATCCAGTGCAACGGCAACAACTAAGTACAGAAATTAAGACACTGGCTAAACCAAATGCTGCCCGTGACATTGCAGAAGAAGTAATAAAACTTACCAAATAAGGGGAGTGGCAATATAGAAAAGGAAGCAATAACCCTTTCTATATTTCCTTTCCGCACGTATAGAATGACATTAGATCAGTTTAAGTACATTTATTTTCTTGGTATTGGCGGCATCGGTATGAGTGCGCTGGCCCGCTGGTTCGGCGTGAACGGGTATGAAGTAGCCGGTTATGACAAAACGCCTACTGCGCTGACGAACGCGCTACAAACCGAAGGTATGGCCATCCATTTTTTGGAAGATGTTGAGCAGATACCTGTTTCGTTCCGCCAAAACCCGGACGAGACGCTTGTCATCTATACGCCAGCCGTGCCAAAAACGCATCAGGAGTACATCTACCTGACCGAAAATGGCTTCACCTTACAGAAACGGTCGCAGGTACTGGGCTTGTTGGCGGGTCAGATGAAAACTGTTGGGGTAGCAGGAACGCATGGTAAAACGACAACGTCGTCGATGGTGGCTCATATCCTGCGTCATTCGGGCGTAAATTGTGCTGCTTTTCTGGGAGGAATCACCAATAACTATGGTACGAATTTTCTGCTCAATGAACCGGCCAGTGACCTTCGCTCGGTTGTTTGCGTGGTTGAAGCGGATGAGTTCGACCGCTCATTTCTGACACTGTTTCCGCATCTGGCAATTGTTACCTCTACCGATGCCGACCATCTGGACATCTACGGTGCGCATGATGCTGTGCTTGAATCATTTGGCAAATTTGTTGGTCAGATTGAGCCGGACGGAATGTTGTTCATGAAAAAAGGGCTATCGTTAGCTGATAAAACAAAAGCAACGGTTCGGCAGTATTCTCTTCAGGAAGGCGATTACTATAGCCAGAATCTGAAGATCGAAAATGCATCGTTTATCTTCGATTTAGTGCATCCCGAGGGCGTTATTTCTGGTATTGAACTGATCGTGCCAGGATTCCATAATGTGGAGAATGCTGTAGCAGCTGGCGCTGTGGCGCTCAAGTTGGGGGTATCGTCAGAGGCTATTCGAGATGCGCTGAACAGTTATTTAGGGGTTCGCAGGCGGTTCGAGTATGTGCTTAAAACGGATGAGGCTGTTTTGATCGATGATTATGCTCACCATCCGGAGGAAGTTAAAGCCTTTTTATCATCGGTTAAAGCATTGTATCCGGATCGCGAGCTGACAGCGATATTTCAGCCACATTTATTCAGTCGAACCCGCGATTTTGCTGCTGGTTTCGCCGAAAGTTTGTCATTGGCCGATAATGTGATCCTGCTGGATATTTATCCCGCTCGCGAATTACCGATCGAAGGTGTGTCCTCAGAATTGATTTTTCGCGATATTCGGTCTAAAAATAAACGATCAAGTACCAAAGCCGACCTACTCGACGTTGTGCGGGAAATGAAGCCTCCGTTACTTGTTACTATTGGTGCTGGAGATATTGATCAAATGTTACCAGCCTTGAAAAGTGTCTTAAAAGACCAATAGATAAAAATATCTGGATAACGACTTAGCTTATACACAGATGTTTTCTACCTTTAAATCAATCAAGAAGTGGTTGTTCGCAATCGGAGGGCTTTTTGTTCTATTTATCTTGATTGCTTTTACCGAAATTCGGCATAAGCAGAAACGAGTTAAAGCGGTTGTTGTTCATATCGATCAGGTCGATGGACATTCTTTCCTGACACGACGGGATGTTACAGGTTATCTGACCAATGGCGGAGCAGATCCGGTTATCGGTAAAGAATACACGGAGATTGACTTCCATCAATTGGAAGAGCGGTTGCGGCAACATGGTTTAGTCAGAGATTGTCAGGTTTTTCGTGATCTCACGGGCGACCTGCTCGTCTCGATCGAACAACCTCGGCCAGTAGCCCGTTTGATGGCTTCGGGTGAGGGCGTCCGAACGGTATCGGGACAATATGTAAGCGAAGAAGGACGGTTTTTTCCAGTTTCGATGAATTATTCGGCCCGCGTACCTATGTTAACAGGCAAATATTTTGCCAAAAATCGTTCGCTGGCGAGCGAACGGAATCGGCCCCTGCTGGAATTGCTGAAACGAGTCCATGACGATCCGTTTTGGCGAGCTCAAATCGCTGAATTATCAGTAGATGAGCAGGGGGAGGTGATAATGTGGCCGCAGATGGGCAACCACCAGATTGAAGTAGGACCACCAACCGATCTGGAGGCCAAGCTGAAGAAACTGAAATTATTTTATACGGACGTTCTACCGGCAAAAGGGTGGGACCGATACCGCAGGGTGAGCGTCCAATACAGAAATCAAATCGTGTGCGAATGACGACGACAAGCATTGGCGACAAAATTGTAGTAGGCCTTGACATCGGTAGCACAAAAGTATGTGCAGTGGCAGGCCGGGTAGTCCGAAATAACAAAGATCAGGAAACGCTCGAAGTGCTGGGCGTTGGAGAAACACCACTGGCAGATGGTGTTACCAAGGGATCGGTGGTGAATGTTAATAATACGGTGAGTGCTATTCGGCGGGCTGTAGCAGAAGCATCGAACCAATCGAATCTGAATATCCACCTGGTTAATGTAAGCTTTAGTGGAGCTCATGTTTTATCTGTCAAATCGAGCGGCAGCATCACTCGTTCGTCGTCGGGCGATGAAATTCAGGTTGAGGATATTGATCACCTGCTTAGCGATATGTATCGCACATCGATTCCGGCCGATAAAGAGATCATTCATGTGCTGCCAATGGATTTTGTGGTCGATGGCGAAACAAACGTCAATCAGCCCGTTGGTCGGAATGGCGTTAAACTTGGTGCTGATTTTCAGTTGATTACGGCTCAAGCAAATGCGGCCCGGAATGTTCGCAAGTGCATCATGCGGAATAATCTTCAGCAGGAAACAATGATGCTGTCCCCTCTGGCATCGGGGCTGGCAGTACTGACTGATGAAGAGAAAGATGCTGGTGTTGCGCTGGTCGATATTGGAGGAGGAACTACCGAACTGGCTATTTATTATCGGGGCGTATTACGGCATGTTGCGGTATTCCCCTGGGCAGGTAATAGCCTGACTGCCGATATTCAGTCGGGTTGTAAAATCATGCCTGACCAGGCCGAACAACTGAAAAAACGGTTCGGTAATGCTGATCCATCTGAATACAACATTAATGAAGTGGTGGCTGTGCCTGGTTTGAGTAATCGCAAACCGAAAGATGTTCTGCTAAAGAATGTAGCCGTCATAATTGAAGACCGGTTGCGTGAAATTGCAGCTCTGGTGCAGGCTGAGGTCATTCGGGCCGGGTATGAAGGTAAATTGCTGGCCGGTATTGTGCTGACTGGTGGAACTGCTCTTGTGCCAGGTGTTGAACATATTTTCAGCCGTGTAACCGGTACAGAAGCAAAGGTTGGCTATCCAGAACATCTGGAACCCAACGGGCGGGCCGATTTAGTGGGTGATCCCGCTTATGCGACTGCCGTTGGTCTGGTATGGGCAGGCTATAAAACTATAGACAACCGCATCTCGTTCATCAGCGATCCGGCTCGGGCAGCATATATCGAAGAACAAACACCTGCACCTGTTCGGCCACCTTATCACAATCCAGTACTAAGCGGTCGTGATAAACCACTCGAGAAAGAACCGCCTAAAAAGGAAAAAGGATTCTTGAGTTGGCTTAAGGAAGCGCTACAGCCAATTCGGGGTAGCGAAACCGACCCTTATTAGCGGGTTAGGGCTCAACCGGTGTCAGGCCGGTTTAATCGTATACAGGCAGTTTTGTTAATTTACACAAAAAGACACCACCGAATAAGATGCTTAGTCAGGGCTATAGATTCGAAATACCAGACGATAATCCAACAATAATCAAGGTTGTGGGCGTAGGAGGCATGGGAGGTAATGCCGTCAAGCATATGTACAACCTGGAAATGAAGGATGTAAACTTTGCTGTTTGTAACACGGACCGGCAGGCGCTTATGAGTAACCCTGTGCCAACCAAGTTACAACTGGGCGATGGGCTGGGCGCGGGAACGGAGGCTAAGGCTGGTGAAGATGCTGCTCGTGCTAGTATCGAAGAAATTCGAAACCTGCTGGCTCCGCCTACCAAGATGGTGTTCATCACGGCGGGTATGGGTGGTGGTACGGGTACGGGTGCCGCTCCCGTAGTGGCCGAAGTGGCCCGCGAAATGGGATTGTTAACGGTAGCCGTTGTAACCGCCCCCTACTACTTCGAAGGCACAGATAAGAAAGAGCAGGCTCGTGAAGGTATTGAGAAGCTTAAGAAAAGTTGTGACACCGTGCTGGTTGTTCTGAACGATAAGCTGGCCGAATTGTATAGCGAACTTACTTGGACGGATGCCTACGCTCATGCTGATGATGTATTGGCTAACGCGGTGAAAAGTATCGCTGAAATCATCACAACACAAGGTGATATCAACGCGGATTTTGCCGATGTTAAGAAAGTCCTTGAAGGAGCCGGTCAGTCAGTGATGGGATCTGCCGAAGCGGGTGGCGAAGATCGGGCGCTTAATGCTATTGAAGCAGCCTTGAATTCTCCCTTGCTCAATGACCATGACATTCGCGGAGCGAAACGTATTCTGCTTACGATTTCGTCGAGCCGGGAACATGCCATGAAGCTGAAAGAGCAAATGGCTATCTCAGAACACGTTGCCAAGAAGATTCAGGCCGAAGCCCGAATGTTTAAATTTGGCGCTATTACGGATAAAAACCTGGGCGATAGTTTGCGGGTAACAATTATTGCGGCTGGTTTCGATAGTACGAATGCACTGATGGAGCAGCTTAAAGGACCAACGAGTCCTGAAGCTGAGCAGCAGCCTGAAGTGGAAGAAGTTTCGGAGCCTGACACAACACTTGTCGATGTTCTGGATCAGGAGTTGCCAGCAGACGAATTAGTGCCTGTTGAGAGCGAACCCGAGGAAACTACACCTGAACCGGTAGGGATTACCACAAAAGTTGATGAACGTCAATTGACGCCTACAGGGCTCAATGGGGCAACTATCGTTCGCCCTGAACCGATAAATGGCTTCCGGCCAACCCATGATGACAATGGGGGTACGCTGGTTATGGATGACGAAGAACGGCATGATGATGCTGACCTGATTAAACGCACAATTGACGCGTTTGTTAAAGGGCAGTATTCGGCTTCTGATCTTGATCGCCCAGCGTTCGAACGGAACAAAACCGTGCTTTACTCAACACCGATGTTGCCCGAAAATGAATTCGTGCGCTCGAAGTTGAATGATTAAGCAATCTTATCTTTATACAAAAAAGGGCTTCCATCAGGAAAGCCCTTTTTCTTTGCAATAATTAACCAAAACAGCGAAAGGCAAGAGCCTGTGACCTATACGGACGTAAAAACTAACTTACTGGCCCATGCTGACCCCGAACGGGCAAAAACTTTGGCGTGGTTTTTTAAAACCAAGCCCGGTCAATATGGAGAGGGCGATCAATTTCTGGGGCTTTCTATGCCGCAGCAACACAGTATAGCCAAACAATACCTGCGTCTTCCAATGGATGATGTCGAACAATTACTCCGTGAACCATTTCACGAAATGCGGATGACCGGGCTCTTGATCTGGGTCTATCAGGCCAGAAAAACAAGTTCGATAGAACAGGAAGTCCTGATGGATCGATATGTGGCGAATCGACGTTACATCAACAACTGGGATCTGGTTGATGTCACTTGCCCGCATCTTGTTGGTCGGCCCTTGCTCCAGAATGATCGGTCTGTCTTGTATGAACTGGCTCAGGAAGATCATTTGTGGAGTCAGCGGATTGCTATTGTTTCGACAATGGCTTTCATTCGGGCGGGTCAGTTTGCCGACACATTTGCTATTTCGGAGGCTTTATTGGCCCATAAACACGATCTGATTCACAAAGCAGTGGGCTGGATGCTACGTGAAGTTGGTAAGCGTAATGTAGATGCACTGGAGGAATTTTTGCACGATCATGTTCATCAAATGCCTCGTACGGCACTACGCTATGCCATCGAAAAATTTGAGCCAGCCCGACGAAAGTATTATCTGACCTTATAGATGGGAGATTGGTCAATGGTCTTCGTATCTTTACGCCCCATATTGGCACTGTCAACTAAAAACCGGCCTGTCTGACAGCAGGCTATCAACTGTAAACTTAGACTATGTCTTGGTTCGTCCGAAAAGATAAGGGTATTCAAACCCCGACCGAAATGAAACGGGAGGCTCCCGACGGTCTGTGGTATCAATGCCCAAACTGCAAAAAAGCAATGCATACCCGTGAGCATAAGCTCAATGCATACACCTGTGTTCATTGTAATTATCACGAAAAAATTGGCTCAGAGGCCTATTTTTCTATCCTGTTCGATGATAACGAATTCACCGAACTCGATGCGAATATGACGTCTGCTGATCCACTGAAATTTGTCGACACAAAAGCCTATCCGGATCGGGTAAAGTCAACGATCGCCAAAACGGGGCTGAAAGATGCTGTTCGGACGGCCTATGGCCCAATGAATGGTAGTACGGTAACGATGGCGGTCATGGATTTTAACTTTATTGGCGGTTCGATGGGATCGGTCGTTGGCGAAAAAATTGCCCGCGCCATCGATTATGCCATTAAAAATAAGACGCCTTTCCTGATGATATCCCGATCGGGTGGTGCGAGGATGATGGAAGCTGGTTTTTCGCTCATGCAAATGGCCAAGACGTCCGCTAAACTAGCCCTGTTATCGGAAGCTAAAATACCTTACGTGTCGCTACTGACAGATCCTACAACAGGTGGTGTTACTGCGTCCTATGCGATGCTTGGCGATTTTAATATTGCCGAGCCAGAAGCGTTAATTGGTTTTGCCGGGCCGCGTGTTATTCGCGAAACCATCGGTAAAGATCTGCCCAAAGGTTTCCAAAGCGCTGAGTTTGTTCTGGATCATGGCTTTCTCGATTTTATCGTTGATCGGAAAGATTTGAAAGATAAATTGACGAACCTGTTCAGAATGCTTCAATAGCGTGGAGCGAGGAGCTCGGGGCAGAACGAGTTATTCCGCCCCGTGCCCCATGTTCCTCGCTCTCTGCTTATGCGCCTTGTCTCCCATCCGGTTTTATGTAATTACTATGTGACGTACCGCTGTAACGCCACGTGTAGTTTTTGTGATATATGGGAGCGGCCTTCACCTTACGTTACGCTGGATAACGTGCGTGACAATCTGCGTGATCTGAAGAAACTGGGCGTCCGGGTAGTTGATTTTACAGGTGGCGAACCTTTGCTTCACCGCCAGTTACCCGAACTACTCCAGGAAGCGAAGCGGCTTGGTTTCATCACAACTGTAACGACCAACGCCCTTCTGTATCCAAAATACGCCGATCGGTTGCGGGGATTGGTCGACATGCTCCATTTCTCGCTCGATTCGCCCGTGGCTGAAGAGCACGATCAGTCGCGGGGAGTGCGGTGTTTCGACAAGGTGATGGAGTCGATTGTCCTGGCTCGTCAACTGGGTGAACGTCCTGATATTCTATTCACCGTATTTGATCGGAACATTCAGCAAATCAGGCAGATGCACGAGGAAATTTGCCTGCCAAACGATCTGGTGCTAATCCTGAATCCTGTTTTTGACTATAATGCGGTTGAAACCGGTTCCCGTTTGTCTGATCAGGCGCTGAGCGAGTTATCGTGGTGGGGCAAACAGAAAAACGTTTACCTCAATGAAGCGTTTATCCAGCTTCGACTCGATGGGGGCAACCATATTGAGGCCCCTATCTGTAAAGCGGCCAGCACAACGATCGTTATTTCTCCTGAAAATAAATTAGTGCTGCCCTGTTATCACTTAGGTCTGAAAGACTTCGCCATTGATGGTCGTTTGCATGACCTGTACCGTTCCGACGAAGTTCAGAAGTTAGTAGCGCTGGAAGGCCGATTACCTGACTGTGAGGGTTGTGTGATTAACTGCTATATGCAGCCGTCATTTGCCGTTGAGATGAATAAATACTGGTGGAAGGCTTTGCCCAGCACACTCAAATACAACTGGGTAAAAGGTACCTGGAAACAATTAGTCTAGCTATTTTTCAGGATCTTTTGGATCATCGATTGCCTATCAACGTCGGCTTGCAGTAGATAAACTCCGGGCAAGACTCCCATTTCAATGGCTAAGTAACAGGCATAAAATCGTAAACGGTAATTCACTACTTTTCGCCCATGTTTTACACCGTCGATCAAACCGCTCAACTACCTGTCAACGGCTTTCGTTATCTACTGACATCGCTCGATGACCATGTGCTGACGATAACGCTTAACCGGCCAGAAAAGAAGAATGCCCTGAACCCGGCTATGCTGAACGAACTGGCTTTTGCGCTTACCCATGCCCATCATAATACAGCCGTTTGGCTAGTTGTTCTGGCGGCTGCAGGCGACACGTTTTGCGCCGGTATGGATCTGAAAGCGTTATCGGTGGGAGAGGTGGAACAGGCTACTGTGCCTGAACCGTCGGAGCCGATTCGGTTAGGAGAGCTACTGGCCGACCTGCACAAGCCATGCATTGCCTGCATACAGGGACCTGTTTATGCGGGTGGTTTTTTGCTCGTTGGCGGCAGTACATATGCGATTGCGGCTGAATCGGCTACGTTTAGTTTGCCGGAAGTTAAGCGCGGATTATTCCCGTTTCAGGTACTGGCTGTTCTGCTTGAGATTATGCCTGCCCGAACGGCTATCGATTTGTGTTTACGGGCCCGAATACTGTCGGCTTCGGATGCGCAGGCGTTGGGTCTGGTAACTCATCTAGTGCCATTCCCTGGATTGGACGCTGCAACTAAAGAATTGACCCATGAGCTGAAGCAGTTCTCTCCAACGGCTATGCAGTTTGGCCTGCGAGCTTATCAGCAACTAAAAAACCTGCCGTCGAATGAACAGCAGGCCTATCTGTACGAGCAATTTCAGCAGCTTCAGCAGACTCCCGATGCCAGAGAAGGAATGGCTGCTTTTCTGGAAAAACGAAAGCCCAACTGGCAGATGTAGGCTCGCTATGAATCGGTCTACGGACAGCCCTGCTTTCTTCGGGTGTCGATAATGTTCTGAATTTTCCAGATGCCTGCCATTTTTACCAGTGTAAACGCATTGACTCCGCAGTGACTTTGCTGCCCATTGTAGTAAAACGAGTAGGGCGTCCAGGCGGTGGCCAGCTCACCATCAATTTTGATATCCATGCCGGATAGCCGCTCATCCAGAGCGCCGGGTTTTGCCTTCCCGACCGATGATATAAATTTACCAATAGCGTCGTCCTGTACGGATACTTCGCCCTGCTTATTGACAACCGTTTGTAAGCGGGCACCCGGTGTAAAGATGAGCTTTATCATTGTCGAGTCGGCTTTTTTCATACCCTCAAACAATTGATTGACAGAAGCCCGAACAGCCGCTTCATCAGTACTGGATGTTTGGGCGATGGCCGGACAAAAAGCAAGGGTTATCAGAAGTAGCAGTACAATTTTCATAGGACGAAAGATAGAGTCATCATTTTGGAATAAGCTGTGCCACGGTTTGGAACCGTGGCACAGCTTATTCCAAAACCTGGTTAAATATACTGATTAAGAATCATTTCGTATAGCTCCTGCTTGCCGCTGAGCTGTTTAGGCTCGCCATTGGCCAGGGCATACGCCCGCAGGTCGTCCAGAGTTAGCTCGCCCTTTTCAAAACGAGCACCCTCCCCGCTGTCGTAGCTTGCATACCGATCGGCCCGCAACTGCTTGTATTTTGACTTGCCCAGAATGGCTTCGGCGGCAATTGCTGCACGCGCAAACGTGTCC
This sequence comes from Spirosoma aureum, assembly GCF_011604685.1. NCBI lineage: Bacteria > Pseudomonadati > Bacteroidota > Cytophagia > Cytophagales > Cytophagaceae > Spirosoma > Spirosoma aureum. Next base: position 8,697,513 of record NZ_CP050063.1, on the reverse strand, counting down.
ATACCGCCAATGTGAGCAATAAAAATATCCTCCAGATCCGTCGAATTTCGGCGGGTCTTGGCGTCAAAATTTACGCCACCTGATTTTAAACCACCTGCTTCCAGAATCACCAGCATGGCTTCGGTCAATTCATACACATCCACCGGAAACTGATCGGTATCCCAGCCATTCTGGTAGTCACCCCGGTTAGCGTCAATCGATCCGAGCATGTTGTTGTCAGCGGCTACCTGCAACTCGTGTGCGAAGGTATGGCTGGCTAAGGTGGCATGGTTTGTCTCGATGTTCAACTCAAAATCATCCTGCAGGCCAAAACGGTTCAAAAAGCCTACGACCGTGGCTGCATCAAAGTCATATTGGTGTTTCGTGGGCTCCATCGGTTTAGGCTCGATGTAAAAAGCACCTTTGAAGCCCTGCTTACGGGCATAGTCGCGGCTGATTTGCAGGAATTTGCCCAGGTGCTCCTGCTCCCGTTTCATATTGGTATTGAGCAGAGACATGTAGCCTTCACGACCACCCCAGAACGTGTAACCCCGGCCACCCAGCTCAATCGTTGCGTCGATAGCGTTCTTCACCTGCCAGCCTCCGTGCGCCAGTACATGAAAGTCTGGATTGGTCGAAGCACCATTCATGTAGCGTTCATGAGAGAACAGATTGGCAGTACCCCAGAGCAGTTTAACGCCACTCGCGGCTTGTTTCTGTTTGGCATAATCGACAATGGCACGGAAGTTCTTCTCGAAATCAGCATTGGAGTTGCCTTCGGGAGCCACATCGACATCGTGGAAACAGTAGTATTCCATGCCGATTTTGGTGATAAACTCAAAGGCTGCATCCATTTTGTCGTGGGCAGCTGCGAGTCGATCCGCGTTCTGGTCCCAGGGAAAGTGTTTAACGCCGGGGCCAAACGGATCAGCGCCAGTTCCGCAGAAGGTATGCCAGTAGGCGGTAGCAAATCGGAACAAATCCTTCATGGGTGTTCCGAGGATGGGCCGGTTAGCGTCGTAAAATTTGAAGGCTAGTGGGTTGTCGGATTCGCGACCTTCGTACTGGACTGGTTTTTCCAGAAATGGGAAATACGTTTTTTCGCCAAGGGTTAATTTTGTACCAGACATACTTATAGGGTTTTGAAACAAATAAAGTCCCAAAGGTCAGTAGCTCTTGGGACTATAGCAACTATAGGAAGACTGGACTTTCAGGTTTCTTATTTACGCGCTAAATCCAGATATTGGTAGAAATTAATACTCGACTAATGTGCTTTATTCGTCAGAGGTTTTGCTCTTTCCGGCGTCGGTCATGGCACGGCTGGGCTGACGTGTCATTTTTTTGATATACTCAACCCGGCGGAAACGTAATGCACTCCAGTCATTGTCAATCGCGATCATCCGAACACTTTCAAAACCGAGTTTACCCAGTGTGGTCCAACCGGTGTCCCGATTGAAGTCACATGTATACTTTTTCGATGAGCCTTTCGGGTAAGCGAACCATAGCAGGCCATCGCCCTGAATTTTTTGCGCTACCAGTTCGCTGATTTGATCAACTTCCTGCTGCGTTTTTACAAAGGCAATGAGGAAACCACCCTCCCGAATTTCCTCCGGATTCGTAATGATAGCGCCGAATGGCCGCATCGTATCAACAACGGCCGCAAACTCTTCAGGAGCGTTGATGACCGTAATTTCGGGCTGGGATTTATAGTTGAGTTTAGCAAAGGTGGGGTGCATGACGATGTTCGGGAATGATGACTACTCAGTAGGCAGGTTTATATAAAATCCGTCTGGTTTTTTGAAGGATACGGGCAAGGTATATGTACCATTGAACTGAGAAAATACCTGATCGCGGGGGAGTATTTGCACATCTGAAGCCCAAAACTTTGTATCGATGTGAAACTCACTTTTAAAGTCTTTATCGGTAGAAAGCGTTAGATAATTCCGAAACGTGAGCGGAGATTGGGGCGCAGGGTACTTATAGTTGCTTATAACGACTGGTTTTTTACGACCAGGATTCCACGTCGGTTTTTCTTCTATAAGTTCCGGTGTTCCGGGCAGGCTTAATATTCCGTTTGGGTATACGACAAATTGCTGTTTACTGACCTTCGTTTGAGGAGGGATAAACGTAATTTGTTCCTCTTTGGAGACTGTGCCCTGAATGGAAGAGATGGAATAACGGCTATATCGAGAACCATAAGTAGACTCTGTCAAATCAATACTGGCGACATCGTGCCAATAATCCAGTTTTTCCTGCCCAATGATAAATGATGAGCGTTTCCAGTCAACGTATAAAGGTTGATTTAATTTATTGACCAGTGAAATATTCATTTGCCCACGTTCGCTCGAAAAACTATAACGCAGTGTCAGCGTGTCATTGTCCAGCACTAAACCTTCCTTGTCGGGTTGGACATTTGAGCCCCGTAGCGTAACAACTTGGATCTTAGGAGTACAGCTTGACACAACAGCAATAAGCAAGACAAAGAAAGCCGACAATTTCATAAATAGTATTTTTATGTTACGGTGAAAAACAACTATTAATCATTTTGATGTAATACCTCCAGCCATCGTTCATACGTATCGCGGTAGGCTTCCTGCGCCCGCATGTCTGGCTCGATGGTGCGGACAACGTGCAAACCGGCAAAGGCTTCAGTGGCATTTTTATAATAACCCAATCCTATACCGGCTCCGCGGGCTGCGCCTTGTGCGCCATCGGTGTTGTAAAGTTCGATAGACGCACCGGTCAGGTTGGCGAGTGTGTCGCGGAAAAGAGGACTCAGGAACATATTGGCCTCACCCGCTCTGATCGTTTGCAAACCCACACCAACGCTCTCCATGATCTGGATGCCATAATATAACGCAAATACTATCCCTTCCTGAGCGGCACGGATGAAATGCGGTAAACCATGCCGGGTTAATTGCAGACCATGAAATGAAGCGCCTAAATCGGCGTTTTCAAGAATACGTTCGGCTCCATTGCCAAAAGGCAGGCATAGTAACCCGTCAGCGCCGATGGGGGCTTCATGAGCCAGAACATTCATCTCATCGTAACCAATGCTGCGACGTAATACCTGGTTGCGTAGCCAACTGTTGAGAATGCCAGTTCCGTTAACGCACATCAACACACCATAACGGGGTGTCTGGGCCGTGTGGCTGACGTGCAAAAAGGTGTTGACCCGCGATTTTGAATCGTAGCTAATCTGGTCGCTGACGCCATAAACGACACCTGAGGTCCCGGCAGTGGCCGCAATCTGACCTGGCTCCAATACGTTCAGCGAGAAGGCATTGTTGGGTTGATCGCCAGCGCGATAGGTAATGGGCGTTCCGGCAGAGAGACCAAGCTCGGCTGCTGCCGACGCACTTAACTCACCCTGCGGAGCAAAGGTTGGTTTGATCGTTGGAATTAGACCTGAATCGAAGCCAAAATAATCGAGTAAGAATTTGGCTGGCTGATCGTCCTGAAAATCCCAGAACACGCCTTCCGACAGGCCCGAAGCCGTTGTTACAATATCACCAGTCATACGGGCCGCCAGATAATCGCCAGGAAGCATAAATTTATGCATCTGAGCGTATACATCGGGTTCATGAGCTTTCACCCAGGCGAGCTTGGCCGCCGTGAAGTTGCCGGGTGAATTGAGTAGATGTTGAAGGGTACGATCATGGCCAAGATCATCGAACGCACGATTGCCAAAAGGAACCGCCCGGCTGTCGCACCAGATGATGGATGGGCGTAGAACCGTAAAGTCTTTGTCGACAACAACCAGTCCGTGCATCTGGTAAGAAATACCGATGGCTTTTACGTCGCCGGGTTGAACATTGGCTTTTTTCAGAACAGCTTTACTGGCCAGACAGGCGTTTTTCCACCAGTTTTCGGGTTGTTGTTCGGCGAAACCCGGCTGAGGAGCTTCGATTGCCATTTCGGTTTCAGGAAAAAAAGCAGAAGCAACGGCAGTACCGCTTTCGGCATTAACTAAACACGCTTTAACGGACGAACTGCCCAGGTCGAAGCCAAGGAAATACATAAGGTATGTGATTGAGAGGGCTTATCTAATTTGTTTTGTAGTTGGTGAACAATCGCCTATCCAACTCTCGCACAACAAAGATTGCCAATGAGTTTATTTCTTAAAGGTTCTTGTCTGGATTATTTCTAATATCCTGCTAAAATAATCCTCAGGAAGCATTTGACAGTGAGGAATGGCATTGAGTCTGGTTCTATTTTTAGTGAGGTACGTTGCATAGCAATGAGCCGACAGTGGAACGGGAAAGCCAGGTAAGTCAGTGGTATAAACTGTGTTTTTTGTGAAAACGTCTCTTTAATAAAAGCTCAATATACTTTTTTCGTATCGTTCAGGCAAAGCGCGTTTTGGGAGGCAAGTTTTATTGAAAGATGCAGCAGCGAGGCTCCGCTTCCTCAATCTACCAGACTCCGTTCGAAAATCACTGCTGCTTTTCGTTTCTTTGTATCCTGAAACAAGATGATTTGCGCCTATGAGTCCGGTCCTGGATATGACCATTGACGAACTGTTCGACCAATTCGATAAACTGCGCGTCCTGATTATAGGCGATGTAATGCTCGATTCTTATGTGTGGGGGCATGTTGAGCGCATTTCGCCCGAAGCGCCTGTGCCTGTTGTAACCGTCGACCGGCGCGAACTTCGGCTCGGGGGAGCCGGTAATGTGTTACTGAACGTACAGGCATTAGGCGCCGAAGCGATCATCTGTTCGGTCATTGGAACCGACGAACCCGGTGACCGACTGATTGGGCAACTCAATGAACGAAAGCTTAACTGCGATGGACTCATCCGTAGTAACGACCGAATTACAACGATTAAAGAGCGTATTATTGCCAGCTCTCAACAGGTCGTGCGGGTCGATACAGAGACCGATAGATACATCACCAGCGAGGAACGGAATCAGTTGATCGCCAAGGCTAAAGAGCTGATCCCAACCTGTCATGTTATTATTTTTGAGGATTACGATAAAGGGGTATTGAGTAAAGAAGCCATCGCTGAAATCACTGACTTTGCCAATGAGCAGGGAGTGCCCACGGTGGTTGATCCGAAAAAGCGAAACTTCCTGTCCTACCAAAACACGACCCTGTTTAAGCCCAACCTGAAAGAACTACGCGAAGGATTGAAACTTGAATTCGATGTAGATAATGCCGAAGAGTTTCAGGCGGCTGTCGAAGAATTAAAAGACAGACTTAATGTAAAGGGAGCCTTAATTACGCTTTCTGAGCGAGGTGTATTTATTGATTTCAACGGCGAAAAACGCCAGTTGCCAGCGCACATTCGTAAGATTGCCGACGTGTCGGGAGCGGGCGATACGGTCATCAGTATTGCCGCCTGCTGTGTGGCTTTGAAGCAATCGGCCAGTATTATTGCCGGATTGTCGAATCTGGGCGGTGGACTGGTTTGTGAATCAGTAGGTGTTGTACCGATTGATAAGGCCCAATTGAAAGAAGAAGCAAAAGAGAGCTTATAATGTAAAGGCTTTCGCTTCGAGCCGTGCCACGGGATCCTACTTGTGATAACCACCGTCCGCAGTTGCGGTGGCAAGGCTCGAAGCGAAAGGCCTGAATGTAAGTTGTCCAAGAAGTCGCCGGTTAAGCTGTAGAGCAACTCATTGTCTACACCTTAACCGGCGTTTTGCCAGGTTACATTTCTTTCACTGCATCAACAAAGCACCGCGCTTTGTCGGGGTCGGTGTCGGGGTAAATGCCGTGCCCCAGGTTGGCAATGTAATGCTGATGCCCAAACGAATTGAACATTTGCTTCACTTCAGCCCGAATCTGGGCAAAATCGGCGTAAAGCACACAGGGGTCGAGGTTACCCTGAAGGACACGGTCCGGAATTAACTGACGCGATTCATGTGGGTCCATGTTCCAGTCCAGGCCGACCACGTCGCAACTCAACTGCCCAATATCATGCCGGGCAAAAAAGGCTCCCTTGGCGAAGACTGTTATTGGGACATCCGTTATCAGATCGCAAATCTGTTTGATGTAAGGCAGAGAGAAGGTACGGTATTGTTCTGGCGACAGAATGCCCGCCCAGGAGTCAAAAATCTGAACCAAATCGGCTCCTGCCCGAATCTGAGCCTGCAAATAACCAATCGTACTGTCGGTAATTTGCTGAAGGAGTGCGTGGGCGAAGTCGGGATCGGTATAGAGAAGTTTCTTGGCAACCGAAAACGTTTTGGAGCCTTTTCCTTCGGTCATGTAGCAAAAAATGGTGAAGGGCGCACCTGCAAAACCGATCAGCGGAACACGCCCATTCAGCTCTTTTTTTGTCAACTTGATGGCATCCAATACGTAACCCAGATCACTTTCGGCATCGGCAACCCGCAGACGGCTCAAGTCGGTCATCGTGCGGACAGTTGATGGAAACACTGGCCCCCGACTTTCGATCATCTCATACGGAAGTCCCATCGCTTCGGGCACGACCAGAATATCGGAGAAAATAATGGCAGCATCTACGTCGAATGCATCGACCGGCTGAATCGTCACTTCTGCGGCCAGTTCGGGGGTTTTCGCCAACGTAATAAAACTCCCGGCCTGCTCCCGAACAGCCCGGTATTGAGGCAGTACACGGCCTGCCTGCCGCATCATCCAGACCGGAACTCGTTCCGTCAATTCACCCCGAGCAGTACGGAGTAGCAAGTCATTCTGTAAAGTCATGGTGCAAAGATAGTCCTGAACAAAGATGAGTTAATCGTTGATCGATTGAATATTGCTCGATTACTATACATGTAGTAGATTGCCCATTATTTCACAATATTTCCAAATTTTTGAAATAATGGGAAAAATAGAACCGACGCCAACCTATAAATCATATATAGAATACTTTCAGGACTTTATTAAAAAAGGGCGTCTAGATGCTCATGCAGCGCTGTATCAGAAGGGTATTATTCGAAAAATTAACGATGACTATCTGTATTGGAGCGATGTAAAATATAAGGTTCCGGTTGAATATAAAGATGTCTTGACACCAATAGATCTTTGGTCTATTGTTAAGGAAGATCGTTTCCATAATAGGCGTTATTTCGAAGTTGGCCACGAAGGATTCTATTTTACAAAGACAGATTCGCTGGAAAAGCAATTACACGAGTTTGACCTTCATCTGGCGGGCGCATCTGGTAAACAAACAAAGGCTGCTAGTGAAGTGGATAAACACCATTATCTGATTGGATCAATCATGGAGGAATCGATTGCATCCAGCCAGATCGAAGGGGCTATAACATCACGGATAGTAGCTAAAGAAATGCTTCGCAAAAAGCGCCCGCCAAAAAATATGTCGGAGCGAATGATTGTCAATAATTATTTAACCATTCAACACATTATTGACATAAGAAAAGATTCTTTAACCAGTAACAATTTAATGGAATTACATCGGCTAATGACGGCTGATACACTAGACAATCCGGAAGAATCAGGTCGAATTCGATCACACGATACTATTTATGTGGTCGATGCTATTAATGGAGATATTATTCATACTCCTCCCTCTCATTCATCACTGCCAACATTTATTGATGATCTATGTCGGTTTTTCAACGATGAAACACCTGATTTTTTTGTACACCCAGTAGTTAAAGCGAGTATTATCCATTTCTTGATTGGCTATTTTCATCCGTTTACTGATGGCAATGGTCGAACGGCCAGAGCCTTATTTTATTGGTATCTGTTACGCAAGGGCTACTGGCTAACCGAATACTTATCTATTTCCAGAGTCATCATGCAGTCAAGAGCGCAGTATTACCGGGCGTTTCAGTATACTGAAGCTGATGAAAACGACCTTACTTACTTTGTACTCTACCAGGTAAAAACGCTTAGTCGGGCGTATGATGAACTGAAGAAATACATTGATCGAAAAAATCAGGAAAAACGTCAATTACTCATTCTGCAACGCCAGGAAAAGTTATCGCCCCGTCAAGCCCAGATTGTTGAATGGCTAAGGCAAGATCCTAACAGTATATTGTCTATCAAGGAAGTAGAGACACGATTAGGGGTTTCAAATCAAACTGCCAGGAATGATATTCGTATGTTAGTGAAGGCAAGATTTCTGGAAGAGTTGCCTATCAATAGTAAAGAAAGGCATTACATTCGGGGAGAACGTTTAACGGGGGAAGTGTAACTTTGCCGTTAAAATGTCTTTATGCCTTCTATTTTTATCGATGCCGAGCGTCTGCGCGACCTGAATAGCGGCCTTGGGCAGGTATGTCTGCATCTTGGCCATGAACTTGTTCGCCAGCGCCCCGACTCATGGAACATAACGTTTCTGGTACCGAAAGGCCAAAGTGGTGTTTTCGGAAATGCGGTAAATTATATCGAAGCATCCTGGCGGCAGAAGCTATGGATTTCCGGAAACTATGATGTCTGGCACTGTCTGCACCAGGATTCGATGTATTTGCCATTGCGGTCAAAGCTGATTCTGACAATTTATGACCTTAATTTTCTGGAGCGGGCTGATTATTCCGTCGATAAAAAAGCGCGTAAACTGGCTCGTCTTCAGCGTAAAATAAACCGGGCAGCGTTGTTAACGGCTGGATCGGCCTACACAGCCTCGGTCGTGCGGGAGCATTTGCGGATTCCGGAAACATTGCCACTTAAAGTCGTCTATACTGGTGTTGCTGTCGATCCTGCTAAAACACCAACTGAACTACCATCCGATTTAGCCATTCGCTCCTTTACCGATTCGCCCTTTTTTCTATTCGTGGGTGTTATTCATCCGAAAAAAAACGTTCATACGCTGCTACCGTTACTCGAAGCTTTTCCCGATTATCGACTCGTGTTGGCTGGGCCCGACCGGCATCCTTACGCGGAACACATTCGCGAACAGGCTCAAAAACTGGGTCTTTCCGACCGCCTGCTGATGCCCGGCCCAGTGGATGAAGCGACCAAATTATGGCTCTATGAACACTGTGAAGCGTTTTTGTTTCCGTCGTTGTCGGAAGGGTTTGGCTTGCCCGTTGCCGAAGCCATGACGTTTGGGAAACCCGTATTCATTTCCAATCTGACGAGCTTACCCGAAGTTGGGGGCAAAGAAGCCTATTACTTTGAAAACTTCGAACCGGAAAATATGGCTAAACTCATCCATGATGGATTGCATGATTTTGGGCAGAATGAGCTTCGGCAGGAGCGATTACGCAAACGGGCCGCCGGATTTAGCTGGCCAGCCGTGGCCGCAGAGTACTGGAAGTTGTATGAAGGGTTGATAGCTGGAGATAGATTACCTTTGCATAACCAATGAAAACATATCTTCGCTTACTCTCGTTTGCCAGGCCGCTGGGTCGCTTCCTGACGCCATTTGTGCTGACGTCGCTGATGTCCAGTGTGTTTGGTGTTTTGAATTTTGCCCTCCTCATTCCGTTGCTGAGTACCCTGTTCAACCAGGTCGATACCAAACAGATGCAGCAACTATTGAGCCAGCCAGCGCCCTCGCTGATTTCAGTGGTTACCTCGCCAGCCCGTGTCTTTAATTACTATTTTGCGCAGGCTTTTTATACATACGGCCAGGTCGGTACGCTTCGGTTCGTTTGTGTCGTTATTGTTCTGTCTGTATTGTTCAATAACCTGTTCAAATATTTGTCGGTACGGCAGCTTGAGTCCTTTAAGGTACGGATGGTGGCTAAACTTCGGGAAGCTGTATTTGGGCAGACACTCCGCTTACAACTTGGGTTTTTCTCCAATGAGCGCAAAGGAAATCTTATTTCCCGCATAACGACCGATGTACAGGAGGTCGAAAACTCCATTGCCAACACACTCTCGGCGGCTTCGAAAGAAGTGTTTTTGCTGATCGGATACATCATTGCCCTGTTGAGCATTTCGGTCAAACTGACTCTGTTTGCTATCATCGTGATTCCAATTTCCGGCGGTTTTATTGCTACGCTTGTTCGTCGGATGAAACGTGATGCGCAGGAAGGCCAACAGCGATTAAGTAGTCTGGTGAGCTTACTGGACGAAACCTTCGGCGGAATGCGGGTTGTTAAAGGGTTCGTGGCTGAAGGGTTCATTCTGGATAAGTTTCGGCAGGAAAACGAAGGGTACCGACAGGCTGTTCGGTCGCTGGCCAATCGGCGCGAATTGGCATCGCCGTTTTCGGAAGTGATGGGCGTTGCCGTCGTTGCTGGAATTTTGCTCTATGGCGGATCATTGGTACTTAATGGCCAATCGGATTTAACCGCTGCTGAATTTATCTCCTACATTGCCATTTTCTCGCAGGTGACACGTCCGGCTAAAGACATCTCCAATGCGTTTAGCGGCTCGCAGCGAGGGCTGGCTTCGGGCGAACGCGTTCTGGAGTTGATTGATACGCAGCCAACTGTTCGGGATAAGCCGGGTGCGGTAACTCTGAACAACTTTCAGAAAGAAATTTCGGTCAGGAATGTGTCGTTTGCCTATAACGCTGATACGCCGGTTCTGCGGGACATAAGTTTTGATCTTTCGAAGGGAAAGACGATTGCGCTTGTTGGATCGTCAGGGGGCGGGAAGTCGACCATTGCTGATTTAATTCCTCGATTCTATGATCCAACGGCAGGTCAGATTCTGATCGATGGCGTGGACCTGCGCGATTGCACCATGGAGTCGTTGCGGACACAGATGGGCATAGTAACCCAGGAAAGTATTCTGTTCAACGATACGATTTTCAATAATATTGCATTCGGTAGTGCGGCCACTGAAGACGAAATAATGGAAGCTGCCCGGATCGCCAATGCGCATGATTTCATTATGGCTCAGACGAATGGTTACCAGACTATTATCGGTGACCGCGGAGGGAAACTGTCGGGTGGACAGCGGCAACGCATTAGTATCGCCCGTGCCATTCTGAAAAATCCACCAATTCTGATTCTCGACGAAGCGACATCGGCTCTCGATACGGAATCGGAAAAACTCGTTCAGGAAGCCCTGACCCGCCTGATGGCCAATCGGACCACACTCGTGATTGCGCACCGACTCAGTACGATTCAACACGCCGATGAGATTCTGGTCGTCAATCAGGGACGTATTGTTGAGCGTGGTCGCCATGACGAATTACTGACACTCGACGAAGGATTCTACCGGAAGTTAAGTACGATGCAAAGCGTTTAAATCTGTGTGATCTCTTTTGCTGCATTTTATCTCCATTGTTCTGTTGTAACAATCGGTTAGAGACGACGAAAAACTGCATTTTGCGCGTATCAAATAGTATAATTTTTTTCTGGTAATCATTACTGAGCGGTTGTTTTTAGGCCACTTGCTCAATAACTCCTCCAAAGGTCTCCCGACGGCAGAAAAAGCAAATCCATTGAGCCTGTTTTCGAGTAGTTAGTGCAGCTTCTCGACGGTCGGGAAGTAACTCCACTAAACAATAAAAATGCTCAATGGAAAAACTACAAAATGACCCAACGGCAACTCCGCAGGGCCTGACCGGTAAGGCATCGGCAGCTTTAGGACGCCGTGTGTTCATGCGCTATCTGGGCGCCACCGCAGCGGCTGGTGTTGTATTAAGTGCTTGCCACGATCAAATTGTTGACCCAACCGTTGCCACAGGCTCAGCTCGCGCTGGTGAAGCAATCGACTTGGGCGACATTGGTTCTAAGGACGTGAACGTATTAAACTATGCTTACGCGCTGGAACAATTAGAAGCCGCTTTCTACACCCAGGTAATCAAGACGCCTTATTCAGGAATCAACGGGTATGAAATGGCGATTCTGAGTGATATCCGTGATCATGAGATCGCTCACCGTGAATTATTCAAGGCCGCTTTGGGGAGTGCTGCCATTCCGGGTCTGACCCCGAACTTCAGCAGCATTAACTTTGGTAGCCGGGCATCTGTACTTGGCACCGCCCGTGTTTTTGAAGCAATCGGTGTTTCGGCCTACAATGGAGCTGGAAAGTACATCACTACGCCCGATTACCTGCTGCTGGCTGGTAAGATTGTGTCGGTAGAAGCTCGCCATACGGCAATTATCAGTGAGCTGGTGAATCCTCAGACGACCTCTTTTGCCGGTGACGATATCGTTGCAGCAGCATCTGGTCTGGGTGAGGCACGGACACCGGAAGAAGTTCTGTCTCTGGTTCGGCCGTTTGTTCTGGAAATTATTAATGGTAAAAACGGACGTCGTGCCTAAACATAAACAGCCATGAATCTACAAAACATACTTACTGAAATTGAGAAGGTTGATGCTGACGTGTACGAACGGCTTGACCATGTATCGCGTCGTCACGTTTTCCATAATTTCCTCAAAAAAGCACTGACAGGTGTTGCACCAGTAGCCTTTGGAGCCATTCTGAACAAAGCCTATGCGCAAAGCAGCGTTGTTACAGATGTACTCAACTTCGCGCTGACGCTGGAATACCTCGAAGCTGAATTCTACAATCGGGGTCTGGCCTCGCCAAATCTGATTACGGGTATGGAAGGCTGGAATACCTTCCAGCAAATTGCCAAACACGAAAATGCGCACGTTGCCTTGCTGAAATCAGCGTTGGGCGGTGCAGCTATTCCGAAGCCTAATTTTGATTTCTCTGCCAAAGGAGCCTATCCTGATACGTTCTCGAACTATCGGACTTTCATGGCTCTTGCCCAGGCATTTGAAGATACCGGTGTTCGTGCTTACAAAGGCCAGGCTGGTAATTTGATCAGCGCACCGGATATTCTGACTGTAGCTTTGCAGATTCACTCTGTAGAGGCTATGCACGCAGCTAAAGTTCGGTATCTGGGTGGCAGCAGAGGCTGGATCATGGGTGCATCTGGTTCGCCATCAGCTGTTTATTCCGGTGAAGATGTACGCGTTGAAGGCGGAGTCGATGTTGTCAATCTGACCGGGCTTGGTGTCGATCAGGTTACAGGGGCATTTGATGAGCCACTGACGAAAGAGCAGGTGCTGGCTATTGCCACTCCGTTCTTAGCGTAAGTAAGTGGAGTGAATAGTTGGGTAGTTGGTGAGCAGGTTTCCTGATCAATCAACTACCCAATTGTTTTTTTACAGGTTTTTGATCGTTGGTTCCGTCCAAGGTTTTTATATTGACAGAATAACCGTGCATGGGCCAGACCCGGCTTTATTGGACAGGAGCAACCGTAACGCTTTTTAGCCTCATTCTTGAGCCTTTCTCAAGGTTATTCTGTGGATTGAGCAGACAGATTTGATTAATAAGGCCGCTCCATCCCGAATGACCACTCAGATTAACTTCATAGGTTCGGAATTGACCATCACCCACAATTGGGAAGTCGATCTGCCGATCCGGACCATCAAGAAAATCGTAATCTTCAGGCTTCCGCCACACCAGTCGGGCTGTAGTCGCTTTTGTCGTGAAAGCGGCCTGAATATAAATTTTAGGAACATCGGTCGGCTTCCAATAAACAAATGGACTGCATACCCGGAAATTCGCTTTGGTCGTGTCGGCGCGTTGCCAGTTGACATTCAATTCATTTTGAATAGGCCATCCTTTATCGGTTACGTTGTAGTAAAACCAACCCTGGCGATCCTTGGTAAACTTAAAGTTCGGAACCGTTTCCGGGCGTGGCTGGGCGTAGGCGTACTGCCGGATATCGGCCAGCGTTCCAAGGATAAGTGTATACTCGAACTCATAAACGCCATTGTGATCTATTTGCAGGAAGGGGTCGGCATTCATGTAATAGCTGGTCACATCAAATTCTTTCCCGACATGCCCAGAACCGAAGCCGTTCGTTTTGAACCGGAACTGATTTGGCTGGTATAAGCCTACACCCCGTCCTTCATCGTTGAGCAGTGCGGTCCAGTTTTCGGTGGTATAATGACTAAGCATCTCAAGCTTTGAGAATTCGGTTACGGCCCCATTGGTAAACGGCTGTGTACCCGTGTAGGTAACCATGCGATACCAGGGAGCATTTAGGTAGACGCAGGGCATTTCCTGGGTTCTGCCATCGTATTGAGCCGTATCGGCACGATTGATCGTACTGCGGATTTTCACGTGTACAGTATTGCCCTGAAGCTCAATCCAGTGTTCCATAAAGCAATCGGCCGGTTCGTCAAAGAGCGGCCAGATAAGCGGAATCGTCTTAACATAGAGCGAATTCTGCCCTTGCTGATAACTGACAATACGAGCCGGGTGGTTGTAATAATCGCCTGTCTGAACTGGGTTCCACCCCAGGTTGCGCCAGAAATAAACGGGATCTTTTCCGTTCACTGAATAGGGGAAAGGCCCGCCATAAAGTGCAGTTTGTAATTGCCGACCCCAATCATAGTTGTTAACCATGTTTTCCGAACTGCCTGCTTCGGAGAGATAATTGATAGCCCCGCCCATGTTCAGATCGATTGCCACCCGAACTTTATCATTACCGATAAATAGTCGATTCTGCGCAACGGGCTGGGTTTGTGGCGGTAGATTCCCCGGATTGGTAGGTGTAGTAGGAGGGGTATAAGGAGCTGTTGCTGGATACTCGCGTACACAGGTAAAAGCCAGCATGCTAACCGCTACACACAGGAAATAAAGGTAAAATCGAGTTCGGAACATATATTAAAAACTTGTTAATCAAAAATACGAGCCTACCCGACGTTTTCCAATTATTATTATTTACTGACCTGCCAATTTCGTTGCGCTAATTGGTACCTTGATGCAAAAAAATAGCGTCTGCTGAAGCTGAACCTAAGTCATGGCCATTTCGTAGTTGCCGGAATACGAGTGACCTATATCGAATAATTATATCGAATCGGCCTATTTCTAAAATTCCCCTTTTCCATTCCCGCTGAAACCCCTAATTTTGCAGGATTTTTGACCACCCCATAACGGATTGGTTGTCAATTAGCCACAGTTCGTCAATAGTTAATCGTTCATCATTCATTCGGGACCGCCCACGCGGTTCATTGTCCCGCTGAAAAATGCCCAAAAACGCTCAAATCCGCTCGGTTCTTATTATCGGTTCTGGCCCTATCGTTATCGGACAGGCCTGTGAATTTGATTATGCCGGTTCTCAAGCGGCCCGTTCTATTCGGGAAGAAGGTATTGAAGTTGCATTGATTAACTCCAATCCGGCTACCATCATGACCGACCCTATCAACGCCGATCATGTCTATCTGCTGCCGCTGGAGAAAAAGTCCATTGTTGAAATCCTGAAGAAACATCAGGAAATGGGACGGCCCATCGATGCTGTTTTGCCGACGATGGGTGGCCAAACGGCGTTGAACCTGGCTATCGACTGCGAAAAGGCTGGTATCTGGGAGAAGTTTAATGTAAAAATTATCGGTGTCGATATTCGCGCCATCGAGACGACCGAAGACCGGGAGAAATTCCGGTTACTGATGCTGAAGCTTGGTGCAGGCGTTTGTGAAGGACGCACCGCCCGGTCTTTTCTGGAAGGGAAAGAAATTGCACAGGAAATAGGATTTCCACTCGTTATCCGGCCATCGTTTACACTCGGTGGCACGGGGGGCGGCTTTGTTAATCATCCTGAAGATTTCGATAAGGCACTCACCGCCGGTTTGCACGCATCGCCTGTTCATGAGGTGCTGGTTGAGCAAAGCGTGATGGGTTGGAAAGAGTATGAGCTGGAGTTGCTGCGTGATAATAATGGCAACTTTATCATCATCTGCTCCATCGAGAACTTCGATCCAATGGGTATTCATACCGGCGACAGCATCACTGTTGCTCCGGCCATGACCCTGCCCGATACCCTCTACCAGAAAATGCGTGATCTGGCCATTCGGGTAATGGCCGGTATCGGACAGTTTGCGGGAGGCTGTAACATTCAGTTTTCGGTGAATCCGCAGACCGACGATATCATCGTTATCGAAGTAAACCCACGTGTTAGCCGATCGTCGGCGCTGGCGTCGAAAGCAACGGGTTATCCGATTGCCAAAATTGCCGCTAAAATGGCCGTTGGTTACAACCTGGACGAGTTGATAAACCCAATTACGGGCACGACATCAGCGTTTTTTGAACCTGCTATCGATTATGTGATCGTGAAAGTGCCGCGCTGGAATTTCGACAAATTTCCGGGTGCCGACCGTTCATTAGGTCTGCAAATGAAGTCGGTTGGTGAAACAATGGGTATTGGCCGTAATTTCCAGGAAGCCCTGCAAAAAGCCTGTCAATCGCTGGAAATTCGCCGGAATGGTCTTGGCGCCGATGGCCGTGAACTGACCGACCGCGATGCGCTGACCCAGAGTCTGGCTCATCCGAGCTGGAACCGTCTGTTCCACATCTACGATGCGTTCAAAGCCGGTATGTCTTTCCGGACTATTCAGCAGCTAACCAAAATAGATCCGTGGTTTCTACACCAGATCGAAGAGTTGATTGAGCTGGAGCGCGAGATTGAACAGTACGATCTGGATGATCTGCCGCCAGAACTGCTTCGTATTGCCAAGCAGAAAGGCTATGCTGACCGCCAGCTTGCTCACCTGTTGCAGGTGAAAGAAAGCAAGATTTATGACTACCGCCAGACGCACAATATCCGGCGCGTGTTTAAATGCGTGGATACCTGTGCGGCTGAGTTCGAGGCAAAAACGCCCTATTACTACTCAACGTTCAACAACCAGCTGCCGATCACAACCGACCGGCCGGAGCCTGTTTCTGATTTGCCGGGTAATGAATCGGTTCGGAGTAATCGGAAGAAAATTGTCGTGTTAGGTTCGGGACCAAACCGCATTGGGCAGGGCATTGAGTTCGACTATTCCTGCGTGCATGGCGTGTTGGCCGCTAAAGAAGCGGGTTATGAGACGATCATGATCAACTGTAATCCGGAAACTGTCTCGACCGACCCCGATATTGCCGATAAGCTGTATTTCGAACCTGTCTTCTGGGAACACGTTCACGCCATTATCATGCACGAACAGCCCGAAGGCGTCATTGTGCAGCTAGGCGGCCAGACGGCGCTCAAAATGGCCGAAAAGCTGACTCGCTACGGTATCAAGATTATCGGTACCAGCTGGGAAGCACTCGATCTGGCTGAAGATCGGGGCCATTTCTCCGATATGCTGCGCAAACTCGATATTCCGTATCCAAAATTCGGAACAATTCGCGAGTCGGAAGGAGCCATTGAGCTATCGCGGGAGCTTGGTTTCCCGCTCCTGGTTCGTCCAAGTTATGTGCTTGGTGGGCAGAATATGAAGATCGTCATTAACGAGAACGAGCTGGAGCAGCACGTGATGAAGATTCTGAAGGATATTCCGGACAATAACATCCTGCTCGATCACTTCCTGGAGAATGCGATTGAAGCTGAAGCCGACGCAATCTGCGATGGCGAAGATGTTTATATTATCGGCATCATGGAGCATATCGAACCGGCTGGTATTCACTCGGGCGACTCCTACGCGGTTTTACCAACGTTTGACCTGAGCGAGAATGTGATCCGACAAATTGAGGAGCATACCAAAAAGATTGCCGTTGCCCTCAAAACGGTTGGGCTGATCAACATCCAGTTCGCCATTAAAGACGAAGTAGTTTATATCATCGAAGCCAATCCGCGCGCGAGCCGGACGGTGCCGTTCATCTGTAAAGCGTATCAGGAACCTTATGTCAACTATGCAACGAAGGTGATGCTGGGCGATAAAAAGGTGAAGGATTTCGACTTTAAGCCGGTGAAGAAAGGCTACGCGATCAAGATTCCGGTATTCTCATTCAGCAAATTTCCGAATGTGAACAAGGAACTTGGCCCCGAAATGAAGTCGACCGGTGAAGGCATCTACTTCATCGATGATCTGACGGACGATTATTTTCAGAAAATATATTCCGAACGGAATCTGTATCTGAGCCGGTAAAATACATACGGCTTGTTTGTTAGGGTGTCAGTTTCCTAAAACTGACACCCTATTTTATTGTAGCTTTTTGTACATGACGGACTATTCTTCCGCGACTTTAGTATCGAAAAAGCCAGCTGCCCTCTACGCACACTCTGTCTGGTAAGCTGCCTACGTTGCGCACAAAAAAGCCCAACCTACTCACGCAGATTGGGCCGATAATTAATAGTTGGATTATGTCGTTAGAAACCCAGGCCAACGGCGAAGCCGCGAACCGATGGGTTGCCTGTGAGATTAGCGTTGAATGATGCGGCCCCTGACGACAGGTTGATCGTATAGACTTTAGTCGAACCGCCCGAACGCAGCAGCGCATAACCCATGTTCGAGGTACCACCGATATCGAAGCCGTTACCTCCTTCGATCTCAACACCAAGCGAACCAACTGGCACCAACGTTCCATTGTTGGGAGGTGTCTGCATCACTAACCAGGCACTGCCTGTACGGGTATCAATGTCGTAAAGGGTTGTTGCCGTTGAGCCTGCGAAGTTGTTTGTATAGGCGGCTGCTGTTACGTTTGGTGAGCCCTGTCCTGACGCAAAAGCCAATGTGCCATCCACACCGACTACGGTTCCATCATTAGGATTGAGCCGCAGATCCTGACCATTGAAACCGACAAGCCGGATACGGTCAACCGTCGGGTTGAAATCAAATCCGAAGTCACCTCCTGCACTTGGAATCGCTGGCGTAAATGGCCCTGAACCTACTACTGTAGCGGCACCATTCGAGGTGTTTATGGTATAGAGACGACTTGTGCTTCCCAGCGCAAATAACTGCCCATTGGCTGGTCTGAAATCAATTCCATACAACGTCTCACCGCCTTGTAATCCCGTAATGGCTTTGGTCACGGACGAGCCTGTCATTGGATTGAAGATATGCAGTGCATTGGAACCATCGACGGCGTAGGCAACCGGCTCCGTTGGAATAGCTACTCCAACAATACTGGTTGAGCCTGGCAGGTCGCCTAAACGCTCGGCACGGCCGCTTGCCAGATCAATCTGATAAAGTCCTTGCGTAATGCCGCTAATTAAGGTTGCAATGGCACTGCCATCGGGAGCGATGTCGAAGCTACCCGTACCGGCAATGTCAATACCCAGTGAACCGACCTCTGCCAGCGTTCCATTATTGGGTGGGTCCTGGCGATACAGCTTGTCGGTAATGGGGTCAATGTCATATAAGGTTGTCGTGGTAGATCCCGAACGGTTGTTGGTGTAGGCAACTCCCGAAACGGCCACATTGGCTACACCATTGATGGAACCATCAACAATCATTACCGTTCCTGTCTCCGGATTTAAGCGCAAATTCTGCCCTTTATTCGTAACAAGCCGAATTCGATCAACTGTTGGGTTAAAATCAAAGCCAACCACATCGCCGTTAATACTGGGTGAGAATGCGACTGATCCCAGGGCTGTAGCCGCGCCATTGGCCAGATTAATGGCATAAATTCTGCTACCGTTGCTGACGCCATATAACTGACCCGTTGCTGGCCGGAAGTCAATGGCTACCAGCCGTTCGTTGTTTTGAACACCTGTTATACTGATCGTACCCAGATTGACACCAGGGTTCTGCGTATTTAGTTTCAACAACTGATTGTTGTCGGTTAAGACATAAAACATAAAATCAGCAGACAGACGGGCATTGGCAGCAGGGAGGCCACTTTGCGGCTCTAGCTGTGGTTGCATATTCTGACAGGCGTTGAGGGTCAGTAGCGTACCCAGAGTTAGCATACCGATCAGAGAACGGAGCGATTTTTTATAAAGCATGGCTGTTGATTGTGGAAAAAAGTTTCATAGACGTGTACGTAATAAAAGCCTATACGCTCGTACAGGCTGAATGGATTTCGGCGAATTAAAAAAAGATTAAAATTGTATCCAGTGGCCTTTTGATGTACTTATTTTTCGATTAAAAGGAGTGATTTTAAGTGTACTAACGGATAACTATTTTCTAAAGGCCAATAAAAAAGCTTCGCTGTCTGAACAGCGAAGCTTTTTTATTGGCATGCTTTTTCGGTGGCTCTACCGCCGATACCGACTACGATATTCAGGACCAACACCAAAACCATAGCCCAGGGTTAAGGTAATTGTCGAATTGTATATGTTTTGGCCTCCAATGCCACCTGAGATTGGCTGGCTTGTTACATCAGCCAGGCCATAGGTGTACCGAGCATCGATCAAAAAACGTTGCCGTTCACCCAGACCAGGGAAGTTTAGCTGAAAACCGGCAAATAAGCCAAGATCGGGATTATTGAACGCTTCTGAGTTCGTTACATCGGGCTGGGTTGATCCGCCGATCTTTTGATTGACTCGTTTGGCGCTTAATGGTATCGCCAGCGTTGGACCGAAGAAAATATTAGGCCGGAAATTGCCGCTCAATGTCAGAAAGTAGCGTAATGCCACCGGAATTTCCAGATAATTAATTTGCTGTTTCAGTTCAACGGGTACGTTTCCTGGGTTGACTCCCGTGAATTTACCACCGCGCTGAGAATATAATACGTCGGCGGAGATGCCGAAGTGATTTAATGAACTGTACATCAGAAAAGCCCCTGCTACAAGACCAGGAGTCATTTTGTAGCCGTCCACATCACCCCGCAATGTGGATAAATTCAAGCCAACGCGCGGCCCTGCGCTGAAACGTTGCTGTGCGTAAGTAGTTGATAAGCAAGTTAAAAGGGCTACGCATGGAATGGCGAGTGAACGTAGCGAAATTGAGCGAAACATAGACTATAGAATGAGTTGTTATGCCGGGTTAACGTCCTAACTTTCCTAAATGTTTTACTCTATTAAACTACTTCTTATGTTCCGGTTTTACATATCCGACCTAAGATGGGGTTTTATTGAGAATTAACTGTAAAAATTCATGAGCGTTTTCACTCGATAAACTATTTTTTCTTTCTTTTCTGACGAACATGATCTCGCTCATCGGCCTATCTTCAATGATAAGAATAGGCTTGAAGAGGTGCCATCTGCGAGTTTATGTGCCTGATTTGTAGTGTCGTTTTAGGTTTGTTATTCGGTTTCTGTCTGGTCGGATGCTTGGCTACAACGAATATGATATAAATGGCTACGGCCAGCATAAGCAGAATGGCAGCAGAAGTTGTGGCTATCCACAGCGGCCAAAGCCTTTTTTTCGTCGCCGATGCGTGAATACGCTCTTGAAGCGCATCTCGTAGGTTCGCTAGTTGTTGTGTTGTTGGTGTGGCGGTTTGCTGCATCGCTTCTAAACCGGCCAGGGCATCGGCATAGAAGGGGTCTTCGAGCAGTAACCGCTCGACCCGGTGCCGGGCAGGACCATTCAGCCGTCCGGCCTGATAGGCTCGCAAATCGTCAAAGGTCAATTGGTCATTCATGTTGGTAAGGCAAACAGGCGTTCCAGATTACTTGCTCATACAAAGTTTCAGCATTCGTCGGCCGTTTTGCAAATAACTTTTCACTTGCTTGAGGTCATATCCCGTCAGGTCAGCGACTTCCACATAACTTTTTTGGTCAAGATAAAATAAAGTCAGGCATGTGCGCTGTTCGCTCGGTAACGTTTGAAGACACGCTTCCATTCGGCTGAGATCTTCTTCAAGATCAAGCGTTCGGTTGTCCGACTCATCCGTTATAGTTGCCGTAACCGGATTATCGTCCATATCATTGTCTGCGGTTAGGCCGGTTAGCTGAACTGCTTTCGGGTGTGCCTGATTTTTGCGTAACTGCATCAGGCAGTAGTTCCTGGCAACACTGTGTAGCCACGACTGAAACTGTTGTACATCATGTTTGCGCAGATCCGTAATTAACTGCTCAAAAAGGTGCATAACGGCATCTTTAGCTTCGTCTTCGTCGCGCAGATAGTTATAACAGACGGCATAGACCAGTTCCATATGTCGTTCATACAACTCCCCAAGCACGGATAAATCACCCGTGGCGCGGTAAGCCGCAACATACTCCGCATCGGTAGTAAGTCTTGATTTACGAAACCGTTTGAGAAACATAGACCTAGTTGAACGATATAATGCTGTCGATGCCGTCTATTAATTGCACATCTATAAAACGGATGTAATACTGTCCTAAATTCCATACAGGCCTGAAAACTTTCTTTGCTGGATGGTGCGTAGCAGCCATCCGTGACCTAATCCCAAAAAGCTAAACCAACTGCTGGCTTAAGCTCAGAGAAAAAACAGATGAAGAGGGTAAGTGCTAGCTGGTATTTGCCCGGCCCGGTTTCCGAAGGCAAGCCTGAGCACTTGATAGATAACCCGCCTGTGAAATAACCTTCTCGGTATGGCATTCGTTGAGTATAGACACAAATACTCAATGTTATGAAACGGATCGTGTTTAGTACCATCCTGTTATGCGCTGGCTTAACAGCTAGCGTCTACGCGCAAAGTAATCAGTCGCCGACCTTACAACAGACTACATCGACGGAGGATAATCGGCAGGCCAATCCGCCTAAACCAAGGCTAAAAAAGGTAAGTGCCCAGGAGCAGAAAGAACTGGAAAAGGGCATGGACACCACTTTACCCAAGAACCGCACTAAGCCTGACCGGAAGCCACGCCGACTTCGGCCCGATTCACTCCGGCGGGGAGGAGCTACACGTGTAGATACGATTCGGTAACGAAAAGCAACCACATGGTTTGTTCCGACGATCAATTCGTGAACTGCTAACGCAACAGAGCATATATTCCCAAACAGACCCTGGCTAAAACAGTCAAACAAATTAGCTGAAACAGAGTCGTGTTTAGATAAACCAGTAAAACGTTATGATTAAATTGATGATCGGTGCCATACTGATAACGGCCACAACGTTGGCCCAGACGGCCCCACAAGCAGCAAAAAGTAGCTCGACGAAATCCGTATCCGCTTCAACGGCCACCAGGCCATCGAAACAAACGGCGACATCGGCTAAATCGACAACGAAAAGTAACTCTACGTCTACGGCGGCTGATGCCTCCCGGCGTTCCTCGAAACCAATACCAAAGCCGTCGTTAAGTGATAATCTGGAGAGTAAAGACAACGCTATTCCCAGCTATAAGAAAGCGAAGCAGGCCGGGGAGCACAAAGTCAAACCCAAGTTTTCGCCACGCCGAACGGCATCGGGTGCTCGTCCAGACACGATGAATCGCAGGAAACAGTAAGAAAATAATCAGGTAGCGTGGCCTTGTGGTCATGCTACTTTGCTAAAAGCCCTGTAAGGTTTTGTATGGTTAAGAGGACGTAGTTTTTCATGGTACTTGTTGTTTACTCATAAAGCTTACGTTAAAGGTTCAGGACCCAGTTCCGTATCTGGGCAAGCGAACCTGCGAAGAAACCCGACGGACTTTTGCCCATCCCTGGTCGGTTAACGCGTTTAATTGTACAGAACAGAAAATATGGCCAGGGTATCTGCGTAAATGCATTTCGACGGTTGAGTCGTCGAGCCACGTTACGTCTGATGCCGACCAGGGATCGCCATTGAGATTAAACAGCTCAACGTCATCACTGACCCGAATCAGATAAGGTTGATCGACCCAGTGACTCATTTTTACCTCATAGCTACCGATTGCCACTTTAAACGTTTTTTGGGGAGAAAATAGCTCTTCCAGCATAATGGTGTTATACTACTTATTGGTATTGGGATATGTCTGTTGAAACTTGTCGTCGGGTGTTAGTTGATAGATAAGCGTAGCGATTTTGGGTTTACCATCTTCGTCATACGTTTCTGTTTTTACAATTGCTCGTTGCTGTTGCGGAAGCCACCGGGTTTCGGTTTGTGTCATTCCTTCGGCATTGTCATAATACACTTGCAGTTTATCGAGCTGCTGTTGAGTTGATCGATTGACGGTGACGAGCCATCCAATGGTTTCATTCGAATAGAGCCGGCTAAACAGGATAACATATGCCTTGTTGGTAGCAGCCAGCGTATCGGCTTTATAAACGGGCTTTTCTGGTTCATTATCCGTAAAGCTTTTTACATCATCGCGGGTAATGGCCTGATCTGTCGGATTGAACCGTGTGCCTTCGTTCAGCCTGGCTTCCGCGATAAGAATGGTATCGGCAGGGGGGGGTTTGTCTGCCGTGTTAGTGGTCAGTTTGTCGGTCGATTGACAGGCCGAACTGATTAAGCTGGCTGTCAGTACATAGCAAATTGTCGGTAAATTCATTGTAATACAGTAGTTAAGGTGCTCTGGAGTATGGTTTGACTGGTTACTGTATCCAGTTTAAGAATTCGGTTGACCTGACTATCGTCGTCTACTTGACGTTCGGGCACGTAGTAAATTCGTACGATTAACCCGTTTTGGATCGGAAAATGGTGAGCCTCAGCGTTGTGAAACCCGGCCATTTCAACCAGTCGGTGGTAACCAAACTGAACCGTATCTACCCGAAACGATTCATAGCTGTAGCTGCGATGGGTGTCTTTTTGATACCAGTCTTTCCGCCAATAGCCCATTATTTTACCCTCTGACACCTTACATTCAGGAGTCGATAACTTACTGACCAGACGATGGTGGTCCCAGTAAGGCATGACGAGCGTAAATAGAATAAACAGCAGGGTAAATGCCAGCAAACTGTACCGTCCGGAGGGCGAGTTTGTCGCGAGGAAAACGAGGAAGGTGGCTATAAGCAATCCAGCAGAAATTCCCAGAAAGACTCGGTCTATTGGTGGCTGACCCGCTATTGAATAAACGGTCTTGTAAGGCATGTGTCAACGATTGGTATGGCTATTAAAACCTTCAGCTATGACAAAAAAGCCTCGATAATGCTGCATTGAGTCATGAGTTTCCTCACTATTCGGGAGCACACTGGGCAACCATAAGGTTTCGCCCTGAATAATCTGGCAGATAGCCCACACGACAGTAAAAGCCAGTAATGGATAAGCCAGGCAGTATAAAAGGAACCCCATCCAGAACGGCATGCCGCTTTGTTTTACAGGCTGGGTTTTGTAGCCTAACCAGGTTAGTAACGAGGTCCGGAGATTTAAGAAATACAATTTCATTGTAACGACTTTCTGCAAAGGGACGATGTGGTAAACGGTTGTTATTGAGGTGCAAAGTTGGTTCTGACTAAGCTGTTTGGCCAATTTTATCCGTGTAAACAGCACGAATTTGTCAATGAAACGTAGGGGATTGTCAATGAGTCGTTTCGACGGAAAGCCATTCGCGGGCAATGGCGAACGGTTGGTTCGCCAAAAGCAACGTTTCAGGCGATTATGTTTGGTGAAGAGGGGGTATGAGCTGGTTTTTTGTGGTGTAGTTAAACCAGATAAATGTACTCATGAACCCATTTGCCCGAAGGCTAGGCGCCGGATTCGGTCTACTTGGCATCGGTTTATTGACCGGTGCCTTTTTCAGCTATAGAAACATAAGACAATGGCTCAGCGATACCGATAAAGCGACTGGCCGTGTGATCGGTCTCGATAAACGGCAGTCTGTTGATCGTTTCAATGATCGTGATAGTTATTCTACGGCCTATTACCCAGTTGTTCAGTTTAGTGGTCCATCCGGTCAGTCAATCACATTTCGCTCATCGGTTGGGTCGTCGTCGCCCGATTACCAGATTGGCGAGTCAGTATCCGTCTTATATGACCGGCAAAATCCAGATAGTGCCCGAGTTGATGCCTTCATGAGCATTTGGCTGGTGCCGCTGGTTCTGGGTGTTCTTGGCATCGTTTTCATGATCGCAGGCCTTTCACTGTCTTTCTTCAACTCCGTAACCTATGTGTACACAAATGGAGCCTGGCATCGGCATACACCGTAGGAACACTCCTTGTTAACTGGTTAAAGTAGCTTGTTGGGTTTCTATAAATTCATTATCAGTACTATGAATCTTCTGCTAAAATTTATTTTCAGTGCCGCCCTGGCTATAAATGGGTTGATTGGGGTATTTTATTTTATTATGACGTTTTACTCAATACTATTTCCACCAGGGCCTGCCTACAGGAGAGGTGACAGTTTGATTTTTCTGGCAGGCTGTACTGGTATACTGGCGCTGCTGGCCTGGGCTTATTGGCTGACTATGGTTCAGGGAAAAGTTGGGTTCGGCTTTGCTGTTTTAGCGGGATCGTACCTGTGCTGGCTGGGCGTACTGGTTATAGGAATGGTGTTTAGTAAAGGCGGTACCTGGCAATAAATCCGTTAGCGGGCTTTTTCACGTTTGCGTGCCTCCCGCTTTGCCTTGCGTTCAGCCTTGCGCTCTTCTCGTTTCTCTTTTTTTTCAGCTTTGCGTTCGGCCCGCTTCGCTTTGTAATCGTCTTTGAAGTCCTTGACGGCATCCTGCAGGGTAATAGTATTATCGAATTCACCCTTGAAGGCTTCAATATAAGCGTTCCGTAGCACACCGAAGATAGTAGGCCAAATGGCGGTCTTAATTTCTTCAACCGTACCGTTGAGTGGAATTCGTGTTGCCACCTGATCGTGCTTCTGATTCTTAAGCACAGCGGTTCCGGCCTGTGCGACCAGTTCGGTGAAGAATTTTCCAACCGAGCGACCTTCGTGTTCATTGATCTTGAAAATTTTCATGCCTTTTGTCAGCGGCTTCAGGTAACCATTCAGCTTGCTGTCGAGCATGGCCATTTCGCTGTAAACGCTCATCGTTCCCTGTTCAAAGTCGAGGTTGGCATATTCGCGGGCTAGTGGATTGATTTTTACCAGCTGTAAATCGCTAAAACGAAGGTTGTAATCAAAATCCGGGACAACTTTCAACAGGTTCATGTTAGCGCTGAAGGCCATGGAGCCACCATAGCCCGGTACATCGCCCGAAGCCACTACCGGAGAGGGTAGTTTTTTGTCTTTATCCTCCACATTGCGAATGTTTCGGATTTCACCCTGAAATTTTTTGAGGGATAAATCAGCGCGAGGCTGGGTAATTAAACTTGTCAGATTAATCGTGCCGTCGATAACCGCGAATCGGTTTATGCTGATCGGCAGTAATTTTTTCAGGAAAGCTGTCCAGTCGACCTCGGCTCCGGTCTGATTGCTCGCTTCATTGTCACTGAAGGCAAAGTTAAGTTCTGGATTATAACACTCGACTTCGCTTACCAGCCTACCTCGAAACAGTGATTTCCATTCAACGGATAAATCGGTTTTCGGAATAAAAACAAAGGGTTCTTTGATGTTGCCGTTGATCTTGCGAACCCTCAGATCATCGATCTGGTAAGCGCCCCGAATCAGCTGAATATCAATATCTTCGACGTGACCGGTATACCCGCCCATGTCGGCTAGTGTTTTATTGACATACCGCAATACAAAATAAGGCAGCAGTAAGCGGGCGATGATCAGCAGGACAACAAGTGCTAACAGGATCTTTGTAGTGCGTTTCAAAACGTTGCGTAGTTGATATAACGTTTTGATAAACAAGCAATCTGGCTGATTGTTAGTTGATATGAAAAGGCAATTAGGTAATCAAGGCCATCCGAATGATTGGACAATTGAGGTTTTAAACCTTTCCAGCCAGTCGCAATAGATCCCCTGATTACCCAATTCTCTTCACTTGACAATTATCGACTACCGGCCATTCGGTGAAAATTTCCGACCGTCCAGTGTAGTGTATTTAAAGTCGGTTGATCCTTCGAAACGGGCGTCATCGAAGTTCGTCCCACGTGGCAGATGGGTATATTTAAAATCAGCGGAGCTGGTGAAGCGAGCCTGCCGAAAATCAACGCTTTCGTCAAATTTTGTGTATTTGAAATCAGCATTTCGTTCAAAAACGACTTTTTGGAATGCCGAAGACTCGTCAAACTTCGTGTACTTGAAGTCAGCATATCCTCTGAAGGTCGATCCGCTGAAGTCGGCGGCATTGTTGAATTTGGCGTATTTGAACAGCGCAATTTCGCGGAAGGTATTGCCCGTAAAAATAGCCCGCTGCTGGAAATGGGAGTATTTGAACGTGGCATCGTCGTCGAAAGTACAATTCTCGATGGTTACGGCTTCGTTAAAATCGGCATTATAGACTGTATTGTTTCGATTGATGAGCCGTCTTTCTTCCGTCTCATCGGTGTGATAAGCAAGAAATTTGCCTTTAAATGTGCAGTTTTTGAATGAGATCGGCGATTCGACGGTACTCAAAAACTCCCGAGAATCGCCTTTCCAACTACCTTCCCTTACTTCCTTCCGATTAGCTAAGTTAGTCAGATCAAGATCGCCGGTTATGGTTGCGTTCTGGTACGAAACGGTTTCCTTACGGTTGATTTTGGCAATTATGTCTTTAGCATCAACGGTCGTTTGGGCTAGCGCGGGGGCTAGTGCGACGACTGTGAGCAGGAGAGAGGTTACGAATGTTTTCATGATGTGATTTCCGGAGTTGTGTTTTGGTAAAGATGCAAATGCCGTTGAGAACGTTGCGTGGGCACAAAAACTATTATACATGGCCGGATCAGCTACACATCCCGGTTGCCCGAAACCTGGCTTGAACTCATTCGGTTTTGATTGTCTTGATTAAACTCGGTTGACTCAATGTACTAAAAAAAAGAACCCGCCAGCTTTTGAGGAAGCTG
Organism: Spirosoma aureum; assembly: GCF_011604685.1. Taxonomy (NCBI): domain Bacteria; kingdom Pseudomonadati; phylum Bacteroidota; class Cytophagia; order Cytophagales; family Cytophagaceae; genus Spirosoma; species Spirosoma aureum. The sequence goes on along the minus strand of NZ_CP050063.1, from coordinate 8,669,340 downwards.
GCGGTTATTAATGGGGATGATTTCTGCAATCTGAACGTCGTGTAAAGGCTAGTCCAGCCACATAACTTTCTCATATGCAATCTCATAGTCCATTTCTTCGAGCGGAATCAGTTCGGCAAAATGACCCGTTTCATCGGTTCGGACGGCGTTCCAGCAGCCCGACGCATCGCGTAGCAGGAGTCGGTAACCGTATAGTGGATGCAACGTACTGCCATCGGTGCGATGATCCCAACCCGTTTGCAGCTCAATCGCGAACGCGATCCGGTCCATAACCTCATTCATCTGTCCGGCCAGACTATCAACACCGTCCAGTTCTTCAATCCACAGCACTAATCCGTCAGTCCCCCAGTCGAAGTTGAGGGGAGTGGGCGTTAGGGTGATAATGGAAGCGTTCATATCCGTTAAGTTTTTAATGTGTAGTTGCCTGTATGTGTCTCAGGCCGTTTTTAAAAGCATCTGTGCCGGAGATCCGTTGCCGGTCGACAACTGGCTAGTAGTTGCAACAGATTGTTCTTCGCGCCATTTGCGCAGCCAAAAGCGGTATTTTTTTCGGCCGTAGTCCATAAAGCCAGGTATCGACGTGGCATCGACGGCAAAAAGCCGGTGAGGGCGTTGCTTCATCACCCCTATGAACACAAACCGAAATTGACGGGTCGAGGCCCATTCGGCCAATTCGCTATGACGAGCGTCGGCATAGCGGAGGCTGTCGATATAAAAAGCCGCCTGTCGGTCATAATCGTAGGTATAGCACGATTCCAGAAACTGCGATTGCGTGCGCGCCGATGTTGTTTTTATATCGATAACCAGCGCATTCCGGCGTTTTGGACTTGTATAAACCATATCCAGCCTTGCTTTGCAGGCAACACCGGTTGTAGGTTCCGTAAAAAGTACCACCCGTTCCCGCTCCGATTGCCGCAGGTAACGCCGACAGAACGTATCCTGTTTAATGGTACGCATCAGGGTATTTAGCTGCTCCGTTTGCGCTGGCCCCAGCGTATCATGGTCGACCATATCGGGTAGAAATTGCTCCAGTACTGTGCCGACCGTTTCGGGTTCCAGCAGGTGCTGGTGAAAGGCACGTCCAAACACTTTCGTCTTTTCGGGGATAAACCGCGCCGACGGAACCGACCAATAGCCCAGATGCTCTTCTTTGAGTCGAGTCAAATCGGAATTCGATACGCGCATCAGAGCGCGATAATCGTCGCCGGGGCTAAGGAGCGGCTGTGGTATGGTGATTAGCTGTTGAGAAATCATTCAGAATGGTTGATTGGATACTGTAAATGAGGTGATTGAGTGATTTATGGCAAATGCTGAGGCACGATTTACCATAAATCACTCAATCACCTCTTGCAAAGGCGTACTAGACTTGTCCAACTGGCAGTAGCCGAAGGTCGGCTTCGTCAGCTTCTTCGGTTAGATTAGCGAATGGGTTATAGTAGTTCATTGCCGTCTTGATGTTGGCAATATCGGTCAGGGTTTCCTGCCGGAAGATTTTGACGTCAGCCGCGAACTGTTTCAATTCGCTGGTTTTCTCGACATCACCCATTTTATAGGAGAACGTGGCAATGTAATAGACGCCTTTAGGTTGAATTTTAGCGTTCTCCTTCTTTTCGGCAACAGCCGTAATGACCACATCGGCCAGCGTCAGGTCGTCGTAATAGAGTGGTTCGATGAGCCGAAAAATATTGTCGACCGAGTATCCGTGAAAAAGGACCGCCGAAACACAGTTTTTATCGTCGATAAAAAAGATTTCCGCCCAGTTTTTGGTACCCATGTTCAGAATGTTGTCGGTAAAGATCCGCCAGGCGATCGGCTGAAAGGTCAATGTGCGTCCTAACTTCTCGGTGCCGTTGATGTTAAACACACCCTCTTTGGCATCAAATCGATACTGACGCGGGTGTCCCTCCAGATATTTATACTTATTTATGACCTCATTTGTGAGTTCATGAATCTTTTGATACGGTTTCAGGGCGTTACCGCTTTGATTTGTCTCGATTTGGCTTTTGTTTTGTGTGTTCATTAGTATTTGTTGTTTACTGTTCAAGCAGGGGGCCCATTTTGCGGTCCCTTTTGCCTTTTTAAAGGAGGTGTTTACTGGTTTAAAATTACACAGTTTTGCGTAAAAAGCAAACCCATTCTGTAAGTATTTTTAAACGGTATTCGTGTCGGAAATGAGCTTGTCTTGGCCTGTTTTCTGCGTGTTTGCTCCACTAATTCATAGGCGTTGCCTTTGGTTGAATTTTTACATGGATTTGTGTAAAATCTACCCTTTTCTATGACTATCCATCTTCGTTTGCAGCAGCTGATCGATACGCTTGATATCAGTGTACTTGAATTTGCCCGGCAGTTGGGCGAGCATCGGGGCGAAAAAGTTTATCATATTTTGCATGGCCGCCTGAAACCACGCTTCGATACGCTCGAAAAAATTCTGGTAGCCTACCCTCAGGTTAATGGCGACTGGCTATTGAGGGGAGAAGGCATGATGTTTAAAGCCCTTAATTCACCATCGGCTGCCATTACAACCGAAGAGCGATTGAGAAACGTGGAGTTTTTACTTTTTCAGCTTAATGAACGCATGGCGTTACTGCAGCAGACAAACGACCAATTAATGGCCGAACTATTGACTCTAAAAAGCCAGTCGATAGCCGGGTTTAAAACAAACCAATAGCTGTAGCCTTTGCGGCTGCCTGTTTCGCCTGACTAAACAACCTAATGCCATTTCGGGTTATATGTTGAAAAAACACGTAACGTTATGGCAACGACATCACCATTCGATCCCGATAAAGTTGATCCCGAGTTCTATTCGCATGACCCTAACCAGCATGGTGACTCTGATTATGGTCGCGAATCGGAAGGCGTCGGTACAAATGCCTACAAAGACTCAACGTCGGGTATGGACATGGATACCGAAAATATGGAAATTACCCACGATACGCGCGAGGCTAATCTCGGTGTAGGCCGTGTGGGTGAACCGAAAGGCGATAAATACGGAACCACGGAAGAGTGGGACATAGAGCCTGAACTGATTAACGATCCGAAGAAGCCCGAAAGTAAAATGATAAGCGACGAAGCGGCTGACAAACTAAGCCAGGTAGCCGAAAATCCGTCGGATGATGCACTATTTCACCGGGCAGATGCCACATACCTCGAAGAAGGCGATAACCCCAATGAGGGCTATGATCCGCACAATGTCGGCTATGATGGCAAAGACAAGTCGAATTCACAATAAGTCTGATAGTACAGTGATTCAACCAAGGGAGCGATCGGTTATTGACCGATCGCTCTTTTTATTGATGGGGTAAATGGTTATATCGCCGTTATGAACAGAATTCTTTTGTAAACTTGCTTTTCAATTAAAAAGTCGCCGGGTAAATTGCCCGCCCCACAGTCTTGCTTATCGAAACCCGTGCCTATGCCCGGGCGGGCCTGCTTGGCAACCCGTCTGATGGCTTTTTTGGCAAAACCATTGCCATTACCGTTCGCAACTTCGGTGCGTCCGTAACGCTTTATCCATCGCCGGAGCTGACTATTGAAGCGCAACCGCAGGATACAAACGTTTTCCGGAGCCTTCATCACCTGCGCGATGCCGTTAGTACGCTCGGCTATCATGGCGGTGTTCCTCTGTTGAAAGCAGCCATCAAAAAATTCGCTGAATATTGCGAAAGCGAACAGATCCGGTTGCCGAATCAGAATTTTTCGATTCGCTACAGCACATCTATTCCACGACAGGTTGGGCTTTCTGGCTCCAGCGCGATTATCGTCGCTACGTTTCGGGCGTTGATGCAGTTCTATAATGTCGAGATTCCGTTGCCGATTCTGCCTAATCTGGTACTAGCAACTGAGGCCGACGAACTGGGCATCACGGCTGGCTTGCAGGATCGTGTTATTCAGTGTTATGAGGGTTGTGTTTACATGGATTTTGACCGGGAAACGATGGAGCGCCAGGGCCACGGTCAATACGAACCGATCGATCCACACCAACTGCCTAAGCTGTACATCGCCTACAATACCGATCTCGGTAAACAATCGGGACGGGTCCATAACGATGTGCGGTCGCGTTGGTTGAAAGGAGAGCCTCTTGTCGTCGAAACGATGAGCTCGATTGCCGATGTTGCCCGCCAGGGCCGGGAAGCCTTACTTGGGCAGGATATCAAATCATTAAACGAGCTGGTCAACCGTAACTTCGACCTGCGCGCTCAGATTTATACGATCAGCGACAGCAACCGGAGCCTGATCGAAACGGCACGTGCCTGCGGAGCTTCAGCGTCTTTTACCGGTTCGGGTGGTTCAATTATTGGCCTCTACCGCGACGATGCCATGCTCAACCGGCTCTTTATCGAACTCAGAAAAGTGAATGCCCGCGTTATAAAGCCTTATGTAGTTTAATTGTGAATGAGCCAATGAGTGATTGAGTGAAAATATATGCGTCAGCTGTTCACTCAATCACTCATTGGCTCATTCACTCATTCAAAAATGATAAAGAAAGCCGTTATCCCCGCTGCCGGACTTGGAACCCGGTTTCTACCTGCCACCAAGGCTCAACCTAAAGAAATGCTGCCGATCATCGACCGACCTACGATTCAGTATGTTGTTCAGGAGGCTGTCGATTCGGGTATCGAAGATATTCTGATTATTACCGGGAAAGGTAAACGCGCCATTGAAGACCATTTCGATCGCAACTTTGAACTCGAAACCCGGCTTGAAGAAAAAGAAGATCAGTTGCTTCTGGACGAGATGCGCCGGTTGTCGGACATGGCCAATCTCCATTACGTTCGTCAGCGTGAACTGAATGGCCTTGGTGATGCCATTCGGTATGCCAAGCATCATGTGGGTAACGAACCCTTTGCTGTTCTCCTGGGCGACACCATCATGGACTCGGTGATTCCGGTTACGCAGCAATTGATCGATACGTATGCGCAATATGGCGGATCGGTAATTGCCGTTGAAGAAGTGCCCCACGATAAGGTTAATCGCTATGGAATTGTTGGCGGCAAACCGTTGAATAACAGGATTCTGGAACTGACAACGCTCGTAGAAAAACCAGCTATTAATGAAGCGCCATCGAACCTGGCCATTGCCGGCCGTTATGTACTGACACCGGAGATTTTTACCATGCTGGAGCAGACACCAGTTGGAAAAAATAACGAAATTCAACTGACCGATGCGCTTCTATTGTTGCTTAAACGCGAGAATCTCTATGCGCATCGGATCGAAGGAAAACGCCACGACATTGGCAACAAGCTTGATTTTCTGAAAACAACCGTTGAGTTTGCGCTTAAACGGCCAGAGTTCGCCGATAAGTTTCGGGCATTTCTGAAGGAGATTGTTGGTAACGATTGAGGTATTTTTTTACGGCCAATGCCTTTTGGTATACAGTGGTATGTCACGACAGATTGTCGTTGTTTTTTCGTTAATAGTTTGTTTCAGTAAAATTCAACCAATTCATTTATCATGAACTACCTGCGCTTATCTGCGGGCCTGCTGGCCCTCGCGCTAACCTTTAACATACAGGCCGAAAATCTTCCGGGAAAGGGGAAGTGGGAGACGCTTTTTGATGGCAAGGATCTTAAAGGATGGCATACATACCTTAAATCAGGTCAGCCTGTTTCCGACAAGTGGGGTATTGACGATGGTGCTATTCACCTGAAAGCAGGAGGTGCCGGAGATCTTGTAACGGACAAAGAATACGGCGATTTTGAACTGGAAATAGAGTGGAAAATTGCCGAAGGCGGCAACAGTGGCATTATTTTCCACGTTCATGAAGATCCTCAGTTTAAGGCTACCTACCAGACTGGTCCTGAAATGCAGGTTCTGGATAACGAACGTCATCCAGATGCCAAACAAGGGCGCGACGGCAACCGGACGGCGGGGTCGCTTTATGACCTCCAGAAACCAGTTACGCCTGGTGCTGCCAAACCTGCTGGCGAGTGGAACAAAGCCCGACTGGTTATTCATAACGGGAAAGCCGAACAATATCTAAACGGTAAAAAAACAGCCGAATACCCCACCAGCGGCCCGGAATGGGACAAAATGGTATCGGAAAGCAAGTTTAAAGGATGGCCGGGCTTTGGTAAATATTCTACCGGCCACATTGCCTTACAGGACCACGGCAACAAGGTTTGGTACCGCAACATCCGGATTCGCGAATTATAATTATTGCAGAAATGCAATACCTTGCGTTTCTGCAACTAAATCCTAAACCACTATGACCACCCGCCGAACGGCCTTGAAAACCCTGACTGGTAGCGCACTGGCGCTGTCGTTGACCGATTCTTTAGCTACTTCTATGACTCAATCCGACGCTGCGGCTCCCATGCTGAAGGGCCGTATTAACCACTCGGTTTGCCGGTGGTGTTATAGCAAAATCCCGCTGGATGATCTTTGCAAAGCGGCTAAAGAGATGGGGATCACATCCATCGACCTGACCGGACCTAATGAATGGCCCGTATTGAAAAAACACGGCCTGACATCGGCGTTGCCGCAGGGAGCAGGAAAGGGTATTCCTGATGGATTTAACGATCCTAAATTCCACGACGAGCTGGTAGCCAGTTATGAGGCTATTTTTCCCAAGCTTAAAGAAGCAGGATTAAACACTGTGATTTGTTTTTCAGGAAATCGCCGGGGCATGAGCAACGAACAGGGCCTCGAGAACTGCGCGGTGGGCCTGAAACGCCTGATGCCAAGTGCTGAGAAACATGGTATTACCATGATCATGGAACTGCTCAACAGTAAAGTCGATCATAAAGATTACATGTGTGATCATACCGCCTGGGGCGTAGATCTGTGTAAACGCGTCGGTTCCGATAATTTCAAGTTGCTGTACGATATTTACCATATGCAGATCATGGAGGGCGACATCATTCGTACCATCCGTGAGCATAGTAAATACATTGGTCATTATCACACGGGCGGCAATCCTGGCCGAAATGAGATCGATGAAACGCAGGAGCTTTACTATCCGGCAATTATGAAGGCCATCGTGGATACAGGGTTCAAGGGCTATGTAGCCCAGGAGTTTATTCCGAAACGCGATCCGCTAACGAGCCTGAAAGAGGCCGTTCTGCTGTGTGATGTGTAGCGGGTAACCACGAAACGAGTTAAACTGGTAAAGATAGGGTTGGGTAAATGGGCCAAAAATCAGGAACCATTTACCCAATTCCTTTATTTACCCAATTATCTACTAACTGATTAGCTGATTTGGAACCCGTCGATAGCCATTTGTTTCTGATTGTCGGAGCCGCTTTGTTTGCCATCGGACTCGCCGTTGTGTTGCTCAAACGACACGCTATCGTCGTGCTGATGGGTATCGAACTGATGCTTAATGCCGTCAATATCAATCTGGTTGCCTTCAGTCAGTACGACCCCGACCGATTGCAGGGGCAGATGCTGAGCCTGTTTGTCATGGTAGTGGCGGCTGCCGAATCGGCGGTGGCACTGGCAATCGTGTTGCAGGTTTATCGGCATTTTCGCACGGCTCAGCTCGATGAGTTGAATGAAATGAAGAACTAGGACGTTGGGAAAGAACTATTGGACGAACAAGCGAACGCCCATAGTCAACGATCCAATAGCGCTATACATGAATTCTCTATTTGAACCGATTATCGATGGTATTCTGGCTGAAGGTTACGGCATTGTCGATAATTTTTTGACGGCTAACGAAGTATCAGCCCTGGCGAAACGACTTCATGAGCGCAGGGAAGCTGGCCAATTCAGAGCGGCTGGAATTGGAAATCAACAGAGAACAGTTGAAAACACGATCCGGGGCGATGAGATTCTGTGGCTCGAAGAAGCTTCGGCTACACCGGAAGAAACCATGTTTCTCCAGCGTATCGGCGAGTTTGTGGAGTATGTAAATCGGACCTGCTACCTTGGCCTGCGCGATTACGAATTCCATTATGCACTCTATCCTCCCGGCACTTTCTATAAGCGTCACCTTGACCAGTTCCGGAGCGATTCGCGCCGACGACTCTCTGTAATCTGCTACCTGAATACCGACTGGCAGGAAACAGACGGTGGGCAGCTGGCTTTATTTCTCCCTGAATCAGATGGCTCTACCGAGCACGAACTAACCATTCAGCCCATTGGCGGGCGGCTGGTCTGTTTTGAAAGTGGTCGGCTCGAACACGAGGTCCGGCCTGCCGGTCGCGAGCGGCTAAGTGTAACGGGTTGGTTGAAAACGGCCTGATAACCGATGCGGGTTTAGCCTCAGCGCTTGAGCATTTTGATCAGAAAAGAAGGTACGAATCGCCCCATTCGCCGAATCGATAAAGGAATAGTAAAGCGTTTGGGATACCCTTCATTATCATAGGCTAAAGTCTGGTCGAAGTATTTATTATCAATAGTCTGACCGGTTGCGATATTGGTAATCTTGCGAATGTAGAGTTTGTCAATCGTAGCGTCGGAGCGTAAAGGGGTGTAATAAACGCAGTTTTCGAAGAAATAATGGGTTACCTGACTATGGCGGGATGAGCCGGGTGTGAGGATTTTCTCGCCCCCGTGTAATAGATTGGCCGACCAGATGATCGCCTTACCTTTGGGCATATTCAGCGTCTCTTTTTTCAGGCCATGCGCCTGAATGATTTCGTCCAGCCTTTCTTCGTATTTTTTGTATGTACCGCCATAAATCTCCTCTACCGTTTGCGCTTCCGAGCCTTTCAGGCCCATATCAATCAAGTCGTAGAAGGGTAATTTATGACTGCCAGGGTAATAATGAAGCGGTCCATTATCAGCACGAACATCTTCCAGCGCAACCCAGACACCACACATAAAGCGCTGGGGAATGGAATTGAAGTGAATCGAATCGGAGTGCGTGCGCTGCTGAGTGCCAACCGGAAAATTGAGGGTCTGGAATGGAATTGGCTCGCGACGATAGAGTACCCGGAGCATTTCCATAATTTTAGGTGCCGTGGCAATGGTTCGAACGGCCGAAACGGTCTTCCAGGCGTCCTGTTTCCGAAGTTCGTTACCGTAGAGCGGTTCAACTTCCCGGCGGGCCTCATCAAGCACTGATTCATCAATCTCCGGATCAAAAATCAGATACCCGTCTTCGGCATATCGGCGAATCTGTTCGGCAAGTACGGGGTCGAGATTGACTTGTTGTAATTCCCTGTTGAAAAAAGGCGATTCAACCCAGGGGAGATTAATGGTTTGGGCAGTAGTCATAATAAGGTAGGGATGGGTTTTTTTTTACAAATATGCCTAAAAAGCTAATATGGTTTACATGGATAGTAATTTGCTTCCCCACGGGATAATGGGGATATTTGCGGCCAATTCTGACCAATAACGAATGCCTGACGACACTCCCCAACTAAGTTCCCTGCTGATGATTGCCTTACTGGGGCTCCCCTTCGCCGGATTTCTGGCGTTGACGGGCCTAAGCCGACTGGTTTCGGGTAAGCTGGCAATTCTGTCGACAGGAATTGGCCTGCTAGTGTCGGTGTTCCTGGCGGCAACAATGCCCGAACAAGCGGTTACGATCCAGACCGACTGGGCAACGGTGTCGGGTGTATCGTTTGGCGTTAGTTTCCGGCTGGATGTGCTCAGTGGGCTTATGCTCGTAGTAGTCCATTTTGTGGCTTTACTGGTGCAGGTATATTCGCTCTCCTACCTGCATGATGAACCGAAGCTATCCCGCTATTTCGCTTACCTGCAATTATTTATCGGGGCCATGCTGGGAATCGTCCTGGCTGGTAATCTGCTGGTAATGTATGCCTTCTGGGAACTGGTTGGTCTGGCGTCTTACCTGCTGATTGGCTTTTATGCCGAACGCCCTGCCGCATCGAAAGCAGCTAAAAAGGCTTTTTTGATGAACCGTGTGGGCGACATCGGTTTTTTGCTCGGTATTTTCCTGACGTACTATTATTTCGATACACTTGAATTTAATGCTTTATTGGCCAGTGGCATACAGGCCATTCCGCCAACAGCTATCGGTTTATGCCTGTTTATGGGTTGTGTTGGAAAATCGGCACAATTTCCGCTGTTGACCTGGTTGCCCGATGCCATGGAAGGGCCAACACCCGTATCGGCCTTGTTGCATGCCGCTACGATGGTGGCGGCTGGTATTTTTCTGCTGGCCCGAATTCATCCACTGCTGTCACCGGATGCGCTGGTTTTCATTGCGGTCATTGGCACCACAACAACCATTTGGGGTGGCTATTCGGCTGTTTTTCAAACCGACATCAAAAAAGTGCTGGCCTTTTCAACGGTCTCACAACTGGGTCTGATGGTGGCTGGTATGGGTACCGGCAATGTTGGTGGAGCCATGTTCCATTTGCTGACTCATGCATTTTTTAAAGCCGGTTTATTCTTGAGCGCTGGCGCTGTGATTCACGCAGTCAACACGCAGGATATGCGTCTGATGGGCGGCTTGCGGAAGGCGATTCCAACAACATTCATTGCCTACACGGTTTGTGCGGCAGCCCTGGCTGGATTGCCTTTCTTTGCCGGATTTTTATCGAAAGAGGCTATTCTGGGCGGTGCTTTTGGCTGGGCCAATGTACAGACCAATAAACTGGCTTATCTGGTGCCGGTACTTTTGGTAGGAACTTCTGGTTTGACCGCTTTATACATGGCTCGTCAGTGGCGGCTGATTTTTTTCGGCGAATACCAGAACCGGTCCGAGCCAATAACGCACGTTCATGAACCAGACTGGCTCATGCGGGGACCAGTCGTAATTTTAGCCGTGTTGTCTGTATGGTTCTGGTTTGCCCTAAATCCGTTATCGGGGCATTCGAGCTGGTTTTTCCGGTTAGTGCCCGTAGCAGAAGAAGCGGCCAGCTGGTGGCTGGCTCCGGTTTCCATTAGTCTTGTACTGGCGGGCGGCTGGTTTGGCTTTCAGATGCGTGAACCCAGTTATACCCGAAGCTATGTGCGTCTTTCGCTTAAGTATGGTTTTTTAGATACGGTTTACCAATACTTCATTATTAGGCCGATACACAAACTGGCGCTGCTTCTCAACCGTACCGATCAGCGTGTGGTCGATGGAGTCGTGAACGGTGCAGGTGTGACAACGGTGGTTCTGGCGCAGATTACGCATGTCGTTGATCGTTTTGGTGTCGACGGCATTGTGAACAGTGCTGCCTGGTTGGCCGGTCAGGCCGGACGGTTAACCCGCTCCGTTCAGAATGGGCGTGTGCAGTCGTACATTACGGCAGCTGTAGTGGGCCTGCTGGTGTTGCTTTGGTGGATTTTGTAACACGGGTTGAAGCCCGCGATTTAGGTCAATGACTGCGGATTCGAATCCGCGCTACGTATGGTTCTTTCGTTACTTATTTTTCTGCCGTTGGTTGGGTCTTTACTGGTTGCATTGCTGCCCGCGAGTCAACGAACGCAATTTCGGTTAATTGCCCTGATCGTTACACTGGCTAATCTGGTGCTGGCGGGCGTTGCTTATTCGCTTTTCGACACAACGATAGGGGGCTATCAATTACTGGAAAAAGCGGACTGGATTACCTTGCCGCTTGGCAACTTAGGTATTGCATCCATCGACTATTTGGTTGGTGTCGACGGCTTTAGCCTGCCATTGGTTATTCTGTCGGCAGTGGTTATGGTTATTGGTGTGGTGTCATCCTGGAACATGACGAACCGCCTGAGAGCCTATTATTCGCTCTATCTGTTACTGACCGGCACCATCATGGGCTGTTTTGTGGCGCTTGATTTCTTCCTGTTTTTCCTGTTTTTCGAATTTATGCTCCTGCCGATGTATTTTCTCATTGGCCTGTGGGGCGGACCGCGCCGGGAGTATGCATCCATCAAGTTTTTCCTCTATACACTGCTCGGGTCATTGTTGATCTTACTGGTCATGATCGGCCTATATCTGTCGGTTATGGACCCTGTCAGTACGGCAGTTGCCGCCGGGCTGATTCCTGATTCATTGACCGTGACCGATGATACCATCCGGATGATTCAGACCTATCTCCAGAATGGACAATTGAATCCGGGCCAGATCGTCCATACGTTCGATATGCGTTTTCTGGCCGATGGAGGCAATTATCTACCAGACGCTTTTCTAAATCCGGCTTCTGAACCAATCGTGATGGGAATTCCGGGCCGAATGCTGGCATTTTGGGCGGTATTTATCGGTTTTGCGATCAAATTGCCTATCGTTCCGCTACATACGTGGTTACCGGATGCCCACGTAGAAGCTCCCACGCCCGTATCGGTTGTACTGGCGGGGGTTTTGCTTAAAATAGGCGGTTATGGTTTCCTGCGTATTGCCTGGAACTTCTTTCCCGATGGGGCGGCCGAATATGCGCAGACACTTGCCATGTTGGGCACCCTATCAATTGTCTATGGTGGATTAAATGCGCTGGCACAGACCGATGTCAAGAAGCTGATTGCTTATTCATCGGTGTCGCACATGGGATTTGTCTTGCTGGGTGTGGCCTCGTTAACGGCGGAAGGCATTAACGGCGCTATTTACCAGATGGTAAGCCACGGAATTTTATCGGCTATGCTCTTCCTGATCGCAGGCGTTCTATATGACCGCACCCACGATCGCCGGATCGATTCGTACCGGGGGCTGATGCAGCCGATGCCGCAGTACACGACCCTGACGGCTGTGGCTTTTTTCGGATCGCTGGGTTTGCCGGGATTTTCGGGGTTTGTTGGTGAGCTGTTTACGCTGATGGGCAGCTTCCAGTCTGAGTGGTTACCTGGCTGGCTTACCGCTGTTGCGACTACTGGTATTTTACTGGCCGCTGCGTATTTTCTCTGGACACTCCAGCGTATGTACTTTGGTCAGACCTGGGTGCGTCCCTTTGAGAGCCAGCAAGGTACGTCAACTGTGTTGACCGACCTGACTGCACGCGAAAAACTTCTGCTTATTCCACTGGGCCTGATGGCGTTAATTTTGGGCTTATTCCCGAATCTGGTCTTTAATCTAAGCGGTGCAACAGTAGCACAATGGCTTGTAAGATTCGCTGTAGAATAGGCCTTATGTAAGAAAAAGCCTACTTTCCGGCATTGTAATCTGCCACCAGATCAATAAAAGCGAGACTGATTTCCCTCAGATGCGGATTCGCATGGTATTTCGCTAATCACCAACAAACTGAAAATCATAGTTAGCTGGCTGCTGCTCCACGTTCGTCACGTCTACGCTTTAATTCAGCAACAGCTGCCTGAATTGTTGGGTCGGTATGAGATGTCCTTTTACGCCTGCCGCTTATCAGCAATGAGCCGTTCTATAATCGATACGGTTCGCTGATGAGGTGTTTGATCCGTTGTTGATTGATCTTGAGTTTTCATCTGCCTAGGTTGATTATCAGGTGAAATTGCGGGTACTAATGCCAAAACGGTTGATTCCCCGGCTTCGGTCAACGTCCATACTTTCTCTTCCGCGCTACTTGCCAGACTGCGCCAACCAATCCAACTAATGCCAATGGACCGAGTAAATTAAGGACCTGCCAGCCAGTGCGGTTGGCATTAACGCGAATTTTGTCTAACGGACGGAGCATGACGGTGTGTGCACGGGCGGCAATAACACCATTCGGATCAACCAGGTAATCAATCGCGTTAAGGGCAAAATCTTTATTGGCAAACGTGTTGCGGGTGAACCTGTCGAAACCCAGCGGATAAGGCGCATTTCGCTTAAAATCAACATCGTTGACAATCATGTCGCCATCGGAGCAGACCAGCACCCGAGAGGGTACACCGACCGCCTGGAAACCATTGGAACGCGCATCGCCCGGTAGAATCCGGTTTGTAAACAACGATTGGAATTTTCCTTCGAGCAGACAGCCAATGATCTGAACACCGTCGTTATAGGTCTTTGGATCGGGCTGTTGCCGAGCTTCGTTGTATGAGATTAGGGCAGGTGCTTTCAGAATTTTAGTGTACTGGGATGTAAGCAGAAGTGGAGTTTTTTGGATGCCTGCCGATTGCACGGTGTCGAGTGTGCTGATAAATCGACCGAGCACAGCATCGAGATTGCGTACGATCGGGTTTCCGCTCGTGCCAAAATTGTTGAGCAGCGGATAGAACCGCCAGGGAACCAGCTGAACATTAGGCTTGTCGCCAATATTGCCTACGTTGAGCGGAATGGGAGCACAGTAAAAATCTTTCACCACATCGCGGTTAATGCGAACCCCCCACCGGAAAAACAGATCATCGAGGCCAAGGTTAATCGGCTGAGCATAAGTGCCTTCGTTGTTTACGCTGTCTACGCGTTGTCCATCCACGAAAAACAAAGCCCGCCCACCTTTCACGACAAACTGATCGAGTTTAAAGATTTCGTCTTCCGAAAAAGGGCGATCGGGTTTCGGAACCAGCACCGCATCCAGGTTGGCAATGGGTCCTGGTTTAGTCATATCAATGAAAAACAGGTCGTAGTTTTCCTGCACAGAAGCCAGCAAATCAGCGAAACGTGAGGGCGGAACCTGCGTATGTCCGTAAAGTAACCCAACGCTTCGCCGGTTGCCTTCGGTCTGGGTTAGTTTTCGAATCGCGGTAGCCAGCTGAAACTCAACACCTTCATACGACTGATTCAACTGCTCTTCTTTAGAGGCCGTTTTGTTTCCTTTCAGCAACAGTACTCCGGCCTCTTTTCCTTTATAGGAGACAACGACGCCCGGAAATACCAGTTTTTCGGTACGCTTGCCCCCTTCATTAGCCACCAGATTGGTTGGTAACAAGCCCCGTTGCTGGAGCTTGTCAATCAGTTTATTCTTTTCTTCGACGCTGGTAAGATCGTCTGGGTCGATGAATCGATAAGTGATCTTTTTTGCGGCTTCAGCCTGAAATTCGTCGAGCGTTTCGCGAACCGCATTTTCGAGCCGTTTGAAGGCTGGGGGAAGATCGCCGGTCAGGTAAACGTCTACATGAACGTCGTCGGGCAGATTGGCCAGCAGGGTTTGGGTCGCATCAGATAAGGTGTATCGTTTTTCCTGCGTCAGATCAAGCCGGAAAAAGACAAATGCCGATAAGGTATTAATGGCAACGAGGGCCGCAATACTAAGAAGTGTGCGCAAAGAAGCGGATTTCATACTGGACTATAACGAGCAACCGGGCTTATAAAGTCTTTTGGTGAGAAATGCCCGGTCTTACTGGATTTAATTCAAACGGTGAACAGGAATAGTCCGCAGGATTTCCTGGGCGTCCGTTTGGGCAACGGTAGGGCTTTCAAGTGCTGTTGGTTCGATTCCCAATTCCTTCATGAGCCGATACTGCCGGGCTTCCAGAAAGGTCAGCCGCGACACTACTTGATTCAGGCGGGTTGTCTGCTCATCCTGTTTGGCCTGCAGAAGAGCAACCTTACGTTCCAATTCATCAATGCGCTCGTGATCAGTCATAGTGGGTTGTTATTTACGGTCAATTTTACGTGAATTTGGCCAGAAAATGAAGTCTTTGCATTTATTTTTCAAACCCAACGCAACCCTTTTTTGAACCATTCCGTATTGACGACTGAACCGGTTCAACTGTTCTATTTCTCATCTTATAACACAGTTGATACAATGAAATCATCCGTTTACAGTAGTCGCCTGTTGGCCCTAACGGCTTTAGTGGTAGTTGCCTTGTTTGGTTGTAGCAAAGACGACAACACTCCTGCAACCGAGCCTGATTTGGGATTGGGAACAACCACACTCGGCAAGGTACTAACCGGTGAAGGGGGCAAAACGCTCTATTTCTTTGCAGCAGATGCTGCCGGTGACGCTAATTGCTCGGGAGCCTGTAAGGATAACTGGCCCGTGTATTATAAAGAAACGCCTACGTTGGCCAGTGGACTGAAAGCTACTGACTTTGCAACGATTACCCGTGCCGATGGAGCCAAACAAACAACCTTCAAAGGCTGGCCACTTTATTATTTTAAAAATGATGCCAAAGCCGGCGATGTTGCCGGTGAGAATGTTGGAAATGTCTGGATGGTAGCCAAAACTAATTATACTGTCATGCTTGCCTCGCGGCAACTGGTCGGAAATGATGGCAAAAGCTATACATTTGATACAAAAGAAGGTACGGGTAATTCGCTGTTTTTGACCGACAGCCTTGGTCGTACGCTCTATGCATTTGCCAGTGATAAAAAGAACGTAAACAAATATACCAAGGCCGATTTGAGCAATAATCCTACCTGGCCAATATTTGAAACATCGGCTACGATTGGCGAAATTCCTTCGGCACTTACAAAGAATGATTTTACGACTATAACATCGTATGGAAAAACACAACTGACCTATAAAGGATGGCCCCTCTATTATTTTGGTGCCGACCAGGGTCAGCGAGGTAGTACAAAAGGAGTAAGTGTGCCAAAGCCTGGCGTTTGGCCAGTGGTCAATGCAACATCACCTGTAGCGCCGAATAGTTGATTGTTGCCTTGGTTTGGGTTCTCGATTAGTACCTCGTAAATCCAAAACCGCTTCGGCGGTCCGGCGTAAACCCAAAAATGTAAGCTTATACTTTGTCCAACGCGTCGAACATACCTGCACTGCCTGAACTGCTGGCTGGTTGCCTCCGCAACCACCGGCGCAGTCAGGAATTGCTTTACCGGCAATTCTATGGCTATGCTATGAGTGTTTGCCTAAGGTATGCACCCACTCGTGAGGGAGCGTTGGAGGTATTGAACGATGGTTTTTTGAAAGTATTTACTCGATTGGATCAGTATGAACCGACTCAGCCATTTAAGGGCTGGTTACGACGCATATTGATCAATACTGCGGTAGATCACTACCGGCAGGAAGTGCGACATTTTTACCATGAAGACGTTGATCAGGCCGATCAAATTGCCGTGACGGACTCGTCGGATGCATATAGTCAGCTGGCTCATGAAGAATTGATGAGCCTGATTCAGCGGTTGTCGCCCGCTTACCGATTAGTATTTAATTTATACGTGATCGACGGATTTACGCATGACGAAATTGCGGCTCAGCTTGGTATCTCAGTCGGCGCTTCGAAGTCAAATCTGGCACGAGCACGGGAGAATCTACGCCAATTATTGAAGCACTTTAATTACGATGAGTATGCAAGAGCTAACCGATGACCAATTGGACGGACTCTTCAGAAAATCGACTGAAGAGTCCGATACCCCATATGATCCGGCGGCTTGGGAGGCCATGAAGGATAAACTGGATGACCGTGACCGGGCTGCTTTATGGAAGAAATGGTTACCCTGGGGGGTGCCTCTTCTGCTGTTATTGTTGATAGGCGGAGTGTGGTTTGTTTACCAGAAAGAGCCTTCTGTTGGTACAAAATCTGTCGCGGAACGGGTGGCGAAACGCAATACTGCTCCAACGCTTAATCCGAAACAAACCACGCGGGCTGAAGCCGCCCGATCAGCCGATGACGAGTCTGTGACAACAAAGCCGGAAGGAGCAGAAACGTTTTCTACAGTCGCCGGTTCAACACCGACAGTGGCAGCAGAAAAGGCAGCTTCTGAACGGACCAGCCCCGCTGTACGGGCCGACAAGCCAGCATCAGCGTTAAGTATAAATACTGGCGCTGATGCAACAAAAGGCCCGGTGGCGTCGTATAGAGACAAAACGGATACTGAGAATTCAAATCCAGTAGCAGCAGTTGTAGCGACACGTTCAGCCCGTTTGGTCGCCCGGAATAATCGTCGCTCCGGGGTACTTCGGAAGCAAGGGAAAGACGTGTCAACGCGATCGGGCAACAAACCGGTCGCTTTAGCTAAACGCGATTTTTTTCCTGCGTCAACGTCTGCCTATGTCGTAAATTCTACCGGTTCTTTACGTAAGCAAAGGGCAAAGAACGGTGGCGAAGTAGTACCAGTTGATGGTTCGAATAGTACGTTAAACACGCCAGTTGCAACGGTAGCTGAAACCACTGAGAATGCGCCAGTTACATTGCCATCATTAACCGAATTGTCAATTCGGCCGTGGCAATTGATAAAGCTGCCAGGACTGGCAAGCCGGGAAATTACTCAACCAGAAAAATCGGAGCCGTTAGCTATGCCTAAAGTAACGCCGGTATCATCGCGAGGGCTAAGTGTTCGGGTGGCGGTTGCTCCTGACCTGAGTTCGATTGGTTTACAGAACTTTTCCCGGCCGGGTACTAATGTTGGTGTCATGTTGGAGTATCGGCTGTCACCGCGCTGGAGCGTTCAGACGGGCGTGATCCGGAGTACCAAAGTTTACAAGGCGACCTCGTCACAGTATGATGCCGATGCCGAATACTGGAAAAAATTTCCGGCGAAACCAGGCGGTATCAGTGGCCAATGTAACATCCTTGATATTCCAGTTAATGTCCGGTATGACATCGCCCTGCGCCCTCGGTTGGATAATCGATTGCAGCCAAGTCGTTGGTTTGTAAGCGGTGGAGTAACATCATACATCATGCTAAAAGAGGATTATACGTATGAAAATTATCCTCCCCATACCTATAATGTTCCGTCGCAGTGGAGTACCAGTTCTGGCGGCTACGGGTTTAGCCAGCTAAATCTGTCGGCGGGTTATGAACGGGCCGTGAGTCGACGGCTTTCATGGCAGGTAGAGCCATTTATGAAAGTTCCTCTGAAGGGAGTTGGTTTTTTTAAGATTGATCTGTTAAGTACCGGAGCGTTCCTATCCCTGCGGTATAAGCTTTAACTTTTCCAGGCAGTAAACGAGTACGAGTAGTAGTATCAAACGTCATTCAGTGTAGCTACATTAAACAACCTACAAACAGATGAATAGCAATCCAACGACCGACCAAATGAAGCGTGGTGAATTTTTGCGGAGCCTTGGTATGAGCAGCGCAGCTCTAATGGCTTTTTATTGTATGGGTACGGGACTAACAGCCTGTTCCAGCAAGAGCGATGATCCATCACCGACTCCGGGTACGCCCACGACAAGTTCTGGTTTAACCGGTAACGCCGAAACAGCAAAAGGCGCCATTAACTTTACGGTTGATCTGACAAACGCTGATTTTTCTAAACTTAAAACAGTAGGTGAGTTTGTGAAAGTGGGTAATGTGTTGATTGCCAATACTAAAGGGGGTAAGTACGTAACTATACAAAGAGACTGTACGCATGAGCACCAGGATCTGGTTTCATACCAACTGGCATCCGATAATTTTTATTGTAATGCTCATGGCTCAACGTATGCTACAGACGGAAGTGTAACCGTAGCTATAATTTCCGGCCAGGCTGCTATGAAATTGTATAAAACGACACTCAGTGCTGACGGTAACAAATTGACCGTTACGGCTTAACTACAAATTCCCGTTCAATGAAATACTTTTTTGTTGCCGTACTCCTATCGTTCGGGATTGGCTCGTTGCAAGCTCAGGATTCGACGGCGGTGAAGACGAGTGTAGCTGTCGATACATTGTCGCCCAAAGATAATAACGCTGCCGACGCACTACTTGCGGGTTTGGCCGATTCAACCGATGCCCAGCCGTTGCTGCCCCGAAAAATGATATTTACACAGCGGGTATTCTGGGGTCCCAAAGGTTTGTTGAGAGCCATGAATGTGGCCCCTCTAACGCCCGAAGGGCGAGCCAACGAACTAAAAGTTCGGCGGACGATGCTGATAACGCACCAAATCGGTGGTTTTGTTACATTGGCCGGGTTTATAGCGCAGGGCTTGCTGGGCGCAAAGCTCTACAATGCGAAAGGGCAGGAGTATGTCGATACAAAAAAGTGGCATGAGCGCTCGGCTACGTTTATCAACATTGCGTATGGGACCACCCTGGCTCTATCCCTGACGGCTCCACCACCGGTAGTAGGAACCAAGAAAGGGTTCACCTCGATCAAACTGCATAAATACCTCGCCATCGTTCACCTGACGGGTATGGTTGCAACAAATATACTGGCCCATATGATTGAGGATCATCCTGATCTGAAACCCTATCACCGGGCGGCTGCTTACGGAACTTTTGGAGCCTATGCCGCTTCAATTGTTTCACTTACATTCTGATTTCGGTACTTGGTGAGCAGGTGAATGGGTAACTGGGTAGTTGTCGGGACGAGAGGCTATACATACCTTTTACACCACAATTACCCACTTCCTTACGTTCTCCATTGCTATTTCCCTTAATTACCAATCCCCTACAATTATGAACTATCCAGTTACTCGTGGCTATTGGCTAGCCATACTGATTCTCTGCGCCTTTGTGAGTCCAATGGCTAAGCGTAAACTTATGGCCGACAAATCGCTTTCGACAGTTACCTATGCGGCCAAACATCCGCTTCATAAATGGGAAGGGGTCAGCCACGACGTCAATTGTGCCGTGATCTATAATGATGAAGCGAAACAGCCCGAAAACGTAGCTGTCTCCATTAAAGTGTCTTCATTCGATAGTGATAACAACAACCGCGACTCGCACGCCATGGAAGTGCTTGACGGGCTGAAATATCCGAATGTAACCTTTGTCAGCTCTGACATTAAAGCGGGCGAAGATGGGGCATTGACGGCTAAAGGTAATCTGACATTTCATGGCGTTACGAAGCCAGTTACTATGCAGGTTAGTCGGAAAGATGCTGGTGGAAAAATGACACTGACTGGCGAATTCCCGGTCAATATGAGCGATTATTCCATTGAACGCCCATCGCTTATGGGCATGAAAACAGAGGACGGGATGCTGCTCAAATTTACGGTCGTATTTACACTGTAACTATACCGTTTGTTTACCATCATATGGCCCGGCAGGCAAGTAATCTATATGCCTAACAACTATCAGTAGCGTAAAGGCTCAAACGAAACGATCGCTGCCAATCCAAAAGCCTTTTCAACGTCAGGGCTTTCGTCAGGAGCCGTATCAAACGCAATGTTGTTCCCGACGAAAGCCCTGAAAATATAGGTTTTCCTTGATTTGAGAACAAAGGTCGAACATACACCTTTGTCGTGTTCACTTTGCTGCCGGGAAAAATGCATGCGCGGATCAAATCATCAACAGGAAACGCAAGATACCAGACAACGATCCTGATGCTGGGCCTTAATTAGCGAATCGACCTGGCCTTTTTTGATCTATTATAGGACCTAGGTTGGTGGTAATATCGTCTTGCTCGAACTAGTTGTTGCTTGCGTTGAAAGCTTTGGGTACGTTTTCTCTGGAATAGATCCTGGTCATTAATCCTACTTATTGGCTTCACGTGCAATGCCATAAGCTTTGATTTAGCTCGGATGGGTGTACTGTCAGTTATTGACTACAAAAACGGCCTGTCCCGATGATCGGAACAGGCCGTTTTTATAAAGCGATTACGCATCAAAGCCTGTAGAAACCGTAAGTTCTTTCCAGCGCTCCAGTTCTTCCTGAACCGCACTTATTTTCGCATTGGCCATATCATACGCGTCCTGGCCAAGGAATAAATGCACGGGTGGATTCGGTTCGGTAGTAATCTGAATCATAGCCAGTGCTGCCTTTTCCGGATCGCCCTGCTGATTTCCGTTCAGAACATGCTGGTGAAGGTGCTGCGACTCCCGAACTTCCTTATACGCGTCGATCTGGTTTTGCGAAACACTCATCGATCCAGCGGTCAGGAAGTTCGTTCTAAAATAGCCAGGTTCAACAATCGTGACATGAATCCCGAAAGCTTTGGCCTCAGTTGCTAACGACTCCGAAAATCCTTCTACCGCAAACTTCGTGGCGCAGTAGATGCCCCATCCGGGAAAGGAGCCGAAAAAACCACCAATTGACGAAATATTAAGGATATGGCCAGAGTTCTGTTGTCTCAGAAAAGGCATTGCCTGCCGGACCACATTCAGGGAGCCAAATACGTTAACCTCGAAATTGTCGCGGGCTTCCCGATCCGTCAGTTCTTCAACACTACCCGATAAACCATATCCGGCATTGTTAACGACCACATCCAGCCCGCCAAAAGTGCGAATTGTGGTGTCGATAGCCTGCCGGACGCTGTTTTCATCGGTAAGATTCACCGCTAAAGGCAGGAAAGAAGCTGTCGTATTGCCAACGGCGTCGGCAAGCTCCCTCTGATTCCGGGATGTAGCCGCTACGGCGTATCCCTGCTGCAATAATTTTTGTGCCAATACGAGTCCCAGCCCTTTGGAGGCACCGGTCACAAACCATACTTTTTTAGTTGCTGTATCCATGATTGATTTTGTTCAGAGACAAGATCTGGCAGTTGTGTTACCTGTACTTAACTGTCTTTTACTGGTGCTCACAACGTGCAGCTTGTGTAGGACAAAAGTAGAACCGGGCAACAGAATGAGGCTTACCTGAATCAAACGGATACTTGCGCAAATCAAACAATTATTTGCGCGACAGAAAATAGGTGTTTTTAGTCAAAAATACATGGAATAGCCAGTATCAGCCAGGTGCTGTGAAATAATATACTGAAGTGCCAGCTATAACATAGCTAAGTTAAGCCGTATTTAGCCTGTTCTATTGCAAAATCCAAGTATATGGAAGATTGGCCCCAAGGAGGCTAACTAGTCGTTACCTGCTCACGATTTAGTCCACGTCTGGCCAAGACGGCACTGATAAGAATGAGAACAGAGCTCAATACGAACGGTGCACCAGGGAAATAAACGGGAGCAGTGGTTGCGGTGAAGAAGGAAAACAGGTTTGTCATAATGAATGGACCAACAATAGATGTCGTGCTGGTCAGGCTGGTCAGGGCGCCCTGTAATTCACCCTGTTCATTAGCTGGAACCTGATTCGAAATGATACCCTGTATCGATGGCCCGGCAATACCGCCCATTGCATACACAGTCATAAAAGCAAACATCATCCAGCTCTGATTCGCAAAAGCAAACAGAGCGAAGCCAATGGCGCTGAACAGCATACCGACATAAACCGACCGTTGCTGACCTAATTTAGGAATAATGATCCGGCTTAGGCCACCCTGCACGACAGCAAACGATACACCAATGGCGGCCAGTGATAAACCCACGGTTTTTTCATTCCACTTGAATTTTTCCATCGTGTAGAACGTCCAGGTTCCCTGTACGGCAAATCCAGCAATATAAACCAGAACCAGCGAGGCAACTAAACCAAGAATGACAGGATATTTTCCTAATCGCGCCAGTGAACTGACCGGATTCGCACGTCGCCAGTCGAAAGGTCGACGATGCTCGACGGGGAGTGATTCCGGGAGGATAAAATAACCGTATAGAAAGTTGACCATTGTTAGTCCCGCCGAAACAAAAAACGGCACTCGCGGTCCATACTGTCCAAGAAATCCACCAATGGCAGGACCTAGAATAAAGCCAACACCAAACGCTGCTCCGACCAATCCGAAGTTCTGCGCCCGTTTCTTGGGAGGGCTAACGTCGGCAATATAGGCGGTTGCGGTCGTGAAGCTGGCTCCCGTAATACCCGCCAGTATTCGGCCCAGAAATAGCCAGCCAATACTGGGTGCAAAGCCTTGAAGGATATAGTCGAGGCCAAAACCAAAAAGGGAGAATAAAAGTACGGGTCTGCGTCCGAACCGATCGCTCAAACCACCCAGAATCGGTGAGAAGGCAAACTGCATGAGCGCATAGGAAGATGTCAATAAACCGCCCCAGTGCGCTGCCTGGCTAATATTACCATGAATCAGTTGCTCAATCAGTTTCGGGAAGACTGGAATAATGATACCTAGTCCCGTAACATCAATCAGGAGCGTAATGAAAATGAAAATAAGGGCCGGAGCCGTACGTTTGGGGGCCATAAAGAATAATGAATGGTGAACGATGAGTACTGATTCAGTACTCATCGTTCACCATTCCCGTTACGCGTATGTATTCAGCATAACTGGCATTACCAGCATCAGAATGTCTTCGTTTTCTTCTTTATCGGCCGGAATCAGCAGACCCGCGCGGTTGGGAGCCGATAGTTCAAGGGAAACCATTTTTGCGCTGAGGTTGCTCAATACTTCCGACATCAGTTTGGCGTTGAAGCCAATCTCCATCGGTTCGCCATCGTAGTCGCAAAGGAGTTTCTCATTGGCTTCGTTGGAGTAATCCAGATCTTCGGCCGAAATGGTCAGTGAATTTGCTTTGAGCGACAGCCGAATTTGATGGGTAGTCCGATTGGCGTAGATCATGATCCGTTTCAGCGAGTTAAGCAGATCAGTCCGGCCGATGGTCATTACATTCGGATTGTTGGTCGGAATCGCGTTTTCGTAATCAGGAAAACGCTCATCGATCAACCGACAGATCAGCTGGGTTGGTCCGAACGTAAAAGATGCATTCGCCTGGCTGAATTCAGCCGTGACCGGAACGTTGTCGGGTAAGGATGCTTTCAGCAACTGCAACGCCTTCCGTGGGATAATGATCGATGAACTGGACGATGCGCCGAGGTCAGTCCGACGGTAGCGAATGAGCCGATGCCCATCGGTAGCCACGAAGGTGGCATTTTCAGGACTCAGTTGCAGATATACCCCAGTCATCGCTGGACGAAGATCATCGGTGCTAGTTGCAAAAACCGTATTATTGATCGCTCCCAGTAATATGTCAGAAGACATCTCAACAGACATGCTCTTGTTGACAGTCGGTAGTTTGGGGAAATCAATCGGGTTTTCACCCGAAAGTTTATAGCGACCATTGTCGGTCAGAATTTCAGTTCCAAATGTCTCTGTATCAATATTTACCGTTACGGGCTGTTCGGGAAGGCTACGAAGTGTATCGAGCAACAATTTGGCCGGAATGGCAATGGCTCCGTTCTCGGAGGCATCGACCGGAATTTCCGTTGTCATGGTCGTTTGCAGGTCCGAAGCGGTTACGGTCAGCGTACCATCGTCAATGCGAAACAGGAAATTTTCCAGGATCGGCACAATCGGGTTAGTTGCCACGACGCCGTTAATATTTTGAAGGTTTTTTAGCAGTACGGACGAGGAAACGATGAATTTCATGGGCCAATCGTTTAAGGGCAGTTCATAAATAGATGTAAAGACAAAAGTAGCAAAAAATGTGGACTGTCCGGCGGGTTTTTGTCAACGGGTATAAAGAACCTTTCGATGGTAAAGGGTTGTTGCAAAGAAAATGGTGAACAGTCAATAGTATGCGATTTTATGGAATCATGGCACAACGATGATTCTCGGCTTATACGCTTCTGATTGCAAGCTGTATATCAATTCAACAGGACGAATGGAAACTGAGATTATTAACCGTGTTGCTACAAGTGGCCTTGTGTCGCTTGATCTGGAATCGTTTTATCACCCTGGCGAACGGGTTGTCTATGATTTGAAAGATAACCTGTATATGGGGTTGATTCTTAAGGAGAAAGACTTTCGGGCTTTTCTGAAAGAGCACGACTGGAGCCAGTACGACGGCAAGAATGTAGCCATTACCTGTACCGAAGATGCGATCGTGCCAACCTGGGCTTATATGCTGCTGACGATCCAACTGCAACCCTTCGCTAATACGATTGTCTTCGGAAATCTCACCGATCTGGAAGAAAAGCTCTATTTCGATGCTATTGCGCAGATTAATCCTGACGATTACCGGGATGCTCGTGTCGTTGTAAAAGGATGTTCTAAAGTTCCGGTTCCAACGGCTGCATTTGTCGAATTAACTCGTGTATTACGCCCGGTCGTGCAAAGCCTACTTTTTGGCGAACCATGCAGTACCGTACCCCTTTATAAGCGCCCAAAAGCATAAGCTGTATACGGAGTTTTTTAGGAGCTTATCAGAAAGCCTTTTAGTTAATCTACTTGCTGGTAGAAGGTCTATTTATATGGAAATTAAATTTGTATAAAAGTTACATAATCCCTTGCCAGGTTAAGTCACTTATTTATCTTTGCTAGTCGAATAGTCAGTTTTTATTGACTACTGTGCTCGTAACCACATCGACTTTGTAACGATAAAAGCCTGTAATGAAGCAATTACTGTCAGCGAAGGTTGCTACTCGATTTGCCCCTCGTTTGGTTGTCCTGCTGGTCGACCTGACAATAACTGTTTTATCGTTCATCTGCGCCTGGGCCTTGCGATTCAATTTTGCAATTGAACCGGCTAATTGGCATTGGAATCACTTTTGGGGTTTGCTGTTTTGCCGATTCTTATTGTTCCTCTGGATTCGACCCTTTGCGGGCGTTATACGACATACCGGGATAGAAGATGTGCAATTGATCGGGCAGGCCGTTACGCTTAGTAGCCTACTGGCTGGCCTTGGCTCCTATAGCCTGAAAGTGATTTACAGTGATCCAAAGCTCTATATTCCAGCTTCTATTTTAGTCATTGACTATTTTATTAGTATCGTACTGCTGGTCACTATTCGGTTCACTACCAAATACCTGTACCAGTTATTGATCACAAGGCCAATCAGTAAATCGCGGCCTGTACTAATCTATGGTGCAGGTGTGATGGGTATTCATACGAAAGGCATTCTGCAACGTAATCCCGATTATCGTATTCTGGGATTTATTGATGACAATCCAGCCAAAGTTCAGAAAACGGTACAGGGCGTACCCGTATTTAATCCGATTCAGGCGGCTACCCTGTTTCTCCGAACGACGAACAGTCCCGAAGTAATTCTGGCTATTAACAACCTGCCAGCTAACCGCCGAAACGAGATTGCCAATTTTCTACTTCGTTATCAGGTTGTTGCCAAAATGGTGCCGTCAACGCAGAACTGGATAAATGGGCGATTGAGCACTCGTCAAATCCGCGATGTTCAAATCGAAGATTTGCTGGGACGCCCAGCCATCCAGCTAAACAATGACGCCATCGGCAAACAGATTCGTGGACAGGTCGTGCTGGTGACAGGGGCAGCAGGATCGATCGGTAGTGAGCTGGCTCATCAGTTAGTAGCCCATAGTCCGCGCGAGCTTATATTGCTGGATCAATCCGAATCGGGGTTGTATAATCTGGTTTTCAAACTTCGTAAAGAGCCGGGGAACTCTATTCAGGGCCTTGCAATAAGGAGCCAGATTGCCGACGTAACTGACGCAGGGCGGATGCGTAAATTATTCGAACGATACCAGCCTGCGTTTGTCTTCCATGCGGCCGCTTATAAGCATGTGCCGCTCATGGAAGAACATCCTTATGAAGCAATTAAGGTCAATATAGTGGGTACGAAAATCATTGCTGATTTAGCGGTGGCCTTTAACGTACGGAAATTTGTGATGGTTTCGACGGATAAAGCCGTTAACCCGACGAACGTAATGGGAGCGACCAAACGCTTTGCCGAACTGTATGTACAGAGTTTGAATGCTAGCTCGTCCACTCATTTTATCACAACCCGATTTGGTAATGTGTTGGGTTCCAGCGGATCGGTAGTGCCGATGTTTAAGCACCAGATTGAATCGGGAGGCCCGGTTACGGTGACACATCCTGATATCACTCGGTATTTTATGACCATACCGGAAGCCTGCCAGCTGGTTCTTGAGGCCGCTGCAATGGGTAGTGGCGGAGAAGTATTTGTATTTGATATGGGCCAACCCGTTCGCATTGCTGATCTGGCTTTTCAAATGATTCGTTTGTCGGGCTACGAAGTAAATAAAGATATTGAATTGCACTTTACGGGTTTACGACCGGGCGAGAAGCTGTACGAAGAATTGCTGAGTGCCAGCGAAGATTGTTTGCCAACCCATCATCCAAAGATTAAAATAGCCCGTCTTCAGCCGCTCGATTCGGCTTTATTGCAAAAATCTATGGCATGTCTCGCGGTGGCCCTTAGGGATGCTGATGATATGACATTAGTTGGCATTCTGAAAGAGCTTATTCCTGAGTATATCAGCAATAATTCGCCGTTTTCGAAGCTGGATGAGTCCGGGCTTAAGGTAAATTCAACATAATACTCTTCGTAATCTGTTGGGCTTATTAACCTGAATAACTACCTTACTTCGCTGCTGGCGGAGTTTTTTTGTGCCTTTCGGACTCAATAACTACCGTCTGAAAAAGTTTGGCTAGTGTTTTCAGGTACATTTAGGATATTCGTTTTTAGTTCTGTAATGCCAAATCTTCATTCCCTTTCAGTATGCAACTCGAAATTCAAGGTCTATCAAAAACATATGCTAACGGTGTTCGGGCGTTAAAAAACGTCTCGCTGACTATTTCGCAGGGCATGTTTGGCTTACTTGGCCCAAACGGTGCGGGTAAATCCTCACTGATGCGGACGATTGCAACGCTACAGGAAGCCGACAGTGGTAGTGTACGACTTACGGGCCTGACCGAAGATCTGGATGTTTTGACCCAGAAAGATGCTGTGCGCCGGGTGTTGGGATACCTGCCGCAGGAATTTGGCGTTTATCCACGCGTAACGGCCGAAGCAATGCTCGATCACATCGCTTCGCTCAAAGGAATTGCCAACGGTCGTGAACGGAAAGAGATTGTTGAAGGGCTTTTGCAGAAGGTGAATTTATACCAGGTTCGCAAGAAGAATCTGGGCACTTATTCGGGCGGGATGAAGCAGCGTTTTGGCATTGCGCAGGCATTGATCGGGAGCCCACGACTCATTATTGTCGATGAGCCTACCGCTGGGCTTGACCCCGCCGAGCGGAATCGTTTTCATAACCTGCTGTCTGAAATTGGCGAAAACACAATTGTCATTCTATCCACTCACATCGTTGAGGATGTAACGAACCTTTGCTCCGATATGGCAATCATATGCCTCGGCGAAGTCGTTGCTACCGGCGATCCTAATGATTTAGTGGCTGATCTGAAGGGGAAAATCTGGCAGAAATTTGTTGAAAAAACTGAAATCGATTCCTACCGGCAATCCCACCGGGTGATTTCAACCCAGCTCAAAGGCGGTAAGACCCGTCTTCACGCTTATAGTGACCTGCCGCTGGCTGATTTTGAGCCGGTTGCTCCGGATTTAGAAGATGTCTATTTCGCCAAGATTACAGAAAAGATGGATGTAGTTACGGTTTAGTCGTAGCTATCTCAAGATCTTGACTATGCGAATACAGAACCACTTCAGAATAATCTTGACGAAGTGGCCCGGCTATTGACGGCTTACTATAATACCGTTGAAGCTAAACGATAACTGATTCTCCCTACTCCTATTACTCGTTTCTACTACTTATAGACTAGCCATGTTTACCGAAATCTTCCGCTTCGAACTAGCCTACCGGTTAAAACGACCCGCCACTTACCTATACGCGCTTATTCTGTTTCTGTTTACGTTTCTCTTTGTCATTTATGGTAGTGGCCCGGCATCGGAGAAAACGAATGTCAACTCACCGTATGCCATCAGCCAGTTTGTAGTTGTATTGACCATTTTCGGGATGCTGATCGCATCGGCGATCATGGGCGTGCCAGTCTACCGAGACATCGAGCACAATACGAAAAACTACTTTTTCAGCTTTCCAATTACCGAGCGGGGCTATTTGCTGGGCCGTTTTTTGGGCTCATTCGTTGTCTTATTGGGCATAATGGCTGTCGGTATGCTGGGCATTGTTATTGGTTCGTTGTTAGGACCTGTCTTTAATCTGGCAGACAATACCGAACGTTTCGGACCTATCCGGTTTCGTGATTATGCGTATCCATTCATGCTGTTCGTCGTCCCGAATATGTTTCTGGTCGGCAGTGTCTTCTTTGGGTTAGTAGCTTTTTCCCGGCAGATATTCACGACCTACGCCGGTAGTATTCTTCTGTTTATCGGTTACCTGTTAGGGTCTACGCTGTCGCAGGACCTGGAGAATAAACACCTTGTCAATCTACTTGATCCATTCGGATCATACGCCTACGATGCCGCTACTAAATACTGGTCGCCGGTAGAGCAGAACGCGCTTTTGGTGCAACTGGAAGGCGATCTGCTAACCAACCGACTTATTTGGGCAGGTGTGGCACTGCTGGTGTTTATCCTGACGATAGTGCGGTTTAGCTTTTCGCGCTTTCTGGCCGTAAAGCTGGGTCGGGCGTCGTCACGTCGGGCGTCGTTACGCAAAAAAGGAAAAGCCAGTGAAGAAGACGAGGTCGTGCCATCGCTGGCAAGTTTGCCCACGCCAAAGCCTGTTTTTCAAACCGGAGCTTACATCAGGCAGATGTTTCGGCAAGCCTGGTTGGAGTTTGGCAATATTGTTCGGGACCCCTATTTCATTGCCATTCTAATCGGTGCCGTTTTGTTTCTCTTTTTAGATGGCTGGTTTGGCGCACAAATATTCGGTACCTCGTCGCTGCCAACGACTTACGCAATGCTCGAAGCACGAAATGGCACCTTTTTCTTCTTTGTACTGATCGTCCTGATTTTCTATACCGGCGAAGTCGTTCATCGGGATAAGGTGGTTCATTACGATACAATTGCTGACGCGCTGCCCGTACCCGACTGGATGAACTACGGGTCTAAGCTCCTGTCGATGATTTACGTTTGCTTGCTGCTCTGTACCCTTATCATCGTGTCAGGCGTGCTCAATCAGACGGTTAAAGGGTACTTCAACTACGAACTGCCGCTCTATTTTCGGGATGTGTACGGCGTTGCTTTCACGCAGTATTTTCAGTTGGTGATGCTGGCGTTTTTTGTCCATACAATGGTCAACCAGAAGTTTGTGGGCCATATCGTGACATTAGCCGTGTATGTCGTGATCTGGGCTGTGCCACAGTTTGCCGAGTTCAACTACCGGTTGGCAATTCCCTTTTCAGGCGGCACCGTTCAAATCTCAGACATGAACGGTTTTGGCCATTACCTGACCGCACTAGCTTCATTCCGGCTGTATTGGTATGCCTTCGGAGGTGTACTTTTAGTCGTTGCCCTGTGGTTCTGGAACCGGGGAGCCGATACGAGTCTTAAATCGCGCTGGCAACTGGCCCGGCAACGAATGGGCCGGATTTCGATAACGATGTTTGCTCTTCTTTTGCTCGCGTTTGTGAGTATGGGTGCGTGGATATACACCAATGTCAGCGTTAAAAACCGCTATTTATCGGCCGATGAGCAACGCGAGCAACAGGCTACATTTGAGAAAACATACCACAAATACCTTGATGTGCTGCAACCGAAAATCACCGGTGCAAAAGTCAATGTTGATGTATTTCCGGATGAATTCAGAGCGGTTGCTTCGGGGGCGTTTGTGATGGTTAATAAAGGCGACCAATCAATCGACTCACTGCACCTGACTCTTCCGGCCGATAACTTTCACCGGCAGTTAACCAAACTGCTGGTCGATGGTAAAGCTCCTGCCTTGGTGCTGAATGATAGTAAGTTAGGTTATTATATTTATCGTTTGCCGAAGCGCCTGAACCCCGGCGATACAGCCCGGATGGACATGGCTGTGACGGGACAATACGTTGGTTTCAGCAACAGTGGCGATAGCCGCGATGTTCTCGCCAACGGCACATTCTTCAATGTGAGTATCTTTCCTGGCTTTGGCTACAATGAGGGATTTGAGCTGACAAGCGACAAATACCGGAAGAAATATGGATTGCCCATTAAACAATGGACAGTGCCTGCTCAAAACGATCCGCGCGGTCTGCGTGATTTCCTGTTTACCGATGATGCGGACTGGGTCACTTTCGAAGGAACCATCTCGACCACGCCCGATCAAACCGCTATTATGCCCGGTCGGTTATTGAAAACCTGGACGTCAGCTGGCCCGGACGGGAAACCACGAACGTATTTTAACTACAAACTACCCGGTTTTTCGGACTATTTCTTTAGTATGTGCTCGGCGAAATATGGGATCAAACGCGATACGTGGAAAGGGGCCGATGGACAAACGGTGGCTCTGGAAGTCTACCACCATCCGGGTCACGACCGCAACCTGGATCGCTTCATCGCCAGCATGAAAGCATCCCTGAGTTACTACACAAAAAACTACGCTCCATATCCCTATCCGGTTTTGCGGGTGCTGGAGTTCCCACGGTATGCTTCATTTGCGCAGTCGTTTCCGACAACCGTGCCTTATTCGGAAGAATTTGGTTGGGTTGGCGATTTTCGCGATCCGAACAAGACCGATTATGCCTATTATGTAACGGCTCACGAAGTGGCGCACCAGTGGTGGGGACACCAGGTTATGCCCAGCCGGACTCGCGGTTCCAATCAGATTTCCGAAACAATGGCCGAATATTCGGCCCTGATGGTGCTAAAAGAGCGGTATGGAGCCGATGCCATGCCGAAATTTTTGAAGTATAGTCTTGATCAATACCTGCGGGGTCGATCCAATGAAGACAAGTTCGAAGCGAATATGCTCGACAACGACACCCGTTCGTATATCTGGTATAACAAAGGCTCGATGCTGATGTATGCCTTGCAGGATTATATTGGCGAAGATCGGGTCAATAAAGCCATGAACGACTACATGAAAGCGGCTCGTTTCCGGCAGAAAGCGCCGTTTACTACCTCGCTGGAATGGTATGGCTTTCTCAAATCGGCCACACCCGATTCGCTGAAGACCTGGCTGACCGATAGTTTCGAGAAACTGACCCTCTATGACAACCGCATCACCAAAGCTGAAGCAAAGCCTTTAGGAAATGGGCAATACCGTGTGAAGTTGTATGTTCGTTCGGCAACGGAATATTACGACAAAGCGGGTAAAGAACTTTCGAAGGGCAAAGGTCCGGTCATTGTCGATGTCGCCGTTCTAACCGACGACAGCAAGAACAAAGATGGTCTGACAATGAAAGTACCTTTGTTTATGCAAAAACGTAGTTTGACACCGGGCGAACACGTTATCGAAGTGACTGTGAAGGGAAAACCAGTCAAAGCAGGTATCGACCCTTATAACAAGCTGATCGACCGCGTATCTGACGATAATCTGGTAACTGTAGATTTGCCATAGACCATGAAAAATAACGTTGTTGACATTCGTTCGATAATTACCCGAAAAGGGGTTTATGGGCTCACTGGTCTGGTTGTTTTGGTTATAGCTCTGCTGGCGCTGACACCACCCGACTATTGGCGTCCACCAGCTGATAGTCGGATTCCAGCGGGTGATCTGGGAAAGCAGATCCGGTATGGTCGCGAGTTGATTGCCCATACGGCGAAATATTTAGGGCCGAGCGGATCGGTCAAGCATCTCTCCAATGGCATGAATTGCCAGAATTGCCATCTTGAAGCTGGAACAAAAGTGCTGGGAAACAACTATTCGGCTGTCTTTTCAACTTACCCGAAATTTCGTGATCGCTCGGGTGCCGTCGAATCTATTGTGAAGCGGGTATCCGATTGTTTTGAGCGTAGTCTGGGCGGCAGAGCCCCTGATAGCACGAGCCGTGAGATGAAGGCTATTGTGGCTTACATCCAATGGCTGGGTTCCGACGTTCCCAGGGGGCAGCGACCCGATGGAGTGGGGCTGGCTAAGTTGGCCTATCTGGATCGGGAGGCCGATTCAACAAAAGGTCGTGTGGTCTATGTGGCTAAATGTCAGGTCTGCCACGGTGTAAAAGGTGAAGGTATTAAAGTGGCCGGTGCTTCAGAGTATGTGTATCCGCCGATGTGGGGCCCGCATAGCTATAACGACGGCGCCGGGTTATACCGATTGTCGAACTTTGCGGGTTATGTCAAAAACAATATGCCTTTTGGTTCCACGTATGCCAGTCCGCAGCTAAGCGACGAAGAAGCCTGGGATGTAGCGGCTTTCATTAATGCTATGCCCCGGCCACATAAAGATCAGAGTAGCGACTGGCCCAAGGTAGCCAGCAAGCCCGTTGATTTCCCATTTGGTCCGTATGCAGACTCATTCAGTGAACGGCAACACAAATTTGGTCCCTTTCTGCCGATTGCCGATGCGCGAAAAGTGAAGTAGCTTTACCAACGCATTTGCTGGGAACCAGACCAGGATCCGGCTCCCAGCAAATATGCTGTTTACTCAAAATCAAAAACTAATATCATGATGAAATTGACTTATCTGTTCATGCTGGCTTTCCTGAGTGCTTTAGCTCCAGCTATGGCTCAAACAAACGAAACCGGTGTGTTCCATGGAGCTCAACCAACAAAAGACCGATATCGTGCTGTTTACCAGCTCAATACCGCCGATACCGCCGTTATCCGGCATGCATTGGCCAATATTCAAAATGCGCTGAACGACCCACGCCTGAAAGGTAAATTAGAGGTCGAACTTGTAGTATACGGCGGAGCGGTAGCTACATACCGAAAAGACAAGCCGTATTTTGAGAAAGAAGTCACAAGCCTGCAAAAACAGGGAGTCATTATGGCTATGTGCGAAAACACCATGCGGATTCGGAAAATCAGCCGCGATGAATTGTTTCCCATCATTAGCTATGTACCAACGGCCAACGGCGAACTCATCATCCGCGAACAGGAGGGTTGGGCTATCATTCGTCCGTAACATTGGCCATGCTCGATTTTCGCCTGAACGTCTTCTATACGGTTGCCAAACGGCTTAGCTTTACCAAAGCGGCTGCCGAACTGTACGTGACGCAGCCCGCTGTAACGAAACATATTCAGGAGTTAGAACACCATTTTGGTACGGCTCTATTCGATCGGAGGGGTAATCAGATTAGCTTAACGGCAGCCGGGAGTTTGCTGCTTCGTCATGCCGAAACCATTGTGGCCACCTATCGCCAGCTGGAATTCGACATGAACGGACTCAAAGGTCAGCCGGGTGGAACGCTTCGGCTTGGGGCCAGCACAACCGTTGCCCAATACGTCATTCCACCCGTGCTGGCTCGTTTTCACGAGCATTCGGCCGACATCACCATTTCGCTCCTGAGCGGTAATACCGAACAAGTGGAACAACAGTTACTCCACAATGATATTGAACTGGGTTTGGTGGAAGGACGAACGCATCATAGTGATATTCGATACACGCCCTTTGTGAAAGATGAACTGGTACTCGTCTGCCGGGCCGACCACCCGCTGGCCAACCGCGATGAGATTACACTCGACGAATTAAGAACGGTTCCTATCCTGTTGCGGGAACGGGGATCGGGTTCGCTGGAAGTCATCGAACACGCGCTCAGGGGCGTGGGGCTTCGGCTTACTGATCTAACCATCGAAATGCAACTGGGCAGCACCGAGAGTATCAAGTCGTATCTGGGTAGCTCGCGGTGTATGGCTTTCGTGTCGATTTTTGCCGTGCAGGACAAAGTACGCGCGGGCATCCTAAAAGTGCTTGATGTACAGGGTCTTGCTATTCACAGGGAGTTTTATTCGATTCAGTTACAGGGCGTTAGCGAAGGGCTGGCCGATACGTTCATGCGATTTGCCCGTCAGCATTACAAGCGGTAAACCAACAGACGAAGTGCCTGGGACAGGCAAAAAACGAACCCTATACCGCCCTATTGAACCCGATACAACCATATTCGCCAGTAGCTTTCCGGCTCATCAAATACTTTTTCCAGACGTAGTCGATTTTGAGCTGCGTTGAGGATCGGTACCGCCGATACGACGTATTCACCATCAAGAGCTTTCAACGCATCAGTATCAATCTGGAGATGACTAACCGACTCGGTTTGGGTTTTGCCGAACAGATAGTTCATGCCTAGTTCAGCCGTGTAGAGGTAAACACGGCAGGCATACGCATCATAATAAACCCGCATTTGGCGGGTACCTTTGGCCAGTTCAGCCGCAATGATCTTCCGAAAAGCGTGTTTGTAAGGAAGAGGATAATTATTCTGGTAACTATCCAGCGTATAAAACCCATTGAACTGTGCAACCGATGGATGCATGCCGAGGCAGATTACCCGGTAGTCGGCCTGCGGTCGATGGATGTAGTCGCGAATTTGGGCGAATTGTTTTTCCGCGAAAAAGGCCCGGAAGGATGGATGCTGCGCTTCTGTGACAAACCCAGCCAGCTTGCCGACATTAAGGCACCATTCTTTGTTGGCCACGATCATCAGCAAGAGCTGGCCAGCCAGAACCAGACGATTCCAGCGCCCATTTGCCCTGAATTGCTGGAGGGATAAAGCCAGCAGGCAAAACCACAACGTAGGAAGCAGGAAATAGAAACGATCGAACTGAAAAACCCGGAATTTCATTCCCAGTGAACCATCGCCGAGCCATACGATGAGGTAATGATAAAAGCCATGAATCAGGCAGAAGACACCAGCGATGATCAGCAAACTCACGAGCCACCAAACGGTTCGACGATTATGCCGCTGAAAGGCTCGCCATGCCGCTAAACCGCTTACCGCTACAATGCCCAGCGTTAGAAAGGCGCCCGTATTGAACATAGGCCAGACAAACAAATCGGCACTTCGGCGAAGGCTATCCAGAATTTTCATGGAGCGGAGTTGCGCATAATCGAACTCAACCCGTTCAGAAACGTAGGTCTGATTGAGAAACGCATAAATCAGCTCCCACTCACTGGCCAAATATACCATCGACAGTAAAGCCAGCCCGAGCAGGAACGGCCAGTTGACCATTCGATGGCGGAACTGGC
Source organism: Spirosoma aureum (assembly GCF_011604685.1). Lineage (NCBI taxonomy): Bacteria > Pseudomonadati > Bacteroidota > Cytophagia > Cytophagales > Cytophagaceae > Spirosoma > Spirosoma aureum. The sequence goes on along the minus strand of NZ_CP050063.1, from coordinate 8,633,255 downwards.
TTATCAGCCCAATTACGCCCAAGGCTATGCAGATAAATAAGCCAGCCCAGACAAAAAAGGAGTAAAACGGAAAGAGAACAATGATCAGCCAATCGGTCCAGCGGCTTGTTTGCGTCAGCAGGTTCAGAAAGGCGAACAGGAGTAGTGGTTGCCCGCTGACCGATGCACCATGCACGGTGTAGCAAGGTACTACTGCGAACAAAAAGGCGATAGCGACTCGTGTGAAAGCCCACTGATGAGCGGGTAAAATATGTTTCTTCAGCAACAGGTACATGCCCCAAAAACCAATACCGTGTACGGCGGTAAAATTGAGGACCTGTGCCGTATAAGGCGGAAATAGCCAGAACGAGAGCACTTCAAGATTCAGGCCCGTACGGAAAGCCGAACGGGGAATACCCGTGAAATTCCCGCCACTCATCGCGTTCGGAATAACTGTATTTAGGTCGAAATTGAAGGCCGTGCCAGTAATCTTCAGAAGATACAGATACAGAAAATCGCTATCCAGATTATCGTGAATAGTTAAATGAGCACCTTCGCCGAGCCAGACATACGGAAAAACATAAAGCACTAACAGGCCAATGGCCATTCGCAAATACGTCTTTTCGGATGAAGCAGTGGATGAGTTGACAAGTGAAAGAGGAAGAACAGGCATAACGCAATTTACGAGTCCAAATCTGCTGGATTATTAAAAATCCGGTGCGGGTTCGAAAAACGAAATTACTGAAAATCGCCGAGAGGTAGGGAATCCTGCAAAGCCGTTGGGGTTTTTCGTAATTTTACCGGTAAACCCAATCACCATGCAAACATCTTCTCTTGTAGCTATAGTGGCCGGTCTGGTATTAACTACCGGATCATTGCAGGCCCAGACCGGATCTGCAAAACAAACAGCTTTGCGCTCTAAGGCCCCGTTAGCAGCTAAACTGCCTGAATTCACTATTTCACGGGCTGAGGTTGAGAGCCATACCCGCTTTCTGGCTTCCGATGAATTGATGGGGCGCCGAACAGGTGAGCCTGGTAATCAGGTAGCAGCCCGTTACATCGCTGAGCAATTCCGACAATTAGGTTTAAAAACTCCTCCCGGCCAAACCGATTATTTTCAGCAAATTGGCCTGGAAAAAGTGAAGGCTGCCAGTAGTGCTACCTTGATCATGGGTAAAGATACGCTCCGGCTGGGCAAAGAGCTGGTCGTTATGGCGGGCGGCCCGACCAATGTATCGGGTGAGGTTGTTTATGTTGGCTATGGCCTTACCGATGGTGAGGATGGCTACAAAGGACGCGATGTAAAAGGGCGTATTTTAGTAGCACAGGGCGGGTCTCCTGATGCAAAAGGACCGGGCGAAATTTTTCGGGCTTCGGCCGAAAAGCGTAAACTGGCTACCAGTAAAGGAGCTGCTGCGCTAATCGAACTCTACAGTGAATCCATTCCCTGGGGTTTTGTGAACCAGTATTTCAGCCGCGAGCAGGTTTCTATTCCAGTGGGAGAGAGCGGAAGTACTCCCCTGGCACATGTATGGGTTAATAACGCCAATAACCAATACAAGCAATTAAAAGAGGCCGGTCAAACGGTTATGTTTCGAACCTCGGGTCGACCGCGAACGTCGGTGTCATCAGCTAATGTGGCTGGCATTATCGAAGGCACTGATCCCAAGCTTAAAAGCGAATACGTCATCTTGTCGGCCCATTTTGACCATGTAGGTGTTGGCAAACAGGGCGGCAGTGCTTACCAGCCCAGCGATAGCATTTTTAATGGAGCAAGGGATAATGCATTCGGAACAGTCTCTATCCTGGAAGCAGCCAAAACACTTTCGCAGCAACGCCCGAAACGGTCGATTCTGGTGCTTGCACTAACAGGCGAAGAAGTTGGTCTGCTTGGAAGCCGCTACTACGCCGAACATCCATTGGTACCGCTCAAACAAACAATTTTCGATCTTAATACCGATGGCGCCGGCTATAATGATACCACGATTGTTTCGGTAATTGGGCTGGAACGAACCGGCGCGAAAAACGAAATTGAAACAGCCGCGAAAACATTCGGTCTGGGTGTATTTGCTGAACCAGCTCCCGAGCAGGGCTTATTTGATCGATCAGACAATGTTAATTTTGCTGCCAAAGGAATTCCGGCACCTACTTTTTCGGCTGGCTTTAAAGCCTTCGACGAAGCCATTGGGAAATATTATCATCAGGCTATCGATAACCCCGAATCGCTCGATTTTAACTACGTTCAGAAATTTTGTCAGGCGTTTGCTTATGCGGCCCGTTTGATTGCCGATCGGCCAATGCGGCCACAATGGTCGGCGGGTGATAAGTATGAAGCGGCCGGAAAAGCCTTGTATGGACAGTAGTTGGTTCATAGCTGAACGGCTATTATCCAGGTAAACACGTCTCGACCGATTAACCTGAATAAAAGCCGTTCAGCGTAACAAAAAACTAAACGACCCGCCCCAGCGTTATTTTACTATTAACAATACTCGGACATGCTGTTTAAATATCTCTTCATCATCACCCTTGTTATTCTGTTCGTACCGCCCGTGCGCCGATTTGTCTTTTATCTGCTGGTCGGCCGGCAGTTAGTGAAGCAACAGAAACAACAGGGCAACGGCCGGGGTGGTCGCCGGGAGGGCGAAATTCGGGTAGAACCCCGACCTGGAAAAGACTCGGGCTCTCGCTATACGGGTGGTGAATACGTTGACTACGAAGAAGTTAAGTAGTTAATTTTCTTTTTTATATTTCACGGCAAGGCCAGTCATTACATAGCCGTTGTCGGTTGTCGATGTGTAGTACGTATATCGAACGGCTACCAGTGCGTCTGCACCAATCTTTTTCGCCTGCATTGTCAACCGTGCCAGCATTAGTTCTTTCTGCTGCACGTCATTTCCCCGACTGAGCATCCGTTGATTCTCCGATTGCCGCTGAGTCAGCGGTACTTCTCCTTTCAATTCCAGATCCTGTAGCGGATCAAATGGTCGTTCAGGTCGTTGATCTTCATAAAATACGTCAACGGGATAGTGATTCTTATGCTGCAGGTACACCATAGGCTTAAAGCAGCCCGTCATACTGACTAGTACCACGAATACGAATACGTTTTTCATAAGTATCTGTGTTATTGATCCGTAAAGAATCCAGCTTTTTTTGTTGAAGAACGAACAGATGGATCAATAACTGTAAACCACGTTTTGCAGGTAGAAAACCTTTTACTGGTACAACCCATTCAAAAGAAATTGCAGACAAAATAAATAAAAAATACGGCCCATGTTTACAATATGAGCTGATATGTATTTTGTTTTTAGGAGATATGCGGATCAAAATGTATAGTTATAGTAGGAAAGATTAATAAAGTAGGTAAACTGTTATAAATCAGGAAAATAAAGAGCGGATACAAATACTTTACGGCTGATCATTCCAGGTAAGCTCAAGTGGCTTTAATCCTGTCCCCAATACCCTGTTGATAGATTCCTTCAATAGATCGCTCTGCCAGTGCTTGTGATTTTTTATCAAAAATTTCTTGGACAGGTTTCAAATTTACAATTATCTTTGTTGCTAAGATATTTAGCTAATAAGATATAATATGGATGAGGACCTACTCAAACAGATCAGAAAACTGAGCCAGCAGTATGCATACACCTCCATTCAGATGCACGAAGCCGTTGCCCGAAAAGCGGGGCTTTCAGGAACTGACCATAAATACCTGGGATTTTTAATGGAAAAAGGGCAAATGACGGCAGGAGAGCTGTCGACCTTAACAGGTCTGACGACGGGTGCGGTTACCGGTTTGATCGACAGATTTGAAAAAAAAAACCTGGTGAAAAGACAATTTGCTGAAGACGACAGACGGAAGGTCTTCATTGTACCAAACACCCCAACTATAATGGCACTCCTGGTACCACTCTACAAAGAATTCCGAAGCAAGTCAGAAAAATTGATCGCTTCATTTTCAGACGAGGAAGCCAAAATCATTGAAGCCTACTTTTTGAAAGCAATTGACATCATGAATGAGACGACGAATCAACTCAACAACAAATAATTGCAGAAAAGTATAAAAAATGAAAAATATGAACGCCTTCATACTTGGTTTTCAGGAAATCGATAAGACAAAACTTGCATTAGTCGGCGGTAAAGGTGCGAACCTGGGGGAGCTTAGCAAGATTGAGGGAATACTCATTCCGGATGGGTTTTGTATTTCTACGGAAGCCTTTGAAAAAATTATTGGGGAAACATCGTCGATTAACGAATTACTGGATCAGTTATCGCTGCTGAAGGTGGAAGACCGGGATAGAATCGGTGAATTGAGCACAGAGATTCGCAGAACCATCGAAGGAGTTGCTATTCCTCAAGGCATTCAGGAAGAAGTTACTCACTTCCTTTCCAGGCTTGGTGAAAAAACTGCCTATGCGGTACGCTCCAGCGCAACGGCAGAAGATTTACCGACGGCCTCTTTTGCCGGCCAGCAGGATACGTATCTGAACATTATCGGAAAAGAAGCCATCCTGAAGCACATCAGCAAGTGCTGGGCCTCTTTATTTACCGAGAGGGCTGTCATGTACCGCCTTCAAAATGGATTCGATCACCGTAAAGTCCAGCTGTCTGTGATTGTTCAGCGGATGGTCTTCCCGCAGGTGGCAGGCATTTTATTTACGGCCGATCCAGTTTCTGGAAATAGAAACGTGTTATCCATTGATGCCAGCTTCGGACTGGGGGAGGCCCTGGTCTCCGGACTTGTCAATGCTGATCTCTATCAAGTTTGCAACGGCAAGGTTATTGATAAGAAGATAACCACCAAGAAATTAGCTATTTATGCCTTACAGGAGGGCGGTACGTACGAACAGGCCATTGAGCCTGAGTTGCAGAACCGGCAGGCACTGACGGATGAGCAGATTTTACAGCTCGCGCGTCTGGGTAGAAAAATCGAAGAACATTTCGGAAGCCCGCAGGACATCGAATGGTGTTTGGCGGATGATTCATTTTATATTGTCCAGAGCCGCCCAATCACAACGTTATACCCGATCCCTGAAGCGAATAATCCCGAAAATGCCAGGCGTGGCCCGACCGAGCCGGTGCGCCGGTGCGACGACCCGACCGAGCGCGGCCCGCACGTCTTTGTATCGGTCGGTCATAACCAAATGATGACCGATGCCATGAAACCATTGGGATTGTCTTTTTTCCTGTTAACGACCCGGGCACCCATGTACACTGCTGGCGGAAGGTTATTTGTTGATGTTACAGCTATGCTGACTTCACCTGTCGGTAGAGAAACTATAGTAAATGTCACCTTGGGGAAATCTGATCCACTCATGAAAGATGCACTTACAACCATCATAGAGCGGGAAGATTTTATCAAATTGTTGCCAGATGATAAACCGGGACCAAAGCCTGGTAAAAGCAGCCAAGGTCGTTCGCATACGGACTTTCAAATACTAAAAGATTATGACCCAACAATCGTTTCGGATTTGATCAGGCGTAGTCAAACATCGATAGACGAGTTAAAGCAGAACATCCAAATGAAATCAGGATCGGATCTGTTTGATTTTATCCTGGGAGATATCCAGCAATTAAAGCAGACCAGTGCTGATTCACAGAGCTTTGGCGTGATTATGACGGGCATGAATGCTTCATCCTGGATCAATGAGAAAATGAGTGAGTGGCTGGGTGAGAAAAATGCAGCAGATACGCTTTCTCAATCTGCGCCCAACAATATCACTTCGGAAATGGGGCTTGCACTTTTGGATGTAGCCGATGTGATCCGTCCTTATCCGGAAGTAATTAAGTATTTACAACGGGGCGGCCTTCCGTGGGGCGGCCTTTCGCAGATAAAAGACGATAATTTTCTGGATGAACTGGTTCAGTTTGAGGGTGGACAGGAAACACGGGATGCTATCGCTGCTTATCTGGACAAATACGGAATGCGCTGTGCTGGAGAAATCGATATTACCAAAACTCGCTGGAGCGAGAAACCAACGACACTTGTTCCTGTCATTCTTGGTAATATCAAAAACTTCGAGCCGAAGGAAAGCAAGCGGAAGTTTGAGCAGGGACGACAGGAAGCTTTGAAAAAAGAGCACGAGTTATTGGGTCGATTAAAGCAACTGCCCGATGGTGAACAAAAAGCCAGCGAAACGAAACGAATGATCGACCTGATCCGGAATTTTGCCGGCTATCGTGAATATCCAAAATACGGCATAGTTAGTCGCTACTTCGTTTATAAACAGGCTTTGCTGAACGAAGCTGAGCAACTCGTACAAGCCGGCGTTATTCAGGAAAAGGAAGATATCTACTACCTTACTTTCGATGAATTTCGTGAAGTCGTCAAGACCAATACGCTGGATTACCAGATCATTAACCAGCGAAAAGATGAGTTCAAAATCTATGAAAAACTAATTCCACCGCGTGTGATCACGTCTGATGGTGAAATCATAACAGGCAAGTACAAACGCGAAAATCTCCCTGCCGGGGCTATTGTCGGTCTGGCTGTTTCGTCCGGTGTTATCGAGGGACGAGCCCGTGTCATCGTAAATATGGAAGATGCTGATCTGGAAGAAGGAGATATATTGGTCACCGCGTTTACGGACCCTAGCTGGACACCCTTGTTTGTATCCATCAAAGGTCTGATTACCGAAGTGGGTGGACTGATGACTCACGGCGCCGTTATCGCACGTGAATATGGTTTACCGGCAGTTGTTGGCGTAGAAAATGCGACTAAGCTGATCAAAGACGGGCAACGAATCCGGGTGAATGGAACGGACGGCTATGTAGAACTACTTTAAAAGGGGGAGGTCTTATTAATCCGTGACTTAGTCAGTAAAGCAATCGATGTGGAGAAGTATCGTATTTAGGCTTCTTGATCCGCATAGGTCAGGTTTTTCAACCTGACCTCACTCAACGGGTTCAAACCCTACTCATACATCAGGAAAGTCCTGCCAGAACTTCGGCTATAACACGTGGATAATGCGTGTGCTCAAGTACCTGAACATTCCGGGCTACATCATCCGGCGTGTCTGTTGGTAGGACCGGACAGCTAGCCTGGTAAATGACCTGGCCTTCATCATATCGTTCATTTACGTAATGAATCGTAATGCCGGATTCGGTTTCACCAGCCGCTACGACCGCTTCATGAACAAAGTGGCCATACATTCCTTTTCCACCAAATTTAGGTAGCAAAGCCGGGTGAATATTAACGATTTTATTGGGAAAGGAACGAACTAAATCGCTCGGCATCAGCCACATAAAGCCAGCCAGGACGATGAGGTCGATTTCCTGATTGATCAGGAGTTGCGTGATTTTATCCGTTTCATAAAATGTTTTCCGATCAAATAACAAAACCGGAATATGAAGCCGGCGGGCCCGTTCGATAACCCCCGCTTTGTGATTGTTGGAGACAATCAGCGAAACGTCTATGTCAGCATTGTCAGCAAAATAAGTTGCAATTTTTTCGGCGTTCGAGCCGGAACCGGAAGCAAAGAGGGCGATGCGTTTCAAGGTTATACTGAATAATGGGGCTTTTTCCGGGAGCCGAGTCACAACTCATACGGGAATTATGGTTAATCGTAGCGCAATCCCCGGCGAAAGCCCTGTACGTAATGGCCGGTAAAATTATTCATTATCTAGTGTACATTATTCATGAATTATTCAGCCTGCCATACTTTTGCCTATTTTTGTGAGTACTCGCCCGAATCCGATGCTGGCAACAAATCAACTCACGTTTGAATACGGTCCTGCGAAACAGTTCGCATTTCCGGATGTATACTGCGCTAACCGCGAAGCCCTTCTGATTCTGGGGCGATCCGGTACGGGAAAAACAACCTTCCTGCACCTACTGGCTTTACTGCTTCGACCAAAGGGCGGTTCGGTCGTTATTGACCAGACTGACCTGACGAAACTGAGTCCAGCCGAAACGGCGGCTTTTCGGGCCAAGCACGTTGGTATTATTTATCAGAAGCCTCATTTTGTCAGTTCGCTGTCGGTACTGGATAACCTGGTATTGGCCAACTATCTGGCCAGTAAGCCGCAGGACAAAAACCGCGCCCGCGATCTGGCCAGTCAGTTAGGTTTTGGCGATCAATTGCCTAAGCAAACCCATCAGTTGAGTCAGGGTGAACAGCAGCGGGTCAGTATTGCGCGGGCGGTCATGAATCAGCCCGATATTATTCTGGCCGATGAACCAACATCCAGCCTCGACGATGAGAACACCGCACGGGTCGTAAAGCTCCTGCGCGAACAATCGGAACAGATCGGTGCTAGTCTGATTGTTGTTACGCACGACCAGCGCCTGAAGGATGTATTTCAGAACCGGGTAGCCCTTTGAGTTTAACGTTTACCGTAACTTATATAGCCTAATGCGCAAACTTCTGCTTGTTTTCCTGCTCATGCCCTTGCTGACAATGGGCCAAAATCGCAAGAAAAAAGACTATCTCGTATCGCTCAATACCCGGTTTGGCACCATGCGGCTCGTGCTGTATGACCAGACTCCGAAACATAAAGAAAACTTCATTAAACTCGTTAATCAGAAATTTTACGATAGCTTGTTATTTCACAGAATCATCCCAATGTTTATGATTCAGGGAGGTGATCCGAACTCGCGCAAGTCGCAGGCCGACGAACCCTTAGGTATGGGCGCTGTAGACTACAAAATTCCGGCGGAGTTTGTGCCGGCGCTTTTTCATAAAAAAGGCGCGCTGGCTGCTGCTCGTGATAATAACCCCGAGAAAGCATCAAGCGGTTGTCAGTTCTATGTTGTGCAGGGACGTGTCTGGAACGATGAGGATTTTCAGAAGCAAATTGCCCGGATTCAAACAATGAAAGGCCGTTTGCCAACCGATGAGCAGAAAAAAGTGTATCAAACGCTGGGGGGAGCTCCACATCTGGATGGCAACTACACCGTGTTTGGCGAAGTAATTGATGGGTTAGCTGTAGTCGACAGCATTGTTAAACAGCCTCGTAATGAAATGGATCGCCCAAATCAGGACGTTCGCATGAGTATGACTGGTTCCTGGATAAAGAAAAAAAAGATTAAAAAACAGTACGGCTATCAATACTTGTAGAGACGTAATTTGCGTCTTACCTGCGTCAATTCTAAAACGTACCGGCAAAGCCATTTAGTCAGAAGACTGCGCTGGCAGACCGGTCTCTACACAGAAAATTATGAAAAAACGAATTCTTCTCACGGGTGCCAATGGTTTACTGGGGCAAAAATTGGTCGACTTGCTGGTGCAGCAGCCGGATGTCGACTTAATCGCTACGGCACGCGGTGGTAATCGGCTGCCTTATTTAGAAGGCTATACCTATCGCTCAATGGATATCACCAACCGTCAGGAAGTACATGATGTGATCGGTGATGTGCGCCCGAACGTAGTTATCCACGGAGCCGCCATGACGGATGTGGATAAGTGTGAAATTCAGAAAGATGATTGCTGGGCACAGAACGTTCATGCCGTTGAGTATATCATTGAAGCCTGCCGGGCCATTGATGCTTTCCTGGTTCACGTGTCAACCGACTTTATTTTCGATGGAGAGGCTGGCCCCTATGACGAAACGGCCGAAGCTAATCCAATTAGTTTTTATGGCTGGAGCAAGCAGGCTGGTGAGTCGGCAGTGAAACATTCGGGTGGGTTGCGTTGGGCTATTGCGCGGACAGTACTCGTATATGGTATAGCTCACGACATGAGCCGCAGCAATATCATTTTATGGGTCAAAAAGTCACTCGAAGATGGCAAGAACATTAAGGTCGTAACGGATCAGTGGCGTAGCCCGACGCTGGCCGAAGATCTGGCAATGGGTTGCTACCTCATCGCCGATAAAGAAGCAGCAGGTATTTTCAATATTTCGGGCAAGGAGGTACTGACGCCGTATGACATGGCGATTAAAACGGCCGATTATTTCGGATTGGACAAATCGCTGATCACGCAGGCCGACGCATCGACCTTTACACAGATTGCCCGTCGTCCTCCACGTACCGGATTTATTCTCGATAAAGCGCATACGGTACTGGGTTATGACCCGCATACATTTGAAGAGGGTATTGCCGTTTTGGCTAGCCAGTTAAAGCAACCAGCGTGAGTCAGGTAAAGATTTATGGTGTTCGGGAGCACTTATTGCCCATTCGAGACCAGCTTTCGGAGGTGGTTCATTCGTGTGTGGTAGACGCGCTACAGTTTCCTCAGAATAAGCGCGCACACCGATTTTTCTATCTTGATAAAGAGGACTTCTTCATGCCTGCAACGGCTTCAGAACGCTATGTTATTCTGGAGTTTATCATGATGGAAGGACGTACTGTTGAGACCAGGAAAAAGCTGATTCATTTACTCTATGAACGCATTGCTGAGCAACTAGGATTAGCCGTAACCGATCTTGAAATCTGTATTCTGGAAAGTCCGGCGCATAACTGGGGCTTTCGGGGTTCGACTGGTGATGAGATTAAGCTGAATTACAACGTGACTATTTAACGAACGTGATCCTACACCTGAAAGTTAAGCCCGGCAGCAAAGTAGACCAACTGTTCTATGACGCTGCCGGGCTTCTTATGGTTAAAATAAAAGCGCCTGCTCAGGATGGCAAAGCCAATGCCTACCTGATCGAATTTCTGGCTAAACAATTTGGTATCGCTAAGTCAGGCATAACCATCGTAGCTGGATTTTCAAACCCGCACAAACGGATTGAGGTAGCTATCAATAATGAGGATTATGAACAGTTACGGGAGCAGATTTTAAGGAAATCCTAGTTTTATTGTGCTCGCATCGAATAACTGATCCGATGTTGAACGGAAGCCGATAGCTCAGATTTATTGATTTTGCCGGCACTGGCTGACAATTCATCACATCGACCATGGCAGGAGGGAAATTGTTTTATGTAATTGGCCCATCGGGGTCTGGTAAAGATGCGTTGATGACCTATGCCCGAGAGCAGGTAGCCGGTCGATTACCAATTCTGTTTGCTCACCGTTACATTACGCGCCCGATGGATGCCGGTGGCGAAAACCACGTTTGCCTGACGCAGTCCGAATTTCTTAACCGTCGGGAATTAGGCCTGTTTGCGCTCGACTGGCAGAGTCACCAGAATTTTTATGGCATTGGTATTGAAATCACATCCTGGATGAGTACGGGGGCTAATGTCGTTGTCAACGGCTCACGGAAATACCTGCCAACAGCCAGCCAGCGTTTCCCGGAAATGCGGATTATTCTAATCGACGTGAGCCCCGATGTACTGCGGCAGCGACTAACCGACCGAGGCCGTGAAACAACAGAAGAGATCAACGCCCGGATCGAGCGCAATCAGCAGATTCCACCGGTTCATCATCCGAATTTATTGATACTCAACAATGACGCATCTCTGGTCGAAAGTGGAGCAAGGTTTATTGATATGCTGACTAGTTGATCTGAACGGTTTCTGAATCGACCGATCTGCCCGTAGATTAGTACTTTCTTACTACCCTTCCAGTTGTCTGGAGACCTACCCCCAAGCAGGTCTCCAGAGAATCAGAAACGAGCGGGATTTTCCTGAACGGGAATTTTGATAAAACTATCGGTAAACCACTCAATCGTTAAGGGGGAACCGGCATCTCGGATCGTTTCCTGGCTTACGTCCTTGCCGGTGCCGTAATTGATCTGGGCAAAGGGGTTTTTGTCGATATTTAAAACGACGAGCAAGCGGCTTCCCTTTCGCAATTGACGGCTGACCAGTCTTGTTTTCGAAAACGGAATGGTTTCCATAACGCCGGGCTTTAACAGATTTCGATGGCTCGCATCTCGGGCATAGCTTGCCCTGCCTAAATAGTACGACAGCTCGAAAAACTCACCCTGCGGTGTCACTTCGTAAAGTACGACACCTATATCCATGTCTTTTTTATTAATGATCGCTTTCAGTTCTCCCGAAAACAGTCCATTGATGGAAACCTCTTGATCGAAAGGATCGCTGATAAAAAACAGGCCGTTGCTCCGGTTTAGTGTTTTTCTGACGATCGGGTCTGGATAGTAATCATTGTTCCAGGTAGTGCGGTCGGCCAGGTCAACTTCCTGTTTAAGTGCTCTGGGTATTTTGGGCTTTTGCCTGGTCAGCCGATAATTGTCTCCGTCTTTCTGATCTGTCAGATAAAGTATCAGACTCGTGTTACTCATTTTTTCGATGGATGGCGCATGTTGCCAGGCATTGGCTCCCATAACCTCATAATTGATCCTGTCTTTCAATAGAGCTGGTTTTTGGCCACCCTTAAGCACATAATTCAGCCAATTAAACGTAATTTCTTTCGTATCGATCAACGCAACGGGGTCTACGTTGTACTCACGCAAAACGGGCAGTCCTCCCTGTTGTGCACCAAAATGATCGTAAGGGCCAATGATCAGGTAATGATCAGCATTGGGCTTGTGTTTAAAGTGCTCGGTGACGTAGTGCAGAGCCGAAATCTGTCCGTCGTCGTAATAACCCGTAATGCTCAATACCGGAATCGTAATATTGGCAAACTCTTTTCCATACGGTACCATGCCTTGCCAGAACGCATCATAGTCAGGATGCTTCAGCCAACGCTGCAACCACGGGTTAGGCGTTCCGTCAATGCTGTCGATCTTACTATATGCGGCACCGGTCTGATACCATTGGTTGCGCATCCGGCGCCATCGCTGATTGTCGTTATTCACCTCATTATCGACGTACTTATTATTCGTTACATAAAACGCCCACTGATAATTGGCGTTCAGAAATACGTTATTTTCCATCGGCAAGCCCTGGCCCGGAATGGCCGCTACATAGGGCACGATCGTTTTTAAGGCCGGATGCAGGTACTTCGTCGCTGCCCACTGGGCGAAACCAGAATAACTGCCTCCATACATACCCACCTTTCCATTACTCCAGGGCTGCTTAACGATCCAGTCAATCACCGAATTAACGTCTTTGGCTTCATGTTCATAAGGCGCTACCGGATCTGGACTGAGTCGTTTTCCCCTGGCATCGGCAACGATCCCCACGTACCCTCGCGCTGCTGCATATTTTGCTTCAGCCAAACTTCGATCTGTATTCGAATAAATAAAAAAGAGCAAGGCCGTGGGTTGAGGAGCCGTAATCCCTCGTTTACGAACGACTACCGCCGATAGCGTTGCTCCATCCTTCGTTTTAATCAGCACGCTGTCGTCACGAATAAACCGACGCTCTTCATCAGCCTTTACCACTGGCAGGGCAATAGCCTCAATCTGTTTATAGACCTGTAAGGTGTTATAGCTACTACAAAGCGCTATGGCTTCGGACAGGGTCAGGCTATCCTTTTTTGCCGTCGATAAATGATTGTTCAGGTCATTCTGCAAGCCAATGATCCCATCCCGGCTACTAAAAGCCGTTGAAATAGCGACTGCTCTTCGATCGTCCAACCCTGCAAAAAGGGTAGTCAACCTCGGTTTGAAATTTGTTCCAAAACTGGCTCCATTCTGCCTTTGCCTTAAACGGGCTTCGGCAAATAATTCATATTGTTTAAAGAGTAAGTCGGCGAAGGTGTCTTTTGACCGCAACCGCAAGGATGCAATGCTCTTTTGGGCTTCTGCGTATTGACCGGCGACTAATTGCAGACGGAAAACAGCATCAAAAAAGGCCTTTTGATCTGCTTGTGGTTGATAACTGGCTAAAACTTTTCTGGCTAGTTCGGGCATCGCCTGAGCAACGCCAAGGCTGTCGGACGCGTTTACCGCTGCCAGGGTAAAGAACTGTGCCTGGCCTATAGAGGTCAGGAGAAGACATAGCAATCCCATCATGAGTTTTTCCTTCATGTCATTTTTTAGTTTACCGATTGGCTTAGATTTTTCCTGCGTTTTTTAGCCGGGCCGATTGACGTTGCGAAACCTTCAGCGTTTGCCCTGTCGTGAGCGTAATCGTTAGTCGGCTATTTTCAGATGTATTGATCGTTTGGATAAAATGCATGTTGACCACCTGTGCCCGGTTGATCCGGAAGAACATAGCTTCGTCCAGTGTTTTGACGAGCTGGTTCAGTGAGCGTTTCAGCCAGACCTTTTTCTCCTCAAAAAATAACCGGGCGTAATTGTCCATCGATTCAATCAGGTAGACTTTTTCCCACCGGATGAAATGATATTGATCGCGGTCTTTTACGAAAATCTGCTTGTTTTGGCCCGAAAAAGCAGCTTTCATGGTCAGTTTAGCGATGGCCTGTGCAAACCGTTCTGCCCGGATTGGTTTCAACAGGTAATCCAGTGCATTCACATCAAACGCTTTTATGGCATACTGATCAAAGGCCGTGACGAAGATGACTTCCGGTACATTATCTAAAGCTTGCAGCAATTCGAATCCACTCCGTTCGGGCATCTGGATATCTAAAAACAACAGATCCGGGTGTTTATCTTCGATAAGCTGTTGTGCTTCATCGGCATTTCGGGCTTCACCAATACAATCCAGTTCGGGAAAGCCAGCGATCAGCCGTTTGAGCTCCATTCGGGCATGACGCTCATCATCTATGATCAGTACGCTTATCTTCTTCATGTGATTGGTATCCGTACAATCGCTGAAACAATTCCTTCCGGTTCGTTCAGTAAGTGCAAATTAGCTCTGTCATTAAAGGTCAGTTGCAGTCGTTCCTTTAAATTGGCAATCCCTAAGCCGGTTATGGGTATACGCGCGTCGAGACGGCCCGGATTTTGGACCGTGATCGTAAGAAATCCGGCTTCTTCTGAGAGCTGGATACGGACACAACCTCCTTCTTTCCGCGTGCTTATTCCATGCTTAATCGCATTCTCTACCAATGTCTGAATGGATAAGCGCAGTATCCGCACCGATGTCAGGCTATCATCCATTTGCACCTGATACGTCAATCGTTCTTCGAAGCGAAGTTTTTCCAGTTCCAGATAATCCATCACCAGGGTGAGTTCATCTTTTACCGAAATAAGTACATCATCCCCAGTATACAGCCCCGTACGTAGTAAATCTGATAGCAGGTCAATAGCCCGCCTGGCTGACTCTGGTTCATCAATGACCAGCGCCTTAATGGTATTCAGCGAATTGAACAGTAAATGCGGGTTAAGCTGAGCCGAGAGGTTATTTAAACGGGCATCCCGGGTTGTGATTTCCAGTCGGGCCTTCTCTCGGGTTGATCTGACTTCCCGTTGTGCATAGTGGTATAAATGATAAGCAAGCAGCCAGATGGACATGAGCCGGATACCGGCAATAAAAATCGCTACTCCATTAAGCTCAATAAACAGAGGAAAACTTTGAACCGGGCCAGTTTGAAACCACAATCGGAATAAAAAGATTTTAGCCGCAGTAACTACCAGATATACAAATCCCAGGACAAAAACGGCTGGGATTATCCGTTTGAGCAACGGATTGATTTCCAGGTCTGTCCATCCGTGGCGTAACGCGAAATTCCGGTACAGGTGCGTAATCAGACTATAAGCCGCAACATCCGTTACAAATTGAAGAAGGCCTAACGCAACGTTGAATGTCCCGCCTGTGATACCGGTATATCCCCAATAAAGGGCCGCCAGCGACCAACCGGCCAATTGACATTTCCAGTAAAGAGATAATCGATTTTTCAAGGGGTAGCTGCTATATTTAGTCAAAGCAACAAAATCTGTCGGCAATGATAAAATAAAGTACAGGAACGCAGCATTTTGGGGATGAACGTCAGTTCTGGCGAGGTATACAATCAATGAAGATTGATTTATAGACTGCGCGTACAACCTATGAATGCCCAGCATCACTATAAAAAGCAGACTCGCGGTAATGGTTAAATGGCTACGTTTCATTGGGTATCAACTTCGTTTATGTGGGTCGATCATGAAGCCAAAGTTAGAATGCCGAAGAAAAGCCAATGGTCAAACTTTGTGTCAGGAGTGGCTGGCTTATTAGGTAGTGAGTAGCGTACTAAATCCGGCTATGTAATTAGTCTTACAAGACGCAGTCAGAGAGGCTATCATTAAGGGTTATTTAGGCCTAGTAGTCTGAATTCCAGATATTAACTGACCACACCCTCAAAAGTATTCCGTTCGTATAAAAGAGGTGACTAACTTTAATACACTATCAATACTAGTAAATCGACCGTCTAAAAAGACAATGGCTATGCGGACTATTTCGCTTATTTTCTTACTGGTTGGAGCACTTTGGCTTCCCTCTCGGGCACAGCAGTCTCACCTTGACTCAGGTTCTACCCAGAATCGCCCAATCTTTACCGTCGTCGAACAGCAACCCGAGTTTCCGGGGGGTATGAACAAATTGATGCAGTATTTTCGGACCAATCTGCGTTATCCGGAGGCCGCCCGAAAGGCCAGAATTCAAGGCCGTGTCTTCATTACCTTTATTGTTTCTGAGGATGGGGCAATTCAACAAGTCCGTGCACTAAAAAGTGTTGACCCTGATTTAGATGCCGAAGCGGTACGACTAGTCCAGAGTATGCCGAATTGGATACCCGCCAGGCAGCAGGGACGATCGGTAGCTTGTCGTTACAACCTTCCCGTAAATTTTGCATTATAAGATTAAGTGTTCAATGTTAAAATGATATTGCACTGGTATACAGCGTAGATTAGTAGAAAAGAATGGTGTTACTTGCTGTAATTTGTTCAACCAAATCGCTGCTCCAGCCACCGAACGGCAAAGGGAACGATATCGGCGGCAGAGATTAGAACGGAGGGGGCGGCACCAATGATTCCTTCATTTCCACCCTTTGTGGCCAGAAACTCTTCGACAATGGTTTTGAAATAGTCAGCTTCGAGGCCATCGACTACCGGATCGACTGTATCGAATTCTTCAATCATACGCCAATCAACGTGGCCATTAATTTGTAGTGGGACCTCCATTCGGCGGATATGTTTGCCCGGTATCTGAGCCAGGTGCTCGGCATGATGAAGCAGGCTCATCGTATCGAGGGGTGCGCCAATCATCAGAACCTTCCCCGATATAGAGACCAGCTTTGCAAAGGGCGAACCCGGCCCATATCCGTAGTCGAGTGGATGATCAGCAATAAACCAGCTGGCCCGTCCACCAATGGCGACGACTGATGCGCCCGGATTTAAACTGCGCTGAGCACCAGGAGTTGTGCGGACAAATTCAGCAAAAGCGCCATGATCACGGCTCGCTCTGGAATATAGAGGATGAAAAGGAGGAATATCTGGTTTAAGCGCATTCGGTACTCGTCCCGTCTCATCGAGCGCATTCTCATGCTGCGAGTCCCAGTTAACGTAACAAAGCAGCGTACCTTCACTACCAATTACATCCAGAATGGCCCCAATCAGTGCATCTGGGCCATTAAGCATTGGTCCCACCGAACGTAAGCCAGCATGCACCATAACAGCATCTCCAGCGTGTAGCCCAATAGTCGTTAACTGTTCGCCAAGTAAGCGACGTGTCCAGTAAAGGCTATTTCCAACCAGTAGCATATAAAACGCTCTAGATTAAACCGCATCAACCGGCTCGGCCATTGTTTCGGCGGCTTGTCGGCGTGGAATGTAGTGTCGGAAAAAACTACTGACTTTCATTTGCAGAACACCGAAAACTGCCTCCTTGAAGATTTTGGTAGACATTTTAGAAACGCCCTTTGTACGGTCGGTAAAAATGATGGGCACCTCTTTAATTCGAAAACCGTACTTCCAGCAGGTGAATTTCATTTCGATCTGGAAGGCATAACCGACAAATTTGATTGGGTTGTGAAGAATCACTTCCAGTACATCATGACGGTAGCACACAAAACCTGCTGTTGGGTCCATAATCGACATGCCGGTAATGAACCGCACATACACGCCGGCAAAATAGGACATCAACACCCGCCCCATTGGCCAGTTGACAACGTTAACCCCACGAATATAGCGAGAGCCAACAGCTACATCCGCGCGGTCGGGCCCTTCATCGGCGCAGGCATGATAAAGCTTGATAAGGTCATCGGGGTTGTGCGAGAAGTCGGCGTCCATCTCGAAAAGATATTGGTAACCCCGTGATAAGGCCCATTTAAACCCATCGATATACGCCGTGCCCAGGCCGAGTTTACCACGCCGTTCGAGCAGATGCAACCGGGACGGCGAACCACTCCCATTATATTCCTCCTGTAAATCACGAACGCGCCGGGCCGTTCCATCGGGTGAGCCATCGTCAACGATCAGTAGATCGAACGGCTCTGGCAGTGAGAACACTTTACGGATAATAGCTTCAATGTTCTCAATTTCATTATAAGTGGGAATTACTACCAGACGTTCTTTCACGACCTATTGAGTGGGTTAGCAAGTGGCCAATATCGGTACTATTACAACAACGATATTGGTAGTTTTTGTACAAAATAACTATTAAAATTTGTTAATCAGTGATTTGCTGCTCAATTGATTAGCCAGTTGCCGGGCTTTACCAAGACAATCGGAGAGCGAAACACCCTTATACCAATTGGCACATACCAGCAACCCATCTTTCTCAACAGCTTCAGCCTGCTGCTTTACCGCCACTATCCTGGAATCATACTGCGGAATGGCTCGTTCCCAGCGAGTGAGAGCTCGAAAAACAGGTTCTTTTGCCGTTATTCCAAAACTGGTACTTAATTCCTGATGAACCTTTTCGAACAGTACGCTATCGGGAAGGCGAGCGTTGCGCTCACCCGACTGGCCACCCACCATTGTCGTAATCAGTACTTCATCGTCGGGGCAACGACCCTCAAAAATGGAACTGCTCCAGATGTGTCCAGATGCAAAACGACCCTCGACTTTTGGATTCAGTCCACCAAAACCGTTTAGAGGATGCTGAACATCAGCCCGTTTATAGACCGAGTGAATGGCGGTCATGGGTGGGTATTCGACCTCGCGAAGCGCAGCTGCAAAATCAGGGTAGGTAGCTGCTACCAGTCGGGAGGCTGCATCAGTGCCAATAGCCAGTACCAGTGTATCAACGGTTTGGGTGCCGGTTGCTGCTTCGACCTGCCAGCCGTCGCTGGTTCGGGTAATACGCTCGACCGGGTCGTTGAGCGACAGATTAGTGAGCCGGTTGGCCAGGGCGTTGGGCAATGCCTGCATGCCATCCCGGAAACTGAACGACTGGCGACGTCCAGCGGCCGATTGATTTTTTATCAACCCCCGCAGTACCGATCCATACTCTTTTTCATAGTGCAGAAGTATTGGAAATGTTTCGGAGACAAGCAGATGTTCGGGGTCGCCCGCGTAAATTCCGCCAACAAACGGTGCCAGCGCATAATCGACAATCTCATTGGAAAAACGGCGCCTGAAAAATTGCGCTAATGTTTCTCCTTCGGGCGATTTCGTTTTGTTGTTCCGCTCGCGTAAGATAGCCAGTTTGGTTTTCCAGCTAAAAAAATTGCCGAACAAAAGCGATGGCGGACCTGATGGTAACTGCCGGTACTGACCATCGCGAAAAATATAGCGCGCTTTACTGACGGGTTTACTGAACGTCAATTCTGGCGTGATGCCCAGTTTGTCGAGCCAAAGCAATAGATCAGCGTCGCCAAGCAACGAATTAGGACCTAACTCGCGCAGATATTGTTGTCCTGTTGGTCCTGTTGCCCATTGTGAGCCAATGTAGCCACCGGCTCGTCCGGCTGATTCCCAAATGTGATAGTCTATACCTTGCTGCTGGAGTTCATAGGCGAGTGCAAGCCCCGAAACTCCTGCGCCGATAATGCCAATAGTCATGAACGGGTTGGTTTTTTTGAGACTTCCGTTTTCTTTTTCAGGTTATCGACTACCTGCTTATAGATGGCTTCCATTTCACTCGGGTGCGATGAGTAATACGTATAGCTTTTCGTATAGGCCGCTGTATCTACCTTAAATTTCCTGAAAATCTGATTTTCCAGATGCTTATACGCTAAATTGGACGAATCGATCGATCGAAGCCCCAAACGGCTGACACGCGATTCGGCCATATGTACTTCGGTCAGAATATCGGCCATACGATCCTCAGGAATTAGATTTTCCGGGCGTTTATCTTCGGCGGACTGGCAACTCGGCAACAGTCCTATACCAAGCATTGCCAGGGCCATCCAGATGGTTTGTTTCATCAGATGCCAACGCATAGTTTTAAGCGTTAATTTTGTAAGATAATCCGGCGTGTCAAAGTTCGGGATTGGTTGTTAAAATAACATAACGCCTAATTGATATGGACGAGTTCTTGGCCCGGCTACGTAATTTCGATATTCAGATCCGAAAGGCAGTCAACTCGCAGATGCGCGGTAGCTTTCGATCAGTTTTTAAAGGATCAGGACTGGAGTTCAGTGATTTACGTATCTATCAGTACGGCGATGATGTGCGGGCTATCGACTGGAACGTGTCGTCAAAAGGGCACGGTACGTTCGTAAAAGTATTTCGGGAAGAGAAAGATCAGACCGTTTTTTTTGTCGTCGATGTTAGCGCATCACAGCAGGTCGGCCCGCAGCACCGGGCTAAATTAGATGCCACCAAAGAGGTTTGTGGTGTGCTGGCCATGTCGGCCATTCGCGAAGCCAGCCACGTTGGTTTATACTGTTTTTCGGATCAGAAGGAGCGATATATCAAGCCGTCAAACAGCTTAAAAACGGGTTATCAGTTGATAATGAGCCTGTTTAAGTTACAGCCAGAGTCGGCCCGCACTAACCTGGCTGATGCGTTGCTGTTTACGCTGAACTGTCTTAAACGCCGTAGTGTCGTTATCCTGCTCTCCGACTTTATCGATCAGGGTTACGAACATAATCTGAAGGCACTGGCAAGAAAACACGATTTGGTCGTTATTCATTTTTATGACCAGCGCGAGGTGAATTTACCCCGGCTTGGTATTATTCCGGTTCACGATACCGAAAATGGCCGGACGGTCTGGCTCAATACCTCGTCGGCCTCATTCCGAAACCGTCTGCGCGAAACGTTTCAGCAAAACCAAGCCCGGCTGGAGCGGCTTTGTAAACAATTTAATGCCAATTATCTGGTGCTCGATTCGCAGGAAGATTTTATACCGAAGCTTATTGACTTATTTCGGATCAGAAAGTATCAATGAATTCTGACAAAGGCAGATTAGTGGCTCATACAATTCGATTACTTAGTATTCTCTGCCTGTTTACAGTGTCGTTGTGGGGGCAGCCACCTGCGAAACCAGCGCTAAAAGGGCAATTTCTGGACGATAGTATTGAAATCGGACGGCCGTTTCGCTATGCGCTTACCTATCGACATCCGCCATCGGCTGAGGTCCTTTTTCCCGACACATCCCGGCATTTTCTTCCATTTCGAGTGAAAGAAATAAGCGTTTCGCCGACGCAGACAACGGGCGAAGGCCTTGCTGCGATTAGCCGCGACAGTGCCGTTTATACGCTCATTTCGTTTGAAACTGATTCAGTTCAATTATTGCAGGTACCTATTCGATTGATTAATGCCAGTGATTGTACCTACCTGACCACTCAGGTCGATACCGTATTTTTGCGTTCGAAACTTATATTGCCGGGCGCGGGTACCGCGCCGACCCAAAGCCTGACCCTGGCGTCACAAACGCAGCTGGCCCGCTTGCAACAGCAGTTTAATTATCCGGTTTTAGGTGAAGTTCTGCTCGTGGCAACAGCATTATTAACGCTGATCTATCTGCTGTTTGGCCAGTCGATTCGCCGACAATTACGTATCTATCAGCTTTATCAGCAACATAAACGGTTTTTGCGGAATTATGCCCGGCTAAGTCGAAGCTTAAATGCCGATACAGCCCCCGAAAGTGCTAATCAGGCCGTTATTCTCTGGAAAACATATCTGGAGCAACTGGAACGACAACCTTATGCATCGCTGACAACCCCTGAAATTGCGGATCGCACCGGCGACGATCGTGTTGCCGATGCGCTGCGGGAAGCCGATCGTATGATTTATGGCGGAACGTTTTCGGCACAGTCGCCGGATGCGCTGCGGGTGTTGCGCGATGTCGCTAGTCAGGCCTATCGTCGTCGTCGATATGTCATGCAGACATCGTCAGTACCTGCCACGTCAGCAACGTTGTCAGAGAACGCGGAGTCGTCAACTTTTTCGTAACATGGAACCCTGGTACTCATTTCACTGGTTTGACCCGGATCTATGGGCGCAATTTCGGTTCACTAATCCGTTGGCTCTTTACCTGATTCCAACGATAGGGTTACTATTGGCAATACGGTACTACCTGCATCGGGGGGGACAACAACGCCTAAACCTGTCGCTGGGGTCGATAGGGGGGCGGAGTCAGGCTGAGCGGCTTAACGAGAATGCGGTTCGAGCCAATCAGATTCTGATTAGTTCGTTGCGATTTCTGTTGCCCGGTAGCATCTTAATCGCCATGAGTCTTTTACTGGTAGCCCTGGCGCGGCCTCAGCTTGTGGAAACGCATCGTGTGGAGCAGTCAGAAGGAATTGATATAATGCTGGCTATGGACGTGTCGTCGTCTATGACCGAAACCGATCTGCCGCCCAATCGTCTGGCAGCAGCTAAACGGGTTGCCCAAACGTTTATCAATGGTCGCAAAAGCGACCGCATTGGTCTGGTTGTTTTTGCCGGAGAAGCGTTTTCTTTGTGCCCACTCACGACCGATCATGACTTGCTGAAGCAGTATTTAAGCGAACTTGACGACAAGATGATCGACGCATCGGGTACCGCCATTGGCGATGCACTGGCTCGTTGCATTAACCGGATGCGCGAATCTGGTGTGTTAAGCCAGGATTCAACGCAATCTGTAAAGAAGCGGAGTAAGATCGTGATTCTGATCAGCGATGGTGATAATACGGCTGGTAACCTCGATCCCATTACGGCAGCTCGGTTAGCCAAAGCGTTTAATATCCGGCTTTATACCATTGCTGTTGGTCGGGTTACCCGTTCCGGCACGTCGGCTTCGACCATTGATGAGGGTATTCTGAAAACGATTGCCGGTATTGGCAGTGGCAGTTTTTTTCGGGCAATCGATGCCGGTCGATTGCGGTCTGTTTTTGCCCAGATCGACCGCCTGGAAAAAGCGCCTGTTCGAATGCTGGTCTACGAAGATGTACAGGATTGCTATCGGGCTTATTTATACTGGGCCATCTCATTTCTATTGTTTGCATTGTGTCTGAAAACCACCATTGTCGGAAATATACTGGAAGATTAATTCGCTGTATTCGGTATGCCGTTGCAAACCATAAGCCGAATGTTGTAAACCGAATCGCATATGCTTAAATCGTATTATAATGCTGACGCAATCGAAGCTGGGTTGGATGAAGTTGGGCGCGGCTGTTTGGCTGGTCCGGTAGTAGCTGCTGCGGTGATCTTACCCAAAGACTATACGCATCCGATTCTGAACGACTCTAAACAACTGACCCGCACGCAACGGGAAACACTCCGCACCGACATAAAACGCGATGCGCTGGCGTGGGCAGTGGCCGAAGTTTCGCACGAGGATATTGATCGGATTAATATTTTGAAAGCGAGTTTTCTGGCCATGCATCGTGCCGTCGATGCGCTTGTGATTCAACCGGAGCATTTATTGGTTGATGGCAATCGCTTTGTACCGTATCCGATGATTTCGCACACGTGCATTATAAAGGGCGATGCTCATTTTCTGTCGATTGCAGCTGCTTCAGTGCTGGCCAAAACCTACCGAGACGATTTGATGGAGCAACTTGGACTGGAGTTTCCTGCTTATGGATGGGCCAGGAATGTAGGTTATCCAACGCCTGTTCATCGGGAGGCTATCCGGAAGTTCGGGCCAACGAAATACCACCGCATGAGCTTTCGGCTTTTATAAGTTTGGCTTGTCGTTTCAGTCTGGTAGTAGATTGCCACCCCAGATAAAGTTTCTAAAATCGCTGGGTGCCGGATGGCGGCCAATTAGCATCAGGTCGGTTAGGCCAATGCTAGCTGCTCTTTTTTGCAAGGTTGATCGATCACTCAATGTTGGTGTCTCTTTTACTTCAACAGCAAACTGTCCATTCAGAATAAAATCGATTTCCTGGCCTGTTTTACGTTGATAGAATTGTACCTGCCCTAACCAGCGTAATTGATTGGCAATGGCATTCTCAAAAACCTGACCACTATTCAGGTGGGCCAGTTGATTTAGCAGACCCGTATCGGCAAGATACAGTTTGCGTTGTTGAGAAATCTCACGACCAGTATTTCGGCTAAAGGCCGGTACACTTTGGATGAAATATGTATACTCAAGTAGTGTCAGATAGTCTTTAATTTTATTTCGATTAATACCCAATAAGCTCCCTAACTTTTGGTAGTCTATTTTACTGCCCGTATGGGCTGCTATCAATCTTACAAGCCTTACCAGGTCATCGCTGGCCGAAAAATCAGATAACAGGCGAATGTCTAACTCAATATAGGCATTAATAATGTCGCTCAGGTAGCTAGCTTTGTCCGAATCTGTATCAGCCAGTGCAACCTCGGGGAAACCACCATATCGAAGAAATTCTTCGTATAACTCTTTGTATTTCAGGTAGTAGCTTTGCTGGTATGAGTGCCGGATAAATGGTTTTAGCGTTTTTGTATCTATTCCCCGGAAGGCAACAAATTCAGCAAAATTGAGGGGAAACATCTCGAAGATTCGCTTTCGTCCAGCCAGGCTTTCTGAGAAGTGATTCTTCAGGTAGTATGAACTGGACCCTGTCAGTAAAAATTTGATAGTGTAGGTGTCATATAGGTATTTAATAACGCTGGGGGCGTTTCTGACCAGTTGAATTTCGTCAATCGCTATAACGGCAGGTTTTGTCAGATCCACACCCTGAACCTGCAAGTCCAGCTCAACATCACGATACATGGGTTGATTTAGCAAATATCGGTTTTCTGCTTTTTCCAGATCCAGAAATAGTTTGTTCGTATGAGGAACCTGTGCCAAGAGATGACGTACAGCCGTTGTCTTACCAACTCGGCGCATCCCTGTGATAACAGTAGCTTGTTTCTTTGATAAATGATCTTCGAGATCTTGATATAATTGTCTATAGATCATAAAGTATTACTTTGTGTTATTATTCTATGCACAAAGTAATACTTTTTAGCCATTATTTGCTTTGTCGACAGATATATGTTTGAGAAATAGCCTTTAAAAACAAAATAAAAGGAAGTGTTCCAACGAAGTACCACCGCATGAGCTTTCGGCTTTTATAAACAAAACCACCGCTCATATCGCAGTGGTCTTGTTCTTCTATGCCTTTATGTCGGTTTACTTGAGCCAGAATTCATCTTCGTGCGCTACATCGGCAGAGTATACTTTAGCCTTGGTAATCTGGCCATTTTCAACCGTGTAGACGTCGATGTTGTCGACATCGAGTATGCCGCCGTTAGGCTGAACTGCTTTCCAGTGTACCAGGCAGGCAACGCTATTTCCGTTGGCCGTAAGAACCTTCACATCAGTCAAGGCCAGTGTGTTGGATGATACGTCAAACATGCCGCCTACCATCTTAAAAACCTCTGCACTCGATTTTTTTGTGCCGGAGAAGCGGTTGTTGCCGGGCTGACTCCATTCGATATCCGGGTGTAAAGATGACGCCAGTTTTGCCTGATTTCCCTGCTGAACGGCGATTAAAAAATCACTGACTACCTGCATTGATTGCGTTTCCATAGTTTTTTTGTTTGATTGGTTTGTGGTCATCTGACGATCGGATTTTGTTGGATTTTCAGTGGCTGATTGAGGTGTTGCGGAATGACTCAGAGCGATCATTAGTGCTAGGGCGATTGTTTTCATGTCGTTTTTTTGACAAAGGTATTGGGGCATCTACGGGTTCGTTTTACCTTCGAACGCCAACCAATTACCATTTCACGACACCAGGAAATTCATGGTCAGATATTTCAGTAACTTTACTTCATGCAAGACTATCAGAAACTTTTAGCGCTCAACCTGCTGGCCTATGCCGTTCAGAAGAATACATCTGTCGACGAGTTATGCAGTCAATCAGGGTTGGAAATAGATGATCTGAGAAGCGAAACAAAAGACCAACTGACTACCGAACAGGTCAATAAACTCTGGCTTAATGCCACTGATCTGAGCCAAGACCCCTTATTTGGTCTTCATTTTGGTGAATCACTACAGGCGACAGCGCTGGGGGTTGTAGGCGAACTAATCCGGCATAGCCGCACCATTGGCGAAGCACTGAATCACGCTGTTGCTTTTGCCCATTTGATTACAGACGCATTCGTGATGGAACTGGATCAGTCCAATCAGGCGGTTGCCATTCGATTTATTCCGAATGAAGAACGTCGACGTGAATCGCCGGTTGCTTTTCGGCAGAAAATGGACTTTTTTATGGCCTTTACGCTCCACGAGGTCGATGGGCTGATCCTGCGTAAAATGCAGTCGATTCGGGTAATGCTTCCGGTTGAAGGACCTGATTTGCCGGAATATGAACGGGTGTTGCGTTGTCGATCAATTCAGAACAGTAGTGCGTATCTGATCGAGTTTGATCATAAATACTGGGATGAGCCTATTCTGACGGCTGATTATGAATTACAGGGGCTACTGCTCCGGAAGGTGAGTGCCATGAATGATGCGTTCACGAATACAAAAGCACTCAGTGAGCGAATCAATAAATTCCTGCTTGCGAATGCTTATCTGGGGGTTCCTACCCTTGACGCCATTGCGGCCAATTTGAATGTAAGCAGTCGGAGTTTGCAGCGAAAACTACAGGAAGAGGGCGTAACCTATCAGCAACTGACCGATTCAATCCGAAAATCCTTAGCCTTGCATTATTTGCAATCGGGTCATTACCCCGTTAAAGAAGTGTCGTATATACTGGGCTATAACGAGTTGAGTGCGTTCAATCGGGCGTTCCGGCGCTGGACCGGGACAACGCCGGTTAGTTATCAACGGGAAATAAAGCAGGTGTTATAGCGGGTAAGCTCATCGTCGCAACAGAGGTATTCAAAAACTGTCTGTTTAGCTATCACCAGGCTTTTCAAATCCTGATGATAGACCACCTCCGACTTAGGCGCCTTGAATTGAATCGCTGATGCGATAATTTACTTTCCCGCTGTAACCCGCCGTCTCTACCGATAGACGACGGTCTATTGATAGAGACGGCGAGTATAAACCGTTGCACGCCAAAATCGGCTTCAGAGAATTGTCAATCTGATACTAAACCAATTCCCGCTGCTCTGCACGTTCACGCAATTTCGCCGTCGGGCGGAAACGCTCGCCATACTGGTCGGCGAGTCGATCGCAGGTTTTTATGAACGTGTCGATACCCACGAAGTCTACAAACGACAAGGCTCCACCCGTGTAGGCTGGGAAACCCCACGCCAGAATTGAACCCAGATCGGCGTCTAACTTCGTCCGGACAACGTTTTCCTCAGAACACCGAATCGCTTCAATAGCCTGACGGTAGAGTAAACGGGTTTTTACTTCATCGAGCGAGGGTTGCTGATCGGTCAGCGGAAACAAATCGGTTAGACCATACCAAATATGCTTTGGCTCTCCTTCCGGATAGTCATAGAACCCGGCTTTCGCTTTTTTACCAGACCGTCCCAAGTTAACAAACTGCTTTGCAACCTGATAACTCGTGTCATCTTCGCTTAAGAATCCGTCTTTTATCCCCTGATCTGCAATTTTGTAGACCAGGTCCAGGGAAACTTCATCTGTAACGGCCAGCGGTCCGACTGGCATTCCGGCGACTTTTCCACCATTTTCGATCAGGATTGGATGAACGCCATCTTTGAGCAGTTCCATCCCTTCGCTCGAATACGTACCGAAACAGCGCGACGTATAGAACCCTCGTGAATCATTGACCACAATAGGTGTTTTTCGGATTTTTCGGGTGAAATCGATGGCAACGGCCAGCGCGTAATCGGAGGTCTGCTTACCCATAATGAGCTCAACGAGCATCATTTTGTCGACGGGCGAGAAGAAATGAATACCGATGAAATTGGCTGGATTAGCCGATGCCTGAGCCAGTTCGCTGATGGGTAGGGTAGATGTATTTGAACCAAAGACTCCCCCGGCTGATTCATCAGTAGCGACCAGCATAGGTTCCGCTTCTTTCGTTACCTGCGCTTTTAAGTCGCGGTTTTCAAACACAGCCTCGATGATGAGATCACATCCCTGTAAGTCCTCAACATTGGCAGTAGGGTGGATCAGATTGAGGATTCCGTCAACTTTCAGCGGGTCTACTTTACCGCGTTCAACGCCTTTTTTTAGCAGACTTCGTGAGTAATCCTTACCCTTTTCGGCGGCTTCAACCGATACATCTTTGAGAATGACTTCGATGCCTGCCTGTGCAGCTACATAGGTAATGCCGGCGCCCATCATACCTGCCCCCAGAATGCCCAGTTTCTTGACATCTGTTTTGGGTATGTCTTTAGGCCGACTGGCTCCTTTATTCGCTTCGTTCATTCCCAGAAACATCGTCTGGATAAGATTCTTGGCCACTTTTGATGTTGCCACCTTCACAAAATGCCGCGCTTCGATCGCTAAAGCCCGGTCAATATTGACCTGTAAGCCTTCGTATACACAGGCCATGATTTCGAGTGGAGCGGGGTAATTACCTTTGGTTTTATCCATCAGCATGGCCGTTCCTGCCCCGAAAGTTTGTGCACCAACAATACTTTGAACGTTACCGCCCGGAACCTTGAAATTGTCTTTACCGACAATCTTGCCTGTCTTGCGATCGATTTCATCCCAGGGTTTGAGTGGGTTGGGATTAGCAGCAATCCAGGCATGCGCCTTCTCCAGCATTTCGGCCGGGCTGTCGGCAATGTCGTCGACCATACCGAGTTTTTTTGCCTCCTGAACACCTACTTTTTTGCCTTCCAGAATCAATGGCAGGGCTGCCTGCATACCAATCATACGGGGAAGCCGTTGTGTACCCCCTGCGCCGGGTAACAAGCCAATGGTCACTTCGACTAAACCAATTAATGTTTTCGGATTGGTTAAGGCAACGCGGTAGTGACAGGCCAGACAGATCTCGTAACCTCCTCCGAGCGCTGTACCATTGATAGCCGCAACAGTTGGCTTGCCCGATGTTTCGATACGGCGAAACACACGGTTCAATTCCGACGAGACTTTCAGCATCTGGGCCGGATCTTTATCATTATTGCGAAGGATCATTTTCAGATCGGCACCAGCCACAAACTCAGGTTTGGTCGATGTGATGATAATGCCCTTCACCGACTCGTCGGTAAATGCCTGTTGTAAAGCCGCTTCAAACTGAGGGATTGATTCGTCGTTGAGGACGTTCATTGGAGTCGACGTCATTTCCCACGAAATGATAGCCACGTTCTGGTCAACAGTGTAATAGATCATACAAAAGTTCTTTTGTAACTTTACTCAATAAATAATGCTGTTTATGGGAGCTATTCGACTCATTCAAAAGCCGGAAAATGGTCAATTAATTATTAACGTACCAGACGAAATGCGTGATCAGGCATTAGTTATTGAATTTCATCCAGTACGTGAGGAGCAAGTACACGGGCAAACACTCGCTGAAGCGGCACAAGCTTTTTTTGACAAGTTACCCGCACCAGATCCCAGCTTCAATTGGGATGACTTAAATGCCTATGAACAATAACATCTTTTTGGATAGCTCTATTCTGGTTGAGTGGGCAAAAAAAACAGAGGTTGAGCTATTCAACTATTTGTCATCAGCTACTAAGTTCAATCTTTGTATTAATCAGATCGTATTAAGCGAATTTACTTATTACTGGCTGGCCATTGAGGGGAAGAAAGCGCCAGTAACATTAAAGCGTGACAGCACTATCCCACTACTTGTTACAGCTCATAGTCCAATAAACCTTCTGTCAAAATTTACCTTTCTGGAGCCGGGTCACACTGTTATTCCGCTTTATCTGCGCTACATGGAAAAATACAACCTGCTTCCAAATGATGCGCTAATTCTGGCAACCTGCAAACTCAGTAGCATTGATTGGATTGCCAGTTACGATGGTGATTTCGAAAGCGTCTGCCGCGATGAAGGCATCCAACTCATTCGTTCGGTTAGCGATATCGCTTAATTAACCCGTTCGAAAATTGTTGCAATGCCCATGCCGCCCCCAATACAGAGCGTTGAGAGACCAAACTGTTTGCCGGAGCGTTCCAGTTCATCAATGAGCGTAGCCGAAATAATGGCTCCGGTTGCGCCCAATGGATGCCCTAAGGCTATGGCGCCACCGTTGACATTCAACTGGCTATGATCGACGGCGAATTCGTCCATAAAGAGAAGCGGTATAGCCGCAAAGGCTTCATTGACTTCGAACAGATCAATATCACTGATGCTCATGCCCGCTCGTTTAAGCACTTTACGGGTAGCCGGAATTGGGCCCGTGAGCATGATGGTTGGTTCAGAACCGACAACGGCAAAGGCTTTAATGCGAGCGCGTGGCTTCAGGCCCGATTGTTCGCCAAAGGCTTTGCTACCAATCAGAACACCGGCGGCTCCATCGACAATCTGAGATGAATTACCGGCGTGATGTACGTGATTGATTTTATCGAATTGGGCATATTTGAGTAGTGCCAGGTTATCTAAACCAATTTGGCCCATGCTTTCGAAAGCGGGTTTGAGTTTACCCAGACTCTCGGTGGTTGTGCCGGGCCTAACGCCTTCATCCCGATCAAGAACGGTGATGCCAATCTCATCTTTAAGTGGCACGAGTGCCTTATGAAAGCGATTATCAGCCTGTGCTTCTACTGCCCGACGGTATGACTCAGCCGCAAATGCATCGACGTCTGAACGCGAATAACCGTATTTAGTAGCTATCAGATCGGCAGAAATGCCTTGTGGCACTATGTTATGACGAGCCACAATCAGCGGATTCATGAACAACGCCCCTCCGTCGGAACCCATTGGCACCCGTGACATCGATTCGACGCCACCGGCTACAATAGCATCGACTTGCCCCGACATGACATAAGCTCCGGCCATATTGATAGCCTCCAGCCCCGACGAGCAGAACCTATTGAGCTGAACCCCCGCTACTGACTCATCGTATCCGGCTTCAAGGGCGGCAGTACGGGCAATGTCGGCACCTTGCTCACCGATGGGGGTAACACAACCCATAATAACATCGTCGACGAGCGACGTATCGAGTTGATTGCGGTCGCGCAGTTCGCGCAGGACACTCGTGAGGAGTTGAACAGGCTGCACATCATGCAGCGAACCGTCGCTCTTGCCTCGCCCACGAGGTGTTCGAACGGCATCATAAATGAAGGCTTCAGCCATAATCCTGTCGAAAAATTAGTATGCTTGCATACTGGTTTTTGGTCCGGCAAAAGTACGGGCAAAAGCTGAATACGGCAATTTGTTTGGGTTAAAATGCAAATCTCTCTTTTAAATGAAGCCCCTCTCCTTTTCGTATTCTGATTTAGTCATCCAGAATACGAAAAGGAGAGGGGCTTTTAGAAAGTCTCCTGTTGATTTATTTGTCGAGAACAACTGTCTCGCCAATCAGGTAGGCACCCGACTCGGTAGACAGGTTGTAAACGTTCTTTACGGATCGTACGGATTTCTCCACCCGAACAACTTTATACGCTGAAACGCCAGTAGTTGTAGCATCGTAGCGGTATAAAATCTCACCAGCCTCTACCTCTCCCAGGGCTTTCCGGCCTGTGGCAGTCAGGACCGGGTGGTTAGCCGTTGCTTCAAGCAATGTTGGCGCGGTTAGTGCATTCCGATTGTCAGCAGTCAGGTCATTAACAGAAGAGAGCCACACGCCAGCCAGCGTGAAGTCGCCGTTGTGGGCGTCTACTTTCTTTACGCGGGTAGGCGTGAGGTTTTTTGTTTTCGCATCGTAACCCAATACGACATCATCCATTTTTACGTCACGAATGGCTTTCGAAGACCCATCGGCCAGCGTTACGGGAGCGTCGGGCGCAAAGCAGAAATTGTATTCTTCCTTTTTCTTTCCGTCGCCTTCTTCTGATTTGCCACCGCCACCAGATAGTAAGCTGGCCATTTCACGTGACAGCACAAAGGTGAGTGTTGGCATCAGGCCAGCCTCTTTTTCGCCAACATACTTGAGGTCGTCGATGTAAGCGTCCCATGCTTTACGATCAGCCGATGCGCCGGGAATCACAAATGATTTTACGTCGCCCGATTTCTCGTTTTTGTAAATGGCCAGGAGACCCAGTTCTTTCGTATCGGCGGCAGTAAAAACCTTATACAAATAGATCTTGCGCGTTATTCCGTCGCTGAATGCAAAAACATAGGCAGGGCGTTCCTCATAACGGTCCAAAATAAAACCACCCGATTTGAAGTAGGTGTCTTTATCCAGATTGGCAACTTTTATGGCCTTGATGGCAGTCAGTTGCTCAAGAGTCATGCCCGGCGTGGATGCGCTGGCGGTTGAGGCTGTCTGGGCTGAAACGCGTTGACTAAGCAGCTGCGTGGCAGTAGCACAACAGAGGAAAATAAGAATCGAGAGCAGGTTGTGTTTCATAAAGATAATTTGGGTCAAGCTCCTACTTGGCCCGTTTTGTAAGTATACTTTTCATTTGCCAAGCAGGAGTAATGCGCTATAGCGGCTTGGACCAGACAAATTTACTTCTTCGTGTATTCGCCCACCCGTGCGTGAATCGCTTCGACAGTACGGTGAGCAGAGGTGAATGCTCCGGCCATCCAGGCGGTTAAGTAGGTTGTGTGTTCGCCAGCAAAATAGATATTGCCATCTGGTTCTATAAGTGCTGGATAATATTTCTTCCGGGTTGCATCGTCGTAAGTAGCCCAACCACCCCCGCTATAGGGAACACGATGCCAGGCCAGTGAAAATGAATTATCAAACTCCGTCGGATATTGTGGGTGGATTTTGACACCTTGCGTCAGGGCCAGTTTTTCGCGTTCAGCAACGGATAGAGCTCCTACCGCTTCTGCCCGACTATAGAAATTATAATAACCGATCAGGACCCCTTTTTTGCCCTGGAAGCCGAATGACGGATACCAGATCTGGTTAATATCCATGTTGGTGCGCGAGATACCCCCATAAATCCAGTCGTCTTCTTCCCAGAATCGTCGTTTAAATTGAAGGCCTATTTTACCCGTTTTGATATAAGGCACAAAATCAGATGCCCGTTTCACTGTACCCGACAGATCCGATTCGATGTTTTTCAGCATGGGTAAAGGGAGCGTACAGACACAGAATTCACCTGTAACTTCCACCGGTTTACCGTCTTTCTGGTACACGACCCGGACACCCGTTTCGGTTTTACGAAGTTCTGAAACGGGCGCGTTAAAGATAATTTTACCCGTCAGTTTTTTCTCTAGTGCTTTCGGAATGGCGTCCATACCGCCAACGGGCTGAAGCAGCGTTGTTTGCTGTTCGTAAATATAGTCGCCAACGTTATAGAACACCGGTTGCATGAACCCCGAACGAAGCAGATCGGTTAGCCCGAAAGGATCCGTAACGTTGCCGGGTTTGTGGCCTGCGCCGGGATGATCTTTAGTCTTATAGCCGCGCCGGTTGGTGCCTTTGTAAAGGTGAGCTGTATTCAAATCACCTTCGTTTTTCAGGAAATCAACCAATTTCTCAATGTCTTCCTTGGTCAGCTGCTGGTCCAGCGCCGACTGATCCAATGCCTTGGCCAATAATTCGGCTGTATAGCCGCGCATGTCGTTGTGGTATTCCTTGATGCGTAACCGGCGATTTGCCAGATCGCCCGTGCCGCCGTCGTTATAGAGGTAAGCTGCTTCGTTGTTGCCATTGAACATTTGCAAAGGCACGCCTAACTCCCGGCAATAATGAAGCGTAAGCTGATGATGGTGCGGAATTCGGGCTGCGCCACCATTAAAATAGAGCCCTTCTTCAAATGAACAGGTTTGGGCGGTACCACCATGTAGTTCAGTTTCCTTGGTACCACCTCTGATTGTCCAGACGCGGCCACCGGAGCGGGAGCGGGCTTCCAGAACGGTACAGTCATAGCCTAATTTGCCGAGTTCGTAGGCAGTAGCCATGCCCGCTAAACCTGCCCCTAAAATCACTACTTTTCGACCTTTTCCATCACTCTGCCGACCGTTTGCTGGCAGATTTAACGCCGACGCCGGAGCGGGCTGAAGCATTCCCCACGCCAGAAGACTAGCGTAACTCGCACTCGTTGAATTAATAAAGTCTCTTCTCGTCATTCAGTTGATGAATAATATACCATACAATGGACTTCTGACGATCCATTGTATGGTATTCATTAGTCTACCCCACTACTTTTTTGAATCCGTCCATAAACATGACCATTTCCTCCATAGTCCCAACGCTCACCCGGCAGTAAGGCTGCCCGCTGAACTCGCGCGTTTGAATACCGATGCCGTTGGCAAACATTTGGTTTTCGAACGTTTTGGTTTTCATACGAATTGGGAACAGGATGAAATTGGCCGATGACGGAATTACCTCATAGCCCATATCGGTCAGGGCTTTGGTCGTGTAAGTCCGGGCTTTGGCATTTTCGGCGCGACAGTGATTCTGCCAGTCCTTATCCTTATAGCTGGCGATTCCGGCCATAAGCGTAGTGATACTGACCGCAAACTCGCCATTGGTATAGGCATGAAGCGTTTTCAGCATATCGGGTTGGGCAATCGCGTAGCCCAGACGAAGACCCGCAAAGCCGTGGATTTTCGAGAAGGTACGGGCCAGAATCACATTCAGACCATCAGCTACTAGTTTACCAAGTTTTGGCCGATCGGCTGGTTCGTAGAAGTCAATGTAAGCTTCATCGATGAACACAGGGACTTTTGGCGCTACTTCGCGGCAGAAGGCTTCCAGTTCAGCCGTAGGAATAATAGTACCGGTTGGGTTGTTCGGGTTGACGATATAGACCATTTTTACGTCAGGCGTGATGTTTGCCTTGATCGAAGGGAGGTCAAACTTGTAATCTTTCGTCATGGGCATGGCCTTGATCTTGGCGCCAAACTTTTCGGCACGCTGAAGCAGATCGTCATAGGTCATGGTGCTGGTAAGAATGGTACCGCCCCCTTTGGCAAAATGGTCGGCAGCGGCCATCAGAATATCCGACGATCCGGGAGACATCATAATATTTTCCGGCTTCACCCCTTCGTCGGTCGCGAGAAGTTGTTTCAGCTGGCTAAACTCCATCCAGGCATAGCGATTACCGATATCGGCAGCTTTTATCAGTGCTTCTTTAGCGCTGGGTGCAATGCCGAGCGGGTTCTCATTGGCGAATAACCGTGCCCGTAATTTGGGCATGTCGGGTGGAGTCGTAAAGGCAAATTCATTTGTGAATGCTGACTGGGCCTGTTCGGCGGTCGAGGCCGCTTCAGCGGGAGCGAACCGACTCAGACTGAGCCCGGCCGTCATCAAACCGCTGGCGCGAAGCCAGTCCCGACGAGTAAGTTGTGAAGACATGATAGTGGCTTTTATTGTATTTATCTACGATAAAATAAAAGTAAAGCAAAATGTAAACCCTTAGTATATAGGGTGTTGTGAAAGTACGAATTAATACCTAAAAAAAGTACCTTTGATCCGAAAACGCCTTTAATTTTATTTTAACAAATTCTTTGTAAGCAAAATTTATATGCTGGTAATTTGATATTTGCCAAAGGAATACTGTCAATTGGTTGCGCTTTCGGCATGCGTGAACGATTTAGTGAACGGCATGGGTGATTTGTTTATGGTACTTGTTAACGGCGGAAAAACTAATCCGCTGTCTTAACGAAATTCCACTCTTTAGTAAAATCCGTTTTCATTGATCCTTTGGGGAAAACATGATGCGTATTTGCCCAGGCAGACCACTGCTGATCGAGCTTTTTAACCAGATCTGGGTGGTCGGTAGCGCGATTGTGCTGTTCGGTTCGGTCGGTTTCCAGATCGTATAACTCCCAGGGAGCACCAATGGTCCCAACCGCTTTCCAGTTGCCAAACCGGATGGCCCGGTGATTTTCGTGCTCCCAATACATGTACTCGTGCGGCTGGCGGGCCCCTTTCGTAAGTACCGGCAAAAGGCTTTTTCCCTCGATCGCGTGAATCGTTTGGCCTTTCGCTTCCGTTGGATATTTCGCTCCACTTGCCTCCAGGAAGGTAGGCATAATGTCGATCAGATAACCCGGTGTCGACGTAATGCGGCCTTTCTTGCCTGTCGTACCCGCAGGGTAATGAATAATTAGTGGAGTCGCAATACCGCCTTCGTACGAAACATGCTTAAATCCTTTGAAAGGTGTATTGGAGGCATTCGCCCAGACGCCCCCGTACGATATGGCACCGCCTTTGGCCGGGTCGTTGATTTCAGTTAAAGCTCCTCCTCCCAGGACACCCCCTTCCTGACAGGCGCCATTGTCGGACAGGAATACCAGTAACGTGTTCTCTAATTTACCGGCCTTTTTGAGATAATCGACCAGCTTCCCGATATTCTGATCCATCCGGTAAATCTGAGCGGCATACACTGCCATACGATAATCCATCTCCCGTTGTTTCGTGGTATCCTGCTCGGCCCAGGCCGGGTAAATTTCCGGACGGGCAGAAAGCCCCCATTTTTCAGAGGCAATGCCTTCTTTGAGCTGCTTCCGGAACCGTTGTTCCCGAAGAGCGTCCCAACCCTGCCGATATTTTCCCCGGAACCGTTCAATATCCTCCGTCAAGGCATGCAATGGCCAGTGGGGCGAGGTAAAAGCCAGATACAGAAAAAAAGGCTGCTGGTCTTTCTGCTCGCTTAAAAATGTAATTGCCTGGTTTGTAAAAGCGTCGGTCGTGTAAAAAGGCTGGCTTACTTTGTCAATCGGTTCATTATCCAGCCAGATACCACGCGGCTGTATCGGGTCGAGATAACTACTGGCGCCTGCCAATAAACCGTAGTATCGGTCAAAACCCCGCTGACGTGGGCGTAAATCAGGGGTGGCTGAACCCAGATGCCATTTGCCGGCCATATAGGTATGGTAACCAGCAGGCTTTAACACTTCTGCTAACGTAACGCAGTTGCGATTGATCTCACCCCGGTAACCGTAAACGCCGTAATCGTAGTCGATGCGATTGTTCGGCTCTTTGGTCATGTGACCAATGCCCGCCTGATGCTGAAACAGCCCCGTCATCAGCGATGCGCGGGTTGGGCAACAGCGAGCCGTGTTATAAAATTGGGTGAATCGGACCCCCTCACTGGCAAGCTTGTCCAGGTTTGGCGTTGGAATTTCAGAGCCGTAACACCCCAGATCGGAGTAGCCCATATCGTCGGCCATGATCAGAACGATATTGGGTTTTTCGGCAGCTTTTTTCGCCACTACTTTGCCGGGTGGTATTGCCCCCAGCCATAAGAATGCAGATGAGATTATTGCCAGGATAAGAGCTTTCTTCATGGTTTGACAGGAGAATTCGTGGTGGCTGAAAAATCGACGGCCGTTTTCCGGCGCCATTCCCGTAATTGAGCAACTAATTGAGTCCGTTGGGCCGGTAGCTTTTCCGATAAATCCATTTGCTCACCAGGATCTTCAGCAAGGTTGAAGAGTTGAATCTGGCCGTTATCGAAGTAGTCAATTAGTTTTAAATCACCAATTCGAATTGCCCCCGCAGAGCGCCCACCCAGAAAATGGGGCTTGGGTAGTGGATAATGCCAGTAGAGCGTTCTGGAAAATGGCGCCGAACTGCCTTTCAGTACAGATACGATGCTGATACCGTCAACGGGTTGATCTTTAGCTGGTTTGATCGAAGCAAGTTCCAGTAAAGTAGGGTAGATATCCAGCGTATTGACCACCTGCGTTGAGACGGCCCCTGTGGGTATTACCCCTGGCCAGGATACGATGAGTGGCTCCCGAATGCCTCCTTCAAATAACTCCGATTTGCCACCCCTAAGGGGCGCGTTCGACGTTACATTCAGCTCACCGCCATTATCGGATGTAAACAGAATCAATGTATTGTCCTTCAGACCTAGTTCGGTCAATGTAGCGATGATTTTCCCAACGCCATCATCAATACGTTCCAGCATGGCGGCTAACTCCGGGTTATTCTGTTTCGTGTCGACGCCAGCCTTCTGTCGGTATTTCGCTACGTCTTCTGGCTTGCCAGCCAATTTAGTATGGACCGCGTAATGCGACAGGTACAGGAAAAATGGACGTTTCTGATTGCGATTGATGAAGTCAACAGCTTCCTGATTCAACCGGTCGGTTAGATACTCGCCTTCGGTTCTGGCCTGAACATCGGGCATGAAAAAGTACGGATGAACGTAATCGCCGTTGGCGATATAGCCTGTTTCGGAGCAGATTACTTCATCCCAGCCGTGTTTAGCCGGTTCACCTTTTTTCTTCTTGTAATCGCCTGTGAGGTGCCATTTGCCAATCAAGCCGGAATGATAGCCTGCTTTCTTAAGCTGTTCATTGATAGTTACGTAGTCTGGCGACAGAAACTTTTCGTCTTTGGCATCCAGATAATCGGTGATGCCGACGCGTGCCGGATGCTGACCCGTCATGAGCGCAATGCGCGTGGGTGTGCAAACGGGCGCGGTAGCATATGCCTGCGTAAAACGCATCCCATTAGCAGCCAGGCGATCCAGGTTAGGGGTTTCATTGAAGCGTGGTCCGTCGTTACGATTTCCGTAGCAACCTAACTCACTCCACCCCAGGTCATCAGCCAGAATCAGGATGATATTGGGGGGCGTTTTTGTTTTTTGAGCGAAACCAGATAACGCCACCAGAAGGCAAACGAGGAAAGGAACAACCTGTATCATAAATCG
The DNA here is from genome assembly GCF_011604685.1 of Spirosoma aureum. Lineage (NCBI taxonomy): Bacteria > Pseudomonadati > Bacteroidota > Cytophagia > Cytophagales > Cytophagaceae > Spirosoma > Spirosoma aureum. The sequence continues at coordinate 8,594,786 of NZ_CP050063.1, read as the reverse complement.
AGTGCTTTTTTACCTTGGATGAACTTATCGGCTATGAACCCCTATACAACGGAATGTTTTGAATGGCTCTTAAACTTGCGGCCTGGTTCAAAAATCAATAAGGCTCCATTCGTTATGGTTTTTTGGTATACATACTATCAATCGCGGCTCCTGCATCGCCCTGCTGCTTCATCCATTCCTGAAGCTTCTGGTTGTACTGACGTATACGATCCTGATAGGTTGGGTCGCCCGCCAGGTTATTGAGTTCCCATGGATCGCTCTGCGTATCGTAGAATTCAAGGGCGGGACGTTTCTCAATTCGCTCGGTGATTCGTTTTGCCTGCGGATCGGCTTGTTGCTGGTCAATCCAGGAAAACCAGACCGAATTGCGATCTTTCTGTCTGGGATTCATCATAAAGCGGTTATAATACGCCTGATCAGGTGTCAGATTCAGAATCAATTTATAGCGGGTATCGCGAATGCTACGGATTGGGTAGGGATTACCCTCCGGTATGTTGTTGTGAATGCCATAAGCGTACTGTCGGGAGCCCTTGCTTTTTCCCTGTATGACGGGCAGGAAACTCCTGCCGTCCAGTCCGGAAACTGGCTTTCCACCTGCCAGATCGATCAAGGTTGGGGTAATGTCTTCGTACTGAACGAGCGCGTCCGTTTGGGTAGCGGGTTTTACTACGCCGGGCCATTTAATGAGCATCGAACTTTTCTGGCCGACGTCCCACAGGTTCCATTTGGCACCCGGAAACTGGGCGCCCTGTTCGCCCAGAAAGACGACGATGGTGTTTTTGTCCTGACCGGTTTCTTGCAATAATTGGGTAATATCACCAACCTGATTGTCTAGCCGCCGGACTTCGGCCAGGTATTTGACGAACTGATTCCGTGTTACTTTGGTATCGACCCAGTTTTTTGGAAGAGTGAGTTTGTTCGGATCAAATTCGGTCGTATCGCCAACGGTCCAGGGCGTGTGCGGATTGATGCTCATGACAAAGAGGCAATACGGCTGGTCGTTTCGGGTAATGTATTGCTTCACATCGGCCAGCTCATAGTCGTCGGTCGGAGATACGCAATCGGGCTCGAAGCCTTTTATAATCTCGAATGGGAAAACCGATTTGGGTTTTGTACTATGATCTTTGCCGGTTAGTGCGACCCGATACCCAAGATCGGCAAGATAGTGTCCTACGCTTTTTAGCTTGTCATAAACGGGTTTATGATTCTGGAAAGATCCATGTCGAACGGGATACAAACCCGTAAACAGTGACGCGCGCGTGGGTACACACATGGCTTCGGAGGTGTAAATCTGATTGAATTTCAAACCCTCTTTGGCTAGCCTATCGATATGGGTGGTGTTGAGATTTTTGCCACCGTAGCAACTCAATTGCTGACTATCCAGATCATCGGCCATAATGATAATTACATTTGGTTTGCTCACTGGACGCTGTTGAGCGAATGAATAGACTCCGAACCTGATTAGCAGCAGGATAATAGTGATAGTATTTTTCATGTTACTGGCCCATTTTCAGATAGGATTTCTGCAATTTATCCAAATCAAAAGGACTTTAATGATTTTACTGAAAAGACAACAACACGTTATATATATCCGCGACGAGCGTTAAATTGAAGCAGGAGGGGAGTAAATGGACGATCAATCACCCCTACATTGGTAAGCGCCAACGCCGACGATCAGTGGTCTGAACACTAATCGTCGGCGTTGGCGAAGGCAAGCGGTTTTTCTCCCTTGCCATTCATTGATTGTGTAATTCGGAGATGCCCGTAAAACTCAATTTATCGGGGACCCTGTTGGCACATCGGTCGTTTCGGTCCATGCAGAGGCTGTGCCAGACTCATTATCAGATTGCGACGGCGCAGGTTGCACGGGTCTTTTCCGAAACCAGTTGGCGAGTGCCGAGCCCGTTACATTTTGCAACGGTCCAAAAATAGCCGACGCCAGCCCGACAGTGGCGACTTTTCCCATTTGCAAAGCCAGCCCCGTGGCTACCCCACCATTCTGCATACCCACCTCAAACGCAATGGTTCGACGGTCTTTTTCGGGTAGTCCAGCGAGCAGGGCTGTTAAATAACCAATACTCAGGCCAATTATATTATGCAAAAGGCAGGTAATAATCAGCAAGCCACCGACCTGTAACAGATTGTCTCGTCCAGAAGCGGTAATGATGACCGTGTTTATGATAATACCCAGCATAGCGGCAAACGATAGACAGTTTTCGATCATTGCCCGGCTAATACCTGGCCGCTTTTTAAGGATAATGGCCAGAAGCAGAGGCAGTCCGTAAAACCAGAAAAATGACGTAGCCAGTCCTACCAGGAAATGGCCGATTGGTTGTTTGACAATGAGCTGAAGCAGCACATTGGTCAGGCCAATAATTCCGGCAAACACAACGAGCTGAATGGTTTTAGCCCGTTGCGTTGCCTGAGCATAGTAAAACAGATTGAAGATGAACCCCGCCACGATCGGGATGATGATCATATTTGTGATGTCGATCATCATATGCGCAATATCGATCTCGACATACTGCCCGCCAAGCCATTTCATCAGAAACGGGGTAACAAAAGGCGACAATATGGTCGAGCAAGCCCCAATAGTAACAGCCAGAGCCAGATTCGCGCCTGACAAATAAGACATTACATTGGAGGCCATGGCGCTGGACACGCACCCGATCAGAATTACGCCCCCGGCAATTTCGGGCGGAAAATCAAAGAGATGGGATAGCGAAAACCCAACCAGCGGCATGATAATGAAATGACAACCGATGCCAATGAAGACGCCCTTCGGCATTTTGATCACCCCCTTGAAATCATCGAAACTCATGTGCGCACCCATGCCAAACATGGTCAATTGCACAAATGGAACGATCAGTCGCTTGAGTTGAAAATCCCCGACGGTAAAGAAATAGGCCGGATAAAACATGGCCACACTAACCGCAGCCAGAATCCAGATCGTATACGAAAACCCTTTCAGGGAAGAGAAGCCACGAAAGGCAATGGCCAGTAAAACCAGAGCCAGCACGAGTAGCGGCCCAATTGGAAACGGACTACCTGCCAGCGTGAGTACACCTGTGCTCAGCAGTAGCAGGCTAGCCAGTGTCAACAGAATCGAGGAGAAACGCATAGGGATGAGGAGTCAGGCCAGCGAGCGAGCTAGTGGCTAATGAGGTTAGCAGGAGCCATTGGGTACTCATGACAGAGGTAACAAATGCGAGGTTCGTCTTCGTCGATTTCCGGAAATCGAACGCCGTAATCGACCAGAAAAACGTTGTCGTTCAGGTCATCGCAAACGCTCGAAATCTCAGCACTGAGCGTATAACCAACCCCGTCGACTTGCCAGCCCGTTCCTTCTTCGCCCCAGAACTGATGAATTGTTCCAGGATGAATGGTCAGGCTTTCACCCGGTCGCAAGCGAACAATATCGCCCGGTCCTAACCGACGCGAGCACCCGTCGACCTGTGTTATAAAGGTTTTGTTGGACGGATTACCCGCTGCATCAGCTTTGGTCAGTTGAACCAGTACATTACCGCCCGCCCGGCAGATGATATCCTCTCGTTTCGAACGATGAAAATGAGCCGGAGCGCGCTGATTTTCCGGGTCGATTAACCATTTCTCGGCATATTGTTTCGGATAATCTGCCAGGTTCAACCGGCCATTACGAACGGTGAACAACGTCCGGCCAATGTTGAAAAAGTCTTTACTGCCAAAATCTGTTACATCCCATCCCAGCATGCAATCCCGGATTTCGTTGTAGTCAGCTCCGACTTGCTGCCAGTGCTCAACGGACCAATGGGCAAAGGGCGGCAGATGCATCCCGAAATGAGCAATAACAGTTTTCGCCGTGTTGATGCTGGCGTTAACAGTGGATCGTTTTAACTGCATAGACTTTATTTGTTAGAGGTGATTTTTAGAAAAAGCGATGCCTGTCCTCGTCTACAGACGGGGTTGAGGGCATGAAAAACAAATTGAGAAAAAGGTTAGCTAAGTAAGAAAACGGGCATGTCCGTCGATGAGACTTTACTAAATGCCAACCTATCTAAAGGGAACGTTTGATGAGTTTCGGCCTCAATGATCTGATAGCTTTTTTTGTGCGTTATAGTTTCCGATGGCTTCTGAAATGGTCAATGCCCGATTATAGACCGAAGCCTGTGAGATTTGCCCATCAAGGGAAGTGCCCAGGGTCAATTGTCGGGCACCCACCACCGATTTCAGGTAGGGACTAAACCGACCCCAGCCAAACTGCCTGGTATCGCCCCCATCGTTCATAATGCCATCGACCACAAAGGCGATAATTTTAGGACCTCCATCGACAATGATACTGACATAATGAGGCTGATTCGCCGTTAACAATCGTTCGTCGCAGGCCCAGGATGATTGTGTGCGCCCATCATTCAGCACCAGCTCAATCGTTTTTTTGTCCGTTGTCTGCACATACCAGCCTTTGCCAGTGCTGTCGCGGGTGTCGGCCAGTAGCTGGTTGGGGGTTAATTTTTTCAGGCTAAACGCCAGATCGACGGTAAATCCGTTGGGAACACTCATGCCCGGTTGCTCCAGTTTTTTCGTGTCGCGTTTGTAAAACTCGGGCAAAGCTGGAGCCGCAACGGTTTGGGGGAAGCTGCCCTTCTGATAGGCCCAGTTAACGGTCAGTCCGTCGGTTGCTTTGTTCCGGTTGTCGAATTGGCCCCAAAGTTTGGTCAGTAGGTTCTCATTGATTTTATGGACTCGGGCAATATCCTTCTGTGTTTCGGTAATGTAATACGCCCCTTTGTCTTCAACCAGATCGGGATAACTCATCCGAATCAGCGGGTCGTCGTCATACAGCAGAATTTCGGGTTGTGTCCACCGAATGATTTTTCCTTTGGGTGAATCGGCTTCGATGCCACCTATAACCCAGGCTGGATTACGGTCTTCGTAGGCCATCGTTCGTCGGTTCGGATGGTCGCGGATGAAGTGCCCGCCGTGATTGTGAAACCAGTACAGAAACTTCCCGTTTTCACATTTCCAGGCAAAATTGGCCGCTCGCGGATGCTTGACCAGACGACCGTTGGCATAACGCAAGTACTGCGGACTATCCCAGGTATGTCCGCCATCCCGACTATAGGTGTAAACCGGGTGCCCATCTATGGTTCGATAAACGCAATAGAAAGTACCGTCGCTCAGGACGGAGAAACTCTGTTCCTCGGCAATTGGTCCGCCTATGTTGGAAGGAGTCCGTAAACCTATATCACCATCGGGCAGGGTGGTCCAGGTTGCCTTTGCCGGATCTGTTACGGTCAATAAATCAGGGCTACGCAGCAAGGCTCCTTCGCTCGATGTGAAAAAACCAACGCCAAAACCGCCGACCTTATGAACGGGAACGAAAGCCGCTCCCTTGTCGACAAAAGCCCGGCCGACATTCCAGAAATACTGAATCTTGCCCTGATAAGGGTTTTTTCGATCAATCTCGAAATTGCGAATGGGAATCGTCACCCGCTTATCTGACCAGCTTTTGCCGTTATCGTCGGAGTATTTGAAGACAAAATAACCCTGGCTATCTACCCGTTTGACCAGTCCGTCCTGATAGGGTGGGTTGTCGCCTTTTACAGCCCGGATGTTATCGGTATTGTGGTTGTAAAACACGAAAATCCGGCCCGATGACCCTTTAAGCAGCACCGCGTAAGACGCTTCGGGACCATCGCCCGGTTCGACATCGCGTCGGTCGATCCAGGTTTTACCCTGATCGAGACTTCGTTGCGTAATAATATGCTGACCTGTTGCCCCTTCGTGACCCGATCCAGTGGTTAGTACGCACAGCCACGCTCCATCGTTTGTTTTTACGATATACGGCTGGTCGCTATAGGTCTCGTCGGGGATAATGGTTCCGGTTGAGATGTGCCGACTATCCTGAGCATAAAGTGGCCCAGAAAATTGGGTAGTCACACTAATCAGAATGGTTAGATAAGCACATACGTTTCTTGGCAGTACACGCATGAAATTCGCGGTTTTTAGGGTAAAGTCTTTGAATGGATGGCTCACAGTTAACGGGGTTTACTGGCGTTGAAATTAGCGACGGCTTCGCTGGTGGTCAGATACCGCTCATACAGTTTCAACGCATTGACCTGTCCGTGCAGACTGGGTGCCAGTTGCGCTTTCCGGTTTCCATTGACGTCCTCAAGCTGTGGGTTGAATCGACCCCAACCGTATTGACGAGTAGTTCCTCCATCGCACAACGTGCCATCAACGACTACCGTGATGATGTCAGGTGCCCCATCGACTATAAAAACAACATGCTGAAGCTTACCTACCCGTAAACTGCCAGGATCTGTATCCCAGCCTTCTGTACGAACTCCGTCAGACATGAATAAACGGAGGGTTTGCTGGTCGGTGGTAGTGATCCAGATGCCTTTTCCCTGCTGATCCCTGCTGTCGAACACAATCTGGTTCGCCTGCAGGTCATTGAGGGTCAGCCATAAATCCAGGCTAAAGCCTCCGGTTTTCAGGTTGGGTATCGTTGGTATCCGAATCGATGTATTGGATTTGGCGGCTGTCTTGTTCACAACCAGGCCATTTCGCGTCAGTGCGGTCGTTGTTGCCTGCTTCCATAGACCGTCCAGCAGGCTGTAATCAATCCGATGGACGCGTCCTTTTACCTTCTGGGTCTCGGTCATCCAGTACTTGCCGTCCTGTTCGATCAAATCGGGATAGCTCATGCCTCGGCCTTTGGGATCGTTATCGTAGAGCAGGATTTCGGGTTGGGACCAATAAATAAATCCATCCTTTTCGACCCCTCCGCTGATCCAGACCGGATTACGACCGGTATAATCCTTGCCACTATGGTTATGGTACCAGAACAGGAATTTTCCATTCTGGCATTTAAACACCCTGGGGCAGGCTCGGGGATTCTTCAGAATTTTTCCGCCGGGCGTATACGAAGCGGCCTCGGGCATAGTCCAGTTATGACCGCCATCCCGGCTATAGGCATGAGCCGCGAAACCCTGCGTAGTCCGATACATGCAGTACAAATCGCCTTTGCTGAGGCTAACGATATTTTGCTCTTCCTGAACAGAGCCAAACGCCGGATTACGAAGGCCCTGGTCCCCGTCTGGCAGCATTTGCCAATGCAGTTTCGTGGCGTCTTTCTCGGTATCGATATTGTCGGATTTGAAAAACCAGCCTTCGCCCAGATCCTGCTGGAATTTACCCAGCTTGGTAAAACCGAAATACATAGTTCCGCCTACTGCAATTGGCTTCGCTATCCCCCAAAGTAATTGCACTTCGCCTTTCCAGTCGTTATTGAAATCGACCGGCGTTTTTCGAACGGGTAATCGGTATCGCTCCGACCAGGTCTGCCCGTTATCGTCCGAGTATTTATAGCAATACCAACCGAGTTCACCTACTTGTTTTAAGGGCTTGCCGTTCAGCGAATTGATGTTGTCGCCATTGTAATCGTAGAAGGCATAAACTCGTCCATAGGGCGTTACATACGGCATGGCCCACGAAGCCAATGGCCCCGTACTGGGCTCGATATCAACGGGGTTCGACCAGGTTTGCCCCTGATCGGTACTGGTTGTCGCTACCACATGCTGACCGGGCCTGCTTTCGCTGGCCGATCCAGTTGTAAACAGACAAAGCCAGTTTCCATTCGGCAGAACCGATACGTAAGGCTGATCCATATAGCCATTTTCGTAAATGGAAAACCCCAGAGAAATGTCCCGCTTATCAGGCGTTTGCGCCTGTAATGAACGGCCTAAAGTCACCAGACAACACAATAACCATAGCGTATTACAGGCTTCTTTCAATTTCATACCAGGCAATGGTTTAGAGGAAAATTCTTACTCATTTGGATAGCTCCTGATTTGCTCCCCTCTCCTATAGCAGGAGAGGAGATTTTTTACTTGGGATCAATAGCCTGGATTCTGGGGCAGCAAATTCGGATTCAATTGAATTTCAGTGTAATAAACGGGCATCAGCGCTTTTTTATCGACGCCCAATACAGCTTTTGCCCGCCCGGTTCGAAGCAGGTCGTACCACCGATGTCCCTCAAAGCAGAGTTCAACAAAACGCTCCTGCTCAATGGCCAGCAGAACAGCATCTTTCGACGTAGCTGTGGTATTGGCCAGTCCGGCCCGATTCCGAATCCGGTTAACCAGCGCGATGGAAGGGGCAGTCTGACCTAACTGCGCCAGTGCTTCAGCCTGCATCAGAATCACATCGGCCAGCCGCAGGAAAATAAGATTGCTATCACTATAGCGGGTGGTTCCTACCACTGTTCCCAGGTATTTGGCCACAGTAGGCAGGTTGGGAAACTGATCGGTGGCTGGATCGCTGGTATAAAAACTGGCTGCTTTTCGAAGATCACCCGACTCAAAAGCATCGACCAGCTTTTGAGTCGGAATCACGGTCTGGTTTCCGCCCGTTGTCACTTTACTGCTACGGGGCAGGAAATAGGCCGAAAGGCCATTCGTTTCCTGATTGTTGTAATTGTACTGGAGTTCGAAAATGGATTCACTGGTGTTTTTCGTTCTAAAAATGGTGCTATAGTTGGCTCCTGACACCAGGCTATAGTTTGCATTGGCAATAACCTTGGCCGCGTAATCGGCTGCCAGTTGCCATTCGTTGGTCTGGTTATAGGAACTCCGCCAGAGATAAACCTTCGTCAGCAGCGCCTGAGCAGCTCCCTGTGTGGCCCGCCCTCTCGTTTCAATCGTCGATGCGTAAGTAACCGGCAGTAATTTCTCGGCCTGTTTCAGATCGGCAATGATCTGATCCTGTATTTTATCGGCAGGTGTTCGGGCAGGCTGTAAATTTTTATCCAGGGAAAGCGTTGGCTCCAGCACCAGCGGCACAGCCCCCCACAAGCGTACGAGATAGAAGTAATTAAGAGCCCGCAGAAAATAAGCCTCACCCATAATCCGATCCCGAACGCTGGTGATGGTTGGACTTTTAATAGCAGGCACCTGGGCCAGCACATTGTTGACTTTGTTGATTCCTGAATAGAAACGACTCCAGGTCGCATATCCACTGCTGGTACTGATGTTGTCGTTCTGGAAATCCAGTACTCCTCCATCGGTAATACCAATTTCATTGACCGGTACCCGAAGATTATCCGCCCGTGCATCTCCCCAGGCAATATGCCGGACATCGTCGCCCTGCAAAGCATCATAACCGGTAATGATAGCTGCTTCGGCATCGGCAGCATTCTGGAAAAAAGAACTTTGAGTCAGGGCGCTTACCGGCACCTGATTGAGAACATCGGTGCAGCCTGCAACCAGAATAACCAGTGTGATTATCAGGATGCTATAGATTATTTTTTTCATGAGTAAGGTCAGGTTTAGAGCCCCAGATTCAGGCCAAAGGTGATTGTGCGTACCATCGGATAGGTGCCCAGGTCGATTCCCTGAAGTAGTGGTAAGGTGCTTCGAAAGTTCACTTCGGGGTCCATGCCCGAGTAGTTGGTGAACGTGAACAGGTTTTGCCCGGACACATACAGTCGCAGGTTATCAATCTTAACCCGCTTGAGCAGGGCCGATGGAAAGGTGTAGCCGAGTGTGGCAGTTTTCACGCGCAGATAAGAGCCATCTTCGACCCACCGACTGGAGGCAAATCCGTTCCGGCTAATGGTACTGGGCGTGCCGCGGGGAACATCCGTAATGTCACCTTCTTTGCGCCAGCTTCGCAGCACTTCGGTCGTGGCGGCATTATACACGAAACTGCGGTTCGAAGCCTCACGGGTCTCGTTGAAGATGTCGTTGCCGTATGACCATTGCATAAACACCGACAGATCGAAGCCCTTGTAGGAAAAGTTATTTGTCAGGCCACCGATGTGCTTGGGATTCGCATTGCCGATGATGGTCCGGTCAGCGTCGTTGATGATGCCATCTCCGTTCAAATCCTTGTAAATCATATCCCCGGCCACATAAAATGGGCCCGACGCACTGCCATCCCGCATATTAGCAGCTTTAGCCTCTTCGGTGGTAGCATATACCCGACCGGTATAGACCTGCCCGAATAAGACGCCGATCGGCTCGCCTACCCGGCCAAGACCCTGGGGGGCTGTTCCGTAGAAGGTCGCATCGGCACTGGTCTGGATGATATCGGCATTGTTGTTCGATAAGCTCAGAATCTTGTTTCGGTTGAAAGAGATATTGAACGCCGTACTCCAGGTAAAGCCCCCGGCACCACCCACAATATTCTGACTGGATATGCTGAATTCCAGTCCTTTATTCTGGGTATTACCTACGTTTTGCAGGGCAGAACCAAAACCCGTAGTTGTGGGTAGGTTCACGGATAACAACAGCGCATTTGTCTTTTTTAGATAGGCATCGGCCGTCAGATTAATCCGGTTATGAAGGAAAGAAACATCCAGACCAATATCGGATTGGGTAGTCGATTCCCAGCTGAGGGATGGGTTCGGAATAGCTGACAGCGCGATCCCGGCTTTTCCAAGGTAGTTACTGCCGGTACTATACAAACCCTGTGCGCCAAAATCACTGATAGACTGGTTGCCGACAACACCCATGCTGGCGCGTAATTTCAAGTCGCTGATAAACGGAACGCTTTTCATAAACGACTCCTCCGAAATACGCCAGCCAGCCGAAACAGACGGAAATAGACCGTACCGTTTGTCGGCTCCGAAGCGGGACGAACCATCCTGACGCACCGTAGCCGCCAGGAGGTATTTATCGTTGTAGCTGTAATTCAAACGCGCAAAATACGAGACCAATCCCCAGGACGATTTACTACTGGAAGCACCCGTTGGGCTGGCCGCTGCGTTCAGCGTGGTGATGTTATCGGTTGCACCCTGGCTGGCAGCCGCCGACAGGTTGAAACTTTTTGATTGCTGCACACTATACCCCAGTAAGCCCGACAGGCTGTGCTTCCCAATGGAATGGGTGTAGTTCAACGTGTTTTCGTTGACCCAGGTAAATACATCGCCATAAGACGCCGTACCCGGACGGGCCGATCCCCCCTGAATGGTACTGGGCGTAAACCGTTCGTCACGAGTGCCCGCATAATCGACGTTGAGTGTCGAACGCAGGGTTAGGCCTTTCCAGATATCGTAGTTGCCGTATACATTCCCCACCAGCCGATTGCTGACAGTAAACCAGGAAGTAAGCATTGCCAGACCTACCGGATTAGGCCGTTGAATCTGATCAAGGTAAGTATACGAACCATCGGGGTTATATACGGGTGAGAAAGGCAGATTCCGCATGGCATTCGGTATGATTGCATTGATATCGTCGCCTTCGGGAACGCGGTCGCGTTTGGCGGTAGAGAGCAGAATGTTAGCCCCTGTTTTAAAGCGGGCCGAAGCCTGGTGGTCAATGCTGAAGCGGCCCCGATACGTATCATAACCCGAACTGACGATGACCCCTTTCTGATTAAAATACCCCAGACTGGCCGCGTAGGTTGTTTTCTCATTTCCACCCCGTAATGACACTTCATAATTGGAAACGGCCCCCTGTTGGTAGATCTCGTTCTGCCAGTTGGTATTATACAAGGCAACTCCATTTCTAAAAAGTGTGTCCAGGCCCAGCCGTACTTCGGGAACTCCGGCATTAGCCACGGCATTCAGGATATAATCACGCTCCTGATAGGCATCCAGCATGGGTACGGTCTTTCTGACATCCATAAAACCGGTGTAGGTACTCAGCCCAACCGATGTTTTACCCGATTTTCCGCGTTTCGTCGTCACGATAATAATGCCATTGGCTCCCCTGGCACCGTAAATAGCTGTAGCGGAGGCATCTTTCAGCACTTCCATCGATTGAATGTCATTCGGATTTACGACGCTGATATCGCCCGTAATGGGTACGCCATCAACAATGTAGAGTGGATCATTGCCTGCATTCAGCGACGTAACTCCCCGGATCCGGACATTCGGGGCTGCACCGGGGGAGCCGCTGTTGTTGGTGATCTGTACCCCGGCAACCCGCCCCTGTAAGGCTTCGAGTGGACCCCGAACAGGCAGATTCTCCAGTTCTTTTCCCTTTACGGACCCCACCGATCCGGTCAGATCCCGTCGTTGTTGGGTGCCATAGCCCACTACAACCACTTCGTTTAATGCTTTCGTGTCGGCCTGCAACACGACGTTAATCGTTGTTCGGCCATTACTAATCGATACTTCCTGTTTTTCATAACCTACCGAGCTGAATACCAGCGTAGCATTTCCATCAGGAATACTGAGACTGTATTGACCGGACTCATTGGTTGTTGTGCCAATGGTTGTGCCTTTTACGGCAATCGTCACGCCCGGTAAGGTCTCGCCGGTTTCGGTGGTAACAGTTCCTTTAATGGAAACGGCCCTGGGCGACATTCCTGGTGTTTCGTTTGCTATCAGCTTTGTACTGACAGTTAGTAAGGATAAAAAAAGGAATACCCATCCTACTTGTTTTAGAGATTCGTTCATGAGCATATAAGGATTGGAATAGTTATATTGTACAGATCTTTCGTGCCAGATAGAGGTATTTTTTGCCAGCATTAGACTGCTCTCAAACAGCAGGTCTATTTTCTGAACTACCCTTGAATTTATAGGAATTAGTGGCGTGATAACAAGTAGAATTGGCTGTTTTTGAGGTTTTCTTGTGAAAAAACGTTACCGGTAACGTTGTCGGAAATAAAATCGGAACGCTTAACTAGTCAGGGGAAATGATGGATTTGTAACTGGCGGTCTTTCGTCGGTTCAGGTTAGGTTTTTTTCAGCGCATTTTCAGGATAAAGGCTTATCGCTAAAAAATACAATAATGAATAGGCTAAACGCTTTGATCGGATTGGTTGAGCTATGAGAAGTAAACAACCTACTATCTGGGATATTGCTATTAAGCTCAATGTCTCCATATCGACTGTTTCCAGAGCCTTACGCAATGCGCCCGACATTAATCCAGAAACCAAAAAGGCTGTTCTGGATCTGGCGCATCAGCTTGATTACCAGCCGAACACCGTTGCTGCCAGCCTGCGGAAGAACAAGACGGATATTATTGGGGTGATGGTGCCTGAATTCGTTCATGCCTACTTCCCCAATGTAATTCTGGGGATTCAGGAGGTGGCCAATGCGACTGGATACAAGGTAATGGTGATGCAATCCAGCGAATCATTAGACATTGAAAAGCATAATTTACAGGCCATGGTATCAAGCCGGGTCGATGGCCTGATTCTGGCCATTACGCGGGAGACGAATGATTATGAGCACATTGTAGCAGCCCAACGAAAGGGTTTGCCGATTGTGTTTTTTAATCGGATTGTCGATGAACTGCAAGGCTCCAAAGTAATGGTGGACGATTATAAAGGTGCATTTATGGCCGTTCAGCATCTCATTCAAACGGGTTGCCGACGGATTGCCCACCTAGCAGGCCCGGAAAATATGACCATCGGCCGGAATCGGCTAAATGGGTATCTCGATGCCTTAAAAGCGCACCAATTTCCCATTGATGAATCGTTGATTATGCACTGCGATTTTGTGGAAGGGCGCGCCCGACGCTGCACACAGTTACTGCTGGATATGCCCAACCGACCCGATGCGTTGTTTGCCGTCAATGACCCAACGGCTGTGGAAGCCCTTATCTGTATTCAGGAAAACGATCTGTCCATCCCGAACGACATCGCGTTAGTTGGCTTTTCCAACGCTCCCCACAGTACGTTTGTCACGCCACCGCTGACTTCCGTTGTGCAGCCCATTCACGAAATCGGGCAGTTAGCAGCCCAGTTATTACTACGGCAAATCAATGCTCCCCAACAATTTATACCCGAAACGCATGTGCTGGATACCACTCTGGTAATTCGTAAATCAACGCGCGAGTTAATATAGGTTTATGGCACCTTGGCGAATAAGTCGTTTAATCCTTCACTCATGCTCGGGTGCGTGTAAATTGTATCCCGCAATACGGTATAATCGAATCTGGCACGCATAGCCAGTTGAACCAGATTGATCAATTCACTCGAGTTCGCACAAAGTAAACTACAGCCCAGAATTTGATCCGTATCCGCATCGACAATGCATTTTAACAGCCCTTCCGTTTCATTTAAAATCTGAGCGCGTGTGATCGAAGCGGCCGGTAAAGTGGCTATTTTGATGTGATACCCTTTTGCTAAAGCTTCGTGTTCGCGCAGACCGACATGAGAAAAGGGAGGGCTGGTAAATAAGCTGAATGCTACCAGGTTGCGATCAAGCAGCGTATGCGGCTTATAGTTAAAGAACTGGCTCCGGATGATTCGATAATCGTCCAGGGATACATACGTAAACTGGGGTCCACCATTTACATCGCCAAGAGCCCAGATATGCGGAACGTTGGTCTGTAGGTATTCATTAACCCGAATATACCCTTTCGCATCCATATCTACACCCGCTGCCGATAGATTCAATCCTTCTGTATACGGCTGTCGGCCCGTAGCCACGAGAATAGCGGAGGCCTGAACTTCCTGTCTGTTACCTGCCTGGGTGTGATAGACAACCGTGTCCTGACGATCTCCGTCGTCGGGGGTAATTTCGTCTATGTTTACTGCCTGCTCGATCCGGATGCCTTTGTTCACAAGAACAGCCATGACCGCATCAGCCATATCCCGATCCTCATTCGGTAAGAATTGGGTAGATCGATCCAGAATGGTCACCTTCGAGCCGTATTGGGCGTACATACTGGCAAACTCCAGCGCAATATAGCCTCCACCAATTATAACCAGCCTGAGAGGAAGCTCGGTCTGCTCGATGAGGGTTGTACTGGTAAATACCCGCTGGCTTTGCTGAAGGCCTGAAATAGCCGGAATAATCGGTTTAGCGCCTGTGTTAATAAAAATCCGCTCGGCTTCGATAAGGATATCTTCCTGGGTATCCGTAAGTCGAACAGAGACCTGATTGGGGGACACGAATGAGGCTTTTCCGGTGATCACCGTGGCATTGGGTGATTGGTCGACCAGGTTGAAATTTCGTTGCCGAAGCGTTGCGGTCAGTTGATCCTTTTCATGAATCGATTCGGCATAGGGCTTGCCTAGTTCGGCATTATGGACAAGAGATTTGGTGGGTATGCAGGCAATATTGATACAGGTGCCCCCATACATGAGCGGAGACTGTTCAACCAGCGCCACCTGCCAGCCTTGATTGGCCAGGTAAGCAGCCAGGGTCTTGCCCCCTTTCCCAAAACCAATGATTAGTGCGTCGTACGAGCTATGGATTGATTTCATCACTGACAGGATTTTAGTAAACGAAGTACGAACAATTGCCTTCCGGGCCACTTCTATTCCGCTCGTAAGACTTTCGAGTGGATGGTATTAAAAAATTGAGGAGTTAGTCCCAGAAAGGTAGCGATGTGTTTCTGGGGTATGCGATTGACCAGTTGCGGATACTGCTCACGGAAGTGGACATACCGCTCCTGACCACTCATGGACAACATCTGCAAACTTCGCAGATGCTGACTAACCAGCGATTGCTGATAGGACAGCCGGAAAAACCGTTCCATGGCCGGGGTTTTTCTCATAAACTCCTCCAGGTCCAGATGACTGACCTGATAAAGCTCCGAATCCTCAACGGCCACGATATTCACCAGGGAAGGTGCGGCATGGGTACGGCTATACAAATCGGAGATCCACCAGTCCTCGATCGCAAAATAGATATTATGCTCAAGGCCCCTGGTATCCAGAAAATAAGTCCGCAAACAACCAGACTTTACGTAATATTCATGCTGACAAACAGTACCCGCCTGTAAAAGGGTCTCTTTTCGTTTGAGGCTTTTGACGGTGAACAACGTGCAAAATTGTGTTTCTTCCTCCTCAGTTAGTGCCGTATAACGCCTGACGTTTTCCAAAAGACTGTTGACCAACATGACAGTAAGATTACGAGTAAAACCCACAAAAATCGCACATCCCGCTTCAGCAAAAAACTAAGATATCTTAATTTTTTTCTCCCAGACAAGCCCGTGTTTTGTGAACAAATCCCGGAAGTTCATGATACAGCTAAACGAGGGTCGTCTGGGCTTTGAATCACTTGGAACCCTTTATCCCCCGGCCAACAACATTCGTCGAGCCGACATAACGCTTGCCGGGGTCGCCTGTAGCTGGTTTTTTCCGGTCAATGCCCCTGACCATGAAATTATCTTTTTTATTCATGGGGGTGGCTTTATTTTTGGATCGATCAACTCCCACGCTGCCCTGGTGAGTCATCTGGCCCAGTATCTGAACCGAAAGATTCTCCTCATTGAGTATCGGCTGGCACCGGAGAATCCCTTTCCCGCCGGTCTTCAGGATTGCGTGGCTGTTATTCGAACCTTCTGCGATCGTTACCCAACAGTTAACGTTGGCCTGATTGGGGACAGTGCCGGGGGAAATCTGGCGATGGCAACACAGCTTGTCTTACAGCAAACAAAAAGATCCCTACCGCACTACAGCATCCTCATTTCACCCTGGGTGGATTTACGCTGTCAACTGCCAAGTTACACCCGCAATAAAGCTCTCGATACCATATTATCGGGCGAATTCCTGCTGGAAGCCGCGCAGTTGTATGCACCTTCCGCGTTGGATAACCCCTTAGCCTCTCCCGTTCTGGGTTTGTTTTCCGGCTTATCATCGGTGTTGATCTTATGCGGCACTCATGAAATTCTGGAGGATGATTCTATCCGCCTGCATAAACGGTTGATCCAGGCAGGCGTTGAAGCCCAGCTACAATTATTTCCAGGTGAGCAACATGTATGGCCATTCCTGGATATTGCCACGAGAGGAGCCCAGGAAGCCCTGGCACAAATGGGCCGATTTGTTACGAAAAATGCAGCGAATAATGCGCTGAAACTGGAATAGTATCACCGATCACTAGTTAGGCTATTGGCCGGGATGGGTAGTATGGAACACGCGATGAACGCCAATGGCCTGAAGTTCCTGGTTCACGTTCCTGAATAGGAATTTTTTCGGTTTAAAAGCAATCTTAAGTTGAATAATGACACAATTGATCTCTTTATAACAACCATGACAGTGAAGGAACAACCGCACGAAACGACTGATCAGCAGTCCATTCGGGCTTTGATCGATGCCTATGCCCGCTATGCTGATCGCCGGGAAACCCAGCGGCAGGCAGAGCTTTTTACGGATGACGCAAAGATCGTAATCTATGAGAGTGAACCGGGTCAACGGGAGCCGGTTACAACCATACAGGGCCAACAGGCGTTACTGGCTGCCTTTGCTGACCTGAAAACGTATGATGTGACCCAACATGTTAATGGTCAGCATACTGTAACACTCGATGGTGACCAGGCCAGGGGTGAAGTCTACTGTCTGGCACATCATATCTGGCTAGAAAACGGACAGCGGATATTGATGGTCATGGGCATTCGCTATTACGACATGTATGTGCGGAAAGAAGGGCAATGGCTCTTTGCTGAGCGGAAGCTCATCATTGACTGGACGGATAAACGACCTTCCAGTCCATCGTAAGTTAATTCATTCAGAAACATGACTTACTTTGGCTAAAAAAGATCGTAATTGAAAGCTAATCATTTTCTCATTTTGACTACAAATCCCCTCAATTAGACTACAGCTAACGAATTAGATAGCCTGACCTTTGACGTATCATTAAACGTTATAAAACATGATACATCTGAATGAAAAGGCAAGCCTTCAAACTGAGGAAATTCCTGTAAAATCGCCTAAAGTCTGGTTCATCACGGGTGCTTCCCGCGGGTTTGGACGTGTGTGGGCCGATGCTGCCCTGAAGCGTGGCGACAAGGTGGCGGCTACCGCGCGCAAACTGGAAAGCATTGCCGACCTGAACGAAAAATATGGTGAAGCCGTGCTTACCCTTGAGCTTGATGTGACCCGGCCCGAGCAGGTAAAAACAGCCGTAGAGCAAGCTTACGCTCACTTCGGCAGGCTTGATATTGTTTTTAATAATGCGGGCTATTCACTGGTTGGCACCATAGAGGAGGCCAGCGCGGATGATATTCGTGCCCTTTACGAAACCAATATCATTGGGCCGGTTTCTGTTATTCAGGCGGCCTTGCCGTTATTGAGAAAGCAGGGCCGTGGGCACATCCTCGGCACATCGAGCAATCTGGGTCATGTAACCTTACCGGTGATCGGCTACTACGCTTCGTCAAAATGGGCATTTGAAGCCATCCACGAAAGCCTGGCTGAGGAAGTTAAATCGTTCGGGATTAACGTAACCATCATCGAACCGGGGGCCTATGCCACCGAGTTTGGAAGTCAGGAATCCTTGAAGTTCGCACAAGGCCTAGACTTCTACACTGATTTTAAGGCGCAGTTTTTCGAGCGGTTAAAAAACCTGGAAAAAGGTGATCCGGATGCAACGCCTGAAGCACTTTTCAACGTTGTTGATGCAGAAAATCCTCCGTTACGGTTCTTTCTGGGCAGCCATAACTTGCCCTGGGTGCGCCAGGCCTATACGGAGCGATTAGCTACCTGGGAAGCGTGGGAAGAAGTTTCCAATTCAGCTCAGGGTAATCCGGATAAGGAACTCGCAACCAGTGAAATTGCTTGATAAAACAGCCATGATAACCGATAGTTAAACGAGTATCGGTTATCATTTTTTATGTACTGAGCGATGAACAAAGAAGAAAATAGCCCCAAAAAAATTGAATCCCTGGCCGATGCGCACCGGGCCTTTGGTTTACTTAAGCCGCAGCACCCATTAGTTAGTTTAATCAACGGTTCCTATACGCAGGTCGATGAGTCCAGAATTCCCCACCATCATGTGCTGGGCTTTTATAAAATAGCTTATAAACCAAAACTGAACGGCAAATTAAAGTACGGCCAGAGTTATTATGATTTTGACGAAGGTGGTTTATTATTCGCTTCTCCAGGCCAGGTTATCGGTAGCCATGACAACGATATCAGCGCGTGTTCCGAGTATACACTGCTGATTCACCCGGATTTCTTTTTAGGATATCCTCTGGCCAAAAACATCAGACATTATGGCTTCTTCTCGTATGCCACCAATGAGACGTTGCATCTTTCGGAAGATGAAAAAGTAACGATCTTTGAGATCTTTAAAATGATCGAAAAAGAATTGTCCAGCCGGATCGACGATTTCAGCCAGGACGTTGTTATTTCTCAAATTGAGTTGTTGCTGAATTACGCGAATCGTTTCTACAAACGTCAGTTCATTACCCGCAAAGCGGTAAACCATGATCTTCTCCAAAAACTGGAAGAGATATTGGATCAATATTTTACCAATAAAACCTCGTTAAGCCAGGGATTACCTACGGTTGGCTATCTGGCAGAACATGTAAACTTATCGCCAAGTTATTTAAGTGATATGCTGCGGTCCTTGATCGGGCAAAATGCCCAGCAGTATATTCATGATAAACTGATTGAAAAGGCAAAAGAAAATCTGTCTACTACCAATTTAACGGTACAGGAAGTGGCCTACGCTTTAGGATTTGAGCACTCACAATCTTTTAGTAAACTGTTCAAAACGAAAACGAACCTTTCACCATTGGCCTTCAGACGTTCGTTCAATTAAACAGATTTTCAACCATTGTTCCCAGTTTATGATTCGTCTGTATGGCTACGTCTCGCCCCAGTATACCGGCCCGTTGTGCTAAGCCGGTGGAGCGGTTACATGGCCCAAATGAGTATGAATCCTGGCGAAAAACGCGCGCAAATAATTCGGTAAACTGAGTCAGGTAAAACTAAGTGGATACAACATTTCTACTGATATAGGGCTGTCAGTAGTTATAATCTAAGTCGTCAATCCCTCGATGATCGTATAATTCAGGTACGTATTGCCCTCCGTCGTTAGTTGCCGGTTATCGGGAATCGGCTCAACGGCCATCGCCAATGGATTGTAGAG
This sequence comes from Spirosoma aureum, assembly GCF_011604685.1. Classification (NCBI taxonomy): domain Bacteria; kingdom Pseudomonadati; phylum Bacteroidota; class Cytophagia; order Cytophagales; family Cytophagaceae; genus Spirosoma; species Spirosoma aureum. The sequence continues at coordinate 8,575,027 of NZ_CP050063.1, read as the reverse complement.
TGTATGCGGTCCTACCTAGTCCGACGGAAAGCGTATAATTACAAGCAAATCGTAAACGGATAAGGCAGGTGTCCACAGCCGGGCTGCAAAGACGGGACTCCTGCCATTCGCCCCCGCAAATCCGTTCAGGGCCGTTGGAAGATCCGTTGACTGAGTCAGAAATAAGTTGATGCCCGCTTTCAGCTGTCCGACAGTTGGGATTCAATATTGGAGCCTAGCGAATACCGTTTGAAAGCGGTGCCTTTGATGATACCATCGTTATTAATGAAGTTGCCCGACAGATAGGTATAGTTTAGAAATAATTGGCCTTTTCAGCAATCAACTTTGGCCTTTTTAACAAACTGATGTCCCATTTCATGATTGAACTTTGCCGTATCAACATGTCAATCATAAAATGGAAAATAAACAAACCGTATTGGTAACGGGAGGTTCGGGCTTTATTGCTTCTTATTGCATCATGGCTTTGCTCAGGGAGGGGTATAAAGTAAAAGCTACATTGCGTTCACTTAAAAAAAGCTGAATTGGTAAAACAAATGCTCAAGCAAGGCGGTCTTCATGCCGTTGGCGATTTATCGTTCGTGGAAGCTGATTTACAGAATGAATCAAGTTGGGAAAAAGCAATAGAAAGCTGCCAGTATGTTATACACGTCGCTTCACCAACACCCTATACGGAGGCAAAAACGGAGGATGATTTCGTTATCCCGGCAAAAAATGGGGTCCTTTTTGTGTTGCGGGCAGCCAAAAAAGCGGGCGTAAAACGAGTGGTCCTTACGTCGGCTTTTGGTGCTGTAGGGTTTGGTACCGTTAAAACCACCCTGTATACAGAAGAAGACTGGACAGTGTTGAACGACCCGACGAATAAACAAATGGCACCACTCCAGCGTGGCAATCGGCCGACCGAAGCCGCCAACTTCTTCGGGTCAGTGATGGCCTTAAATTCGTTGCCGGGCCGCCGGGCGGTAATTATCAGTAATTCCGTGGCGATAGCTGGGCCAATGCCCTTGACCGATTGCACATACCCATATAATTCTTTCAAATAGGGGTCATTCTCAATCGTAGTCGTAATCTCCGCTTGAACTTGTTTGATATCTTTAGTTAGCGCGTCTAAGGTTTTCTGACAAAATTTCTTCTGAGCGTTATGGTCTTTTTTAGAAATAAACCCATCCGAATCGGTCAGCGGAGACTGGAGCCGCATCGGCCTTTTGTCGTTTGTTCATTTTACAGCTCAGTTAAGGGCATTAAACCTATTTTAGGACATCACAAAAGCGGCCGGCCATCTTCTGGCTTACTTCCTCTAGAGTCAAGTGCCCTTTGGCGGCTTCGGGATGAGCCGTGATAAAGGCTTGCCAGATTTCTTGGGCGACTCCCCTAGAGTAGGTGGTTTACCGGTGGGTAGCTCAACGATAAAGTAAATCGAAAGGCGGGTTGGCGCTCACTGGACAAAAACCATTTTCTCCTCATCCTGTCATAAATTCACAACGTCCGTTCTGAATTTGTGACAGGATGAGGAAATTAACGAGCTTAATTTTCTAGCCAACAAGTCGTTCAATTTTATATAAGAAGGTCTTCCCTACCTACTTAAAAACAATAAAATGAGATTAATTCTAAACACCAATGGCTTGAAATAAGTAGTCTTTATACTAATATCCTTTGGGTGGCTCCACGTTTGGCAACCTAATAAAGCGCTCGTCTTGGGTTTGTAAGAACTGAACCAAACGGCTGGCCAGGTGGAAATTCCTAGACTTTGCCAATTTGCTGGCTTTTACTTATCCAATGTCCATCCTTTTAGTGGGCTTCTCCTAACTATAATGCTCGTAATGGATCGCATTAAACTCTTGTTTTTAGTCACCGCGCTGCTTTTGGCGGGGGCTCGGGCTGACCAACCGGCGGATCAACTCCTGGGCCGCTGGCAGTTCCCCGCTGGTGGCTCCAGCGTAGATATCTACCGGCAGGCGGGCCTCTACTTCGCCCGGGTAGCCCAGGTTGATCAGGCAGGCAAGCAAAACTTCGGTTTGGTAAAAGATTCTCTGCTAATTCGCAACCTGCACTATGATGGTCAGCTGTGGGCGGGCGGGCGCTTAATGCATCCCAAAACGGGCATAGCTTTACGGGTTGAGGTCGAGATGCTTCAGCCTGACGCCATCAATGTGACCGTTTACAAGGGTTTCAAATTCCTCAATCGACAATTCATCATGACCCGCCAGCAAACCAACAAGTCTTTGCCTGCAGCAAATTAAGAGTGATATGTTATCCGTATTTGTCTTTAGGAATAGGGTGTCATCCATCTCGTTGATCGTATTTTATCATTTATCCAAGCAGGCTGGACTCAATCCGCCTGCTCTCGCCAGGCCGTTCATGTATGAAGTATCGAAAAGAAAGAATGAGTAAGGAGTTTACCAAACACCTCCTTGATTTTAAGGGCAAGAATACCCCATTTCACATGGTGGTCCATCACTTCACCGACAAAGACAAGGGAGGGCCTCATTGTCACCCCTTCCGTTTCCGAACGCATATTCTGAACGGAGGTTACACCGAGCGGGTTTATCAAATCAGTGAACAGGGGAACTGGCATTATGCCGATGTGTTTCGAGCGCCGGGCACCACGCATGTTGTCGAAGCGGAGTGCATCCACGAATTAATCGACTTGCCCGCTGGGGAGTGTTGGACGGTGATGATTCCCGAGGAGAAGGTACGCGAACCCCGGTTTTGGCGGTTCACTCCGGAAGGGGCATTTTACCGGGTTTGGAACAAGCGAAAATGGATCAAACAGGCATCATAAACTTGGGCCTATAAACGAGACAAGGCAAGAAATACTGTCTATTTTTACACGGTCATTTTAACGACTACAAAATCCTGTATTGCCTACCTTCAAAGTATACAACCTGCTTTGTTGATCGCAACCATATCCTCTCACATTCACGCGTCTGACGCGCTACAATACCAATTCAATCATGAAGTTAGGTTACGCCCGAGTCTCTACGGCTCCGGCCGCCCAGCCCCGATCAAAACTGGGCACTTCAGCTAGCTGCCCTGAAAGCAGCCGGCTGCTCGAAAATCTTTTAGGACCAGGGTGGCGGACCACAAAGCCAGTGGCTCGAAAACCGAACAGCCTGAATTAAACCGCCTACTCGAAATCCTTCGAGAGGGGGACACGTTGATGATTTGGAAACTGGATGGCGCCGACCGCCCGGCGATTGGGCCGTGTTCCCTGAGTCACTTGATTGAGATCGTAACTCAGTTAGAGCAACAACACGTTGGTTGGGTTAGTAAGTTTAACCGATCATATTGTTCCTGCGCATCAGGATAAACCCACCCAAATCGCCTGGTTTACCTTCACTTCTTTAATTAGTCGTATACGAATTAAAGGCATGTTAAAATCGTATCGCCTTCTGATCCGAAACTAGTAGCTTCTTGGCTTATATCGCTGTCTATTTGCATTATTGAAATAATAGCCACGCAACTTAGGATGAAATTAACAGCCCTGTTTTGCCTGCTATTAAAATTATGTAGTTCCAGGACAAGTGGACTATACGAAAGGCTTATAATCCTGTAGGTATCTTCTCCAAAATCATTTTTACTATGAATAGAAACCTTTACCAAGCCGGCTTACTGGTTCGATTTTTTGACCGAAGCATTTACCCGGCGCTCGTCATAGTCCTGTTTGCGAACGTAGTAACTGCCCGTTCATCTTTTCCAAAACCCACAGTTGAAACCAATAAAGTTTTGCCATTAGCGTATCCTTATGGCAATCATAGTCAGGATATTGGTGTTAAAGGCAGCGTATCGGACGCCAAAGGAGATCCACTAACGGGCGTTAGTGTCGTCATTAAAGGAACAACGACGGGTACCATTACAGATGCAAATGGCAATTATACACTCAACGTACCCGATGGGAATGTAACGCTGGTCTTTTCGTTCATTGGTTTCACAGCGCGGGAAATTCCCCTCAATAATCAGTCGATCCTGAACGTAGTGCTTTCTGATGATGCCAAAGCATTGGAGGAGGTCGTCGTAACGGGCTATTCGTCGCAACGCAAGAAAGACATTACGGGCTCGGTGGCCATTGTCAAAGTGAGCGATCTCCAGTCGTTGCCCGCGTCGACGGCTGAAAATCAGCTACAGGGACGAGCCGCTGGGGTTACCGTTATCAGTAATAACCAGCCGGGAAGTGTATCGACGGTCAGGATTCGGGGGTTTGCGTCATTCACCGGAAACGACCCTTTGTATATTGTGGATGGCGTTCCAACTGGTTCGCTGTTAGGCATTAATCCTAGTGATGTGGAGTCGATGCAGGTGCTGAAAGACGCGGCTTCGGCCTCTATTTACGGCGCTCGTGCGTCGAATGGCGTCATTGTTGTCACCACAAAAAAAGGAAAAACAGGCAGTGCAAAAGTGGCTTACGACGTATCGTATGGCATTCAGGACCCCGGCAAAGGGTGGACCAACATGCTGAACCCACAGGAGTATGCTGATCTGACCTGGTTAGCCCTGAAGAACTCCGGCCAACCCCAGCAAAGTGTCCAGTATGGCAAAGGTGCTACGCCCGTCTTGCCCGACTATCTACTGGCAGGTACGGCATCCGGCCTGAAAGAAGGTGACCCAGCCACGAATCCTGCTCTGTATAATTTAAGCTACGCCAATTTAGCTGATGCGAATTATGCACCTTATTTAATTGTCAAAGCCAATAAGCAGGGGACAAATTGGTGGAAAGAAGTAACGCGTAAGGCACCCATTACCAACCATAATCTCACGGTTTCGGGTGGTGCACCCGACAAGAGCCGGTACTTGTTTAGTCTCAATTATTTCAACCAGGACGGCATTGTCATTGAGAATTTTTACAAGCGCTATTCGGCCCGCATCAATACAGAATTTACACTGAAAAAGAACATCCGTATTGGCCAGAACCTACAGGTCTATACGTCGCAGGCCAATACGGCAGCGAACAATACGGAAGCCAGTGAGCTAGCGCTGGCACGCTATATTTTGCCCATTGTGCCCCTCTATACGATTCGGGAAGGTGATTTTGCGGGAACAAAAGGCAACGGCTTGGGAACGGCAGATAACCCCGTAGCCGTTCGGGAGCGTACCAAAAATAACCGGGCCAATACGTTCGGTATTTTTGGGAACATGTATCTGGAAGTCGACTTCCTGAAGCATTTTACGGCACGTTCCAGCTTCGGCGGCAGCTATGGTACCAATGATTACACAAACTACCCGACCATTGAATACGAAGGTGCCGAGAATAATCGCAATCCGACACTGGCCGTTGGCTTTTTCAAAAATCGGTCGTGGACCTGGACCAATCAACTGACTTATAAAAACACATTCGGCGATCATAGTCTTCAGGTATTGGCAGGTACCGAAGCGGTAGATGATGCGGGCAATCGCATTGAAGGGTCGCGGAGTAATTATTTTCTGTACACCAACCTGAACGCCATTACGCTCAGTTCAGGCACTTCCAACCAGTTGGTGAGTGGTTTCCCGAATACGCCAGCGTCGTTATTCTCGTTATTCGGCAAGGTCGATTATGAGTTTAAAAACAAATACATCGCCAGCGTCATTGTTCGGCGGGACGGCTCATCCCGATTTGGGGTCGATAATCGATATGCCGTATTCCCGGCGGGTTCGTTAGGCTGGCGCATCTCCGAGGAAGCGTTTCTGAAAAACGTAACCTGGCTAACTGATTTGAAACTGCGCGGGAGTTATGGTCTGATGGGTAATCAGCGTATCGATCCGGCGAATCAATACACCCAGTTTTCAACCAGTAAAGGCGCTGCTTCCTACGACATTGGCGGGACGAGCACGACTCCTCAATCGGGGTATTACTTATCTTTCATTGGCAACAGCGCGGGCAAATGGGAGACCAACGTTTCGACGAATGTCGGCTTCGATGCTACGTTCTTCGGTGGTAAAACAGACATTTCGTTTGACTGGTATCAGAAGAAAACCAATAACCTCTTATACACCGTTGAACAACTGGCTACGGCGGGTGGAATTGCTGCTCAAAACCCGCCTTTCTTTAACGTGGGTAGCATGAAAAATACCGGGATCGATCTGGCTATTTCGCAACGGGCAAACCTCCGGAAAGTGAAACTTGATGCTACGTTGACGCTCACCACGTATAAAAATGAAATCACGAAAATTGCCGATGGAATCTCGTATTTTGATTATAACAGTCCACTGAATGAACAGAACCGCATCGGTGGCGTATTCACACGGAATGCGGTCGGCCATCCGATCAACGCTTACTTTGGTTATGATGTAATTGGCCTCTTTCAAAGCGCGGATGATGTAGCAAAATCACCTACGCAACAGAGTGCCGCCCCTGGTCGGTTTAAGTATCGGGATGCTAATGGCGATGGGAAAATTGACACCGACGACCGGGTATTTTTCGGTAATCCCAATCCAAAATTCACGTATGGCCTAAACCTGAACCTGTCTTACAAAGGGTTTGATCTGGCAGGATTCTTCTATGGCGTTCAGGGTAGAGATGCCATTAATTATGCCCGGTTCACAACGGATTTTTATTCGCAGGGTGTAACCAATAAAAGCAAAGAAGCGCTGTACAATTCCTGGCGGCCCGACAACCTGGGTGCCAAAGTGCCAATTCAGGAAACCGTTGGAAATTTTAGTACCAATGCGATTCCAAATTCGTACTACAAAGAAGATGCATCCTATCTCCGCCTAAAAAACCTAAGCCTCGGCTATACGCTCCCAACGCACCTGTTAAATACGATTGGGGTTGATCGGCTACGGGTGTATATCCAGGCCACAAACCTATTCACCATTACGCGCTACACTGGCCTGGAACCGGAAATTATCAGCACCGACGATCGGGCTGCGGGCATCGACGCGAACGCCTATCCGGCCGTCAAGCAATACCTTGTTGGGGCTAGTATCAACTTTTAATTACCTACTCAAATGCGCAAGTTATTATACACGTTTACTATTATTTGCCTGAGCGTCAGTGGGCTAATTAGCTGTGAGAAATCCTATCTGGATAAAAGTACATACGGTACCCTCGATGCTACATCCCTGGCCAACAAGAATGGACTTGAATCATTATTGATTGGCGCTTATTCGATGTTGGATGGTTACAGTGTCGGCACGACAACCCTTGGTTCCTGGTCAAGTGCGGCTTCCAACTGGGTGTACGGCAGTATTGCGGGAGGTGATGCACATAAAGGCAGCACCGGTACTGACCAGCCAGAAGTCAATGCGATAGAAGCTTATATCCCGATTCCGACCAACGGGTTTTTGAATGATAAATGGAAAGTGGTTTACGAAGGCGTAACGAGAGCCAATATTATCCTGAAAACAATGCCCGGCGCCCCGGATTTATCGGCTGAAGACCGCAAGCGAATCGAAGGAGAAGCCCGGTTTTTACGCGGTCATTATCATTTTGAAGCGAAGAAAATGTGGAATATGGTCCCGTTTATCGACGAGACGATGACTGATTTTCAGGTCCCTAACGTTAAAGTGAACGTAGCCAATGACCAGAATATCTGGCCTAAAATTCAGGCAGATTTTCAATTCGCTTACGACAATCTACCTGAGTTACAGGGGGCAATCGGTCGGGCAAACAAGTGGTCGGCGGGGGCTATGCTGGGCAAGTGCCTGCTCTTTCAGAAAAAATATGCCGAAGCTAAAGCCGTGCTGGAACAGGTTTACCAGCGGGGCGTAAATCCGTCGGGGGTTAAATACGGACTGCTGGATAAGTATCAGGATAATTTCAATGCTGCGACGAAGAATTCCAGAGAATCCGTGTTTGCGACCCAGAGTTCGGTCAACGATGGCGCTGGTGCTGCTAATGCCAACTATGGCGACGTATTGAATGCGCCCTACGGTGGTCCGTTCGATTGCTGCGGTTTTTTTCAGCCTTCCCAGGATCTGGTCAATTCGTACAAAGTTAGTGCGACTGGATTGCCTGATCTCGAAACGTATAATACCAATCCGGTCACCAGCGATGAAGGGGTTGCAATCACCGATCCGTTCACGCCCTATGCCGGTACCGTGGACTCGCGTTTAGACTGGACCGTTGGTCGCCGGGGAATTCCTTACCTCGATTACGGCCCCCATCAGGGCATTAGCTGGCAGCGCGATCAGGCTTACGGCGGCCCGTATAACACGAAAAAGAACGTTTATTACAAATCCCAAAAGGGAACACTGACGGATGGTTCGTTCTGGGCGAGTACCGTTACGGCCATTAATACGAACCTGATTCGTTTCGCCGATATCATTCTATGGCTGGCCGAATGCGAAGTTGAAGCAGGTGATTTAAACAAAGCCCGTTCCTATGTAAATGAGGTGCGCGCCCGAGCGGCTAAAACAAGCAGTTGGGTCATGAAAGATGGTACAACAACGCCCGCTGCCAATTATAAAGTTGGCTTATATGAGCAGGCATGGGATCAGGCTACAGCCCGAAAAGTGGTTCATTTTGAACGAAAACTCGAGCTGGGTATGGAAGGACACCGCTTTTTCGATCTGGTACGCTGGGGTGAAGCTGAAGCTACGCTAAACAAATATCTCCAGTATGAAAGTACGCTACGCACCTATCTCGCAGGGGCAAAATTCATGGCTGGAAAGAACGAATATTTTCCGCTTCCGCAGCGCCAGATCGATTTGAGTAACAACGTATTGAAACAGAATGCGGGGTATTGATCAGAGCTTCTGGAGCTGCGTGTTATTGTTCCAAAGTTGCTTGCGGAACGCCTGAGGATTGCAGTTTTTCAACAGGCGAAACTGTCGGTTGAAATTGGAGAGATTCTGGAAACCACAGTCGTAACAGATTTCAATGATGGATAGATTCGTATCTGTCAGTAGTTTACAGGCGTGGCTGATACGTAATTCATTGATCAGATTGACCAGCGTTTTATGGGTTCGCCGTTTGATAAACCGGCAGACCGATGGAACGGACATATTCATCAGATCGGCAATTTCGTGTAGGGCAATCCGGCGTTGGTAGTGTTGAGAAATATAGTCAAATACCAGGCTTACCTTCTCGCTTTCAACCGGATTGCTTCCTTCAATAATTTGGGTGGACAGGGTGCGTAAATGTGGCGATTCGGCCAGGGTAGTTAATATGTCCAGCAAAACCAGCAGGCGACGCATGCCCTCCAGCTGCGGCATCTCCATCATGCGGGCGATAACGTACTCTTTGGTGGGGCCCAGAATTTCGAGACCTAATGCAGCCCGTTGAAATAACTGTCGGACGGGTATCATTTCCTGAAGTTCCATGAAGGAATCGCCCAGAAAGTCTTCCAGGAAATGGACAATCACCGACTGGGCCCGGTGGTCTGCTGACTGCTGGTAAAAAACGGAATCGTTTCGGTAGATATGGGGTACGTTGGCACCGATAAAAACCAGATCACCATCGGTGAAATCGCCGATTCCGTTGCCAATAATGCGTTGTCCGTAACTTTTAACGACCAACACCAATTCATATTCCGGATGAAAATGCCAGGGCGTGGGGAAGTACGGAAAGTTGAAATTGTAAAGCTTAAACGAAGATCGCTCAGTGGCTGGCAGTTTTTCTAATAGCGCTTTCATAACCTGTTAAAATCGTATCGCCTTCTGAGACAAAACTAGGAGATTTTGTCTTTTGTTGGTGTCAATTTGCACTATTGAAATACTATTTTATCAATAAATAAAGAAATTTAATACCTCAACTTTATGTCAGTATATCAGTTGTCTGATGAACAGATTGCGCAGTACCATCGGAATGGTTATCTGATTGTCCCGGACTTGTTTTCGTCTGAGGAAATAGACCGGCTTTATCAGGTGGCCGTTGACGACAAAGCCATTTCCCGGAACTCATATGATTTAAATGATCAGTCCGGAAAAAAAACCAAACTCGCTCTCTGGTTCACGCCGGGAAATGATTTGTATAGCTTAGTAACCCGTAGCGAACGGATTGTGCAATCGGTGGACAAATTGCTGGATGGTTCGTCGCCGGTCTGTCATTTTCATTCGAAACTGATGCAGAAAGAACCTCGCGTAGGAGGGGCCTGGGAGTGGCATCAGGACTATGGCTATTGGTACAAAAACGAGTTTCTATTACCCGATCAAATGTGTTCGGTCATGGTTGCAATCACAGCAGCGACGAAAGAAAATGGCTGTTTGCAAGTCATTAAAGGCTCTCATAAAATGGGTCGGGTTGAGCATGGTTTTGCGGGCGAACAGGTTGGTGCCTCTCAACACTACGTCGATCTCGCTCTAAAAACGATGGAGCTTATTTACGTTGAATTAGAACCGGGTGATGTTTTATTTTTTCACAGCAACCTGCTGCATCGGTCCGAAGCGAATCTGTCCGAAAATGCCCGGTGGTCGCTTATTTCCTGCTACAATAGGCAGAGCAATATTCCTTATAATGAGTCCTCTACATCCTGCATTACTCCATTAAAGACCGTACCGGACGATGCGCTCCTGACCTGGCAAGTCTCGGGAATAACCGACCAGACAGATTTTCTAAACAAAGAAAATGACGTATCCTTGACATAGTTAAATATGCGTATCCTAGACCTAAAAGGTTTCAAAGATCTTATAGGTTTTACACCAGACCATTATTTCAATCGGCATCATATGGCAATCGCTATTCCTACTCAACTCGACACTGTAAGTCGTGGTACTCCCGTTTACAATCTTACGTATATCTATTTGGTAAGTACCGTAGCAGCCCTGGGTGGACTGTTGTTCGGCTTTGATATGGCTATTATTTCGGGAACTGTGCGCTTTTTCAGCGATTTTTTCCAACTGGATAACATCGAAACCGGGTGGGCTGTCGGTTGTATTAATCTCGGTTCTGCGGTTGGTGCATTGGTTGCCGGTAAGCTTAGTGATACGTTGGGTCGCAAAAAAACACTGGTTCTCTGCGCACTTCTGTTTGCCCTATCGGGCGTAGGTACGGGTTGGGCAACGGGTTTTACTATGTTTATTTGCTTCCGGTTGTTGAGTGGTGTAGCGGTCGGGGCGGCAGCATTGGTTTGCCCAATGTACATCGCCGAAACGGCACCTGCCCGTTTTCGCGGCCGACTGGTTACCGTTTATCAACTGGCGATCACAACAGGAATCTTGCTGGCTTATCTCGCTAATTACCTACTGCTGGATACTGGCTTAAACAACTGGCGCTGGATGTTCTCATCACAGTCATTACCTGCTATTTTCTTCTTTTTTAGCCTGTTTCTGGTAACTGAAAGCCCCCGATGGCTGATCCGAAAACAACGGATCGAACTCGCCAATCAGGTGCTGACCAAGATCGGGGGCGCTGATTATGCCAATCAGGAAAGCGAAGCAATTCGGCAAAGCTTCGCTCAGGAGATCAAAGAAAATAGTCGCGATCTGTTCAGTAAAGACTTGTTTGGCATTGTACTGATAGGGGTGGGAATTGCCGTTTTTTCGCAGGCAGATGGGCAAAATTCATTGTTTTCTTATGCCCCGGCCATTTTTCAGCAGGCCGGTATGGCCGAAGATTCCGCTTTTTTGCAATCGGTTATTCTGGGATTGATCAACTTCGTCTTTACTTTTTTTGCCATCGGGGCTATCGATAAAATTGGTCGCCGGTATCTACTGCTATACGGCTCCGCGCTACTTTGTGTGGATGCGCTGGCATTGGCAATGGCTTTTTATTTTCAATGGCCGGGCTTCTGGATTCTGGTCTTTGTACTGGGTTTTATTGCCATCTATGCCGCAACGCTAGGGCCCGTTACATGGGTTGCTCTCTCCGAAATTTTCCCAAACCGGATTCGGGGTAATGCGATGGCGCTATCAACGCTGGCTTTATGGATTGCCAACTTCTTCACGACGGCTTCTTTTCCGGTGATGAAAACGTATCTGGGACTTCCTGCTACGTTCTGTATTCATGCAGGAATCTGCCTGATCTACTTTGTTTTTGTAAAAGCAAACGTACCGGAAACCAAAGGCAAGTCATTGGAAGAAATTGAACAATTGCTGACGAAATAGGGCTAACCCCACCTAACTAAGCCCATGAACGTTCATTTTTTCTGCCCGCGCTGGGGCCAGGAACACAAGCCCTGGAAAGCGTTTTTGCAAAGTGTAAAAGCGGCTGGCTATCAGGGTATTGAGGCTAGTATGCCAGTTGAAGAGAGGGAAAGAGATATCCTGTTAAACGAGCTCGCAAAACAGGGGCTTCAGTTTATTGGCCAGCACTGGGAAACGGTCTGTACTAATTTTGACCAGCATTATTGGGAGTTTGAGAACAGGCTTCAGGCATTGGTGGCCGCCCGGCCGCTGTTGATCAATACCCAAACCGGAAAGGACTATTACAGCATTGACCAGAATGAAAAACTGATCGAGCTGGCCGATTCGATTGCCGCTCAAACCAACGTACCGATCATTCATGAGACCCACCGGGGCAAGTTCAGTTTTGCGGCTCATATAACCCATACCTATCTCAGGCGATTGCCGAATCTGAGAATTACACTCGATATCTCGCATTGGTTCAATACCGCCGAAACGTTCCTCCATGATCAGCCGGAAGCGGTTGCACTGGCCATTTCCCGAACCGATCATATTCACTGCCGGGTTGGCTATACAGAAGGTCCGCAAGTATCTGACCCGCGCGCTCCGGAATGGCAGGAAGCGGTACAACACCATCTGGACATTTGGGATCGAGTGGTTGCCCTGCATCGGCAGAATGACCGACCCATTTGCACGTTCACCCCTGAATTTGGAGCGCCACCCTATATGTTTCTGCAACCCTACACGCGCCAGTCCGTGGTCAATCAATGGGACGTAAACCAGTATATGATGGAGTTTCTCCGCAAGCGGTATGAAATTTCCACAAACCTATAAGGTCTCTAAGATCTTATAGGTTTAAAAAGACCCTATAGGTTTGTTTTACTATTAACCTCACCGAATGAAGCCTTCCTTCCTCTTTTTCAAAAGCTGTTTATACGTTTGCCTGTTTCTCATCATATCCGGCAAGGTACTGGCCGGAACCATTTTCTCGGTGAAATCAGATGGTTACGAATTCTATTGGGACATCGCTAAAGATTCGGCCTTGCTCCGTAAAGAGAAACCAGTGCAGACACTCTGGAAAGGGAGCCTTTTGCCTGCGTTCTGGCTCCAAACCGAATCGGGGACGCGACAATACGTTAAGGCGACACTTGTTGATGCTGGTAATCTTCGGGAAAATGGGGGAATGGTTAAGCTAACTTTGGGTACGTTGGGAAACGGAAGCCTGGAAATTAACTACGCACAAGGTGTGATCCGTATTACGAGAGTAACCGTTGACTGGAACGGCACTCCCCCGAAATTGATTTCGATGTATTTCGGTACGTCGCTCATGAACGCCGAGGAGAAAGTTCGCGCGCCAACGCAGGAGTATCCGTTCTGGCCGGACTGGGAGGCCGCCGGGATATGCATTCCCAGTGCAAAAGGAAATCCAACCCAGAGCTTTTTTCGGATGTGGGATTTGGGCCATGCCGCATTACCACTGGGCAGTTTCGGACCGAGTTTAGGAACGCCCTACGCAGCCGCTTTCCCGCGTCCTTTCTACAGTTGCGCCATGGGTAACCAGCCGGGCTGGATTGTGCTGGGTGCCGGTAGTATACCCGATGCGGCTATGGTCTATAAAATACAGTCGTCAAATGGTTGTCTGCAGTATCTCTACCGGGAGGATTTGTGGAGTAAATCGACGGCTAGCCAACGGATTTGGAACGAACCGCTACGTATCACCTGGGCAGCAACGGCTTATGATGCCTATAAGGCCTATTTTGATTCGTTCGGGCCGTTTACATCGGCGCAGGGCAATCATCAACTCAACGTCTGGAATACCTGGGGCGACTTCAAAAATGGAGATTTCAATCTCAAGGCGATCACCGACAAAGCACTGGATTTTAAAGCCGATATCCTGGCGATTGACGACTCCTGGGAAAGTTCGCAGGGAAGTGGTATCTGGAATGAGCAGCGTTTTCCAAAGTATAAAGAAGACCTGGCTTACATTCGCTCTAAAGGGTTGAAAACCGGATACTGGCAAAATATCATCTGGTTGGGCGAACCAGAAAAGTTTGGTCTGACAGTTGATGATTTGCTCTGTGGAACCGATGGTAAACCCGTAAAAACCGCCTGGAATATGAATCCGCATGGGAAAGGCTTTTACTGTCTGGATCCCAGTTCGGCCAAAGCGGTGGCGTTGATTCGAAATCGGACGCAAACCATTGTCCGTGAACTGAAACCCGATTTTTTGAAACTGGATTTCGGCTATGGCATTCCCAGCCCTGATGTTGCTACAGCCCGAAATCCGGCTCTACGGGGCGAGAATCTTGCCTATGCACTTCTCAGGCTGGTGTCAGATGCGGCCCGTGAAATCAATCCGAACATCACGATTCAATACTATTCGATTCATCCCTTGTTTCGACCAATCCAGAATCTACTGGCACTCGATGACATGGGTGACGCGGGTGGACATGAAGTTGAAGGTCACGGACAATGGAGCATCTGGAGTTCGCTGGCCGGACAGCAGCGTATGGCCATTACGGCATCAAGCGGCTACGATTGGAACGCTGATGATGAGGTTTTACTCAATACGGCTATCGTTGGTGGGCAGAGCGCGGTGCTGCCTCGTAAACTGGACGACGGATCGCCGGTGCCGATTCAGAAAATCAGCAAACGCATGGCACTGGCGCTCTGGCACCGAACGAGCGTAGGCTGGACACCGTTGTGGCTCAATAGCCAGAAAGGTAGTTTGTCAAAGGAGCCTGCACCTATTTGCTGGGGTCGTCTGGAAAACAACCGGCTGACAGCGTTGGCGTTGCGAGAGAGCCCGGTTCCCTTTGACAAATCGGTTATTCGGAACATGAAGTGGCAGGGACGATGGGCCTTAATTTCGCAGGATGAGCAAAGTATTTTTGAGACAAAGAAACTAGCGTTGATTCCGTTTGAGGGTGAGGGTGGTTTTGTGGAATTGCCACTTGCAAAAAAGCCCGCGAAAGTCGTTGCCGTCATCAATAAAGCCGAAAAGCCATTTAGCGCATGGGAATGGAAAAACGGTTTGTTGATAATCAAGGACAGGAGTTTACAGGATAATCCATTACTGAATGGCTTTCTTGTCTATCAATAACCAACTATGAAAAGCATAATTTTCGCATGTTACGTCCTTGTTGCTACCTATGCGATCGGGCAACAGAAACCCACCCGGACCCGGCTTTTCGATTCGGATTGGCGCTTTTTGAAAGACAGCACGGTTCAGGCTGAACAAGCCACCTACAACGATGCTAGCTGGCGAAAACTGGATCTGCCCCACGACTGGAGCATCGAAGATCTGCCGAACCAGATCCCGGATCAGGTAGCAGGCCCGTTTTTACGAACCAGTGTTGGCAATACGTCCACGGGTTATACCGTCGGCGGAACGGGCTGGTATCGAAAATCCTTTACGCTCACTTCGTCGGAAAAAGGAAAGACGGTTCTGATTCATTTCGATGGCGCTTATACCGAAACGGATGTGTGGTTGAATGGCCACCATCTGGGCTATCATCCCTATGGATACACACCTTTCAGCTATGATCTCAGCCCTTACTTATCGCAGCCGGAAACTAAGAACGTACTGGCTGTCCGCGTAAAAAATATTGGCCAGAATAGCCGTTGGTATACCGGGTCGGGCATCTATCGGCACGTCTGGCTGACCATCGCTGATCCCGTGCATATCGCTCCATTAGGCCTAGCAATCACAACGACCCAGGTTACCGGAAAGTCAGCGCAGGTGCAGCTTACTACGTTGATTGACAATGCAAGTGGGAAGACAATGCCGATTGTTGTGCAAACTACATTGATTACCCCGAGCGGTAAACCCATAAGCACTACGTCCCGGCAGTCCTTAACCGTGATAGCCAACGGCAAAGGCGAGAGCAAACAGGTGTTAACGGTAACGAACCCGCAGCTATGGTCACCCGAAACGCCACACTTGTATAAAGCAAACGTAGTAATTCTGTCAGGACAGAAAAGGCTGGATAGCCTTTCCACCACATTTGGCATCCGCTCGATTGAGTTCAGTGCTAACCAAGGCTTTGTGCTGAATGGGAAACGCGTACTGTTGAAAGGTGGCTGCATTCATCACGACAACGGACCATTGGGGGCCGCAGCCATCGACCGGGCTGAAGAGCGAAAAGTAGAACTATTAAAAGCCAATGGGTTTAATGCCATGCGTACCAGCCATAATCCACCTTCCCCCGCTCTGCTGGATGCATGCGACCGACTGGGAATGCTGGTCATCGACGAAGCATTCGACATGTGGCAGCGGCCCAAAAAGCCACAGGACTATCACCGTTTTTTTGACAAATGGTGGCAACGCGATTTGACCGCGATGATTCACCGCGACCGGAATCATCCCTCTGTTATTCTGTGGAGCATCGGAAATGAAATCAACGAGCGTGCTGATCCATCTGGCCTGGAGATCACTAAAAGACTGGCTGATGAAGTGCACCGGTTAGACCCTACGCGTCCGGTCACCGAGGCACTTTGCGTGTTTTGGGAACATCCTGGCAAAGTCTGGGAAGATTCAGACAAAGCTTTTGCGCTGCTGGATGTGGGAGGCTATAACTACGAATGGAAGCACAATGAATCAGATCATCAGCGCCATCCTGAGCGGATTATAGTAGGTACGGAAACGTTTGCCAAAGAAGCGTTTGAAAACTGGCAGCAAGTCGAAAAGCACCCCTACGTCATCGGTGATTTCGTCTGGACCGCCATGGATTACATGGGCGAAACAGCAATCGGGCATACGATTGTTCAACCCAGGCCCGAGAAAGACAGCACGAAAGCAGTGTTACCGTGGCCCTGGTTCAATGCCTGGTGCGGTGATCTGGATTTGATAGGGACGAAAAAGCCCCAATCATACTACCGCGATGTCGTTTGGCGAAATCGTCCCATTGCGCTAGCCGTTCATAGTCCCATTCCCGACGGCATGAAAGAAACCGTTACGAATTGGGGCTGGCCCGATGAACAGCAAAGTTGGTCATGGCCAGGAGCCGAAGGCAAACCACTACAGGTACGTGTTTTCTCCCGTAGCCCGTTGGTCCGTCTGGAATTGAATGGCAAACTCATAGGCGAACAGCGTCTCTCCGATAGCAGCCTTACGGCTACATTCACAGTACCCTATGAGCCAGGCATTTTAAAAGCCAGCGGTTTTGAAAACGGAAAACCGACTGGCACAGCTGAACTACGAACTGCTGGAAAACCGCACCACCTTCGCTTAACTGCCGATCGATCGATAATTCGTCCTGATCGGAATGAACTATCTTACGTTACCATTGAAGTAGTCGATGAGCAAGGTATTGTGATTCCTTCAGCTGACCTTCTGGTTTCGTTTCAACTGGCGGGGGTAGGCGAGTTAGCGGGCGTAGCCAACGCGAATCCGACGGATATGAGTAGTTTTCAGCAACCTCAAAAAAAGACATTTCGGGGTCGATGTTTAACTATTGTTCGCCCTCAGGGAATTCCGGGAAATATTACGCTAAAAGCCAGTTCTCCCGATTTACAATCGGGGGAATTGATGATCATAGTCCGGTAATTAGTCCATAAAATCGGCAAGCTCAAATTTTGCTTACTTATACTGTTATAATATAAACCTGCTCAAATCGGAGCGCCTTTACCATTACACCCAAGGGCTATTTGCCTGAAAACAATTATGATTGCATTTGTATAACGCCATTGAACGTACAGATCTTGGTTATCCGTCAAATCGGACCTATTCATGAGCGATTTCAGTTACTAGTTAAAAAGGTAAGGGTATATCACTGAGTAGCACGTAGCGTCCCATTTGGTCAAGAAAAGAAGTGGACAATACTGTAGGAATCGTTTGCTAATTAATCCAGGCTGTACTTAATCCTATCGTTCTGTAATTTTGATGAATTACAGATTGCGCAGGTCATTCTCGCTCAGCCAGTGGCGAATACGCCCAAACCACACATCCAAGGTCGGCGTTTTGGCAAAGTTGTCTTCACTTATGGTGTACAAATGCATATCGGCTAGAATACCATGTTGTAGCAGGCCCTCATAAAATACAAGGCTATTTTTGACGGATACTCTGGGTCATAACCCTCATGCGTAAGGGAGGTCGATGGGGTTGTTCTATCGACATGCAACTCATTGGAATTCCTGCTGAAAAGCCCATAATACCATTTCGTTGCGGATCGATACTCCATTCTGTCGCACGTTGACGAGTCGTTTTCAGTGCCGGTTGAGCATCCTGCAAGGTTCAATTGACGGCTTGATCATCGTTTTTTCGCTGGGTATCCAATATTTCAGCAAAAAAGTCGCTTCACCCATTTTGTTAAACGCGTTAGCGATATCGAAGCCTTCCCGCTTCATCACCAGTGTCTCATAATCATCTCCTGGACAAACTAGTACTGCGATTCCATAGACTACTTAAAACTGCTATTTGGGTGTAAACACTTATCCCAGTAATCAAGGATCGAGCGTAACTGTTCTTGTAAACCCACAAAGGTGCGTTCTTTTTTAAAGTACCCCTGAATGGTCATACTGTAGGCCGTATTGACCAGACCCTGATCGGCTGCCGTGGTTAAAAAAACGAAAGGGATACATTTCAGTTTCAAATACTCATTCAAATCAATCAACTGGCGAAGTTCAATGCCGTTCATGGCCGGCATATTGACATCGCTTAGAATCACTAAGGGAGCTTCAGGGGCAGCGATTAAGTATTCAATTGCCATAACGCCATTGTTAAAAAAGACGACTGGATTCACAATGGCCAGGCTTTTAAGGGCTTCCTGAATAAAGAGTTGATCATCTTCATCATCTTCTATCACCAAAATGGGTGCTTTGCTCGTCATAGTTATCGATACATTAGCAGGCTCGTCAATTTTTACATAGCTAAGCCCTGACTATCATATACTTAGGTTGGATAATTTTTGTGATCCCACTCACGAACCAGTAATAAATCAAATGTATGTACGATTTTGGCCTGCTTTCCTGCTGTTAGCGACAGCCATCAGTCGATTCTGGGTGGGCATATCCTACAAATATACCAAAATACGGGTAGGCTGAGTAACCACCGCCTAATGGCCTTCACACCGTCTTTCTTGGTCAGGGGAGGCACTGGGAAAAATGCCTCATAAACCAGGTGCAAACTGGGAGTTTGCGACTACAAAATTGGGTAAAAAAGTCATCGTTTTTTATCAATAACAAAGCTCATATCGATAGTTAAAAGTTTGATTATTAATCAGTTAATTATTCATTATTTAGTTGGCATGATTTGAGTTTAAGATATGACGGACGGGTTTTTATCTTCAGTTGTTCGCTGCTTTTAGAGTAGCTCTACCATAGATCGATATCGTTTCACTCAACGTTAAAAAAAGAAAAACTTGGAAAGCTCGGTATTGAACCGGGCTTTTGTTTTACCCTTACTTTATAACCCAGATTACCATGAACGAACACCCCATCATTTTTATTGACGCCGATGATGATGATCATGACATGTTTAAACAAGCCTTGATGGAGTTAGCCCTACCTCATCCTGTAGTCGTTTTTTCCAACGGCCAACCCGCCCTGGACTATCTGAAGACAACAACTCAGATTCCCTTTTTGATTATTTCCGAAATCAGTATGCCGGGGATGAGTGGCCTGGAGCTTCGACAACAAATCGATCAGGATCCCGTCCTGCGCAAAAAGTGTATTCCATTCGTGTTCATGACCCACCCCGTTGAAGAACCAGTGGTCGAAGAAGCTTATGAATTAACCATTCAGGGATTATTTGAAAAGAAGTCCACTTACACTGCCTGGAAAACTCAGTTAGCATCCATTATTGCCTATTGGACGGAGTGCCATCACCCCAAACGTGCTACTCAGTAACGAGCATTTGCTGGTGAACACCTTCTGACGCTTTTTTTAAGTGAACGTTGGTTTGCCCATGAAGGCCATTTAAGGTTCACCATCTATGTGTTAAATGTTCATTTGCATAGAATGTAACTAGGCCTTTGCAAGATGAGAATGGTTAAAGAATGGTTACTCTGCCGGCTTACTCACTGGTCTAATCTTCGTTTTGGTCAGGTGGGGATGGTCGCAAAACGCCCTTGTATTGTCGCGATTGGCCTTCATAAACCTGCCTAACCTGAATTAATTTTGTGCAAACAGTAAACAACATGAGAAAGTTAGTTTTGTTCGCCCATATCTCCCTGGATGGTTTTGCTTCAGACATTGACGGCGGGCTGGGTTTTTTATCCTACAATGAGGAACTTCAACAATTCGCCCAAGAGCTGATAAAAACGGTAGGCGCTCCTGTCTATGGGAAGAATACGTATCAGTTAATGGCAGGTTACTGGCCCACCGTTTTGAACGATCCAAATGCGGACAAACATTCTCTTGATCATGCACGATGGGTGGAACAGATTCCCAAAATCGTTTTTTCAACCACATTAGCCAGTGCCGATTGGAATAATACGACGCTGATCAATGCCAATGTGGTGGAAGAGGTGAACGAACTTAAACAACAACCTGGCAAAGATCTGGTGATATTCGGCAGCCCTGGCCTAGCCAAAAGCCTAATGAATCTGGGACTGATCGATGAGTATAAATTGACGCTGCATCCGGTGATACTCGGGCAAGGTATCAGCCTGTTCGACAGCCCCACGCAAATGTGTTTATTGAAATTACTGGAATCAAAAACACTTGAGTCGGGAGTAGTGACGTTGCATTACGCGGCACGCTGAGCAGCTTACAAAAGCGCGTTAACTCATGCTATTCCTTCAGGTCTGTTCCTGAAAGAGGGCTCAAGACAATCAAGAAGGCTAACCGCTAGTAAAGCTCAGTCTTTATTTTCCGCCTGAGCCTAATGTTATACAGGTCGAGAGCCTGGTCGATGTCTTCGTCAGTATTGAATTCAGCATGCAGCATCCATTTTCGGTCTCCTACACTGGCTACCCCCTCTTCAAACCTGAGTTCCTGCTCAACCCATTCGGTAGATTCATTTATCAAATAGGCCTGATTCACAACGGCAACGAGTATAGCCGCTGTTTCATCAATGCTACCCGTTAAGGAAACCAACGCAAGCAACTTATTGGCGAGCCCGGCATAGTATAACCGCTCTTCTACAGAGTTGACATCAAGCAGCTTCTCAATGAGCCTTTTGGCATACTCGTTATCGATCGGTTGTAGTATCATGTTTTCGCTAGTATAGGCTACTTACCTGATTCCTGTAATTGCTCCTTTGCACCGGTGAAATTAATCACACACTTCGAAAAAAACAGGGCATTTTACGCTCTGTAGACGTGTTTTTGAATGAACTTTATTGTGCCTGAATGCTACGGCTAGCGAACAGTGGCTCAGGTTTCAAGTGGTGAAGCGTTTCAACGCCGGATTTGAAAACGACCGTATCAATTGGCTTAAAATTGAGCATTTCCTATTGACTGTATCCATTGAGCAATTGTTTCCCTTTCCCCACCATTACCGGCTGAACCACCAAATGAAATTCATCGATAAGGCCCGCTGCGATCAATTTAGGAAGCAGGCTTACACTATCAACTGAAATTTTATTGCCCGGTTGTTGCTTCAGTTTCAGGAGTACTTCGGCCGGGTTGCTATGAACAATTGGTGTAGTAACCTCCATCTGGTCTAAAGACTAGTTCAGACGGTGAAGACGCATTTTAAAGAAAACAAATCCAAGCAATAAAGGCGATCCCATGCTGACTAATTCTTCCCGCAGCATTTTAACCCGCTCTTTCGCTTCGTCAGCCCGCCTTAGTACTTTCCAGGAAGTGAGCGGTAAAAGAAACTAATTAGAGTAGGCACCCCTGAAGAAAACGCCATGTCATCTGGAGCGGAGTTGACACGGAAGAAATAAAAGTACAGCCAATTTATCCCCTGACTTAGGCACCGTATATTGCCCAATTTTCCTGCTAGTAATGAACAATAACCAACTTGGTACAAAGCCCCACTATCGACTATTAGATGGACTTCGGGGTGTAGCCGCTATAATCGTGGTGTGCTTTCACCTGACCGAGCCGCTGGCCAGCAGCCACCTTGACAATATTATCAACCACGGCTACCTGGCCGTTGATTTTTTCTTTCTGTTATCCGGCTTTGTCATTGGGTATGCCTACGACGATAGATGGGGCCAATTAACCATCGGCAGCTTTCTTCGGCGCCGGTTCGAGCGGCTTCAACCACTGGTTGTCCTGGGCATGACGCTGGGCGCCATAGGCTTTTACTATACTGACTCAACGATATGGCCGCTTATTCATACCGTTCCTGTCTGGAAGCTGCTTCTGGTTATGCTGATCGGTTATACACTACTACCAATACCCCTTTCGATGGATATACGCGGCTGGCAAGAAATGCACCCGCTCAATAGTGTTAGCTGGTCCTTATTTTTCGAGTATATCGTTAATATTCTGTACGCGCTGGGTCTTCGGAAATTATCAAATAAAGCCTTGGCTTGTTTTGTTGTACTTACCGGTGTTGTGCTTTTGCATTTTGCGGTTACCAACCCTAACGGAGACGTTACCGGTGGCTGGACACTCAATGCGGAACACATGCGTATTGGGATAATACGTACCCTATTCCCATTTTTTGCCGGTCTGCTTTTATCGCGTATTTCTCGGCCTGTCTCTATTAGTCACGCGTTCTTCTGGTGTAGCCTGCTGGTGGTAATTGTTTTGCTTATGCCAAGAATAGGAGGTGCAGACTATCGTTGGATGAATGGCTTGTACGAAGCATTTTGCATCATTCTAGTCTTCCCATTCATTGTCTACATAGGTGCCAGTGGTGTGGTGCATAGTCAAAGGGAAGCTAAACTTTGTCATTTTCTGGGTAATCTTTCTTATCCCTTATACACAACCCATTATGTGCTGGTCTATTTTTATGTGGCCTGGGTAAGCAATCATAAGGGCATTACGGTATGGCAGGCTTGGCCCTATGCCCTGCTCACCTTTTCTGGCGCTATCGTGTTGGCTTATGGCAGTTTAAGGTTGTACGATGAACCGGTACGAGCCTGGTTACGAAAAAAGCTGAAGTAGTGAACGTACAGTATGGTGTCAAAACGGGTTTCGATTGGTTTTTGAGAACGACAAATCTAAATGCTTACGACCACTTCCTGATGCGGGGCACCTGACTGATATGAACTTGGCCAAGTGGATTAGTTTGAGTAGGCTTTCTGAATAGAAACATTCGCCCGAAAGCTAAAATTCTTTACAGCCACATTCCACTAATAACGGTACGTTGTCAAATAAAAGTAGACAAAATCGGGAAGAAACAATTCAGTAATCGCACGGGCGACCCCGTTGTTTCAATCAAACACTGCGTTCAAAGGGAACTTCTTCAGCGTAACAGGCAAACTTTTTGGGATCACTAATCGCTTAACGTCTAATTGGTGACTCATACTGTGTGAGTATCTCTAAGTTATACGACTCATCTTAAAATCGTACAACGGCCCAAAACTAAAGGCCAAAGCGGCTATTTCATGGTCAAAAAACACTCCTCCGAAATTGGTCAGCCGTACCTATGTCCGATCAAAACAGCACTACTTCCTAAATCGATATAAATAGGGAGCGGTATTCGCAGCTCCCGTATATCGCTTGTGAAGACGTTCTAACACGTTCAGATCGAGTATTTTCTTTTGAAAATTATTGATGGGAAACGACCGGTCATAAACAGCTTCGTAGAGTTGCTGCACCTCGCGCATTGTAAAAGTTTCGGGCAGCAGATTAAAGCCGATTAGTTTTTGGTCTAGATTTTGACGTAACGTTTCGATGGCCATTGTGAGAATCTCACTATGGTCATGAATCATTTGAGGGATGTCGTTCAGATTGCGCCATTCCAGATACTCATCGAATTCGCCCGGTTGAGGGTTCACTTTAGCGATATCAACCAGTGCGTAAAAGCCAATACAAACAAACCGACTGGTTATCCAGTCTATGGCTTCTTCATCAAAGCGACCCTGGCCAAACTGCCGTAGATCCTCCCTCACTATTGGTCTGTTAGCACTTCTGATAATTCGGTTTTCGTCGCCAAAGACGTGAAATTGTTCCAAATAGATATGCGCCAGGCCGGTTCGCTGACGAAGTATACGCTTGGCAGCCTTGTCGATCCCTTCTGTTTTCAGAATATAGCCGCCGGGTAAAGACCAACTGCCTTCTCCAAACCTGAATTTGGAAATCAGCACGTTCAATTCGTTATTCTGATACCCAAAAACCACACAATCTATTGATAGGTGGGCTATATACTCGTTTGGATTGAATTTCTTCATGCGAATCGTATCCTATAGTCAAACGGCTCTAAAGATAGGGCTTGTCGAATTCGGTTCCACATCTTTATCAATAACTTAATCAATAAAATATAGTACTAATTTTTATTATCTTCTTTTTTTTAGAAGATAATAAAAACCGATATATTTGTCTGGTTCAATGACTTACAGTATTGTTAAACGAAAACTACATGATGGATTCTCGTCAATTATTGGCTTCGCCGTTTCGCTTCAAATGGTCGGCTTTTGTCATCGTCTGGGTGCTAATCTCCCTGAGTGCCGGAGCACAATCCAAAAAGGACACTACCAGCTATATTCAGACTCTTGACATCCGAACCGGGAAAATTGACACCGTGTTGGCCATCAAAGCCCATTTCGAAGCGCCCAATTGGCACCCGGACAACTATCTGGTTCTTAATAGTAAAGGGAAAATACACACCCTGAATTTAGCCTCTAAAAAATTAACGGAACTCAACACGGGTTTCGCTACGGCCTGTAATAACGACCACGGCATTTCGCCCGACAAAAAATGGTTAGTCGTCAGTCACAATGATAAACGTGACTCGTCGAAAAAAGCTTATAAATCAGCGCTATATGTACTTCCCGTTTCGGGCGGAGAGCCCCGGCGGGTTACGCCTGAAGTCCCCTCGTTCTGGCACGGCTGGAGCATGGATGGTAAGACTCTGGCCTACTGCGCCGAACGGAATGGTAACTTTGATATATATACCATCGGAATTGACGGGGGAACTGAAAAACGGCTGACCAGCACGGAAGGGTTGGATGACGGTCCCGATTACTCACCTGATGGAAAATATATTTATTTCAATTCTTACCGTACAGGGCATATGCAGATCTGGCGAATGAGGACCGATGGCACCAACCCTGAACAACTGACGTCCGACGAAAATTCGAACTGGTTTGCCCATCCCTCGCCCGATAATAACTGGATTGTTTACATCGCCTACACCTCCGATGAAAAGCAGGCTCATTTGTTTGGCAAACAAGTCAAGCTCCGGCTAATGAACCCCAAAACGAAAGCCATAAAAGACATTACGCCCGTCTTTTTTGGCGGGCAAGGCACAATCAATGTACCTTCCTGGAGTCCTGACAGTAGAAAAGTAGCGTTTGTCAGTTATCAGGTCAACTAAGTTTCAATTCTAAATTTCTTCTCTCATGAAAAAAGATAACTGGGCGGTATCCAGTCTGGCTTCTAGACGGCGATTTTTGCAACAGATTGGGGCAACCAGTCTGGTAGCCGCATCTTCGCCCTTGTCGTCAATGGCAGCGCAGGCCAAAGCCGAAGAACGCATCCTGCACTACGAAAAAACCATTTCGCCCAACGATAAAATTCGGCTGGGGGTTATCGGCTATGGCGTCCAGGGTCATTTTGATACCGGCACCGCCCTAAAAGTGCCGGGGGTTGAACTGGCCGGTATCTGCGATCTCTATACGGGGCGAATTGACAATGCCAAAGAACAATTTGGCACTGAACTTTACACCACTCGCAATTACAAAGATTTACTGGATCGACCTGACATTGACGCAGTGATTATTGCTACCCATGACGTCTGGCACGCCCGCATGACCCAGGACGCGCTGGCCAAAGGCAAGCACGTGTACTGTGAAAAGCCGATGGTGTATAAAATCAGTGAAGGCTATCCGGTGATCGCTGCTGCCAAAAAGGCGGGCAAAGTCTTGCAGGTTGGAAGCCAGCGGGTCAGCAGCATCGGCTATGCGAAAGCCAAAGAATTACTGGCTGCCGGTGAAATTGGCAAGCTCAACATGGTCAATGCCGTCTATGACCGGCAAAGCTCAATAGGTGCCTGGGAGTATACGATTCCGGCCGATGCCGATCCGATGACTACCGATTGGGAACGGTTTATCGAAGTGACGGCTAAAATGCCGTTCGATGCCAAAAAGTTTTTCTGGTGGCGAGCATTCAAAGAGGTAGGAACGGGTGTAGCGGGCGACCTGTTTATTCACCTGCTGAGTGGTACCCACTTTATGACGGGTTCAAAAGGCCCTAACACCATTTATAGCACGGGCCAATTTAGTTACTGGAAAGATGGGCGGAACATGCCGGACGTGATGTCGGGCGTCATGCAATACCCCGATAGTCCCGAACACGCTGCTTTTCAGTTGACGTTGCAGGTGAATTTTATCAGCGGTACGGGCGGTCAGGAAGTAATCCGGCTGGTGGGTTCGGAGGGTGTCATCGATGTGATGGGCAATAACCTCAGTGTCAAACATAGCCTCTTGCCCCAGGCACCTGGCTTTGGCGGGTATGATTCATTGTTTACCTTCTCAAAAAGTATGCAGGAGCAAATGCAGAAGGATTACGATGCCAAGTGGCCAGCGGACAAACGGAGACGACCCCTTCGAATGGATAGTACCTTTAAGGCACCGGAAGGCTACAGTGACCACCTGGATCATTTCACCAACTTCTTTGACGCGATCCGCCTGAACAAACCAGTTGTCGAAGATGCCCAGTTTGGTTTTAGAGCCGCTGCACCTGCGCTGGCTTGTAATGAAAGTTATTTCAGCAAACAGATTATCAATTGGGACCCTGCTACCATGAAACTAACCTGAGATTGAATGGAAATTTCAATCTCAGGTTATTGATATACAGTAGTGTAGGTAGAAGAACGCCAATCAGAAGAGTCGTATGATCCACGCTTGATTGGCGTTTTTTCTTAGGGATACCTCATAAGGTGAGGGTGTTCTTACCGGCTTTTAATGGGTACGATTTGGCCTTCCAGACAAAACTGCCCGTTGTTTTTTGGGGCAGTGTTACCTCAGCCTGAAGCTTCCCCTTTGCAACTATATAATTAACTGATAGCGTTCCATTGGGATGCGGTATCTCACCCCTGATGGTCTCGATGGCGCCTAAATGCGGGGTGATTTTCACTTTAGCAAACCCTGGTGCATCGCTGTCAATACCCAGTATTATCCGGAAGAATTCAATATTGGGACTCGAACCCCAGGCATGGCAATCCGAGCGGGATGTGTTTACGTCGGAGGTTTCAGCCCAGGTCGACAAACCCATGGCTAGATTTTCCCGCCACTTGCCCAGCCAGGTCAGGTAATCATTACCCATACCTGCTTTGGTCAGGGCCTGATGCAGATAAAACTTGTAATAAATCGAGGCTGGTGCCAGTGTCGTATCGCTCAGCATCGTCCGGGCTATTGTCAGGGTCTGATTAGGCGGAGTAATGCCCGTTAGAATGGCCAGCGAGTTGGCGTGTT
Source organism: Spirosoma aureum (assembly GCF_011604685.1). Classification (NCBI taxonomy): domain Bacteria; kingdom Pseudomonadati; phylum Bacteroidota; class Cytophagia; order Cytophagales; family Cytophagaceae; genus Spirosoma; species Spirosoma aureum. Next base: position 8,547,570 of record NZ_CP050063.1, on the reverse strand, counting down.
GTGAATAAGTCTCTTTGTCTTCCGTGTCCGCATACAGATGACGGGTCGGGTTCCAGTACTTCCGCTGAATGGTCTTGCTAAGTTGATCAGCCCGGTTCAAATACTTTCGGGCCAGATCTTTTAACCCCAGATCGTTTTCCAGCTCTGCGGCCAGTCGATACGTCAATAATAAATGTAGATCCAATATAGCCGATTCCCCGTTTTTGCCGATGGGTGCCATGCCAAAATCCCAGCCTTTTCCCTGAGTCCAGTCGGTGAATAGCCAATAGGGAACGTTCTTTAGCGATCCATCTGGCTGTTGATAGCGCTCGAAAAACGAGAGGACCTGCCGAGCTCCGGGCAGTTTGTCTTTGATGAATAAGCTATCGGGCCGATACCGATAATAGTCGTGAAGCATGGCTACCCACCAGAGCGAGAAGGTCGGAATTTGCTGATGTAAATCGGTCGGATAGCGGCTCAAGGTAATCCCCTCAGCGATGCGCGAATGATCCATGAGGGTGAGCGCATACCGAACAAGCCGTTCATCGCCGGCGTAATAAAGGGATACCAACGCCTGAATCCGGGCATCGCCGATGTACTGCAACTGCTCATAATAGGGACAATCCATGTACGTTTCAAAGGCGCAGAGCCGGGCTGTTCGCCACCCAACATCGAGTATCTTACCCAGTTCCGGACTACTGGTCTGGAGTTTGGCGTTCGATGTAAATGGATAACCCGTAAATGTTCCGTATAAATCGTCAATAACCAAGGGGTCCGATTTTGTGTTAATCGTGAGACGTATATATCGATACGTTCGCCACCATAAGGGGCTATAAACCTGCCCCGCCGTACCGTCTGACAACAGACTATCCGTTTTGCCAATAAACGACTTACCCTCTACCTCATCCCGATTCCCTTTGGCAAGCGTACCCATGCGTCCGGGACCTGCAGGGGCATTGCGTCGGTTGTAGAGAGCCTCGGCATAGCCCATCGACAGCGTTGCATCCTTGCCACCACCAAACGCCAGCGTTGGATAGGCATTGGTCAAATACCCCTGGTCCAGCAGAATTGTGGCTTTCGTATTGGCCGGAATCGTAACCTTTTCGTTACCAGCTGGAAAACCCGTCGGTATCGTAACCCCTTCAGCCAGACGGACGGAGACCAGCCGCTGCTGGGTCATTTCCATTGAGGGAATCGGGGAGGGCACCAACATCCAGCCTGTGGAATTGACAGCCGCATCTTTGGTAAGACCGGGGCCAATCATTCGGGCCTTAGCCCAGCTCGCATCATCATAATTATCTTTCTCCCAGCCTTTTACGTGCTTATTCATGTCAACAAGTTCGGCAGGGCCCGCTACGTAATAGCCAGGCACGCGTACGGGTAGAGGTTGGTAGCTTTGGTCCTGAATCGTTTTCCAGCTATCGTTGGTATTTAGTATTTCTTCGGTTTCGGTGGCCCCCTGCAAAATAAAGGCCGTTAAGTAAGAGATCTGGGCTTCGGGTTTGGCCCGGCCATCGTTCCATACCACAGCTGCCACCGTATTTCGACCCGTTTGTAGGTAAGGGGCCAGGTTAAGTGTTTCAAAGTTCCAGAAATAGAGATCACCCCGGGCGGGTCCCTGGCCGACCTGCTTGCCATTGACGTACAGCTTGTAGCGGTTATCACCCGATACATGGACTAGAAACGAAGCTGGTTTTTGAGGCAGCTCAATAGTTTTCCGGAACTTGAAGACGCCATAATCTTTGAGACTCAGATCCGACGAGGCCGTAAAGCGGTTAATAGGCCGGCCGGGGCCGGTGATCCACTGGGCTTTCCAGGGTTTTTGCTGCAACTCTTCCCGAATAGACTGAGCGGTTAGACCGGGAAGTGCTGCCAGCGTTACTAAGAGCGAAAATAAACTATAAAAAAGAGGTCGCATTCGGTTGTTCGGATAAGGGGTAGGGAAAGCTGATACATCGTCTCGCTCATAAGTAGGCGCCCGCAGAATCGACGCTGATCAAGCCAGCTGTGATGAGTCTATAATTTACCGATTGACCGCCACATGGTCAGTTCCTGACTGTATCGGTTATCGATGACCTCACATTGCGCATCGATGCGCATCATCGGCCGGTCTTTGAGGTTATAGGCCGGCCAGGCGGGTACATCTTTAGCGGTTGGCTTGCCCGTGCGGGCGAAGGTGGTCCAAAGCTCAGCAAAATGACGAGAGGCCACAAAGCGCTCGGGCCGGTTGCCGCCAAAAAAGCTTTCTTTAGGCTGCGAGCCGTCGCGGGGTGGAATCTCGTTGTTGAACTTAAAGGAAATGTCCATGGCGTGGGGCGTGCCCATGGGATAGTCCGTGCCGGGAATGGGTTTCTCGGATTTATAGCCAAAGTTGTAAAGGTAGACCGGCGCTCCACCCTGTTTTACTTTCTTTTCGGCGATGTCCACCGATCCAAGCCCCATCATGGCAATGGAGGAAATGGCAATATAGAGCTGTGGAGCCGTCGCGTTGGGAGTCGCTTTTCGATACGCTTCGATAACTTTGGCCGTCTCCTGACCAAATTGCGGTTCGAGTCGCTTCTGTACCCCTTCGAAATCCAGCTTAGCGAAGTCGGTATCTTTCCGTTCCCAGGCGAAGAAGGTATATTCATCTTCGTTCCAACCCACCAGGAGCGGTTTATTACGGGAAATGGCCGGCGCTGTTGGGTCGAAGGGATGATGGGGCAGCGCTCCGCCATCGACTACCGGACCAAATCCACCGTAATTCCGGCGCATCATCCCCTGATTCTTATTTTTTTCCTGGAAGGGAGGTACAAACGGTAGCTTGTTCTGCATGGTCAGCAAGTCAGCCACCGGAACTTCCAGCAGCTTTCGCCAGTCTTTGGGAGCAATGTTGAGCTCTTTGAGCAGCATCGCGGTCGTTTCGGCCGCAACTTCTTTCGGAGTCATGCGTACACCAGGTCCGCTCTCAATAGAGGCTTTGTTGAAATAGGGAGCAGCCGAAGGCATAGCATACAGGCAGGACGTTTTGGCTCCGCCCCCCGATTCACCCCAGATCATCACATTGGCTGGATCGCCCCCAAACCGGGCAATGTTATCATGGACCCATTTCAGTCCATCCACGATGTCGAGCATTCCCATGTTACCCGACCCTGCGTACTCAGATCCTGCAATTTCGTCCAGATACAAAAAGCCCAGTAGACCTAGTCGGTGATTTGTCTCGACCACCACCACGTCGAAATTGCGCGCCAGGTTTGAGCCGTCCTGCCCACCGGCTGCGCCTGACCCGATCACAAAGCCACCACCGTGGCTGTAGAACATTACGGGACGCTTCCGATTGTCATTTGCCGGGGTCCAGACGTTTAAGAACAGACAGTCTTCAGACGGAGCCGGTTCATTTCGCCGGGGTGGTTGAATGGCCGGTGCGCCAAACTCCAGGGCATCCCGTACGCCGGTCCAGGGCTGCAGGGGCATGGGCCGGCGAAACCGGCGATCCCCCGAGATGCGGCCACCGTAAGGAATGCCTCGAAACAAATTGACCCCGTCTTTACGCATTCCCCGTATTTGACCATATGAAGTGTCGGTCACCACATACTCATCGGCCTTGCCCGTTGATGCAAAGCTATAGGGGGGTAAACTCATAGCTGCCGCCGTGAGGGCAAGCTGGCTGAGAAAATGGCGTCGGTCAATCGGAATCATAAGGAAAGGGCTTGAATTGGAATGAAGCTGAGTTTGTGTATTGAATAAAGCAAAAAGATAGAAAAATAACTGAAAAGTCTAATTATACTTTCTTACTTTGTGATTAGAAATACTTATCACTTTATCCAGTCGGACTGGTCAGTAGCCAACCTGCTTTATGGAATTGCGTCAGTTGAGATACTTCGTTGGTGTAGCTGAGGCACTGCATTTTGGTCAGGCAGCCAGGAAACTATGCGTGACTCAATCTGCCTTGAGTCAACAAATTAAGCTACTGGAAGCGGAGCTAGGAACTGACCTGTTCGTAGGCATCCAGCGCACAAAATGGCATAAAGTTGAACTGACGGAAGCAGGAACTCTTTTTCTGGTCGATGCCCAGCGTATTCTGCACTTGAGTGAGCAAGCCGTTCATAACATTCAACAGGTTGTAGCTAAACAGCAGCGTGTCAGGCTGGGCGTTTTCAAATTGATTCTGCCGGAACGGATTGTAGGCATGCTCGAATTATTTTCAGCCCACTTTCCCGCACTGGACGTTAAAATCGTGGAACTGGCAAATACCGTTCAGGTACAGGAATGGGTCGCTAATGAACAGATTGATTTGGGAATGACCGTGCTTCCTCTGGTCTGCGAAGGCTTATTGGCAACTCCCTATGCTGAAGCTGATTACACCATTCTAATGAACCGGGACCATCCGCTGGCTAACCAGACGGGCGTACTGCTGGAGCAGCTTCAAAACGAAAAGTGGGTTGACGTCGGACGGGATGCCGGGGTGTTTTTCGTGCAGGCGGAGGATATATGTCGCCTGGCTAATTTTAGCCGATCCAGCAATATTGTACAGCAGGTGCCTTCGTTTGACTTACTAAAGAGTATGGTTCGACTGGGAAAAGGCATTGCGTTTATTCCGGCTTCCCTGGATTTACAGCAGGAGCCCAATCTGGTGTCGATGCCCATTATCAACGCGGATGGAACGTCCTTCAAACAGATTGTTATCCGGCATGTATTGGTTCATAAATCGGAACAGCCTAAACCATTGGTAGAAGCGTTAGCAGGCTTGGTCAACTACTAAACAGATGCCTGAAAACGTCCACGCAGTGGACGTCCTGTTTTTCGAAGACATCAATAATCGAGGTCTATACGGGCACACACGACCCCTTTCTCAAATGGAATAGTTTGGCCGTTTCGAGTTGTCATGGGTATTCAATAGTGCTTCCACATTCGGATGATTTCCGGATAGGCCAGCGTTTTTTTTACTTCTTTTCGGCTTGCAACATTCCAATCTGCTCTAAGCTCTGCAACTATTTGGAAGCCGTACGACGGTCGATTTGTAGACTTACTAAACGGGTATTCGATTAAGACTTCCACTAGCTCTTTGCTATATCCTTTAGGTGCCTGGATTCGATCTTGTATAACTGTCTGGTTAAAAAGTAATTGTAAGCGGGTGATTTGGCTAATAGTTTGCTGAGCGGTCACTTTGACAGTCTGCAGGACGAGTACAATGGGGAAGGTAATACAGTTGGGCCGGTCTACAGCAGCGATATATCGGCCAATAAATCATGAAAGATTAGATAAAGAACATTAGTAATGCGTTCGGTGCGACCGTTTCTATAGTGGATGAATGATTCAAAACAGATAATACTGAATAGCCAACCTGATGAGCGTCGAACCTTCGTCAGGCTCTCAACTATTGAAGTACATTCCAGATTATGCATTAACCCATTGAAAATAGAGGGGTCATCTGGGAGCTTAGAGGTAACTTTCTAAGTATGAGTGCATTGATTAGGATAGCAAGATTTGGCAATAAACGGTTCAATCCTTTTAGTCCACCCAATTCAGAAAGAATAAACCCTACTGATCAATAATTTAGCCCGATTCAAGCTGAGTTAGTACCCAACATTTTCTATCTGCTTAACAATGGTTTAAGCCAGCTGGATACGCACGCCCTAACGTCTGTAATCAGGATAGACCCACCCAGATCTTCCAATTTAACTCTAGTTCTTTAGGAACAAAATACAATTATAACCCCCGTTTGTATGAATCGAACGTACTACTTTTTGCGCTTACCGCTTTTCGTCCTGACCCTGACGTTAGTGTTCGGCTTGGCTGGACCTATACAGGCTCAAACACGTGCCTTGATGGGAAGGGTGCTTGATGCCACTGAAAATAACGGTCTACCGGGTGTCAATATCCTCTTAAAAGGCACTGCCAACGGTACCACCACTGATGCCGACGGTAACTTTCGGCTAAGTGTACCAAATGGACCAGCGACGCTGGTTTTCTCGTCGGTGGGCTACGTCGGACAGGAAACCACAATTGGGGTCAGTTCGATCATTACTGTGACGTTACAGCCCGATGCTCGCTCGCTCAATGAAGTGGTTGTGGTTGGTTATGGACAGAAAACGACGCGAAAACTGACTGAATCCATTGGTACAGTACAGGCGCGTGACATCATTAAATTACCCGTATCCAGCCCGGAGGCTGCCATTCAGGGGCGTGTTTCGGGTGTTCAGATTACCAGTGTGGACGGAACACCGGGTGCAGGAGTGGCCATTCGTATTCGGGGAGTTAGTACCGTTGGTAACAACCAGCCGCTGTTTGTGGTAGATGGCGTTCCGATTGGTGATGGGACTAGCAATCAGATTAATCCCGCCGATGTAGAAAGCATATCTGTGCTAAAAGATGCCTCATCGGCGTCGATTTATGGATTACGGGCGGCAAATGGAGTTGTATTGATAACAACAAAACGGGGAAAACAGGGCAAGCCACGTGTGAATTTTGATGTTTACAGTGGGGTACAAAACTTTCCTAATCAGTTGGATATGCTGAATACCCAGCAGTATGTAGCACTGGCTACGGAGTCTATCAACAACGCCAATGCACAGGCGGGTCTTGTGCCGGGAAGCTCCGGCTACTTAGTATTGGCGCCCGATTTACGGCCCGGAAGCCCATACCTCAATATTGACAACAGCAAAGCCTGGCGCGATGCTGCGCTTCACAAGAATGCGCCGGTCAGGAATTATAACCTGTCACTGTCGGGAGGGAACGACGTGTCCAATTACTTCATCTCGCTGGGGTACTACCAACAGCAGGCAATGGTGAATAAATATGATCTGAGCCGGTATTCGTTCCGGGTCAACAGCGATCATAAAGTGGGTAGTCGGCTAAAGATTGGGCAGGCTTTAACACTGACGTACAACCATACATACCGGGGATCTAATGGCACTGGCGATGGCTTTATTTACGCCAGTACGACGAATATGCCGCCGATACTCAGTATTTATGATACCGATCACCGCATTCCTGGCAACCGATATGGCTATACCGGAAATTTGAACGTAGCGGGTTTTGTCCGGCTGAACAACATCGGTATCAACGCCGTCAACGAGAACCACGATTATTCTTACCGATTGCTGGGCAATATCTACGCCGAACTGGAAATTATAAAAGGCTTGAAATTCCGGTCGGTAGCTGCGGTGGACTATTCCCCGTACCGGCAAAGTTACTGGCGTCCCGGCTATACGGCTGCTGAATTGGGGCAGGAGCGGAATACGAATAATTACCAGGATGGGCGTGGTGAAGGTATCCAGCAGGTGTTTACCAATACGTTCACCTACAACGGCCAATTCGGCGGACATTCCATCAATGCGATTGCAGGTATGGAATACCAGGAAATAAAGAGTAATTATCTGGGATACACCGGTGCTAACTTTCAGAGCACCGACCCTAATTTCTATTCGAGTATTCAGAATCAGCAGGGTAACTCCAATGGGAATGGTGGATTTGCCTATAACAATGCTTCTTCGTCCCTGGGGCAAAAAGCCTATGCATCAAGGTTTGGCCGGTTGAGCTATGATTATAAGGATACATACTTAGTCACGCTGACGGCTCGTTACGATCAGTCGTCAAACTTCGCCCCGCAAAACCGGAGTAAACTTTTTCCGGCGGTGTCGGCTGCCTGGCGGATTTCTAACGAATCGTTTTTTCAGAATAAACTGCCCTTTGTGACCGACTTGAAGTTACGCGGTAGCTGGGGTCAGTTAGGTAATGATAAAATCGGATTGGATTTTCCTTACCTGGCTCGGGTGCAACAGGGACCTTGGTACACGTTGGGCACTGGTCAGTCATCGCTGAATGGAACGGGTATTCCGAATCTGGTGAACAGTGACCTCCGCTGGGAGATTAACGAAAGTACAGATGCAGGTTTCGATCTAACACTTTTCGGCCGCTTGAACCTGCTGGTTACCTATTATAATCGGAACACGAAAGATTTCCTGTACAGTTTGCCCGTCAACACGACATCTGGGTTTACGAGCATTCCGGTTAACCTCGGTCTCGTTAATAACCGGGGGCTTGAGTTTGAAACCAGTTACAAAAAATCCTTCAAATCGGGCCTGACGCTGGACTTCTTTGGCAACATAACTACGGTTAAGAATAAACTGGTGGCGTTAGCCCCTAATGTTCAGGAATTTGCCAGCGGAAATTATCGCACGGCGGTTGGTTACCCGATTGGGTATTTCTATGGCTACAAAGCAACCGGCATTTACCAAAATCAGGAACAGTCAAACGCAGCTGTTCCCGACGTAACGGTAAATAGGCAGAAACCCGTAGCGGGCGATATGATTTTCCAGGACAACAACGGACCGGGCACGAACGGCCAGCAGTTTAGCGGTAAGGCCGATGGTCTGATTACAACCGATGACCGGACTAATCTCGGCAAAACAATTCCAGACTTTTTCTACGGCTTTGGTGTAAATGCAAATTGGAAAGGATTTGACCTGGCCGTCATGTTTCAGGGTATATCTGGTAATAGTATTTATAATTCCTACCGGGCCGCCAACGAAACAATGGCAGGCTCTGGGAACAACCAATTAGTGAACGTACTGGGCCACTGGACGGGCGAGGGCACGAGTAATACCATTCCTCGGGCAACAGCTCGCGATCTCAACGGCAATGCCCGTTTTTCCAGTCGCTGGATTGAACCCGGTGGATTTTTGCGCCTGAAAAATGTGCAGTTGGGCTATACAGTGCCTAAGGCATTGCTCAACCGATTGAAAGTGGCCCAGACCGTTCGGGTGTACATAGCGGCCAGTAATCTGTTCAGAATCACCAAGTACACGGGCCTCGATCCAGAGGTGACCACGTTCAGTTCGCAATTGCAGGCTGGTACCGACAATGCGAACATGCCTCAGCCACGCACAGTACAAATCGGGGCTAATCTTACTTTCTAAGCGCAACTCTCCTATGAAACGATCTTATATTCTTACACTTCTGACCACGGTGTTCATTGCCGGACTGTTTTCGCAATGCGAGAAGAAGCTCAACTTGGCTCCACTGGGAGCACTCAATGAGGAAACCTATTACCAATCGACCGACGATTTTAAGGGGGCGGCTGTCCTGGCGTATTCGACGCTGCTGAATTATACCTACGAGCAATTTGATGCGGGCGGCTGGTTTAAAGGCACAGGTATGATTGATGACGATCAGACTAGTCATAACAATGGTGCCGATAACATTGAAGAGTTCAACTGGCGCTCGACCGATGGAACCTGGAGTGCGCTTTGGTCGAATACGTACAAGGGTATTCAACGAACCAATATTATCATCGAAAAGCTACCAGCCGCGAAGGGCGTGTCCGACTCTACGAAGAAAGTGTTTGAAGCAGAAGCCCGTTTTCTGCGCGGTTACTTCAACTTCTTTCTGGCGATTAACTGGGGAAATGCACCACTGATTACTGTCACTCCCCGTACGCTGGCGGAGACACGTGTCGGCAATTCACAGCCGGGCGAGTTATGGGATGCCGCCATCGCCGATCTGAAGTTGGCGAAAGCGGGGCTGCCCGTCAAATGGGACGACGCCAACAAAGGACGGGCCACCAGCGGGGCCGCTTCAGCTATGCTAGGCAAACTATTGCTATTTCGTGCCCAGTGGGAAAAGAAACCTGCACTCTATACAGAAGCAGCCGCTGAGTTTCAGGGCTTGGTTGGTAAGTATTCGCTGGTAAAGAACTACCTGGACAACTTCATGCCAACAACTGAAAATAATGCAGAATCTGTTTTTGAGGTTCAAATGGGTATTGGCGGTGTGAATCCCTGGCTCCCGGCTGATTTTGTATTCTCGAACGGATCAGCTGCTGGCACGGCACGGCTTATTTATTATCGGGCTGCCTGCGGTCCAAACAATGTTTGTGCGCCCGGAGCCGGAGGAACAGGCTATGGACAGATTGAGATCACAACGGGCCTTCAGAAAGAATTTGAAGCGGGCGATCCCCGCCGACAAGCCACGCTGTTTCTGGATGGCGATCCATATGATACAGGTACCAATATCGATGGTTCTCAGAAATGGGTCTACAGTAAAAACTGGACAATTACGGGTTCAACGCCCGCCAAATATGTTCGTAAAGATGTTAATATCGACTATCGATCGCCCTTGAGTGTCAATAACCAACGGACGATTCGCTACGCCGATATTCTGCTAATGCTGGCTGAATGTAAATTGTTGGGATCGAAAGATTTGGCGGGTGCCGTTGCCCTTATCAATCAGGTTCGCCAGCGCGCGGATGCAACCGGAAAAATACTTCCCGACGTTGCCGTTGGTACGGATGCCCAGATTTTCAAGGCCTTGATGCACGAACGACGCGTCGAGTTTGCTCTGGAAGATCACCGCTACGACGACCTTGTTCGTTGGCATCGGGCGGGCCTAATTAACATCAAAACCGATGTTGATTTTGGCCGAACCACAGCCAATACAAACTGGGCCGAAAAGAACTTACTAAAACCCGTTCCACAAAGTGAGCGCGATTTAAACCCAGCTATTCTGCAGAACACGGGTTTCTGAGTTAGTGTGGTTATTAATTCTAGGTTGGAGTACGAACAACAGGCCGGATTCCGGCCTGTTGTCTTAGTGGGCTAGCTGATTCTGGTGCCTTTGCCGGATTTGTCCAGTCATTTGACGAATCTGTACTACCAGTACACGAAAGGAAAGGAAGATATTTGTATCACTTTACCAAGATTTAGTTAAACAACATGATTGGTAAAGCTTGGAACGCTCGTCCGATAAAGCTGCTCAGAGAAAGCTGGCGTCAGTTCGGGAAGGCGTCACTTATCAAACCAAAAAGTATTCTCTGGTTGGAACCTCTGGCACTTTTGCTGCTTTTTGGGTTGCTTCTGGCGCTGGTCTGGATGGCTTTGTCGTAATACAAATTTCGTTTCATACCCTTATGAAAGACACCTTAATAACGACCGATCGGCAGCGGTCGCCGAAGTATTTACAAGTCGTTAATGCTGTAATTAGTGAGATCGAAGGTGGCTCGTTACGCATTGGAGATCGGTTGCCGTCGATCAATGATGCCTGCACCGATTGGTACCTGTCAAAAGACTCCGTAAAGCGGGCCTATGATACACTGTCGCAACTCGGTTTAATTACGTCGGTATACCGAAAAGGGTACTTTATTGCGGGTAAATCGAACCGCCGGATACAGAGAGTCTTGATTATTACCGGCCAACTAACCGAAAGCGTCAAACAACTCCACGACGCCATTGTTCGGCAGGTGGGCGGGAAGGCGCTCATCGATATCTGCACCTATAATTACCGGCAGGATTTGCTGGGTCAATTGATTGACAAGCACCTTGGCAACTACCATTATTTCTTATTGATGCCGCACCTGGTCGAAACGAATCCCGCGTCGATTCAATGCCTAAATAACCTGCCGGGTAACCAGTTGATCTTGGTTGGTAGCCAATGGCGAAACCTGTTGACACACGGGCATCAGATTTATTATGGTGGTCAAAAAGCCTTTTACGAAGCGCTGGAAAGTCAACTAACTGTTCTACGGAAATATAGTCAACTGAATCTGGTACTGCCGAATCTGGATTTCTTTGAAGCCGATTATATCCAGGCGTTTCAACAGTTTTGCACGCGCCACGATTTCAATTTTCAGCTACTCGACGAACTCACTGAGGCCGATATTTGCCTGCATCAGGCGTATTTCGTAACTGACAGCGCCGACCTGATTACGCTCGTGGATTACAGCCAGCAGCATGCCCTCCGACTTGGTCAGGACTTGGGCGTTGTGAGCTTAACTGAGAATGAATACACGCGACTTTTAGCGGGTGGCGTGTCGGTGATTTCGCATCCCTCGGCCGAGGTGGGCCGATTGGTGTCGCAAATTCTGGTTGGCCAACCCGGTCCCAGCCAACCGGCGTATTCCCTTCCTCTTCAATTACAATTCCGGGCTTCCTGCTAAGCTAATTTTATGGTCTATTTTTCGTGGTATCAGATCCGATGGTTGGTCATCGGTCTGGTTGGGTTATTTGGAAGTTGTACATCCAAAGAGAAACTATTCGTCCAGCGTAAATCATCGGAAACCGGTATTACATTCGCCAACCGGCTGACGGAAAACGACTCCGTGAATGTACTCTCGTTCGAATACATGTACAATGGAGCGGGGGTCGGTGTGGGTGATTTCAACAAAGATGGATTGGTTGATGTCTATTTTGCCGGTAATCAGGTATCGAGCCGGCTATATCTAAATCAGGGGGACTTTCATTTTAAAGATATAACCCAGCCGTCAGGCACAGGCACTACTGTCTGGTGTACGGGGGTTAGCGTGGCCGACGTCAATCAGGACGGCTGGCCAGATATCTATGTGAGCGTGGCTGGACCAACAAAAGACACCACCCAACGAACGAATAAACTCTTTATCAACAATGGTCTACAAGCTAACGGCACGCCTACCTTCACGGAACGAGCCGCTGACTATGGCTTGAATGATACGGGATACAGTACCCAGGCAGCCTTTTTTGACTATGACCGTGATGGTGATCTAGACTGTTATTTACTAACCAACGCCCTCGAAACGACGAACCGCAATACGCTTCGGCCCAAACAATTGGATGGCGAAGCGCCCAGCACGGATCGACTTTACCGAAACGATGGTCGAACACCGGGTGAAAAATCACCCCATTTTGTCAATGTATCGCGGGAAACGGGTATTCTGGCGGAAGGTTATGGTCTTGGTGTTTGTGTCAGCGATTTGGATGATAATGGTTGGCCGGATGTGTATTGTGCCAACGACTTTTTGTCGAACGATTTAGTGTGGCTCAACAAGCCGGAAACGGGCAAGCCGAATTTTTCTAATCAGGCGGCAACGTTGCTGAAACACCAAACCCACAACGGTATGGGCGTGGATATTGCCGACATCAACAACGATGCCCTGCCCGATATTGTCGTACTCGATATGCTACCTCCTGATAATTATCGGCAGAAAATGATGCTGCCCGGTTCAAACTACAACCGTTTTCAGATGGAGCAGGCACTTGGCTACCAACCCCAGTATATGCGCAACACGCTGCAGCTAAACCGGGGCATAAGTCAAACAAACGGTCAATCAACAGTAAGTTTTAGTGAGATTGGTCAATTGGCGGGAATCGAAAAAACAGACTGGAGTTGGGCACCGCTACTGGCCGATCTTGATAATGACGGCTGGAAAGATTTGTACATCACGAATGGCTATCGACGCGACGTTACCAACCTCGATTTTATCGTATTCAACCACGAGCAAGCGTCGTTCGGGACACCAGAAGCGCAGTGGAAACAAACAAAAGATGAGTTATATCGACTGCCTGATGTAAAGGTGTCGAAATACGCCTACCGCAATCAGGGGGGGAATCCAGCGGCATCGCTGACGTTTGAAGACGTCTCGGATGCCTGGGGGCTTAACCAGCTTGGTTATTCAAACGGAGCAGCTTATGCTGATTTTGATAATGACGGCGATCTTGACTTAATAACAAACAATATTGACGATGAAGCCTTTGTACTAGAAAATCGGCTTAATCAACATAGTTACGAAAAAGGCAAGGAGCATCACTGGCTTCGACTGACTATTGCTCCCGCACCGGGATTGCCCGTTACGATTGGCACCAAAGTCTGGTTATATACCGATGGCCAGATGCAGATGCAGGAGCTGTCGCCCGTGCGCGGTTTTGTATCTACCGTCGAAAACGTGATCCACTTTGGTCTTGGAGCTGCCAGCCGTTTTGACTCGTTGGTGATCCGTTACCCAAATGGCCAAAAACAAATTCTACGGCAGAGTGCAACTGATCGTATGCTTTCCATTTCGTACAAACCGGAAGGTGAATGGACAAGCCCAGCCACCGCCCGCCCACCTTTATTTACTGAGCTGACTGCTCAGCAAAGCGGCCTGATTGCTGCTCATCAGGAGAATTCAGTGGTCGATTTTAACCGGACACCTTTGTTACCGCATCAATATTCGAAAAATGGACCATGTCTGGCCGTTGCCGATGTAAATGGCGATCATCTCGACGATTTTTTCATGGGCAACGATTATGGTAAACTCTCAAACATTTACATGCAGCAGGTCAATGGCCAATTTATAACGGCAACCTTGCCCGGAAGTGATGCCTTTGAAGATATGGGCGCAGCCTTTTTCGATGCCGATGCCGACGGTGATTTGGACCTGTACGTAGTGAGTGGCGGGAGCCGTGAAGAAGGCTTATCCGTTGCTTATCAGGATCGCCTTTATCTCAATGATGGAGCAGCCAGACCAACGTTTCGACCCGCTCCGCCATCGGCACTGCCTACTACCAGGTCCAGCGGTGCCTGCGTTACGGTCGGCGATTTTGACGGTGACGGTGATCTGGACTTGTTTCGGGGAGGACGCATTATTCCCGGACAGTATCCTAAACCAGCTGATAGTTATTTACTTCGGAATGAAGGAAGTAAATCGGCTGGACCCAAGTTCACAGACGTGACTGATCTACTGGCTCCTGGTCTTCGCCAAGTTGGTTTAGTAACAGCCGCTCTTTGGACCGATACGGATAACGATCATCGGGCCGACCTGATGCTGGTAGGAGAATGGATGGCACCAACGCTGTTTCATAATGAAGGTGGGCGTTTGAGGATGAGAAAAATTGATGGACTCGATCAGGCATCAGGCTGGTGGTGTTCGCTGCTGGCAAAGGATTTTGACGGTGATGGCGACATGGACTTCGTAGCCGGTAATCTGGGATTAAACTGCAAATTCAGAGCGTCGCCAACGGAGCCGGTACGCGTGTTCGCCGATGATTTCGACCATAACGGTCGGCTCGATCCGATCCTGACATTCTATCTGAATCACGAACACGTTCCGGTAGCGCAACGAGACGTATTGATGGTACAGATTCCCTCCATTAAAAAGCGTTTTCCAACCTTCCATGACTACGCCAGCCACCCGTTCGAGGACTTATTCACGGAGGATGAACGGAAGTCGGCCTATGTTCGCGAAGCCCAGCAGATGGCCAGTTGTTATATTGAAAATAAAGGCAAGGCTGGTTTTGTTGTTCACCAATTACCCATTGAAGCCCAGATGGCCCCGATCTACGGGATTCAATCAGGCGATTTCACGGGCGACGGTCGGCTAGACTTGTTACTAGTCGGTAACTTCTATGGCGCAGAAACCATTGGTGGTCAGCACGATGCAGGAAAGGGGTTGTTGCTGTCGGGCGATGGTGCCGGGCATTTTCGAACAGTTTCAAATACCGGATTAGTTATCGATAAAGATGCCAAAGCCGTAGTTCCGCTTCGACGTAAAGACGGTTCAGTCTGGTGGTTAGTGGCAAATAATAATGGACCGTTGCAGGTTTGGCAACATAGTCAGGTTCAATGAATAATTACTTCCAATGAGAAATACCTCCTTTTTCCTTTTTATAACCCTTTTCCTAAACCTAACCGCCGTAGCGCAACAGCCTGATCCAACAGCACCCGATCATTGGGATGCGAGCTGGATTGGGCCTTGCAACACGTCCCTGAAGCGATATGGTGTTTTCCTGTTTCGTAAGGAGTTTACACTATCAGATAAGCCCCAATCATTCATTGTTCACCTATCTGCAGACAACCGTTATCAATTGTTTGTAAACGGCAAATCGGTGATATTGGGCCCCCAACGCGCCGACCCAGCGCACTGGCGATACGAGACGATTGATCTGGCTCCTTTTCTTCAGAATGGCAAAAATGTACTGGCCGCCTGGGTTTGGAATCAGGGGGAGCAAGCTGCCTGGGCGCAGTTATCACAGCAGACGGGCTTGCTAATTCAGGGGCATTCCAAGACTGAAGCTGTTGTCAACACGAACCACAGCTGGCGGGTAATTGAGAATATGGCGTATACACCACTGGCCAACGTAAACCACATTGTTGGGCCGTTTGATCAGGTCTTTGCGCAACGGTACCCCTGGGGTTGGGAGCAACCTACTTTCGCGGATGAGCAATGGCTACCCGCCTGCGAAACCGAACGGCCTGTTCCATTCGACTCGGCTGAAAAAGCCTCCCGAAAGTTAACTCCCCGAAATATTCCTCTCCTAGAAGAACGGCAACAGCGGTTCGCACGTATTCGGCGGGCAGATGGAATAAAGGTCAATATGGCTTTTCTGGAAGGGAATGAGGCAATTAACATTCCCACCTGGTCGACTGTTACGTTGCTTATCGACCAGGATTCCTTAACAACTGCTTATCCGGAATTACTGGTTAGCGGAGGACGGGGAGCTAAGATCACGGCAACCTATGCCGAAGCATTGTTCGACACGAAAAGCGGCCAGAAAGGGAACCGGAACGATGTGACGAACAAGCGGATCAGGGGCGATTATGACGTATTTCTGCTGGACGGGGAAGCAAAACGCCTATATAGACCGCTCTGGTATCGCACCTTTCGCTACGTTGAACTAACAATCGAAAATCATCAGAACCCGTTAACTATCCACGACTATTCCAGTCGATTTACAGCATATCCTTTCGTTGAAAAAGCCTCATTTTTCAGTAGCGATTCGTCTTTAGCGTCTATGTGGCGAGTGGGCTGGCGAACGGCCCGCTTGTGCGCCAATGAAACGTATATGGACTGCCCGTATTATGAGCAACTTCAATACATTGGGGATACCCGGATTCAGGCACTGATCTCGCTTTACGTGTCGGGCGATGATCGGTTGATGCGCAATGCCATCCAGCAATTTGCTGATTCCCAGATACCGGAAGGACTTACGAGCAGCCGGTATCCGTCGAATGTACACCAGGTTATTCCGCCGTTTTCTTTATTCTGGATCACAATGATTCATGATTATTGGATGCATCGCCGGGATGATGCCTTTGTTAAATCGTATCTGAATCAGATTCAGGAGGTGGTGCAGTTTTATGAGAAATACGTCAATAAACAGGGTATGTTGGACAAGATGCCGTACTGGAATTTTGTCGACTGGCCCAACGAGTGGCCCTG
Organism: Spirosoma aureum; assembly: GCF_011604685.1. Classification (NCBI taxonomy): domain Bacteria; kingdom Pseudomonadati; phylum Bacteroidota; class Cytophagia; order Cytophagales; family Cytophagaceae; genus Spirosoma; species Spirosoma aureum. The sequence continues at coordinate 8,530,664 of NZ_CP050063.1, read as the reverse complement.
GAAAGGTCAGGAGGAACTAAGCGGGATTCCGGCGGGTGCGCTGGATGGCAATTCGGCTATTCTGACCCTGCAATACGTGTTGGCGCTACGTCAGGCAGCCGCTCTGTTAACGGCATACGGAGAGAAAACGGAAGCTATTCGCTACGCCCAATTAGCCAATAAATTGAGTCAGGACACCTATCAATTATGCTGGGATTCTTCCCGGCAACAACTAGCCGACACGCCCGCTAAAACTGAATATAGTCAACACGCGAATGTATTGGCAGTTTTGGCAGATGCCATTCCGAAAGTGCAGCAAGCAGCCCTACTCCAGCGAATTGTAGCGGATAAAACGATCATCCAATGCACAATCTATTACCGGTTCTATCTGAATCAGGCGTTCCTGAAAGCGGGTCTGGGGAGCCAATACATTGGTATGCTAACGCCCTGGAAGCAGATGCTTTCGCTAGGCCTGACGACCTTCGCCGAACGCCCGGAACCTACCCGTTCCGATTGCCATGCCTGGAGTGCAAGCCCGGTTTACGATTTTCTGGCAACAGTATGCGGGATAAAACCAGCAGCGCCCGGTTTCAGGCGAGTTAGGGTTAATCCGCAACTTGGGTCATTGACGTGGGTCTCAGGAAGCGTATCGCATTCGTTGGGCCTGATAGAAGTAAAGTTCAGCCAGAAGAATGGTGTGCTGACTGCCGATATCAAACTGCCCGCTACGTTGACTGGTGAGTTGGTCTGGAATAACAAAAGGGTCAAACTCCATGACGGCAGTCAGCATTTGGTTGTAAAATAGCCCCAATCTAAAATAGCCTCATTAGACTTTAGTAAAAGAACTCTTTCCTAGGAAAGAAACTCATAACCAACTCCATGAAGTTTGTTCAGTCCAGCATCCGAAGTGTAGCCTTGATCCTTTCTGCCATGATTCTATCAAGTAATCAATCAGCTGCCAATAAATCGGATTTGAAACCCGTTAACCTACGGACTGAATACAAAATAAATCCAGTCGTCGATGCGGCAAAACCGCGATTGAGTTGGGAATTAACATCGGCCATCAGAGGTCAGGTTCAAACGGCCTATCAGATTATGGTCGCGTCATCACCAAACTTACTAGCTACAGACACTCCTGATCTGTGGAACTCAACTAAACTGGCTAGCAATGCCACCAACCAAATAGAATATGCAGGCAAGCTTTTGCCATCAAGAACGGTCTGCTATTGGAAAGTCCGCAGTTGGGACAAATACGACCAAGCTGGTCCGTGGAGCGCGATCGCTGGCTGGGAAATGGGATTGCTGAATAAATCCGACTGGAAAGCGGAATGGATAGGTAATGATTTAAGGGCGTTAGGAAAAGGGAAAATCTATCATTTGCCACCAGCCCCTTTTTTCAGGCGGGAAGCACAATTTAAGGCGACAGTTAAACGGGCACGCCTATACGTTACGTCGCTTGGCTTGTACGAATTTCAGATCAATGGCAAGCGAGTTGGAACTGATTATTTCACTCCGGGCTGGACCGATTATAACAAGCGAGTCTATTACCAAACTTACGATGTTACGGCCGATGTGAAAATCGGTAAAAACGCGCTCGGGGCTATCGTTGCTGAGGGTTGGTATGCTGGCTATCTTGGCTATGCGCTGCTGGTCGGTAACCCGGTTGTGAAAAATTTCTATGGCGATGTTCCCTTGTTAAAAGCGCAACTGGAAGTCGAGTATACCAATGGCGAGAAAGAAACGATTGCTACTGATCAGACCTGGAAAACGAATCACGGGCCGGTCCTTGAAGCTGACTTGCTGAATGGCGAAACCTACAACGCCAATCTGGAATTTGCCAATTGGAGTAAAGTGGGTTATGCCGATTCGAACTGGAAGAATAGCACAATTTATCCCGATAAATCGGGGCGGAAAATCGAAGCCTATCCAGGATATCCAATTCAGGTTTTTCAGGAATTAAAATCGAAAACAGTAACGCCAAAATCAGGCGGTAAATACCTGTTTGATTTAGGACAAAATTTTGCCGGAAACGTACGGCTTAAGGTAAAAGGAAATAAAGGCGATACAATCACCTTGAAATATGGCGAAGTCTTATTCCCAAATGGGGAAATCATGACGGAGAACCTGCGCAAAGCAAGGGCAACCGATACGTATATACTCAAAGGTGATAAACAAGGCGAAACCTGGACGCCTAAATTCACCTATCATGGGTTTCAATATGTTGAGGTAGCGGGGTTCCGAACAGTACCGGGCCTAGATGCTATAACCGGCATTGTTCTGACATCCGCAACGCCCGAAACAGGGTCGTTTGAGACGGATAATAAACTGATCAATAAGCTGTATCAGAATATTGTCTGGACCCAGCGTTCCAATTATGTTGATGTGCCCACCGATTGCCCGCAGCGCGATGAACGGCTCGGCTGGACGGGTGACGCGCAGGCTTATATTCAATCGGCCACCTTCAATACCGATATATCGGCCTTTTTTACGAAGTGGCTGGTCGATTTGAATGATGCCCAACGGGCTGATAAGTCGTATCCAATTTATGCGCCTGCACCAAACGTTCGTAAAACCGATACGTATTCGCCCGGGTGGTCGGAGGCCGGGATTATTTGCCCCTATACGATTTACAAGACCTACGGTGATACCCGGGTGATCCGTGAATTCTGGCCAAATATGGTTGCCTACCTCAGGTTTATGGAAGCGAAGAGCAAAGGTGAGTACGTATATAAAGAGGCAAGTTTCGAAGATATTTCGCCCAAAGGTGGGTTTGGTGACTGGCTGTCTGTTGGCAAGAAAACGCCACCTGATATGCTGGCGACGATGTATTACGCCTATGTAGCTTCCATGATGGCTGAAATGGCCAACGCCATTGACAAGCAAGAGGAGTCAACTTATTATCATGGTATTTTTAACAAAATCAAACAGGCTTTTCTGGCACATTACACCGAAGAAACCGGAAAATTTAAAACAAATAGTGCCGCTTATGGCGATGGTGGCGGTTATGTCGATGGTCAGATGGGTTTTGACGGACACACGCAAACGGCTTATGCCAATGCGATTTACATGCATATGTTGAAGCCTGACCAAAATCAAAAAGCGGGTGATTGGCTGGTTGAGCTTATTAAGGCTAATAACAACAAACTCTCGACAGGCTTTTTGGGCGTAAAACCGTTGTTACCATCTTTATCAAGTACCGGTCATAGCGACGAAGCCTATAAATTACTGCTAAGTACCGAATATCCTTCCTGGGGGTTCGAGGTAGTGAATGGCGCAAATACCATTTGGGAGCGCTGGAATAGCTACATAAAAGGGAAAGGGTTTGAAAATAATGCAGGTATGAATTCATTCAACCACTACGCATTTGGAGCCGTCAACGAATGGCTATTTGGTAATGCGGCAGGGCTCAAAGTTGGTGAAGCAGGCTACCGAACCTTTACGATCAAACCTGAGATTGCAAATGAGGGGCTTAATTATGTAAATGCCACCTATCGCTCGATCAACGGGAAGATTGAATCATCCTGGAAAAAAGCAGGAAAAACAGTTACGTTGAAAATCACCGTTCCCGTAAATACAGTTGCTACTGTGTTTATTCCAACAACAAATCCTGCTTCCGTTGTGGAGTCTGCTAAAGAGGTGAAAAGTAATCCGGCGATTAAGGTGAAAGAGTTTAAAGACGGCTATTTATACGTAGAAATTGGATCGGGGACATATCAATTTATGTCTCAAAATTAGACTTTCACAACGTCGCCTTTATCCGGGTTCGACTTACTTTCCTGGAGATATTCTCCTGGCGGAACGCCAAACTCCTTTCGGAAGGCGCGGATGAAATAATTTGGGTCGTTGAAGCCAACCAGATAAGCCACTTCGGCTACCTGATGCCCGCCCGCACGGAGCCATTGTCGGGCACGTTCCAGCCGGATGCTTCGAATGAGTTCATTCCCGCCTTTACCGGTCAATGCTCTCAGCTTGCGATACAGTTGCGTATTGCTCATACCCAGTTCGCGCTCAAGTCGTTGTACGTCTAGATCAGTATCGGCGATGTGCGTTTCGATAAGCGAAAGTACTTTTTTGAGAAACAGCTCTTCGGCAGACTCAATCGGAAGGTCGAAGGGTTGTAGGTAGATCATCCGACCGTATTTCTCGCGTAACTGCTGCCGACTTTGAATCAGGTTTCTGGCCCGTGTTCGGAGTAAGTCCACATTGAAGGGTTTCGTTACGTAGTCATCAGCACCAACGCTCAGGCCCTGTAGCTTACTTTCTGTGCTTGATTTTGACGTTAATAAAATGAGTGGAACGTGGCTGGTTTTCTCGTTGGTTTTGATGGCTTCGCACAACTGCACGCCGTCCATGTCTGGCATCAACCAATCGCTAACAATGAGGTCCGGAACTTCCTTTTCGGCCTGCTCGAGGGCTTCTCTACCGTTCGTGGCTTGCAAAACCCGATAACTTTGGCTAAAACAATCACTTAGATAATGCCGCAAATCATCGTGGTCTTCTACAATCAAAACCAGCGGAAGGTCGCTGGAGTTGTTCACGGACGAGGGCGTTACTTCCGATGCAGTCTCTAACCAGATTGCCGGTTTGTCAGCTATTGGCACTCCGTCGACCGGGCGATTTGATAGCCAATCGACCGGGAAAGATATCTCAGATACGGGTAGATTGATTGTGAACACCGTTCCAACACCAAGCTGACTTTCGACCTGAATACTACCCCGGTGCAACTCAACTAACTCTCTTGTTAAGGCCAGGCCGATACCTGTACCTGCTTTTTTGAGCTGGTGCTGGCCATTCACCTGATAAAACCGGTCGAAAATATGCAATACATGGTCAGCCGAAATGCCAATACCGGTATCCTCAACTTCCAGTAATAACTCTGGCGATTCACCGACGTTACCAACCGCACATCGAATTGTAACAGTACCACCTTCGGTTGTGAATTTCAGGGCATTGGCAATCAGGTTATAAAGTATCTTCTCAACAATATCGGGGTCAAAAAAAGCGGGGAACGTAGCTAGTTCCGTTTCTACCTGCAAGGTTACGCGTTGCTGCACGGCAATTGGTTCAAAGGAACCCACCACTCGCCGGACAAACTCCAATATATCCTGCCGATTGATTTCAGGACGGAATGATCCTGATTCCAGTTTTGACAAATCGAGTAACTGATTAATGAGCCGCAAAAGCCGGTGGGCATTCTGATGCATAGTCTGGAACCAGAGACGCCGGGGATCAGGTGCCCGGTCAGATAAAAACTGCTCTAACGGGGTCATTATGAGGGTTAATGGTGTACGAAACTCATGCGAAATGTTAGTAAAAAAGCCAGACCGTAATCGATCAAGCTCCCTGGCTTTTTCGGTTTCGATGTGCTCAATTCTCAACTCGGTTTTATAGCTTTCCCGAATCTGAATCATCCGACGAATGAGCATCAAAAGACTGGCCACTAGGCCTGCATATAAAAAATAAGCCCAGTAGGTACGATACCAGGGCGGAAGCACTATCAGCTGAAGCACGGTCTCGGAGGCCTTTGCGAAGTCATCGGAGGTGGCGGCTTTCACCCGAAACAAATACGTGCCGGGGTCAAGATTGGTATAAGTCGCGGACTGTTGCGGGCCAACGAAGTTCCAGGCCTTTTCAAAACCGTCTAGACGGTATGCATATCGAATGTTCCGGTGTGCCTGGAACGCCACTGTGGCAAACTCGAACGTCATAACGGTCTGATCGTGCTGAAGGGTGATTGACTTCGTTTCTGGCAGATTGCGCGTAAGCGGAGAATCGGCTTCCCCCGGAACCACAGCGCGATTGAAGAGTTTCATGCCGGTAATGTAAACCGGAAATGGCTGGGCATTGGTTTCGAAACGAACGGGATTGAAAACCGTTAAACCGTATTTCCCACCCCAAAAAAGCGTACCGTCCGGGCTTTGACTTACGGCTTTTTCCGTAAAATCATTGCCTGGTAAACCGTCGCTTTTACGATATGTTCGCACCACTTGACCGGCTTCATTAAGCTGACAAAGACCGTCGTTTGTGGCCACCCATACGTTGCCTCTCCGATCCTGGCAGAGGCTCATGATGGCATCATTTGATAATCCGTTGTCGGTCGAAATCAACTCAAAACGCTGCCTGCTGGTATTGAACCGATGCAAACCGCCCAGCGTGCCCACCCAAAGGCGGTGTTGCCTGTCTTCCAGTAGGCAGGTCACATGACTATCGTCCAGGCCATCAGGCAAGGAAAAGCGATGCCGACGAATCAGCCCCGTGCGTCTTCGCCACTCAATCAAGCCTCGACCCAGTGTTCCAATCCAAAGGGTGCCGTCGCTTCCTTCCAGAATTGTCCTGAACGAATTATTGGTACGTGTAAACCCTTTTACCGGCTCGATCTGCCAGGTTTTAGTGTCCAATTCCCAGAGTGTCCCACGATTGGTTGCGACCCAGGCTTTGTGAGAATCGGTCGGAAGAACAGTGTGAATCTGCTCCGAATTTAACTGCGTCAGGTGGCGCAAAACCCGGCCTGTCTCGGTATCCACGACATCGGTGCCTTTGTTCCAGATACTAACCAGCAAGACCCGATTTGACAGGCTATTGATAAACGTAACGTCGTTTCCTGCCAGCGAAGTGGGGTCTCCGGGCCGATGCTTATAATGGTGATACGTGTTTGCTTTCCGGTTTAAATAAGTGAGCCCCTGTGTGCTTCCCATCCAGACATTGCCTTGTTTATCAGCGGATACCGACGAGATCTGGGGCGTCATCAGGCTGTTGGGCTGCCCGATCTGGTGAGTATATTGCTCAAATAAGCCGGGGTGGGCAAACAGTACATTAAGCCCACCTTCCCAGGTTCCCATCCAGATATTTCCCTGTTTGTCGCCCCGAACGCAGAGAATGGCGTGTGTGCTGAGGCTGTTGCGCACGGTTGGCTCCGCCCGATACTGCGTTGGTTGCCCGAAATCCGCTTGCGCCGATACCAGTACCCCATCGTCTGTACCTAGCCAGTATTTTCCCGTAGCATCTTCGTACAAACTCCGGGCGAAGTTCACACCCTCAATCGTTCCTTCCCGATAATAAATCGATGAGAATGATTCCTGCGCGGGGTTATACCTAAACAACCCCCACCCCTGTGTCCCTGCCAGTAGTTGGCCCCGGCTATCGCAAAGCAGCGTCATGATATTCCCGGTAGAAACGGTATTTCGGATCGGTAACTGATACATCCGCACTTGATAATCAGAAAGACGGATCTTCACTACAACGCCAGCTTCGTAGCCAATCCAAATGTTGCCGTCATGATCTGGGCAAACTGTAAACGGTCGTGTTTTGGGCAAGTGGTAATTATCCACCGATAACTGCTTAACCTCCCGCGTAGCCGGGTTAATCTGGAGAATTCCTAAGTCATTTGTTGTCGCCCAGATTTTACCTGATCTGTCCTGTTCCAGCGCCGTAATCGTAGCCGTCGACATATCGACGCCCGTTGATGTTCGGACTAAATGGTCAAAATGGATGCCCGTGCTGTCCAATTGCGATAATCCACCGGACCGTGTGCCCACCCACAGTCGGCCCTGTTTATCCTCAAAAAGACAAGTTACTTCGTTGCTGCTTAGGCTTCCGGGGTCACGCTGTGAGCGACGATACACCTGAAAACTTTGACCATCATAGCGATCCAGACCGTCAGCGGTTGCCAGCCATAAAAACCCTTTCCGGTCTTGCAATAAGTCATGAACGGTACTGTGAGAAAGCCCATCGCCAGTATTGAGCAACTGAAAGTTAACCTGTGCCACAGCGGGCAACCAAGATGTCATCAACCAACTGATCAGAAGGGCCAAAAAACCGAATTGCATCGTAGGAATATGTGGAATTTTGGCGTGAAAGACAAACTAGCAGTATCGGATGAGTCGCTCGTTTTCAGATCGTATCGTTAGCTATGTAAAAATACATCGGTTATCATCCATTAAGAATTAAAATATCGGAATTAAAGGTACCGGCGATCTTATTATTCACGATCAGGAAGAGGTATCATAAGAAACAATGGAACGTAACTTTTTTACTAGCCTTTCTACGTAGAATCTTAACCTTAATTTATTCGGACGTTTTTTTGAACGTGGATGGGTAGGGGAGGCTTCTGATTTTTATTAACTGTCAACTCATATTTTTAGCATACGCTGTATACTGCTTTATTCCGGTTATTCGTGTACGCAAACCCGTCGTTCATGACCATTTATCCGTACGGATAAATTTAACTGTTTACTTTTAAGGGATAAGCTCCATACCCTTGACCCACAGGTATACATGGTGTTTTAACAATTTGACGTAACTTGAGTAGCCTTTCCAGTCTACCCATGCTGAGTACAATAGTCCCGATAAAAATCCCCCTATTCATTTTCCTGCTGTTGATAGCCTTGTTTGCCTGTACACCCACCGATCATCAAAACAGTATGACCAGAGCCAATACCTTGCCCATACGTGTGGCCCCTGCCCACCCCAAACGCCGGTGTCGACAAGTGGTATGGCATGCCTATAACACCAATTATTACACCTATACGTTTGACTCCGGGCAGCGGCTAAGCCAGTCTTCAGCCGTTGAACACACGTTTAACCAGAAGGATTATCCCTTGAACCAGAACCTCATTTACACGAAGGCGGGCGTTCTGGACCAAGTACGCGATGAGCGTGGCTTCAGTCGATACCGTTACAAAAATGGAAAGCTGGAAGGAATCGACTTTTTTCTGGATGATCAGCTCATCTATCGCTATCAGGTCAGCACCAATGCGAAAGGACAGATTACAAAGCTAGTGGGAATGCCACTGAACGACAGTGGACTGACGGCTCACTCGACCCAATACCGGCTGGATGGTCAGGGGCGGTATGTGCAACTCGACGTGCGAAATGACCGGAACATCCTTTACTACCGGGTCATTCAGCGGGACTTCAACTCATCAGTATCCAGTCCTTATCAGTTGATACGGGGCGTGCCATATGATTTGAACCGCTACTCCTGGATTACTTGGGGAGAGGTGTTTCCCATCAGCAGCGAAGTAGCCCGGCACGTAGAAATTTACCGGTACGCGCCCCCCGAAACGCCCACCAAACTAATCAAACGGGCGGACGTGTCGGTTAGCTGGCGAACCGACACCCTGGGCTTCATAACCGGGCAGTTCAGCACTGATTTGCTGACGGGCATCCGGGATACCGTTTCAATAGAATACCTTACCTTTCCCTGATTCATGGCTGACCCTATCAACATCCTGATTATTGAAGATGAAGCGGTGCTCTCCATGGACCTGAGCGATTTGCTGGAAGAAGAAGGCTATTTCGTGATTGGGACGGCCAACAACGGCCCCAAAGCCCTTAGCTTGCACCAGCAAAACCGGCTTGACCTGGCTCTGTGCGATATTCATATCAAAGGCGGGTGGGACGGCATCGAAACGGCGGAACGCCTGCTGGCCGAACGGCCCATTCCCATCATCTTCCTGACCGCCCTGACCGATAAGGTCACGCTCGACCGTGCCATGCGGCTCTACCCGTCAGCTTACCTGATCAAACCCGTCACCGTACCCGGCCTGCGAGCCGCCATTGAACTGGCTCTGCGAAACTTTACCCAGTCGGTAACTACTCCGGCCGAACCACTGCCTTCCCTGACCAGTCTGCCTGCGCTCAAAGATGAAGCCCGGATTGAACCCATTCTGCGGATTGACGACGCGGTGTTTATCAAACATAAATACCAGTTCGTCAAAATTAGCCTCGATGATATCGACTATATTGAAGCCGATGGTTCCTATACGAGGTTAGTGACCGCCCAGCACCGTTACGCCCTGCGGCTGACCATTAGCCACGTGCTGGATCGCCTTAGCTTCCCCCGCCTGATTCGCATTCACCGCTCCTATGCGGTAAATCTGAACCGGGTGAGTACCTTCAATGAGCGGGAAGTGTGTCTGCCCGCGCTGAGCCTGCCGCTGGGCCGAATCTATAAGCCCGACTTTTTGCGCCACTTCGACATTCGGTAATCCTATGCGTACCGGTCTGTTCATTTTCCTGTTGTCGCTGGGTATCAGCAGTCGGGCACAAACCCTACCGCCGATTGATTACGATAGCCTCTTTCAACGGCGGATGGCGGGGTTGTCGCCTGTACAACGCTTTGAATGGACAAATAAGTATGTCATTTTTCTGAACGAACATTCCCGATTTGCCGAAGCCAGAACCTTATTACGGACTTCGTTAAGAGCAGCGCAACAGGCTCATTTAACCGCCTGGACGGCCCGATTCTACGAGCTGTCAGGGTATATTGAAGAGACCAACGGTAATCTAGTCAGGTCCGTTGATTTTTTCCTAAAGGCACTGGCTATCTACCAGGCCACCTATGCTTTTGAACAGCAACAACAACTGTGTGTTCATATTATCGGAGTCTATAGTAGCCTTCAGAATTTAGACAAAAGACAGGAATACAATCAGCAGGCGACTACGTTACAACGCGAGTATCATCAACTGTCTATGCTGCCGTTTATGTATGCAGATAAGGCTGATGATTTCGTAAATGCCGGAAAACTGGATTCGGCGCTGGCCTATGGTCGAAAAGCCATGACCGTTTTATGGGTGACCCGGAAATGGCAACAATTTTATAGTTACCTGGATGGCTACGGAGTGCTATTGACGGATGGGGGGCAGTACCGCGAAGCCGAAAAAACCTTTCGCCAGTGCCTGACCTACAGTCTCCAGCAGGGCGATAAGCGACGGGAACTCTACGAATACATCCACCTGCCCGAACCGTTGCTACACCTGGGTCGACTGGATGAAGCCGCACACTACGCGAAGCTGGCCCTGAGCCGGATCGAACTCGACCCCGAACGCCAGGATGAACACAGAATGCAGGTCTATGAGTCCCTGACACACATTGCCGAAGCCAGGGGCCAATACAAACAGGCCCTGGTCTACGAACGACTGAGTAATCAGTACAGGAATGCCGTGCTGAGCGTGGAGAAAAACCGGCAGATTGCCGAAGTAGAAACCCGCTACCAGACTGCTCAGAAACAGGCCCGCATCAACCAACTCAGTATTGATAATCAGCGTCAGTTAACCCAAATCAGTTGGCAGGCGGTTGGCCTGATTGCCCTGATTGCCCTGCTGGGCCTGGCTCTGTGGCAATATCGCGTCATCCGGCAGGTAAATGCCCGGCTGAGAACCACAAGCCAGGTGGTTTCCGAAAACAACCGGCAGATTAGCCAGCAGTCCGACCGGTTGGGCGTTCTGATGCAGGAGTTGCACCACCGGGTCAAAAATAATCTGGCCATCGTCTCGAGCCTGATGCGAATGCAATCGAAACGACTCGACGATCCGCGGGCCGTGCAGGCCGTACAGGACGGACAACGGCGGGTAGAAGCCATATCGTTGATTCACCAACAGTTTTACCAGAACGAAAACCTGGCCGATGTACCTATAAAAGCCTACGTGACCGAACTCACCGAGGGCCTCCTGGTGGGCTACGGTTTCGACCCCGACACCTTCGACTGTAAGGTTGAAGTAGCTGATATCCAACTCGATGTGGATGTGGCCGTGCCGCTGGGCCTGATTCTGAACGAAGTGCTGACCAATGCATTCAAATACGCGTATGCCAACGTAACCAAGCCGAGGCTAAGCGTTCGGCTCCAGCCGGTAACGGATGGCCCGGCAACCGGGTTACTCATCGAGGTCCAGGATAATGGTCCCGGACTGGAGGGTTCCGGTCGGACCGACGCTCGGCTGGAGGGTCCCGGTCAGACCGACACTCAGTTGGGCGGTGCAATCCCGGCTGTTTCCCGGCGAAAAGGCTCTTTTGGCCAACGACTGATTCGTGAACTGACCGGCCAGATAGGGGGCGAGATGAGCCTGACGACCCGGCACGGCACCTACTTTCGACTGTGGATTCCGACGCCGGCCTAAGGCCTCTGACCAGGTCGGGATTGGCCCGACATTATACCAGTTATAGCTGTTCTTTTTTTGGAAGCTGTTTAAAGTTTAGGGGAAATCCCCAAAGCCGTGTGAATTTTGAGGTGCGAACTTTCAATAAACACAGCCAGGTGATCATCGGCAAAGCTTTGATTGAAACCTGGATTTTGCTACATCTGACAATCGGACAACGTGGATTTGAAACAAGAGCCCCCCTCATCGAAGTCGTCGAATGCATTTTCTACCGATTGAAAACGGGCCGGGGCGCCGGTGCGATGCCAATGGTGATAATTACCCACCAAGCAGTTCTTTGGCGACAGCGTGCTTCTCTGGAATTCGGTTTTTTACTACTGCTACAAGTGGAGCAAGGCCGACTGCTGGTGGAAAATTCGGGTGAATTTATTAACCCAAAACCGACAGCATATGGACTTGTCAAGCATTGAATTCGAGGGTTGCCATTTGCCAGCTAAACGGGCCATCAGGGTCGAAAAGCCTGTAACACCACGAATGCCCTATTTCTGTCGGACAATCAGGATGTCATAGTAGCTATGTCTACTCCACAAGAAGGCCAGCATCATGACCTATTGAGATTCAGAGCCTGTTTGATGAGATCTGCACCCTTTTAAAAGAGGTTGGTATTAACCTTCAACATTTATTTTTGTATGCTGATTCTGGTTTTGACTCGTCAGGTTTTTGCTTGGCTGGGCCCAAGAAGAGATCATTGCCAATGTCAAAGCCAATGATCGGAAGCAGTCTGCCAAAATGGTGAGCATGTATTTGATGAGCAGCTCTACCATGATCGTTCGGTGATTGAGCCTGCTAATCCCTGAAGTGACGGAAAATTCAAAGCCTTGTCAGTGCTCTTCAAATTTTCCGTCACTCCATTTTATCGCCTTCTCAGTCATTTTCTTACGGAAGATCAAGCGTAAATCGAAAGTTTAAACAGCTTCTTGATTTACTACCAAAATCCGGTCGTTCATGTACCGGATTTTGTCGTTCATTCCCCTTTTTGGGCGGTGTGTAAGATTACCTGCCATTTTTACACACACGCTTTAGTGAAGGTCATTCTATTGGGATCATTTAACGGGACGGCTGCTCTCTGCTTTTGGCTTGCGATTAGAACACTAGCAAAACAACTATGGCCATGGAATTGCAAAACATACCCAATAGACTAACTCGAAGGAACTGGCTGAGGGATGCCGCCATCGTGACGAGCAGTGCTACGGTCATGCCCTCGTTTCTGACCAGCTGTACCGATCATCGCGTGGATCCAGGGAATGATAACCTTGGAGACGATCACTTTACGGGCGTGTCGCTACGCCTGCTTATGGAAGTGTAGGATGAACAGTCTGAAGGACACTCCTTCCCCGTCACTAGAGTCTGGTTTTACTATTGCTTCACCGCATTCAACCCATACCTGTCATTTCGCATTACTTATGTTAACAAACTCGTATTTATCCAAAGTCACCCTGCGCCTGAGTGTGGTCATGCTGGGTTCTGTATGGCTTACCGCCTGTTCGTCCCTGGTCCAGGACCATCTCCCACCCGCGCAAAGTAGCCAAAGCCGGGTGCAAAAAGCGGTTGATAGCGTGCGTACCGCTCTGGAAAAATCGCTGGCCAATTCGGTACCATCGTTAAACCTATATATCCAGACGCCTACCGAGAAAATCTTTGCCTCCTCGGTACCGGCAGGCATAACGCCTTATACGGAAAATACCAATTTTCGTTTTGCCAGTAATACCAAAACCTTTACGTCTACCGCAATTCTGAAGATGCAACAGGACGGCTGGCTGAATAGTAAAGCGAAAATCACCGACAATATCCCCGGGACCAACATGCCGTACGTGCCAAACACGCCAGCCTGGGATTTTCCCTATAAAAATGACATCACAATTGAACAACTGCTGCAGCATGGTGCTGGGGTTGTTGATGTCGATAATGATACCATTCCGGGGCAATTCAATCATCAAACCTATACTGCCTACACCCAGGGCCTTGATCCTGCCCATCAGTTCACGACCGAAGAAATGGTGCTTCTACTCACTAAGTTCAAGCTCTCTTACTGGGCACCGGGCACTGATTTTCATTACAGCAATACGGGCTATTCCATTCTGGGCTACATCATTGCCCGGGTCTATTCGCTGAAAACTGGCAACCCCAAGACGTATGATGACTACCTGCAGGATCATATTGTAGGGCCGGGCACGAAGGTGCCTCTGGCTCTTCGGTTTCCCGTCAGAGCAGACGACACAGTGTTACCGGCTCCCCGGGCAGAAGGCGTAGAACGGACACCCCAGGGGAAAACAATCATCTTCGGTGACTACAACATGAGTGCCCAGGTAGCGGAGGGTAACGGCTACGGTACGCCGGCCTTACTCAATACGTTCGTACGAACGCTGATGAAAGGCCAGAACGTATTGACACCCGAAACCGTGAAACTGATGCAAACCGATGTTAACCCGGCAAGTTCGAACCAGTATGCCCTGGGAAACTTCTACACCCCAAATCTGGGCTTTGGCCATAACGGGGAGCGCACCGGTACGCTGTCGCTTATGATGTATGATCCCGCAACGGACGTGTCGGTGGTGGCGTTTATTACACTAGTCGATAACAGCAAGGTGATTCTTAACAGTCCGGAAAGTACATTCTACAAAAGTTTCAATGCTATCTACGGCGCGGCTTACGGTGGCCGAGCGGCCTTAGGCTATCCAGGCAGGCCATAACAGGTAGGCCAGATACCATTAGGTTTGTCTGTAACCTGTAACAGATACATAATAAAGCGGGCTACCTGGACCATTCGTTATTGGATTTGACCCATTCTTTATCGTTTCCGGCAGGACTACTAACTACTGTTGGTGAGAAATGATCGGGGGGATAGCCAAAGTATAGGGGTAACGCAAAGCCGGCCTGATCGCAGGCCGAAGGGTCACAAAACAGATTATTAGCCATTTTACTTAACGCCCATTCCCATGAAACACCTGTCCATGTTTGCCCTGGTAGTCCTCCTCATCCTGGGAAGTGCTACGCTTGAATCCTGTGTTCAGGATCATCTACCACCTACCAATGTCCAGCCACAACTCCAGCAACTAACCGATAGTCTCTATCAGCACTTAAATCAGCAGCTGGGAATAGAGAAAAATAAAGGGGGCCTTTTTCTACAGGTCAACAGCCCGGCCGGATCGAATCTGGTATCCACTAATATCGAGTCTGGCGTACAGGCAAATTCACATTTCCGAATTGCCAGCCTATCCAAAATCTTTACGGCAGCGGCCATTATGCTGCTTGAGCAGCAAGGTAAACTGAACATTAACCAGTTTATTCCGGCTTATCTGCCTGCTACGCCCGCTTATGACATTCTCAATAAAGACAAGATCACCATTAAACAACTGCTCCAACACCGGGCGGGCGTGTTCGATGTGACCAATCAGGAAATTCCCGAAACCGTCAATCAGCCCTACGCCAAGAAAAACTACGTTTTTTATGTTCGGGAAGACCTCAAGCAGGATACTCACACCTTCACCTTCGACGAACTGGTGGGAGTGGTTGCCCAGAACAAGTTGTCTAACTTCACGCCGGGCACGACATTCGGTTATTCTAATACGGGCTATAACCTGCTGGGCAAGATCATTGAAATAGCCTCGGGCATGTCGTACAGCGAATTCATCCGGACCCAGTTTCTGGAGCCCCTGCAGTTGACCAATACATATGGTGTGTGGCAGGGAACCGATAACCGCATGAAAGATCCCTTTATTAACTCGTACCTATATGTACCCGGCCAGCCTGTGGAAGCTACGCCGGAAGACAACATGTCGATGCACGTAACAGAGGGCGACATGGTTTCAACGCCAGCCGATATCACCCGCTGGATCGAGTTATTGATGACGGGCAAAGCCGGTCTGACGCCCCAAACTGTAGCCAGGATGCAGGAGATGGAAGTGGCCGACGTATCCCACGGGGTCTATGGGTTGGGGATCACCTTCAACGAGGGCCTGGGCTTTGGTCATGACGGTGCTCATCTAAGTTTTGTATCTACGCTGCGCTATAACCCGGCTAACAAGACGACGGTGCTGATGGTCGCCAACTTTATCGCAATCGGTGGCCCACCAGCTAATCCTAATGCTAATTTCCTGGAAGTGGCATTCGGCGTACGGTACACCGCCTTACGAGCGGCCCAGATCGTGAATCGTTAAGTGCCTGGGTAAGGGTTTTCTCCCTACGGGCCGTTATTGACCATCTTTTAAAAAATCTAGCCATAAACCAGGATGACTACTTTTTCTTTTACGCGCCTGAGTGATCGGCTCAATTTGCTGCATACGACTACGGGTACCATTATTGTTCACCTTCTCCTGACGGGCGGGCTGGCCGGGTTGCTCTTTGGCTGTAGCTTCATTAACCTGGATGATCACCGTAATTCATTAGACCTTAAAGTGCAGCAAGCCGTTGACAAGGTACGATTGGAACTGGAAAAAAGTCTGGGCAATACGGTGCCTTCAATGAACGTGTATCTTCAGACACCTACCCATACGTACTTCGCGTCTTCAGTTCCTGCCGGGCGACAACCCCTCACCCCCACCACGGTATATCGTTTCGCCAGTGTCACCAAAAACTTTACTGCCACGGCTATTATGAAGATGCATCAGGATGGCTGGCTCGACTACAAAGCCCTCATCACCGGCCTGATTCCCGGTTCCAATCAGCCTTACGTACCGGCCAGCCCCGACTGGGACATTCCTAATAAGAGTCTGATCACGATTGAGCAGTTACTTCAGCACAGTGCCGGGGTCTACGATACGGATAATGATACCATTCCGGAGTTAAACAGTAGCTACGTCAATTATTATCTATCCCGGGACTCAACTCATCAGTTCACCGTCGAGGAAATGCTTAAACCGATCATCGATAAGAAAACCCGGGTGTCCAGCTACTTCGATCCCGGCAACGGCTATCACTATAGCAATACGGGCTACGTCATCCTGAGTCGGATCATCGAACGTGTCTATTCGCTCAAAAGCGGTCAGCCTAAAACCTTTGCCGATTATCTGTCTGACCACATCACCGGACCGGCTAGCCGGGTGCCTCTGCCAATTTCATTTCCCTACCAGGCTGGCGATATTCAGTTGCCCCAACCCAATGTAGCCAGCCTGATCCGGCGAGCATCGGGCCGGGTAGATGGCTTCGGCCCGGTCAACATGAGTGCGCACGTAGGCGAAGGCAACGGCTACGGCACCATGGCGGCCCTGAATACCTATGTGCGCTCGCTGATGCGGGGAGAAAATGTCCTGCAATCCCAGACGGTCAAGCTGCTGCAAACCGAGGTATCGACGGCTAATCCCAGTTATGGGTTGGGTACGTCCTATCGAATCAACCTGGGTTACGGCCATAACGGTGCCATTGCAGGCTACCTGACGACGGTGACGTACGATCCAGCCAGCGAGGTGTCGCTGGTGGCGATGCTGCCGTTATGGGATCTTACTCAGGGGCCGAATGGGGACACTACGTTTGAAAAATGCTTCACGGCGATGTATGACGCAGCCTATGCGGCCCGGGCGGCTTTAGGGTATCCGGGTAAGCCCTAGGAAGGCTTCTATGCACTCATCACTTTACATAAGTATTACTTTATAGCAAAGCCCATGAAACAACTATCTGGTCTACTCATTGCACTTATAGCCTTTTCTGTCTCGGTTCAATCGTGTAAAAACAAAGACGTGGATAAGGTAGATACGACATTAATTACGATCACCAACCCGCCCGTCGAAAAAGTGCTGACCGCCGATGAGCAGGCGGCTTTAACACCGGATGTGGTTATAAATAGCCTGAAAGATGGCAACAGACGTTTTGTTGCGAATGAAATTACGGCAAGAAATCATTCCGCTTTGGTGCGAAGTGCATCGGCGGGACAGTTTCCCAAAGCAGTGATTCTATCCTGTCTAGACAGTCGTATTCCTGTCGAGGATGTATTCGACAAAGGCATAGGCGATCTCTTCGTTGGACGAGTGGCCGGCAATTTTGTAAACGGCGATTTATTGGGCAGTATGGAGTTTGGCTGCAAAGTGTCGGGTGCTAAACTGATTTTAGTGTTAGGTCATGAATCTTGTGGGGCTATCAAGGCTGCTATTGATGATGTGCAATTAGGCAATATAACAGCTATGCTGGCTAATATTAAGCCTGCTGTTGTTCGATCACAGGATTTCACAGGAGATAAGACGTCCAAGAATGATGCCTTTGTGGAGTTAGTTGCCAAAAACAATATCCTGAATACGATTGAATCGATTAAATCGAGGAGTCCCATCTTAAAAGAGATGAGTGAGCAGGGGAAAATAAAAATCGTAGGTGCTTACTACGACCTGCATACAGGAGAGGTGATTTTTCTATAGAATGATGCCAATAGAACTTGATTAAAACAGAATCAATAATTACAACCATCTGTGGCTCCATATGAGCTGTGGTTTTCTGACTCTAGTGTTAGCACATCAGAACGAACAACCACTCCTAAGGAAGCATTGGACTTGCAACAAAACACTGGACAAATATCTAAGCAACTTTACGAACATAATAGGATTTTAGCTCTTCAGAGTGCTGAATGGCTGACATAGCGCCATTGTGCAGAAGAGCCTTTAAGGGTTTGTTGGCTTTATTGCTGGTTTTAGCTTTGTCCTATATTGACCCGACGAATACACAAAAGGTTGATGGTAAGCCTAATGCTTAAATTCATATAGGTTCCTGTTCTGCCCTCAAAGGGTAGCGGGGTCTGTACCGCATCGATAGGTCTACAACCTGGTTTTATGATTAGCTCGCCCCGCTACTTATTGAAAGGTCTTGGTTTTTAGCGACAAAGGCCAACCATGAATCTGAGTTTTGCCTCAGCAGCGAACCTAACAGTTTTTTGAGAGTAGGTATCGTCACGTAGCCTTGCGGATCTATCTTCCGAATAATCGAACCACCGAGTAGTTCTCAGGCTGATCGATAACGTAAGATTGTCGTTTCGGCCGAAGTCATCTGGCAAGGATAGCTGAAGTTGGCCGACAGACCTTTCCTATAAATGTAGTACTCTCTTATATCGGCCCCCACGATTATCGTGATGGTAACCACGGGCATCTCCACTGATTGCCGCTCACTGAATCTGAAACTAAGACACATTCGCCCGGCTCGATCTTCATTGATGCCCGTAATTACATTGTGGCCAAATATATTGGTTGGATCCGCGAGGTCTGGTTTATATACGGTAAATGAATAGCCATCATACTTGTTGAGGCCATCTCTTGTTCCCAGTCCGAGAAAGCCTTCTTTGGCCTGCCAGATTCAAAGTACTGTATTTTGAGAAAGTCACTGTTCGGCAGACAAATGGGAAAATCGGATAGCAATCGCTTGCGCCCAGCTTGTAATCCCCAAAACAGCCAGCTGACAAATCGAAACGATCAAGTGAATGCAGGCCCGGGTATCTATTTAACAGGGAGTAAAGTTGAAGCGGTCGATAGGAGCTGACTAACTTGATTGGAAAACGGCCACTTATACACTTTATGTTCATTCATGAAATTACGTGAGAATGACAGTACATCTGTTATAAAAAGGTGCGTTGTACAATCAAACCATACAAAGTGCGTAAGAGTTGAGAAGTGGGAGGACTTCAATGACAGCTTATATTTCAGTCAAAACTGGTTCATCGAACGGGCAAAACACTTCTTTTTACCTGAGGATATAGTAGCTATTTTAATTATTTGGTGAAGTTGGGCAGGTAAACCGTAAAGACTGATCCTTTTCCCGGCTCACTGCGCACCTGGAGAAAGCCCTGGTGATTGTCTACCACTTTTTTGCAGATGGCCAGCCCCATGCCGGTGCCTTCATATTGTCCTCGACCATGTAAGCGCTGAAACAACCGAAATATTCGATCCTCATATTTTTGATCAAAACCAATGCCGTTATCCTCAATAGCTATCGATATATAATAAGGGGGTGCAATGGGTACCAGCGTAACCGGAAGGTCATTCACAGCTATCGCAGTGGCTGTAATTTGGATAACTGGGGGATGATTAGGACGAGAATATTTTAACGCATTTGATACTAGGTTTTGAAAAAGCTGACGTAATTGGATCTCATTGCCCTGAATATCCCCCAGTAAATCAACCTTGATCGTCGCCTGCTTCTGCTGAGTGATGGCTTCTAAGTCACTGATCACTGCAGCTACCAGCTTGTCAAGATTCAGGTGTTTAAACGGTGTTTGAGTGGTTAGTCGGGAAAAGGCTAGCAGGTCTTTGACCAGGGCTTGCATCCGGCCGGCAGAAGCCTGCATGCGGCTCAGGAGTTCCGTACCCGCAGCCCCCAGATTTTTGCCATATTGAAGAACCAGTAAATCGCTGAAAGTCTGAATCTTGCGCAGGGGTTCCTGTAAGTCATGCGAGGCTATATAGGCGAACTGGGTCAGTTCGGCATTACTGCGATTGAGCTCACTAACGGTTATTTCCAGTTCCTTCTGGTATCTCTCCAGATTGGCTTTGGCCTGGATTAATTCCTGGTTAGCCTGCAAGGTTTGTCCGACAATTTTTTGTGCATCAATATTGACCACAAAACCTGTCCAGGCAGCTATCTTGCCTGGATCGCTTTTAATCGGTTGGGCCGTGAACAGGTGCCACTGATACATATCAGCTCCAGCCTGTCGTAGCCGGCATTCGTAGGTAAAGGGTAGTCCCTTGACTGCCTGCTGGGTCCAATGCTGCCAAAATCCAGCCTGCTCATCGGGATGGATAACTGTACTCCATTTGGTTTGGTTGAGCAGTTGTAGGGTAGCGCCCGTAAATTCATTGACCCAGGCATTGGCGTAGAGCAACTGACCCAATTGATTAGCCGTGAAGATCATCAATGGGAGTGAGTCAGTTACCCGCTTATAGTGCTGCTCACTGTCCTGCAAGCGGAGCGCCAATTCTTTTAACTGCTCATTTTTATGCTTGATCTCCTCATAGGCCGATACCGGCTGATCGGCAGTAAATTGGAACCGCCAGTCCGTAAACCGGGTAGGGTTTAGTTTACGGGAGGTTGGTAGGCTATAATAGACCGTGATTCGGCTGCCACTACCAGCATTGGTGATTTCCAGTTTTTCCACTAGCCGCTGGGCGTAAAGCAAGCCCTGGTTTAGCGGGTTAGCGACGACTAACTGGTCATCTTCGACGGCTGCTACTAACGAGTGGTGTTTGGGCGAAGCCAGCACGCTCAGGATTAGTACCGGCTTTGTTCCCTGCTCCATCGCGTACCGAGCCACTTCCGAGACGGCCGTGGCAAAAGTGGTCTGAGCCGCCAGAGACAGACCTGCTAATTCAGCCAGTCGCATACTCCGCTTATGAGCCACAATCAGGTCCATGTCGTTCTCCAGGGCAACGCGAATGAGTTCCTCCATAAAAACTTAGTTAACGAAACGACCAATAAAGACCGATGTGTCATCGGTTTGGCGGGCATAATCCTTGTATAACGCAGCGGCTAGAATAGCGAGGTCATACCGGTGAATCAGCGGATATTTAGCATGATCCCAGCGGGATTGCAGTCCATCGGAACACATCACGAGCAGTTGGCCCCGTTCAAGCGGTAAGACATGATCATGCATGGTGGCCGGTAAGTTTAACCCAATAATCCCATTATAAGGCATTAGATTCTTGGTAACCGACAAATGAAGAATTCGAGACGCTATATTCCCCACCCCACACCAGTTCCACTGGCGGCTGGTGACATCATAAACAACAACGGATCCCACCAATCCCCGGGTTTTGTTGACCGCCCGGTGCATATGCCGAATAATATCAACTGGGCGATGATCAGCGCAAAGCCGAAAGGCCTTGATAGCCTCCTGCACAGCTCGGTGAGCCTCTGGACCGTGGCCTAGCCCATCTCCCAGAAAAAGTTTAAGGTGATCAGTCGTTCTTTTGACGTAAAAGCCATCGCCACAGACCTCTTCGCCTGGCATGGGTACTAGCAGCGAGCGAAACTCAAAACCAGGTGCCGCGGCTATTTGAGGGTGTGTAAAAATGCGCGCCAACAGAATGGTGCCCCAGCCTCTCAGGGAATAGAGCTGGGCTTGATCAGCTAACCGATGAATCGCCCCCAACCCATTGCCTAGAGTACCTGTGGTGGACACCCCGTCCTGCATCATCCTGGCCGGATCGGCCATACCGGGTCCGCTGTCGATGCTAATTAGTTCAAGACCCGCATTTGCGGACGTGCGGAAGGGGCGAACCAGTAGATCACCTCCCCCGGCATGTTTAATTAGATTGGACACCATCTCGGCGACAATCAGGTCAATTTCATGCAATCGTTGGGTGTGAAAACCGATCTCACCAGCCATGCGACTGACTCCTTTTTTGATCAGGGCAAGGTAACTCCGATCCCGAGCCTGAAATCGTACGTGGGGCGTGTTATCCATTCTTCCATTTGACAATAGTGATTGTTGTGCCCTGACCAAGCGTACTTTGAAGAGTAAATTCATTCACCAGGCGTTTGGTGCCGGGTAAACCCAGTCCTAGGCTTTTACCCGTAGAGTAACCGTCCTGCATGGCTAAGGCTATGTCAGCGATACCCGGTCCCTGATCGGAAAAGGTGAGCCGGATACCGCTTTCGCGCCCCTTACTAATCACTTCAATCAGCACCTCACCTTTACCCGCGTAGCGAATCATATTCCGAAACAGTTCACTGGCGGCCGTGATGAGTTTGGTTTGATTAACCAGGCCCATGCCAATCTTGACAGCCGCTTCTTTGACCCGATTTCGAAAGGGAACCATGTCCTGCTCCCGAGTAATGGTCATCTTGTCCCTACTCAAGCTCATCCACATCGTCGTCGGCTGATTGAGTGTGCAGGCCATACTGTGTTTGTAGCAAGGCCATTCCGCGTTCAACATCCAGAGCGGTGTGGACTCCCTTTAGGGATAAGCCTAGTTCAATCAGCGTAATAGCTACAGCTGGCTGCATACCGACTACGACGGTTTCGGCGTCCAGCACCCGGGTCATGCTGGCAATGTTGCCCAAAATGCGGCCCATAAATGAATCGACGATAGAAACCGCTGAAATATCGATGAGTACACCACGGGCTCCGGTTTGGTAGACCATCTGGACCAGATCATTTTCCAGATTTAAGGCCAATCGGTCATAGAGATCGACTTGAATGGTGACCAGTAAAAACGATCCCATTCGAAGGATGGGGATTTTATCCATGTCCAAGCTGCATTAAAAAGCCTTTTTGTCCGACTCCAGTCGCTTGACAATCAGCTTGTTCATACTGAAGGCATGTTTGAGGGCGCTAGCCAGGGAAGCCTTGGTAACGATATTCGACAGATCGATGCCCAGATGGACCACGGTTTGGGCAATTTCAGGGCGGATACCACTAATAATGCATTCTGCCCCCATCAGCCGAGTTGCACTAACCGTTTTAATTAAATGCTGTGCGACCAGTGAGTCCACCGCTGGTACGCCGGAAATATCCAGAATAGCAATGCTGCTACCCGTATCAACGATTTTCTGGAGCAGGTTTTCCATCACAACTTGCGTCCGTGAGCTGTCCAGGGTGCCAATGATCGGCAGCGCCAAAACGCCTTCCCAAATTTGGATAACGGGAGTTGAGATATCACTTATTTCATCCGTCTGACGCAAAATAACTTCTTCGCGCCCTTTTATATACGTTTCAAACGTAACGACTCCAAATCGATCCAGCAATCGGTTGATTTGTTGACTAGCCGTAAAGAGTTGCGTCGGATCCTGGCTTAATTCCTGCTGAAGTAAGTCCATGATGGCGTCTTTCAGACTAAAGATATATAAGCCGGTTTCACTGGCAGAAAACCCTTGTTGAGCTCGTGCGATCGAAATACCCGACAAAATTTCGAATACTTCATCAAAAGCCATCGAATCTGGCTGGCTGATAGTTTCTTCAGTAAGCGCCTTACTTAAGGCTTTCACTAACTCTTCGGATTGGGAGCGTAGCTCCTCATTGGATATCAAATCATCTCGAAGTACATCCGAGCTTACTTGCTTTTGAACCCATAAATCGAGAAGGCGTTCTTTATTAGCTTTGAGAAGCTGGGGAATACTACTGGCCATTGGGAATTAATTGAAAGGATCAAAAGTACGAATGTATCAGATTATAAATAGTAATCCAGAAATAACGCTCTAATTTAGATCAAATACTGAAGGTAGGTGTTAAACGGATTGGGTAGTTTTGCCTTGATAAGGTACTGGTGGTGATTTCGAACTAACTGACCACCTGATTCCGCTAGCGGTTGATCAGGTGATTTCGGCATAGATTGACCACTTTATTTTTCTTTTCATCGCACAGCAGCGGCTGACCGTCGGCGACCCTGCAGCCAGTTACCTTCATTTCCAATAGGATAAAGAGGTGGGCACCGTGCGGGGAACCGCACGAGGCTAGCGACCGTGACGCGGTCAATTGGCAGCGGAACAGATAGTCTGTGGCAGCCAAATCTCCAGTGCGGGAGCATTATGGAAGAAATTTCGCTGTAATTCAGGATCTGACTTACAAGTTGTTGCATATTAAAGTACGAAACTTCAGGCAAATACTATTTCATAAAATGCCCATTCCTTGGAGCAGATGAATGAAGGTTCTAACGTCTTAGACAGGAGCGTTTGCAGAGAATGTAAACCAGAGGTTACTTCAAGACTTAAATGAGACTCTGGGCGTAACGTTTATTACTGTTTTCATGATTTCAGTACGTTTGCTACTACTATGATTCGCATAAACCAGTAAGCTGATTTGATTTATTTGAAGTAGCTACTCGACAAGAATAAACAGATTCATGGATACTTTTCCTCAGAGTAGCAACACAACTTTTGGCCTCCACGGCAAGAAAATAGTTAGTAGACGTTGCCAGATAGAGAATGTACACCTGAGTTTAACCGAAAAAATAATTAAGTATAACCCGAAAAAATGAAATCAATCCTAATTTATCTTATCCTCTTCTTCTCCGTACTGCAGGCATCAGCCCAGGCAACGCGAGAGATTTTTTTTGCCGATGTAACCATATATGTTGAGGGAGGCAAGTATTACCTTACCGGCTCAAAAGGTGGGAGCAGTGGGCCGCCGGGATTTGCCTTTTTAGAATCAAAGGACCTCAAAACATGGGCAGTGCCTGCGAACTCAACAGATTCGCTGGGTATGATCCTTACCAAAGGTGATCACACCTTCGGCACCAAGGGCTTCTGGGCACCACAAATTTTCAAAGATAAAGGCACTTATTATCTTACCTATACGGCCGATGAACAAACCGTATTAGCTGAGTCAAAATCGTTATTGGGCCCCTACAGGCAAAAAGAAGTTGGACCAATTGATGGGTCTGAGAAAAATATCGATTCCTATATTTTCAAGGATACCGATGGTACATATTACCTCTACTGTGTACGTTTTAATAAAGGCAATTACCTGTATGTAGCCGAGTTTGACCTGAAAACCGGCAAGATAAAACCCGAAACCCTGAAACGATGTTTTGACCAGACAGAACCCTGGGAGGCAACGCCTAATTATAAATCAGCACCCATTATGGAGGGCCCTACCGTTATAAAATTGAACCATAAATATTATCTGTTTTATTCGGCCAACCATTTCCAGAACATCGATTATGCAATTGGCTATGCCGTGGCCGATTCGCCCTACGGGCCTTGGATAAAATATAAAAATAACCCTATCGTTCATCGTTCTATAGTTGGCGAAAATGGGTCGGGACATGGTGACCTGTTTGAAGGGGTAGATAAGCAATTGTATTATGTATACCACATTCACAACTCATCCGATCAAGTAAGTCCCCGCCGGACACGCCTAGTGCCTGTGGTTAAACAATGGGATGAAAAAGCCGGTGTTTATACGTTTAGTGTAAAAGGGAAGGAGGTAATTGTACCAGTAATGGCCGAAAAGTAAGGAGCCTTTTATTGAGAATATTTTATTTATGACGGTTGTCTGGCATTTTCTTGAATCTAAATCAATCATAGAGTAATCCCCTTCTAAAAGTCTTATTCATCTAGGTACAAAAAAGGGTGGTGGCATCGTTTGTCACCACCCTTTTTTGTATGAGTTGCCCCGCATTAGTTGATCTGAGTTGGTGTCTTTGGCTTAGCTTCTTCCTTTTTAGGCAGTACAATGTGCAGAATACCATCCTCATACCGAGCCTGGATCTGCTCTTTATCGAAAGAGTCAGGTAACCAGAACGAGCGCGAGAAGGCATGGTAGCTAAACTCGCGTTTGGTGTATTGACCCGGCTCAGTTTTCTCTTGCTGCTGGGTCGATACCGTCAGCTTACCATTGTGTAAACTGAGCTTGAAGTGCTCTTTTTTCAGGCCGGGGGCGGCTACATCGATCTGGTAGCCATCCGTATCTTCCTTGACATTGACGGCTGGCACTAGCCTACCTACCCCACAGTTCACTAAGCGGATTAACGCCAGATTAGGTCGGAATGGGCGTCGAAAGAAGAATAAATGAACGTCCGATCCTCAATCTTTGAGCGGAACGCTTTTCGGGAGTACCTCATTATAGGAAAGACTCTATTTTTCAACCGATCACTTTTTGGGGAAGCTTACAGACCTGACTTTAAGGCAATAGCTTCGAGCCTTTGCAACTCTGATGAAAGTACAATAAATCAATTCGGTGATCTACCCCGTCGATCCCTATGCATTTTTGCCTGGTCATGAAGGCAAAGTCGCTTCTAAACTCGATGATAAATTTTTGTAGTTCTGATAGGATTGCATCTTCCAGGTCTTGTTCCGAGAAGTTATTCTCTAACCCTAAAAAATCAAGTACATAAGGATCTCGAAAAAAAAGTCAGGTGAGCGTTGATTCCCTTCTGGTCGATGAGCCAACTTTCACTTCGGGAAGTTGCGGAATCGCCGTACACGAGTGCTTTATGAGATAGACAGGCGGCCGTTTTTTCCATTAGAAGTAGGCATAATCGTGACGATTTTTACGGCCAGCTATTGAGCAGGGCGACCGGAGCTGTACCTTTTTGTCGATAGAATCAGGCGTCTTTCCTGTTGGATTCTCCAGCTCGTTTTAAGTCAATTTTAATCTTTTAGAAAGAAACGTGCAACGTTTTTCACCTACCCACGTCATTAGCGTACTATAAAACCAAGACATAAACCCCCTCGAATCCGGTAACGCTTATCGGTAATCCCTATGAAATCTTTTTTACTCGTTCTGCTCGCGTTTGCGTCGAGTATCGGCTTTGTATTGGCGCAACATGCTAAAGTTTCCGGTTTGCTCCTTGATTCAGTGGCCAACAAACCTGTTGAATTTGCTACGGTAGCTCTTCTGAAAGAGGGAAAACCTATTCAGGGCGTTACGACCGATTCCAAAGGAGCGTTTGTCTTTCAAAAGGCTCCCACGGGCGATTATTCCATTCAGGCTTCGTTTGTAGGCTATTCGCCAAAAACGGTGGAGAAAGTCACCGTTATGAACGGGCAGGATATTGAAGTTGGCGTCATTAAAATGGCGCAGACGGCTCAAAAATTAGCCGAGGTAACTATAACTGAACAAAAGGCTCTGTTTGAGGAAAAATCGGACCGAATGGTGTACAACGCCGAAAAAGACATCAGCATCAAAGGTGGCGATGCGACTGACGTACTGAAAAAAATTCCGTCGATAGCCGTTGATATTGAGGGCAATGTGCAACTTCGGGGCAGCTCCAACATCAAGGTGCTGATCAATAATAAACCGTCTAGTATTGTCGCCCGTAGTATTTCGGATGCGCTCAAACAAATTCCGGCCGATATTATCAAGCAGGTTGAAGTCATTACATCACCATCGGCAAAATACGACGCAGAAGGTACGGCCGGCATTATCAACATCATCACCAAGAAAAATTCAATACAGGGAACCAGCGGGTCAATCAGCCCTAATTTCGGTCAATGGAATAACTGGCAGAATGCTACGCTCAACCATCGGATGAAAAGTATATCGATCTCGGCCAATGGCGGTTATAGCGACTGGAAAAACAAACGGTATATCCAGCTATTACGGTCATTTTCGAATGGAGATACGGTCACCAATCAGAACCAGACCCAATGGATAACCGGTAATGGAAAAAACTTCTACGGTACTCTGAATATCGATTGGGATATCGACTCTCTGAATCGACTTGGCGCTGGATTAAACTATTACAATGGTGCGAACACCAACGGCTTCGACATCAATTTTCAGGAAATTAGTCAGAGCGTAGTCAGCCAGTATTTTCGTCGAGATATGAGTCGCACCTACGATTGGGCTGGAGCAACCATTAATCTGGACTATACCCGGTTGTTTAAAAAGCCCAAAAAAGAACTTACCTTCCTGATGCTTTATTCGTTTGAAGGCGAAGACAGCGATTACTGGTCTAATTTATTGAACCGGAGCAATTCGGTTTATTATCGGGAAAAGAGCTTTAACATCAGCAACAACAAAGAGGGCACCCTACAGCTCGACTTTACCAATCCACTGGATAGTGTAAGTACGCTTGAAATGGGTACCAAAACCATTTTTCGGCAAATATTAAGTGATTACCGTATTGCCAGTGCCCTTGACGGCTCAACGGATTTCAAAGATATCCCGTCGCTGGCTAACGTTTTCGATTATGCGCAACAGGTAACGTCAGCCTATGCCGTTTATAACCGGACATCAAAAAAGAAATGGGGCCTAAATCTGGGTATGCGGTATGAGCACACCTTTATTCAGGCAAACTTTCTGAATGGTACAGCCCCTTTTTCGAATAACTACGGTAACTTCATTCCGAGTATTAGCTTATCCCGGAGTTTACCGAAGGAGCAGAAAATTCGGATCAACTATTCACAGCGGATCCAACGCCCGCAGTTTTATTACCTCAATCCGTACGTTAACCAGTCAGATTCGAAAAACCTATACGGTGGAAATCCCTATCTGAAACCCGAATTAACGCACTCGATCGAAGCCAACTACAGCGTCTCAATCAAACAGACGAGCCTGAATGCTTCATTCTTTCTGCGTCAGACAAACAACGCCATCGAAGGCATCAATACGGTCGATAATGAAGGCGTTTTGAAACAGATATTCCAGAACGTAGCGCAGAATTCGGCCTATGGCGTAAACCTGAGCGCTAATACCAAACTGACGAAGCAATGGTCAATCAACGGTTCGCTGAACGTTTTTTACAACATCCTGGAAAGCACCGAACTAAATACACGTAATGCAGACTGGATGTACCGGATCAATCTGAATTCGAGCATTGATTTTGGAAAGGGTTATAAGGCCCAACTGTTTGGCTTTTATAACTCAGCCCGGGTTAACTTGCAGGGCACCTACGGCGGCTTTGGTTTCTACAACGTAGTGCTACAAAAGGAAATCCTCAAGAAAAAAGCTACGATTGGATTTGGCTACGACAACCCGTTCAGCGAAACAATCAGCTGGCGTAACGATTTCGTCGGGCCCAATTTCGTACAAACGCAGGATGTCGCTATGTATCGGCGGGGCTGGCGCCTGAATCTGAAATATGAATTCGGTAAAATGAACAGTAGTCAACGCCAGAAAAAGCGGATCAGTAACGACGACAAGAAAGCGGGCGAAGGCAATAACTAAGGTGAGGTAGGCACGAGTAAGGGCTCATATCTTAGCAAGTTGTAGGTATTCCTATACAAAATCAGCCAGGTAACCTTGGTAAAAAAGAAAGCGCCTTTCGAAAGATGGTCCATTTAAAAATTACGTCTATACTTTCGACGCATGGGAGGGATTAGGCCAGTATAAAAGTGAGTGCTAGGCAGGGAGATAGATGCTGAACGTCGCCCCCTGCCCTGGCTGACTACTGGCCGTAATCGCCCCGCCATGATTAACCACAACCCGCTCACAAATCGCTAACCCAATGCCCGTGCCAGAAAATTCATGCTTGCCGTGCAGCCGCTGAAAGACTTGAAAAATGCGGTCTAGATACTTTTCATCGAAGCCGACCCCATTGTCGATTACATTGATCCGGTAATAGGCTTTAGCCGTTCGCGTGGGTTTTACCCCAGACGGTAGCTCATTGCCCTCCACTATTTTCGTGGTAATACGGATCCTAGGGGCAACCGGAACACCAGTCTGATCCGTACGGCGAAACTTGAGGGCATTTCCGAGTAGATTCTGAAAAAGCTGGGCTAGTTGAAAGGCATCACCCTGAATGGTTGGCAACGGATCGACCTTCACTTCAGCCTTGGTCTCAGCCATGACAAGCTCTAGGGTATTCAGCACGTCATCAACGACCTCATTGAGGGGTACAAGCCTGGTAGGATCACGTTGCGTGGACAAGTGCGAAAAGTTGAGCAAATCCCGAATGAGGGTAGCCATGCGGCTAGCCGCTGACTGCATCCGCTCAATATAAATCAATTCGTCGGCCGATAAGGACGTTTGCCGGGCGGTGAGTAAATTTCCGAACTGTTGAATTTTACGCAGGGGTTCCTGAAGATCGTGCGAAGCCACATAGGCAAATGTTTGCAGATTGTCATTTGAACGCAAGAGAAGCTGATTGGCTTCTTCTAGTTCCTCATTGTTGGCCTCCAGCTCTTCATTGGCATTCGCCAGTTCTTCGGTGCGCTGCTGAACTTCATGCTCAAGGGCCGTTTGCAGTTCTCGCTGGAGGGTAATATCCCGAGCGGTTCCATTGAGACGAATAGCCTTCCCACTGGCATCAAACACCGTCTTGCCATGCGCATGCAGAACCCGTTTCTGACCCGTTCTGGGGTGAATGACGGTATAGGTTTGTTCGTAAATACCATCCGATTCGGGTAGCAGGGCTTGGGCCACAGCGGCAGCAACCCGGTCCTGATCCTCTGCCAATAGAATGGGAATCACCTGGTTATAGTCCTGTGCCCCCGGATCGTAGCCAAACCATTCGATCATCCGATCCGAATAGGTGAGTCCGTTGGTAGCCACATCGATACTCCAGGTGCCTAGCTGGGCCATCTCGACCGCCCCGCGCAGGCCAGCCTCGGTTTCTTCCAGCCGTTGTCGAGCCAGTACCTGCGCCGTTACTTCCACAGCCGTCTCCAGGATCGCATAGACCTCACCGGCTGCATTGACAAGGGGTTTTAAGCTAAAATCGAAATAGTACCTGCCAAACACGCCATCGATGGTCAAGTCGGCAGAGGCCCCTTTGGCTTCATAGGCTACACCCGTGGTGAAGACCTGATCGAGTAGCTGTAACGCAAACTGATCACCCGGATTGGTGAGCACTTGCCGGATCGGTTTGCCCAGAATTGATCGGCCTTTTCCAAAGTAGTTGATCATCAGTTCGTTGGCTAGCTCAATCACTAAGTCTGGACCTACAAATAAGGCCATGGCGACCGGGGCCTGCTCAATCAAGGCTTGCAGTTTAGCTTCGCTCTCGGTTACTTTCCGGCGAGCTACGAC
The DNA here is from genome assembly GCF_011604685.1 of Spirosoma aureum. NCBI lineage: Bacteria > Pseudomonadati > Bacteroidota > Cytophagia > Cytophagales > Cytophagaceae > Spirosoma > Spirosoma aureum. The sequence continues at coordinate 8,499,427 of NZ_CP050063.1, read as the reverse complement.
TTGGTCGGTGACTTCCACCGCTACTTGTAGAATGCCCCTGGTTACCCCATTCTCCGTCAGCGGCAGGTAACTAAACGTATAGTAACCCTGCACTAGTTTACCGTTTTTACGGAGCAGTGCGCCAAACTCCGAAACGGTAAAGGGAACACCAGTCCGGTACACGGTTTTGATAATCGTTTCGGCTGGTTCTCCCACTAATTCGGGTAGCACCTGAAACCAGGGCTGACCAATGATCGAAGGGGTTTTGTCCAGGATTTCCAGCACTTTGGCATTGGCCGTTTCAATGATCAGGTCTTCACCCCGCATGGTTCCAATAGCCACCGGTGCCTGCTCAAAAATGAGCCGATACTGGGCTTCACTGGCTTGCAGTTTTTGGTGATCGAGGACGGCACGGGTGGTTTCGGTACAGGTGACAAAGACCCCATCAATGTGGCCGCTATCGCCATAAGTCGGACTATAACTAAAGGTCCAGTAGATGTCTTCAATCTGACCGTTGCGATAGAAAGGAACCAACTGGTCCTGGAAGAAAACCGGCTCTCCGGTTTTCATGACCTGGTTGATGAGTGGACCGATAAAGTCCCAGATTTCCGCCCACATTTCAGGCCCTTTCTTGCCTTGGCCTGGATGTTTGCCTTCTTTTCCCAGGCTGGGACGAAAAGCATCGTTGTAAAAACAAATCAATTCCTCACCCCAGAACAGGAGCATGGGAAATGCGGAATGTAAAATAATGCCCAGGGTAGTTTTGAGGCTCTGTGGCCACTGATCGGGTGTGCCCAGAGCGGTTTTCGACCAGTCGTGATTTCGGGTGAGTTCACCCATTTCTCCCCCTCCCTGCCAGAAAGGGTAGTTATGATCAGGTGCAGCTGTTTTCACAGAAAAAAGGGCTGAGTTGTCTCCCGGAGCACGAAGTTAATTTGTCTTTACTATTCGCACTCGATCCGTTAGGGTAGCCAACTTGTCGTTACCAGATGTTCGATGCCTACAAAAGACTTACAAATATGGTTAAATGTTCGGCTCAACTGTATCTGGTTGTAGAATTGATACTGCCTTTAGTCTTAGTAAGCTTAATTAGGCTTGATGCTTTTGAGCAGTATAGCAAGGTACTCATTACTGATAGAAGAAATTTTTCTTGCCCCGCCCTGAAATCGAATGATTTTCCCGGGAATTCAATAGTCCCCGCACAATCATTCGATTTCAGGACAAGTCACCGATGTATATTGCTCATTTTGGACTAGTCTAGAGCTTCTCACAGGAGATGATTCAGTTTCGCTTCATAAAAAGCCGGGACAACCACAAAGAATCGGGACGTATAAAGCCGCTTCCAGTCATAATGCATGATGGTGCTTTGCAGGATGGACTTGTGCTTATCAATTAAGTTTTTGTTTCCCGATAAAAGCACTACCCATGCGGCAAACAGCGGTTCACGCATGTGTTTGTCTTCATAACCTCTGGCAGGCGATAAGTTCGACCATTCCTTCGCCTGTAGAAGGGCCAGGGCAAGAGTAGTGGCAATGTCGGGTTGCGGTTTCCATAAACTGTTTACCAGCCGCCAATCTTCATTAAAGCCGAATGCGTGTGCATTATCGAAGTTTTTATGCCGAGACAGGTGCAATGCTGCTTTTTCGGCGCTGATAAGCAACCCTTTTCTGAATTTTTCGCGCAGGTTCGGATCTTGTTCCAGTTCGACTAGCGCCTTTAGATTAGCCTGTGAAATGCCGGTGATCCAGAATTCGTTTTCGGTCTTATTTCCTTTTTCGGGTGCTGTCGTTTCGTAAGGAATTCCCTGTGCACATAGCTCCAGGCGAGATAGCGAATCACCTTCGGGAATCTCCTTCAATCGACGATAATAACCATCGAGCCACTTTTTATGCTGCGTAACATCATACAGGGCGCGGTAGATAAAGACCAACCGAACCGAAATTCGACAGCCTTTATCGGTCAGATTCCCGCGAAAACCATAGCCTTCCCGGTCGCAGGGGAGTTGCCAGTTCGTCTGTTCCAGCGCATCGCCCACGGTTTCCATCAAACGAATGAACCGGGCTTTTTCGGCTCGATCAGGAATGCCACTGTTGACGTAACGCCACATGCCATAAAACCAGGGGCCCGTTTGATCATCGGAACCGGCCACATGATGACTTTTACCGTCAGAAGCGACATCCCGGGCAATAAATCCAGGCACGTTCCCAACCGTTGCCAGTCGTACCAATCCGTCGGCCACTTTACGGGCTTCGCGTGCATCGACTTCCTTTCGGCTAATCTTCCAGCGATTGCAAAGCCCATCGAGGTAAATCCCATTGAAAAAGGCACCGTTTTCAATGGGTGACCACCAGGCCAGACCATTGGGTTTATCGGTTTTACAGTCGTCGGGAGTTGGCAGAAAATTGTTCCCATCCCGACCAGCATAGTCGTACAAAATGCCGTGTTGTGGACTAATAAACCGTCGGTTTATCTCCTGTAAAGCCCGTTCAACCTGATTTTGTACATCACTGTCAGCCTGGAGCGTGGAGGTTGATTGGGCCACTACCGAAGTAGTTATTAAAAAGCTGATTGCGAAAATCAGCACACAATTAGAACGTTTCATCGTGATTTCGGCGCGTTTTTTTGAAGGCGGAACCAGACAGTTTCGGCCGGAAAAAACTGAGAATAAGTCAGGCGGTCATACTGAAAATGGCCTATAGCCCCCAGCATTTCGGTGCGATAGGGATCAACTAGTGTCCGGTCGGGAGCCATTGCCACAATCCAGGCCATCCAAAGTGGTTCGCGTACAAGACTAAGTTCATAATTACGACGTGGAGATAATTTGACCAGTTCGGTAAGCTGTGTTGCTGATACAGTAAGGGCATCCTGCTCACTGTGTTGTGGTTTCCACCACTGATTCAGACTGCGCCAATCGTGCAGAAAGACCTTTCGGTCGTTGTTATCGAACAGATGCCAGCGAGCTACATCAACGACCGCACTACGGGCGCTGGCGTTTAGTCCCTGTTCATAGGCGGCACGCATAGCAGGATCGGTTTCCATTTCCCACAGCGCCCGCACATCCACCGTACTCGATACGCCCGTCCAGCGAAACTGCTTCGGAATGTCGAATAGCATACCGTCGGCACATATCTGAAGGCGACTGCGGTTGGGTTCTCCACCCGTTTCGTAGGCGGCTTCCCGATAGAGCTTATCCCATTTCGCATCGTTGGTTAATTGATGCATAGCTTTAAGGATGAACAGCAACCGGGGTGCTCCTTCCCAACTGAAGGTAGCGAATGTGTTTCGGTAACGGGCCGGTGAATACGCCGTTGTTGGCAGTCGCCAGCCTGTCGATTGAAGCACATTGGCCACCTCAACCATCTTGGCGATAAGCTGCTTACGTTCCTGTGGCTCAGGCAGGCCCGAATACAGGTAACGCCATAGCCCGTAAAACCAGGGGGAAGTCTGGTCATTCGAGCCCATCGCCGGGGGCGTTTTGCCATCTGTGGCCACACCCCGACCAATGAAGCCGGGCGTGTCGCCAACAGAGGCCAGAAATAGCAATCCCTGCGCTAACTTTCTCGCCTTGATTCGGTCGGTTTCCCGATGCCAGTACAGCCATCGCTGGCAAAGTCCGTCCAGATAGAGCCCGTTGAACATTGAGCCATTTTCCGTCGGCGTCCACCAACCCAATGCATTGGGTTTATTCAACAAAAACTCGTCTGCCGTGGGGCGGGCAAATTTCCCGGACGAGTCTGCAAAGTCGATGAGGATGTTGTGCTCATCGACGAACCGACGCCAGATTTCCTGGTGCGCTTTTTCCATATTCAGGCTGTCGCTGTCTCCCGAATGGACATTCCATTCGGGAGCTACTGGCAGTTTCTGGAATGAGCAAAGGCCAAGAAATAGGAGCAATGCGAGCGCAATTCCTTGTTTTGGCTGGCGCTGTCTCATTTCCAGTCCGGATTTTGTTCGAGTTTGGGATTCGCCCTGATTTCGTCCAGCGGAATGGGATAATAGCGATGTTTAGCCTGGGGAGTTCGTGTCGGATACACCTCATTAACGGCTTTCGGAATGACCGTCAGGAAGGTATTGGTACGGGTGAGATCGTACCAGCGATCCCCCTCGGCAAAAAACTCCCAACTCCGTTCCTGCAAAACGGCACGAATAAAATCGTCTTTGCTCAATCCCGCGGTAAGATTGGCCAAGCCCGCCCTGTTTCGAATGGCATTGATGTATTGATAGGCTGTTGTGGTTGGGCCGTTCAAACGAGCTTCAGCTTCGGAGGCAATCAGGTATAAATCGGCCAGCCGAAGCATAGGTACGTTGTTCCGTCCTTTCGCTCCAACTGAGTTTTTGTCCATGTATTTCTTAATCAATACACCTTTCACCGTATAAGGCGTGATGTCCTTTTGGGGAACCACTTTCCCCGCCACGCTGATGTAGGTGGTATCCATTAACTGTCGCCGTTTATCAATTGGATTGAATGAGTCAAAGAAGGCCTGAAACGCGAAGATGGAGCCGAATGTCATGTTGCCGTAATCCCGGCTGGCACTGTTGGCTGGCCCGCAGAAACCCATCAGGGTAGTACCTCGTGCTTTCGTGCTGTTATCGCCCTCGAAGGCAAACATGTTTTCCTGGCGAGCCAGATCTTCTTTTTCCACATCAAATACATCCAGGACATTGGCCATCAGCGAGTACTTCCCGGAATTGATTACTTCCAGTGCTTTCGCTTTGGCAGTGGCCCAGTCTTCGGCATAAAGCGCGGCCTTCGCATAAAATCCAATAGCCACTTCTTTGGATGATCGTCCTTTTATCGTTGCGGCTGAATAAGATGGCAGTCTGATGATCGCTTCATCCAGATCTTTATAAATCTGTTTGTACACATCGGCCCTGGGGCTTTTGGCAACCAGCGCATCGGTTTCACTTTTACTGGGTGATAACCGAATGACAACATCCCCGAAATTCTTTGTCAGTGTGAAATGATACAGCGCCCGAAGAAAGAGAGCTTCGCCCACAATGGCATTTCGGCGAGTAGCCTCCATAGTAATCGACGGTACTTTTTCAATGACCCAGTTCGCATTCTCGATGCCTTTGTAGCAAAACTGCCATAATCCGTAAGGGCTCTCGGCAGTGCGGCCAAAGCTTTTCGGGCCAGAATAATCGGTGTCGTAACTGTACAAGGCAAACACGTTCCGCCCCACAACGGGTTTGACCCAAAGTTGATCACCGGCAAAATCAGAACCAAAAACAAAGGGAGCCTGATCGAACAGGTCATTTATAGGGCCATAGGCTGCGATCAGGGCGGCTTCGGCATCCTGAGCGCTTTTGTAAAAATTCGTTGTGATCACGGAGGAATACACATCCTCGTCTAATTTTTGACAGGCACTGGAGCAGAACACCATAACCAGCGCCACCAGGATGGATTTTGAAAAATATCGGTTCATAAGGGTAGGTTTTTTTAAGGTCAGAAAGTACACTGAAGGCCGATTACGTATGATTTGGCCGCTGGGTAGGTGCCGTTGTCGTAAAACAGCGCATTCGAGCTCCCGTAATTGTTGGACTCTGGGTCCCAGCCCTGGTAGTTGGTAATGGTAAATAGGTTATTCCCGCTTACATAAGCCCGAATTCCCTTGCTGAATTTGACGCGGGGTATGTTGTACGCCAGCGTTAAATTCTTAACCCGGACATAGGAATTGTCTTCCACCCAGCGATCGCCAACTGGCAGGTTCGTGCCCTGGGCCGGTTTGACATACTCATTGTTGGGATTGGTAGCCGACCAGCGGTTCGCCATGCCTTCCAGCAGATTCACTTGCCCGGAAGGCGTCTCGAACGTGAAGCGGAATCCATTGAACAAACGACTGCCCTGTATGCCTTGCAGAAATCCGCTCAACTCGAAATTTTTGTATTTCACGGAGCTGGAAAAACCGAAAAAGTACTTGGGTTGTGCGTTGCCGACAATGACCTGATCGTCGGTGCTGATTTTACCGTCGTTATTGACATCTTTGATTTTAAACCCACCCGTGCGGGCATCGTAACCGGGCAAAAACGTTTCGCCGGTCTGGTTGATGCCATCCAGAATGTAGGTACGGTAAATGCCCAGCGGATAACCGACTTTCAGCAGCGAATAGCTCGACAAGGCCAATTCATTCTGAATACCATCCAGCGCCAGCACCTTGTTGCTATTGAACGTAATATTTCCCGAGGCTTCCCACTTGACAGTACCGGTTAAAATTTTGGCGCTAACTCCCAATTCAATACCCTTGTTTTCAATAGAGCCGTAGTTTCCCGTTATGGTCGTATAACCCGATGACATCGGTACGGCTTTAGTAAAGAGTAAGTTATCGGTGCGTTTGTGGTAATAATCAGCCACAACGGTCAGTCGATTATTCAGAAAAGCCAGGTCTAGGCCAATATCGAGCTGGGTAGCCTGTTCCCATTTTAGGTCAGGATTGGCAATGCCACTTGGGTTGATACCCGTCAGTACGGTATTATTGAAGTTGTAATTATAACCTTGTCCGCTCACCGTGGCCAACGACTGATAAGGCCCGATGGCTCCCGCATTTCCGGTAATTCCATAACTGGCCCGAAGCTTCAGGTCGGTGATAAAGGTTACGGGCTTCATAAAATCCTCTTCGATGATTCGCCAGGCACCCGATATAGCCGGAAAAAATCCGTATTTATTGTTCGCTCCGAATTTGCTCGACCCATCGACCCGAGCGGTCAAATCCAGAAAATACCGGTCTTTATAGCCATAGCCAATCCGGCCCAGATAGGAAACCAGATTGCTTTTGTTTCGGAAACTCGACAGTGCATACACGGTAGCGTTTGACGTTGACCAGTTCTCGGTAAAATCATTCCCAAAGCCGGAAGCCGTCTGGTTATTGTTCTGAAGTATCTCTGACTGAGTTCCATACACCACCGTCGCATTGATCGCATGATGCTGGCCGAACACGTTCTTATAGGTCAGAATGCTCTCGTGCAAGAGGGTTTTTACATAAGCGCTGTTGTTGCTGGCACTTCCATTAACGGCGCTGGCATTCCCAAGCGAAATCGAATCGACAATGGAGCGGGGCGAGTACAACTCCTGTAAACTGGAAGTCAGGTCGGCGTTGAAGCTGGCCCGGTAGGTTAGCCCTTTGGTAAGCGTTATGTCGAGGTATAAGTTGCCCAGAAGCCGGTTGCTATTCGTATAGTTCTTCTTGGCCAGTTCCCCCATTGGATTGACTGTTTCCCGATAGCGACCATTAAACTGATCCGCAAAGGAGTACACGCTACCATCAGGTCGGAACGGGAGCAGGGTAGGAGGAGCGGCCACCGCCCGGCCCAGAATTCCTTCGCGGGCACTGGTTACGTTCACGCCCGTTCCACCTGCATTGAGCCGATCTTCATCCGTGACAGTGTAATACAGGCTGGTGCCCACTTTGATTCGGTCACTAATGCGATGGTCGATATTCGCTCGGAAGGCATACCGTTTATAATCAGTATTTTTAATGATACCATCCTGACTGAAATAGTTAGCGCCCACCGCAATTTGTGTCTTGTTGTTACCACTGGTGACCGAGAGCTGATGATTTTGAATTAACGCTTTCCGAAAAATCAAGTCCAGATAATTAGTCCCCTGACCGGCACTGCCTGGATTTGGATAGATGACGGTAGGGCTATACGTATCGTTTTCCAGCTGGGCGAATTGCGTAGCATTCAAAATGCCCAATTTTCGGGTGGTTTCCTGCTGGCCCACATAGGCATCGTAAGACACATTGGTGACACCGTCTTTGCCTCGTTTGGTGGTAATCAGCACGACACCATTTGCTGCCCTGGCCCCGTAAATGGCCGTCGCCGACGCATCCTTCAACACCTCTACCGACTCAATATCAGAGGGATTTATCTGAGAAAGTGGATTGGCGGCATTGACCGCCGAGGTAGCCGATATCTGAATGCCATCGATCACATAAAGCGGCTCGGATGTTCCGTTGATGGAATTGGTACCCCGAATACGTACGCTGATATTGCCCCCCGGTGTACCTGAGTTCTGGCGCATGTCCAAGCCACTCACGCGCCCCTGAATTCCCTGGGCCAAATTAGCGACTGGCGTGACTTTCAACTCGTCGGCTTTGATTGATGCAATGGAGCCGGTTAAAGAAGTTTTCGTGCGGGTACCGTACCCTACGACAACCACTTCGCCCAATGCCTTGTTGTCGAGTGCCAGCTGTATATCGAAGGAGGTGCGATTTCCAATAGCCACTTCCTGAGGTACATAGCCAACAAAGCTGAACACCAGTATCGCCGAATTCGTAGGCACTGCCAATCGAAATGCGCCATTGCCATCGGTGACGGTACCACGCTGCGTGCCTTTCAGCAGTACACTGACGCCCGGCAACGTGACTCCTTTTTCGTCGGTAATAGTACCCGTAACGATCAGATCATCGACCCGAAGCGATTCGGTTGGAACGGGTGTATTGTCTACCCGCGATGTTTCTCTTCGTAGCACAATATAATTTCCCGAAATCTGATAGCTGATATTCAGCGGTTTCAGCAGCCGGTCGAGCACCACTTCGAGCCGGTCATTTGTGGCCCGAATCGACACTTTGTTCTCCGTTTCGATCAGTTGAGGAACGTAGGTGAACTTCACATTAGCCGCTTTTTCGATGCGACGGAGCACGGTTTTCAAGTCCTTATGATCGAATTGAACCGATACCTGCCGATTCAATAAATCCTGTGCCATTCCGTTTCGAGCCATCGTTAAGCCCGCAAAGACTACAGCCAGTATCAACTGTACACAAGTAATCTTCATGATTGTAGTAAGGGTAAATAACTTCCCAAGTTTTTTCATACTTTTAGCCTGGTTTTTGTCAATAGATTTTTGGAAACAATGGGCAAAAACAATCCCGTCCCCGCCTTTTTCAGGGGAGTTGCAAAGCCGGAAAAATGGAGAGGGAACGTTACTGAGGCCGGATCTCGGGACAATCATGGTTGCAACATGGTTAGCCCGCTGATCCGGTTCTTTTTTAGCAGTCAGGTTCAGATTTTATCATCCAGTCAGGGTTTAGGGGGGTCAAAAAAAGATTGATTTAGGATTTTGGCTGGCAACCCGGCCCGGAAATAATGACCTTCGTTCCCCAGACTTCATAGGTGGCCCCAATCGTCTGACAAATAATATCCAGCTTCCGAAAGAGCGGTTCATTACCCAACGGAGCCGTCAGGCTGCATTTCTCGAAGATGGCTGGATCATACTGGATGGATATGCCATACGACTCTTCCAGCTTGTGAAATACATCGGAAACAGCCGTGTTCTCAAATACGAAATACTGTTTGGTTTCGGGCTTTTTGACCAGTGTTGGCTCATCGACTAAGCGAGCCGTTAACCGTTCGCTGCCTTTATCGAATATCGCTTGCTGGTTAGGCGTCAACAAGAGCATACCGGCGATCCGTTGCTGATCTTCCTGCGATTTATGAAGGGCTTTTGCCGTAAAAACCGCAACTTTTCCCGTATGAACCGCTACCGTTATCTTCGCCATTTTTGGGAAGGCTTTAATGGTAAAACTCGTGCCGACCACCTGCGTGATCAGTCCGTTCGCATAAACCATAAACGGTTGTCTGGAATTTTTGGTGACCTCAAAAAAACCTTCTCCCTCAAGCCTGATTTCGCGCTTATCGGCCGAAAACGTCTTCGGGTAATTTACCCGGCTTTGGGGCTGTAAAACGACCTGACTGCCATCACTCAGCTTAATGGAGAGTGTATGATTCGTTTCGTTGACTTTGTCAATCCACTCCGCTTCTGTTTGAGATTTGGGCTGTATATAACCCATTGTTTTTTCAATCGTTTCGGGGCGCCTTGCAAACCACCAGCCGAAACCAACTAACAGAAGAATAGCGGCCGCAGCAGCCCATTGTCGCCAGTAGCCAATTCGATGGACTTGAGGCTCATCTACTAATTCGGTTGCATCATCCTGAATCTGTTGCTGAATCTTCGCCCAAATCTGGTTACCCTGTGCCTGCGTAGGCAAAACCTGCACCTGCTCTACGGCTTTCAACAGCGCTCTGGCCGCAACAACAACCGATTGCTTTTCGGGATATTGCGTCATGAAGTCCGTCCAGAATGCATTCGTTTCGCTATCAGGCTGCTGAAACCATCTTCGAAAGAAATCATCCTGAGCCAGGTCTTCTTCTGTATAGTCGTAGTAATTGTGCATTGTAATCGGGCAACAAAATGGCGAAATAGTACACGTTTATAGACAAGAGAGCGGAATCGCCAAAGTGTCCCCTCGGTTTTGAAAAAAAATTACGTCTGAGAAAAAAGATGGGAAAAGCTATGCCAATACCCAAAGTAGGAGTAAGCCCAGTAAGGGAGCCAGATAGGCGGCCTGCTCGCGCAGGTGAGTGAGTGCTTTGTGAAGCGTGTTGCGAACCGACTTTTCGGTAATACCCATAATCGCGGCTATTTCGTCGGTTTTGAAGTTTTGATAGAAGCGAAGGGTTACCACTTCCAACTGGCGTTGGGGTAATTGGGCAACCAGTTGCGCTAGTCGTTGTGTGAGCTGATGTTCCTGTTCCCGATCGGCCATTAACTGTTCAGATGATTGGGCGAATTCGGTTTCGGTGGCGAAGGCAATAGCTGAATCGGTACGTTTTTCGCGTTCGTTGAGATGGAAGATCTTTCGGCGAAGCGAACGGAATAAATAAAATTTGACAGAATCGACAAGAGAAAGAGAATGACGCATCCGCCATATATCGACAAACAAATCCTGAATGGCATCTTCTACCGAAGCTGCGTTGGGAATTACCCTGTACCCATAGCTGTATAAGATACGGTGATAGCGTTGGTATAACTCGGCAAAAGCATGCTGATCGTCCTGTTTTAGGGCGTTCCAGAGCAGTAAGTCAGATTGCCGGTCGATACTCAATTGATCAGGCGTAACGATTTAAATGGCTTAAAGTAAATTATAATTTCCATAAAATTATTAGAAATAATCATATTGCATGCGGCCATTTGCCAGTAACGACTATTAAAATTTGTATGCGAGGACTATAGCCGAATCGGAAGTTTGGTTGTGCTGCGTAAAATTGGCCACTACGTCTGGGGGGCAGTCAATAACTTCGTAAAGTAACTGCTCCTTGGCAGTCGCCAGACTCGATATACCACTTGTACCGGCAACTTTACGGAAAACGGCCTTACTGTCCGGCAAAACATCGGCAAGAGGATTACTCCTTTAGCTTTTGATAAATTCAGAAGGATTCTTGTGGAAAAACTCTTTAAAAACAACTGCAAAATGAGTTGGGCTCTCGTATCCTACCAAGCAAGCTGTTTCGGATATGTTGTGGCCTCCTTGCAGAAATTGTGTTGCTCGCAAAAGCCGGAATTGACGACCAAAGTTATTGATTGATAAATTGGTGATTGCCATCAATCTCCCGGCTGATTTTTCAATGGTAAGCTAAGGTCAGTGAAATTAATGGGTTTAGTAACAAAGTCAAATGCTCCCCGGTTCATAGCCATATAGATGTTGTTCATGTCGCCATAGGCCGATACGATGCCCGTACCAATGAGTATATTTAAGCCAGATATGAAATAAGGCTCATTTGTAGCGCAGGCCGTATTCTCTCCTTTTGGAACGGCATAAGAAACCAGTATACAGCCACCAAATCTGGATTTGTCCGTTCCGTTATCTTCAGTTAGAACGTGACTTGTATATCATTATTCGGTCGAGAATCGATAAAGCGATACTGGTTGCGGAAATCAGACATATACAGAATAGAAAGGTTATAATAGCCTAATATGTAGTATTTTAGCTAAAAAATTCATCTTTGTTGATTAAGATAGACAGACAATATTGTTCAATATCCAGCAAGCAGACATGTTGTTTTAGTCCCTTAGATAAATAACTTCATCGAGTAATTCTCAAGGTCAAAAAAGTATAAACCTCGTCAGGTCAATATCGACTCGTTTCATCGTTATAATTCGAACCTGGGGTACTACACCGATACTCGTTCTGCGATCTAGCGAGTAAGCTGATTATGGGTGTTCAGGGCATCGACAATGATTTACACCCGCGATAGTTCGGGAAGGAAACACCATGAGGGCTCCAACAAAAACACGTACAAGAGCCGTTTGGTTTTAGATTCTGGAGTGAAAGCTGCTATGTTGTACTCTTCGTTGATTGTTAAGTTAGCGGCCTCTTCAGAAGCTAGGCAGTGGCTCGTTTTATGTTGCTATTTTATAGACTCAGAAGGTAATAGCATGTTAAAATTGATCAAATATATTTCCTAGGCGAAAACATTTGTGATTCAGGTTAATTATAACTGATATCCATTCTTTTTTGTAAATTTTTCTACGATTATGAAAAATTCAGTTTTACAAATGTGGGCAGTTTTCCTTTTAATATGGTTAAGTATGACAAAGGGAAATACATTTGCTCAAGTTCGTATAGGTCCTGGTACGGGCGCAATTGATGGATCCGTGACCTTAGAAATTAAGTCAGGTCCTTACTCATCGGGTAATCCCTACAGGGGCTTGCTGGTTCCTACTCTAACAGCGAATCAGCGAAACCAAATTCAGAATCCAGCAACGGGTCTACTTATTTTTAATACTAATACTAAACAGATTGAAGTAAATACCGGGACAACAACGAGCCCTATTTGGACACCAGGTGGTATCACAGGTACAAGTAGCTCCTCTTCTGGGGCCTGGAGTCTGACGGGCAATGCGGGAACTGTAAGTAATACAAATTTCCTCGGTACAACGGACAATGTTTCATTATGGTTTAGAGTGAATAATCAAAATGCGGGAAGAATTGATCCTACACTGTTCAATGTTGGCTTAGGCTATTCAGCATTAAGTACTAGCACAACTGGTCAGGGAAATACGGCATCAGGAGCTTACACACTATATTATAATACTACTGGCGGTTATAATACGGCTTCGGGTTTTCAAGCTTTACACAACAATAGCTCTGGGTCAGGAAATACGGCATCAGGAACAATTGCTTTACTGGCTAACACAGTTGGTAACGATAACGCGGCCTTCGGGAGTACTGCTTTACAAAACAATACGACGGGTAGTACTAATGCTGGCTTTGGGGCTGGCGCCTTAAAACAAAATACCACTGGCAATTATAATACAGCCTCAGGAGCTGGGGCCTTACAGAATAATACTTCCGCCAACGGCAATTCAGCCCTTGGACATAATGCTTTGGCTACTAATACAACAGGCTATGCTAATATTGGAGTAGGGGAAGATGCGTTAAGTGCAAACGTTGATGGCCATGACAATGTAGCTTTAGGAACTGCTTCTATGACAAGTAATACTAATGGCATTGGTAATGTAGCCTCGGGCAATCTTGCACTAAGACTTAATACAACTGGTCAAAATAACACCGCGTCTGGGTTACTTTCCTTGCAATACAATACTATCGGTAGTTATAATACTGCACTGGGTTATAACGCAGGGCCTCTGGTTGCCAATGGAGGACTAACCAATACAACGGCTATTGGAGCTAATGCTATAGTTAGTGCCAGCAATCAAATTGTGCTCGGTGATAATAATATTACAGCCTTGCGGTGTAATGTGCAGACCATTACTTCGCTTTCAGATGTACGTATTAAAGAAAATATCAGGGATAATGTACCGGGTCTAAGTTTCATCACAAAGCTTACTCCTATTACTTATAATATTGACAAGGCCAAGGAGGCTAGACTGTTAGGCTATCCATTGGCTACTGTTAAAGAAGATAAGATACTTCATAGCGGTTTTGCTGCACAAGATGTTGAAGCGGCAGCAAAAGAAATAGGCTATGATTTTGAAGGGGTTTCCCAACAGGCAGATGGCCAATATTATACGCTGGGTTATACATTGTTTGTAATCCCTTTGGTTCAGTCCGTTAAGGAACTTAACACGGAAGTAGAAAATCTTAAAGCAAAACTGAAGGCGACTACGGCTGCTTATGATCAGTTATCAGCTCAAGTCAAACAGATGCAGCATTTGTTAGGCTTGGCAAAGACAAAAAATTGATAATCCTTACTGAAGCTATGGGCCACTGGCTATAATTCGTCCCGCATCTAGACATTTTGTTAGATATTAGCTTAAATTTGATAAGCTAGTTTAGACTATTCTATGAATATGGATACTAAATACTTATACTCTACTTTTCTTGCTGCGAGCTTGCTTCTGGGGGATATCAAAGAATTCTATGCACAAAATAATATTCAATTTACGAATCAGAATGCATTTTTAGGCAATCTGGCAGGAGCTCAGAATACTACTGGTATTAACAATGTATTTGTGGGGTACAATGCTGGTCGAAATTCTACCTCCGGACAAGCAAATGTCTTTCTTGGAAGCCTTTCTGGTCAAAATACCACTACAGGCAATGGTAACGCCTTTATCGGTTATCAAGCAGGATATTCTAACACAACAGGTGGGAATAATGCATTTATTGGTTTTGGTGCGGGACTGTCTAATAGTACAGGAGCCAATAATGCGTTTATTGGCTACCAGGCAGGGTATACAAATACGATAGGTATTGATAATGCGTTTATCGGTACCTACGCTGGTCTGTCCAACACAACGGGCAGTGATAATGCGTTTATTGGCCATGCTGCAGGCACTTTTAACACCACGGGTACAGGCAACGCTTTTGTGGGTACTTACGCGGGTTATGCTAACACTACGGGCACAGGCAACGCCTTTGTAGGGATTCGAGCGGGCCAAAATACAACGACGGGGGGAAGTAACACATTTCTAGGGGGCGGTGCAGGTTATGGAAACACTACCGGTAGACAGAACACTTATTTGGGGCAAAATGCGGGCTACGTAGGTAACAATTCGGGGATTAATAATGTCTTCATCGGCTATGGAGCAGGGGTTAATGCTGCCGCCACGGTAGTGAGTAATGCTGCAGCTATTGGTGCCAATGCCATCGTTAGCCAAAGTAATTCGATTGTGTTGGGGAGTACAGGAGTTAATGTAGGCATTGGGACAAGTGCTCCTAACAGTCGGTTGGAGATCACTCAAGGAACAGCCAATCAGTCAGGTATACGATTGACGAATCTAACCAGTAATTCCCCCGCCAGTGCAACTAATCAATACAAGTTTCTAACTGTTAATACACAAGGTGATATTATACTGGGTAGCTTAAATAGTTCGGCACGCGAGGGAGCGGAAGTAGAATTATGGCAAGCTAATGGAGATTATTTACAGAATGTTAATTCAGGTGGAGTGATTATTGGCCATGAGGTTAATAAGAGACCTGTGGGGTATAAGTTGTATGTTGAAGATGGAATTTTAACTGAAAAAATTAAGGTAGCCGTAAAAAATACTGCTGACTGGAGCGATAAGGTTTTTCATAAAGGCTATGACTTACAATCCTTAGACGAAGTTGAACGATATATAAAGATCAATCAACACCTTCCTGGGGTTCCTTCTGCTAAAGAAATGGTCGAGTCAGGCAATGACTTGCACAAGACCGATGCTAAACTCCTAGAGAAAATAGAAGAATTGACGCTATATATGATTGAACTTAAAAAAGAGAATGAGGAGCTTAGACAGCAAGTTAACGTTCTTATTAAAAACGGGGATAAAAAATAGGAGTTATTTTTTATCTCTAGTGGTCAAAACTTGTAAGTTCAGTATGCCGCTAAACCCGACCATCTCACACCTATGAAGCCAGAAAAGCATGTGCTGCCACAAAATCAGGCAAGACATAGTCTTTTTTACCTAATACGATCTACACAAAAAAGTCCAGGCCGCTTTCTAGAAAGCAGCCTGGACAGAAACAGGTGATAGGAGCTAGTACTTACTTCGCGGGTTTCTTGAAAATAGAGTCGTCTATCTTATTGTTCACCAGGATTTTGTTGGTAACCATGGTGAGCGTACCCATCTGTGGATTGCTTATTTCCATGGTGTTGGCGAATTTAATACCGTCAACATCTTTATAGTCAGAAAAAGAAATTTCGCCATCCTGACCGTTCATCGTCGATTTTACTTTGCTGACCAGATAGGTAGTGGCATCAATAAACTCATCGATTGCCTGGCCTTCTTTGGTGGTCACTTTCAGATGATAGGCATCTTTGCCGTCTACTTTCTCTTTGCCAACCAGTTCGATCTTGTTGCCTTTATCTTTATAATTAACCAGTGGTCCAAATGGATCGAGCTGGCTTAGTTGTTGCTTAACCTGCTCTGCGGGCATATCTTCGGGCTCACCCGTGCCCTGCATCATGGCTGGGCGGATCATCCAGCCCGTGGTGCCTTCTACAACCTGGATCATGGAATTGCCCATCACCGACGATTCTGTTCGCAATGCTTTTCCTACAGATACCGTCGTTTTGCTGGGAATTTCCATTCCCTGAACAGAAATCGAGCGTTCTGTAACCAGGGTAGTGACGCCTTTCAATTTATCGATACCGCCCAGCGCAGCAATATGTTTGTCTACAATTTCGTCCACCGTTTGGGCATATGTGCTGACTGAGACGAAGGCGGCCATGGCAACGGCCAGAAGTTTGTTAGTTTTCATTAGGCAAACGTAATTTTATTTAATTGATGAGGTAAGGTATGTTGATAATGGATATTTACCAAAGGCCGATGTATAAGTGGCTGATGCTGACCGGCTATGATAGGCATGAGCCTATCATAGCCGGTTATGACCTATTGCCGGGGCGTTCCACCGCCGGTGGGGCTTCCACCCGCTGGAGCCTGCCCGCTTCCATCACTTTTTACATCATCATTGTTTACTGATTTGGCTTTTTTACGTGGGGCATCCATCGTCATCTTACCAATTTTGTAGGTAAACGTCAGGCGAATGCCCCGGTTGTAGAGGTACACGTCGTTTACCTGATTGAATTGCGGTGAATTGAGTACGGTATGAATATTGAACCGGTTCGAGAGGAAATTTTCGGCCGCAATACCTACGCTACCTTTCTTATTGCTGAAATCTTTCTTGACGCCGATGGTATAGAAACCAAAGCCTCCCTGCCGTCCCTGCAACTGCACCTGCGATCCCTGCATAAATCCGAATGCCTGCGCTCCCCATCCATTTTTGAACTGTGCCGAAGCAAACGTACCACCGCCAACGTTAAAACCTGTGTTGGTAAACTCTGTCGATGCTCCGTCGCTACCCAATGTCTGGCCACTCAGGCTGCTGTAGAATATATTTAAAAATACCCCAACGTTAATTTTTGAGGTTACGGCTACATTGGCAAACGTGTTGGTGCCATACGTATACTGACGGCCAATGTTCTGATAACTAGTGATGATGGCTCCTGCCAGCGTGTCGGAAGGCTGTCTTACCTGTGTGATGGCATTGTTTGTTACGCGCCCAAAGAAAGTAGCATTGATGAACGTTTTCTTGATCGTTTTACTTAATCCCAACTCAAAATTGTTGGTCAGTTCGGGTCGTAAGGTTGGATTACCAACCGTAATGTTCTGCGGGTTGGCGGCATTGAAATTAGGGTTTAACTGCTGAAGGCCAGGTCGTTGGATCCGACGGTTATACCCTAGTTTTACTGTAGTACCTTTAATGGTTTTTGACGCGTTGATACTGGGTACTAATACGCCATAATTGCCAATGCCGAGCGTTCCTCCTTCTTTAGTACTGGCGTCGATAAAGGTATGCTCATAGCGAAGTCCTCCTTTGAACGTATAGCGTTGCTTGGTGGTGTAGGTATACGATGTATAACCGGCTGCAATGTTCTGGTGGTAAAGCAATTCGCCCAGCGTACCATTGTTTTCGGTAGTGAAATTACCCGTAGGACCAGCTAATAGGTAGCGATAATCGCTGTTGACCTGCCGGATTATACCTTTTGCGCCAAACTCAATCAGCTGATTTTTCTTGATCGGTGTCTGGTAATCGGTCTGTAAGGTGAATTCCTGATTGACGTTCTTATTCAGGTTCTGTTGACGACCGGTCAGCTCACCGGAGCCATTGAGCAAATCAGCGTCGAAGTTATTGGTCAGATCATTACGGCTGTAAAGGGTCGAAATGCTCCACT
The DNA here is from genome assembly GCF_011604685.1 of Spirosoma aureum. Taxonomy (NCBI): domain Bacteria; kingdom Pseudomonadati; phylum Bacteroidota; class Cytophagia; order Cytophagales; family Cytophagaceae; genus Spirosoma; species Spirosoma aureum. Next base: position 8,481,490 of record NZ_CP050063.1, on the reverse strand, counting down.
CCTGCTGAGGCTTAAATGTATGCAGGTAATCGACATTGGCATCCACCGTTCCCGAGAGATTTTTTGAATCTACGTTTCGATTAGAAGTCGAGCCGAGTGTGCCGTTCGTAAAAAGCTGGGTGACCAAATCCTGCTGGCTGATCATGTTGCGCACGCCATAACGAATTCCTGCTGTCAGACTTTGATTTTTAGCCAGATCATAGTCAAATCCCAGGTTGTATTGGCCAAACAATCCCTGACTTGTTCCATCGCCGGTCTGGCGGGTTAGCGTCGAAACGTTGTTAACCTGGCTGGTCTGGTCGAGGTTGGTTTTGGTAATGGTGTTATACATGGCTCGGCCAAAGCCGCCCAGCGTAAAGCCTGCCTTTCCTTTGCGGTAGCTGCCATTCAGCGACAGCATAGACCCACGGTTACCCACGCCCGAATCAACGTTAAGGTTCAGACCTTGCAGGCTGTTCTTTTTCGTGATGATATTGATAATGCCGCCCGAACCTTCCGCATCATATTTAGCCGACGGACTGGTAATGACTTCTACCGTTTTGATCTGGTCGGCAGGGATTTGCTTGAGTGCATCAGCTACACTGCTGGCAACGATCGTGCTGGGCTTGTTATTGATCAACACCCGAATGTTAGAGCTGCCGCGTAACGATACGTTACCGTCCAGGTCCACTGTGAGCAGAGGCACTTTTCGTAGGATATCGGTAGCGTCGCCACCTTTGGCTGTAATGTCTTTATCGGCATTGTACACCAGTCGGTCAACTTTTTCTTCAATCAGCGCGGCCTGACCAGTTACTGTTACTTCGGCAAGCGTTTTTACACTGGAGCTAAGTTGAATCGTTCCTAAATCCAGGGTTTGACCGTTGGCTAATGTAACATTCTCTATCGTTTTATTGCGGAAACCGACAAAGCTGACCAGCACTCTGTAGTCACCTGCTACCAGCTTTGCCAGGGCGAATTTGCCTTTTTCATCGGCTACCGTACCATCTATGGCTTTGCCTGTGGTTTTATTATAAAGGGCAATACTAGCGAATTCGACAGCTTTCGCTTGCGCTGAATCCATGACGGAGCCAGTAAGTTTAGCACTACCTTTGGGACTTTGGTCACCCGCAGTACCAGGCAATGCCTTTGTTTGAGAGGAGCCACCCATCGTCGGAAACTGAGCCCAGGCAGGTGTTAGTAAACTGGCAGCAAGTAAAGTTGTGATAAGTAGTAAAGTGTGCGTTTTCATAGAAATGTTCTTGGACACTACAAAGGTGTAACGCAGTCTTGACGCCCGAAAACAAAAGTGGATGAAGGGGGGAATCAATCGGATAGACACCGGTTTCTTACCGACGAACGGACGAGAGTCAATCGCTCAGACAGTCTTTGAGGGGTCAAACCCAACTGAAAGAGACAAAAATGGCCGATTAGCTTAACCCAGCTCTGGTTAGCAATATGTCGTTGATGCTATCCAGATTCAGGGTCGTTATTTGGCTGATTAATAAGCTATCATGCCTGATTTTATGGTTAAAAAGGCGTTCCCTGCCAGTACTGATCACAAAGATTGATAAATGCATGAAAATATTTTTTTTGAGGAAAGTAGATTAGCAGACCACCCCACTTTCTGTGAAAATCAGATATGATATTTGTAAATTGGGCTTATTGTAATGACAGTGATCGAGCCTTCTTATCAATTGAATTTTCTGACCAGTGTATATCCTGATAATGTTGAAATAGTTTTTAAGTTCTTTCCAGGGTTTGTATAGAGATTGCTGAAAAAGGTTGATATTTTTATTGCTGGTTGATTTTACTTTTTTAATGTAACCCTACTAAATAGTTTACACTAAACTTTCATTTCATCAGATGAAAGCAGCCTATTCGGTTTCTCTCTTTGTACAGGGCATGCGCATTGCTCTTGCCATTTTATTTGGTGCCTTGGTACTGGTTACTATGCTAATCCTGCTACCAGGCTTTATTTTGATTCTGGCGTTGAGCTCTTTTGATCAGCGACAGGAAATTCTATATGGCAATGAACAGGTAGCCTCTATTTTTTCAGTTGATTCAATACCTTCTTCCAATTAACCTATTGCCAGCGCAGTTTGCGTTGTTGAGTCGGTCCTCGACCAACAACGGTATTTAGCAAGAGCAGTTTTATGATTCCCTGAGCTATGTGTACTCTCTGCCCAATGTAGGTTTCAGTACCATAGTATTGGCGCTTGACGCCAAGCACGATTTCCCTCCTCGCTTTCCGGATAATCCTTAATATAGCGTCAAAACGGCCGTTCGCTCAGTCATCCTTGCTTTCCCACCATTCATCAAGTCGTTAAACCGTTCCGGTAGTTTGTAATGCATAGTACCATCTAGTGCCTATATCTTTGTTTCACCAATCGGGAATAACCCGACTAGATTTAAAACTGAAACAAAAAACACATAAATCATGAAAACGCTCATCAAACCTCTGCTCGTTGCTTTCACGTTAAGCTTAGTTACTTTTTCTGCTTCATTGGCCGACGTAAATCCTGGTAGTCGTCCAGCGGCCGTGGCAGCTTATAAAACCGGTATTTACTCGACCATGGAAGGAAAACTACAGATTGCTCTTGATAAAGAAACAGGCGGTGCCGTCGATATTCGGCTGAAGAATGCCGATGGAAAAGTCTTGTTCTACCAACGCGTTGGCAAGAATGAAAAAACGTCACGCATCCGCTTAAATCTGAATGAACTACAGGACGGCGCTTACCGGGTAGAAGTGACAAATGGCGTAGAAACGTCTACGCAAGTTGTCACATTATCGACCCAACAACCTAGCGCCCCCAGCCGCCTTGTCGCAATCAATTAAGCTTCAAACTATTAATCCTATAAAAGCAATGACCAGCCTCTGAGGAGAGGCTGGTCATTGCTTTTATGAAGCATCCTGCATAAAAATGTCAGGGTATGATGCGTTCATAAACCGGTTTCCCTTTATCCAGATCAACACCAAATATCTCTATATATTGAACATGCGGAACCAGGCGCGACTTAGGGTCAAGTTGGACAAATACTTTTTGTAAACGTGCTCGCTCACCATTAATTAGTGTCATCGCAATGGGCTTGCCCTGATGTCGAATAACCTGGAGCGGATGTTTACGAAACGCATTCAGATTGATATCGTAAGCATCTGGTCCAGCGGTTGACGGTTTATGCGTATAGCCATAGGCCATCTGCCATTGAATAGGAGACAAGTCTTCCCGCTGCCCCTTTTCGGCGTAGCGAATCCAGTAGACTTGTAGTGGTTTGTTCGGGTCGAGCTTTTTATTGGCGGACAGATTGGCCTCGTAGACAATAGTGTTATTGTCTTTACTTCGCTGAATATAAAACAGATGGTTAGCTGAACGATGAGGTTGTGGAAATGAATCGCTTAAAGCCTTTGCGGGTAAGTATCCGGCCAGAAAAAGGGTAGTTACGAGTATCCAGGAATGTACTTTTTTCATGGTGTATAGTGTTAATGTAATCATCGCAGTACAGCACGAAGAGGTGTATCATATCCCAAAATCGTTTATAAACCAAGTTGAAACGATACTTTGATAGCAAACGGCGTTACATTCGGGTTTTGCCGATAGGTCAGCCGGTGCAACGCTTCGATACGTAAGGATTTCAGGATATTCTCGAAGCCATACCCTACTTCCACATAAGGCGTTTGCTGCAATGAGTGAACTGGCGGAAGCCGCTTACCCTTACTATCCTGCGTGGCTATCAGCTTGTAATTAGCCTCACTCAATTGCCCCCACAGCACGTTGCCCGTCATAAATGTGCGCCACCCCCAACGCCGGATTATGGGTAGACGATTAGTCAGTAATCCTTCAAACTTGTGCTCAACGGCAACCGATACATAGCGGTCACTGACAAACTCTGCGTAGTTCATCAGGTTAAAGGCGTTCTTATTATAAAACGGCGTTTGGTTCCCTAAATGTACCTGAAGCAACAGATAGGGAATGGTTGAGGGGCTATATCCGGCCTTGATCGTGTATTGCGTGCGCCCGAAAAGACCCCAGCGAAGGGTGTGGTCAACCTGCATTTGCAGCTTATGGTAACCGCTAAAGGTACGGCTCTGAAATGAAGCAGTACCCAGCGTATAGCGTAAGGTCACAATGGGCGCCGTTTCGGTCGGGCGACGACGAATTCGGCGGTTTGTAACACGCCGGGCAGGTAACCGACCTGGTGCATAGCGAGTTTCCAGAAATAATTCCGAACTCCGAAGATCTGTCATAGCCGTTGCTAAAGGTGCTGATTCACTGGTCTGATTAATCGCGAAGGGGAATAACAGATTCATAGACCGAGATCGAGCACCGACCGTTTGCGTAAAATTTGTTCCTAAATCGCGCTGGGCTGTTAGTGACATTTCGCGTTGATAATAGGCTTGTGGATAACGCCCGAACCGGCTGTTTATCCGGAAAAACGAGTTATCGGCTACATCTTCTATCCGAAAACCCAACTGTTCCAGATCATAGCTATGGCGTAGCGTAATGAGCGTCAATGGCTGTCGTTTAGGAATAAAATTGACTTCAGCGCCGGTTTTCCATACCCGATCACGCGTTCCATAAGCCCCGTAAGCCGAAAGCTGCCACGTACGGCTAAAGGTATTATTGGTTTGTAAGCCCATCCGAAACCGATGTCCTTCAACGCGGTTATACGCCCACATGGAAAATGCCGAACCGACATCGACCCCTCGTACGAGTGGCAGATACCCGCCATTGAGCACAAACTGAGCAGCTCTGGTATATGATTTCACAACAGGCAGGCTACGGACGGTATCCAGCATAGCGCGAGTCTGATCGTAGGTGTGCGATTGACTTGATTGCAGGCGCTGAGCCTGCCAGTAATCGGGTGTGGATTGCTCGCGGTCTTCGGCCAGATCAATGTCTACATTAAAAAAATCAACCGATTTCGGCTGGCCAACCAGTGGTTGCCGAACCGAGGTCGTGTAATCGACCGTAGCACCAAATGTATGCTTAACTACTTCACCGACACTAACTGTTAAGTGTGTTGTTTCGGGTAGCCAGGCATTACCCGAGTCATTGGCTAGTTCGTAGGTTTGATCGATATCAATTTGACGGATGAAATTGATGTTGGCTGCAGTTCCAACCTGGGCTTCGATCCGAACCAGGGCGTAACTGCGTTTATCAATCCACATTCGCCCCTTAAAAACCAGATCTCGTTCGTTCTTAGGGTCAAAATCAATGCCATAGCAAGTGTGCTGACCAATTTGTGTTGTGTCGGCCAGGAAGTAGGTATACGCTGAGCGTCCCCCTTCGGCCAGTGGCGAAATGAACTCTTTTTTGAACAGAATAACCTGATTTTGGTAGAAATTAAGCGTATTGAAGCCTGCGCCGGTAAACATCGCTACGAAACTATCGTCGGTAATGCCAACGCTGCTGATGTTCGTTTTTAGAATCTGCTCTTTCGTATGCTGCGGATTACGCCGGGCATAGATGTGCGAAACAGTTTCAGAAAAAAAGACGGGTAATACCGTGGCGGGTTTTCCGCCCTGTTTCTCTTCCAGCGCGCTCAGGATTGCCCGCACTGGCTTCCGTTGCCGGAAGCGTTCGGATAGTTGGTTGATCGTAATGGCGAGCTGGCTGTAGGCTTCATAGTCGTAGCCGCTCAACTGCCGGAAATCGTTCTGTTTTCGGTGAGCATTTATTTCTCTCAGGATACGAAACGCGGGGTTTTCACCGGCATGAACCACTACTTCATTGAGCAACGATGCAGCTGGTTTTAATGCTACATCAACGGTTTGCGCAGTAACAGCGACGTGTACTGTCTGGTAGCCGAGTGCCGTTACCAGAATCGAATCAACGGGTTGTCGTACTTGAAGTTTATAACGGCCATCGGCATCGGCCTGCGTACCAATGGGTTTCCCTTTTACGGCTATTGAAGCAAATGCAATCCCTTGCCCCAAACTCAGGTCGGTTATTCTTCCGGAAATAACCGCCTGACTAGTAGGTGTTTGTCCGAAGGTAGCTAGACATCCAAACAGGGCTATAAGAAACAGAATCTGACGAATCTGAACGAGAAAATGGATTGATCTGCGCTGAACGTGTATGATTTGGCAGGGATTATCATCCGATATTGAGAGTAGTTTACTAGCCTTCATGATGTTGTTTACTGGATTCCAGTACGGCTATGACTACTGAGATGCTGGTTCCCCCTATAGAAAAATAATTACTTGAGAAAACGGAGGCTCACTATGTTGGCCGTATGTTGATTGTTCTGCTGTCATGTATTGACATTGATAAGGCAAAGTTGTCGGGGCTGGCCTGATTAGAAAAGGGTTTTACGCACGAAGCGTATATTGTCGGTCTCTAACAGTTTGAATTGCTTACTGAGTTGTAATGCCCTGCCAATCGATTTCAGACGGGCAGGAGACGGAAATGAACTATCTGTATAGCCAGAATCCGTGCCTGAACGCATAGGTTCAGGCACGGATTCCTGTTACTGAGACGAAAGCCAGCTCGTTTTAGTTAGACTTGTGCGCTTAGACTGGCCGATTATTCCAGGGTTTCTTATCAAACATCGATTCCTTCTTTAGCACCCACCGACCGAATATACTTCGCAGCTTCCTGGTAAGCTTCTGAAGTTGCCAGGTGTTCCATCATGAGCGGAATGTCGTTAAGCTTACTAAGCTCAGTCAGATAAACAGCGTAGTCCATATGACCCAGGCCCGGCCTGCATTCGACCAGTTGTGGCGTATAAACATCTTCTTTGAGAATAATGTCTTTCCCATGGCAGCTCCGGATGTGTGGCCCAAGCTTTTTGAAACACTCTTTGATCAGCGCCCCATTGTTAAAAAAGACCCGAGGGCTATCGATGATGTTCATCGGATCGAGGTGAACGCCAAATTGCTTTTGGTTGATTGCTTTGATCAGGCGCAGGTAGGAATCGACGGAGTCCGGATAACTCCAGGGCATTAGCTCTAGGGCAAAATAGGTTCGGGTAGGCTTTACCTCCTGAATAATTTTCCGTGTGATATCGACAATTTGCTCGAACGTGGCTTCTGTAAGATTGTCTTTATGAGGGCCAGCCCATTGTGCAGGGTTCCGGGAGCCACTGATGTTCACGCAACAATTGGCACCGATGGCTTCGGCTAAAGCCAGCGAATCCACACATTTTTTTAATGCCGTTTGAGCAGTAGTTGCGTCAGTGCTAAGCGGATTGCTCCAGGCGCCTACTTCGGCAATGAGAATATTGGCTTTTTTGGCCGCCCCTTCGTATGCTTTGACTTGATCGGCGGGCGCATCTGTCTTTAGCGGGCAATAAGCGGCCCGGTAGCCTTGCTTCTTTAGCGCAGCAATCCACTCATCGGGTTGCTCATACTTGTCAAAAAGGGGGCCACCCAATCGGATGGAAGGCTTTTCGAACGAGAAGCTCGTTAAGGAAGACGTTAATCCAACGAGCGAAGCGGCTTGTATTGTTTTTCGGGCGAATGTCCTACGATTCATAGCAGTTCAAATTAGCGTTTATTGTTGCCCTATGCCCTTCGTGCGGCTGTCAATCCTCGAATTGTGGGGTTTTCACGATCCGGAAGATATACAAGAACTCATTGTTTACTACCGAAGCCAATAGCTTATCACTCTTACTGCTTAAGTGGCAGCCAGTTCAATAAGTAACACTTTATAATTACTCCGCCTGGCTGAATCCACTGATGTACGAGCCTCAATTCGTATAAACGCGAGAGCGGTGCCGGCAAACACTGGCACCGCTCCGAACAGGTATCCGTTTATTTTACAAGTTCCGGACGTATGGTTTTAGATAAATCAAAATCCTTGTCTTCTAAAATCTGTACGACTTCAACCAGGGATTCTGTATCTAAATCGTTCCAGCTGAATACTTCAATAATCTCCTGATCAACTACATACGCCATACCATGTTCGGTAAGGGCGTTAAAAACCTGTCCTTCGTATTCCCACTCATCTGCCAGAAAGACTTCAGATATTACCGCGCCGGTATGATCCTTAACCGTATTGCGGTATAACTGTGAAATAAGGGCGTTTACTTTTGTTCGGAATGTCTCAAGCTCATTAGTGAGCTGGTCAGTGTACGATTTCATTGTGATATAAGTCCATTAAAAGTTACTGGTAGATTATGGATTAGGCAGTGTACCTCACTTTAATAACCTAAGCTTCCTGCTTGTGACGAGATTCGGTTAAATTAGTATCAAAGTAATCACTATGTAAAAGTTGATTTATATGGCAACAATCGATCTTTAGACAGGCTAGCTTGCGAATGGGTAAAGTGACTGATAATCAGATAAATAACTTCAATGTCGATCTTGTTGAAAACGTCAGTTTGTCATTATACGAACAGCCTTCCCTGATTTTTGTTGATTAAACGGTCAGTTTTTGTTTGTATTACGGCAATAAAAAAACGCCAGAGCGGTATTCCGGCGTTTTTTATAATCCTGATGGTAACAATAACGTTGTATTTATTTTAGTAAGTTTAGTAGATACTGTCCATAACCGCTTTTAACTAACGGCCTGGCAATTTCTGCTAACTGACTAGCGTCAATAAACTTCATGCGGTAGGCAATCTCTTCAATACAGCCTATTTTTAAACCCTGTCGTTCTTCAATAACCTGCACAAACTGGCCAGCCTGCATCAACGACGCAAATGTACCTGTGTCGAGCCAGGCCGTTCCCCGGTCCAATACGCCGACTTTTAGTTTGCCCTGTTCCAGGTAAACCCGGTTCACATCGGTGATTTCCAGCTCGCCCCTCGGCGATGGTTTAATATTCCTGGCAATATTAACGACATCATTGTCATAAAAATACAAACCCGGAACGGCGTAATTCGATTTTGGTTGCTCGGGCTTTTCCTCGATCGAAAGCACATTGAACGAATCGTCGAATTCAACAACGCCATACCGTTCGGGGTCCTGTACCTGATAGGCATAAACTACACCACCATCAGGATCATTATTGGCCTGGAGTAGCTTGGACAAACCAGAGCCATAGAAAATATTGTCGCCTAAAACCAGCGCAACTTTATCGTCGCCAATAAACTCTTCACCGATAATAAACGCCTGGGCTAACCCGTCGGGGCTGGGTTGCACAGCATAGCTAAACCGACAGCCAATACGGGCTCCATCACCGAGAAGTTTCTCGAAATGGGGCAGATCGTGTGGCGTTGAAATAATTAGAATATCACGAATACCCGCTAGCATCAGAATCGAAAGCGGGTAATAAATCATCGGCTTATCATAAACTGGCATAAGCTGTTTGCTGACAGCCAGGGTAAGCGGATGAAGACGGGTGCCAGATCCTCCGGCAAGAATAATTCCTTTCATAATAGAGCATGAGGCACGGGGCAGAGAGCTGGGAATATAGGGTTAAAAAAGGCCCTGCTCCATGCTCCCTGACCCGTGCTATTAACGATTTGCGTACATTCCCTGATAATAAGACTGGTAAGCTCCTGAGGTGACGTTATCTAACCAATCCTGATTAGCCAGGAACCAGTCGACTGTTTTTTCGAGACCTTCTTCAAATTGAAGAGAGGGTTGCCAGCCCAGTTCATTCATAATCTTGTGGGCGTCGATGGCGTAACGCAGATCGTGTCCGGCCCGGTCGGTTACGTACGTGATCAGCTTGGCGGATGTGCCTACTTCGCGGCCAAGTTTACGGTCCATAATCGAACACAACAGGTGGACGAGATCAATGTTTTTCCACTCGTTGAAGCCACCAATGTTGTAGGTTTCCCCTAATTTGCCTGTATGAAAAACAGCGTCGATAGCGCGGGCGTGGTCTACGACAAACAACCAGTCACGAACATTCTCTCCTTTTCCATAGACGGGTAAAGGCTTGTTGGTCTGAATGTTATGAATCATCAGTGGGATCAACTTTTCCGGAAAATGATTCGGGCCGTAGTTGTTCGAACAGTTCGATAAAACAACGGGTAGTTTATAGGTGTTGCCGTAGGCCCGCACGAAATGGTCCGATGCAGCTTTAGACGCTGAATAGGGCGATTGTGGGTCATAGGCAGTTTGTTCGGTAAAAAAGTCTTCGGGGTTGTGAAGCGAGCCATAAACCTCATCCGTAGAGACGTGGTAGAATCGTTTTCCCTCAAAACTCTCAGATGCGGCTTTCCAGCTGTTTTTAGCGGTATTCAGCAAATTGACCGTTCCAACGACGTTGGTCATAACAAACGCCATTGGGTCAGTGATGGAGCGATCTACGTGCGATTCGGCCGCGAGGTGAATGACACCATCAAATGGGATCTCGGCGAACATATCCTCGAGAAATTTCGCATCGGTAATATCACCCTTAATGAATGTATAGTTCGGTGCGTTTTCGATATCCGACAGGTTAGCCAGATTTCCGGCATAAGTCAGTTTATCGAGATTGTAAATTTGATACTCTGGATATTTCGTGACGAATAGCCGAACAACATGCGATCCGATAAATCCGGCACCGCCCGTAATAAGAAGTTTCATTTTAATAGAGTTTTCAGTTTTCAATTTTCAGTTTTCAACAGGCTTAGTGCGATTACGGGTTTCGCCTATAGAAAACGGGAAACTGAAAACTATTTTAAACTGATTTTCTGCTGCCACCGCCACGCATCCCGCAACGATTCTGCCAGCGAACGACGCGCTGTCCAGTTAAGATCCCGATTGGCTTTCGTTACATCGGCATAGACCTGTTCAACATCGCCCGGCCGACGAGGCCCGATTGTATAATTCAGGTTAACCCCGGTTTCCTGTTCAAATGTTTTGATAATATTCAGTACTGTTTCGCCCCGCCCTGTTCCGATGTTAATGACATCATAGCTGGAGTCGGTATTCTGTTCGTTCAGTTTACGCAACGCCTGCACGTGCGCTTCGGCCAGATCTACGACGTGAATATAGTCACGAATGCAGGTGCCATCGGGCGTATTGTAATCATTGCCGTAAACCGTCAGGCTGGAACGAATACCGGCGGCTGTCTGCGTAATGAACGGAACCAGATTTGCTGGAACGCCAAGTGGTAACTCGCCAAGCGCTGCCGATGGATGTGCGCCAATTGGGTTAAAATAACGTAGTGCTAATGCTTTAATCGGTGCTTGTGACTGTACCGTATCACGGATAATGTCTTCACTGATTGCCTTCGTATTGCCATACGGTGACTGTGCCGGTAGCCGGGGGGTTGCCTCGGTAACCGGTAACTGCTCCGGCTGGCCATACACCGTGCAGGACGAAGAAAATACGAGGTTATGCACGCCGTATTTAGGCATCAATTCCAGCAGAAGTATCAGCGAATCCAGATTGTTTCTGTAATACTTCAAGGGCAGCCGAACCGATTCACCAACCGCTTTATAGGCGGCAAAGTGAATGACGCCGATAACGGCCTCTTTCTGAAAAATAGCTTCCATTGCGGCCGAATCATTACAGTTGGCCGTATAGCACGTTACATCACGGCCCAGAATGGTCCGCAAACCGTCGAGAACAGAGCGTTCAGAATTGGAAAAATCGTCGACGATTACCGGTTCGAAGCCAGCTTCAACCAGGGAAACAACCGTGTGGGAGCCAATAAAACCAGCTCCGCCGGTTACCAGAATCTTGGGGGAATTACCTGTGGGAGTCAAACCGTTTTTTATGAAATTTTTGTTGTTACTTTGGGATAGCAGCCCATTAAACCAGACAAAAGTAGTATATTCAGGAGGTTTCCGAAAGTAGTTTTTATTGTAGGGCTATACTAAAACGTGACAAAAAAGCATGAGCGACAACGAATTAAAAGCTCTGATCTCATTGCTGGACGACGAGGACATGGAAGTAGTTGAGCATGTCGAACAGCAAATCCGGCAAATTGGCGGACAAATGATCCCACTTCTGGAAACCGAATGGGAAGGTAGTTTTAATCCGGCTCTACAGAAACGTATCGAAGAAATTATTCACGATTTGCAGTATGAATCCGTTCTGGAGCGCATGCGCGACTGGAAAAACGGGGGGGCTATGAACCTGTTGGAGGGCCTCTGGATCGTGGCTACCTATCAATATCCGGATCTGTCGCTCGACAAGTTAAAACAGGACGTTGAGCAGTTATACTACGACGTCTGGATTGACATTAAAGCGGATATGCATCCCGATGAGCAAATCCGGGCCATGAATAATGCCTTTTTTACAAAGCTGAAGTTTGCGCCCAATACGAAGCATTTCCACTCGCCATCTAACTCGATGATCAATCAGGTGCTGGAAACGCGCCGGGGTAATCCCATTACGCTTTGTGTGCTGTATATGCTGATAGCGAAACGGCTAAACCTGCCGGTTTATGGCGTTAACCTGCCCAATCTGTTTGTGCTGACCTATAAGAACGATAGCGGTGTCCAGTTCTACATCAATGTCTTTAATCGGGGCTTGGTCTTTACCAAGAAAGACATCGATCAGTACATTGACCAGTTGAACCTGAAACGGCTGGATACCTTCTATCAGCCCTGTACCAATGCCGACATTGTTCGTCGGGTACTGCGTAACTTAACCCTGGCATTCGAGAAAAACGGTGATACCGATCGGGTTCGGGAGGTCGAACAGATTCTTGAAATGGTTAAAGACGATGGCGACGGTCTGCCTCTATCGGATTATACGCAACGGTAAGAGCAGATAAGTACTGGTTAATGAACACACTGAAACACGAAAAACGGTGTTCATTAGCCATTAATAAGCTACCGCCAGCAGACCGGGGCCGGTCTGAAAACAGCGGATGGTGAGCTGGGCTTTATGATCGGGTAAGCGTACGTGACCGATGAGGTGTTCGGCATTATCATCGAATGGTTCAATAAATAAATGATCGCGGAAGGTAAGCTGGCGTTTTCCGTATAGTTTATACAAAGCTTCTTTCGCGCACCAGTAAACGGCCAGGCGCCCTGGCTCACCGGCTGCGTGGATAATTTCATCTTCCGACAATACCCGCGGAACCACCCGCCGAAACTGATCCCGGATTGGTTCAATATCGATGCCAACCGGGCGTGTTCGATGCAGCACCGCAGCCGCCCAGCCGGCCGTGTGCGACAGAGAAACATGCCAGGGCGTACCGATCAGGTGCGGTTTCCCAAATTCGTCTTTATGAAGACCTGCATAGACCAAGCCCTGTGCTTCGATCAATTGCCGAATGGCGACCCGGCAGGCCAGCCACTCAACCCGTTGAGCCGGATGGCTGATACCTGCTAAATCGTCCTGCTCCGGCGTTGTCAGCAGAAGGCTTGCCCGTAGCGTTGGCTCGTCTTCGGTGATCGGTTGAAGTACGGCCGTACAATCACTATTGATAGCTAATTGAAATGTCACGAATCAAAAGTCGGAAGTCGTTCGAGAAAAAGAAAGGTTTAACGACCTTTGATGCTCGACTTTTGGTTTATAGTTCGTGATTATTGAAAAAATAGATACGTTTGGCGGCCATCGCGACTGTGTATACGCACTGGAGCGAGGCCCGCAACCCAATCAGGTCTTTTCATCGGGCGCTGATGGGTTGGTTGTTCGCTGGCAGCTCGACCGGCCTGATCTGGGTGAACTGGTGGCAAAAGTACCTGCCTCGGTCTATGCATTAGCTCTTCACCCAACGACTGGTTTATTGTGGGTTGGGCAGAACTACGAGGGGCTGCATCTGATTGACCCGGTTCAGAAAGTAGAAGTTAGCTCGTTGAAACTGACTTCTGCTGCCATTTTCGATATCAAATTCTATAAAAACGACGTGATTATAGCGCTCTCCGATGGCGTGGTCGTTGTGGTCGATAGCGAATCGCTGGCAATCAAAAAGCACCTGAAAGCATCCGATCAGTCGGCGCGGTGCCTGTCCGTCAATCCCGTTGAGCGCGAGGTCGCTGTTGGATATAGTGATCATGGCGTACGCATTTTCGATCTGGCCACATACGATCTCAAACGAATCATTCCCGCGCATACAAACTCGGTCTTTACCGTACTGTATTCGCCGGATTTTCGTTTTCTACTCACGGCCGGACGTGATGCGCATCTGAAAGTATGGGACGTTGAACATGAGTATGCCCTGCAACAAGAGGTCGTAGCGCATATGTTTGCGATCAATCACCTTACCTACAATCCGACTGGTACGTTGTTTGCTACAGCCAGTATGGATAAATCAATCAAAATCTGGGATGCTGAAACCTACAGGTTACTGAAAGTTGTGGATCGGGCCCGTCATGCCGGGCATGGTACGTCAGTCAATAAATTATTGTGGACTGATTACCACAATCAATTGCTTTCGGCGAGCGATGACCGAACAATTTCTGTCTGGAAAGTAGCCTAATACGCAGATTTTTTACCAAAAAAGCAGATTTCTCTTGCTATTTATTGCTAAATACGTATAATGGCCGTTACTTCACTCTTAATAGGTATGTCCATAATTACCTTAACCGAAGCGCACCGATGAAAATTACGCCTATTGAAATCCGGCAGCACACATTTGAACGGGGGCTGCGTGGTTATAAAACCGATGATGTTGACGCATTTCTGGTTTCACTTTCTCAGGAATGGGAGCGCGTTACCGGTGAATATAAAATGCTCAAAATGCAACTTGAGATTGCCGAAAAAGAATTAGGTAAGCTGAAAGAAGTTGAAATGACGCTGTTCCGGACGCTTAAAACCGCCGAGGATACCAGCACACAGATTACCGATCAGGCAAATAAGGCTGCCGATCAGTTTCTGGTTGAAGCCAGGCAGAAGGCCGATGATATGCTGGCTGAAGCCCGTAAAAAGTCATCGTTGATGGTGCAGGATGCCGAAAATCAGGCCCGTTTCCTGAAAGACAACATCCTGAACGATTTGAAGACGCTCGAACACGATTTCAAAGCGCTGGAGAGCTACAAAGAAAACTTAGCTACCCAGATTCGTTCACTCGCCAGTAATGCCGTAGATAGTGTAGATCGCTTCGAGAAGAAGTTTTCCAAGCAGGATCTGAAGGGCAAAATTGATGAAGTTACGACGCAGATACAGGAAGAATTGAAAGAGGCTGCTGAAAAAAATAAGCCTGAAGAAACACCGGTTGACACAACATCAGAATCAACCGATGACCCTGTTGCTGCATTGCCTCCACTGACTGAACGCGAAACATCGGTACCCGAAGCAATTCCGATCGATGATCAGGTTGTAGATAAACTCGATGAAGCCATTCAACAGGAAACCCAGTCGGAGAGTACTCATAATGAAAAGCCCGTTGCTGAAGCTGTTATTAAAGAAACGGCTCCCGAATCGGTACTCGCCGAAGTGAACACGGACGAACCATCCGCTGCGGCCGAAGGTAACAATGACCCGCAGGCTAAGAAAAGTGGTTCGTTTTTTGACCAGATTTAAGTGAGTTAATGGGAACCCGCTGTTATCATACTGGGTTCCCATTGCTCAGGAAGTTCTGCCCAATGGTAGAACGCCACCATCCATATGGGAACAATTGCTTTAGAAGGACTTGAGTTTTTCTCCTATCACGGCTTTTACGACGAGGAGCAGAAAATAGGAAATAAGTATTCAGTAGACATTGTAGTGACAGCGGACTTTTCGGAAGCCGCCCGACGCGATCGTCTGAGTGCAACTGTCAATTACGAAGATTTATATCGGATTACGGCCAATGTAATGCAGCAGCCCGCCCGATTACTCGAACACATTGCCCACCGAATTATTCAGGAAATACGAATCAAGTATACTGATTTGCTGTCGGTTGAGGTAAGCGTCTCCAAGTTTAATCCGCCTATTGGTGGCGTTTGCCATCGGGCCAAGATCACCTTAAAGGAATAATGACAGAAAAGGGGAAATGCTCAACACATTTCCCCTTTTCTGTCATTATTCCTTTGTTATACCGCCTGCTGCAAACCCGCAAACGAAATGGCCATGTGCGAGGCATCATAGATACATTCGCCGTTACGAATCAGCAATACCTGTGGTGATTCGTGTTCTACGCCAAATACATTCTCAATTTTATTGGAGATTGGCCGATTAGCCAGTAGGTCGAGATAATAAGGTTTTACACCCAGTTGGTCGCTCCAGTTACGTTCCATACGGCTTAAGGCCATGGCACTGATAGAGCAACTTGTGCTGTGTTTGAAAATCAGCACTGGTTGCTTCGCCGACTCCTGTTTGATTTCGTCGAGTTGAGCGTCACTCGTTATTTTGTTCCAGTTCATTGTATCAACACACATTCTGTTGACGTAAAAGCGATTTTTCGTCTGAAAAGTTCGTCATTCTTTGGGCGTGTAACGTAGTTTCTCCGCCATATCAGGCGAGATAGCCTCTGAATAAGGTCCATAAGCATCAATTAGGGTACCACGTTGACCAGACTTAGACTCGATCGCATAAACAACCGACGAATCGTCGGGGTCAGTCATGCCTTCGAAACGATACACGTCTACAATGTCGAAATCAGCCGGATGCAGTTCAATGTCGTCCTGCTGGCAATGGAGCCGGTCGCTTTTCAGGTTATAGTCTAAAGTAAAGCCCTGTTTGCGGAGGCCATCGAGGGCTTCGGTGAGCGTATCGTAAGATTGCATAGTTTTTGAATGGTTTGAGAGCAAGTGTTTAGCTTTGCAAGTATAACCAACCGATTATTCGCTTGTTTGCTGGATTTTATAACACGGGCATTTTTGTTTATCAGAATTTACTGCGTCTAGTGGCTCCATTTAACCCTAAAGCCCGGCAATGGGTCGATGGTCGACGCAACTGGATCAGTAACCTGACTGCAAAACTTGCGGGTAACAACAGCCCAATTGCCTGGTTTCATGCGGCTTCACTAGGTGAATTTGAACAGGGACGTCCGGTAATCGAAGCATTTCGAACTCAATACCCTGGCTATAAAATTCTGCTAACTTTTTTTTCGCCTTCGGGCTATGAAGTACGAAAAAACTACGATGGGGCTGACTTTATCATGTACCTGCCGGTCGATTCGCCCGCAAATGCGCGATCATTCGTAACCATTGTAAAGCCACAGATTGCCTTTTTCATCAAATATGAATTCTGGTACAACTACCTCCGTGAATTAAGCGCTGCACTGGTGCCGGTGATTTCGTTCTCCGCAATCTTTCGTCCGGATCAGCTTTTTTTTAAATCATATGGCGGCTTTTATCGGACTATGCTCCATTATTTCGATCACATTCTGGTGCAGAACCAGGAATCGCTGACGTTGCTCAAGAGCATAAGTCTAACGCGCGTAACCCTGGCGGGCGATACGCGCTTTGATCGGGTGGCGCAGGTAGCAACTGCTAAGAAAGATATTCCAGTTGCCAAAGCATTTAAAAATGGTATGCCTGTGCTGGTCATAGGTAGCGCCTGGCCGGACGATATGAAGGTACTGATCCCATTCCTGAACCAGTTTGACAAACCGCTGAAAGCGATTATCGCTCCGCACGAAATCCACGACGAAGAGATTGAAAAATGGCGTACCGAGCTAAACCAACCCTCAGTACGGTTCTCCCAAACTCAGTTGTCCTCGTTTGATCAATCGACGATTCCGTCATTCGAGGTTCTCTTTATCGATAACGTAGGTATGTTATCATCCCTTTATCAGTACGGTGAGTTTGCCTACATTGGCGGAGCATTTAAGCAAGGGCTTCACAATATTCTGGAAGCGGCTACCTTTGGCATGCCGATCTTTTTCGGTCCCGACTATGATAAGTTTCAGGAAGCCGTAGATTTGGTAACTGAAGGAGCTGCTTTTCCGATCACTACTGCCAAAGAGTTGCTTGAACTATTCACAAGACAGTATGTCGACTCCGCTGATACAGCCCAAATCAGCCGTAATTATGTGCAACGGAACATTGGCGCAACGGCGCAGGTTATGCAGGTTGTAACGCATTTAATGAGCGAAAGACTGAATAAGCAAAAGCCCGACTACTAAACGCGCTGGCATTTCATTTTTTTACTCATTCACTCTTTCGCTTTTCATCTATTGAAACAAGGATTAATCATACGCTCTACGGGTTCCTGGTACGATATTCGCGACGAGGAT
The DNA here is from genome assembly GCF_011604685.1 of Spirosoma aureum. Classification (NCBI taxonomy): domain Bacteria; kingdom Pseudomonadati; phylum Bacteroidota; class Cytophagia; order Cytophagales; family Cytophagaceae; genus Spirosoma; species Spirosoma aureum. The sequence continues at coordinate 8,463,572 of NZ_CP050063.1, read as the reverse complement.
GGCCATATTTTTCAGGGACGGCTAAAGGGCAAGTTCAAGATCAAAGGCCTGAAAGTTACGAACCCAATTGCCGTGGGCGATCGGGTAACGTTCGATATTGAGGATGAAGCCGAAAACACGGCGGTTATCACAGATATTTCGCCCCGCGAAAATTACATCATCCGCCAGTCGGTTCATAAAACGGCGCATGGGCATATTCTGGCTGCGAACCTCGACCAGGCAGTGTTGCTGGCAACGCTTACATTGCCCCGGACCTCACTTGGTTTTATTGATCGGTTTCTGGTGTCGGCCGAATCGTTTCGAATCCCGACCGCTGTCGTTTTCAACAAAACCGATATTCTGAATGACGAAGGACTGGCCTATCAGCAGGAAATCATGGATATGTATGAAAGCATCGGTTACCAATGTCTGGCTACGTCGGCAACGGAGGGCGAAGGTGTGGATGCATTCCGGGAGTTGCTTAACCAAAAAGTGACCTTACTATCCGGGCATTCGGGTGTTGGTAAATCCTCGCTCGTAAACGCTATTGCACCCGATCTGAACCTGCGAACGAATGAGGTTTCTACCTTTGCCAATAAAGGTGTTCATACCACAACGTTCGCTGAAATGTTTGAACTGGCCCCCGAAACCTACATTATCGATACGCCGGGCATCAAGGAGCTGGGTTTAATGGATACCGCAAAGGAAGAAATCAGCCATTATTTCCCGGAGATGCGCAATCGCCTGAATCAATGCCGTTTTCACAATTGTCTGCACGTCAATGAACCCGGTTGCGCCATCAAGGAAGCCGTTGCTGAAGGTGAGATCGCAGAAAGCCGGTATATGAGTTACCTCAGTATGGTGGAGGGAGGAGATAACCGTCGGTAATCTATAGGACGCCTTCTTCGGTGAGGAGGGCGGCTACGTTCAGTGTTACCGTATCAAGTACTGGAACTGTAGCCTCCCAGTTGAGGGTCAGCCAGTTTTCTCCCTGAGTAGCCACGAATATTTTTCGGGATTGGGTCGTAATCCAGATAACACGTTCTGTTCCGAAGTTGAGCATGGCCTGGGTTTTGGCGTAGATATAATCCTGCTCCATTGCCGGGAATGCTTCGAGGTCTACTTTGATATCGACTTCGACAACAACTCTGGGCGCAACGTCGAAGAACTTCCCTTTGACGGTTACTTTTTCTTTTTCGTAGAGCGCAATGTCATTCGACAGATTGTCGCCTAGCTTGAGGTGAAGGCCAGGCTCATTGGTGACTACCCAATACGCTTTTCGGTTAATATGATTACCCAGATACAAATGTAATGTAGAGACAATAATTGCCTGTAGGTCGCTGCAACCCATGATTTCACCGGGAGTTTTCCGTTTAGCTAATACCTCCTTATAGCCCTTTCTGTATAAAGGACGCCCGTTGAGTGTTTCGTAAATCAGGTAGGAAGGTATTTGCTGGGCGACTTCAAGCGCCTGAGTTGCTGCTTCTGTTGCCATGGCCATGCGATTTAGTACAATACTACAAAAATTTAAGCAATACATACTTAGAGGTCGCTTTGCAGATCCATAAGTCGTTGCTGCTTCAGCAAAGCGACCTCTACGTTCAGTTTGTCATGGCGGCTAAAAGATCAGCCTGAGTGATGATATGTACCTGTTCTCTTTCGTCGCGGACGAGCAGGGCTTTGTTGTCGCGGTCAATCAGCGACGACAGGGAGTCGATGGTGTTGTCCAGGCCAACGAACTTAAACGGTTTATCCATTACCTGACTTACTGGTTTATCCTTCACCGCTGGGTCTTCGATGAGCTTGGTAAGAATCGTAGAATCCGTAAGGCTACCGATAATGTGTCCTGCTTCATCGGTAACCGGGATCTGCGAAATGCTATGCCGATTCAATACATGAATGGCCTGCCCTACCGAAACGCCTGATCCAATGGTCGTTAGCTGTGGCGCTGATCCGTCGATCCGGCCGTTTTTGTTGTGAATAATATCGCGCGCGGTTTTAAATGCCCGATCTTCCAGAAAACCGTGATCCTTCATCCAGCTATCATTGTAAATCTTGGCCAGATAGCGTGTACCATGATCGGGCAGTAAGATCACTAGCACGTCGTTGTCGGTAAGGTTCTCTTTAGCCCATTCCAGCGCACCATGTACGGCTGTGCCGCACGACCAGCCCACAAATAAACCTTCTTCGCGAGCCAGCCGCCGGGCCATTATGGCCGCGTCTTTATCAGTAACTTTCACGAAATGATCAATCAGGCTGAAATCGACGTTTTGCGGCAGAATGTCTTCACCAATACCTTCGGTCAGGTATGGATAAATTTCGCCCTCGTCGAACAGACCCGTTTCTTTGTATTTCTTGAATACAGAACCATACGTGTCCAGCCCAATCGAAACAACGTCCGGATTTTGTTCCTTCAGGAATTTCGAGGTGCCGCAGATCGTTCCGCCTGTGCCGACGCCAGCTGCAAAATGAGTGATCTGGCCATTGGTATCGCGCCAGAGTTCAGGGCCGGTTGTTTCGTAATGGGCAGCTGTGTTGGCGAGGTTGTCATATTGGTTCGGATACAGCGAGTTCGGAATATCACGGTTAAGCTTCTTCGCGACGGAGTAATACGAACGTGGATCGTCGGGCGCAACGTTGGTTGGGCACACGACGACCTCGGCACCAACCGCCCGCAGAATGTCGATCTTCTCCTGCGACTGCTTGTCGGCCATTGTAAAAATGCACTTATAACCTTTGCCGATGGCCGCCAGTGCAAGACCCATTCCCGTGTTGCCACTCGTGCCTTCGATGATGGTTCCGCCGGGTTTCAGAAGCCCCTTTGCTTCCGCATCTTCAATCATGCGAACGGCGATTCGATCTTTAACAGAGTTGCCCGGATTGAAATACTCGACTTTAGCCAGAACCGTTCCCCGGATGCCTTTCGTGACTTTATTGAGTTTTACCAGGGGGGTGTTTCCGATGGTATCGATGATGGAGTTATAGTAGTTCATTGTGGTTAATGCCGTTTGAGCTTAGCTGTGGTTGTTGAGTTCATTTACAAGAGAAACCATCAAGCCGGAAGTTCGTTTAGCCCATTGATGGACAATTGGCTTTCCTGGCTCCGATTATCTCCCGTACGATTTAGGGTTATTTCTTCACAAACTCAAGAAAATGGGCAAACCCCGATTCTTGTAACATCCCGATTCATCAGGCGCTTGCGATTTTCAGGAAGAATCGAATACGCTTGATGAGTCAATTTAAACTGTTCAGTGGGTGTTTTATGCAGTTCGTTCAACAGGCTGTTTACGAAGCCTTTAGGGCGTTATACCTTTGACTCAATCTTTTAGCCAAAAACAACAAATACGAACAGATCATGAAATTAATTGCTCAATCATTACTGACGGCCCTGCTTTTAAGTACGGCTACTTTTGCATCAGATGTAGTCACGAAATCGACTACATCAGCTAACCCCACTGTGATTACAAACTCGTACAAAGTGGCGGTTTATCCTTCAACGACAAAGTCTTCTAAACTACATGTCGTTGTTGAACGGGAACCGGGACAAACAATGACCATCTACCTGAAGGATGCACAGGGCACCAGACTGGCCGAACAGCAGATCAGCAAAAAACAGGGTACGTTCCATTTCCAGTTCGATCTGACCGCTCTGGAGGATGGTAACTATAGCGTTCAGGTTATTAGCGGTAACGACGTAGCGCTCTATCCGGTTACGCTGAAAACGCAGCCTACACAGGCCACATCGCGCACACTGACACTGAATTAATTGACAGGGAAAGTAGAGTAGGAGGAAAACCACGGCACATTGCGTCGTGGTTTTTTTTGGTTAGCTAATTTACTTACCCATTTGCACAGCCCGCATCAATACCGTGTTGTCGGGGTCGATGACCACCGAAGCGGGTTTGACTACCAGTGGAACCGTGAAGGTCTGTGTAGACTCGGTCATGGTTAGACGGACAATACGGGAAATTTCACGACCATTACCGTCGCGGATGCTGAAAGAGAGCGGAATGGTGAAGAGGGCACCTGAACGTTGTGCCTGTCGTACGTCGATGACCAGCGTCTTTTTAGTTGCATCATAGTTCGAATTCCAGACCAGTTCAGGGTAGCCGGGTTGATAGAGCCATTGCTGGAAAAACGTTCCCAGTTTTTTGCCCGACACGCTTTCCATCACCGCCTGAAAATCGCTTGAATGGGCGTTGGCATTGCGGAATTTCTCATAATAAGCCCGGATACCTTTCCAGAATATATCGTCGCCGAGTTCGTGGCGAAGCATATGCAGCACCCAACCCCCTTTCTGATAGGAATTTGGGTTCAGCAAATCCATCAGGTTTGTCGTGGTCGAGTCGACGATGGTCCCTTTTGGCTTAAGGGCCGTATAGCGTAAAATCTGTCCTTTATTCTGGTTCAACACTGCGTTGAGCGTGTCTTTTCCGTAGGCATGTTCGAGGTAGAGCGCCGAAAAATAGGTGGCAAATCCTTCGCTTAGCCACAACTGCGACCAGTCGGCTTCGGTGGCCGAGTTGCCGAACCACTGGTGTGCAATCTCATGGGCCAGCAGCGCTTCTACATCCGAATCTTTATGGCCGACAATGACCTTTTCGTTATAGAAAATACAGCTGGCATTTTCCATACCGCCGAAAATGGTGGTAGATTCAACATTCGCCAGTTTCTCGTACGAATAGGGTCCAATCTTCTCAATGAAATACTGAAGAATCTCTTTAGCAGGGCGGTAGTCAACAAATCCCTTCTGACTGTCTTTCGGATAGAGCCAGCTCTGAACCGGCACGTTACTTACTGAGCCGACCTCTTCAACGGCAAACCGGGCGGCCCCAATCACCATTACTTTCGTGGGGATGGGCGTATTTTCCTGCCAGCGTGTCAGTTTTCGGCCATTGGGTAAGGCACTTTCACCCAGAAACTTACCGTTCGCAATGATACGATAGACGGCCGGAGCATTGACCGTAAAGGCGCAGGTCGCTTTATCAGACGGATGATCAATCACGGGCAGGTAGTTGCGGGCGTTGTTGGGCCAGTTATCACCGAAAAAGGTACGTTCGCCAAACTTATTCTGACTGATGATCAAGCCACGGGCGGGCGTACCCGCGTAGCGGATGACCAGTTCTGTCGACTGTCCGGTCTGTGCAGGTGGAAGATTAATAAATACCCGATCATTACGCTGGCTGAAGGGGGCTGCTTTCCCATCCGATAAATGGACATCACTGACCTTCATGCCAGTCTGTAGGGAGTCGCTTTTGCCACCAATCAGATCGAACCAGACCGTTTGCCGGTCGTCGGCACGAGTGAAACGAATAGTAGTTTCTCCTTTAATCTGGTTGGTTGAATCGCTGAGTGTAAGTGAGAATGCGTAATGCTGAACATCGACGCCTGGTTGGGTGTAACGGGCAGCGTTACCCGGCAACTGGGCATTCGAGACAGTTGTTAGTATCAGGAAAAGAAAACAGATTTTAAAACGCAGTTGAATCATTGATAATAAAGTAATTGGGCAAATTGGGTTTGGGCGGATGCTGGAAACTGCCACCACTTCATGACAAACCTTAATCTTCGGCCAGCGTTCGGGAAATATTCATGCGATAAACGCCCAGCGCAGGCAAGGCCGCAGCCAGCAGGCCAATTCCGATAGCGACACCCAGCAAGGCCCATTCTTCGGGTAAAATGCTGAATGCCGCCAGATTATAGTGATATTCCGACGAGACACTGTTCGAAAAAAGCCACAAGCCAACCCGACTAAGCAGTATGCCCAATCCAAAACCGATCAGGGCTAAAACCAGGCCTTCGAGCAGTAGCATCCCAAATAACTGCACGCGCGTAGCTCCCATTGACAGCATCAGTGCCATTTCATACCGACGCTCCTTTAACGAATTGTAGAGTGATACAAATACACTGACTCCCGAAATGAGCATGATCACAATGGCCAGCCCTCGTAGCGTTTCAACGCCCACACCAAGCAGTGAAAACAACCGATTGATCTCAATATTGGGCAGAGCCGCCTGTAGCTTGGTGTTCGTGTTGATACCGCGCGCAATCATCATGCCCAGCGGATTCCGGAACTGAATGAGCATACTCGTTATTTCGCGCGGGGCTTCTTCATGGCCTTCTTCCTCATGGGCTTCACCTTCCTCATGGTGTTCTTCCCCATGCTCCTCGTGGTGCTCATGAATGGCCCATACGCTCGATATAGGTGTCAGAATAAGCTGATCCGCAACCGTATTGCTTGGATTCAGGATACCGACAACCTTGTATTTTGTATCTGCGTGTTCTTCCCCTTCGGCATCCAGACCATGCGATCCGGCGAAGGTATCGCCGAGTTTCAGCCCGGCAACTTCAGCCACGCGCGGACCAATCACGGTCTCCAGATCCTGCTGAAATAGCCGACCCTGGCCGATGGTAGCGCCGAAATGGTCAATGTATTTTTTATTGGTGCCAATGATACGAAACGAGCGGTAGTTGTCGCCCATAGACAGTGGAATGGCCGTTTTGATCATCGGGTTTCGGGTCAGTTTTTCGGCCTCCTCCAGTGGAATGTTACCCGTTGGCGAATCGATCTGGTAAATACTCGACAGAATCAATTGCAATGGGCTTCCTTTCGCGCCCAGAACCATGTCTATTCCTTTAATATTTTTCCTGAACTGATCGTCTAACTGCTTGTTGAGCAGGAGCAGTAGCGAAATAATTGTGATGCCAAAGGTCATCAGCAGGCCGCTCAGGAAACTGCTCAGTGGTTTGTCTTTAAGGTTGCTCCAACTAATTCTGAATAAATTCATGGTTGCTGATGAACACTGTTTGGTCAAAAAAGGCAAACGCAAATTCGCTGATTTGCAATGTTATTGCAAATCCAGCTTGAAATGGTGACTGGCAATATTAAAGCGCTTGTTCAGATAAAGCCGGTGCGCGTCGTAGCGGGCGGGATTCTGACCCGAGTCTAACGAGACGCACTGGCAACCCGATTGCCTGGCCTGCTCAATGACAAAATCAATCAACAGACTGGCATAACCCTTGCCACGCGCTTCGGGAAGCGTGGATAGATCATCAATATAGAGCGTTTTACCACTATAGAGAAGATTCATATACCGATAGCCAACTACGGCGGGGGCCGGTTTCGACGCGTCGCCTTCATCGATGAAGGCCAGCACAAACCGGTCATTTTCCTGCTGCAATTGGATTTGGTCAAAAGCCTGATCGGCTGTCAGGTGTGAACGCAGGGCCAGAATGGCCGGCAGACAACGCCGGATCTCGGCATCTGAGGAGGCAATCGTTGGGGTCATAGCTGTGAACGAATATCGGCCAGTAATATATCACCGCCACGGGCCAGTAGGCTTTCGGCCAGTTCGTGACCTAGTTGTGGTGCTTCGTCTGGTGTACCGGTAAAGTTTTCGCGAAGGAGTTGGCTGCCATCAAGACTAACCAGACCCCCCGTTAAGCGAATGGTTTGTTCATCGGTCCACTGAGCCAGTGCAAATGATGGAATACTGCAACCACCTTCCAGACGCGCTAAAAAGGCACGTTCTGCCAGTAAGCAGGCTTCGGTTAGCGTATGATTAGTTAACTGACGAATGGCATTGACTTTTTCTATATCCAGTGTTTCGGCTGCTTCGATAGCAATGGTGCCCTGGCCGACGGCGGGCGTAAAGTCAGCGATGGGCAGGTGTTCAACAATGAACTCATCGTAACCCATCCGGTGAACGCCCGCATAGGCCAGTAGCAAGGCGTCGCACTGACCCTCGTCGAGTTTACGCAGCCGGGTCTGGAGATTCCCGCGCATATCGACAGTGGTAACGTGCGGGCTGAAGTGTTTTAGCATCGCTACCCGGCGTGTTGATGAAGTACCAATAGTAAATTCACGACTATTGGTGAGCGACAGGCTTTTATCCCGGCTAACTAATACGTCATTGACCAACTCCCGCTCCGTAAAGGCAATAATTCCTAATCCTTCGGGCAAGCTCGATGGCAGATCTTTGGCACTATGAACCGCAATGTCGATGGAGCCAAGCCGAAGTTGGTCTTCCAGCTCCTGGGTGAAAACGCCCTTGCTCCCAATTTTTGATAAAGAGCGGTCCAGAACCTGATCGCCCTTCGTGTCGATAAGTACTAGTTCGGAGGTTAATCCACCGGCTTGCAATAGCGTTTGTATGTGTTCGGCCTGCCACACCGCCAGGCGGCTGCTGCGCGTTCCAATTCGAATATGCATGAGTACAGGAGTTTTCAGTTGATCAGGTTTGAGGTGTCAGTTCCCGCAGGAACCACAGTTAAAAACTGATTAATTGAAAACAGAAAACGTAATTTCTGCAAAGGTACGGCTTAGACGCCACCAAAACAGGCTCTTTCTGTGGGTAAATACATTATCGTGTTTTGTGGAAGAGAAACCACAAAATGCCCCAACCGATACGACCATAATTCCCCACTTTGCTAAACTGGCCGATATGGCATAAAAGTGCGATAATGTAGCTTCATCACGTCAAAACGGCATTAATTGGCCCGAAAACAAACTATCCATGCTGACAGCCTGGCATAAATAAAGGTGATTAAACCCTTAGGCACGAGGTTTGTCTATAAATCAGTACTTGGACAGTAAATAGCAACTCCTATGAAAGCGATAGAGAATGTATTTCAGGGAACGGGCGGTCAGGTCGATTTGCTCAATACCCTCTACGGTGGTTCGAGCCAAACGACGATGAAAGTTGAGCGTGAGGACGAACGGCTTATTATAAAATTGTCAGCTCCGGGGGTCAGTGCAAATTCGTTTAATGTATTGATCGAAGGAAGTAAACTTGTTTTATATACCCTGTTGGTTAGTACATCGACTCGGAAGGACGAAGAAGGTAACAGCCAGCGACTGGCAGTGCCTATGTTTTTGCGGGTTCTTGACATTCCATCGTTTGTAAATGCCGATCAGATCGAAGCCGTTCACGAACACGGTCAGGTTATGGTGATGTTACCCTTTAAAGACGAAGAACATCTTCACCGCCGGATTGATATCAAAGACTTATTTTAAAGTGCCTTTTTTTCCTGTCCGGGGCTCTGAGCGGCCCTGTAGCCTATAGATCAGAATGCGGGTCGCTTCTACGGAAGTGACCTTTTTTTTGTCGTTCAGTTTCAGTCTGGTAGCACACAGATGCCCGCCAATTCATTGAAAATCAGGGATACAGATTTTAGTAGAACTATTTCAAGAACTTACTCAACCGTTATTTGCCCAACGTGCTGATTGCGTTCTGTTTACCAAAAACCATCATTTATCAGACTTATAATCATTGGATAAACTGGCTTGCAGAAGTGCCCCAAACGGTTAATTTTGTTGGAACGATATAGTCAATTGGTTTCTTCATAAGCCAGTTCTGCCCGACTGGTAAAAATCATATAAACTGCAAGCCCATTATGGTACAAAACGATGTAATCGAACCGATTTTACAGGAAGACAAAGGCCGATTTGTGCTGTTCCCGATTGAACACTGGGATATTTGGGAATACTATAAAACCCACCAGGCATCGTTCTGGACAGCCGAAGAAATTGATCTTGGCCAGGACATGAAAGACTGGAACAGTCTGAACGATGGCGAACGACATTTCATTTCGCACGTTCTGGCGTTTTTTGCTGCTTCCGATGGAATCGTAAACGAAAACCTCGCCGTTAATTTTTTGTCGGAGGTACAATATGCCGAAGCTAAATGTTTTTATGGCTTTCAGGTCATGATGGAGAACATCCACTCCGAAACGTATTCGTTGCTGATTGACACCTACATTAAAGATGCGGCCGAAAAAGACCGCCTGTTGAATGCCATTGACACCATTCCATGCGTTCAGAAAAAAGCTGAATGGGCGTTGCGATGGATTGATAACGGGAGCTTTGCCGAGCGACTGATTGCTTTCGCAGCGGTTGAAGGTATTTTCTTCTCGGGGTCGTTCTGCTCGATCTACTGGCTCAAAAAGCGTGGCCTGATGCCCGGCTTAACTTTCTCAAACGAGTTGATTTCCCGCGATGAAGGACTACACCGCGATTTTGCGTGTTTGCTCTATACCGATCATATCCAGCATAAACTGCCTGAATCGCAGATTTACGACATTATCCGCAATGCCGTTGAAATCGAGCAGGAGTTTGTTGTTGATGCTTTGCCCGTGTCACTAATTGGAATGAATGCCGATCTGATGAAGCAATACATTGCTTTCGTTGCCGATCACCTGCTGGTTACACTGGGCTTGCGTAAACTCTATGACGTATCGAACCCATTCGATTTCATGGACATGATTTCATTACAGGGTAAAACGAACTTCTTCGAAAAGCGAGTTGGCGAATACCAGCGGGGTGAAGTAATGGCCAAATTTAAAGCGGCCAAAGCCAGTGCTACCCAATCGCAGGATTCCGGAAATCCGACACCAGTGGCTGTTATCGAAGAACCTAAAGGAATTACATTCGATGCCGATTTTTAGATACATAAAGCGATACGATCCGTTATAGACTATAAATAATCGCTTCGTTAGATAGAAAGTCCCGCTATAATTGATGATTATAGCGGGACTTTCTATTTTAGGGGTTTATCCGACTTGTTACTTATCCCTTGTTTATGAATCGATTAGATGTTATTCAGGCCTTGATGCGCCAGAAAGACTTAAAAAACTACCTTGAAATTGGTGTTGAAAACGGGCATATTTTTTTCCGGATCAAGAGTTCGTTTAAAGTCGCTGTGGATCCGAATTTTATGTTTGATACCAGCCGCCGGATCGGCAAAACGCTGATCAATCCGTATAACCTGACCAATCAGTATTTCGAGAAAACCAGCGATGATTTCTTTGCGCAGGACGCCCCCAGCGTTTTTTCTCAGAAAAAAATTCAGTTGGCTTTGGTCGATGGCATGCACGAATATCAGTTTGCCCTGCGTGATGTAGAAAACACGCTCAACTACATGGGAAACGAAGGCGTTATCATTATGCACGACTGCAATCCACAGACGCAGGGGGCAGCGGGGCGTTTTGAGGATTGGGAAACCGGCGAATGGAACGGCGATGTCTGGAAGACGGTCATTCACCTGCGAAGCCAGCGCCCCGATCTAAATGTGTTCGTTCTTGATTGCGATCAGGGTCTGGGTATTGTTACCCGAAAACAGGCTGGAGACGCAGGGCCGCCGTCTGTAGCTCTGGAGCCTGCACCGGTCTTTGCGCCCGCGGATATTAATGCATTAACGTACGATAGTCTGGTTAAAAATCGAAATAAATGGCTTGATTTAAAGCCAGCCAGCTTTTTCTACGACTATTTCGGTCTTCAAAAATAAATACGCCGATCGTTGTCGATTCCTTACCGAATAACCTGACGGTATCGCAAACTTTCACGCATTGGGCTGCCGCGCCAGATGAACCCGGCCAGTCGGGCGTATATCCAGTTACGGCGGAATTTGCGACCGTTTTTGATGAAATAATAAGCCCTGAATAAAGCTCGTTCGGTCCAGGAGTGGTATTTCCGGAAGTAATAAAAGAGCGAAATGTAGTATTCTTTTTCGACGTCGTAGCTGGGGTTTGTACTTTGTCCCGTAAAATGGACATACTCCGCCTGCGGAATCAGATACGCATAAAATCCATTCATTAACAATCGCTTAGCCAGATCTTCTTCTTCGACGTAGAGAAAATGAGCGACGTCGAAGCCGCCGATCGTATGGAAAGCCGATGCTCTGACGAAGAGTGTGCTACCCATAATGAACGGAACACGCTGCGGTTCAGTGTAAATATGCCGGATGGGAGGATAGAGAGCCGGATTGAGCATCCGGACAAAACTATGGCCAAGAATTTTGCTGCCCAGCGTCGGTAAATAACCAAATGTTGCCTGACGCGATCCGTCCCCTGCAAACATCTGTGCCCCACACACACCCGCATCAGGTGTGGCGTCCATAAACGCAGCTAGCTGACTGCACACGTTCGTCCGGAGCAGGCAGTCGTTGTTTAAAAAATAGTAGTAGTCCACTCTGGGGTCAGCAAACTGAATGCCCAGCATATTTCCACCCGAGAAACCGAGATTGATTCGACTGCGGATCAGGCGAACGTTTGGGCGGCTGGCAACGGGTTCCAGGGCCGTGTAATTGTCGGGGGACGAGTTGTTGTCGACGACAATGATTTCATAATCAACGTCCTGCGTTTTTTCATTAATTGAATCGACGCAGTCAAATGTAAACTGATGAGAGTTGTAATTAAGAAGAATAATCGAGACGATACGCTGATTCATTACCCATGATAGATGGCTGGCCAAATCGCAAAGAACCAGTATTTTGGCTCAGAAAACAAAACAGATATCATTCTTGTCGGCTTACTCATCTGCCCCCAATACTTGCCAGACCAAATCTGACTCATAGCCTTTGCTCAGGGCATAACGGACAAGTTTTTGCTTGACAATCAGTGGGTTGTCGTCGCGAATGCTTCGGCGTTTCTTGTCCAGCAGTTCAGCGAGGGCGGTTCTATAGTCATCCGGAGCAATTTCTTTCATAGCCTCTTCGAGGTTGTAACCCGAAATTCCCCGTTGCTGAAGGTGCTGTTTGATTTTTCGTTTACCCCAGCCTTTTACCCGAAACTTGCCCCCGGCGAAACTTTTGGCAAACCGTTCTTCATTCAGGTAATTCTGTTGAATCAGCTCGGCAATGACCTCTTCGGCATCGTCGCCTAAAACGCCCCATTCCTTCAATCGGTCGCGTACTTCCTGCTGTGTTCGTTCCTGATAGGCGCAAAACATGGCCGCTTTGCGAAGGGCATCTTTCAGATAATCGGTCATATAGTAAAAACACGGAGACTGGGGGAGAGGTTCGGATCAGGTCTTTATGCAATCAGATATCTGATTGCATAAAGACCTGACTTACCATGTTCTTTTGCTCATCATTTTATCCAGCTCGGGCCGCGTCATGCTGCCCAGTTCGGGATGTTGACTGAGCCACTTGAGGAAATTAGTTTTAATATCATCTGTCCACTGGCTATCGATCTGACCAGTAGTGTAGCGGCCTGACTTTACCATTTCAAAGCCAAACTGGTCTTTGCGGGTAACAAATTCGCAGGTACTGATCACCTGTTCGGCCATGTGGGCCGGAACAAAAAGAACGCCTTCCCGTTGAGCGATTACGAGGTCGCCGGGTAAGACCATGGTGCTACCGATGCGAATCGGCGTATTAAGGCCCATAAGCACCATTTCTTCCAGAAAAGAAGGATGAAAATCACGCACAAAGGCATTAAAGCCTTTGATATTCTGCAATTCCTGAAGATCTCTGGCGGCCCCGTTAAAAATGACTCCGTTGCCGGTTTTACTAAAAATGGCATTTCCCAGGGTAGCCCCCATGAGCGTTCCGCCACCAATTTTACCAAAAGCATCAGCTACATACACGTCGCCTTTGGTAAGCGTTTCTATTGGCCAGGTGTTTGTATTGCCTTTTCGGCCTTGTTTGGTAAAGCCCCGTTCTTTAATATTTTTCTCAATATCCGGTCGACTCGGCATAAACATGGCCGTAACAGCACGACCAATTACCGGCACATCATCCTTTATCAGTTTCCAGTTGCCTTCATATTGGTTTGTATACCCTTCATTTTTTAAAACGGTCCAGGCATCATCGAGTCCTATGGTTTTAGCTCGTTCCAATAACGCATCCGGAATCTTAGGCCGGCCATCGGGAAAGCGCTCACCCTGCCATTCTGAGGTTAAAAATACCAATTCATCTTTGGGGATTGTTTGAGCGTATGAAGCGCTTTCAACGCAAAGGAGAGCAATAATAGAAAAGAAGAGGGCAAGACTGGATTTCATTAGTCTGGTTTTATTTATGACAATGCAAAAATCAGGATTTATAAATTTCCTCACTAAAAAATAATAGGCCCTAAGGCCTATTACGTAAGCAATTTTGAGCCAGCAGTTTTCGGTTTGCTATCGGCAGAGATTTCTGTAAACACTGTTTACTTCTGTCCCATCGATTCCTCACTGCTCAGAGCAGACTGACTCAATGGCCTTCTTTTGCCAGATAGGATTCGATATCTTTTTCAGTGATTGCCAGTTTCTTCGGATACTTGCCGACCCAGGCTCTGAACTCACCTTTGATTTTATCGGACCAGTCGCCGTGGATTTCACCGGATGGATATTTGCCCTGCTGAAGTAGTACGCGTTCGAACTCGTCGCGCAGGGCGGTCATTTCAGACGCCGATACCAATCCTTCGACGAGGTGCGCTGGAATGAATACGGTTCCATATTCATTCGCAAAGACAGCATCACCGGGTATTACGGTAACCTCACCAATACGAATCGGCGCATTGATTGACGTTGGTGTCATATCTTTAATATAAGATGGATCATGTCCTTTTACCCAGGCGTTAAACCCTTTCGTGTCTTTCAGTTCCTGCATATCGCGAACCGACCCGTAAAAGATGACACCCTTGCCCGTTTTTCCGTAGATCGCATTCCCTAAACTTGACCCGATTAGCGTACCATCTTTGATCTTTCCATAGCCATCAGCTACATAAATATCGCCTTTGGTTAATATATCAATTGGCCAGATATTGATCCCTCCTTTTTGAGATCGGCCTTCGGCCTTTCCCTGCGCTCTCACCAAACTGTCGAGATCGGGTCGTGTAGGCATGAATTGAGCGGTCACAGCACGACCGGTCATCGTCTCACCCGGCTTGAGAATAACCCAGTTTTTTTCGACCTGATTCCGATAGCCTTTTTTTCCTAGATAGCCCCAGATTTGCTCCAGCGTACAATTCTGTAACCGCTCCAGAACCAGATCAGGTATTTTCGGACGGCCATCCGGAAACCGCTCTCCTTTCCAATCGGCGGTTAATGCTTTAACATACTCCGGAGAAGAACCTACCCGTTGGGCCTGCGCCATAAAACCGCCCCAAATACAAAGTGTCAGTGCCAGTAATGTCCTTTTTATCATTGCTTTAAGTGGCGTTGAAGGATTAGTAGAATTAATGATATGCATGGCAAACATTTGAAAGCATTTTTAGCCTTAGAACAACTGGAGCCCCACTGCCAACTGAGAAGTTATAATCGAATTGGCGAGTGGAGTTAATTTGTTAAGGCAATCATCATCAAAAAGGCAACCAGATAAGTAAAATACTGGCATTGATACATTTTATAAATAATTACCTATAAACCCGATAACCTTTATCATGAAAAACATTTTATCTCGATTGTCATTATCCGACAAATCATCTGACCGCCGTGATTTCCTGCGTAATGCCAGTCTGGGTGGCTTGTCGCTTGGTCTCATGTTCGATAAACAGCCTGGGCCTTATGCGGCCGAACAAGAGATGGAGTTTATCACGCAGAAGGTAAGTCGTTTCGCTAAACCATCGGAGCTGAAAATTACCGATATGCGCGTAGCGATCCTGAATGGTGTGCCCTTCAGCAGCCCCATCATTCGCATCGATACCAATCAGGGACTTGTAGGTTGGGGAGAAGTTCGCGACGGAGCCAGCGCCAACTATGCCCTGATGCTTAAAAGCCGGCTGCTTGGTAAAAATCCCTGCAACGTAGAGCAGATCTTTAAACAGATCAAGCAGTTTGGCGGTCAGAGCCGGGCGGCCGGTGGGGTCTGCGGAGTTGAAATGGCCCTTTGGGATCTGGCCGGTAAAGCCTACAACGTACCGGCTTATCAACTGCTGGGCGGTAAATACCGCGATTTTATCCGGTTATACGCTGATACGCCCGAAGCTGATACCTATGAAGGCTTTGCCGAGAACATGAAGAAACGCCGGGATCAGGGTTATACGTTCCTGAAAATGGACTTTGGTATCGGGATGCTGGCCGATCAGCCGGGCATGCTGGTCAATGCCAATAACTGGAGTGTAAAAAGACAATGGAATGACTCGGAGCCTGGTAAACTGGGGAACTATGCTAATACAAAGCACCCGTTCACCCGTATTCAGGTCACCAAAAAAGGCTTAGACAGGTTGGTGGAGCACGTTGGCAAAGTACGCGAGATTGTCGGGTATGACACCCCGCTGGCTGCCGATCACTTCGGCCATTTCGACGTGAATACAGCCATCCAGATCGGTAAAGCGATGGAGCCTTTCCGGCTGGCCTGGCTCGAAGACCTTGTCCCCTGGTTCTACACCGACCAATGGAAACAGATTTCGGATGCGATCGATACACCCACGCTGACGGGCGAAGATATTTACCTGAAAGAAGGCTTTATCAAACTCATCGACGCCAAAGCCATTGACATGATCCATCCGGATCTGGCATCATCGGGCGGTTTGCTGGAAACCAAGAAAATCGGGGATTATGCCGAAGAAAAAGGCATACCGATGGCGATGCACTTTGCCGGTTCGCCGATTTCGATGATGGCCAATGTGCATTGTGCGGCAGCTACGGAGAATTTTGTGGCGCTGGAACACCACGGTGTCGACGTGGCGGGTTGGGAAGACCTGATCACAGGCATGAAGCCAATCGTCGAGAAAGGCTTTGTTCGGGTGCCCGAAAAACCAGGTCTGGGGGTTGAATTGAATGAAGAAGTGGCCAAGAAGTTCCTGAAAAAAGGAGGTACCTGGTTTGCCCCGACCGATGTGTGGAACACGCGTGACTCGGCCGATCGGGAGTGGAGTTAGGGGTTTGTAGTGAGCAGTCTTCAGCAAGCCGTGAGGCATCGCCAACTGCCAGCTGAAGACTGCTCACTACAACCAGCTTACTGTAAAAGATTCTTAAGCGCATTCGTTAAATCGGTGTAATGATAGGCGAACGTCGTTTCATCGGCGATACGCTTGTTCAGAACATAATTTCCTCCTGTGACAGCAATCGCCAGTTCACCGTACATCATCTTAATAACGAAACCCGGGATGTTGGGCAGGATCAGTGGGCGGTGCAACACGCTGGCAATGGCTTTTGTCAGCGATTCGTTCGTAGCGGGATTGGGAGCTACCGCATTATAAACACCCTGCCACGATTCGTCGGTTATCGCTTGAAGGTACATCCGGCAGAGGTCGTCGATATGAATCCACGAAATATATTGCTGACCCGATCCGATAGGAGCGCCAGCTCCCAGCCGAACGGGTTGCGCTAATTTAGGTAATGCCCCGCCATCCATCGTCAATACGACACCCGTGCGTAGCTTGACGGTTCGAATACCAAGTGCGGCTACCAGATCCTCCGAACGTTCCCAGGCTCGTACTACCTGAGCCAGAAAATCGGACCCGCCCTGGCTGGTTTCGGTTAATGGCCGATCGGCGGTGTCGCTACCGTAAAAACCAATACCTGATGATCCAATGAATGATTTTACTTTATGTGGATTCTTCGCGAGCGCCTGCGCCAAAAGTTCAGTGGATTGAGTACGGCTGGTCAGGATTTTATCTTTACGAGCATCGGTCCAGCGCTCGTCGGCGATGCCCGCTCCGGCGAGATGAATAATATGATCGGCAGTTTGAATTGCTTTCGGGTCGATATGGCCTTTCTCAATATCCCACTGATAGACTGTCACGCCCGATACGGGCTTGCTTTCCCGACTAAGCAGTGAAACCTGAAAACCTTGTTGACGAAGTAATTGGGTTAAATGACGGCCAATGGTACCAGTGCCGCCAGTTATCAGAACGGTTTTACTCATGAGTAATAGAATGGGTTGGTGAAGGTATAACCCACTGAGAGCGGCTGGGGTTTTGAATACCTGCAAACGGGTAATTGAATTCGATAAACGGTTACCACCCATTTTCGGGCCATCAAGATAGTTAGGTGTAACTATTGTCGCCGGAAGGGCTTATCGTCAATTTTGGTCTGATCAAAAACACTATTCAGACTGGACGAAATGAAAAAGCAAGGTATTTGTCTTATCCTCTGTACGTTACTAGTTGGTATGTCTATCGGGCAGGCACAACTGTTAACGAATCGATCCGTTGTAAAAGTCAACCTGTCGGGTGTGGCCATAAAGAGTTATACCGTCCAGTATGAGCGATTACTTTCCCGACGGAGCTCCATCACGTTGTCGGCCAGTTTATCACCCAATGCCCCGCTTCCTTTCAAACAGGCACTTCTGGATCAGTATGGTGGGAATGATGATGCCAAAAGGGCTATCGACAATACGCTCTTTACGAAACGAATCGCAACACTGGAGTATCGGTTCTATATGGCGGGTCACGCGCCAACGGGTTGGTACATAGCGCCTTTTGTTCGCTACATTAACATGGATATCAGTCAGGATTATACCTACACACCCAGTGATGGTATTCTACACCATGCTCATCTTGATGCCGGATTCAGTGCAGGTGGGGCGGGTCTGTTATTGGGCTATCAATGGATGTTTGGTAAACGGGTAGGGCTCGATTTGTGGCTGTTAGGACCTTTTTACGGAACAAAAATTACGGCCAATTTTACGGGGGAGGATCTACTTTGGCCAAGTTTAAAACCCGCTGATATCGTAAAACTGAAGAACGATATTGAAAGTACAGATCTGCCACTTTATACAGTTAAAGCCACCCTGAATTTACCGACTATTCTGGCTCAGTTGCAGGGCCCTTATTATGGTGTTCGCGCCTTTGGATTGGCGCTGGCTTACAGTTTTTGATTTGATTAAAAACCATAAATAGCCGATCAAAAGTTTGGGAATTTCATAAACGATCGATTTAAGGGACTCGATTTGCAAATCGCTAGTATTGATCGGTTAGTATTCATTGCTATCAGTTAAGTATCTGAATTTTAAGTTTTTACTGCATACTATGCCGGAAAATAACTCCTTTTTGTTCGCATTATAACAGGGTTATTTTTGTGGATATCTCAATCGGATAGGACTTTCGTGGAGAGCCGGGCCACGGTTTGTTTGCTAATCAGTAGTAACCACCGTCCGCGGCTGCGGTGGCCCGGCTCTCCACGAAAGTCCTGTAGGTACGTCTCCCTCTATGTTGAGGTAGGAGGTGGGTTTGTTTTTGTGCGGAAGGCTATATGAAAGGTTGGCTACTTATCGGAATTGGAATCTGGTGGCTAACGGGTATCAGCGCCTGGGCTCGTACATATACTGACGCCGAAGCGCATGCCGCCTGGACGCAACTTCAGCGGCAACCGATTACTGAACAGACCTTTCGGAAAACCTGCGACCTGATTCAGGATGTAGGGCAAACGAACTTACCATTGGCTTATGAATGGTTGGCTCAGTATGTGTCGAAAATACAAAAGAGCGTCAATCGACGCTGGATTCATATCCTGCTTATCAATTGGGGAAAAGCTAAAGAATCGCTGAATCACTACGACGAGGCCGAACCTCTGTTTCGGCAGGCTCGCCAGAATGCCCGGGGTATTCCGTTATTATACTGCCATGCTCTGACCTACACCGTTCAGCTTTATTATGACTGGGGTAAGCCCGATTCGCTGGCCCACTATTTAACGCTCGGCGAACAGGCTGCCCGGTCTGCCAATGACCGCGAAACATTAGCCCTTTTGCGCGACTTCCGGGGGGCTTCGCGTATCTGGTCGGACCAACGTGAGGCCATGCGGGCCGATTTCGAAGAAGCGATCCGGCTGTCAGCAGACCTACCTGATAAAAACGCGCTTTTCATGGCTCGTCACAGTCTGGCTTCGTATTACCTGACTAATCCACAGCAACAGGTTATGGCGTTCGACAGCCTGCTCGAACTCGCCAAAGACAACAGTCTTGCCCGGAACCCCCGCTTTTATGAACGTACAACAGTCTATTTCCGCAGCCCTCGTCCGACTGTTCTTTTCAAACTTGCTCAATTAAATCTGTTGCTAACGGATTACGAGAATGCCGGGAAGTTTGCCGATATGGTTTATGACGAACTTGTTCGACCCAATCCTAAGGCGCCAATGGTGCCTTATTTCAACGCCGAAATGGCCATTATCCGGGTTTATCAGGGTCAGATAAAGCAGGCCAGCGTCTTCGTTGATTCGAGTCGTCGGCAGTTTGGCGGAGCGGAGGCCCAAATTCCCTATTCCGGTTATTTTCTGGCGGCCGGCTTGTTGGCTGAACAGGATGGGCAATTGGCGAAAGCCGCTGATTACTATAAACAATCGCTTACAAAGGGATTGACTTCGGTTTCGTTCTCGCGAATTCCTCTCGAGCTTCATTATGTACGTGCTTTACTCCGAACCGGCCATTATGACAAAGCCCGGCAAATGCTGGCTCCTTTGACAACTGCCGCTACAACGAATCAGTATTCGGCCATTAGCTTATACTATTACCAGTCGTTGGCCGAACTCAACAAAGCGCAGGGTAATTACGTCCGTTATGGACAGGCGCTCGATACCTACCATGCCATTCGTGACTCACTAACGAGCCTAAACCAGTATCGGGCAGTACAGCAGATTCTGGCTCGCGTAAGAATTCGGGACAAGGAGCAACAGATCGATCGGCTGAATGCTGAAAATGAAGCCCGAACCCGGCAATTGCGTCGTGAGCGACTATTTTACGGAGCCATTATTACACTGGCTGTTCTGACCATTGGTTTATTGGCATTGTATGTTCGAAACCGGCAGATTCGGTCCCGGCAGCGCGAGGCCCTGCAACAAAGCCAATTGGAACAGCTCGAAAAACAGCGTCATATTGACTTAATGCAAGGCATTATAAAAGCCGAGGAGAACGAGCGACTGACCATTGCCGACCAGTTACACAACGAAGTGAATCCATTACTGGCAGTTGTGTTGCTCAATGTATCGTCGGCGCTGGAAACGGTGGCACCAGATGCATCAACTACTCCAAAACTCCGTAAAGCGCAGGATGTGCTAACGTCCATCAATAGTACCGTACGTGGTATTAGTCATCGACTGACTCCGCAACTTATTGAACAACATGGTTTTAGGTACGCTATCGAGGAGTTGGCCGAAAGTGTCAATATGTCGGGGAAAGTTCAGCTTCATACTATCGTGGTGGGATTTGACAAGGCCTTGCCGTTGCCATTTCTAAGCGATCTCTATCGAATTGTACAGGAATTGGTTCATAACGTGATTCGACACGCTCAGGCTACAGAAGCTACCGTTGAGGTTATTGAACATGATCGGCACGTAACCATTCTGGTGGAAGATAATGGCGTGGGCATAACGACTAACACCGGGGGCGATGGGCAGGGCTTGCAGACGATCCGGGCCAAAGTCGCCATGCGCCACGGTCAGATGGATGTGCAGCGTAAATCGGATGGGGGTACGCTGGTCGTTATTGATGACCTCGAACTGCCTGAAAATGGCAGAGAGGCAGATCGCTCTGCTCAGTCGGTGAATTAGTTAGCGGTAACTATTTCAGGCAAAAGATGCAGGCAGGAACTTTGTTCGACACAGACTTCAATAACTTTCAATCTGTGTCGCAAAGGCTATGAAAACCAGCTTTCATCTGATCCTGTTTAGTATTGGGTTACTGACAGGATGTAGCAAATCCTCGCCTGCACCAGAGCCTGAATTTTACGTGTCGGCAACCATTGGCGACAAAGAATGGATAGCAAACGTGAATAACAGTCAGAACACGCCCGCAGCAGCTACGATCAGTCAAAATCTGGTGGTCGTTATAGCCGCGCAAAATGCCGATAATGCCACTACGGCCATTGGTGTGGTCTTTCCTAAATCCATCACGCTAAACACGGCTGTTGCTATCGATCCGACGCAATACCTGGCACTGGCGTACTCGATTTCTGAGACCGAAGGCTACTCCGCCGATCCCAGTAAGGGAGGTAGCGGAACCCTGACTGTGACGCGATTCGACGAAGCTGCCGGAATCGTTGAAGGAACGTTTATGGGTGAAGCTATCCACAATAAAAATGGTAGCCGTATCCGTATTACGAATGGGCGGTTTCGTTCCGCTATTTACAAGACCACTGTAACGACACCACCGCCCGGCAAACGCTGACCTCAAAGTTATCTGAATCATGACGCTACTCCTTGCCGACGACCATCCGCTCCTGCTCGACGGGCTTCGAAGCGTCCTGGCCGATCTGCCCGATACCGATCTGTTACCTGCTGTCAATAACGGACATCAGTTACTGGATTACCTCCACCGGCATCCCGTCGATATGATTCTGTTGGATCTGAATATGCCTAAGACTGATGGATTGACGGCCCTTAAACAGATTCGCCGGGACTTTCCCGCCATTAAGGTCATTGTTTTCACCAGCTACAATCAGCCTCAGCGCATGCGGGAGGTACAGGCACTCGGTGCAATGGGTTATCTGCTTAAAACCACGGATGCCCCAACGCTTAAAACCGCCGTGCAGCAGGTTTGGTCGGGACGGCCGTGGTTTCCAATGCTCCAACGGGTGGTGGTTGAGCCACCTGCCGACGCCTTTATGCAGAAATACCAGCTTACAAAACGGGAAATTGAAATTATTCAGCAGATTGTCGGCGGATTAACAACAAAGCAAATAGCCGATGCTCTCTCGTTAAGTGAGTTTACTGTCAATGCCCATCGGCGTAACATTGCCCGCAAGCTCGGTATCGACACGCCTGTTGGACTGGTCAATTTTGCGCGGGAACAAGGCCTGGCATGAGCTATCCGCAAGCGTATAGTCTGGCCTAAAATCGTTAGAACTAACTATAGTATGCCAGGTTTGGGAAGCTGAATTTTGTTGAGAAATCAACGATTGATTACTGCCATGAAATTCGCTTCTATCTACATTTTTACACTGATAATAGGTCTGTTGCTGGCAGGTTGTTCAGGGAAAACAGATTCCCCTTCCCCTGGTACGACCACGCCACCCACCTCCACTACAACGACTACGCCCCCTTCGACCACGAGCACAACACCGCCTTCGCCTACCGCCACCACTGGCGCTATCGTTACGACCCTGGCAGGTAATGGCACAGAAGGCTATGTAGATGCAACCGGTTCAGCGGCCCGATTCAAAAATCCATCAGCACTCGTGTGTGATAAGGCTGATAATATCTACGTCGTTGATTTAAATAATGCACGCATTCGGCTTGTGTCGCCAGCGGGAGTTGTAACAACACTGGCTGGTAACGGGAGCGTGGGTATAACCGATGGAACTGGTGCCAGTGCGTCGTTCTATCTGGCGGGTGGAGGTTACGTATGCCGGGATGCATCGGGAAATATGTTGCTGTCGGAAAATAGTACGACTCGCGCATCCATTCGCCAGGTTACCCCGGCAGGTATAGTGAGTACGTTAACAAGTGTGCCAATCGGTGTGGGAAACCCGCTTGGTTTTTATGGAATTACTACCGCTCCGAACGGTGATCTTTACATTTCTGATGGTGGTGCAATTCGACTATTTCGGAACGGTAACCTTACCATTTTTGCGGGCGGCACCCGAGGATATGCCAACGGAACGTTGAGTGAGGCTCAGTTTAGTAATCCTGATGCGCTCGCATTTGATACCGACGGCAATCTGTATGTAGGTGATGCGAATGACTGTATCCGGAAAATTACACCGGCGGGTGTGGTTAGTTTGCTGGCAGGCCAGCCAAAGGTGAACGGTAATGCCGATGGTAAAGGATCGGCCGCTACATTTAGTAGTATAAACAGCTTAGTGGTTGATAAACAGGGTAATTTATATGCGGCCGACAGCTATCTGATTCGGAAGGTTACGCCCGATGGTACGGTCACGACAATTGCAGGCAGTAGTCCGGGCTACGTCGATGGCGCAGGTACAGCGGTCCGGTTTAATAATGCACGATCCATCGCAATAGATAGCAAAGGTATATTGTATGTAGCCGACCTGAGCAACCAGGTCATTCGGAAAATCGTTACTCAGTAAACCTTATTGGGAAGCAGCTACTCAATCATTCAATAAAAATATCCCCTCGTTAAGAGACTGACTGATCGTGGCTAAACCGTCCACTCAGTAGGCAAACCCAACTGTCGGGCGTAATGGGCTGGAGCTGTAGAATGTACCCAACGAAGGAGTTTATTGATCTCGTCGGCAAATTCAATGTGGTAATCGGGATCAAGTTTACTGGCTTTTTTTAGCACCTGATCCGTACGTTTGGCAATGTAATCAGCGGCTTTATCCGTACGGGAGTTATACTTTTGAAGCAGATGAGCATTGTGATCGTAAAATGTATTGAGCATATACAACATCAATTCCACCTCGCCGTACTTGTCTTTGGTGACCTTCAGATGCCGACTGATATAGCCACTGATCGTCCGCATATCCATCATCACCCAACCCGCTGAATCCTGATTCAGATTGGCCGTTCGGCTGATAAACTGTCGGATCAGATCACGACGCTCATCGAGGGTGTCGCTATGCTCGACCAGTTCAAACTGGAGTTTTTCGGTCAGAACCGCATCTTTGGCAATAAGTCGAAGCAGGAGCTTATCTTTCTCAACGCCCGGCATCCGGACAATCGCTTTCTTCAGGTCTGGGTCTAGAGCAGGCATATTGGAATACTAATACGGAACAGATAAAGGGATTCGCAAAATTATCTATTCTACACTATTCATTCTACTTTGTTCAGGAACCAAACTAAACACCAACCATATCGCCTTCGTCGGCCCGGATTTTATCTTCGATATAGGCGATGATCTGATCGGCCACATTAATACCGGTTGCGGTTTCGAAACCTTCTAATCCTGGTGATGAGTTAACTTCGAGTACAAGTGGCCCCCGGTCGGACGGTAACATATCGACTCCGGCTACTTTCAGGCCAAGCGCGCGGGCTGCCTCTATGGCTGTCTGTTCTTCATCCGGGGTAAGTTTTACGGCTACGGCATTGCCTCCCCGATGGATATTTGATCGAAATTCTCCGTCAAGACCCTGCCGGCGCATGGCACCCACAACCCGACCACCTATCACAAAGGCTCTGAGGTCAGATCCTTTCGCTTCGGACACGAATTCCTGGACTAAAACATGCTTTTTCAGGCCATAAAAAGCTTCAATGGTCGATTTTGCGGCTTTGGTCGTTTCGGCCAGAACCACGCCAATTCCCTGTGTTCCTTCCAATAGTTTGATCACTACGGGCGGGCCGCCAACCAGTTCGATGAGCTGCGTAACATTGCCATTTTTGGGATGATTGGCAAAGACCGTTTTGGGTAAGCCGACCCCTGCTTTCGAGAGGATTTGTAAACTCCGGAGTTTATTGCGTGATCGGGTAATGGCCTGCGACTTGGCTGTAGTGAAAACTTTCATCATCTCAAACTGCCGGACAATAGCGCAGCCGTAATCGGTAACGGAGGCTCCAATACGTGGTACGATGGCATCGAATGATTCCAGCTCTCGGCCTTCATAAAGCACAGAGGGCTTACCGCCTTCAATCATCACCTGACAGTTCAGGTGGTTTACCACAACACCTTCGTGACCGCGCTGATTGGCGGCATCAAGGAGCCGTTGGGTAGAATATAAATTCGGATTGGCCGATAAAATGGCAATACGCATTGAGGTAGTGTTTAATAAAGAGTGGTTGAGTAACCGCCAGGCCGTTTTGCTTATAAATTAAGTTTATTGAGGGCTAATGACCGCCCTGCTGGCCTTCTGACGAGAGTTGGTTTTGGCTGTATAAGACAGATTTTTCTGCGAAACGTCGACGACGAAACGATTACGAAGTAGTTTTCGGCCTAGGAGAATCGGGTTTTTGAGTTGTTCGCGGTCGGCAAGTGTAAATTCGGCCCGGATAATGCGCCCAAACAAGACGATACGTGTCTTAATCACATATCGCTTTTCGGCTACTCCGAAGGAATTACGAATCATCCGCTGGCTGAACTCGTCGCTATAAAACCGTCTTGTGCCCTCTCCGGTTTTATCAATTAGCCCAAAACTTAATTTTATTTTTCCGTCCACCTTCACGAGCTGAACATCGTTGCAGTGCAGCGCCGATGTATAAGCTCCGGTAT
The DNA here is from genome assembly GCF_011604685.1 of Spirosoma aureum. NCBI lineage: Bacteria > Pseudomonadati > Bacteroidota > Cytophagia > Cytophagales > Cytophagaceae > Spirosoma > Spirosoma aureum. The sequence goes on along the minus strand of NZ_CP050063.1, from coordinate 8,437,857 downwards.
CTACTTTCGCCTGTACATCGAAAAGCGCCAGATCCGGGAAATCGACCAGGTCGGTCATACCGATTACCTGCTTAGGCTTAGCAACTCGGGCTTTTTTCGGGCGGAGTTTCATGGATAATTAGTTGCGGTATCTGGACTTCCGGGTTGACGCTGATTCTTGAGATATTTACCGAAAACCATAAACCGGAAGCTTATGGCCTGATCAATTGGCTAAATGTGAGTGACATATCCAGCATGATCATTTTGGCTCTGGCGTTTCGTTCGAGATGATAAGTGGCTTCGTTCAGATCGCTTACGATCTGCTCAATGTGTTTGATGGTCAGTATTTTGGCGAAATTTTTAACGAAGGCCATTTCTTCGTCGGGCAGGCGAAGCAGTGCACCCGCTCCCTGTTGCCACAAAAATAAGTCCCGATAGAGTCGGATGCTGTACTCAAGCAACCCTTTTTGTTTTTCCTTGCTGAAACCGTCGAATTGGTCGGCTTGTTTAACCAGTGTGATTAAATCCTGCCGGTAGCAGGTCCGCATCCAATCGGCAAACCAGGTATGCCGGTCTGAACTCTGATCCAATTCATTACGGACCAGATTCAAGGCTACCGAAAGATTGCCATCGGCCAGATACGCTGTTCGGCGGGCGGTTGTTTCATCGAGGTTCAGGTGCTGGCGCAAATAAGTAGCAACTTCCTCATCCGTAAAGGCCCGGACGGCAACACGCTGCGTTCGCGACAGAATCGTAATTAATAATTTGTCGGATTGATTCGTAACGAGGAGAAATAAGGTTTGCGCCGGCGGCTCTTCCAATACTTTCAGCAGGGCATTGGCCGACGTAACGTTCATCAGTTCGGGAAGCCAGATCAACATGATCTTATAAGCACCTTCGTACGCTTTCAGTGATAGCTTCTGCAAAATGGCACGAGCCTCTTCGGCCGAAATATTACCCTGCTTATTATCTGCCCCGACCGTTTCGAGCCATTCGGGTAGGGCTCGGTAGGGTTGATCAAGCAGAAATTTTCGCCAATCGGTCAGATAGGCTTCCGACGTTTTTCCTTTAGCCAGATTCGCCACCGGAAAGACCATGTGCAGGTCGGGGTGCACGAGCTTCTGGATTTTTATGCAGGATGCGCATCGACCGCATGAATCCATACCTGGTTCACCCGACTGCTGCCTGTCTTCGCAATTGACATATTGAGCCAGCGCCAGTGCCAGTGCCAGGTTGGCGCTACCCATTGGCCCGTCGAACAGCAACGCATGGGCAAGGTGGTTCGTCTGAACGGCCCTCAGCAGTAACTGTTTGGTTTCGGTATGGCCTATGATTTCGGAGAATTGCATAATCTGTTGATCGCACAACGTCACCCGTAGTGATGTTCGGTGCGATCATTAAGCGAGTTGGATAGCTATAGGCTGTTTAGGATGCTGAGGGGCGTTATCGTGGGTGGCCCCATTCGTTCGATATTGAAGATTTCCCGTAAAATGCTCTCTTCCTGCTCGTCGAAGTCCAGGTCGCGTCGTTTGAAGGCCTCAGTGGCTACCTGAATAGCTTTTTCAAGACGGTAGGTCATAAACCCATCACTGGCTCCGCCCCACGAAAACGAACGGATGTATTTAGGTTGAAAACTGCTCCCGAAAACATTGACGCTAACGCCAACGACAGTACCGGTATTAAACATGGTACTGATGCCTGCTTTCGTAAAATCGCCCATCATCAGCCCGCAGAAAATACGTCCGGTATCTTCGAGCTGGCCAGTAGCATAGGAGTAGAGTTTAACGTTACTGTAATCGTTTTTGAGGTTCGAATTATTGGTATTTGCCCCTAAATTACACCACTCGCCAACGACTGAATTGCCCAGAAAACCATCATGACCTTTATTGCTGTAGCCAAAGAAGACTGAATTGCCCACCTCTCCACCTACTTTGCAAAATGGTCCGATTGTCGTGTTGCTCCGCATTTTGCCGCCCCAATTTACGGTAGAACTTTCACCGAGCGAAAACGGCCCGATCACAACTGAACCTTCGCTGATGGTTGCGTTACGGCCAATATAAATAGGGCCTCCTTCGGCGTTCAGGACCGAGGCCCGGATGGTGACACCCTCTTCCACAAAGATGTTTTCGGGGGCATAGCACCGCGTAAACGGGTCGGTAATCGGAGCGGATTGCCGACCAGCAGTCAAGCGGGCAAAGTCAGCTCGGATTTGATCGCCGTTATGGACAAAAATATCCCACAGATTCCTGATAATAGTCAGTGGCTCCGGAAATACCTTGAAGTCATAGGGGTCGTTGAGCGTGGGAGAGGTCGATAATGGTTTGTCGGTCCTTACGGCCAGCAAAAGCCCATCGGGTGTATGAAGGCAGCTACCGATCGACAATGCCGAAATGGATGCCTGCAAAGCGTCTGTTGGGCAAACCGCGCCATTCACATACCAATTGTCTGCGTCAGCTTTTTGCGGAAACTTTACTGCCAGATAAGACTCGGTCAAATACGACGGTACCTGGCCCAGTAGATTGGCCCATTTTTCAGCAAGCGTCTGTATGCCAATGCGAATACCAGCCACTGGACGGGTAAAAGTAAAGGGCAGCAGCGCTGGCCGAATGGTCAGATCGTCAAATAAAACTAGATTGGACATGCGAAAAGCAATTGTAGACGCAAATATTCAACCTTAATTTGAAAAAAAAGAACGTATTAACAGTTACGTTTTTTATCATTCTGACGTAGTGGCACTTTCGTTTCGCGGAATGGAAAAGATAGAACAAAACGGATGTTTACGAAGAACATGGCAGCGTTGACTACGGATGATCTTATCGAGAAGATTGCTGATTTGCAGGATGAAACCGGTTTGTTCCCTTCATTCCGCAGTAATTCGACCATTTTTTATCGACGTTCCGATACCAATATATTTTTTACGGTCATTACGGTTTTTACGTTACAGTCGTTGCGTTCGGCTGGTTCGCCCAAGGCGCAGCATCTGATTAGCCAGATTTCGGAACGGGCGCGGACTGCCTTCCCGATTTTTCAGAACAAAGATGGGCTGGATACCTATAATTTCTGGCCAACGCGACCATCCCGACATTTTCCTAATGGTTATCTGTTTCGTCATTTCGAGCATTTTCGCATTCCCGACGATATTGACGATACGGCCATGATCTACCTGACCCAGATCGCTGAACCCCCTTCCCCCGATACATTGAACTGGCTGAAAGCGAAACTAGCCCAGCACGCCAACAGAAGCCAACGGCATCAAATCAAAAACACGTATCCTGAGTACCGCAGTCTGCGTGCTTACTCCACCTGGTTTGGCAAAAATATGGGCATCGATTTTGATGCCTGTGCCTTAAGCAATGTCCTGTTCTGTATCTATCAGTATAACTTGCCCCGCAATCAGCACGATACCGATTCGCTGATTTATTTGCGGTCGGTGGTTGAGTCGGGCCGGTATGTGGCCGAGCCATTTCGGTGCGCTCCGCATTATGCCCGTACCTCCCTGATTATTTACCATCTGGCTCGCCTGATGGCAGCCTTTACGATACCTGAACTGGAATCCGTTCGTTCGCGGCTTGTGGCGGATGCACATCAAAAGTTGACTAAAACCTCCAATCGACTTGAACAAATCATACTGGCAACGTCGCTCAGGCGATTAGGGGAGGTGTTGCCTGCCATCGATACGAACTATATTGAACGGGACTTCAATACCTTCAATTTCTTCATTGCTGGTTTGCTGACCGCTTATGAACAACCCTGGTTACGCCGGTTCGCTGACCGGCCGCTTATGCAGATGCGCTGGCAGTGTGAGGCCCACTGTTGGGCGCTTGTGGCAGAATATGTTGATTTAAAGGATAATTAGATCCGTAAGGTCTTTCGCTCAGAGGTGTCGTTCAGAAGCGTGCCACGGTTTCTATGGCTGCTCCTAATAACCGTGGCACGCTTCTGAACGACACCTCTGAGCGAAGCTCTAATCCTCACAAACTCATTCCGCCATCCACGAAAATGGTTTGCCCCGTCACATAACGTCCTGCATCAGAGCAGAGAAGTACGGCCATTCCGGCAATGTCTTCGGGCTGACCATCGAAACCGACCGGAACGCTCATGCGCTGACTAATGCGATCGGGTATAGGCGGGGTTGGTTCATCGGTGCGTGGCGTGTCGATAATGCCAGGAGAGAGATTATTGACCGTAACGCCCTGATCAGCTACCTGAATGGCCAGATTACGAACCGTATTGGCCACTGCGGCTTTTGTACCGGCATAAACAACCATAGCCGGGTGTGGCTTCAGTTCCTGAACGCTTCCAAGTGTCAGAATTCGTCCCCATCCGCGTTCAGTCATGCCGGGCAAAAACTTTTGCATGATAAATAACGTCGATTTCCAGTTGGCCATCACCTGCTCATCGAATTCCTGAGGGGTGGTTTCGGTCCATTGTTTGGGTTTCTGAACGGATGCATTCAATACCAAAATATCGATAGAGCCGAACTGCTTCGTGGCTTGGTCAAATAAATCGTCGGCTGCGTTAGCGCTTGCCAGATCGACACCTATTGCGCTGGTTTTTACGCCAAATTTAGCAATGGCTTCCGATACGGTCCGGGCTTCATCGGCATCGCTGCGGTAATGAACCAGCACATTGGCACCAAATTCGGCAAGACCTAGTGCAATTCCCTGACCGATGCCCTGGCTAGACCCAGTCACGAGAGCATTCTTCCCGGATAAGTTGAGTAAGTTTTTTAGCATGTTCTGTTGGGGTTTCTGGCGTGTAGAAGAAAAAACAACCAATTAATGTAACTGCAATTGGTTGCAAAAAGCCCGAAAACTTTATTCAATGAAATACGCACACGCTGGTTCCAACCTTTGAGTGAACAAAGGAATCACTAGCCTGAATTCCAGACCAAATTCCTGATAATCATGAAAAAACTAACCTGGTTCCTAAGCACTTTGCTCGTGCTGGCAGGCTGCCAAACGGCTGATCAGAAAAATAGTCCGTATCCCTACGCAACGCAGTACGCCAGTTCGTCAGACTTTTTTTCCGGAGCTGAACCCATAAGCACAGAGCAATACAACACAATTGTTGAAAATCCTTTTATCGATGTAGCCAAAGAAGCTACGTCGACGTTTTCGATTGATGCGGATGGAGCTTCCTATGCAAATGTTCGTCGATTTCTATCGACGAACATCAGGCCCGTAGCTGATGCGATCCGAACGGAAGAACTGGTCAATTATTTTCCGCTCAACTACGCCGATCCAACGGACGGTCGCCCGATTGCGGTTGATGGCGAGGTAAGCGGTTGCCCCTGGGATGCAGCCCATAAACTGATTCGGATTGGCGTAAAAGGCCAATCGATTGCCAAAGAAAACCTGCAACCTTCTAACATCGTTTTGCTGGTCGATGTGTCTGGCTCGATGGGTGATGCCAATAAATTACCTCTGCTGAAAGAAGCACTGCCCACTTTTGTCGATAACCTTGGGGCTCAGGATAAAGTAGCGATCGTTACCTACGCCGGACAGGCCGGTGTAGCCCTTGACGCAACCAGTGGTTCGGAGAAAAGTAAGCTGAAAGCGGCAATTAGCCAATTGGGAGCCGGAGGGAGTACTGCGGGGGCACAGGGCATTATTACGGCTTATGAAATTGCTGAGAAAAACGTTGTTGATGGCGGAAATAACCGGGTTATTCTGATGACCGATGGGGACTTCAACGTAGGCCCCAGCAGTCAGAAAGAGCTGGTCGATCTAATTGTCAGCAAACGCGACAAAGGTATTTTTCTGACGGTGGTAGGCGTTGGTGCCGGCAATCTCAACGATGGCATGATGGAGCAGGTTGCCAACAAAGGAAACGGTAATTACGAATACATTGATAATTTAAAACAGGCGAAGAAGGTATTCGTGGACGAATTCAGCAAGTTTTATACAGTGGCGAAGGATGTGAAAATTCAACTGACATTCAATACCAGTCAGGTAAAGTCGTATCGTCTGATCGGCTACGAAAATCGGCTGCTGAAAAATGAAGATTTTACGAATGATCGGGAAGATGCCGGAGAAGTGAATGCCGGGCAGACCATTACGGCTCTCTATGAAATTGTACCGGCTTTGCCCGAAAATTCTCCGGGTCAGGCCAGCCTGCGTTCTGCGCCAACGTTCACCATTAATTTTCGCTACAAACGCCCTACCGCAGCCAGTAGCGAGGCTCTTGACTTGCAAATTTTCGATTCCAGTGTCGACTTTAGTATGGCGAGTGAAAATATGCGATTTGCTGCTTCTGTGGCATCCTATGGCCTGTTGTTGCGTAACTCCGCTTACAAAGGAACTGCCACATATAGCAACGTTCGCAACTGGGCATCGGCTGCCATGCGCTATGATCCCTACGGATACCGGCAGGAGTTCATTCAATTGATTGATAAGGCTAAATCGCTCTGATCGGTCAGTAGGTCTTCGTCATATCGGCCGGAATTGCCAGAATGAAGTTGGCCAGGTTTGGGCTCTCGACTTTAGGTTTATCAGGGTCGGCCATTTCAACGGATGAGAGCGTTACGACCTTGATATCAGGTCGTTGCTGGCGTAAATACCAAACGATACCTTCAAAATTCTTGGAATGGTAATCGCCGTTAAAGTGCAGGAGTGTTTGACCGGGTTTCAGATTCTGTAAAATAAAATAAGCCATCGTGGCATCTTTAATGGCCTGAGCGCGGGCAAAATTGGCCGCCGGACTACGTTCCGCCTGTTCGGGGTTGGCTTTATGTGCGTCGGTTTTGGTATCATTACCCCCATGAGCCCCCATCATTTCGAGCATGGCTTTATAACCCGGTAGGGTTAGGTCGACGGTGAGGGGTAAAGGTGCCATCTGGCGTTTGGCCTCTGCCGATAGCGTATCCAGTGCGCTTAATCCTTTCCGGGCAACCAGTGTAGCGTACTTACGGGGTACATTCGTGGCTACGAACGGAATCTTCTGTTCGCGGGCGAAACTGGCAATGGGCATGTAATCGGTGTCGAAATTGGGCCAGAGCCGGGCTTGGGCGGCCAGTTCTTTGCTGGTAGTACGGCCAGTAACGTAGTCGGTAAGTGCCGTTTGATTATCGGCCTCAAACATTTCAGCCCCCAGTATAAGCGTCCCTTTTTTAGCTAATTGGAGGTCTTTTGTGAGCTGGAGCTCCAGCCAGTGGCAGATTGGGTTATTGTGCAGTTCGCCAAATAAAACAACGTCGGCTCCATTGGCCTGACGCAATAATTTAGCGTAAGTTTGCGATTTCAGTTCAGGACTGTAAAGCCGATAGGCAGGTTTGTCGGGCCTGAAAGCAAACGCAATCAGGCAAAGCAGAAGCAGGGCGATACGCATGGATAAGTCTTGACGTATTGAAGGTCGTATATCAGAAAAAACGTATATATTGAACGATCAATACGTATTCAACGTCCCTATTTTTACGTCTGATGCTTTTTCTGTAACTACTCAAGTTAATATTTAGTTAGCCTATATCCTAGTAATACCTTCCTTTACTCATGACGCTTTTAGAAACTCTTCGCCAATTTCCGACATTTGAATCTACGCCTGACGATCAATTACAGTGGCTTATTGATCGATCCGAGGAAAAACACTTACCCGAAGAACATACACTCTTTCCGCCAGGAGCCTTTGTCGATTACATGATACTGCTCCTTGAAGGGAGAATCCGTGTTGACTCAGGCGCAAATGGAGCGGGAGATGAACTGCTGATCTACGAGCCACACTCAATTCTGGGCGTATTGCCGTTTTCGCGGATCAAAAACATTAGGAACAGGATCATTACCGATAAACCATCGCGGATATTACGCCTTCACCGCGACCAGTTGCGCGAGCTGTCGCAAACGCAGTATGAGCTGACCGAAACCCTTGTTCATCAGATGACAACCCGGGTTCGGGATTTTACGAAACTGACCCAGCAGAACGAAAAAATGGCATCGCTGGGGCGGTTGTCGGCAGGATTGGCTCATGAACTGAACAATCCGGTGGCCGCTGTCGTCCGTTCGGGCGATACGCTCAAAACACATTTGCGGGCCACCCCCGAAGCCTTCAAAGTGGTCATGAATCTGAAGCTGAACGATCAGCAGGTAGATGCTGTGGGCGAGGTGTTTTTCAAGAAAGTAGACCACCCCAGCCCCGTATTGACCTTACTCGAACGAACGAGCCTGGAAGATGAACTAACCGACTGGCTCGATGACAATGGGATTGATGACAGCATGGATCTGGCCGGCCCAATGGTCGATTTTGGTTTTACTGTCGATGATCTGGACTGGCTTCTGGAACAGATTGGGAACGAAAATCTGGCCGGAGTTACCAACTGGATCGTCAATAATTTAGTGACCGAGAAGCTGGTACGAGAGATTAGTGAGGCATCCCAACGGATTTCGACCCTCATTAACTCCATCAAAAACTATACCCACATGGACCGGGGAGCGGGTAAGGAGCAGATCCAGCTCGCCGAAGGAATCCGGAGTACGTTGACGCTACTTGATCACAAAGTCAGGAGTAAGCACATTGCCGTAACACTAAACTTACCGACCGATTTGCCCGTTGTTTGCGGCTGGCCAGGCGAGCTGAACCAGGTTTGGACGAACCTGATCGATAACGCCATCGACGCCCTGCCCGACGGAGGCAAACTGGAAATTAGTAGCCAACCCGATCGCGAGTTTGTCCTGACCCGAGTAATCGATAACGGTTCGGGTATTCCGGCCGATATTCGGGATAAAATATTTGAACCGTTTTTTACGACGAAAGAAATAGGCAAAGGCACGGGTCTTGGTCTCGACATTGTACAGGGCATCGTAAAACATCACAATGGCTCCATAAAAGTCCATTCAGAGCCAGGTCATACCGAATTTAGTATCTGTCTACCAGTTCAATAAGCAACTGAGTGATCACCGCTGACGATTTCTTAGAACCAGCGGTGATCACTCAACATTCATAACTCATACTTTTATGCGCCTTCCTATTATTTTTTCTATCGATGATGATCCTCAGGTATTGCAGGCGATTCAATATGACCTTCGCAAGCAGTATCGGAAACAATACCGCATCCTTTGCACCGGTTCGGCACGTGAAGCGCTCGAATCACTCACTGAACTGAAGAAGAAAGGCGAAGAAGTAGCGTTGTTCCTGTCTGATCAGCGAATGCCCGATATGACCGGCGTCGAGTTTCTGTCGCAGGCCCGTAAAGTATTTCCGAATGCCAAACGTGCGTTGCTGACGGCCTACTCGGATATTGATGCGGCTGTTAGGGCCATTAACGAAGTTCAACTGGACTATTATATTGCCAAACCCTGGGACCCCCCCGAAGAAAAATTGTATCCCGTACTGGACGATCTGCTTGGTGACTGGCTGTCGGACTATCGGCCAACGTTCCAGGGGCTGAAACTCGTTGGTTATCAGTTTTCACCGCGTTCCCATGAATTAAAAGATTTTATGGCGGGTAATTTGTTTCCGTACCAATGGCTCGATATTGAAAGCGATCCACTGGCTCAGGAATTGCTCGACCTGCATAGTATTGAGCGAAGCGATCTGCCCGTCATTGCCTTTGAAGATGGCTCTGTCCTGACCCAGCCCACCATCGGCGATCTGGGCGAAAAACTGGGGCTGAAACCCAAAGCCTCCGAAAGTCTATACGATCTGGCCATCATTGGCGCGGGTCCAGCCGGGTTGGCCGCTGCGGTTTATGGCGGTTCTGAAGGGCTGAAAACGATTCTGGTCGATAAACGGGCACCGGGTGGACAGGCTGGTACGAGTTCGCGGATTGAAAACTACCTCGGCTTCCCGAACGGCCTGAGTGGTGCCGACTTAACCCGTCGGGCCATTACGCAGGCGCAACGGTTTGGCGTTGAGTTTCTGGCCCCGCAGGAGGTTATTTCCATTAAATCGCAGGGGTTGTACAAACACATTAAAATGGCCGATGGCAGCGAGGTCATAACGCGGGCCATTGTGCTGAGTACGGGGGTGTCGTACCACAAACTGGCGAACGAAAGCCTGGATAAGTTCACGAGTGCTGGTGTGTACTACGGAGCTGCCACAACCGAAGCGTATGCCTTTAAAGGCAAACCAGTCTATATTGTTGGTGGCGGTAATTCGGCCGGGCAAGGGGCCATGTACCTGTCAAGAACAGCCTCTGAAGTGTTTATTTGTGTGCGTCGCCCTGACCTCACCGAAACCATGTCGCAGTACCTGATCGATCAGATTGACAAGACGCCCAATATTACTGTTTTGGGCTGTACCGAGATCGTTGAAGGATTAGGTAACGAGCAATTGGAATGCCTGGTTCTCGAAAATATGAATACGAAAGAGCGGCAAACCGTACCGGCTGCCGGGCTGTTTATTTTTATCGGAACGAAGCCATTGACCGATTGGATCGAAATGGACATCATAAAAGATCCGAAAGGGTTTATCGCCACGGGCCGCGACCTGGCTAAATATGCAGATTTCAAGAAAGTCTGGAAGCACGATCGGGAACCCTATTTGCTCGAAACCTGCAGCGCCGGTATTTTCGCGGCTGGCGATGTTCGGGCTGGTGCCATGAACCGGGTCGCATCAGCGGTGGGCGAAGGCGCTATGGCAGTCAGCTTTGTTCATAAATATCTGGCCGAAAACTAAATGATCGATGAGGTACGATCCGGTGTACGATGGTAAGACGTTAACCTACGTCTTACCATCGTACACCATACTACCCTATATCTCTCAAACCTATGAACCAGGAAACGATTTGCGAGCACCTTTCCGCTCTGACGGAAATTCGCATGGCTCAGGAGTATGTATGTGAGGAATGTATCAAAACAGGTAGCATGTGGGTGCATCTGCGCACCTGCCAGACCTGCGGCAAAACCCACTGCTGCGATTCGTCGCCCAATAAACATGCGACTAAACACTTCCACCGAAGTGGCCACCCGGTAGTTGCTTCGGCCGAACCCGGCGAGCAATGGTTGTGGTGCTTTGTTGATGAACAGATTGTGGGTTACTAAACAAGATGTATGCTATTCGGTTTACGCTTTACGGTGCTGGGGCGTCAGTACGCCGAAGCCAGAAGGCCGGGTGCAGTAAACCGAATACATAAACCTGAATGATTGCTGAAAAAACGCTTACTGAGCACTATATCCGTGTGCGGGCGCACTCCGAAGCGATTTGCCTGGGACTTGAAACGGAAGATTACGTTGTCCAGCCTATCGCAGATGTGAGCCCGCCCAAATGGCATCTGGGGCATACAACCTGGTTTTGGGAAACCTTTGTGCTGGTTCCCAACGCACCGAACTATCGTATTTTTCACGAAGACTTTAGCTACGTTTTCAATAGCTATTACGAAACGATCGGCAAACGTGTTCTGCGGACAGACCGGGGTAATCTGAGCCGCCCTACCGTTGCGGGCGTGTATGCCTATCGCGCTTATGTAGACGAGCACATGAGCCATTTTCTGAATACCTCAGACTTGTCGCCCGAACTCTATGCGCTCATCCAGCTTGGTCTGAATCATGAGCAACAGCACCAGGAACTACTCATTACCGATATCAAGTTCATACTGGGTCATAATCCATTGTTTCCGGGGATTGATATGCCTTTGACTAATCCCTCCGACCACAAAAGGCTCAATGGCAGGGAAGAGAGAACGGTAACCATAACTGAAGGAATTTATACTATTGGTCATCAGGGTAGCGGCCCGAACGGTGAATCGTTCTGTTTCGATAATGAACTGGCTCGCCATAAGGTTTATCTGAACAAAACGACTATAACAGACGGTTTAACAACCAACGGCGAATACCTGGCTTTTATAGAGGCAGGCGGCTACCAGAATTTCAGATACTGGCTTGCTGATGGTTGGGCGTGGGTGAAGACCAATGGAATTCTGGCTCCATTATACTGGCATAAAATCGACGGTGAGTGGTGGAGCTATACATTCGCTGGGTTGACGCCTGTTGATATGAATGAACCTGTTTGTCATGTTAGTCAGTATGAAGCCGACGCCTATGCCCGTTGGAAAGGTCAGCGTTTGCCAACGGAATTTGAATGGGAAGCAGTAGCTGATCAATTGAGTTGGGGCACTCGCTGGGAGTGGACTAACTCGGCCTATCTGCCTTATCCTGGCTTTACAACCGCCGAGGGCGCTGTAGGTGAGTACAATGGTAAGTTTATGAGCGGACAGATCGTTCTGCGTGGCGCTTCGGTAGCTACGCCAGAGGGCCATTCGCGGTCAACTTACCGCAATTTTTTTCAACCTGACAAACGATGGCAGTTCACGGGAATACGACTGATAGTGGAATAAAAACATGGCGTGAAGAGTCTGGCGCATTGGAGATAGCATTAACTCCTGGATCGACGGCACTAGCTGAGGAAGTACGAACCGGTCTGGTAAAAACGCCGAAACGATTGTCATCCCGTTTTTTTTACGATGCTGAAGGCAGCCGGATTTTTCAGGAAATCATGCATACTCCGGAGTATTATCTGACCCGGTCGGAATATGAAATTCTGGAAAACCATAAAGCGGAGTTGCTTCAGTTGTTCGTCGCTGATCAACGCCCCTTCGATCTGGTCGAGTTGGGTGCTGGCGATGGGCTAAAAACGAAGATCCTGCTTGGTTTTTTTTCAGAACAACAGGTCGATTTTGCCTATGCCCCGGTCGATATTTCGTCCGATGCGCTCGATGGACTGGTTGCTGATATACAACGACAGTGGCCTGATTTGCGGCTTAAACCCCGCCACGACGATTACTTCAACTCCCTTCATCAACTTTCTGCTGAGTCTGATGCCCGGCGTATTGTTCTATTCTTAGGGTCGAATATCGGGAATTTTACGCCTGAGGAAGCGCTTGATTTTTACCGCCAGCTTTATGATCAGCTTCTGCCTGGCGACCTGGTGTTAACGGGTTTTGATCTGCAAAAGCATCCGGCGGTCATTCATGCGGCTTATAACGACCGACAAGGCCTGACACGGGCGTTTAACCTGAACCTGCTTCGACGGATCAACCGCGAACTCGACGCGAATTTCGACCTCGCATCCTTCGATCATTATGAAGTCTACAATCCCGAAACCGGCGAAGCGCGGTCATATCTGGTGAGCCAGAAATCGCAGACGGTTGAGATTAGAGCCTTGGAGACGACTGTGCCGTTTCAATACGGCGAAATTATTCATACGGAGATTTCCCGCAAATTTACCCGTTCCCAGATTGAGCAGCTGGCAACAAGAACCGGATTTTCGGTTAGTGGCTGGTTTACAGATTGTAAGGGTTACTTTGCCGACGTAGTTTTTGTCAGAAATTAGCCCCGACAAACGAAGTGGCGTCTGGCTTTCCTGCCTGATTTACACGATCCTGTAAATCAACCGCTCCTCTTTTCTCTTTTCCTTTCATCCCTTTTCTTCAAAATTCGGCACTTGTCGTAAAATATTTTCCTTCTGATTCCGACTACCTTGTGGTAAGGCCGCTGGTAATCGGGCCATCAGAACGTGGATACTACTCTCATTAAAACACCATCGTCAACTGTTAAGGCAACTGAGCGTAATACGCCACAGCAACTTGGTGAAACGGTCCGCAAGGAGCGCGGACGGCTGCTGGCGTTTATTCGACGCCGATTGCCCGACCCCGACGAGGCCGAGGATGTGTTACAGGATGTGTTCGTCGAACTGACAGAGGCTTATCAGTTAGCAAAGCCCATTGAACGGGTTGCATCGTGGCTATTTTCGGTAGCTCGTAACAAAATCAGCGACTGGTATCGTAAAAGTCAACCAAATGGGATGCGCACTGTTTCACTCGATACGTCGAACTATACTGATGATGACGAAGATGCACCGGTCCTTGGCGAGTGGCTGGCGGTGGCTGATGATTCGGGGCCGGAAAGCGAATTTTTTCGCGAAACGCTGATGGATGCGCTGACCGAAGCCCTGGCCGAACTACCAGCTGATCAGCGCGAGGTGTTTGTTCAGCACGAACTGGAAGGGCGAAACTTCAAGGATATGGCCGCTGAATGGGGCGTTTCTGTGAATACGCTACTGTCGCGGAAGCGATATGCCGTACTGCACCTTCGGGAACGGCTACGGGATTTGTACGACGATTTTTTCAATGAGTGAACGTAGGTCAGAGCCTGAACAGAAAATCGCTGCTGCTTTAGTCACTCAATCACTAATTCACTAATTTAACCCTTGGAAACCATGATAATCTTAAAAGTAATCGGCTTTGCCCTGCTTGGTATTGGCTTGTTTCTGTTAGCAACGTATGTAGTCATGCGGCTTTGGAACTGGCTGGTTCCGTCGTTGTTTAACGGCCCCCGGCTTCGATTTGTACAGGCGTTGGGTTTGTTTGTCCTGGCCCGATTGCTGTTTGGATTTGGTGGCGGGTTCGGGCATCATGGCCATTATGGCTATGGTCGACCTTACTGGCATCATGGGTGGCGTCAGCATAATGAACGATTGAACAATGGGCGTCATTTGGAGCATCGGTTAAAGCCGGGCACTCCGACCCCAGTGCCTGATCAGGAGTAAAAGATTTTTAGATGAATAAGAAATGAGACGATTCTGGTTTCGTCGGGGACTACGCTTCCTCGGCTTCGCAATAGTTTTTGTCGGACTGGCTGGCCTGGTCGTCATGACGCTCTGGAATGCTTTATTGCCGGAGATTCTGGGCGTATCGGCTATTACGTTTGGGCAGGCATTGGGCCTGCTGGTACTCAGCCGTATTCTTTTTGGAGGATTTAGAGGTGGCCCCCGTGGATACGACTGGCGCGGTGAAAACGGCTGGGATCGGGGCGGATTTGGCCGTGGCCGCCGTGAATGGAAGCAGAAAATGGCCGAACGCTGGAAGCAGATGACGCCCGAACAGCGCGATCAGATGAAGCAGCAATGGCGCGACCGTTGCCGTAGCTGGGGGCGGGGCCGCTGGGGTTCGCCACCGTTTGACGAGCCTCCTCAGCAGGACGAGTCCAAATCCTCTGTCAGCTGAATGTGAGCTATAAAAACAGCGAAGACCGGCCATTATGGCCGGTCTTCGCTGTTTTAGTGCCAACTGCTCGCTGCCTACTGCTTATCCCACCAAACGCGGGTGTCGAGGTTGTCGGGGCCTTGGCGTGCTATAGCTTCGTTTACTTTGGCCTGATTGACCGAAATCTCTGAATCGGGGTAGCTCAGTCGGTTAATGAAATTGCCTTTTATTTCTTTACCTGGATAGGGGTTCGGCTTAAGGGCTGGGAAACCACTCCGGCGGAAATTCGCAAACGCTTCGGGCCCGTTCAGGAACGAGGCAACCCAGTATTGCGTGTTGATAAGCTCCAGTCCACGAGCTGCCACGTAAGGGTTCTTCTGTAAATAAGCGGCAATGTTCGCATCTGACACGAGGGATGTTGCATCATAGTCGCCGAGTTGCTTCATGTGAGCCGTTACACCTGCATTATAAAAATCGGCAGCACTGCCTGTTGTCCAGCCGCGTTGGACGGCTTCAGCCAGGAGCAACTGGGTCTGGGCGTAGGTTACCAGAAAGCAGGGCGCCGTAAAAGCTCCCATTCGGGTACGATCCAGTTGTGAGTAGTCATAGAAACTGGCCAGGCCATCGGCAATAGCTTTGGCTGGAATTGTCCCGTTATCGTAGCCAAGAGGCATACCGATCTGTACCGCCGGATCACGGTTAGCTTTGGCGGCTGTTTGTTCCGGACCACTTTTAGCACCCACGTAGCGAACAGCAATGGAGGCCAATCGAGGATCTGACGTTGATTTCAGGTAATCGACAAAAGCACCCGTCAGGTAATAGTTCGCTGCTTCGGTTGAGTTGAGCGTACCGCCCACCGAATTCTGATAGTTGGCATTATTGCGAACGGCGCAGTTATCGGCATTTGACTGCATTAACCCACCCGCTACGGCTTTCTGTACGGTTGACTGTGCCAGCGTCGGGTTAACTTTCGACAGGCGCATACCGACCCGAAGCAGCACCGAATTGCCTAATTTTTTCCATTTGGCAATGTCGCCACCATACATAATCTCGCCAGCTTCTGTAGGTTTCGTTGCATCCAGTGCGGCTGTAGCCTCCGTAAGCTCCTTAATGAGATCGTTATAGATACTTTCCTGCGTGTCGTATTTAGGCGTAACGTTTGCACTCAAATAGCCCAGTCCAGCTTCGGTATAGGGAATATCGCCATACGTATCGGTCAGCACCATCGACGCCAAGGCCTTCCAGATGCGAGTCATATTGTACAGATTGCTTCGGTTGGCATCCGTTTTGGTTTTGGCTAGCACATCGACCAGATAGCGGATGTTATCCCGGAAATAGCGTTGCCAGAGCTGTGCGTTTGCACCGGCTGAACCCCGGTTATCGATGTTGAAATTCCCCCCGGACAGGATACCGGAATTCGGTGAAAACATCTGCTGAACGATCGGCTCCTCGAAGATGAGCATGCCTCCCGGATAGGAGGTGTTTATGATCGCGTTGTTGAACGTAAAGACCGGATTCAGCGCTGTAGCGGCAGTCGGGTTGGTATTGAGCTGGTCGAACCCTTTCTCGCAACCGCTTAAGCTAACCAGACAGGCAACAAGTGGAATATAAATAAGTGTCTTTTTCATTGTTGAAGAGTTTTTGGGTTTGACTTTCAGAGCGCTTTTACCCTCTAATTTTCGTGTGCACTTGTAAACGATGAAAGCCATGAACCTCTTTTAAAATCTAACATTCAGGTTGAAACCAATACTGCGGGTGATGGGCAATCCCGTTGACTCCAGACCAATCAGGTTATCAGAGCTGAAACCGAATTGTTCAGGGTCGATGTTGGGCACCCATTTTTTCAGGACTGCTACGTTGTTGGCCACGGCGCTCAAACGAACGCCCTTGATAAACAACGTTTTGGGTAGAAACTTGGTGAAATCATAGCCAATGCTGATCTGACGAAGTTTCCATAAGCCAGCATCGTAAAGAACCTGTTCGCCAAGGCTTTTCGAGCGCCCAACCGAATAGTAATCCTGTACAAATGCCCGAACTGCATTGACCTCGCCTTTATCATTCACACCAACACCAACCATTTTGTTGTCTGCTTCACCCCGACCAACCAGGGTTTCTTTTTGCAAACCATGCCGGAACGCATTCAGGTTAGTACCCGAAATCATCTTACCGCCCAGTTTGAAGTCGATCAGGAACGATAAGTTTAGACCTTTATAGTTAAAGGTGTTGGTAATGCCACCGACGTATTTGGGTAGCGCTGAACCAAGCGAAATTGGAGCTGGTGTACGGTTCGGTATGCCATCGCTGCCGTGGATAATCCGTCCCTGGGCGTCTCTTGCATAACCGTAGGTGAATAGTTGACCCAATTCCTGGCCAACTACCTGCCGGAGTTCACCAACGTAAATTCCTGTGCCGACTACAATCTGATCGGCTTGCTTATCCTTGTTATAATCCTTTTCGGGTGTTCCGTCGTCGTCGGTCAGAAGTTTGAGCAGTTTCGTCTTATTATACGAACCATTCAGCGTTACGTCCCAGGAGAAATCCTTCGTCCGGACGGGGGAGAGGTTTAATAATACTTCAACGCCCCGGTTTCTGCTCTGGCCACTGTTGATCAACGCGCTGGTATAGCCTGATGCATCGGAGGTCTGTGCCGCAACGATCTGATCGCTTGTGATTTTGTTGTAGAAGGCCAGATCTAAGCCCACGCGGTTGTTAAACATCTTTAACTCCAACCCAACTTCAGCCTCAGCGACCCGACTTGGTTTGAGGGTGGCACTTGGTACAGTGTTGGATGTGATATTGCCTACAGGCTGGCCTGCTCCGGCAGGATTTGGAAAGAGGTTTGCAGCAACAGCGTAGAACAGGTTGTTCGAATAAGGCGCTACATCACCGTCACTACCGACCTCAGCGTAGGCCGCCCGAAGTTTTCCGAAGTTCAACCAGGCTGGTAAATTATTGAAGGCTTGTGAAAAGACGAAACTTCCTGTGACCGATGGATACAGAATGCTTCTATTCGCCGGGGCGAGGGTCGAGAACCAGTCATTCCGGATCGTTCCGTTCAGGAACAAAACATCTTTAAACGAGAATTCGGCCGCTGCATACAAGGAGTTTACTTTCCGTTCGCTAAGGCCATACAGCGGATCTTTTACACGACCGTTCTGTGGAACATACAAGCCCCGAACAATAAAATCGGTTGCCATAACGCTATTCAGATCGCTCCGGCGATAGAGCTGATTACCGCCCACGGTCAGGTCGATGCCCAGTACACCAAACTTACGATTGGCACCAATCAGGAAGTCGGTGTTTAATTCGCGGAATCGGCGGGCTTCCTGCACGTAACGTCCGTTCACAAAACCAGCGGGTGCCGCTGCCAGCGAAGCCTGGCCCGTTGGGAAGTTGTAGTCCTGATCGCGTGACCAGTAATCCTGCCCAACGCGGCCTTGTAGATAGAGCCAATCCGTAAAATTATAGCGAGCTGAAATATTGCCAAACAGACGATCCCGGCGAATATTCTCAAACTTATAGTTCATTACAAAGTACGGATTCGTCCGGTTCATGAACCGCGAGTAAACAAACTCGTTGCCAGTTGTTGGATTGATCTGGTTTGCTTCTAGCACATCGAGCGGCATCGAGTTGGCCAGCGTGTAAATTACCGTTGGTGTACTGTTGTCCTGCTGGGCAATCTGAGGTGGGTTTTTATTATACTCGTTCGAGTAATTGATCGAGCCGGTAACGCTCAGCTTGGGCGAAAGATTATAGCTGAAGCCCAGATTGATCGTTTTTCGATTGAACGTGTTGTTCGGCGTAATACCTTTATTATCCAGATTCGAAAGCGACAGATTCAAACCGCCCCGATCACTACCGGTTGAAATCGAAATCGAATTTGTCCAGGTCGATCCATCCCGGTAAAACGTATTGATCCGGTTACGAACGGGCTGGTAAGGTACGGTTACGCCACCGAAAAGTACCTGTGTCTGACCGTTGAACTTCTCGCCGAAGCTCCATACGCCAGATGTTGGGTTGGGTGCCGTTGGCCGAACGCCGTATTCACCCTGGCCGTATTCGTACTGGTAATCAGTGTAGTCCAGCGGGTGATCAGTCGTGAAGTTCGAGTTGTACGTCACGCCAATGCCCTGACCAATTCCTTTGGTTTTGGTGGTAATCAGAATGGCACCGTCTTTGGCCCGTGAGCCATAGAGAGCGGCAGCTGTGCCTCCTTTCAGAACCGTCATTCCTTCGATGTCATCGGGGTTTATCGACGACAGACCGTCGCCACCATCGGAGTAGTTATCGCCGTTTCGGCTGGCAATGGAGTTGTCGCTACCGGCGTTACCGTTGTTCTGACCAAAGTTGGTGTTATCGATCGGTACGCCATTCACCACGATAAGCGGGCTATTCTGACCCGAAAAGGACGATTGACCCCGAATCCGGATTTTACTCGTACCGGCTGCGCCCGTACCAAGGCTGGAAATGTTCACCCCAGCAATTTTACCCTGTAGGGCATTCATGAAGTTAACCGTACGGTTGGTAGTAACCTGCTCGGGCGTCACAATCGCAGTCGCGTAGCCTAAGCGTTTCGCTTCCTTCTTGATACCCAGTGCCGTAACGACTACTTCGTTCAGGTTCTGTTCGCCTTCCTGAAGCGTTACGTTCACCTGCGATTGATTACCGACGGCTATTTCCCGACCCGTAAAACCAATGGCGCTGATAACCAGTGTAGCATTGGGCGGGGTATTTAATGAGAAGTTTCCATTGGCATCGGTTGTTGTACCTGTCTGTGTATTTTTGATAAGGATGTTCACGCCCGGAATGGCCTGCTGGTCTTTACTCGATACGACGCGACCCGTAACCCGGCGGTCCTGCGCGTGGGCTACGTTGATGAGTAGAAAAACGGCACATAGCAGTAAGCTAAGTAGACCGCCTTTGGTGAGTAGATAGTGTTTCATCAGAGGATAAGAATTGGTTTTATAATCATGTATTCAAATAGAACAAAGTAATCTTGCCTGACTTCTATTCTCTTAAAAGGCCTATATAAACCCCATCTACTATGTATTTTGAGTATTTGTTACTAAAGAATCAATGAATTTTGCTCGTTTTTACTACATCTAAATGAAAAAAGCCTGACCAATCGATCAGGCTTTTTTGTTAAGTATGTACTCTTTGGTTTATGCCAACTTGACCGTTATAGTCTATGGCTTTGGTTCACCAGCAGCTTCGCTCTTCGCCGATGCACCCAGCGAATTAATCCAGGCTGCAATTTTCAGGGCATCAGCTTTAGGAACCTGTGGCATGGGCGGCATTTCTGTCGCGTAGTCCGGCCAGTTTTTCGGTTTCGGACTATAGATCAAATCCACGATCTGGTCATTGGTGTATTTGCGTTTGGCAACATCCGAAAAAGCAGGCCCTACCTGACGTTTGTTCGCCTGGTGACAGGCTGCGCACGTATGGCGGGTTAATAATCCTTTCACTTCTTCGTAAGTTGGTGCTTTGGCCATCGTAACGGCCTGACCTTCGACCAGTTTAGGCTTGCCACCCGTAACAGGCTTTTTGGCCGGAACCACCTTTTTATCCGCAGTTGGGGGAGCTGCCGGTGTTGTTACGGGAGCCATCGCTGAGTTTTTCGTACTTACTTCGCTAAGTGCCAGCTTCTGACCATCGGGAATATTATTCAGTGTGTAGTAGGCAATCGGATGGACGAGAGAGTAGGAACCCTCTTCGCCCCGGACGCCATCAAGCGTTAGCTGGTGAATGTAGTATTTGCGCAGATCACCAACAATTAGCCGGGCTTTCAGGCCATCGGCCGATACTTTTACGCCTTTGATCGGAAGGGCTTCCTTGTTGATTGTTGGACTACCGTAGACGGAATGGTATTTGTAAATAAAACTTTCAACCCGATACGATGCGAGATCTTCGGCCGATTTGCGATCGACAGGTTTGGTAAATTCTACTTCGAAACCGTCGGGCATGGCCTTCACCGTCCGCATCTCAAAGGGCATCGTGCCATTCCATGCCAGTCGTTGCAGTCCTTCATTGGCTTCACCAGCCGATCCCCAGCCACGGTTGGTTTCGCCCACAAACAGAGAGCCGTCTTTACCCCAGGCCATCCGCAAAACCCCCGACCGGAAACCATTCCGAAATTCAATGGCTCCGCCCTGGTATTCGCCGTTCACTTTCTCCATGAACACCCGCGAAATTTTGCTCATGCCCTGATCGCCGACCAGCAACTGGCCTTCGAATGGGCCAAAGGCTCCCTGTGGAATTTCCACAATTTCGGAGTTCGAAATGCCAAGAATACCATGAGGCAACCAAACGGCGGGCGTCTGAATATCGGCACTTGGAAATTGCTCTTTCATGCTATAGAGCAATGCTGGTGTTTCGTTGACCACGTTTTCGGGTTTAATGGCCCGGCCATTCTCGTCTCTACGCCGACGTTCGTCAATTTTGGCGTAAAACTGTTCGGGAGTGAGCTTAACCGGCGAATTAGCCATGCCGGTCCAGCGTAAACCCGCCGGATGACCTACGAACGCTCCTTTTTTGACGTGGACAATACCGCCCGATCCCATCCAGTCGCCCTGGTTATCGGCGTAAAACAGCTGACCATCGTAGATACCTAATCCGCAGGGGGAACGCATTCCGGTAGCCCAGGGCTGCATGGTACCGCTTTCGGTAATGTTCATGGTCCAGCCCCGCCAGGGAACTCGGCTTTCACCCCGCCACCATTCTTCATCGCCAAAGGCTACATTGGCGGTGACAAAAAATGTCCCATCGGGTGCAATTTTTGGCCCGAAGCTGTATTCGTGGTAATGCCCCGACAGCGGCCAGGCATAAATAGTTTCGAAAACATCGGCTTTCCCGTCTTTATTTGTATCGACCATTTTGGTCAATTCACCGCGCTGGGCGCAATAAAGGGCTCCATCTTTATAGGTAAGACCCAGAATCTCGTGGAGACCGGAGGCAAACTTGCGGAAGAAAGGCTTACGACTCGTTGGATTTTCCACAATCCAGACATCGCCCCGGCGCGTTGCTACACCTAAGCTACCGTCGGGTAGAACCGTCAGGCCGCCCACTTCGAGCAGCGTACCTTCAGGAGCTGTTACTTTCAGAATCTTAAAAAAATCTTCCTCTTTAGGCGATTCCTGCGCCTTAACCGCTGTCAGGCTGGCAATAGCGAAGAGGGTTGTCAATAGCTTTTTCATAATCTGGGGATAGGCACGGGCTGATTGATAGCGCTGAATAAATCACACTAAACCATACCGAATGCCGTAAACCGGTTAAAACAAGATCGAATAGGTCAATTTGCCTTTCACGGGCACAAGTAATTCTTTCTGGCCGTTAGATTCCCGAACAATCGGTTTTGCTCCGCCAGCATCGTCGATACGCAGGTATTCCTGTCCATCGATGAGATACATGCCGTTTTCCAGAGGGCTGATAACACTACCACTGGCCAGCCGGGCGTAGAGATTGTCGGCAGGAGTGGCTATTGTTACTTCGCGCTTAATGCCCTGTCCGGCTTCCAGCACCCGAATTTTATCGTCAACTATACTGCCATAGCTCTGATAGCGGAACGTAGGCCGATCACTACCATCGAGGACATAGCCTTTCGGGCGGTAGCCAGAACCGGTTGTATCGGTTACCCAATTGGCCTGTGGCGATGCCAGTTTGGTCAGGAAAAGTACCGGCGCGCCCATGCGTTGTACCATACCGAGCGGGCGCGATGAACCATCGCCCCGGTCATGCCACATAGGAGTCGCATCCAGAAACAGGCCACGCCATACCTGTACCACGGCCCCTTTGTCCAGATCATAGGTGTAGTGGACCTGTTCCGGGCTGCCTACCGAAATGCCATGCGTAACGCGAATGGTTTTCCCCTGCGTATTTTTATCGCCGGGAAGATCCATAAAGCTGCGCAGAATAGTATTCGTAGAGGCTTCGATCAGGATTGGGTCTGCATCGTCGCTATTTCCCCCAACGGAATCGCTGATGAGGTATTCGCGAATACCCGGTCCGGCAACACTTAGGCCCAGTGAAGGTTGAAACCAGCCGACAAATTTGGAATAAAACAGTTCAAAAGGCAGATCGCCTTTGGGCAATGTAATTTTGCCTCTATTGCCTCTACCATCAGGTGCCACTACTGACTGGTTGTTGATTTTCAGCATGCCACCCCCACCTGGAACGCCCAGGTTAAAGCGGTATTCACCCGGTTCTGCAATCCTTATCGTACCCGTATAGCGAATCAGAAATTCGTTTGGAATACGGCTTACCGATGAAGTCAGTACTTTTGAGGCACCTTCTGATTCCGGAGCTGTTTTGTCGTATTCCGGTTCTTTTTCGTACTTGCCTTTGTAGATTGCATACTTCAGATTCAGTAATTCGGGACGTGGTTTGTCGTACGATATGTACCGAATATTGCGAAAGGCTACGGGGCCATGATCGCCCTGAAGCATGATTGGGCCGAGTGGTTTCTCATCGTCGAAACCAGCTGCACGGGTTGGTCCGGTCAACTCAACATCTTCGTGAATGACTACACCGTTCAATTCCACACGGATCATCCGGGCATTTTCGGTCTTCTGTCCGTTTGCATTGAAGCGCGGAGCCTGAAATGAGATTTTCAGGTGTTGCCACAAGCCAGGAGCCCGGCTGGCATTCTGGCGGGCCGGATGGCCTTCGTAACCATTCTGTCCTTCAGGCCGTTTCGGGTCCCAGCGTTCATAGATCGAACCATTGTCAACAACGCGCGGGCTGTGGAGGTCCCAGCCGCTGTTGTCCCAGCTATCGAACAGCTGCACTTCATAACGCCCTTGAAGGTAGACCCCGGAATTTGATTTCGAGGCAATCATATAGTCCAGTTCCAGATCGATATCACCGTGTTCCATGATCGTGAACAGGTTATATTTATATGGATTTTTTGGATCTTCGGGCGCTTTGGCGAGTGGAACGTTGGCTAGCTCACCCGTCCCTTTCTCCGTGGTGATGGTATTCGGTTTGTTCAGTTCAGCGCGGGTAGTACCAACAATTTGCCAGTTTTGCGTTGCTGGTTTAAACGCGCTCAGATCATTGAGTAGAATAGGTGTACCAGGCGTTGGAACAGGTTGAGCCAGAGTTAACCCTGTTCCGACGATCCAGCCGATGCCCAACAGCCAGCGGAAGCGTGCTGTAGTAGTTGGTTTTGACATGTATGTTTGTAATTTTTGGCTCGAAATTTACCATTTTTTCCCTACAAAAGGATGTGATTCGGCAATTGCTCTATCTTTGAGGGTTTTATTGGCGAATTCATTAATCCCTTTACATTTCCATGAAAAATGCTCCGTTATCGCTCGCTTTTTGCGTTGGTATCGTTGGTTTAGCGCTTACCCATTCGGCTTTGGCTCAGACTGAACCCAGCAAACAAACGCCCCAGTCTACCGAAATTTGGGAGCCTGTACCGCCCGTAGTAACCCCCGGTACTATCTCTGCAAATACGAGTGGCACAACGCCCCCTTCCGACGCCATTATACTGTTTGATGGTAAGAATACCGACGAATGGGTAGCCATTAAAGGCTATGCACCAGCCAGTTGGGAAAAAACCAACGAAGGCCCCCTAAAATGGCCAGTACAGGATGGTGTGATGTATTCAACGAAAGGCTTTTCGGCTCGCTCCAAGAAGGAGTTTAACGATTTTCAACTTCACCTTGAATTCAAAACACCCGAAAAAGTAGAGGGAAATAGCCAGGGCCGGGGCAACAGTGGTGTCTTTTTACAAGGACGTTATGAATTACAGGTTCTCGACAACTACAACAACCCTACGTATGTGAATGGGATGGTTGGGTCGATCTACAAACAGGCGATCCCATTGGCAAACCCAAGTCGTAAGCCGGGTGAGTGGCAAACCTATGACGTTATTTATCAGGCACCTCGCTTTAACAAAGCCGGTCTGATGGTCGATTTCGCCTACGTAACGGTGTTACTGAATGGAATTCTGGTACAAAACCATGTAGCGATTCGTGGCACGACCGAGTACATTGGTTATCCGAAGGTTCAGGCTCACGGCGCTGGTCCGATTCTGCTTCAGGATCATGGCAACCCGGTTGGTTTCCGTAATATCTGGGTGCGCGAGTTGTAACGGATCGACTCACTATGGCTCCAAATCCAGTTGGGTTGGCAGCTGTTACTTTTTTAGTTTGACTGACAATGTGCAAACAGGCTCATCATCGACTCTGTTTGCACGTTGTTGTTTTGGTGCTACCTGAACGATAGTATTTTTTCAGGATTGTTTTTCTACTACTTCTTTTAGGCCCTCCAGTAGTTTATCCCAACCTTTTTGTGATCGTTTAAAGCGATCTTCAGCTCCTTTACCTTCGCCTACATCATCTGTAATCGACAGAATTGTTTCGCCATTTTCGTAGGTCAATTCATCGGTCACTGTCGAAAAACTGGAAGAGTCAATATCATCCTCTTCGTTTGTTAGTGTGTATTGTAAAAGTCGTTCCGGCTCAATCTTCAGGATTTGCCCCTTGAACTCCACTTTTTTGATGAGGAACATTCTGCCCGTAAAAAGGATGGTGCTACCAACCTCCCAATCGGAGAAAACTTCGCAGTTGAAAAAATATTGTTTTGTTTTCTCTGGATTGGTCAGCGCATCCCAGACCACAGCAGGAGCCGCTTTAATTCTCACGTTCTTCCTGACCACAAATTCGCTCATTTTAGTTAGTTGGCTAATGTGCGTATAACGAACCGATAGTTTATCGGTTGCCTGTCAATAGGTTAACTAAAAAAGAACGAATAGCGTTTGTATGAACGTACCATTTGGTAATCTGAAAGTCATATACTTTGTGGGCTAATACAATCGAAATTGGGATCAATTTTTCTGCGATTTCCCAGCCTTAGTGAATAGAATTTTGGCTTCGAGCCGTAGAGCCGTGCCACCGCAGCCGCGGACGGTGGTTACTAATGCTGCTCCTGATAACCGTGGTACGGCTCTACGGCTCGAAGCCAAAGTCCTAGTGAAATAATTTGCGTTTAAATTTCTGCCAGCGGGAAGGTGTTTTTATAATAGCCATTCCACCCCCTGTGATATTGATTCTCTGTTGTGGTTCGCGTAGTATAATATCATTCAGCACAATTGAGGTAGTCGATGGAGTTGCCTGGAAGGTTGTTTTTTCGGGAGGATGGTATGGTGCCAATGTTGAGAGGGTAAATTCTGTGGCTTGCATGGGAATCGAAACCGATAGGGTAAATGCACCGGTACTATCCGTTTGTGTTTGCCAGTTCTTTCCCGGTCGCCCGACAAATATGTTAGTCTTAGCAGCTGGCAATAGATTGCCGCTGGAATCCATGCACATTACTTTTCCGGTAACAGTCAGCTCGGTAAAGGAGCCCCCAATAGCGGCCCGAATAGGAAGCGCTGTTACCGGGTAACTGGTCTTTACTGCGGTTGTCTGCGTCAGATTACTGGTTTGATTCAATTGAGCCCGCGCCGTTTGCCAGCCGAACAAACCCATGGTTAATAAGCCAATCCAATGCCGCCAGATAGGGAGGTTAACCGACGATGATAAGGCCAATGGACGGTTTAGTTGCTCATTACGGAAACGCCCGCAGGTTGTTTCGGTCGGCTGGCTAAGCAACCGGACTAATTCCTGATCGGAGAGGGTCGTGTAGTCGACTACTGTTTTCTGGCAACTGGCGCAAAACCGCCCCTGTTCGGTCGGCTGCATCTCGCTCCAGCGTTCATGACACGGCTGCGGAATCTG
Source organism: Spirosoma aureum (assembly GCF_011604685.1). Taxonomy (NCBI): domain Bacteria; kingdom Pseudomonadati; phylum Bacteroidota; class Cytophagia; order Cytophagales; family Cytophagaceae; genus Spirosoma; species Spirosoma aureum. The sequence goes on along the minus strand of NZ_CP050063.1, from coordinate 8,411,244 downwards.
AATCGTGAGGCTTCGCATACGTTGGGCAGTTGGGATTTAGTCTAATACTGATTGTTGATATCTTTAGTTGGAAGTACGCAACGTTACACAAAACGCTGGCTAATATACACAGGACTTGCGCAAAAAGCTGTGCCACGGTTACCTATCGGGATAAATCAAACCGTGGCACAGCTTTTTGCGCAAGTCCTGATACAAATAACCATAGTTAAGTACTATTTATGTCGTATTGTTTTCATGATACACTATGACTGTCGAATCGTTCAAAATCAAACTGTAGTGCTCTGGCTTTCAAACGTACTAGTGGCATGTCCCCAACCTGATCAGTTATTTTCTGGTGTCTTCCCAGATTAACCGTTCATTGGATCGGGAGGTAAAAAAGTCAGTGCATTTCCCATCGCCCGAACCCGTAAAGCCGCCTTGTGGCAAACAAAGCACATTACCGCTTTTGTCAAACAGAGTGCTGGGTATGTCGCAGCATCTCGACGAGAGATAATAGACAGTTTTACCCTTGTAGGAATAACAATATATTTTGGCTCGTGGAGTCCACGGTGGTTGGCTTTTTGTTTGAATAATCAACTTCTCAATACAGGCCGGTATTCCCTTAGGCATTTCGTTGTTTATAAGCCCCAGAGAGATTAAACCAAGGAAAGCGAGAGGTTGAAGCTGAATTTTCATGGTGGAAACAGGTGGTTTTTTAGTGACAACTCCCTGTTAATGACAGGATTCCCGTTGTGCCGAAACGGTTGGAATGGTTTGTTATTGGTCTTCTGGTAGAGTTATCGATCGACAAACAAAATCATAGCTATTTATCGGCTCTACCAGAATGCTGGCAGGATTCAGAAATAGAGACTTGCACATACCTATCAACGGCTTTTTTGTATCATTGTGCTTATAACCCCATGATACCCATGCGTTCAACTCTACTCTCTTTTGCCTTATTGACAATACTGGCGAGCTGCTCGACAACTACTGTTTATATTGTTCGCCATGGCGAAAAGGTTGATGAAACCGATTCAACCGATTTGAGTCCGGCGGGTTTTGCACGAGCAGCGGCACTGGCCGACACGCTGGCAGGCCGGGGTATCGATTCTATTTTTTCGACCCCGTTTCGACGCACTCGCCAGACCGTTGAACCATTGGCAAAACGAATCGGCGTTAACGTTGTGAATTACCCACCTAAACCGATTGAGGCCATTGCGGATCGGGTTAGCCGAATTCGAAACAAAACGGTTGTGGTGGCCGGACACAGTAACACGATTCTGGAGATTGCGAAAGGATTGGGAGCCCGGCCAACCATGACCAAAATTGAGGCCGGTGATTTTGATAATCTGCTGAAGGTACGCATTCATCGTGGACCGTTCCGTAAGTCTGTTGACCTTTCACAAACAACCTACGGGCAAATTACTTCTCCATAAGTATCATTCCGATACTTTCGTAACGACTTCCTCTGATTAGCCGCAAACCTGGTGAATCACCAGACTCACAGTTGGTAGCTATTATATGACGTCTCAACCTGTGTCTTGATCAAATCATACAAATGCAGTATTGACGGCACTGATACCGACGTATACCTTTGTTCATACAGTTAGCAGAAGTCAATTATTTGCTCATGCAACGATTCGTTATCCTGATAATATGCCTGATTGGTGCGGGCGTACTTTCTGCTCAGGCGCAGCCGACTAAAGCTGCCTCCGGGAAAGTGCCCGTAGTGCTAAAAAAAACGACTCGGGCGGTTACACCGGTTACCTACACGGGCCGTCAGATAGCGGTGGGTAGTGGCGGTGGTTTTACCGGCTTTTCAACGACGTATTACCTGCTCGATAATGGGCAGCTTTTTGGTCGACGCAGCCGTGATACCACGTTTACGCTCATCGCCAAACAAACGGCAGCCAATACAAAGCGTGTATTTAAAACGGTGGAAAGCAACTGCAAAATCAAGACGACCCATTTTGACAATCCCGGCAATACATACCGGTTCGTTCAGTGGCAAAAAGGGAAAAAGGCCTATAAAGTTACCTGGGGGATACCGGGGAAGACTGTACCTGCCAATTATCAAAAGTTTTACGACTCCTTTATGACTATGATTCCTGCATCGTTACGGCTGAAATAGAATCAGTTTACCGGGCTGATGACCGAAATCTAAACGATGGACTGTATCACATGAACTGAAAACAACAAACCACAAACGGTTATGAAACGACATTTACTGGTTTTATCGCTACTGACCGCTACGGTCGCAATGGCCCAGCAACCCGACGCTGGCTTTGGCCGGAAGTATAAAACTACATCATCCAAACCCGGTCTGGCCGCACGGCTGAATGCAGTCGTTGTACCGGCTCCTACCCATCAGGCTGGTCGTCAGCTAGTAGGTGGAGGAGTAGCTGGTGCACGATTGACCACGCAGGCGATGCATCTGCGTGTCGTTCGTGATTCAGTGACGGGGCTCCCCGTTTTTATCGAGAGAAAACTGCCAAAATCAGCGATTGCTGGCCAATCGAAAAACGGCGGAGCGCGATTGTCGGCGGCAGCCGCTGCATCTGTGACTTACCAGTTCATGGGGCAGATCAAGGGGCTGTTAAAGCTTGAGAATCCTCAGGCTAATTTCACCGTTGCCCGCACCGAAACCGATGACCTTGGGCAGATGCACGTTCGACTGACGCAGACGCATGCGGGGGTGCCGGTTCTGGGTTCTGAACTTGTTGCTCACCTGACCGATGGTGAGGTTACACTGCTGAACGGCCGGTATCAACCCGTGCCCGATGGGCTGTCAACAACGCCAAAGCTGGCTCTAACCGATGCATCTGAACGAGCATTAGTCGACGTCCGAAAGACATCGAACGTTCGCACATTTGGTGATAATATCCTGAATATGAAGCCGACAGAAGGCGATTTGTGCGTATTTATGACCACGAGTGGCGCTAAGCTGGCCTATCAACTGACAGTTCGCCCAAATATACTTGAACGTTGGCAGTATGTAATTGATGCTCAGACGGGCGAAGTGATCGATAAGTACGATAATACCTGTATGTTCATTGGCCCCACGAAAGCATCGGGGAAGGATTTGAATGGGGTAACGCGTTCTTTCCAGACGTATCAGGATGCTAATTTGTACTACATGATTGATGCGTCGAGGCCAATGTTCAATGCCGCGACATCCAAAATGCCGGGTAATCCGGTGGGTGCATTATGGACAATAGATGCAAAAAATACGTTCGGTGACAATCAGAAAGTTTATCAGATCACGTCAGGAAGTAATACGGACTGGTCGCCTACGGCAATATCGGCTCACTATAATGCTGGGGTTGCTTACGACTATTACCGGACAACATTTAACCGAAATGCCCTGAATGGGAACGGCGGTACCATGATTTCGGTAATAAATCTTGCTGATGAGGATGGTAAAGGGCTTGATAATGCTTCCTGGAATGGCAAAGTAATGGCTTATGGCAATGGTAAGCTATTGAAACCATTGGCAGGCGGTTTAGATGTAGCTGGCCACGAAATGACGCACGGCGTTATTGAGAATACGGCTAATCTGCAATATAAAAATCAGTCGGGAGCCATCAATGAATCAATGGCAGATGTATTTGGTGCGATGATCGATCGCGATGATTGGCTGATTGGAGAGGACATTGCCACTCCGGTTATGTTGCCGTCGGGAGCACTTAGAAATATGTCTAACCCAAATCAGGGCGGAAAGGCAAAAGACCCTGAGGGCTATCAACCGGCCACTATGTCGCAATTTGACAAGACAACTGGCGATAACGGCGGGGTGCATATCAACAGCGGTATTCCCAATTTTGCCTTCTACAAATTCGCAACGGCCATTACGAAGGATAAAGCCGAAAAGGTCTATTATCGGGCATTAACGACCTATCTGGTTCGTACGTCACAGTTCCTTGATTTGCGGTTAGCGGTTATTAAAGCGGCTGGTGATCTTTACGGAGCAACAGGGGCTGAAGTTGCTGCTGCGAAAAGTGCATTCGATGCGGTGGGTATTGTTGATAATGGCCAGACCTCGCCCGACCCCGGCAAACAGCCCGATGTACCTATTGCTGCCGGGCAGGATTTGCTGTTGCTGTCGGATGCCGCCAATGCCAATCTCTACTCGACCAATGTAGATGTTAAACCCGCAAAATTCGATCTGAAAACATCACGCAGTCTGGTGCATCGCCCAAGCATAACCGACGATGGCAAGTTTGCTTATTATGTGACGACCGACAAACGGATTCGGTCGGTGAACCTGACCGGAACACCGACCGAAACGGTGGTCTCTGACGAGACGATCTGGGATAACGTAGCGATCTCGAAAGATGGTACCAAACTGGCTGCCTTGACGGCGGATAAAGATGGCTCAATCTATGTGTATAGCTACGCAAAGAAAAAGTGGGCAGAGTTTAAATTATATAATCCGACCTATTCGGAGGGTGTTGAAACCGGTGAAGTGAAATATGCCGATTCGTTCGAATGGGATTTCACGGGCGAAAACATAGTCTATGATGCCTTTAATGAGCTTCAGAACGGCATCGGCGAGACTATCGATTACTGGGATGTTGGATTCATTAACGTTTGGGACAATAAAGCGGGTGATTTTGCGGATGGCACCATTGAAAAGCTATTCTCTGACCTGGAGGATGGCGAAAGCGTAGGGAATCCGTCGTATTCCAAAAATTCCCCCGACGTCATTGCCTTCGACTACTTCAATGAGAACGATGATAGCTATTATGTGGTGGCTGCCGATCTAAGCAAAGGGGCGCTCAAACAGGTATATGAGAATAATACACTAGGCTTTCCCAGTTATTCGCGACTGGATAATAAACTGGTGTTCGGTGTAGAAACAAATGGTCGGGAAGATATAGCGGGCATTAATCTGGGCGCCGATAAACTGACACCATCAGGAGGGGCAACTGTCTTGTATACGGAAGCCAAATGGCCCGTCTGGTATACACAGGCAACACGGGCGCTGCCAGCAAAAACGACCCAAACCATTACGTTCGATGCGATTACTGACCGTTATTCGGATCAGGGCGATCTGACACTAAAGGCTACATCATCGTCAAATCTATCCGTGAGTTTCCTGATCCAGAGTGGTCCGGCCAAATTGAGCGGAACAACCTTGCAAATGACGGGCATAGGACCAGTTACGATTCGGGCCTATCAGGATGGGAACGCACAGTTTTACGCAGCTACCCCCGTTGACCGTACGTTTACAGTGCTGGCGGTTACAGCCCTTGAGCCAACCTGGTCGGATGCGTTATCGGTTTATCCAAACCCCGTCAATGCTACCCTGACTGTCGAACTGCCTGCTTCTGAAACGATTGAAACTATATCGCTTAAAACAATCACGGGCGCAACCGTCGTGCAACCGACCATTCGCGGTCGTCAGAAAACGGCCATACTTGATGTTGGGCATTTGCCGAAAGGGCTCTATTTCCTACAAGTACAGACCCCCAGCGGAACGGCGAACCGTAAGGTTATGAAGGAGTAATTCAATGGCCGGATTCAGCATTGACTGTAACAGCCGTGGCCCATAGTAAACTCATCGGAAGGTTTACTCTGGGCCACGAACTTTTAACTGGAAATGGCACTTATTCAGGTATTTTACTTTGTGGTAACGGCAATTATTCCCTTCTCGTTATTGACATCTATCCGAAGGATTGTATTGGGTGATAGGGCTTTCAATTCCGCTTCTGAAACTTCTTTGCCATCGATCAGAAAATGTTTTGGCTCGCTTAAAGCAGATCCTTTAGCTGCTGGAACTGGGGGTGGAGGTGGAGGCAACTTCTCGATTTGTTGCCCATTTTGATCCTCCAGTTGAAAATTAATGGGTAGCGTGTATTTAACACTCACGGCCTGTCCGCCCTGTGTACCAGGCTGCCAATTCGGCATATTCTTTACAACCCGTGCGGCTTCTGCATCGGCGCCGAAACCAATTCCTTTGGCAATCTGAACATCACTAATCCCCCCCGTATTTGTGACCACAAAACTCACAAATACCTTCCCTTCTGCTTTGGCTTTCTGGGCTGCTTCAGGATACTTCAGATTCTGGCCCAGGTATTCGCCTAGTTTTTGCATGCCGCCCGGAAATACCGGAGGATTTTCCACGCTTGTGAAAATTTCTCCACCGGCAACTTTCCCCGATTTTTGGGCCGATGCCTGCGCTATAACACTTTGGGGCAGGTCGTGTTCTTGCGTACACATAGCGAGTAAGGCGACTAGCGGTAAAGCCAGCGCATAACCGAGTAAGGCCCGGCGATTTGAGGCAGGTTTTTGCAACATAACGATTCGTTGTTTTAGGGTTGATTTAGAAACAAAAGGAGTAATTAAAGCGGTTGACGGGACATTCAACGCATAGGCAACCAACTGATGTGGATAATCAGGTTGGGGCGTTTTCAGCACCGCCCGATCGGCCAGAAATTCGTGAATCTCCTGTAACGCACGCTTGTAGAGCCATAATACTGGATTGAACCAGAAGGCAACTCGCGCAATTTCCAGGAATAAGATATCGACCGTATGATACTGACGGATATGTGCCTCCTCATGGCGAAGGAGGGCATCGGGCTGGGCCAGTGCATCCGTACGATTCAGTACCAGATACCGCCCGAAAGAGAACGAAGGCGATGCATCGTCGCCCAGCCGAACAAGAGTGAATTCCTTTCTTTTTTCGGGTGAACCGCTCCTGATCAGCCGAAAGACTGAACGTAGGTTCAGACGTAAGCGAATGAGCATGCTCCCAACGCCCAGGCCATAGATCAGCCAGAACCACTGCGATAACGTCAGGTTGTAGGAGTTGGCTGATGTCGAGCCAACCGTAAACGTGACTGAAGAAATACTCGTCAGTGTCAGGTCTTCGGAAAGGCCGCCCGGTAATTCAACAAGGGGCAATACCGCTGAAAGTGCTACCGACGCAAGCAAGTATGCCCGATTGAGGCCAAAAAACGTATTTCGGCGAAGGAGTAACCAGTAACAGCTATAGAACAGCACCAGGTATAAACTGGCAACGAGGAGGTAGGGTGGTGTGCTCATTGGTCTTTGTTTTTGTTTAGGAGCTTAATGATCTCATCGGCTTCGGAAAGACTGATGTTCTTGTCCTGTACAAAAAATGACACCAGCTTTTTTAATGAATTATCGAAGTAATTCGCCATTAGCTGGTCCGTCTGAAAACGACGGTACTGCTCCTCCGTAATTAGCGGGTAGTATTCGTGAGTTTTGCCATAAGCCGTATAACCCACCAGTTCTTTTTTTTCAAGAATCCGGATAATGGTCGAGACGGTATTGTAGGCAGGTTTCGGCTCGGGCAGTTCGGCCAGTACATCTTTTACAAAGCCCTTTTTAAGCTGCCATAACACGCGCATGATCTCTTCTTCGGCCTTGGTAAGTTCGCGTAGCTGCATGATAATTTCGTAAACTGGTTTCGTATTCGAAAGATATGACTAACGGTTTAGTTTTACAACTAATATATTAGTTGATTTGTTGAAAAAATAATAGTCTGAATTTGTGGACTGCTAATAATTTGATTAGTAATAAGTTATAATTTATTGATCGAAGCCGATACGCTCAAATGGCAATACCGGCTTTGACGAATACTACGCTTAATGAGAACTTAAGGCAGTTAAGAAGACAGACGTGTAATCATGGGCAAATGCGGCAAAGTCCCGTGGGGCCGAACCGGTGGCATCTTGTACATCTGTCGTAACAACCGATGCTTCATTGTGGCTATAATGTGCGTAATCTTCGATCAGGCCATCGGCTTGCCAGATCGGAAAACCAAACTGAATCAGCGCATCGCGCATGGCGGCTGGCGGTACATCGACAAACGTAACCGGGTGCCCAAGGGCCGTTGCGAGTTTATCGGCCATCTCCGGGTGGGTTAGTGCTTCAGGACCGGTGAGAGTATAAATTTTCCCCTCGTGACCTGAACCGGTCAGAGTCGCAGCCGCAACCGCGGCAATATCCCGTATATCGACGGCGCTGACGCTGGCATCACCGATGGCTGCAAAGAATTTCCCCTGCTCGGCAATCGAAGCCCGGAATCCCAGCAATCCCTGCATAAATAAATTGGGGCGCAGAAAGGTAAAAGCCATGCCCGACAGCTTGATTGCCTGCTCAACAACGGCATGGTAGCGCAGGAACCGAACGGGAGAAGCAAGGTCAGCCGCAAACTGCGATAATTTGACGATGTGTGCGACGCCTGCCCGCCTAGCTTCGGTAACGAAATTGAGCTGCTGACTTTCGGCTTGTTCCGACGAGTTCGTGAGCAGAAAGGCACGGTCGATGCCAACTAAAGCCTGTGCAATCGTCGCTGTATCGTTGAAATCGCCGATAACAACTTCGACACCGGCTAGTGTGTTAAATTTCTTTACATCCCTGGCCGAGCGAACCATGACCCGAAAGACAACACCTTTCTCCGATAAAATGCGGGTAAGTTCAGTGCCAATCGTACCAGTTGCACCCGTAACAAGGATAGTAGGAGAGGTTGCTGGAACCGTTGCATCTTCTGGCTGTAAAGCGGGAATTGATAGTGTATTCATGCCTGTCGTTTAGTTAAAATTGGCCTGCTGCGTATAGACCAGCTATTATTTCGTTTTTGACAGGACAAAGGTCTACCGCCATTACTGGATAAAATTGTAAGAAAACGAAACGATCGTATCCATTGGATACAAGGCGCCGGTGTCAGAAAGGGACTGGGTATGACAGATAAACGCGCGGGATCTGAACTGAGCCGACTTCTGATTTACTACCTACCGTTTGATCAATCGGCGCTGTTAGCCAATTGATTACTGCTGGCTTTATTTACCTTTAGTTTTGCTAATAACTCGCCTTTTGTAGGGCGGTAGATTATTGATCGACATGTTTCCTGTTTATGATAAATCCACCGATTTACTATGCACAGCTATCTAAATAAAGAGTATATTGTTTCTCGGTCTAAAGACTAAGGGTTGCCTGAATTTAGTTATAAATAGCCTTAATCGGCTCAGTAAGAATAACGTAGCATTATTGCAGAATAACCATAGATCAATTAAACCCAAACCTCTATCATGAAAACGCTCCATTGCCGCGATGCCGGTTTCGACTGCGAAGGTGTCATCAAGGCCTCCACGGAAGATGCCGTATTGACACAGGCTGCTGCCCATGCGCAGGAAGCGCACGGTGTAACCGTGACGCCTGAACTAGCCGACCAGTTAAAACAATTGATTCGGGAAGAATAGCCGTGAACTTATGTAACACGGACTGTTTCGTTTAGTCCGTGTTACGTAAAATTCCAACGGGTAGAGCCTTAAACATAGCTTGCACCAACATACGTTCGGTTGTGCTGCTGAGCGTCCCATCCAGACAATTGAACCATTGCGTTGGGGCATCGATTGGTAAACGAATGGAGGTGTCTTGCCAATCGATTCGCTGTGTATCCTGCTTCTGTTGCCGACAGAGTTGCGCAAAATGGAGTGGTATCGCTACAATGTACCATTGGTTGCCAAGCCGACGCGCAAAGGCCAATACATAATCCCGATACGTACCGTCAATGAGTAATGGCACGTATTCGCCCTCCGCAAATAAGGTTGGACTGGACTGCCGCTCATGCAGGAGCAAATACGTGAGCCAGAATTTGACACGACCATCGAAACGATGTTGCCATAGTGTAGCCCAACGTGTTTCGGAGGCAGATTCCTGAACAGAAAGCAAATCGGTTAACCACGTCTGCCGACGATCGAAATCAACAGGTCGTCGATTGTCGGGGTCGACCAGACTCAGATCCCAGCTTTCGGCTCCCTGGTAAACATCCGGAACCCCCGGACAGGTAAATTTGAGCAGAACCTGCGCCAGCGAATTGACTATACCAAAATCGGCTATTTGCCGGTGAAACGATTCGAATCGCGGCCAAAACGCTCCCGACCGTTCGAGCAGCCGATTGGTAAATACCTTAACCCCTTCGTGATAGCTATCGTCAACGACCCAGCCGGTTGTGTGGCGCTTAGCCTCCTGCAATGCTTTTTCGAGGTATAAACGAAACCGGTTTGGGAAATCGTCCTCATCGTCGACCTGCCCGTCTTCGTTAGGCATCGGGTAAGCACCGAGCAGGTTCTGGTAAATTAAATATTCATCATTCGCGTCAGGTACATGCTTCTGATCATCTCCTGGCTGTTTTAGCGAAGCGTTCAATTGCTGCCAGTGTTGTACTTCAGCCAGCCATTCGTCGGGCAGATCGGTCAGTACATTGAGCCTTGCCCGTACATCTTCACCCCGTTTTGTGTCATGGGTGGCAGTCGCGTTCTGAGCAAGCGGCCAGTGGGCTTGTCGGTGCTGCATAGCCTCGTGAAAAGACTCAACTGACAACCCAAAACGCTCGGGCGAATCACCAACTTCATTATGACCGATGAAGCAATTGTAGGTGTATAGCAATGTATCTTCTACACCTTTTGCCATCAACGGGCCAGAGAACTGCATGAGTCGGTGATAAAAACGAAGAGCCCTATGGTCGTGATCGGTGTCACTCTCCATGGGCTTGGTCAATAATGCTTTTTCCAGCAAAGCCAGTGCCGACTCTAGTTCTGGTTTTGTTTCCCGAATCACTTTGAGCATCTGCCTTAAACTGTCCGACTCATCGGCCGGTAGCGGCAATTGATTGCCGTAATACCGATAAACGGGGCATTCGATGAGTAGTTCGCCAATAGCCAGCTTTAACTCACCCGCTGTCAATTCGGTCAGTGCCGTTTCGTCGGTCAGGTTAAGATCGAGAAAATAGTGGTAGAGGTTATTAAGTTCACCCCCCATATATTGAGCCAGGAAATACGCTTTTCTATCCCGAATACGCTCTGGTAGGGGCGTATCGCTACCAATTAATTTGTGATAGAAATTGCGGAAGGCAGGTTCCGCCTGGCTATTTGTCAGCAGATTATTCACCAGGGCCAGAAAATCGTATCCCGAGGTTCCCTGCACAGGCCAGTCGGTCGGCAAAGCTTCCTTGTCCTGAAGGATCTTCTCAACGACGATGAACGTTTCATCGCGTGTTAGCTCCCTTAGCCGATCCAGATACCGTTTGGGATCGAACAGTCCATCGATATGATCAATTCGTAATCCCTGAAAAACACCGTTGTCTATGAATCTCTTTGTCAGATGGTGAAGTTGCTGAAAGACGGTCTCATCGTCCATATTCAGGCATATCAACCCATTGATTGTAAAGAAACGGCGGTAAGTCATCTCCTGCCGGGTTTCAATCTCAGTGCAAAACCGATAATGTTGTTCATCAGCAAGACGATGTAACAAAGCTGGATTTTGATTCACTACGTTCAGGCAATCCTCAATGTACGTTTCGGTTAGGTCGGTGTGCATCAAAGCCGCCAGTTGCAGGCGAAATTCAGCCCATTCAATTCCATATGCTTCCGGTTCATCCAGATGTCTGAGCTGATCAAGCTGGATCAGTAGCTGTTGTATAGCGCCGGAGGGTTCCGCGGCACTTGTCTGTAGAATAGTCGCGTAGCTGTCGGGCTTTAGTGGTAGTCTATTCCCGCTCACATCCAGCAAAAAACGTGTCTGGTCGTAGTGGAGAACCAGGTTGCCTTTTGCCAGCGCTTCGTCTATCGGTTCGGCCAGAAATGGCGCCAGGATACGTCCATGAAAAAATGAACTTGACAGCGATGTATCAAAAAATGAAGCAAAACGAGATAAAGGCCCTTTCTCTAACACATCCATCAGCCATTGGTTGGTGAAATAGTAGGCCATATGGTTCGGGACAATGTCCTGTAACCAACTCATATTCGCCAACTGCAACTGGTGATTTATCGCTTGTAGTTCATCTTCAGTGCCAATCTCAGGGTTGATCCGGTTCGGGTCAATGCCATCATAGCCATGAACGCTATCAGGTACAGCCGCAAAAATTGGTGAGGCATAAATCGTTGATACCCCTAGCTTTTGGAGGTAAGGCAACAGTGTATCGAGTTGTTGAAAAGTGAAATCTTTATGAAACTGAATACGATACGTAGCGATAGGATTGAACATGAGTTGGGAGGAAGGATTGAGGGGTAGGCTTACTACCCATTCGTATAAATCAAAATGGATTCGGCCTGCACGATAACCGGCGTGTCGCCTGCCACTTCTGTCGGAGCCGCCTGTTGGCCAAGCCACTGAGGGTCAGCAGAATCCAGGAGTTTTTGCCAGGGCTTGATACTGATTGGAACCCGGAATGATTCGGGTTTTGACGAGAAATTCATTAGACAAACAATCGGGGCGTCGTTTGGGTGCTGGCGAATCAGCGTGAGAGTCTGCCGGGCATCGTCCATAACCACGGCCACCGATTCCCGGTTTGGGTGCCGTAGGGGCGATTTTTTGCGAAGGGCAAGCAATGTTTGGTAGTAGCGAAAAAGCGTTTGGTGGGGCTCCTGGGTAAGGCGTTCCCACCGAAGCCGGGATCGTTCGAATGTCTGAGCGGCTTGCGGGTCTGGAGCCTCAAGGGAGGTCTGAAAAGCAGCAAACTCCCTTTTTCGCCCCTGCCGAACCGCTTCGATCAACCCTGGGTCAGAATGGCTGACAAAGTACAGAAATGGATTTAATTCACCCCATTCCTCACCCATGAACAGCATGGGCAGGTATGGACTACTCATCACAGCCCCCGCCATGAGCTTCTGCATGGAAAAACTGACCAGCTGACTTGGTCGTTCACCCAGCATCCGGTTCCCGATCTGGTCGTGATTTTGGGAGAAAACGACAAACTGCTGCCCTGGATGGGTGCTTGTTGGTTTGCCAACAATTTTAGCACGCCGGGGCATGTAGGTGCCATCGTACACGTAGGCATCACGGTATGACTTGGCCAGATGCCGGATGCCGTCATAATCAGCATAATACCCGCTTCGTTCGCCACCTGCGGTTACTCGTAAGGCATGATGAAATTCGTCGTTCCACTGCGCATCCATACCATAACCATCACTGGCAATCGGCTGAATAAACCGCGTTTCGTTCTGATCTGACTCTATGATGAGGTAATGCTGCCGACCGGTTTCCTGCATGAGCTGGTCAACATATTGTTTGATCTCACGGAGGATATGCAGCTCGCTCTCATCATGAATGGCGTGAACTGCGTCTAAACGCAAGGCATCAATATGAAAGTCGCGAAACCACATCAGAACGTTTTCGAGGAAATAACGCCGGACACTATCACTGTAGTTATCGTCGAAATTAAGGGCATCACCCCAGGGCGTTCGATGTTTATTGGTAAAGTAAGGACCATAATCGGCAAAATAATTGCCTTCTGGCCCCATGTGATTGTAGACTACGTCGAGTACCACGGCAAGCCCCTTTCGATGACAGGCGTCGACGAGCCGTTGTAGCCCCGCAGCCCCGCCATAGGAATTCTGAACAGCATATGGGCAAACGCCATCGTAGCCCCAGTTGCGCGTACCAGGAAATTGCGCCACGGGCATGATCTCAATGGCATTAATACCCAGCTCAACAAAATAATCCAGTTTGGCTTCAATACCAGCAAATGTGCCTTCAGGAGTGAATGTGCCCGTATGAAGCTCATACAGGAGATAACTTTCTAGCGGGAGGTTATTCCAGGCCGTATCTGTCCATACAAATTGAGCGATATCGACTGCCTGCGATGGGCCATGAACACTTTCTGGTTGTGCGAGCGATGCCGGATCAGGTCGTTCAGTCGTATTGTTGAGAATAAATGTATACGTGTCACCCGGTTTTAGCTGGCTTGTGGTCGTTTGCCAGTAGGAGCCGGTATGCTGAAGAGGAATAAGCAAATCCTGATGGCAGATACGAAGGGATACGGCTTCGGCTAGTGGAGCCCAGACACGAACGACAGCACTGTCGTTCATGAAGGTGACGCCAAGTGTGCGTTGGCTTATCAATGACTCATTCATACGTTGAGAATGGTGAATTGGGAGGCTGCAATTGCCAAGATTAACAAACGACAAATGGGATGTGTTGGCGGGAATGGCTAAAAAGGCTTATACGGCCCTCTTCACGAAGTCAAACTTCTACTTCTACGGTTGTGCCGTCTTCGGCAAAAACCCGGAACGTGCCTCCCAGTTCTTCTGCGCGGGTCTGCATATTTCGCAAGCCATAATGTTGCTCGGAAACCGCTCCGTTTGCCCATGTAAACCCGCGCCCATTATCGTGGATCCGGAGGTTGATATGCCCGCCGGGTCGAATTTGTAGGTGAACTGTTGCCTGCGTGGCGAAGGCGTGTTTGATTACGTTGTTGAGTGCTTCCTGAACAATTCGGAACAGATTCAGAACCTGCGTCGAGGTTAGCCGCTGTGCCTGCGACCCGGTGACCACCACATCGACATGCAGGCCGTCGGTTTCGTGAACATAGCGGTTGATATACTGATTAAGCCGTTCCGAAAATTCCTCGACCGTAAAGCTTTCCTGATGAATGGCCCAGATGGTTTCGCGCAGGAGTTTAACCGCTTCGCGTGTGTAGCTCACAATGGTGCGTAGCTGGTCGGCCCACTGACGCCCGTTCATTCGGGGCTGTTTCTCAGCCTGATCACTGATGTGAGTAAGATTGGTAACGACAAAGGCCAGATGGGCGCCTACATTGTCGTGGAGGTCGCGGGCAATGCGTTCTTTTTCAATCAGTAAGCTATTTTTCATGGCCAGCGTCTGAACCTCGGCTTCGTAGGTTCGTTCCTGCTGGATCGTTTGTTCTTTGATGAGTCGCTCGGTCTGATCACGGTTCATTTTGTAGCGATACGCCAGCCCGACGGTCAATACCAGCACCTCGAACAGGGCGGCTGGAGCATAATAAGCAAAATTGGCAACGGGCTCGTAGGTTGGCAGCATGCCGAAATTGGCAAACACCTGTCCAAGATTCAGCGCATAAAACGGTAAGACTGCTATGAGATACAGCCAGGCTTCTTTTACGTGGTATTTTCGGACGATACTCACCACGATATAAGCGCCAATAACAGGCATGGGGAACCAGTAAAAAACGGAAAAAATTCGAACCAGAATAAGCTCCAGTAAGGCAGAGTAGGGCGTAAATCGTTCGATAGTCAGCGCGATCAGGCAGAAAACGCCACACCACAAAACGATTGTTCCGACTTTGTGCCAGCGATGGGATGGTGTATTAACTAGCGGAAGAAACGTTCGGACAAATAGCAGTTGCGAATAGAAAAGAATGAGCGGGAACAGAAAATAGACATTTTGTCGGGGCAGCCAGAACTGTTCCTCAAAGGCAAATTGATTCATGAACCCATCGTTGATGATAAAAAAACCAACAAGGCCCAGCAAACAGAAAATATATTTCGAATAAATGCGGTCGAGGGTAATCAGAAAAAAAATGACATTCATAATCGCTACGAAGACCAGTGTAAACAACACACCGCCCCAGAACAGATAGCTTTTCTGAAGAAGAGAATCATAGGCCGACGCCCGCACGAGCTCGACGGGGACAATTTGCGTGCCCCGATGTTTAAGAATACGCAGGTATGCGGTTGCGTTCTGATGCCCGGATAGCGTAAATGGAAACCAGTAGTGCCTATGGTTTAAGGGGCGTTTGGCAACCGGTGTTTTCCAGCCAATGATGGGTGAGGTTGAAAGAACCTGATTTTGCTCGTCGACTAAAAAGAGCTGAAGTTCGTCGAAACACCAGAAATCGATTTCGGCCAGCCAGTTCTGGGTCTGATCCGATGCATTCGAGAGTTTAAATCGTAACCAAACCGGCTTGGCCGATTTTATACCCGTCACATAGCCAAAGTTGGGAACGGGTGTTGTAACAGGCTGAAAGGCGGGCGCTATGGTGGGTGTAATAACATCCTGAATACCTCTGTTTCCCAGCGAATCCTGAAAATAGGCCAGACTTCCCCGAAGAGAAACCTGATCATGATTCCCCTGCAAAACGACAACCGGCTGACTGTTTAACGGCTGCCCCATCAGGCGGCATACCATCAGACAACCACATAGCAGCCATAATAGCCTGAATTGGGAATGTTTCATTAGCAACTCGTAATAGCCACTAATGTATGCATTTATTGAAGAAAATGAGATAGTACTACATTACTTACGCTGGGTAGACTAAACAGACTGCTGCCCAAATCGTCGGCGATTTACGGATGTAAGCAGAGCGCTCAGAAGAGGTAAGAATGCGTAAAGTAGCTTGATTGACCGTTTATTAATGCGTAGGAACTGGACTGCTCCCATTGGTTGGTCGGCCTGCCAGTTTCATTCCTATAGCCTGCCCCAGCGCCGTTGTTGTTTGTTGAACCCACAGAATTAACCCAATTATAATATGGACTAAATCCCGGATAATAAGAGGTAATCTTGCCTCTTATTATCCGGGATTTGACCTGGTCTTTTGTCATGCCATGCTTAATTTCTGCATGCATTTATAGAGTATAACCTCCATTATACTGCCGCCGTACGAACTGGTTGGCATAGTCGAAATTGGTGATTTTCATGTTCTCGCCATCCCAGAGGAGTTTTTTGCGACCCGTGAACTTACCATCTTCGCGGGCCAGATAAGAACGGGTTGCCAGATTGCCCATCAGTACCGTTTCGGCCAACGGACCCGCTTCATCGAACGAAGAGGACGTGTAAGCGCCGTATCCTTGTTTGCAGGCTTTGACCCACTGTTGCTGATGTCCTTCCGTTTTGCCTTCAACCAGCGGCTTTTCGGGTTTAGGTAATTCTTTGTTCGCAAATTTGTCGACCGGGAGTAGCTTCGGATCATTCCCGAATAATCCACCCACCAGCATCCCTTTGGTGCCAATGAACAGCATGCCCCCGTCTATACTGCGGAACATGTCGCTGTACTCAACACCCTCGGGTACTTGCGGACGAATACCGCCATCAAACCAGGAGAATTTAATTTCTTTCACCTTGCGGTCATCCGACGGAAACGTCAGGTGAATGGCTGATGAAGGCGGGCATACGTCATCATAGAACGCTTCCTTGAAAAAATCGGAATAGACCGAGCCTACACTGCACTCTACCGAGGTGGGATATTTGAGTTTCAGCGCACGGAATGGCACGTCCATAAAATGGCAGCCCATATCGCCGAGTGCCCCCGTTCCGAAATCCCAGTAGCCTCGCCAGCGCGTGGGCATATACGCTTCATGATAGTCGCGGTTGGGCGCGGTGCCGAGCCATAAGGGCCAGTTCACTTCGGGTGGCACTGGCTGCGACTCTCCTTTGTCTTTTGGCGACCGGACACCCTGCGGCCAGACCGGGCGGTTCGTCCAGCAATAAACCGTATGAACATGGCCAATCATTTTTTCCTGAATTGCCGTTTCGATGATCCGTGTGGCATCTCCCGAGCTACCCTGATTACCCATCTGGGTCACAACTTTGTATTTGCGGGCTGCTTCGGTCAGCATCCGGGCTTCATAGATGTCGTGCGTCAGTGGTTTCTCGACGTAAACATGTTTGCCGAGTTGCATGGCAGCCATCGCGATCGGAGCGTGCATGTGGTCGGGTGTGCTCACAATAACCGCATCGAACGTTTTACCCGCTTTGTCGAACATTTCGCGGTAGTCCTGAAAATAAGGCGCGTTGGGAAATTGAGTCCGGAATTTTTTTGACTGGCGATCATCGACATCGCATAAGGCCACAAAATTGTCGGAACCGTTGTTGTAGGCTAGCCTGATGTTCACGTCGGCCTTGCCACCACAGCCCACAGCCGCCATGTTGAGCTTGTCAGACGGCGCGATAACCCGTGATCCATCGGGTCGTTTTCCTCCTAAAACGTGGCGGGGTACAATAAAGAAACTGGCTGTGGCAAGGGCGCTGCCCTGCAGAAATTTACGGCGAGAAGTAGTCTGGTCAGAGGCCATTGGACAAAGATATTGGTCGTTGATTAATTAAACTAAACTATAAAAAATCTAACTTCCAATATCTAATGTCCAATAATAAAGAATTTAGGCCATTACCTGCCCCATTTTCATGGCAATACCCATATCGCCTTTTACTTTGAGCTTGCCGGTCATAAAGGCCATCATCGGATTGAGGTCGCCAGTACCCATTTTTACCAGATTATCCACGCTGACATGAAGGTCGCAATCGGCGGGTTTATCGTCGTTGGAGACAACTACAGGTGATTGAGTTGCATCGATATAAACAACGCCCTGATCGGTTACGAGCTTTGCCGTAGCATTAAGGCTGTCGGCGTGGGTAGCTTTGGTTCGGATTTGATCCGTTAGTTCTTGCAAAGTCATGTTTGATAGGTTCCGTTGGTTGATTATGAAACTCTGCCGCGAAAATAAGGTTTTTACGTAGTGCAGACTGACTCGTGTTGCAGTATCTTGGTCGCCGATTAAACAAACGACCCCGCTGGTCGCCCTACAGATGCGTTCTCAATTCTTAACTTTACTGTGTATCCTCACGTTTATTAGCTGCGGTTTAGGCCTTTTCGATTCGGTCGTGTCGTTTTTTCGAACCGACGCTGTTGCCGAAACCTCCTATGTTAAACGCAAACAAACCCCTGAGGAGGAGCGGAATCAGCCTAAACAGTATTTCGAAGACCGGGCAGCCAATGGCGCGCAACCGATGCCGGGAGATCCGGAAGAAATTCGGTTGCTGGCCATTGCTCAATTCGTTTACTCGCTACTCACACTGATTGGGGCTATTCTGATGTTCCGACTTCGCCGGACAGGTTTCTGGATTTATCTGGCCGGTGTCGCTGTTGGCATTGTATTGCCGGTCGCACTGGCGGGTTTCGGGGCTTTGAACACCTCGTTCGGCGTATTCTTCAGCGCCATTTTCGCCGGTCTCTATTGGCTGAATCTGAAGGATATGCATTGAAAGAAGGTTGGACGCTGCATGACACCCTTCGTGTTACATAATTTGTCCAGCCTTCTATTCTGATCGGTGCCCAAGAACTAACCCCAATGAGGCCAATTTGGCACGGGTCGAATCGTGGCTCGTATGCTGAATGCAATGCATACCGAGTGTTCGGGCTACCTGCACAAACATCAGCCGGTCGTCGACATAAACGACCTGATCAGGCTCTACCTGCGCTACGTCTAAGGCCAGCTGAAAAATATCGATGTCGGGCTTGCGCAGGTGTACATAGCACGATGACACAAACGCGTCGAAAAACGTATCAAGGCCAAACTGCCGGATACGATATGCATTGATCTCGCGTCCTTCGTTATTTACGGCCAGCAGCTTTAAGCCATATTCCTGTTTTAACTGGCTCACTAATTGGATCATATCCGGATAGGGCTCCGACTGTTCCATAATAAACCGGGTGAACTCAAGCGGTGAATAGGAACGTTTTTGGTAAAAAACAATTCGTTTCAGGTAATCATCCAGGCTCAATTTGCCCGATTCATACGTATCGAACGTCAGATGGTGCCGCTCATTGAGTTGTTCATAATCCAGCCCAAATAGCTCGGCTGCCCGTCGTCGGGCATTTCGATCCCAGCCATTTGTTAATAATACTCCACCTATATCCAGAAAGAGCGCTTTGACAGGTTGCGTCGGCGTCATGGGCGATTTTTGTAGTGAATTGGTTAAAAATCCTAAACAGGTTCAATGTTAACGGTCTTCGGCTAACTATCAAATTCGGGCGTGTTAAGAAACGTGCTCAAGGCAAAAATAAAGCTTCGGTCTGCGCGATAAGTGTCCGAAAAATGTCGGCAGTGGGTTTCGCTTCGGATGTAGACGCCGACTGGCCGGCCCACATGTTTGTAAACTCGACATTGTTTTGCCGTTGAGCGGCAGCTCGCAAAGCTGTTGTCAGACTATTTTGTATGGGATATTCCGGAATCGAAAGCCCCGATTGTTCGATTTCACGCATAAAGGTATTGCTGATTCCCCTGGCCCAGCGGCCGGAAAAAGAACGGGTCAAAACACTGTCGGTTTCCGACGATCGCTGAAGTCGTTCTTTGTAGGCCGGTATGGCCACACTTTCAGGACTGGCGATGAAAGCTGTTCCAACCTGTACACCCGATGCTCCCAAATCAACAGCAGCTTTAATGGTTTGCCCATTATGGATACCACCAGCGGCCAGTAACGGCTTCGAGACCCGATCGGCTACCAGTGGAAGCAGCGACATAAGTCCGATCATCGGTAGCGGTTCGTCCGTTAAAAACGTTCCCCGATGCCCTCCGGCTTCAATGCCCTGAACCGAAATAATATCAATATCTTTTTCCGTAAGCAACTCGGCTTCTTTTACCGAAGTAGCTGTTCCATTAAGCAGGCATCCGGCAGCTTTCAACGACTGGATCGATTCGTCGTCCAGCATGCCAAACGTAAAACTGACAATGGGAATTTTTTCCTGAATCAGACTGTCGATCTGCTCTTTATAGGAATAAAAATGTAAGTCATTCATTGCCAGTTTTGTATACGGAATATGATGCGCCAGACATAGCGTTTCCAGATAAGCCTGCATGGCTTCTGCGGCAGATAAGTCAATGGCTGGTATTGGATGGGCAAAGAGGTTTACAGCAAACGGCTTGTTGGTAAGCTGCTTCGTTTGCTGGATGAGTTCTATTGTTCGCAGGGGCGATAAGCCCCCAACGGGCAGCGAACCCAGCCCACCCTGATTGGAGACAGCAGCGGCCATTTCCGGGGTAGAAACGCCCAGCATTGGGGCCTGTATAACTGGATACTCAATCGATAACAAACGGGTTAGTTTATTCGTCCATTGCATAAGCTAACAACTGTTTCTGGCTGATATTGGTACGAAATGCGGATCAGCGTTCGACCCAAATCGTCTTGGCATTCACGAATTCTTTAATACCGGCTTCTGAGAGTTCACGGCCGAAGCCCGATGTTTTGATACCACCAAACGGAACGCGGGCGTCTGACCGCATGAGCCCATTGATGAACACCGAACCCGCCTGAATTTGCCGGGCCAGCCGATCTGCCTTGTCCAGATCCTGTGTCCATATGGCCGAGCCTAAGCCAAAGTCAGACTGGTTGGCCAGCCGTATAGCGTCGGATTCGTCTTTTGCTTCGATGATGACGGCCAGTGGCCCGAAGGTCTCTTCGTCAAATGCGGCCATGCCTGGTTTTACCTTATCCAGTAAAATGGGCTGAACGTTGCAGCCCGATCGTTGAATGGCAGAGCCATTGCCACCCGTAATGAGTCTGGCCCCTTTGGCAATGGTCTCGCGGTATTGACGTTCAATGTTATCGGCCAGATCGAGCCGGGCCATTGGTCCCATCGTGGTTGCATCGTCCATCGGGTCGCCCTGCCTGATCTGCTGAATTTGCTGGAGTACCAGTTCTGTAAATTGTTTTTTGACTGATTTTTCGACGATAAATCGTTTGGCCGCAATACAGCTTTGCCCGGCATTCTGCATCCGGGATTTAACGGCTATTTCGGCAGCTTTTTCCAGATCAGCGTCAGCCAGCACAATGAGCGCGTCGGAGCCACCTAGTTCCAGTACCGACTTTTTGATCTGACTACCAGCAATAGACGCAACCGATGCACCAGCCCGCCCACTTCCTGTGAGCGTAACCGCTTTTACCCGCCGGTCTTTCAGTAACGTTTCAACAACAGGAACATCGACCAGAAGTGTCTGAAAAACGCCATCGGGCAGGCCCGACTCCCGGAACGTTTCTTCAATGGCCAGGGCACAGCCCGGAACGTTGGGCGCATGTTTCAGTAAGCCAATATTGCCTGCAAGCAACCCCGGAATCGCAAATCGCATGGCTTGCCAGAACGGAAAATTCCAGGGCATAATGGCCAGTACAGGCCCTAACGGCTGATAGGTAATTACGCTACGGGCGGCCGGACCATCGCTGGATTCGATGGATTGATCGGCCAGAAAAGCCGCTGCGTGGTCGGCGTAGAAGGCGCAGGTGGTAGCGCATTTTTCTACCTCGGTAATGGCTTCCCGGAGTGTTTTGCCCATTTCGGCGGTCATTAACTCCCCATACCGTTGCTTATTGGCGCTTAAATATTCGCCGACTTTGCGGAGGAAGACCGTACGATCGGCTAATGACAAAGCCGACCAGTCGGCAAATGCCCGGTCGGCTTGTTTTACTTTACGCTCAATGCTGGCGGTGTTATCGGCGCGGTATGTTTTTAGTTTGCGCTGGTTATAAGGATTGATTGACGAAAATGTCATGGCTGATGGTGATCGCCTTCCTGATCGATGTGATTCACCAAAACAACCATTGTATCGATCATTTGTTCCCAGCGATCCTCCCCAACAATACCGATAAACTGTTGCTGAATATCTTCCACGCTTTCAAAAACGGCCTGTAACAAAGCCTTGCCACGATCACTCAGGTAAATTACGCTCGACCGTGAGTCGTTGTGGTTTTTCTCCATATGAATGTAGCCTTCGCTTTCCAGCAAATTAACTACTTTACTCATGGCCTGCTTTGTTACGCATGCGCGTTTAGCCAGTTCGTTATTCGTTATACCCTCGGGAGTTAGGTTAGCCAGAAACCCCATATAACTTAGCTTGAAATCAGTGAATCCCAACTCATGGAGACGGGGTTCAATAATTAAATCAAAATGACGCTTTAGCCGACCCATCAAACGCCCGAAGGCTCGCTCCCGATAGGACCAGAAATATTTATAATCAAATGCTTTTTTGTCTCTTTCCACGATCATGCACGCAAAATAAAAAACTCTGAAACAATCTGCGACTAAATTTTGTACAAATATAGTCAACCTGTTTGACTTTATGGTCAACTCGGTTTACTTTTGTCGCATTGT
This sequence comes from Spirosoma aureum, assembly GCF_011604685.1. NCBI lineage: Bacteria > Pseudomonadati > Bacteroidota > Cytophagia > Cytophagales > Cytophagaceae > Spirosoma > Spirosoma aureum. The sequence goes on along the minus strand of NZ_CP050063.1, from coordinate 8,388,617 downwards.
AGTCAAACAAGTTGACTATATGAATTGTTCTGTAACAAACCACAACAGGTGCTGAATAACTAATACAATGGCAACCACAATGGCAACCGAAGAGGAAACAACTACGGAAGAAAAAAGCGCGGTAAAGACCTATCTGCCCCGCATTATTATAGCGCTTATTTTACTGGTAGGTGGATATTTTGGCTATAAAGCCTATGTCCACAGTAAAGAATATGAAACAACCGATAATGCCCAGATTGAGGGAAACTCAGCTCCAGTACTGGCCCGTGTGGCGGGTTACGTACAGGCTGTAAATGTAGAAGACTACGCGAACGTAAAACAGGGGCAGTCACTCGTTACAATCGATCCGCAGGAATATGACGTAGCGCTGGCACAAGCCGATGCCGACTATCAGCAATCGCTGGCGGATCTGGCCACGGCACGCGCCGATTTGCAGAATGCACTGGCCAATGCCCGTAATGTTGCCCAGAATGCCCGCGTCGCTCAGTCGAACGCGCAGGTACAGGCGTCACGTCGTGATAAAGCCCAGCAGGATTTGAATCGGGACCAGAATCTGTACAAAGAGCAATCACTGACCAGAAAACAACTGGAAGATTCTCAGAACAATGTTGAAGTGCAGTCGCGCCAGTATACGGCTAATGTTGAGCAGATTAGTCTTGCTAAAACGTCAGAGGGGGTTGCGCAGGCCGGTATTGCCAAGGCACAGGCTAACATTCAGAAAATTCAGGCCGTATTGAAGGTGAAGCAGGCCGCAATTGACAATGCGAAACTTAAAGTTGGCTATGCCCATCTAGCAGCTCCGATTTCGGGTAAAATTGGCCGCAAGAATGTCGTCGTGGGTCAGTATGTGCAGCCGGGGCAGACATTGTTCACGATCGTTGCCGACTCGACATTCTGGGTTGTGGCTAACTTCAAAGAAACCCAGCTGGAAAAAATGAAACTCGGTCAGGCAGTCGATATTAAGCTGGATGCTTACCCTGACCTTGATGTAAAAGGCCGTATCAGCTCACTTTCGGAGGCAACGGGCGCCCGGTTTGCGCTTCTCCCGCCCGACAATGCATCAGGAAACTTCGTGAAAATTACGCAGCGTGTTCCGGTAAAGATCGAAATTTTGAATCCGGAAAAGTACAAAAATGAACTGCGGGCCGGTTTAAGCGTCGATGCTGAAGTGCGGGTAGCCAACTAAAAAGTTTTCTGGTACCAATTTTCAGGTGAGCGCATTCTGATGCTGACAAACTGAAAACGCATATACAGAAAACTGAAAACTTATAAAAATGGCAACTCAAACATTGGCCCTTCCGGCACAACCGGCTTTGCCAACGGGTTTTAAGCGGTGGATTATCGTGATCACGGCTATTTCGGCAGCTATTGTCGAGCTGATTGATACATCCATCGTGAACGTTGGTCTGACGGATATTGCCGGTAATCTGGGTGTTACTATTGAAGACGTAGCCTGGGTCGTTACTTCCTACGCTATCGCCAACGTCATTGTGATACCGATGACTGGTTTTTTACAGCGCTACTTTGGCCGAAAATCGTATTACATCGGTTCCATCATTCTCTTCACGATATCGTCGTACGGATGTGGTTTTGCGACCAATCTGGAGATGCTGATCTTTTTCCGTTTTTTGCAGGGCGTAGGGGGCGGTGCCTTACTTTCGACCTCGCAGGGGCTTATCTACGATGCCTTTCCGGCCTCGCAACGGGCAGTGGCATCGGCCATATTCGGTATGGGAATCGTGCTTGGTCCAACACTTGGCCCAACGCTTGGGGGGTATATCATCGATAATTACCACTGGAGCTGGATGTTCTACATCAACGTCCCGATCGGTATTATCGCTACGTTTCTGAGCATCACCTACATCGATAAAAAACCCGACGAAGTCAATATTAATCGGCGTGGTATTCATATTGACCAGATTGGCATTTTACTACTGACAGTCGGGATCGGGAGCCTACAGTATGTGCTGGAACGGGGCGAAGCCGATGACTGGTTCGATGATGCAGTGATTCGGTATCTGGCTTTAGTGGCCGCATTCACATTGCCATTTTTTATCTGGTGGGAGCTGCGGGGCACCAAAGAGCCGGTTGTTGATCTGCGGGTGATGAAAAATCGAAACCTCACTATTGGCTCGATACTGGTTGTCATAGTCGGTTACGGTCTGTTTACATCCGTGCTTCTCTATCCGTTGTTTGCGCAACGCATCGTTGGGTTGACTGCCACCCAGACTGGTAAATTGCTGATTCCGGGTGGATTCATAACGCTGCCTATGTTTGCGCTTACCGGTCGCTTACTGGCCAAAGGTGTATCGCCGAGGCTGATTGTGAGTTTGGGCTACGTGGCTTTTGGCTCGTTCTGCTTTATCATGTCGACCTACAATGCCGATGCGTCGGATGGTGATTTCATTACGGCGCTCATCATTCGCGGTATTGGCCTGGCTCTGGTCAATGTTCCCCTGATAAATCAGTCGGTATCGACGCTGGAACCCCGGCAAATGCCCACCGGTATTGCCATTGTGAACATGATGCGGCAGATTGGTGGTGCCTTTGGAGTGGCCATCACAAATACCTACGTGACGCAGCGAACGGCCTTACACCGGAGCGATCTCGTCTCGCATCTACAGCCTGGTAGCCCTGCACTGACCGAGCGACTCAATGCCATGACGCAGGGATTGATAGCAAAGGGCGTGAATTCATTTGATGCGGTATCGGGTGCTTATAAAAACCTCGATGCTATTGTTTCACGACAGGCGCTGATGATCTCTTATCTGGATACGTTCCGGCTGGCTGGGTTATTTTTCGTGGTGTCGTTCCCACTCCTGTTCTTACTGAAGAAGAAAAAAATGTCTGCCGAAGCGGCCAAAGCTGCTGCCGATGCAGCCCACTAAACGTAAGTAGTCAGTTTATCACCGTCAGTGTGTAATAACTGGCTACCGAAAACACTTTCCAATGAAATCGCAACTAGTAACTATACTCGCCTTTTGCGCAATCGGTGTTGCGCAGGCTCAGAACCAAACGGTGACCATAGCCGCGCCCGAGGATCTGAAAGCGTTGGTGCAGCAGGCAAATACAAACTACCCCACGCTAAAACAGCAGCAGCAGCAAATACAGGCGGGTGAAGTACGGGTCGACATTGCCCGGACGTCGATGCGCCCCAGCGTGAATCTAAACGGTAACTATACCTACATAACGCCGGTTCCGCAGTTTGCTATTCCGCTCAATGGGCAGGAAGTCGTAGCCAAACTGGCTCCCAATAACAGTATCAACACCAACGTGTCGATCGGGCAAACGATCTATGACTTTGGTCGTACGGATGCTGCCGTTCGGCAGGCAGCCGACAATGTGCAGATACTGCGCCGAAACTACGAGCTAACGCAGCAATCGCTGGCTTACCAGGTGGCGGCTGCTTATTATGGCGTTGGTTTTCTGCAACGTAGCCTGATTGTTCAGGATTCGGTGATCAGAACGGCCAGTGCGAATGTACGGCTGCTATCGAACCGGCTCCAGAACGGCGATGCGCTCGAATACGACGTGTTGACGGAGGCTGTACGGGTGAAAGTAGCGCAGAACCGGAAAATTGAAATTCAGAATCAGCTGGAAAAACAATTGGCCACGCTGACCTACCTGACCGGAAATCCTCAGCCAGAAACGAATCGGGCTATCGAACAATTTCAGGTGGGCGTTCAGTTAGCACCCGTATCACTGTTTGACCTGAACGGCCAGTTTCAAACAGCCGCAGTTGGTAATAAAACCGTTCTACTGGCTCAGGATCAGGTAAAAGCGGCCGAAACGGATGTATTAGTCAACAATCGCTCGGGACAGCCCAGCATTACGTTCAATGGTACGGCCGGGTTTAAGAATGGCTACCCGCTTGAGGTTGAGCAACTTCGGGGTAACACGACAGCAGGAATCAATTTTGTCGCCCCCATTTATTCCGGGAAACGGTATAAACTCCAGAATCAGGCTGCTCAGTTAAATCTGAATGCGAGTCGTTACGCCGTTGAAACGGCCAATGCACAGCTCCGGCAGAGTATCGCCCTATTGAACGCCGACATTCGCAGTAATCAGACCCGCCTGGCCAACCTCGAAACGCAGGTTTTACAAGCACATAAGGCCCTCGATATTGCCAATGCCCGGCTGCGTAATGGTGTCATTACAAATGTTGAGCTACAGAGTGCTGAAACAGGCGTAGAAGAAGCTGAATTAGGGCGATTGACTTTTCAATATCAACTATTGCTCAATCAGCTGGAGTTAAAACGACTGTTGGGGGAACCATTGTTTTAGGCAAGGAATTGTTCTGACAGTGCAACGAATGATTCGCATTCAGGATCATTTGTTAAAATGTGATTAGTAAAGCAACAAAGACTATAAACCAGCCGTTACTAGCCAATGGCAACGGACCTCATCGCAGATCTATTATGAAAGAGCGTGTTACAGAGATATTGAAAAACTTTGGCGTTGCAGAAACCGCCGTTACGAACGAGGTTCACTTTGTTCGCGATCTTGGACTTGACAGTCTCGACACTGTCGATTTGATTATGCAGTTGGAACAGGAGTTTGGTATCCGAATTCCCGATGAAGACTACGCGAAACTAACCACCATGCAGAACGTTCTAGACTATCTGCAACATGAACAGCGGGTGTCTGTAACGGCATAATCAGTTAGTCAGTCCATTGGCCATGCGTCATTTTTAAAGTACCGCATAGCCAATGGATTGACAAATCGCTTGTTTATACCTCCATACTAACCAGTGCATTGCCCCGCAATACCGGAACGACATCGTAAAGGTCGTGTTGCAGGCAGTAGGTAATATCTTTCTGAATCCCCAGCCGCTGCAATCTGCGGATATGGGAAGAGTTCGATAAGTAACTGGGCAAGTTGTCTTTCCCCTGGCCATAGAGCCGCCACGCCATAATCACACTATCTTCGGCCATGGCATAGCTTTCTTTCAATCGGTCGATCAGGGCACCGGCAAACAGCGTATCCTCCATATTGACGCGACCCTTCCAACCCGCACACAGGACCATCACGTCATAAGGTTCGGTTTTCAGATAGCGGGCAATCGCATCCAGATTCAGGAATGAACCGACCAGTACTTTCACCGCTCCCCGCGAGCGTGTAATGGCCAGCGTGCCGTTTGTGGTCGTCATGGCTACGTCAGCGCCACGAATTTGTTCGTCCATGTAGGTAAACGGCGAATTGTCTAATTCAAAACCTTCTACCTTACGGGCATTGCGCTCGGCAGCCGCCAGATACCCGCGTTCCTGCCATTGCCGACATTCGTCGACCGTTGCTACCGGTATAATGCTCTTGACACCATAGGCAAAAGCGGTTACCATACATGAAGTCGCCCGGAATACATCGGCAACCACCACAATCGTATTTTCTATCGTGTGGAGATGTAATAAATCAGGAGTTAAGCAAACGTCAATTTGTTTCATAGGGAAGCTCCGAACCGGGATTTAGCTGAAGGATTTACAGGATTTTGCCAGTCATTATTGATAGAAACACAATCAGCTAAATCCTTCAATCAGTTAAATCCCGGTTTAGATTATTTTTTTACGAAAGGAGGTTTCACGACCTGGGCCTTTAAAAGCCGATCGCGGACTTTAACAAAAATTTCGGTGCCGGCCTTACTGAATGCGGTTTGAACATATCCCAAACCAACGCCCTTACTAAGTGTGGGCGATTGCGTTCCGGAGGTCACTTCGCCGATGTGGTTGCCATCAGCGTCGGTCAGCTCATAATGGCCACGAGGAATACCACGGTCAATCATCTCAAAGCCAACCAGTTTTTGACTGACACCCTGTTCTTTTTGCTGTTTCAGCAAATCGGCATCAATGAAGTCGTGGGTAAATTTCGTGACCCAGCCAAGACCCGCTTCAATAGGTGAGGTTTCGTCGGTGATGTCGTTGCCGTAGAGGTTGTAGCCCATTTCGAGTCGGAGTGTATCCCGTGCGCCGAGGCCAATGGGTTTGATGCCGTAGGGCTCTCCGGCTTCAACAATGGCATTCCAGACACCTTCGGCCTGGTGATTGGATACGTAGATTTCGAATCCGCCAGCGCCCGTATAACCCGTTGCCGATACAATGACATTGGCATAACCGGCAAAGTCGGTTTTTTCGAAGGTATAATAATCCATCGAATCAAGATCTGCACTCGTGAGTGACTGTAACGCCTTGGCCGCCAGTGGGCCCTGAACGGCGAACAGACACATATCATCGGATACGTTGACCATCGTTAATTCATAGTCCGCGGCATGCTGACTGATCCAGTTCCAGTCTTTTTCAATGTTCGATGCGTTGACCACGAGCATGTATTCCAGCGAATTAATCCGGTAAACCAGCAGGTCATCGACAATGCCGCCCCGGCCGTTGGGCAGGTAACTATACTGAACCTTACCGTCGAAAAGCACACTGGCGTCATTGGCCGAAACGCGCTGAATCAAAGCCAGAGCCCCTTCGCCTTTGAGGATAAACTCGCCCATGTGCGAGACGTCGAAAATGCCGACGCCATTCCGAACGGTGTTATGTTCTTCCAGGTCGGAGGAGTAACGAACGGGCATCTCGAAGCCCGCAAACGGCACGATCTTCGCGCCTAACTGCTGATGAATGTGATGGAGAGGAACTTGCTTAAGCGACATTTGCCCAGGGGTTATCCGGCAAATTTACAAATGGATTATTGGTTTTAACGGCTCTTTCTGTAATTCACTGCCATTGAGCCATTGGTCAATTCACGAAACAGCCACAACCTGGGTGGGCTGTGGCTGCTGTCAATCTGATAAATTGGTTGTTTACTGTCGAATTATCTTTGCGGTCTGGCTTCTGGCAGGCGTTGTAACCTGCAACAAATAAAGCCCCGAAGTCTGACCCAGGCCAAGTGTTTGCTGCTCAATAGCTCCAGCTCGTTCTACTATTTGTTCGCTAATCTGTTTACCCTGTACATCGCGGATAACCAGGCGAAGCGGCTGAGCTTCAGCTCCATGTACTTCAACAAGTATGCGTTCGGTACTGGTTGGATTGCCCAGAAGAACAATTTTCAATTCCCGTGCAGATTCGAACGCTGTAACGCCAAGTCGGGCACCGTTGCATGGCGCAGGCCGCGTCCAGAAATAGCTTACTTCAGAAGCGGGTTCACCAACATACCGGGCGGTTATGTTAATTCCATTGAGATCATTAGCCGTGCGGGCTTCGGCGTCGAGTTTAGCCTGCGGATTGGTTGTCCAATCCGTAATGCCAATAGCCCGATATTCGACGGTTTTGTTGGGATCACTGCTGAGTTTGCCAAACGTGATGGCTCCCGTTGAACAGTCGTAACTGGTAACCGTAATGGATAGCGCAGGCGTTGAAATGGGCTGATCACAGGGAGCAGGGCGTGTCCACAGATAACTCACCTGCGATTGCGGGTCATTAACGTAACGGGCCAGAATATTGATGCTGTTCAGGTCGTTTGCGGTACGGGCTTCGGCATCGAGTTTGGCCTGCGGATTGGTTGCCCAGCCCGTAATGCCAATGGCCATGTACTCAACGGTTTTGTTCGGATCACTACTGAGTTTGCCAAACGTAATGGCTCCACTGAAACAGTCATAACTGACGACCGTAATCGACAAGACCGTTGTGGAGATAGGTTGCGTGCAGGGCGCAGGACGGGACCAAAGATAGGTTACCTCAGACGCTGGCTCGCCCACATAGCGGGCCCTGATGTTGATGCTATTGAGGTCGCTGGCCGTGCGGGCTTCGGCATCGAGTTTAGCCGTAGGGTTCGTGGTCCAGTCGGTGACTCCAATGGCCCGATATTCGACGATTTTATTGGGATCGCCACCGAGTTTGCCAAACGTAATCGCGCCGGTGAAGCAATCGTAACTAACGACCGTAATAGCCAGAGGCTGCGTACTGGATGCACCCAAAGGCACGAGCTCGCTCCGGAATTTTTTGAAATTATTCTGGGATAGATCTTTCGCAATAGTGCCATCGTTGTAATAAATGGCATCGCCATTATCGACCAGCAATTGAATCTGACTGGCTTCGGTCAGCGGGTTCGGCACGTCGAGGATCGACTCAAAACTGCCGTTAGCATTGAGGGCCGAGAGATCGGTATTGCGTAGTACGGGAGCCTCAGCTGGGTTGCCTGTCCAGGTATACAATCGAAAATCGTTCGGAGCGGGACCTTCGTTACCCGCAGCACCCGCAATAATGATGTACTGGTTGTTGGCATTTTTTCGAATTTCCCGGATACCACGTCCTCCCAGATCCATTTCGATAGGTGCGCCAAAGGTAGCCGAACCCGCAGTTCCACCGCCCGATACGGTAATCAGATTCGTGAAGTTGGTAACTGGAACGATAAGGGCTTTTGTTCGGGAGGCAGGCAGGATCTGAGGAGCACGGAAAGCCAGATAGGCGGTGCTATTATCGGGAGCCATTTCGACACCTTCAATATTATAACCAGCAGACTGCTTTGAATCCACGGCACTGTTAGCGCTCGCTACCAAACCGTAGTAATTAGCGCCTTTACCGTGGCCATTGGTCGCATCCCAGTTCAGGATATCATCTTTCAGGAAATCATAGCGTCCTGCATACGTAAGTGTACTTGCGCTTCCTGAGCCGCTAAGATCAGTGGCGAAAACCCGGTTACGGTTTGGACGAAAACCACCCCCATCGGCATTACTTTCTGATCCGACCCAATAAATTCGTTTACCTACACGGGTCGAAGCCTCGAGATCGACTTCACGCGGGGTACTTCCTGATATGTCGGTCAGCCCTAATTGAGCCGTAAAGTCAAAACCAGTTGACGGTAACCCGGATTTCGTCCGATCATATAGCCGAAGCACCTGATTCTCGTCGTCGGCTACCAGCATCGTACTGGCATCCAGGACCATCGCCGTTGATGCATCGCTGGTGCCCGAATGGAAACGGGTCGAACCCGGATTTACAGAGCTCGCTGAAGCGGCATAATTAATGCTATACGTCGCCGTATTGCTGCCATCACTAACCAGAACGGAAATTGTCGCAAATCCGACGCCTGTCGGGGTTATTTTCAGATTACGGCTGGCCCCCGAACCCGTAAGACTAACATTTGCATTGGCAACCACACTCGTCGTATTGCTACTGGCTGTAACCGTCAGGCTGCCGACTGGCGTATCGGTATCACCGATGGTAAAATCAATGCCGAGCGTGCTGGCCGGATCGGTTGGGTCATTGATTACCCCGCTTACATAGCCGGGGCTGGCCGTCGGCAGATTAAGTAAGGTAGAGACCGTCGATTCCTGGATGGTTGGCGGGGCCGTTGCCGATATGTCATTGTCGGTGATAGTAGCCGACACGCTGTTGGTGGCGATTCCATTGTAAGCCGGATCGCTGCTGCTGGTGTTATGCGTTACGGTACCGGAGTGTACACCTTCCACAACGGCATCATCAACGGCTGTAACCGTTACGGTTTGGGCTGTATTCCAGTTGGCGGTGGTGAACGTCAGCGATGTGGGATTGGTGCTAAGCTGGCTATTGGGTGAAATTGCGATTGTAACGGCAGCCGTTGGCTGATTATTCAAAACGATACTATACGTATCGGTTGCACCACCTTCTGCTACAATCGTTGTTCCGCCGGATTCAACAACTTTTACCCGAGGCAGTGGAATCAGATAACCACCAGGATTACCGAGATTCCCTGTAGCAGACAAATATGAATTTTGAGCATCATTGGCCGTCGAAAGTTTCCACGTACTGATTGTGTTAGCACCAAGATTTACCCGCTCTGCCCAGCCACTGGTGTTTTGTGTACGGATAGTAGGGGGCATACTTTGATCATTGTATGTCAGTCGGTCAACCAGCGTGTTGCTGTCATCGTAAATATTGATTTCATCGCTACGGCCCAGGTTTTGGCTATTGCCGCCTGCCACTTTTACGGTACTCGGCAGATACCAGGTTGTGCGAAAAACGGCGGGCGTAACCTCGGTTATAATGGCCGATTCATTGGGTTGAAGAATACCTAAGCTGCTTAAACTGAACGAGCCTGGCTGGCGGCTGCTATCATCAAAGCTCCAGCCGGTCAGGTCAATGGCAGCATCGCCAACGTTCGTGATCTCTATGTATTCACCGGGGGCACCGTCGTACATGTATTCGGTGATGCGTATCTGGCCGCCGGTAACCTTGCCCGCACCGATTGACACAGGTGCAAAGTGACTGAGTTTGGTCGGACCCTTGGCAGTTATTAAAACAGGCGTGCCAGCTTTCAAGGGCAGCGCCGATGCGAGCCATAACAAAGTGATTGCCAGAGATTGCAGGGAGAAATGATGCATAAATCGGATCGTGCGGGGTTAGTGCAAGCCCGAAATTATAGTCTATGCAGCAACTGGATAACCGCTGGCCGATTTGATAATAGAACGTTAATAGTTGGTTAACATTCAGGGAATAGTAATTTTAAGTAATAGGCTGACTTTTTGGTGATTATGTATAGAGGATGCTTGCCTGCTAAAAGGTAAAATTGATTGGCAGATTATATTTCACCCGGACTTTCTGACCACGGTTTGTTCCCGGTGTCCAGCGGCCACTCATTTTTTGCACAACTCGGACGGCTTCCTTATCTAACTCAGGGTGAACACTTTTGAGTACTTCATAGTCGCATAAGGTTCCATCCGTGCAAACGGTAAAACTAACAAATACGCGGCCCTGTGCTCCTGCTCGTTGAGCACCGATCGGATAACTTAGGTTCTGCGACAGAAACTGCCCTAAAGCGGGTAGACCTCCTGAAAAGCCCGCTTGCTGTTCAACTTCAGTATAGCGAAGGGTATCGGACCCGGCAACCTGGGCTTTCCCTTGCTGACAGATGCCTTTGTCGTATTGTTCCTCATAAAAATACGACCCATCCGCATAGCGTCCTGTCCAAGTTCCCTGTTTTAATCCGTTCTCATAGAGACCCTGTTCAATAAACGTTGTCTGGCGGGCTGAATCAGCGCGAGATTCTACGAACTCCTGATAGATGGCTCGTCCATTTCCATCGCTTACTAACTGTTGTCCTGTACTATCCCAATAGGCTGTCACTATCTCAGGAGTTTTTGCCTTCAGGGGTTGGGGCTTTATTTCTTTTTTTACTTGTTTGATCTGACCATTTGTGTACCACGATGTAACACTGACCCCATCCTCAAGCTCGTCGGTTTTTTTTGCGACTGATCCATTAGGATAATAAGTTAGCCCCCAGCCGGCTGGTATACCATTTTTATAAAACAATCGGCTAACGGGCGAGCCGGATTCATTCAGTATTAGTACATTACCATCCCATGCCTTGTCACTATTTTGATAGCCAACTTGGTAGTTTTGCTTGCTGGAAGGGCCTGGGTAAAGACTTTTCTTACGTACTAATGGTAATCGATAATGTTCTTTCCAATCTGAGCCTTTTAGTTTGTAAACAACTATATCACCATTAGGAAAGCCATTCGTATCTAAAGGAGAAATCTGTTTATAGCGAACTTTATCACTACTATCGGCGAGGGATTTCTGGTCTGCGTCAAAATAACTTACTCGTGCACCGTTGTTGTAAGGAAATGGAACATTGGACTTGAACATAATCGGAATCATAATCTGCTGTCGAACGGTTTTCCCTGCTTTGTAAGCTGGCTTCCAGGCCTTGAACAGAGTAAAAACACGTACAGCTTCCCGGTCAAGGTCGGGGCGTAGGCTATTCATGACCTTGACATCGGATACATGGCCATCTACTTCGACAATAGCACTGACAACAATCCGTCCGCCAATACCTTTGGCTTCGGCGGCTATTGGTTTGCGTAAGTTCGTTTGTAGAAAAGTGTTCAGGAAAGGCGTGCCGCCATGTGGTTCGGCAGCACTATCGACTTCAAAAGCCTGGTAAGGAGTTTGCTGAGCGGAGCTATGAAAACACAGGAAAATAAAGCTGCAAAGAAGGAATAAGCGTTTCATAAGGATGACGGATATAGGGACCACTAATGTATACTAAAGTGGGATATATGTCAATAAATCTTATGTTAATTTATGCTATTGACTGTCCGAGAGATAACCGATCTACCCCAGCCGAGATAAGTTTTTCCATCTCTTCCTGGGTTGCCCCATCGACAACAATCTTAATGCCTATGGACTTCGGAACGAGGTAGCGAAACGCCAAAGCAGTTTCGAGCGAAAACCCGGTCTGGCGTGACCCAGTCTGGCGTGACCCGGTTGCATTTTTGATGAAATCGGCTCCGGTATCGGCAGCCAGTTTGATCACGGCCTGAAGCTGTGCCTGATCGAGTAGGGATGATTCGAGAATAACCGTAAAAAACTTCTCCTGCGCATGAGCCAGCGCAACCAGCTTCGCCAGTTCAATTTTCAGCCAGACGGAGCTGGGCGAGAAGAGCGCCGATGTATTGAGTACGACCTCAATTTCACTGGCTCCGTCGCGTAAAGCCCATTCCAGTTCGGTTTGTTTGGCCTCCGTACGCTGGTATCCGAAGGGGTAGCCAATAACCGTTGAGAGAATGGCCGGATGAGTATCACCAAGTTCGCGCCGGAATTTTTTCACCCAGAACGGAGCAACTGTCAGCCCCGCAAAGCCGAGTTGCGTGACGTCATCGAGCGCTTCATATTGCTCATTGATGGTTACGTCCGGATGCAGCAAAGTCCGCTCAATGTAGGGGAAAAGGTGATTCATGGAATATAAAGAGCGAAAGAATGAATGAGTGAAAGAGCGAATTGATGACACACGTCAATTTCCGCTCATTCACTCATTCATTCTTTCGCTCTTTTAGTTATTAAAATACTTCAGTTTCACCACTTCTTTGGGGTCGAGGAAGCGCCATTTGCCGCGTGGCAGCTCTTTTTTAGTCAGACCAGCATAGGTGGTTCGGTCGAGTTTCGTTACTTCATAGCCGAGGTGTTCAAAAATTCGGCGTACGATGCGATTGCGGCCCGAGTGAATTTCAATTCCAACAACCTGAGCATCAGGCGTTACAATGCTTAATGCGTCTGGCTTGATAGGACCGTCTTCCAGGGTAAGACCTTTCTGGATTTCCTCGAAATGTTCGTTCGTTATCGGTTTATTGATCTCGACCTGATAGATTTTACGAACATTGTTGGATGGGTGAGTCAATTTATCGGCCAGTTCGCCGTCGTTGGTCAGCAGCAACAATCCCGTTGTGTTGCGGTCCAGGCGACCAACCGGATACATCCGGAAATTACCGGCGTCGGCAACCAGTTCCATAACGGTTTTACGCTCTTCCGGATCTTCGGTGGTGGTGATATAATCCTTCGGTTTGTTTAGCAGAACATACACAAAACGTTCGGGATTCAGTGTTTTGGTGCCATACTTCACGGTATCGCCCTCTTTTACTTTGAAGCCCATTTCGGTTACGACCTTACCATTAACCGAAATGTCGCCCCGTGAAATGAGCTCATCGGCTTCCCGACGCGAACATACACCCGAGTTGGCAATATATCGGTTCAAACGGGTTAGGCCCGATTCTGCGTTCCTGGCGTCATCGGCAGCGCGTTTGGGACGGTCGCTATCATCCCGTTGCCGGGGATTACGGGGTTGGTCATACCGTTCCTGGCGAATGCGATCCAGGTTATAGTCTGGTGCTTTAGTGAAGCGGCCTGTACGACGGTCGCCTGATTCTTTACGCTGCTCACCGGAGAAGCGTGGTGCTTCACCCTTCGTGTCGCGCTGGTCGTCACGATTGGCGCGATTCCGCTCATCGGCTTCCCGGTTGAAACCACCAACACGCTTGAAAGCGGGCTTATCGGACCCCGTGTTCCGTGGTCCGGTATTGCGCTCACGCGAGAAGCGGGAATCTTTGTCTGCATTCCGATCATTGCCGCGTGAATCCGGGCGGTCGTTGCGGTCGCGGTTAAAACGAGGCTTATCGTCGCGGTTGGTATCCCGATTAAAGCGCGGGCGCTCATCATTCCGATCGCGGTTAAAGCCACCTGGGCGGTCATCACCGGAGCGGTTGTTGGCATTGAAACGTGGACGATCGTTTTCCGACCGGCCTGGCTCATTGCCGAATCGGTTATTACTGCGATCAGAGCGTGGCCGCTCATCATTTCCACCGCGATCATTAAACCGGCGCTCGCCACCAAACCGGTTATTGCTCCGCTCAAAACCTGGTTTATCGTCTCGATTAAACCGTGGACGTTCGTCGCTGCGGTTTGGGCGTGATTCATCAGAACGATCCTGACTACGACCGCGTGGTGCGTCGTTGCGATCTCGGTTAAAACGAGGTTTATCGTCTCGATTAAAGCGTGGACGTTCGTCGTTGCGATCGCGGTTAAAGCCGCCTGGGCGTTCATCCCGGTCGGTTCGTGGTCGCCGGTCGCCGAAGCTGTCCGGGCGTTTATCATCACGACTTCCCCGGCTCACATTCGGTCGGTCGTTGCTGGGTCGGTTAAAGCGGGGTTTATCGTCGCGGTTGGTATCTCGGGAGAAACGCGGTTTGTCGCCATCGGGGCGGTCGTTACTGCGGTTAAACCGTGGGCGGTCGTTGTTACCGCGAGACTCGTTGTTGCGGTTAGCTGGGCCAGATGCCCGATTGAAACGTGGGCCGTCATCCCGACGACCGGAGGAACGAGGCTCACCATCACGGCGGTCGTTCTGATCTGAATCCTGATTCATGGAAAAATACAGTAAATCGTACTGTTATACGTAATTGAAGTGCTGATTATCAGCTCATTTGCTGAAGCGTAGTTCAAAAGGGACGCAAAGTTAAGGCTTTTCTCGATAACCATACCATGCCCGACTCCTGTCACAACGCATTTTATTAGAAAAACAATCCATTGAAGTGATCAGTCGTTAGTAGGCAGTAGACAGTATTCAGTAAACAGTGCGCAGTCTTCAGTAGACAGTACGCAGTTAACCGTATTCTGACAACTACACACTGCCTACTCTCTATCGCAACCTGTAAACTGCTTATGCCAGCACTTACTCCGCTCTATACACCTGCCCGACGTACTTCTGAGCAGTCGCTTCTGAAAAAATATATGGATTGGCTCTTTATCAAGAAAGGCCTTTATTTTCGGGATTATGACGATCTATGGGATTGGTCGGTCACTGATCTGGAGGATTTCTGGGAAAGCATCTGGCAGTTTTTCGATGTGCAAAGCCATTCCCCTTATCATCAGGTGGTTCTTGAAGGAAACCCGCGCGACATGATCGGCACGGAGTGGTTTAGAGGAGCGACGCTTAACTATGCCGAACATATTTTTCGCCATCAGAATACCCAGCGGCCAGCCATTGTGTTTGCTACCGAACAACGACCGAGGCTCATGACCGTGTCGTGGGTAGAGCTGGAACATCAGGTCAATGCGGTTGCTACTTATCTGCGGCAGCAGGGGGTTGGTGTTGGTGATCGGGTGGTGTCGGTGCTGCCGAATATACCCGAAGCTGTAGTCGCCTTTCTGGCTACCAACGCAATCGGTGCCGTTTGGTCGAGTTGTTCACCTGATTTTGGTACCACCAGCATTGTTGACCGTTTTCAGCAAATCGAGCCTAAAGTATTAATTGCGGTTGATGGCTACACCTACAACGGCAAGCCTGTTGATAAAACAGATGCCATTCGCGAACTACGAGTCAGCCTGCCAACGCTCCAGCGAGTTGTCTGGGTTCCTTGTCTTGACAGCCATAGCCGACTCGAACGGGCCGTGCTTTGGGAAGAAGTGCTGGAAACGCCGACGCCGAATGAACTAACATTTGAGCCCGTACCATTTGAGCATCCAATCTGGGTACTTTATTCGTCGGGCACGACCGGAAAACCCAAAGCCATTACACACAGTGTGGGCGGTTGTTTGCTGGAACACCTCAAAGTGCTGGCTCTCCATCAGGACGTTCGGATTGGTGAACGCTATTTCTGGTATTCGACCACTGGCTGGATGATGTGGAACTTTGCTGTTGGCTCAATGCTCGTTGGGGCAACGCTTGTGCTGTATGAAGGCTCGGCTGGCTACCCCGATCTAAATACGCTATGGAATCTGGCCGACGATGCCCGAATCAATCATTTTGGGGGAGGAGCTGCTTTTTACATGGCCTGCCTGAGGGCTGGCCTGAAACCCGCCAATACGGCCAAGCTGACTCACCTGCGAACAATTGGCTCTACCGGGTCGCCATTACCGCCGGAGGGATTTCGCTGGATCTATGAAAACGTAAAATCAGATGTCTGGCTGATTTCGTTTAGTGGCGGAACGGATGTGTGTAGTGGATTTGTTGGCGGTAATCCGTTATTGCCAGTTTATGAAGGCGAAATACAATGTCGGTTATTAGGTTGTAAGGTCGAAGCATTCGACGAGAATGGCAAACCCGTACGAGGTGAACTGGGAGAGATGGTTATTTTGCAGCCTATGCCATCGATGCCGATCTATTTCTGGAATGACCCTGGTAATGAACGCTACCGAAAAAGCTACTTCGACAGCTATCCGGGCGTCTGGCGACACGGCGATTACATTCGCATTACCGAGCGGAACGGTGTCATTATATACGGCCGCTCCGATGCGACGCTTAACCGTGACGGTGTGCGTATCGGCACCAGCGAAATTTACAGCGCGGTTGAGAGTTTACCCGAAATTGCTGATAGTTTGGTCGTTGGTTTAGAACAGCCGGGCGGCCGCTATTTTATGCCTTTGTTTGTTGTTCTGCGGGATGGATTTTCACTGACCAGCGAGCTGAACTCCCGGATCAAACAGACAATCCGAAGTCAGTTCAGCCCCCGTCATGTACCCGACGCCGTATATGCAATTGACGAAGTACCGTATACCATGAGTGGGAAGAAGCTGGAAACGCCCGTCAAGAAGATTCTTGCCGGAGTCGATGCGTCGCTGGTTGCAAGTAAAGATACGTTGCGCAATCCGGCCGCGCTGGATCAGTTCACGAGCTTTACCGTTGGCAAGTGAATGATCGGGGGCGATGAAGCAACATATCCTAACGTAACCTATTGTATCAAAAAGACGATAAATTGCCTTCCACCACCGACTAGCATTGACCTTTAAGGTTATCGAGGGACTTTCCAGTACGTGTGTACCAAAGGACAGATATGCATGCAGTTTAGGTATGGCAGTAACAAATAGTGGGATGTGAGTTACAAATTTTTGTATCTTGCAGTCTACCAGCCCCAAAGCTCTACATTATTCCATGAAACGTGTTTTAATTATCCTTGCCATTATTGCGGCCATCCTGCTCGTCGGTTTCTTTGCCTTACGTAGCTGGACGAAATCCAGTAGTCCCGAAACCATAGCCCAGTTCGATCAGGATGGCCTTAGTGTAAAGGTCGATTACTGTCAGCCCTATAAGAAAGGTCGCCCAATTTTTGGCGGACTAGTACCCTATGGTAAGGTATGGCGAACGGGTGCCAATGAAGCTACGGTTATTGAGTTTGGGCAGAATGTAAACGTAGCAGGCAAAGCATTGAGCGCCGGGCACTATTCACTCTGGACGATTCCTACTCAAAATGGCTGGACTGCCATTTTTAATCGGGAGGTTGGCCAGTGGGGAACCAACTATAACGAGGCTGAAGATGTGCTGAGGGTACCTGTAACCTCACAAAAGCATAGTCCCATGGCCGAACAGTTTACGATCAACTTTGTGCCACAGGTGGGCGGAGCCGACATGCTATTGGTCTGGGATGAAACCGAGGCTATCGTGCCAATTCGCAAACAATAGATAAGACCTCACTGATGAAAACTGGCACCAATGAACTTCAGGGCATCGGGTAGACCGGAACGCCAGTAAGACCACGTATGAGCGCCGTCTCGGACGCGATATTCATGCGGAATCTTGCGTTCGAGCAAAGCGAGGTGTAGCATGGCATTGCCAACTGTCAGGGCGTCGTCGTCGCCACAGTCGATGTACCAGCGTACTTTTGTAAGATCACCTTCCGGAGCCGATTTCGCCAGGTTGATTGGACTATTACGCTTCCAGGTCACGGTCAGTCGTTCTTCCCCTTTGACCAGGCCGCTGAATACGGGTGCAAAAACTGTGTTATACCGATCGTCTGGAATGTTCACAAAGCTCTCATCGGTGCGTATGCCTGCACTCAGGGCAGCACAGGAGCTAAATAATTCGGGGTGATGCATCGACAAGGTGAGTGAGCCAAAGCCACCCATCGAGAGACCCGAAATGGCTCGGTATTCCCGTTGAGTGCGCGTCCGAAACATGGTATCGATGTGCGGGATGAGTTCCTGCACAAACATATCTTCGTAGCGAATTTTGTTCTGGTAATCATTGACATAAAACGTGGCGCCCCCGTCGGGCATAACAATAATCATTGGGGGCAATTCGCCTGATCGAATACCTGAATCAGCAATGCGGTCAGCTTCGCCAAATTGTACCCAGCCTGTTTCATCATCGCCGTAACCATGCAAGAGGTAAACGACTGGATAGCGTCGGTTCGATGTGTAATAGTCAGGCGGAAGATAGATTGAAAATTTGACTCCTCGATTCAGTATCGAACTGTTGAGCACCATGCCTTCCAGCAGACGAGCTTGCGGAGCAGACACAACCGGAACCGGTCCGTTGGATTGAGGAGTTGTTAGCTGGGTGCGCCGGCGTGATTGGGCCGACGCAAGAATTGGAAGAACAATGAGTAAACAAAAAAGTAAACGGCGATAATTCATGAGTTTCAGGTAGTAAGGCGGTTAAATTTATAAGAAATTTATCCGGTCTCAGAAATAGAGGTGTTATTACCCCATTTTTCTTGTTTCAGGTTCCTCTTTAACGAACTAACTATGTTGAGTATGCGCAAATGCTTACTTCTCTCTTTATTTTTTACCCCTTTTTTAGCTACCCTTTGTTGGGCACAGGCATTACCTGATTGGGAAGACCCGCAGGTGATTAGTCGAAATACAGAAAAACCTCATGCCACACTAGTCCCATTTGCAACGGAACAGCAAGCCCTATCATCGACCGATTGGCGCACGTCACCCTATGTCAAATTGCTCAATGGTTCCTGGAAATTCCGCTGGCTGAAACACCCTGACCAAATACCTCCTGATTTTTATCAGCCCAATACCGATGATAAAACCTGGGATGAGCTGCCGGTTCCTTCTAACTGGCAGGTCGTGGGCGCTCGCGAAGGAAGACCATATGATCGACCCATTTTTACGAATATCAAACATCCGTTTCCGGCTACGCCCCCGCGTATTACATCCGATACGAATGCGGTAGGGCTCTATCGGGTACGTTTTACGGTTCCGGCCAATTTTCAGGGTCGTAACATCTTTCTGCACTTTGCTGGTGTGCAATCGACGTGTCGGGTTTTTCTGAATGGTCAGCCAGTCGGTTACCATGAAGATAGCATGACACCTGCCGAGTTTCTTATCACGGATAAGCTTAAAACCGGTGAAAATCTGCTGGCCGTAGAAGTCATTAACTGGTCGGACGGAAGCTATCTTGAGGATCAGGATTTCTGGCGGATCTCCGGAATTTTTCGCGATGTGTTTCTTTATGCACCGCCCGAAACGTACCTGCGTGATCTTTATGCCACAACTGATCTGGATGAGCAATACCGGGACGCTACCCTCAAAATAACGGCAAACGTCCGAACGCTTTCTGCCGCCCAAGTACCATACCGGCTCCGGGCTACCCTGTACGACTCGAAACGAACGGTTATTTTTTCGGAGACGATCAGTTCCGAAACGGCTACCAATACCGGACAGGAATCTCTTTTCCGACTGGCGAAAGAAATAAAGAACCCTGCCCTCTGGAGTGCTGAATCGCCAACTTTATATACGCTGACCGTACAACTCATTGGGTCTGATAGTCAGCCATCAGAAGCCATTAGCCAACGAATTGGGTTTCGGGAAATGACGTTAACGGAGGGTCAACTGCTGGTAAATGGCAAACCTGTTACCTACAAGGGCGTTAACCGGCACGAATTTGACCCCAACACGGGGCGGGTTATCAGCCGCGAGTCGATGATTCAGGATATCAAACTGATGAAGCAATACAATATCAACGCCGTACGCACTTCGCATTATCCAAATGTAACGGACTGGTATGATCTCTGCGACGAATATGGCCTTTATGTTATTGATGAAGCCAATATCGAAAGCCATGATTTATGGTCGAAAGGGCAATCGCCAGCCACCAAACCCGAATGGCGCGATGCCTTTGTTGCCAGGGGCCGAGCAATGGTTGAGCGCGATAAGAACCATCCGTCTATTGTGATCTGGTCGCTGGGGAACGAAACGGATATGGGTCAGAACTTTCGGGATATGGCCGATATCATCCGGTTGATCGATCCGACACGACCCATTCATTACGAGGGCCGTCGACCGTATACAGGAACCTCTCTGACCAGTTTCGACATTATTTCAACCATGTATCCGTCTGTCGACGATCTGGTTAAGCTGATGGAGAAAGACCCCGCCCGTCCGGTTATCGTCTGTGAATACGCCCATTCGATGGGCAACAGCGTTGGTAATCTGAAAGACTACTGGGCTGCTATCGATAAGTATCCACGTATGCAGGGCGCATTTATCTGGGACTGGGTAGATCAGGGTTTGCGGCTAAAAAACAAGGCAGGGGAGGAATTCACTGATCATATTAATTACATCGATGGCGCTAACGCTGGCGACGGTCTGGTCAATCCGGATCGAACACCACAGCCGGAAATCAACGAGGTGAAGCTGGTTTATCAATACGTGAAACTGGCCACACCAACTCCGTTGTCGGCCGGGCAAATCCGAACAGACGGATCGGTAAAGCTAAACGTTCGGAATACCTACGATTTTCAATCGCTTGAGCCGTTTCGACTGGAGTGGGAGTTGATCCGTAATGGCGACGTTATTCAGCGGGGTGGCGAGAATAATTTAGTGGCTAAACCCGGTCAGACGCAGGTTCTAACCCTGCCGGTCCGCATCAGC
Organism: Spirosoma aureum; assembly: GCF_011604685.1. Taxonomy (NCBI): domain Bacteria; kingdom Pseudomonadati; phylum Bacteroidota; class Cytophagia; order Cytophagales; family Cytophagaceae; genus Spirosoma; species Spirosoma aureum. The sequence continues at coordinate 8,367,773 of NZ_CP050063.1, read as the reverse complement.
GAAGTGGTTGATCTTCGGCAAATTACCGGCAATGCCCGCGCCGTTCAAGCGGATGGTGCATCCCTGTCAAACGAATATTTTCTAAATGTGAGTGTTCGGCTAAAACAGGCAACAAGCTGGGCATCAGCCAATCATGAAGTGGCATCGGCTCAGTTTCCAATCAAAACGGATGCGCCAACACCAGTCGTTATGAGTATGAACCGCATTCCAGCGGTCAAAGTAGCACCATCTGCTACGACTGTAACGATTCGGGGGAAAGATTTTACGATTGTATTTGATAAAGCCAGAGGTACGCTGAACCAGTGGATTTTCAGGGGAAAGAACCTGCTGACTCAGGGTCTCCAGCCAAGCCTTTGGCGAGTGCCAACCGATAACGATGAAGGGGGTGGCAACCAATCGTTTGCAGCCCGCTGGCGTCAGGCTGGTTTAGATACGGTTAAAGCCCGGCCCGTCGATTTTAAGGTAGAAACGCGCCCGCAAATGGTGCGGGTTAGCTGTACAAATGAACTTGTCGGTACTGGCGGTAGTATGCTCCAGCAAACAGATTATGTCGTTTATGGAACAGGAGATGTACAGGTTACCACAACCTATACGCCATCAGGATCGCTTCCGCCACTGGCTCGGGTAGGTATGCAGTTTCAGCTACCAGCAACGGTCAATAACCTGAAATGGTACGGTCGTGGCCCATTTGAGAGTTATGCCGACCGAAAAGATGCTGCTAAAGTAGGATTGTACGAAAGCAAAGTGGCCGATCAGTTTTTCCCGTACACGATGGCGCAGGAAAATGGCAACAAAACCGATGTTCGGTGGGCCGAACTCACGGATGGTATGGGTATTGGACTACTGATCATGGGTGATGTGAGCACTAATACCGTACTGACCATCAATGCCCGCGATTATACGGATGCCGCTTTACTGAAAGCTAAACAACCCGATAATCAGGAAGTCGAGCGGGGCACTGTAACGGTTGTTAACGTGGATATGGCGCAAATGGGGCTAGGGGGTGATGACAGCTGGTCACCACGCGTTCATTCGGAGTATCAGTTATTGGGGACAAAATCGTATTCGTATTCATTTCGGATGCGGCCCGTCGATGCCCGAACGAATATCGCCGAGGTAGTTAGTTTGCCGCTGCCACGGTAAAAAATGCATCTTAACTACTTCTTAGGATACCTAAAATGGGGTAAACGTGATGATGGCGATGTTTGTAACAGATACAGGGAAATAGCAGCCAGCTATCCTATCTGTATTCGTTGTAACCCTGTGTTAAGAATCCTTTATTAGTTACGTTTGCACTTGTAGACGCAAAATTACTATTTTCGTCCCAGTGCTTCGGCACGCCAAAACCTATACCCACGCGCATGGCCAAATTGATTATCGTAGATGACGAGAAGAGCATTCGGGCAGCTCTACGCGATATTTTAGAGTATGAAGGCTACGAGGTTGACGAAGCCAAAGACGGCGAAGAAGGGTTAGACATGATCATGCGCACGAGCTACGACGTAGCGCTGTGTGATATCCGGATGCCCAAAATGGACGGCCTGGAATTGTTACAGAAAGCAAACGAAGCCAGCAAGGGTACTCAGTTCGTGATGATTTCGGCCTACGGCAATGTCGAAAACGCGGTTGAAGCCACAAAGCGCGGAGCCTTTGATTTCATCACCAAACCACCCGATCTGAACCGCCTGCTCATCACTGTCCGGAATGCCATCGAACGGGCCAAGCTCGTGCAGGAAACAAAGACGCTGAAGAAACGAATCTATAAGCTTAATGAGATTGTTGGTGAATCGGCCCCAATTCAGAAAGTGAAAGAAACCATCAATCGGGTGGCGGCAACGGAAGCCCGCGTGCTTATAACCGGAGCCAATGGTTCGGGTAAAGAGATGGTAGCCAAGCAGATTCATGAGAAAGGCAGCCGGTCAAATCAGTCGCTTATTGAAGTTAACTGCGCGGCTATTCCCGGCGAACTGATTGAGAGTGAATTGTTTGGTCATGAAAAAGGAGCGTTTACCGGCGCCAGTGCCCGTCGTGTTGGTAAATTTGAGCAGGCCGACAGTGGAACATTATTTCTGGACGAGATTGGCGATATGAGCCTTTCCGCACAGGCGAAAGTGCTCCGGGCTTTACAGGAAAACAAGATCACCCGCGTTGGGGGCGATAAAGAAATCAAAGTTAATGTCAGGGTCATTGCGGCTACCAATAAAGATCTTCGGCAGGAAATTGTGAACGGTAATTTCCGGGAAGACTTATTCCATCGCCTGAGCGTGATCGTTATTCATGTTCCGCCCCTGGCCGAACGCCGTACCGATATTCCGCTGCTGACCGAGAAGTTTTTACATGATATTGCCACCGAATATGGCTCAACGGTTAAAGAACTGGCTCCTGATGCCATGATGTACCTCCAATCGCTGCCCTGGACGGGTAACGTTCGCGAACTGCGCAACGTAGTTGAGCGACTGGTGATCATGTGTGGCGAAGAAATTACGCTGGAGGATGTGAAAGCCTATGCATAGGTTTGAACCACATCGGCAGGCGACCGATGTGGTTCAGATAACCATCAGATTACAGCCCCGGACATCGGAATTGTCGAACCGGCCGATAACACGGAAACCACCTTCGTTGCCATCATACTGCCCTAAATCCTGCGTTTCAATGAACGAACAGGAGTCCAGATTCGCTAAATCGACGACGTTGATGCCGCCCGTTCGTTTATAATCATCGGGGTATATCAAAAATGGGTCGTTAATGTCACGCAAAAACACACGTAGGGTAGGGCTGGGCTGAAATAGGCCATTCCCGTTGGAATAAGCCTGAGAAAGCAATTCGGTCATACCATATTCGGAGTGAACAGTTTGAATGCCTAACGCTTTTATCAGGATCTGGTGAACCTCTTCGCGTAGTAATTCCTGACGACGACCTTTCATGCCGCCCGTTTCCATGACGATCAGGTTCGGGTTTTGACCCAGAAATGATAAATCCTGCCCCGATTCGGCCCAATCCAGCAGGCCAAACGTAACGCCAACAAGCAGAATTTTTTTCTGATCAGGTTCTTGCGTAAGTTGCCGGAGCTGCTCGGTCAATTCATGGTGGTTGTGGAGAAAAAAACCAGATTTATCCGAACCTGTCTGGGTCATAAATCGCTGAACCATATACACCAGCGACGAGTTATTTCGTTCAAGATACGATGGCAGTAAAGCTACAATGTGGAAGTTGCCAAGAGAACCGTACGTTTGCTCAAAAATACCGATACTAATGGCGTCATAAAGGTCCGGATCGGATACAAAATGGCGACTTGTCTGTTCTCCGGTTGTTCCACTACTGGCAAAAGTTAACGTATCTGGCTGCGGCTGAAACCCCGTCAGAATGTTATGGTTTTTGAAGAAACTGATTGGCATGAAAGGCACCCGGCGTAGGGCTGTAACCTGGTCAGGTTTAATAGCAAGGTGCTGTAGATAATCCCGGTAAATGGGATTGTGAAGGGCCTGATACCGGAAAACGGTTAAGGCAAGCTGCTCGAACAGACCCTGGTCCGACGGGCGAGAATGTATAGACAGAATTTGCTGGCGGAGTGATTGCCGAAATGAGGCTATCTCGGTCGAAAGCATTGATGAAAGAAACAAAGTAACAAAACGTTTTATTTGCACTACGAGTACAACAGTATGCAACGGCAACTAATTCAACCGTATCTCCTGGTATTGGGAATCGCCCTGACACTATCGTCCTGTTTTAACGAGCCAAACTATCCTGATACACCATCGGCTGATTTTAAAGGGATTTTCAAGTACACCATTGCGGCTGGTACCGGCGTTGGTGCCGCTAAGCGCGATTCGGTAGTACTTACCATTGGTTTCAAAGATGGCGATGGTAATCTGGGGAATGATATTCCTGTACCTAAAGCTGACTCAGCCCGTTATGCCCAGAATGGTGGCTGGGGAAACTATCAGATTCGTACCTTTCGATTGATCAATAAACAATACGTAGAACTTGTTCAGGATGTCAACAAGGTTTTATTTTTTCCTGACCTGACAAAAGGGAAGCCGAAGGGCGCTATTGAAGGAACGATCGATTTTCGACAAATCTTTACGTATGGCTCTAGCTTTAAGATGTATCCGACGAAGTTTCAGATCAAGATTCGGGATCGGAGTCTAAATGAAAGCAATGTGGTCGAAACCGATACAATTAGCGTACCGTTTCCTAACTAAAAGGCTATTCGTTACGCTTCTTTGACGGAAGGCTGTGGTTCCACGGCTTTCTTTTCTTTGTCGGCATTCAGCACAATCCGGAACGTTGTTCCCTTGCCAACTTCTGAGCTTTTAACGAACAGACGCCCGTTGTGGTATTCCTCAACAATTCGTTTGGCCAGCGTCAGACCCAATCCCCAGCCGCGTTTTTTCGTACTGAAACCCGGCGTAAATACTTTTTGCATACTGGCTTTGGGAATGCCCTTTCCTGTATCCGTAATATCGATGGCTATTTCATGATTGGGTAAAGCCAGTATGTTAAGCCTCAACTCACCGACACCCTTCATGGCATCGACCGCGTTTTTGCAAATGTTCTCGATAACCCATTCGAACAGTAATTTATTGATTTTAACCGTCTCGCCAGGGGGTAACTGACTGGTCATGCTCATCTTGACTTTCGTCGAAATTCGCTTCGCCAGATAGCCCGTAAACTGTTCGATCACATCCGTAATATCTTCGTCTTTCAGCGTAGGAATAGAACCGATGCTCGAGAATCGGGCCGTAATGGTTTCCAGCCGTCGAACGTCTTTTTCAATCTCGTCTGTAATTGACTCGTCGTATTGGGCCGGGTCTGATCGCATATACTCCACCCACGCCATCAGCGACGACATGGGCGTGCCTAGCTGGTGGGCCGTTTCTTTGGCCAGCCCTACCCACACCCGATTTTGCTCGGCCCGACGCGACGAACTGAACGCCAAGTAAGCCAGCACGCCTAAAGCCGTCAGAATGGCCAGTAGCACATAAGGGAAATAGGCCATTTGTCTGAGAAGATTAGAGTTATCGTAATAAACCAATCCTCGCACACCATTACCGACCTCAACGACTAGGGGGGGGTGCCGTTTACGCATGTCAACGATCCTCTGCCTTAGATACTGCTCCTTTTCATTGTCCGCCAGGTTATCTGGAAAATCGATATTGAGCGGTTTAGATATCTGCCCATTGGGATCGACATAGATGGCTGGAACAGTACGGTTTGCCTCAAGAATCTCACTGGTCACAAATGTCAGGTCGCCAGAATCGAAGTGATTGGGGTCAACTAAGTAAGCAATGGTTTTTGCGTAAAGTTGTACATATTGCTGTTCGCGGGTTTCCAGTTTTGTGATGAGCCGGTTTGTATACAATAGTGACCCCGTTCCTACCAACAACAGGTTGAGCGCAACGATTATCTTAAGGATATTATTCTGATTATAGATATCGAATGATTTCAGCATGTCTGTGTTCCGCCAATCGGGTTACGATTTTAAAATCTACCTAAATAGCAGCCTTTTTACATTAGTAAATATAGGGGCAACAAGCAACTAATCAGCTTGTTTGCTCGTATTGGTGTGGTAACTGCTCAGGCCCTCCAAGTGTAAACGTTAAAAATGAGTTTATTGTGTAAAATCGAACGTCTGAGCAGCAATACGTGTTAAAAACAGGAATAGGATTCAGCAAAGAAATGAGCTTACTATTTGGATGAATTCTAAATAGTGAAACCGATCGTACACTCTGTTTCCATCTCCGGTAATTGTACCGTAATTTTGCACTGGCCATTGGCTGATTAGTGTGATTCGTAACAATGTTAGACACTTTCAAATCAATTAGTTTATCCCATAAAACGGCTCCTCTCCGGGTACGGGAACTAATTGCACTTAACGAAGATGAAGCAAAGAGGCTGATGCTTCGGTTGCGGGATTTTTTTGGCTTATCGGATCTGCTCGTTGTATCAACATGCAACCGTACTGAAGTCTATTACGCGTTCGAGCAGGATCTTAACGCCGATATAGCTCGCTTGTTGCTGATAGAAAAAGGCTTGACTGAGATGGATCAGTATTTGCCTTATTTCCAGTTTTTCAATGCACATTCCGATGCCGTTCAGCATCTGTTTGAGGTATGCGTTGGCCTGCATTCGCAGGTAGTTGGCGATATGCAGATTCCTAATCAGGTGAAGCAGGCCTACCAGTGGTCGGCTGATCTTGACATGGCCGGGCCGTTTCTGCACCGGCTGATGCACACTATTTTCTTTACGAACAAGCGGGTAGCCCAGGAAACTGCTTTCCGCGATGGAGCCGCTTCGGTTTCCTACGCAGCCGTAGATTTAATCGACGAATTAGTTGGCGACAACCAGAATCCGAATGTTCTGGTAATCGGCTTAGGGGAAATTGGAGCCGATGTCTGCATGAACCTGGAAGCCAGGAACATGAAAAACATAACGCTTTGCAACCGGACTCAGGCTAAAACCGAAGCATTAGCGCAGAAACATGGCTTCCGCATTGCTGATTTTGCGAATCTGACCGATGAAATTCGTCGGGCCGATGTGATTATTTCATCGGTTATGCGCGATGAGCCGTTAATTACGCCGGCATTATTGAAGGAGTTAAATGTACTGACCTATAAATATTTTATTGACCTGTCTGTTCCGCGTAGTGTCGATGCTGCTGTTGAGCAGATTCCGGGCGTACTGGTTTATAATATTGATCATATCCGTAACCGGGCCGATGAAGCACTGAACCAACGTTTAGCCGCCATTCCGCAGGTTGAAGCCATTGTGGCGCAGGCCGTGGCCGAATTCGGCGACTGGTCGAAGGAAATGGTTGTTTCGCCAACGATCAATAAACTGAAGAACGCACTGGAGCAGATTCGCCGGGATGAAATTGCCCGTCACCTGAAGCACCTGACCCCCGATGAGTCTGAAAAAGTGGACAAAATTACGCGGGGTATCATGCAGAAGATTATCAAGCTGCCTGTTCTTCAACTGAAAGCCGCCTGTAAACGGGGAGAAGCCGAAACGCTGATCGACGTTCTGAACGATTTATTTGATTTGGAAAAACAGCCCGCTGACGAATACAAACACACACATTGATTAGTCTATTGATACTGACAAAACTCCCAAATCGTTAATGATTTGGGAGTTTTGCTTTTTACGCACTTTCTATGTCTCGGTTTTTAAATACGCTGCTTCGCCTGTTTATAGTCGCTATTCTGGTAGCGGGGCTGATCGCCATCTGGGAGCAGATTCGCGGAAGTGATGTGATGAGCCGATTTCGGCGCGGTGACAAAACGACGCAGCGTATCGTGCTTAAAGAAGTGATGGCGCTGGGAAAACTGGAACTGGTGAGTTATACGTTCAAGGATATTATTGAGCACGAACAGATCAATACATTTCTGCCTAATGCTAACGCCGTGTTGATTGTAGAAGGGCAGGCAACGGGCTGCATTGACCTTACCCAAATCAAGCCGGAGGATATTCAGGCCGAGGGCGATTCGGTAGTGGTCCTGCTGCCCAAACCGGAGCTTTGTAGCTGGAAAATTAACCATGACCGGTCGCGGGTCTATGATACGAGGTTCTCGTTTCTGGATCAATCGCAGTTGGTTAGCGACGCTTACCGGCAGGCTGAACGACAGATTCGACAGTCGGCGCTAAACGGCGGAATTCTGGATCAGACACGCCATAATGCCGATCAGATGCTGAAGCCGTTACTCGAACGAATTTCGGGTCGAAAAGTGCGGCTCACCTTCCAACGATAAGGGTCTTCAGGGAATCCATGTCAATTAATTATCCGTATAAAAAATACTTGTCGGCAAACGCGATAATTTTCGGCATCATTTTGGTAACATCGTCTTTAATATGTCGTTTTTAACGTAACAATCTTTAACATTTCGAGGGCTATGAATGCCAACACGCTACCCGTTACGAATGGCAGTCTGTTGATTGCCGAGCCATTTATGGGCGACACTAATTTTGACCGTAGCGTTGTGCTGGTCTGTGAACATAGCCCCGCTGGTACATTCGGTTTGGTACTGAACCAGACTACGGATTTACAATTAGGGGATGTCATTGACGATGTCTATACGACTCAGTCCTTGTTTATTGGCGGCCCGGTGCAGCAGAATACACTGCATTTTATTCATCGTCGGCCCGATTTGATCGATGGTTCTATTCGGGTAACGAGTGGTTTATATTGGAGTGGTGATTTTGAACAGGTGAAACAGGCCATTAATGTTGGCACCCTCACTGAGCGTGACATCCGGTTTTTTGTGGGCTACTCGGGTTGGGATGCCGGGCAACTGGCCGGTGAACTGGACCAGAAAGCGTGGATCGTGAGCCGCGCCGATGCCACCTTCCTGTTCGAAACACCCGCCGATCAGTTCTGGCGCGGAGTGCTCAAGCGAATGGGTGGTGAGTTTAAATCGATAGCCCATTACCCGGTCGACCCTCGGTTGAATTAATCCTGATCATAGCCGCAAGGGTAATATCTTAACTTTTTTCACCAATTTTGTCGGCGGTCCGGCGTTTCCGGATAATCAGCCGTTATTGGAAGGTCAACTTCCTTCCATCAGTTTTGTATGCAGGTTTCCCGACTACTACTACTTATTTTTTTATTCGGTTCGCCCATGGTTTTGCGGGCGCAGAGCAATAAACCCGTTGGTGGGCATTTTGGTGTGAAAGTGGGCGGGTCGTTAACGCGACTAAGCCTTTCGGGCACGAGTGTCAACATTCCCAAGCAGAATCTGGACCCCAATATTGGTATTATGTACCGATACCGGCTTCATAGACTCGTCCTGCAACCCGAGCTCATGCTCAATGTAAAAGGGGGCGCGTTTCAGGTTGAACAGACCAATGCTGCACGTCTGACCATAAATAACACCTATACGTATTTAAGTGTACCGATCCTGTTTGGCTATATTCCGACCGAAGGACTGACCATACAGGCTGGGCCTGAGTTTAGTTATGCGTTGAACTCAGGGTCCAGTACTGGGCCGGGCAGGAACAATGACCTGGGCGTAATCCTTGGCGTACATTACGACTTTCTGGATATGCTCGATAAGTTTAGCCTGCATCTTCGCTACATTTATGGCCTGACGAATGTTTCGCCAGAAGCAACTGCAACCTATCAGAATCGCGTTTTCCAGGCGTCGATTGTTTATAACCTGTATCCGAAAAAGAAAAAATAAGTTTCCTTCATACGGAATACGATCTATCGTTTGGGCTATATACTAGCTGATCCAGCAACATACAGTCAGGTTAGCTACTGTATAGCATAACCCGTATACTGCAAATCATAACCGCATCCTGTAAAAAGCCATGCTGTCCGACTTTGGCATTATTCTATTGTTCATTCTGGCTGCGTTCGCCTTTATTGGCGTCGTGTTGTTTGGGGCACGACTGCTCCGCCCGAACCGCCCGAATGTCGAAAAGAATAGCACCTACGAGTCGGGTGAGGAGCCAGTCGGTAATGCTAACGTTCAGTTTAATATCCGGTTTTATGTAGTAGCTCTGGTATTTGTGCTGTTCGATGTCGAACTCGTATTTCTGTTTCCGTGGGCTACGGTGTTTGGGCAGGCGGCTCTGATTCGGGAGACGGGCGGTTTATGGGGTTGGTTTGCACTGACGGAAGCGTTTTTATTCGTCGCAATCCTGGCTCTTGGACTAGCCTACGTCTGGGCAAAAGGTTACCTGGACTGGGTGAAACCGCAGCCCAAAGTACCCACTATGGAAACGAAAGTACCCGCTGATTTGTATCAGAGAGTAAACGATCGTTACAAACGGTGAGCCGTTTTCTGGTGCTGACCGCATTGATAATGCGCTTGTTTTTACTAGAAACATTTGCGCAGGAACCTCTTGTTGAGGAATATCGAGTGCGAATTGTCACGAAAGAGGGTAATCGATTTCGGGGTGTTCTGGACGCAGTAACGGATAGCCAGTTGTATGTGGAAACAAGACCTCAGCACTGGCGCAGACGAATTTCACTTGCTGCCGTTCGCAAAGTGGTCATTCGCCGGGAAAATAAAAAAACGGTGCTGATAACAGGCGCTGTGATTGGTGCATTGATCGTTGGCTTTATCTCGAATGAATCGTTGCGGCAAAATCCAGCCAGAAGCCCCGTCGCGTATGGCCTTACACTGGCTTTTGCTTCGGCGGGAGGGGCAACGGCCGGGTTAATACTAAGCTCGGCCATTGGTAATGTATCAAGCCGGGTTATTCGACCGCTTGATCCAGCCAATCCGGAAGGCAGCTTACGGCGGCAGTTAGAGCCATTTAGTGTGGAGTACCAACAGGACTTACTAAATCGATTGCCAGACAAAACCAGTAAGTGACTAAATTGGTAAGAAACGGGCATCGGTTGTATCCACGAACGTATCGACTAAAAACATGTCATCAAATACTGTTTCAGATAAATCGGGCGAAGCAAGTGTTCTTCTTATGCATTCAGAAGAACTCCTGAACTGGTCGCGCGAAAAGTCACTCTGGCCCATGAGTTTCGGGCTGGCTTGCTGCGCCATCGAAATGATGCAGGCTTTCGCGGCCAATTACGACCTTGAACGCTTCGGGATTTTTCCACGCCCTTCGCCCCGCCAGTCAGATATTATGATTGTATCGGGTACGGTTACCTACAAAATGGCCGACCGTATCCGGCGACTGTATGAGCAGATGCCCGAACCCCGGTACGTTATTTCGATGGGATCATGCTCCAATTGTGGCGGTCCTTACTGGCAGCATGGGTATCATGTGGTGAAAGGTGTAGATCGAATTATCCCGGTCGATGTCTATGTGCCCGGCTGTCCGCCCCGCCCTGAAGCGCTGATCGACGGTTTTTTGAAACTACAGGAGAAAATCAGAACGGAACACCCGTTGTCGGGAAATAAAGAAATCGTATTTTCGGAGGACAAACCCACTGAATCTGACGATTTTTCGACCCGATCCTGATGAATACTTTGTTTGTTACCCTCCGACAAACGCTCGGATCGCCCAGGCTCCTGTGGCTTCTCTATGGCATTACACTGGTGCTGGGTTTGCTGGCGGCCCTGCCGTTCTACAACACGCTGAAGGTTGAAGACCAAAATTCACTGGCTTTTCTAAACCTGCTGAACGGCTTCGATTACACCATTTATTCCGACTTTATGCACCGCAGCGAGCGGGCTATTAATCCGTTGTTTAGTGTTGGCCGCTGGTTGGGCGGCCTTTATATCTTTCTGAGTGTATTCGTTGCCGGAGGTATTTTACTGCGTTTTTCGCAGACCCGGCCGCGATTCGATATTGGCATGTTCTGGCAGGCGTGTAGCCAGTACGTCGGTCGGTTTCTTCGACTGTTTGGCGTTAGCTTTCTATTTGTGCTGGCAGGAGGGGGCCTGTGGCTCGTGCTGGGCACGTTAATACATATTGCTCTGGAAGATAAATTCACCGAGCGGGGCTTATTCTGGGTGGGAGCTTCATTCTTTGCGTTGTTTGCTCTCACGGTTACATTTATACTCTGCATTGGTGATTATGCAAAGGTGCTGATGTTTAGGGAAGACGAACGTGGCGCTTTACGGGCATTTGGACGGGCAGGAAGGCTGGTGTTACGTAATCCGGGCAAAACATACGGGCTTTATCTGGTAATGATTTTGACCGGAACGGGCCTATTTGGTATGTATTTCCTGATCGATGAGGCCATTACCATGAACGGCTGGTTAACGATTCTGCTCATGCTGGTTGTGCAGCAGTCCCTGGTTTTTGCACGCGTTGGCTTGAAAGTATGGTCACTCGGAACGGCTTATGCCATTTACGGAATATTACCGAAACCCGTGCCTGTCGTTCGACCAATGGTGAAGCAGGAGGCCGTTGTCGAGCCGACGCCGATTGCTGTTTCTGAAGAGGAGAAAAGCCAGCCTCCGGTTGACTGATCATAGACTACAACTCCCGCATCTGCGATACTGCTGGATGCGATATTGGACTATAAATGTCCTTCACTTCCTTATTTTAAGGTCATTGTACCAATAAAGCTGCCTTGATTTCCCAATCTTCTTTGGTCATTTCGTATAATTGCAGAATCGTTTTGACTTTACTCGCAGATTCTGCCGTATGGCTGTTCCTACTCTTTCCTCTAAGCCGCCCGGCGGCCCGACTCAACCGACCGAAGCTGGGTTACTAAGTTTACCCGTAATTGTGGCCGCATTAGGCTATTTCGTTGATATTTATGATTTGCTCCTTTTTGGGATTGTCCGCGTACCCAGCCTGAAAGATCTGGGCCTTACACCCGACCAGATCTCAACCGTTGGCGCCAGTATTCTGAACTGGCAAATGGGTGGATTACTGATTGGGGGCATCCTGTGGGGTATTTTAGGCGATAAGCGCGGGCGCTTATCGGTACTGTTCGGGTCAATTATTACCTACTCCATTGCCAATATTGCCTGTGGTTTTATCAAGAACGTCACGTTTATGGACCCGGTCACCTACTATGCTGTCATGCGCTTCGTTGCAGGCATCGGGCTGGCTGGTGAATTAGGCGCGGGTATTACGCTCGTGAGCGAAATTCTACCGAAAGAAAAACGCGCCATAGGCACGTCGCTCGTGGCTGGTATTGGCCTTTCGGGGGCTGTTGTCGCCTATTTTACGGTTAAATATTTCGATTGGCAAATGGCCTTCTTTGTCGGCGGGGGATTGGGTATTGGGTTGCTGTTGCTACGGGTTGGCGTTGTGGAATCAGGTATGTTCAAGGACGTAACCGAACAGAAGCACGTAAGCCGGGGTGATTTTCTGTCGTTTTTTACCAATGCCGACCGGCTGAGCCGCTATCTTAAATGCATAGGCATCGGATTGCCAACCTGGTTTGTAATAGGTGTTCTGGCTACATTCAGCAATGAGTTTGGCAAAGCGTTGGGCATTACCGAAGAGATTCAGCCAGGGTTGGCCATTATGTGGTGTTATGTTGGGCTGGCTATCGGCGATCTTGCCAGTGGTTTTATCAGCCAGGAGCTGGAATCACGCAAAAAAGCGGTGGCCTTACTGATGGGTATTGCCCTTATTTTCGGGCTTGTCTACCTGTTCCTTGGCATTAAAAGCGCAACCGTGCTGTATGGACTTTGTCTGGCAATGGGTTTCGGCATCGGCTATTGGGCTATGTTCGTGACCATTGGGGCCGAACAATTTGGCACGAACCTCCGTGCAACAGCTGCTACAACAGTTCCGAACATGGTGCGTGGTCTGGTCATTCCGATGACATTGACCTATCAGGCGCTCAAACCATCGCTGGATATTATCAATGCCGGAGCGGTTGTCGGGCTAATCAGTTTCATTCTTGGCTTTTACTCCATACTCACCATTCCGGAGACTCACGGTAAGGATCTGGATTATCTGGAGGAATAAATCTCGCTCGGCCGCCCGGCGGTTCAGCTACTAATTTATGCAAACTGTCTCTAGCGTACCTGCCCGAGTATCGTTCCGCCCCTTGTTTGCCTTGCCCGTCATTGTATCGGCCCTAGGCTTCTTTGTGGACGTCTACGATATGCTTATTTTTAGCATTGTGCGCGTACCAAGTCTACAATCATTGGGCCTCTCGGAGGTCGATGTATCAAAAGCCGGAACGTTTATTCTGAACTGCCAGCAGGCGGGTTTGGTGTTAGGTGGGTTTTTATGGGGTGTTCTGGGCGATAAACGCGGCCGGATGTCGGTACTGTTTGGCAGTATTCTTACCTACTCCCTGACCAACATAGCCTGCGGATTTGTGCAGGATGTGAATACCTATGCGTTACTGCGCTTCGTGGCCGGGGTTGGTCTATCGGGTGAGATCGGAGCTGCCATGGTACTGGTATCCGAAATTTTGCCGAAAGAAATTCGAAGCTACGGGTCGTCGATGGTAGCCGGAATTGGCTATCTGGGAGCGGGAGTAGCTTACCTGACGGTCGAATACTTCAACTGGCGAACCGCATTTTGGGTTGGCGGTGGCATGGGGCTGGTCTTACTGCTGCTACGGGTCAGCGTGTTTGAATCGGGTTTGTTCAGCCGTTTGAAAGTAGAGCACAAGAGCGTTAGTCGCGGTAATTTTCTTTATTTTTTTAGTAGCTGGCCCCAGCTAATCAAATACCTTCGATGCGTAGCTGTCGGTGTGCCAACGTGGTTTATAGTCGGTATTCTGGCTACGTTTGCCAATGAGTTTGGACAGGCACTCGACATTGCTGAAGGCGTTAAACCCGGTCGTTGCGTGATGCTGATTTATGTTGGTTTAGCCGGTGGTGATCTGCTGAGCGGCCCGATCAGTCAATGGTTACGATCAAGGCTCAAAGCCATTACGGGTCTACTGATTTTTAGTGCGCTCCTGAGCGGCATTTATCTCTTTGGCGGTATCCGTACGGCAAGCGGTATCTACACTGTTTGTCTATTGGCCGGTTTTTGTACGGGTTATATCGCCATGTTTTTAACGATGGTAGCTGAACTTTATGGCACCAACCTCCGCAACACGGCCACGACCTCGGTGCCGAGTGTTGTACGCGGAACATTGATTCCAATGACACTACTCTTTCAGGCGCTGAAACCATCCGTAGGTACATTAGTGGCTGCCGGATTGCTGGGCGTAATTGTTTATGGGCTGGCGTTCTGGTCACTAAGTCGAATGGAAGAAACGTTTGGGAAAGATCTGGACTTTGTAGAGTAGGACATTCCAGTCATGCATTGAGCCTCATTCCGATCTCCTGTCGGAATGAGGCTTTTTTTGACATGAGTGCCTGATCGATCTCCGCTATTCGGTCAGGAAAGGTTTTCTTAACCGCAAATTTCTGCCCTGAACCATTCATCATTTTCTTAAACCGTTGCTCACGAAGGCGAGCGGTTCGCGGCTTTATCCGCATCATTGGGTTGACAGCTAAAGGTTCTAAACAAAACAATTCAACACAATGAAAACCTCCATCAAATTCGTCGCAAGTGCATTAGCATTCGTTTTAAGTGTATCCGCATCATCGTTCGCACTGGGTCCAGGCGATCAACCCGAGCAAAAGGCATTTGCCATTGCGATGTTTCCTGCCAACGACGTATCTAAAGTCTGGCTTTGCCTGGAGAAATATAAAGTCGACGATAAAATCAGTGTCGAGCTACTCAATGAAAAAGGTCAGGTCATGTTCCGCGAAGCATTGCCTGCAAAAGGAGGCAAGAAAAATGGTTATCGCCAGCAATTTGATTTGAGTCAGGTTGGTGATGGTAAATACACCTTCCGTATTTCGGATGGTAACCAGACCGAAGAGCGCACATTCAAACTGACAACCCCAACCATAGAGCAGCAATTACCAACGCGGCTCATCTCAATGAATTAATTAGTACAGAGGAATTCACGCATAGAAGTTAGAAACATGAAAGGCATGGGGCATTGCTCCATGTCTTTTTTAGTTAAGAACTTACGACTTCTTTTATAACTTGCCAATGCTATTCCTGACTAGTATGCAATCGACAATTAGTACTTCCTCTTCGCCTGTTTCGCTTCGACCCTTATTTACGCTGCCGGTAATTGTTGCCGCGCTGGGCTATTTTGTGGATGTGTATGATCTGCTCCTGTTCAACATTGTTCGTGTACCCAGCCTGAAAGATCTGGGTCTTTCTGAAGCGGAAATTTCGCTCATTGGCGGACGAATTCTGAATTATCAGCAGGCCGGATTATTACTTGGTGGCATTCTATGGGGCATTCTGGGCGATAAACGCGGGCGATTATCGGTACTATTTGGCTCAATTATCACGTATTCACTGGCGAATCTGGCTTGTGGCTTTGTGCATGATCCACAAATTTATGCGTGGTTTCGGTTTGTGGCTGGCCTTGGTTTAGCTGGCGAGCTTGGCGCGGGCATTACACTGGTGAGCGAAATTCTTCCTAAAGAGCTTCGTGGCTACGGATCGTCTCTGGTGGCCAGTGTAGGGCTTTTAGGAGCTGTGGTTGCTTATTTTACCGTTACACTGTTTGACTGGCGTACGACCTATCTGGTCGGTGGCGGTTTGGGGTTAGGGCTTTTGGCATTACGCGTGAGTGTGCTCGAATCAGCTATGTTCAAGAAAGTACAGGGAACCAGCGTCTCGCGGGGTAATTTCTGGGCTTTGTTCCACGGGCGAGACCGTGTTCTGCGGTATTTCCGCTGTATGGGAATAGCTCTTCCAACATACCTTGTCATCGGCATTCTGGCCACTTTCAGCAATGAATTTGGGAAGGCGCTTGGCATTGACGAGGCTATTCAACCCGGCCGGTGCGTGATGTTTACCTACATTGGTACGGTTATTGGCGATCTGTCGAGTGGTATCCTGAGCCAGCGACTTCGATCTCGGAAGAAAGCCATCGGTCTGATGATGGGACTTACGGCGTTTTTTGTGTTCGTTTACTTATCCGGAGTAATTTCTTCCGCCAGTACGTTCTACGCGCTTTGCCTTTGCATGGGTTTTAGCATTGGCTACATTGCGATGTTTCTGACCATTACAGCCGAAAGTTTTGGTACCAACCTGCGCGCAACAGCCACGACCTCCGTTGCCAATAACGTTCGTGCGACCACATTGCTCAGTATTCCGGCATTTCAGGCCATGAAACCCTCTGTTGGTGTACTGGGCGCAGCGGCCATTGTGGCCCTGGTTTGCTTTGGGTTAGGTTTCTGGTCGCTGATAACCATGGAAGAAACGTTTGGGAAAGAATTGGATTATACCGAAGCCTAAAGCGTTTTATTCATAGTTGCATAACCTCTACTTATTGTATTGAAGGCCCGTTTGCCAAAAATGATCGGGTACTTAACAACCTCTTAACCAGCAGACACAGCAAATCTGTGTATCTTTGATGCATGAATCGGGACGATAATCGGAAGCGGCTGCAGGAGGAGACATTTGATATTTGCATCATCGGGGCCGGAGCCAGTGGGGCCGGGGCCGCTCTCGACGCTGCACTGCGCGGTTATCGGGTTGCCCTGATTGATCGCGGTGATATTGCCGGAGAAACATCGTCGCGTTCAACCAAACTCATTCATGGTGGGGTTCGGTATCTGGAACAGGCAATTAAAAAACTTGATCTGGCACAATTAAAACAGGTTCGGCATGGATTGGCCGAGCGCCGGACTGTAATCCGTAATGCCCCTCATTTAGCGCATCCTCTGGCTTTATTGACTCCCGTATTCAGTTGGTTCGAGGGTATGTATATGTCCATCGGGCTGGCACTTTATGCCTTTTTTGCCGGACACGACAGCTTTCCAAAAGGACGCTGGCTGAACAAGGCCGAGGCCCTCGATAAAATGCCGACGCTGACGCCCCAGATGCATAGCGCTGTTCTCTATTATGACGGCCAGTTTAACGATGCCCGTTACGCACTTGCGCTGGCTCATTCTGCCGACGAAGCGGGTGCCGCTGTCGTCAATTACTTTACGTTAACGGATTTTGTACGAGAAAATGGGCAACTAACACAGGCCATTGTGCAGGACCAGTTAACGGGCGAGACATTTCCGATCCGGGCAACGCTTTTTCTGAATTGCACCGGGCCTTTTTCTGATTCGATCCGTTTATTAGCTAATCCAGCCCTTGACCGGCGTATTCGGCCAAGCAAAGGCGTTCATATTGTGCTGCCTCGAGAAACCCTGCAGAGCGATTGTGCCATACTGATTCCGAAAACGGCCGACGGGCGCGTTGTGTTTGCCATTCCATTTGGCGACAAGGTCTTCGTTGGCACGACCGACAATGACTACACGGACCTGAAACATGAACCCGTACTTGAGGCCGTTGAGGTTGATTACCTGCTCGATACCTTACGCCCTTATCTGGCCAAAACGCCGGATAAAAACCAGGTTCAGGCTGGTTTTGGTGGAATCCGACCCTTGATTGTAAGTAGCCGGGCCGATACAAAAACGCTCCTGCGCGACCATGAAGTTGAGCATGATTCCGAATCGGGCCTGTTGAGTTTACTGGGTGGCAAGTGGACAACGTATCGACTGATGGCGCAGGATGCTATTGACCGTGTGGGCGAACTGCTGAATAAACCAGCGATTGGTACAACAGAACTTCATTACCTGGTTGGGGGCGAAACGTATCGCTTTGAGGATTGGCAGGTATTACAGAAACACTATAATCTCCCAACTGATGTTTGCCAGCATCTGATGCAAACCTATGGCGATCGGGCTGAACGTGTGGCTCAGCTTACTGCTGAACGCTCTGGTCTACGCGAGAAACTTGCCGAAAGTCAGCCCTTTATTCGAGCTGAGGTTGTTTATCAGGTGCAGCAGGAAATGGCCGTAACACTCCGCGATGTACTGGCCCGACGCTGGCGGCTCGAATTGTCGGACTGGCAGCTGACATCCCAAATAGCCCCTCTGGTTGCCGGTTTGATGGCTACCGAATTAGGCTGGAGTAGTCAGTATCAATCGGAACAGATCGAGACGTATCAGACTTTACTCCGTTCATTCAGAACGCAGGCCGGGTTAACGACTGAACGTGTAACAACTGCACGAGTATAAATATTCTATAGGTACAGTTCGTTCATTGGCGATTATCTGGCTTTTCATTATCCGTATGAACTGCCTATGGTCAAGCCAGGCAATGTGATAGCCCTCCCGATTACTAAAGGTTTCCGTTTCAGGGTAAAGCCTCTTCTCCAAAAATAATGGAGACATCAGTACATTGACTTTTCCGGCCTAGATTAGTTCAAACTACCCATCGGGCATAGCGTAGCCAGATTTCTATCGGATATTGCAACCAATAATGCAGTGAGTGGGTCAGTCCTTTACAACCCCCAAACTCATGAGAACTAATTTTATTGGATTCCTGCTGTCAATGACCCTTGTTTATGGATGCCAGATGGAACCTTCCGTTACGCCCGAGACTACAGGACCGGAACCCGAACCCTATCGAATCACCCGTGATAGCATCAAAAGCGGTAATTATTTAGGCATAGCCATTGACGAAGAAGCGGCAAGCGTATACCCTAAAATTCAGGCACTTCAGTCAACGAAAGGGGTTATTTACCTGAACATAGTCAATAACGTGTTTTCTGAGCTCACGACACTGAAGGAGAGACTGCCGTTGTATCAATATATTCTCCTGGATCAAAAACCAGGATCCGACTCCGGCGTACAAATTACTATTGAAGGGCAAGCAGTTAAGGGTATCTATCTAAACAGTGGCCAGCAACTTACTCAATGGCCTGAAAAACAAGCTGCCAATTCGTCGGTGCGGGTAGGTGATCCTGTTTCGTCTCTGTATGAAAAACTAGCCAGTATCAGGAGCTTAAAAGCGTATACGAACAAGTTTGAATACATTTCCTTGTTGACTAAAAATCTTTCTGCAGCTTACGATTCGGGCATGGATCAATCACCGCAATGGTATTTCGGTTATTCGACCGGTCCTGATCAAATGGATCAGATTCAGGTACATTTCGAAGGTGGTAAGGTCAGTAAACTATACATTGACCATTACGCTAAGTATTAATGAAACCAGAATATATACTGGTCAGATCTTTCTACATGAGTCTCTCCGGGGTTTCTTCGCTATATGAATCAGGCTGCTAAAGGAGTTCCAGGATGCCTATTTTACAGTCTAACTATACGGCACACCACTGAGCGAAAATCCTGACCACAGGAAGCTGTTAAAGTTTCATAAATGCCGGGCGCTGATCAAAAGATGCGCTGATTTATTGCCTTCTTGAACTGGAAATGATTTCACCAACTCAAGCGAGGAATACGGCTATGAAACAATTTATGTACTACCTGGCGATAGGTATACTACTTGTCTCCTGCAATAAGACAGAAGAATCAGAAAAATCTGTCAACTATGGCTCGAATAATGGAAAATACCTGACCATATACGGAACAAAAATTTATTATGAAGAATATGGTAACGGGGTACCCTTACTGCTGCTGCACCAGGGACTTGGATCGATTGAAAATCTAAGTGGCATTATTCCAGAATTAGCGAGACACTTCAGAGTAATAGCACCGGACGCCCCAGGACATGGCCGATCTGAGCAGGCCGACAGTTTGAGTGGGGACTTGTTAGCCGATTATTGCTCTGTACTTATTGATCAGCTTCACCTGGATAGCGCTTACGTAATGGGTTGGAGTACGGGTGGGAATACGGCTTTATTGCTTGCTGCCAATAGAGCTGATAAAATAAAGAAAGTTGTCAGCGGAGCTTCAAATACCAGATCAAGCGGGCTAACTGAGGAAGGAATTGCGTTGAAAAAGGAGTACACTGTAGAGGCCGTAAAAGAGGACAAAGACTGGCTTGAACATTATCAGAGCCTAAATCCTCAACCCGACAGGTGGATTAAGTTTTGGGAGGATAATCAAAAAATGTGGTCAAGAGAAATCAAAGTTTCCGACGACAAACTTTCCCGCATTGCCGTACCCGTATTGATTATACGCGGAGATCGCGACATGATAAAACTAGAGCATAGCATGAATATATTTCGATCGCTCAAAAAAGGGCAATTGTGTATTTACCCAAATATGGGACATGACATGCCCGAATTAAAAAGCGAGATGCTGTGTAAACTAGTACTGGATTTTTTTAAGGAGAATAAAGAAGAGAGTGGCCACTAAAAATAGTTTGGCAAAATAAGTCGTTCAGGCTAAAAAACGAGCTTTCAACTCAGGAGTGGGCAGCATGCAGGCATCCCGCCGACCGAACCAGCGATAACGATTCCGGGCAACGAAACGATAGACAGCATCCCGGATAGCCTTCGGTATAATGATGAACCCGTAGAGCAATGGCCATCCGCCCGACAACTGACGAGCCACGAGCAGAGCCGCTGTTGATTGCTCGTGAAAGCGACCATTTTCCCACAATACGAAAGAGTCAAACTGGTCCGTCGGGCGACCGATCTGGCGAAGTATATCCTGACCGGTTTGTGATTGTAGGGATGCGAACCGAAAATGTTTTTTTGAATCGTGATTGATCACGAACGTAACGGCCGCATTACAAAGGTTGCAAACGCCGTCGAAAAGCAGGGTCGGTTGAGACGAAGGGGTAGCCATAGTTTTCTAATAACACTAAATGGCCGTTGCCCGTTCTGGTTTACCGCTTAATGGGTTGATGCTGCATCAAATCGTTGATGATTTTTTCAACCGCCAATACGGGCATTTTTACGACCAGGTGCTGATGCCCTTTTCCCGCATCGTCCCAGCCATTGGAACCGTCGGCGTTTAGTGCCAATCGACCCGATTTTACTGTATAATAAGGTGCATAGCCTTTAATGCCAACCAGAACGGCGGTTTGATCCCAGCTCATACGGCCGCCTTTATCTTCCTTCGATTTGGGCAGGGAAATAACAAAAACGTCTTTTATAGGACTGTTTCGGATTCGGTTATTTTGCGTTAGCGGTAAACCACTATGAATCTGCTGGCCGATCTCGAAACCACTTAGCAACATGGGCGTTGGCCAGTTTTCGAAGACAATTTTTGAGGCTGGTGTATCTCTGAACACATTGTATTCCCGTCCGTTCGGAAACTTGCCCGCCATGCTAACGACCTTCTTCACTTTCTTCAATACCAATTCTTTTCCCGAAAGTTTGGAATACTGATCGGGTTTTGAATTGAGCAGATTAGCCAGATTAGTCAGAAAACCAACCGTAATAATGGTAACACTCCGGTCGGGCTGCTTAGCCAGAATCTGTCGGTAGAGCGCCACTGCATCCGGAACCTCATTGTTTGACCGAATGGCGTGAGGATAATGAGCGACCAGTGTATCAGACCAGTGCTGCGTGTCTTTATCGGTAACGGCATCACCTTTAGGTACGCCAATGGGAATGTTCGGCCGATGAAAATACGTATTCAGTACGCTCAATACCTGCGTCACTTTAGGGTACTTCGTGCTGGCAATCGTGGCCAGAATCCGGGCCTGACCACTATCGGCCAGGGCGTGAAGGATCGTAATGGCACCAACATCGTCGTAATCTGGCCCCATATCCGTATCAAAAATGACAGGTACTGCAGATTTTGGCACTGATTGTGCTTGAGTTTTACCGGTCGTCAGCATAAAAAGCAGTCCAACGAAAATAAGGTGCAGGCGGGCCATAGAGTAGTTCCTTTGCACACAGAAAGCATTCTTTTTTGCCAACTTACTTGACTCCTTCCATGATTTCGCTCAAATCACTCGCTGCTTCACCCGATGTACAACTTCGCAATCTCGGATGGGACTGGATGCTCGGGCAGGATACATTGCCTTATTTAGCCAACGAGGTAGTGCTGGTAACGCCTGCCGAAGCAGATGCGTATTATGAAGCGGCTAACGAACTATTCGAGATGTTCATTGCCGCCGGGCAGCATGTTATCGATCAGAACCGATTTGCTGAACTTGGCATTCCGGCTAATCTGGTGGAGCTGATAAAATTATCATGGGACGATGATCGGAACATTCATTTGTATGGTCGCTTTGACATAGCCGGTGGAATTGATGGCCAACCCATTAAACTGATCGAATTCAACGCCGATACCGCAACCTGTTTGCCCGAAACGGCGGTGGTGCAATATGCTCACCTTCGGGCCAATGGTTTTGACGAAAGCCATCAGTTCAATGCTGTTTTTGAAACGCTTACAGGCCAGTTTGAAGAGTTGCTGGCCTTGAATCCGGACCTGCAACCAACTTTGTTACTATCGGCCATGCGCGACTTCCCCGAAGACGATGCCAACGTCGCTCTGCTTGGCGAAGCCGCTCGTGAGGCTGGTTTTGAGGTTGAGTTCGATTTTATTGATAGCGTCGAATTTTCGGATGAGGAAGGTATTTTCTGGCAAAATCCGAAGAATGGTCAGTTCGAAAAGCTTGATTTCTGGTTTAAACTGATTCCCTGGGAAGCAATCGCCGAAGACGAACCCGAACTGGTAGAGATTTTGACAGAGCTGGTTCGTAAACGCCTGGCCTTGATCCTGAACCCTGCCTATACGCTACTCTTTCAATCGAAATACATTCTGAAAATTCTGTGGGAATTGTACCCAGATCATCCGCTGTTGCTGGAAGTAGATACAAAGCCACTGGTCAGTAAAGTATGCGTTGAGAAAGTATTGTTCGGGCGTGAGGGTGCCAATGTGCGCATTCTGAACACCGATGGCAGCGAACGGCAGGCCGTTGACGGTGACTACGGCGATTACCCCAAAATTTATCAGGAATACGTTGAGTTTCCGAAAGACTCCACCGGGCATAGTTATCAGGCCGGAGTTTTTTACGCTGGCGAAGCCTGTGGACTTGGATTCCGGCGCGGTGGTTTGATCTTAGACAATGGTGCAGGCTTTGTTGGGCATGTGGTCGAATAATAATAGCTGGATCGCTGCTGTATCATTGCTAAAAAAAGTGGCCTGCAATTTTGCAGGCCACGCTTCAGTCACGGTGGGGTAATAGCAAACCTAACCAACTTAATTACTTTCCTTCCTGGTCTTTTTGCGCTTTGTGCTGACGCCGACGTTCCAGCACTTTTGCGCGTTGCTCGGGTGTCATGGCGTTCAGGCGGGCCTGCATCTTGTCGTGGTGCGCCTGTTTAAAGGCTTTCCGCTCTTCAGGTGTCATCTGTGCGAGTTTCGCCTTTAGTTCTGCCCGTTTTGCTTTCCGTTCGTTAATAGTCAGCCTATGTTTAGTTGTTGATGCTTCTGGCCGACTTTGAGCATAAGCACCAATAGACAAAAACAGCGCTGCAACGGCCACTACTATTCCCTTTGCGTTCATCAGTTTTGTTGTTTTGTGCTACTTGGACGTGCTTTGTCAAGAAAGGTTTAATCCATATTCGTTCATTTATCGTTTATTGTTTATGCCGGAGAAATCGATACAATTCACCCGTCCCGCAGCAAAACCGCTTGATTAATGAATAACCTAATCCTTTACATCCAGGCATTTATTTACATCGCTGCTGGACTGAATCATTTTATAAACCCCAAAACCTATCTCAGCATAATGCCGCCTTATATTCCGGCGCATAGCATGCTGGTAATGTTGAGTGGTGTAGCTGAAGTGCTTTTGGGAATAGGATTACTGTTTCCGGCAACCCGTTCGCTATCGGCCTGGGGGTTGATTCTATTGCTCATTGCCGTCTTTCCGGCCAATGTATATATGGCTACTGCCAGCCGGTTTCGGAAATTTCCGGTTTGGTTGCGCTGGGCTCGATTGCCCATACAGGGCCTCCTGATCTGGTGGGCCTATCAATATACTTAAGCTACTGAAGTACTTGTAGCCATCCTTTACACTGGGTTCCGGCGGGGGTGGTGAGCAGGTAATAATAGACGCCATTTTCAACATTAGCACCCCAATCGTTCTGATAAGGTGACGCGTCAAACACCCGTCGGCCCCAACGGTTATAAATCACCATTTTCATGCCCGACAGGCCAATGTTGAAAACATCATTTTTTCCGTCGTTGTTGGGCGTGATAACATTTGGGATGTTATTCAGATTCTCGACGCTAATGGTCTTTGTCGCACTTAGAGAACAGCCATTACGCGATGCCGTGAGTGTAATCGTGTATTGCCCCGATTGATTGTACTGATAGTTTTCGGGTATAGGCGTTCGAACGGTGTCACCATTGCCCAACTGCCAGACATATCGGTCCGCATTCTTTGTATTATTGACGAATGTAAGCTGAGCCGCCTGGTTGCAGTCTTCGCCAACCTGGACCGTAAAATCCGGCCGAAATGACGCATCTGTGTTTACCGTTACACTTTTGCGAGTTACACAGCCAAATTCATTGGTCATGTCGACCGTGTAAGTCGTCGTTTGTTTTGGACTGGCAATTGGATTGGCAATGGTTGTACTGCTCAATCCATCGGCTGGTGACCAGGCATATTTTGTAGCTCCGCTGGCCCTCAGAAGGGCGCTGGCATCGGGGCAGATGGTTGTGTCGGGGCTGATCTGGAAATTGGCCGGATTGACCGTAATCAGTTGCTGGACAGAATCCACTCGCTGACACGTCAGCGGGTTATAGGCGCGAATCTTGACAAGGTATTGCCCGGCTTTGGTAAACACATAGCTCGTTTTGGCCGTATCGGTCGAGACGACCTGACCATCGATGAGCCATTGGTACTGTTTGCCACCAGAGCTTGTGTTCTGGAACGTGAGGGTAAGGGGTGTGCATCCTGTTATGACGCCTTTTTCCGTACCGCGATAGGTGTCAAAACCCGCCCGCAACCGGTCTACATCAAATTTGAACGCCAGGTTATTACAGTTGGTACTGTTGTTGGTTTTCGACCAGGCCTGGGCCGTTGCAGGGAAATTTGTACCGCCACAGGCGCAAACCGCATGGAAAATAACGCCCTGTTTATTGAAGCGTGATGTACCGCCATCGACATGGTCGCCCCGACCGATGGCCTCACTACCGACAAATGTGGCATAGAGCAGCGATTTGGCTCCTCGCTCCAGCAGTGCGACCCAAAAATTACTGCCATTCGTTGTTTTCTTATAGGCTTCTTTCGTAACCGGTAAGCCGGTCGTGTTGCTGCTTGTGTTGAAGCCGGTTCGTACGTTCACCACTCCGCCCCAGCCCGACAGGTAAATGTTGCCACATTCGTTGACCAGGAATGCTGTCGGGGCAATGTCGGGTGTTGACCGTCCCGACCCAATAACAGTAGAGAAAATGGTCTTTGCTAAATTCGGGTCAAGTGCATGAATAAACTGGCTGCTTCCCGCATTCTGGTAGGTACCCGTCGTGACAGGATATTTACCGCGTGTTGACCCAAAAACGTATGGATTACCGTCGGGATCAATATCCAGCAAGTAGGCAATGTCTTCGGCTTCGGTACCCAGATAGGTCATCCGGGCTATTTTCTGATTATCAAAGCGAGCGACGAATCCGTCGACATGGATTGTACTTTCCAGCTTCGATTTAAGGGCATCTGTGCTGGCGGGCATATCGAGGCTAGTGGTGACTCCACAAACATACAAGCTGCCCGATGCCGTTAATTTAAGGCTATGCGCTTTGTCATAACCGCTACCGCCCATTCGGGAACTCCAGCGAAGTTGCGATAAATCAGAACTTAATCTGAAAACGACCGCATCGGCCTGATTGCTCCCGGTTATGGGGAGGGCAGCGGCCGGAAAATCAGTAGATTCTGTTACGCTGGCCACATAAACGTCGTCGTCTGGACCGACAATTACTTCTCCCCGAAGATCATCGCCATAATTTCGAAAAGATATCCCATCACCATGAATGCCGGTGGTTAAACTGGCACCCACTCCATCTTTACTGGCTCCTCCAACGAATGTGCTGGCTTTTAGCTGCTTACCATCGGGACTGAGAATAGAAATAAACAGGTCGCTGCCATTATTAAACTCAATACTGGTCGTGGTCGCGAAGGAGTAGGAGGCCGGTGTACCCAGTTGGGTTTTGGTTTGATAAGCACCGGCTGTTACTGGAAAGTCGGTTGAGGAGGTGGAACCCATGATCACGAGATCTCCCCGGTTATTGACGATGAGGCTATGTGGCACTTCAGCCTGTTTGCCGCCAAGAAACGTGGCATAAAGCAGTTTGCTACCATCCGGGCTGAATTTCAGAACGGCTACATCGACTTCGCCACTGAACTTGGTTTGAAACGCCCCGGTTATGGCCGGGAAATCTGGCCCGAACACAATGCCGCCAGAGTAAAGATTACCGTCTGTATCGTAGGTAGCCGTCATGCCCCAGTTGTCGGAATAGGAACCGGAGTAGCTAGAGAAAACCAGTTCGGGGTCAATGGTCAGCGTTTGTGTTTTGTCGTACCCATTTGGAAATCGGAAACCTGCCTTTCGAACGGTAGTCGTAGGCTGGTCGGCGTCGAGTTGCCAGTGTGCAGCGACTTCGATGGCTCGACCGTTCTGACTGACATAGGAATAGGGACGACTTTCCGTAATCGACTGAAGGCTCGTTTCGACCACTAACTGCTCATTATCCATTCGTACGCGACTGGCACCTGAATAGGCCAGTCGAATGGCGGCTGGGTCGGCACCAGGGTGAACAATAAATTCGTATTTGAGCGTCTGGTAATAGGCATATAGACGCAGATCAATTCCCGGATAAAGGTCGTGGTAAAGCACCTCACTAAATGCTGAAACATGACCTACAGGATGCTTGCCTGTAAAATAATTGCGGATAGTAGGAGAGGAGTGACTGGTTTCAATCTGGCTTGCAGCATTGGCTCCCTCAAACCGAACTTCAACGGCATGCCCTGGAATCTGATCGCTCATGGGCTGCCCTGCCGTTGGGGTGTGATGGCTGGATAGGATTGCACCATCGTAGAAAACGTAATGCAGCGCATTGGCTTTCAGGTACAGATAACCGCCCGGAATTTCTGCCCGAAACCGTACCTCATCTGCCCATTGGCCACGGTTTTGCACAAAAGCAACCGGTTCTGCACAAAGACTTGTGGTAAACAGACTTATAAAAAGAAATAACGAGTAAAAACGCGGCATAGAGTAAGAGGTCAGCTACAGGTGAATAACGTGATTTTGTTCATAAAATGATAAGGCTATGATCACGTTTATGGCTTAAGTACTTCACTGGCAATTTAGTCAGAATGGTAGTAGAAAAGGAGCACTAAATAGTCACTTTATGAACGACTGCGATTTGGTATAATTCAAACGGTTAGCGAGTGATTTATAGGCCTTACTAAGGACCAGGCAGTCGGCTGGTTGCGTTGATCAAGCATGCTGAGCTGGCCGATAAACGGGCAAGGGTCAGGCGGTAAAGAGTAGGCGGATTACATCTGATTCTTATTGAGGTAATACTAATTAATTCCCATTCCTATGAACGGTTCACAAAACATATCCCGTAAGGATTTTCTTAAAACCAGTGCGCTGGCGATGGCCGCCGTTCTGACTCCCGGACTTGATGTATTTGCCAAGCCTGCCCAAACCGTTGGCTTACAACTATACACCCTGCGTGACTTACTGCCGAAAGACGTTGAAGGCACGCTGAAAAAAGTAGCTGAGATTGGCTATAAAGAAGTTGAGCTATTTGGCTATTCGGATGGTAAGTTTTTCGGGAAAACACCCGCTCAGTTTTCGGCGTTACTGAAGAGTCTGGGTTTGTCGGCTCCGAGCGGTCACTATACTACCGGAAACACCATGCCCAACGCGAAGGGCACGCTGAAAAAGGACTGGAAGCGGGCTGTCGACGATGCGGCTACACTTGGCCAGAAATACATGGTATGTGCGTATCTGTTTCCGGAAGAACGCAAAATGGATGACTACAAACGCCATGTCGATCTGTTCAACAAATCGGCGGAGCTTTGTAAAGCCGCCGGCATTCAATTTGCTTACCATAACCACGATTTTGAATTTAAGCCCATGGGCGGTCAACTGCCCTACGATCTTATCCTGAAAGGCACTGATCCGAATCTGGTGAAGATGGAGCTTGATCTTTATTGGGCCAGCTTCGCAGGGCAGGACCCCGTTGCCCTGTTCAAGAAACATCCTGGCCGTTTCCCGCTCTGGCACATAAAAGATATGGCCAAAACAAAAGAGCGTGAATTTGCGGAGGTAGGCTTAGGGTCGATCAATTTCCAGCGTATTTTCGACGCGAAGAAAACAGCAGGATTGACTCACTATTTCGTAGAGCAGGATATCTGCAAGCGCCCCCCATTGGAATCCATTGCCATCAGTTATCGGAATCTGACCAAAATTAGTGTTTAGAAAAACGAACTAAACGCGACTTCAGCCCACAAACCAATAACAGGCTTGTGGGCTGGGGTTGTATGACTCTAAATGAAACGAAGAAATTTTGTGGCCTCATCGCTACTGGCCGTTCCTGCGCTGGCGAATTCTGAAAGCAACAAGCCTGATGCACAGAAAGCCGTATATGAATGGCGAACCTATGAGCCCAAGTACGGCTCTCCGCAATCGACTATTGAAAATTACTTAAAAGATGCACTGATTCCGGCGCTAAACCGGCAAGGTGTTAAGAATGTAGGGGCTTTTCGGGAGATGGGTAAATCGGACCCGGCCAAACTACACGTTTTGATTCCCTACCCATCCTGGGATGCATACATTACGGCGGCCAGCAAGCTGACCAGCGATCAGGCATTTGGGCAGGCCAGTCAGGCTTATATAAGCCTGCCGCCCGAAAAAGCGCCTTTTGGTCGCTATAGCACGTCATTGATGAGCGCGTTTGATGGATTACCACAACTGATTGTACCCGAAAAACAACCCAGAATTTTCGAACTGCGTACCTACGAAGGCTATATCGAAGATGCTGTTCGGCGGAAGATAAAAATGTTTAATGTGGATGAGATCAAGATCTTTAACAAAACGAAACTATACCCGGTATTTTTTGGGGAGGTTGTGGCGGGTGAGCACATGCCTTGCCTAACTTATATGCTAACATTTAAGGATATGGCAGAACGTGACGCTAACTGGAAACAATTTAGCGCCGATCCTGATTGGAAAACTACTGCTCAGGCGCCGGAATATGCCAACACAGTATCAAACATTATCCGGATTTTTCTGGAGCCGACCAACTATTCTCAAATTTAGTTTTTAGAACTTTGGCTGTTGATCGCAGGAAAGTAACTTGTACTTTATCTAAAGTCCGCTATCCTGCGATCAACAGCCAATGTCTTTTATTTCGAAGATAAACCACCCCATGATTCGACCTGTTTTTGTATTTGTGGTCTTGCTTTGCCTGACCATAGTAACAGCCTGGAGCGCACCTGGTGACACACACATCGTTATCGAAACCCGCCGAACCGCTCTGGTCATTCGGGTGGACAAAGACCAGAATCCGACTATTGTCCACCTCGGTCAACGGCTTGATCGCACCGACGAGTACGCGCGCATTCCGGGAAATGGCAAACGTGGGGAAGATTATACGGGCATTTACAATTCCGTTTACACGCCTGCCGGGGGGCGAAATCTATTGGAGCCAGCCATTCAGGTGACCCATGCCGACGGGAATCCATCACTTGACCTGCGCTATGTGCGGCATGAACGTAAGTCCGCAGAGGAAGGCACTGTGCTGACAGCGGTTTATCTGAAAGACCCTCAATATCCGTTTGAGGTGACGCTGTACTATAAAGCTTATCAGAACGAAGATGTTATCGAGCAGTGGTCTACGATCCGACATACCGAAAAAAAGAACGTTACGCTGTATAAATACGCATCAGCGAACCTGTACATTCCGGCAGAGAATTATTACCTGACGCATTTCCACGGCGACTGGGCTAACGAAATGAATCCAACCGAAGAACTGCTTTCGGAAGGCATCAAAATGCTGGATACAAAATTAGGAACGCGGGCAGATCTGTTTCAACCGCCCTCGTTTATGGTCGCACTGAATCAGCCCGCCGAAGAAGATAAAGGCGAAGTGATGGCCGGAACGCTGGCCTGGTCGGGTAACTACCAGATTGCATTTGAGGTCGATCCGCTGCATAACTTGCGGCTTACGGCCGGGATTAATCCGTATGCATCGGCCTATTCGCTGACACCAGGAAAGGAGTTTACGACACCGGCGTTTCTATTCACGTATTCAAATTCAGGCAAAGGGACCGCCAGCCGGAATCTGCACCGTTGGGCGCGTAAGTTCCGTATTCCGCAGGGGCAGGGTAATCGCCTGACGTTGCTCAACAACTGGGAAGCCACCTATTTCGATTTTAATGAAGAAAAGTTGACAGCGCTTTTTAAGGATGGCAAGAAACTAGGTGTCGATCTGTTTTTGCTCGATGACGGTTGGTTTGGCAACAAATACCCGCGTAACGACGATCGTGCTGGTTTGGGCGACTGGCAGGAAAATATAAAAAAACTGCCGCATGGTTTGGGCCATCTGGTCAAAGAAGCCGAGGGCGCGGGAATTAAATTCGGTATCTGGCTGGAGCCAGAAATGGTGAGCCCCAAGAGCGAACTTTACGAAAAACATCCCGACTGGGTGCTGAAGCTCCCAAACCGTCAGGAATATTATTTTAGAAATCAACTGGTACTCGATCTGACTAATCCCAAAGTTCAGGAGTTCGTCTACGGTATTGTCGATGATGTGGTGACGAAAAATCCAACGTTAAGCTATATCAAATGGGATTGTAATGCCGTCATTTATAACGCATTTTCGGCAACTAATCCCAATCCATCACACCTATATGTAGACTATGTGCAAGGCTTGTATAAGGTGATGGAGCGGCTACGCACGAAATATCCGACCTTACCTATGATGCTTTGTTCGGGGGGCGGGGGACGTGTCGATTACGGCGCTTTACGGTACTTTACCGAGTTCTGGCCGAGCGACAATACCGACGGTCTGGAGCGGGTGTTCATCCAATGGAATTATTCCTATTTCTTCCCGGCTATTGCTACCTGTAACCACGTTACTGATTGGGGAAAACAGCCAATCAAGTTTCGGACGGATGTGGCCATGATGGGCAAAGTCGGCTACGACATCGTTGTCAGTAAGTTAGATGAGAAAGAATTGGAATTCAGCCAGCAGGCGCTGAAAACGTACGAGCAGATCAAGACAGTTGTGTGGCAGGGCGATTTATTTAGATTGTCATCGCCGTATACCAGTGACATAGCATCGTTGATGTATGTGAGCGAATCCAGGGATCGGGCTGTGTGGTTTTCGTATTTAACCAAAAATCGCTACAAGGCTGGTAGCACCGCACCCATTCGCCTGAAAGGGCTCGACCCGGCCAAAAACTATTCGGTTCGGGAATTGAATGTATATCCGGGAACAAAATCAGCGATTAATACTGAAACCACTGTTTATTCCGGAAACTACCTGATGACCATTGGCTTTAATCCCAACGTCGATACGCGCCGAACCAGTGTTGTACTCGAATTGGCAGAAAGTAAATAAAACAACACTCGACTTGTCTTTTCGAGTTGTGGAACCAGGAATGTTTTGTGGATAATCAGGGGCTATTTCGAAGGCACGGGTTACTTGCTTTCGAAATAGCTCTTGCCTGGCTTTTTGCCGGATAAACGTGGCAGATTCAAACGCACAGGTATGCGATAACGTTGCCGAACTTGTTGCGTGTACTCTTCCAACATCTTATAGAAGTTTTCTTCACTACTAGATTCGTCGTCATGTAGTGGTTGCGAGCGTTCGATCATGAGATAATGAACTATACGTCATTAATTTTGACGCAATATAGGAAAAACTAACTAGTTGTAAACGAATTTACTAGTTAATTAAGCGAAAGACTTTCCAGGTCAATTACTTCCAGTAGCCTTGAGTACTGCTTTTGGGTTCTTTTTTTTAGAACGAGTGCTTCCGACCAGTACCGTTGCAACTCTTGAATACTGGAAACCAACTCAATATAACTTTGCGATTTGCTCAGGTAGCTACTTGACCCTAATTCATAGCACAGATCTATATGCTCTTTATGGAGCGTTGCTGACAGAATCGAAACAGGTATTAAGCTAAAATCGTCGTTTTGCTTTAAAAAATGAAGAAGTTCAAAACCACTAAAGACAGGCATAGCCAAATCCAGAATAATCATATCTGGTAGTCTACCGTCTAATTGATGCGTTAAATGGGTTAAGAGCGCTGCTCCATTGTCAAATAACCGCAAGTCGCATTCCTTAAAATGATCAGTAAAAATATGCTCTAACAAGTAGCGATCGTCTTCGTCATCGTCTACAGCATAGATTAACGGACTAAAAAAATCAGGCATTCCGTCTGAATAATTGGTTGTATATTTTACGAAAAACATACGCAATGTAACTACGTATTACAGATTAACAAATAGATTTTGCATTATATATTGCCCACTCATGAGAAAAATTATAATTATTCTTCTGTTTGGATAATGTATATAACTACTTCTCATATAAATGAATATATACTGGAAATTGCCTGTTTAGATGGTCAATCCCTAGCTGCAAGTTTGATATAAGTCTAGAGAATAAATAGAATATTATCGGTTTCCGGCAATCTAACTATACCGCCAATCTCGTACATAAGGAGACAGCAAAACAATCTTTTAATGACTTTCTTTTTTGAACAGGCAACGGTCATTTCTACCGAATTGCTTGATTGTCTTCCTATACGACTATACGCTCGTAATGATAGTCGCCAATTATGTTCTCCAGCTGATATCGTTTGTTTAGAAGCTGAAAAGAATTATTGCTGGGTGTGTTTAAAAGATGGGCAGCGGTTATTAACAACCAAGACATTAAAGCACCATCATAGCCAGTTGCCAGCCAATTGGTTTGTCCGTCTTCATCGAAATTGTGTAGTAAACCGGCAATTTATTGAAAAAATAGAATTGGCCGATGGTAGCTATCGGGTTGATGTAACGACCGGCGAGTCATTTCCTGTTTCGCGTCGTCGATGGAGGGAAATTCGCCGTCAATTATTGGGTAATCAAGCTATAAAAAGTCGTTCGATTATGGCTTCTTTTCGCTAATAAAATTCGGGTAAATCGATCAGCTACAGTTTTATGTTATGCCTATTCTGGCCAGACCTTAAATTAATTTTTAATTAATATCCTATTTATTAGTAAAATAATCAAACATTTGCCTTTGTTATATTGATAAATAAAGCATGGGTACTGTGATGAAACCAACCTTAGGCAATGTAATCCGGCTGTGGTTTGGGGCTGATACGCCTATTCGACACCACAAAATTAAATTGAATCCTGATTTATGGGCTGCTTGCCAGCGCGTTAGCCAGGACTTTAAGGCTCCATCGGGGGCTTTATCGAAAGATCATTATCGTAAATCTGACAAGACTTCCTTTGCCAGGGCAGTGCTGGATACGATAGAGCAGGATAAAGTACATGATGAAGCGATGCATAGCACATATTATTGAAATCGTCAGATGACTTAATTAAAACCGCTGCTTCTCAATTATGCCCACCTATTCTAGACTAGTCGATAGATAGGTGTGTCGATTCGCGTGAGTTATGGCTAAGATAGCTCCGTTCATAACAGGTATTTATCGTGTAAATAGCCTGATACTCTCCCTCATGCCCATAGGGTTATAACATGAGATGTGTTATAACCCTATGGGTACGTTTGGTATTTTGGTACACCAACAGAGTAAACTTATTTAGTGACTAAAAGCTCAATAAGTTAATTGATTTTTAGCTTGAACGAACCATTCGATAATGTTATCGTGTCCGTCTTACCCTGCTTACTATAACCATTTCCTTCTGGATCAATGGATGAGTCGTAACCGGTTGTTTTCGTAATGGCCTTATCTTCCATTTTGTTAATAAGGCGTCCTACACCCCCAAAAACCGTAGCCGTTGCTTTTTCCTTCCAATACGTGCCAGCCAGCGAACAGTTGAACGTTGCTTCCAGAAAGCCATCAGCTCCCATTTTGACCGTTATTGTTTCGTCGCCATTTTGAGATTTTCCCACGTGATATTCCATCCGGGGCTCCCGTGTTTCTTCTACATACTTGACAGCGGCAATGCCTTTGTAAGTACCAAGTTCCTGAATTTTTTTCTTGTTTTCCTTCGTATCCGGCTTATCGGCATCGACAATCAGGTAGGTGCCTGTCTCGATAATATCTTTATTTTCGTAACTGCCGAGCCATATTCTCACTGATTTATCGGGTTTAGTACTGTTGGCAGTTACCCACCAGTAATTGCCAATGCGTATTCGCCGGGGCTGAGTTTTATAGGGTTTCCCATCGATTTGTACTTCGAACGAATTGTCGTTCGCAATCTGGGCATAGCTTGTTGCTGCAAGTGTTGTCAGCAGAAACAAAGAAAACAATGCTTTCATATTCGTTAATGGTTTAGTTGAAAAATCTATGTAAATGACATGCTTGGTTAGAAATGTACTGGATTATTGTTGGTAATCCTTCTGTTACACCAGCACCTTTTATTGAAAGGTTTTTCGGGATACATGACTACGCAAAAGTCGAATAAATAGCACAAATAGTAAATTACCTATGCTGTCAAACGCAATTTTTGTAGCGTGAATCAGCCGAAAAAACGTTTAGACCGTCAGCTCTTTATTTTTGGCGTGTAGAAACAGTTGCTCGAGTTCAGACGGAATAAGTTGATCGTGAGTAACGTTCTTATAATAACCTTCTCGTCGTCATTCAGACCACCATGAAATATGTCATTGAGGCAATGCTCATCATCTTATTTGTGGTTGTTCCTTTGCTGGCTACGGCTTGTCTGACATTGCGTCGTGGCTAACCGTGGGGAAATCGGAGTATGCACTGACTATCTGCTACCCGCTGTATTGTTTATTGTTGCTTCTTGTCCTGAATATGTGGGTGAAGCGGCATAACCAGTGGTAAGTTCGTCTTACGTTGACCGAAAAATCATTTCGTCAACCAAATGTGGATATCGCCGTTATAAGCAGTAATTATATTCGTTATTAGTCGCGTGTGCCTGTTAACTCTGTTGGTGGGTTTGAGAGAGTGACTGCTACCAAAAAGCATTTGATGCTAGGCAGTCGTTAACTTCTACCCTGTATGTATTGTGAAACGTTTATTTGAACTCTTGAGTCTTCTATTATTAGTTGTAGTACCCTCGGTAGTCTTTTGCAGGTTTGAGGTTTTTGAGTTGATGCAGACCAGCCGTTGGTGGCGATTACTTGTAATTTGTTATCCTATTTTATGCTTCGACTTATTAGCCATCCTGTATCTATGGTTAAAGGATAGAAGGCGCTAAATAGTCTCCCTTTACAGTCCGTTTTTCTTTACCTTCTCTTCGCTGGTTGCGGCATTAACCATATCCGTTCAATTAATTCGGCCTATGCCAGTTGGTCAAATTAGCCTATGTGCTCGCTAAACTAAAATGCAGATTTCAACCTGTAGCTTTAAATACGCATCTGGCCCAAATCAAGTACAGCATTACTAAGCCCTTAGCTTAGAAGAATCTGCTCCTGAATTACCAGAGTGATTAAAAGGAGCTATTGAAGGCCATTCCCACTCATACTTTAAATCTGGAAAATCGCAACTGAGCTAGCTTAATAGGCAATTCATCTCATATGTATTTATCTCAAAATTACCCACTGGTAGTTTTGCACTGCGCCTGACGAATCATGCTGTATGCTGATTTCTGCCAGGCGAAGTGCTACAATAAACGGGTATTTTAAATCAAAAACGTATGAAGAAATTAGCTTTATTATGTGCAATGGCCTTATCTGCTTTTCTGTGGGGATGCAAGAAAACGGATGATGATGTGGTTGCCACAGTGTATGAACTCGACGATACGAAATCAGTAGCTGAGTGGAAAGGATATCTTCGCACCGGGTATTTCAATGAAGGGTCTATTCGTGTTCAAAGTGAAAATCTGACGAGTCAAAACGGAAAAATTAGTGGCGGTATATTCAGCATTCCCCTTTCTTCTCTAGTCAATTACAATTTACCGACCGACTCCCTGAAGCAACAACTAGTGCACCACCTGCAAAGTGCCGACTTTTTCAATATGGCTGTTCATCCAGCCATAACCTATACGATCACCAGCGTTACGAGCTATACGGGCAGTACGTCTAATGCGATCGATGGGGCCAACTATCAGGTAAACGGGGACCTAATGATGTTAGGTAAAACCAATGCGGTTAATTTTCCGGCTAAAATTGATTTAACCAACAATCAGATTATGGCGGAGGGAATTCTGAAAGTAGACCGGACCAAATGGGGAATAACCTACGCGTCAGATCATGCTTTACCCGACGCCAATTTCATCCAGCCTGATATTGATATTCACCTTAAATTAGTGGGTAGCAAAAAATAATATGTTCCTGTTGATTGGCATGCTGACTAATCGTACAAACAAGGCCTACTGGTATTAAGTCGAGCAATGATTTCTCAACCAGTCTGCTCATGAGCGACCTTGAGTTAAAGTCGTAAATAGGCAGTTTTTACATGTCCCTCCAGACAAGTCAGGACCTGAGAGGTCTGGGCTTGTCAGGAGGGACAATTTTTACAAGCTTCTTAAGGATGGAGAAATCGTAAGCTCGACACGTCGTTTATTTTATCTGTTTCAAGCAACTACCTCAGGGCTGTTCTGCCGTTCAGATGGGCATAGACATTGAACCTAAACTATAGAAAGTAGCGATGTAACTGATTGTGGCGCAACTAATTCTGCTTATACTGTTAAGCTGTAACCTTTCAATTTATAGGGATAATATACGCGCTATCTATACCGTTTGCTCAAAACTGTGACTCTAAGATTAAAAATCGCTTAAGTCTATTATTTAAATAGCCAATTTAAAGTGCCATCTGATCGGATGGTATCTTTTTCTTTAAACCCTTAATCCCGATGAAAGCGATTTGCACATTCCTGATCGGCGCACTGGTAGTATTGCCAGTACTAACCAGAGCTCAGAACAACTACGTCGCCAATACAACGAACTCAGCTACTCCCGGTAGTAACAACACGCTGGTTGGTCCCTTTGCAGGCAACTTCGTTACTACAGGATCTAACAATGTCTTTTTGGGTGGTAATGCAGGGTTCTTTAATACGACCGGATCACTGAATACCTTCACTGGTTCTTCGGCGGGTTACAGCAATTCAACGGGTGGTAACAATACGTTCACAGGCTACTACGCTGGTTTCGGTAATCAAACCGGCTCTTTTAATGCTTTTCTGGGATTTGGCGTGGGCCGTGAAAATACCACCGGGTCGTCTAATACGTTGATGGGGCCTTATGCCGGGTACTCCAATCAGACTGGTAGTCAGAATACGTTCATGGGTTATTACGCGGGCTACAACAATGTTTCATCAGGCAACACATTCATTGGCTATCAATCGGGTACCAACAACACCTCTGGTCAGTATAACACCTTTCTGGGTTATCAGGCCAATGCAGGTTCAGGCGGCCTGGTCAATGCAACAGCCCTTGGTAACAACGCAACTGTCAACGTATCTAATGCCGTCGTCATTGGTAATAATGCAATGGTCGGAATAGGGACCAGTAGCCCAACAAATCGCTTGCACATCAATAGCGGAGAAGTCAATAAATCAGGGCTACGGCTCGAAGAGGTTAATGACGATGATCCCGTTAGCCGCTTTACCAACAAATTTTTAAGCGTCGATGGCGACGGTAATGTCATTTTGGCTGGGTATAGCAATGGTGGTCGTGAAGCGGCTGTAGAGAGTTTGTGGCAACGCAAGGGGCGCTTCCTCCAAAGCAGTAATGACGATGCTGTTATTATTGGTCAGAATGTACTGAAAACGCCTGTCGGATACCGGCTGTTTGTTCAGGAAGGTATTTTAACCGAGAAAGTGAAAGTAGCCATTAAGAACACCGCCGACTGGTCCGATAAAGTATTTGCACCAGCCTATAAACTACAATCGCTCGCTCAGGTTGAACAATACATTACTGCTCATCGGCATTTACCGGGTGTTCCGTCGGCTGAGCAACTGGTAAAAGAAGGGATGGATGTCGCCAAAATGGATGCTAAACTGTTAGAGAAAATAGAAGAACTGACCTTGTATTTAATTGAACAGCGCAATGAGTTAGCCGCCGTTCAGGAGCAGAACCGGCAATTGAAAGAGAGAATGATGGTCTTGGAGGCAAAAGTTAACCATTAAGTTAGTTGATGTATGAAAAAGGACCTATTCTTAGTCGGCTTACTAGTTGTTAGTGGTTCGGTTGTAGCACAAGATTATCCACTACAAATAACGCTGAGCCAATTTGTAACAGCAGGGCTTCTGATCGATCAGAAAGCCAGTGAGACGATCGTGGCCAGTAACGGTATAAGTCAGGGAGCAATGGTGTACTATACCGCTGGCAAATCCGTAACATTGCAACCGGGCTTTATGGCGCAGGCAGGTTCGGTATTCACGGCTACTGTGGCAAATGTAAACGGCTCCTGGCCCACGAGTGAAGAATCTCATTTATCCGCCCGCGTGTATCCTAACCCCTTTGTGGAGCAAACAACCATTGATTATAGTATACCGTTACGTGGTCGGGTGCGTCATACGCTTATGGATGCTACCCGGCGCGTGTTGAGACAATCAGAAGAGCACGACGAGCAATCGTCCGGAAATTATCAAATTCAGTTAAAAGGCGATAATTTACCGGCGGGCCTGTATCTCTATAAATTACAGCTTGGTAGCGAAAGTCGTACGTTACGGCTACTTAAAAAGCCATGAGCGCACGAGCCGCCCTGCGCCATGCCGTATTTCTCAAAAGTTCGCACTGCCGGTCAGCCCAACTCGTACTTTAACCGCTTTGGAGATTTACTCTATAACAAGCCTTTGGCTTCGAGCCACAGCGG
Source organism: Spirosoma aureum (assembly GCF_011604685.1). NCBI lineage: Bacteria > Pseudomonadati > Bacteroidota > Cytophagia > Cytophagales > Cytophagaceae > Spirosoma > Spirosoma aureum. The sequence continues at coordinate 8,328,729 of NZ_CP050063.1, read as the reverse complement.
ACCGCAGTTCGAAGCCAAAGGCCTGTAAAATTTAAACAGCGTCATAAACAACCTTTGAATAGGTAGCCGAAATCCTTTTGCCTAATTTTGACCCCAACTGACGACAATGATCTATTGACTATTAACTAAACAATAATGCAACCTACCCTTTTAATTCTGGCGGCTGGTATGGGCAGCCGTTATGGCGGAGTTAAGCAACTCGACCAGTTTGGGCCAAACGGAGAGACAATCATTGACTATTCTCTTTTCGATGCTATCCGGGCGGGGTTCGGAAAGGTCGTTTTTATTATACGCCAGGAGCTGCGTGCCGACTTTGAAGAGGTATTCGGCCAGAAGTTAGCCGGAAAAATTGATGTGGATTATGCCATCCAGGCATTGAGTTCATACGTTCCGGCTGAGTTAGGCGAAGTGAAGCGTACCAAGCCGTGGGGTACCGGTCATGCCATGCTTTGTGCAAAGGACCATACTAAAACTCCATTTGCTGTTATTAATGCCGATGACTTTTATGGACTGGAAGCGTTTCAGCTGATTGGCGATTTTCTAACGACGGATACGGATAACCAACTCCACGCCATGGTGGGTTATGAAGTGAAAAACACGCTTTCGGAGAATGGATCGGTTTCACGCGGGGTGTGTGAGGTGAATGAAAACGGCAATCTCGTATCCGTGATCGAGCGTACGAAAATCTACGAGAAGGAGAACGGTCTGGAGGGTCGGCGGATTGTATATGAAGAGCCGGAAGGCCTAACTCCTTTATCGCCCGATACACCCGTTTCAATGAATTTCTGGGGTTTCAAACCGACTGTTTTCCCATTGGTACAACATCAGTTCGAAAGTTACGCCATTGCGAATATTGATTCGCCCAAGGCTGAGTTTTACATTCCAACGGTTATGACGAATCTTATTCAAACTGACCTTGGGCATTGTAAAGTATTCAGGAGCCGCTCTGAGTGGTTTGGCGTCACCTATCCGGAAGATAAGCCAGTTGTACAGGCGGCTTTGAAGCGTCTGCATGATGAAGGAAAATACCCGGAGAAATTATGGTAAGAGGTTATCCGAGTTCGTTTGTTGTATTTTTTCAACCAACGAACTCGGATAACTAAAACTTACTTCTTCGTTACCCGAACCGCAATCCGACGATTCTGAGCTCTGCCTTCGGCGGTATCATTTGAGGCTACCGGATGTTGCTGACCATATCCTTCAGCGTCCAAACGTGATCCGTCAATGCCAAGTTTTACTAATTGAGCCTTGACCGCATCGGCCCGCTCCTGAGATAGCTTTTGGTTTAGTTCGACACTGCCGGTGTTATCCGTATAGCCGCCTAGTTTAAGTTCTACCTGCGGGAACGCTTGCAGAATTTCAGCGATGTTCGTCAACTGCTCCTGCGATGATGGTTTTAGTGTTTCTTTTCCCGTATCAAACAGCAGTCGGTCGAAGTTAAACCAAGTCGTTTTATCAACCGGCTTAGTCGTGTCTTCAATAAATTTCACGAGATTATTCTCAATGCCGAACTCCGGAATGTTCAGTTCATAACCAGAGGGAAGTTTACGCTTGAAGAATGTACCTAAATTTGCCGTTGCATCGCTAAGAGCCTCACCCGCCGAATCTACGGTCACTTCTACCTGACTCCCGCCTGAATCCACTGTTGCTGCCACATCTGAAGCCATATTTCCCATATCGGCTCCCAGGCTGTCGGTTGTAGCTGATAAGCTCGTTTTTTCGTCGTTTCGGCATGAGCGCAGAACAAAAAACATTGCCAGAGCGCCCAACAGTAATAATAGCCATGGCAACCAGCGATTGCTGTTTTTACGCCGGCTATCGTTGTTATAACTCAGTGTTGAGGCTGTTGGAGTAGCGCGAACCTGTGGAACGGGGTTTGCCATCGTTGACAGTTTGCCGCTCAAACTCCCAATCAGGCCAAGGCCGGGAATCGTACTTAGCAATGCGCCAAGTCCCGAAGGTATAGCGGCCTGAACGTTCTTTGTCTGAGCATTCAGGAAACTGGCCAACTCTACAGGGCCGAGCGTATCGTCGGCCATTTTCTTACCGATGAGACTTAAAAGCACCGGCGCAGCCAGGCTCATCAGTGATGACGCAGATGATTGTTTAATGCCACTGTCAGCCGCGAGGGCTTCGGCAATGTCATAGGCTTTGCTTCCAAACAGATTTCTAATCATGTGAGTACCAATGGCCAAAAGGCTATCAAGTTTGCCCGTTGTATCAGTCATCAATCCGTTTAATTGACCCAAAACGCCCATTTCCGGGGCGATTACTTCGCCGGCTACACGGTTCGGGGTCATAATCTCACCAATAAAATTCATTATCGTTCCTGCTCCATCAGGTTCTAACGCTTTTTGAATTATACCACCTAACACAGCCGGGAGGGCACCATTCACCGCTGTTTGTGTTTTCTGTTCATTCTCACCAAGTGCAACACTTAACTGACCAACAACACGGTCGTTGAGGTGGACTTTAGCCAGATCCAAAAGATTCACTGTCATATCGAAGTTAGTTGTATAAAGCTGATTAGACGAGGAATTATGAATAAATCACTATTCAGAATAAGTTTTTTAAATAGTATCTCTAATGAAATATGGTGTTTACTTGTGTAAGTAATTAAAAGTGAGAGGATAAATACTTTTTATCTGGGATAAATCGGACAACCTGTTTCTAAAAAATAGGACAATGAACAAATGATTTAGAGCATACAAAAAAGCTGGTCACTGTTTGACGGTTATCCCGTCAAACAGTGACCAGCTTTGCCTTGTAAAAACGAATTTAACTTTTACTGTCCGGGAATTTATGAACAATTCGTTCCACTTCTTTGGTCAGTCGATGAGTAATACGGCATGGATCTGCAAGCGTGTTCTCAATCGAACTTCGCCAGACTAAGTCACGGGTTCGGGCATCGACCGCAAGTATTTGTAGATCGTGAACAAACGACTTTGATCGTACCAGCCAGTAAAATTTATTCCCTGATTAACGGCTATAACTCGGGATGTTTCTTGTGCCAATCCGTAGCGTCCTGATAGGCCTTTGCTACCGCCAGTACCTTACCTTCTTCAAATAACTGCCCCATAAATGTGATGCTACTCGGGGTGTTTTGCTTATTAAAACCATTGGGGAGCACCACACAGGGATGACCTGTGAGATTAGTAAGTGTCAGATTTCCACCTGCGTAGGTTGGGCTAATGTATACGTCAAGATTGGCTGTCTTGAGTTGTATTGCCATTTCATTGATCAGTTTTGTTCGGGCACGATTGGCCTGTATATATTCAACCGCAGGGACGAACCGTGACGAACGAAACTCATTTGGCCAGGCGTTTTTTAGCTGCCGAACCATCTTGTCGTCTTTACCCGACCGAGTCAGTTCATCAAATGAAGCAGCGGCTTCAGCGCCGAGTAAGAATGAAATTCGATTTGCTGGCATACCCGTTGGTAACTCAAACGGAACGAGCTCCGCGCCCAGGTTTCGCAGAACCTGTAGCGTTAACGAGTCGTTGGCGCGGGTTGCATAATTGCTTTCAAAGGCCTTTTTGACGTACCCAATGCGCATTCCTTTGAGCGATGCCAATGGGCTATACTGAAACGGAGCTGCCATAACAGTCGGATCGTTTCCATCGGGGCCGTAAATCGCGTTGAAAACGAGTGCGCAATCATCTACAGAGCGAGCAATTGGCCCGATTTTATCCATGCTCCAGCTTAATGCCATTGCCCCGTAGCGGCTCACTCGCCCGAACGTTGGGCGCAAACCTGTAGTACCGCAAACGGTCGACGGTGAGACAATAGAGCCGAGTGTTTCGGTGCCGATACCGAAAGGAATTAATCCGGCCGATACGGCTGAGGCTGTTCCGGCTGATGAGCCGCTGGACCCATTTTCTGTTTTCCACGGATTACGGGTTTTACCGCCAAACCAGACATCGCCCATGGCCAGTTCGCCAACCGATGTTTTTACGCAGAGTACAGCCCCAGCCGCTTCAAGCTTCTGAATAACAGTCGCATCGACATCCAGCGTCTGGTCCTGATAAGGCGCGGATCCCCAGGTTGTTTTATACCCTTTCTTCGCCAGAATATCCTTGGCACCATACGGGATTCCGTGGAGTGGCCCCCGATATTTACCGGCTTTCAACTCGGCGTCGGCCCGTTCTGCCTGCTTTAACGCTAATTCGTCGGTTAAGGTAATGACACAGTGCAGCTTAGGATCAAATGTTTTGAGCCGATTCAGGAAGAATTTTGTTAGCTCAACCGATGAAATTTGTCGGGTTTTGATGAGTTCGCTCAACTGTGAGACTGTGTAAAAGGCAAGGTCATTTCGGTTGGCGGGAACGGTAACTTTTATGGATGGTGCTGTTTTAAACGATGAGGGACCGGTGGGCATTTTGAAGCCAGCGGGCAGTGGATTAAAGTACAGGGCTGGAGCAATATCATTGGGTAAATCAATCTTCCGAAGGGCGTCGTAGTCCGTGCGAAGGTCGTTGAGATTATCGAGCATCGAATCGCGCTCAGCGGGTGTAAATTCCAGCCCGAAAATGTGGGCGGCAATTTCAGCCATATCGGCTGTTAAGGGTTTTTGGGTGTCGTTGGCGGTAATAAACGCACCAAACAGGAAACTGCCGATACAGGCAGTAAGAAGAACGAAGAATTTTTTCATCAGATCAGGCTGTTGACAGAGCAATGCCTAAATTACAGCGGGCGGGGCATTAAATAACTCGCTGCCGTAAAAATTCATGATGCAACGCAACGACCTGAGGAATAAGTAATTGATTTTCGTCATTGTTAATGACATAATCAGCCAGCCTTACCCGCTCGTCGTCGCTAATCTGGCGGTTGATGATGTTGATGATTTCCTGCTCAGAACGGTATGGATCACGTTGCCGGATACGTTTGATTCGGAGCGCCAGGGGAGCATGCACAACGATGACTTTATCGAGAGAATTATGATCACCAGCGGCCTTCATAATAGCGGCCTCTTTGATAACATAGGGCTTATTGGCGTGTTCCTGAACCCAGGCGTCTGTATCACTCATGACGCGGGGATGGATCACACCGTTAAGTTGAGCTAGTAGGGCTGGGTCGGCAAAGACCTGTGAAGCTACCCACGTCCGATTATAATGACCCAGTGGATCGTAGGCATTAGAACCCAGCACACGCATTATGTCAGCCTTGAGAATAGGGTCATGCTCAGTAAGCCATTTGGCCCGTTCATCTGCTTCATAAACCGGGATACCAAACGCTTGAAAGATTTGGCAGACAATACTTTTACCCGCTCCAATCCCACCTGTTACACCAATCTGAAGGGTCGTGCTCATGAGTTGTCTGCGTTTACTCTTGCAATAAGGCCGTAATATGGCTTTTTGCTGCTTTAGCGAAAGTCTTAACCCTAATTATTGATCTTTATTTCAAGGGTGGTGATAATAACTCACCGACTTCAAAACTAACCGTTACCCGGTCGGCACTGACGCGCAGTAATGGGTGCCGAAAATGATTCAGGGGCACTTCGTTATCATAATTGTCGGCAATCCGTTTACCGGGAATCGTTACAGGTAGTGTATCCGCAATGCCGCGAACGAGCCGTTCCGGCCCCTCGACCTGAATGGTTCGTGGGGTCATGTTGATCACGCTCGACACAATGTAACGGGGAGCCAGATCGATGTGCAAACTATCGGGAATCAACCGAATCGTTTTTGTCATACGGCGATCAAAACCCATTTCAACTGTATCAGCTATGACGTAATTAACGTGTAGTTTCTTAATGTGCTCGGCAAGCGTAGCGGTTAACGAAGACGTATTGATTACCGATGCCTGCAGTGGATTTGATACCGTATAGTCAATCGGGTCAACCCGAAACTGTAACCAGGAATGGCGAAGTAGCCCCCAGCCATCGCCCGAAACGTTGACACGCACAGTGCGCGGTAGCGGCTTGGTGGGAACAAAAAGTGAGTCGTTATAGACAAACCGGATCGGGTATTCGACGTTTAGCGTATAGCCGGTTTTATTGAGCGCACTCAGAAACCAGAACAGCGTAGCAGCTCCCAGACACAACAGGGCCTTCGTTGGCTGAAACGATCGGTTGTTTGGGGGTATGGTCACAATGGAGACATGTAGTAACCCCGACGGAAAAAGTCAATGACTCCTCAAATCACCGGGGTTTGCTCTTATTTTTCTAAATCAGCTGGTTTCGCTGTTGCTTCACGCGAGATAGACGATTTTTCAAAAGTCATCTTCACGCCCCGGTCAACTTCGAGAGTGACCGTTGTGCCGTCGACCGATGCAATGCGTCCGTGCAATCCACCAATTGTTACGACGCTATCACCTTTCTTCAGATTGTCAACAAAGTTTTTCTGATCCTTTTGTTTCTTCTGCTGGGGACGAATCATGAAGAAATAAAATACGCCAATGATACCTACCCACAACAACACGTTGTAGATCATGGATGTATTGGAACCGGCCGCAGCCTGTAGTAAAATCGAAAACATGAGTGAGTGGAATTAGGATTTTTTGGTTGAATCGGCTTTGGGGTTAACCAACGCTCTGAATTGCAAATCAGTCATGGCCGGGTCGGTATTGGCAATGACTGTAACGGTTTTGTTTTGTTCTCCGCTTTTACCCCGGCTATTAAACCGTACCCGAATCGATGAGGTTGCACCAGGAGCAACGGGTTCGTGGGGCCATTCGGGCGTTGTGCAGCCACAAGAGGCTGTAATATTATTGATAATCAACGGAAATTCACCAGTGTTGGTGAATTTAAACACATGCTCAACCGTGTCTCCTTCGGTTAGGGCACCAAAGTCATAAATTCCCTTTTCCGCAAACGTAATTTTGGGCATTTTGCCCGTTGCGGTAACCTTGGCTGATTCGCCCTGTTTTCGGTTATCGCAACTGATTTGCCCGCAACTCACTGAAGCTACAGCCAGGAGAAGGAGCCATTTTTGTAAGTACATTAGTGGTGAGTAGTTTATAGTTTTCAGTCGTCAGTGTATAGATTTCAACAACTGGCGCTGATATAGTCAGCCTGCTGGACTCTATACACTGACGACTGAAAACTACCTTGTTTAGGCATTTTGCTGCTTGATCTGGGCCATCAGGCGGTCAACATCTTCCAGAAGCCGTTCGGCTTTTTCGCGTGCATCGTTCACGACGCGCTGGCCCTCGTTTTTCGACAGGTTTTCGGGTAATTCTGCCGAATTAACTAAGTCGTTGATCATACTCTCGATCTGCTCCCGATATTTCGACAACCGGAACGTTAACCGATCACGGGTAACTTTGCCCTTGTCGGGAGCGTATAACAATCCGATGATGGCACCCGCTGAAATTCCGGTTAGCAAAAAGGTTAAATCACGGCCAATTCTGCTCATTTCTAGAAAAGTTTGTGGTTTGTTGTTTGAGGTTTAAAGTTAAGGTTCAACAGAACACTCAAACTACAAACCACAAACAATAAACTCAATTATTTATTGTCCAGCAACCCACGTCCACTCTTACGAAGACGCCCTGAAGCTTGCAGCTTTTCGGAAAGGTTGTCCAGAATTCCGTTGACAAATTTACCGCTTTTAGGCGTACTGTATGCTTTTGCCAGTTCGATATATTCATTAATCGTAACTTTGACCGGAATGTTTGGAAAGTTAAGTAATTCGCAAACAGCCAGTTTCAATATAATTTTATCCAGCATGGCAACACGCTCGACATCCCAATTTTGTAGCTGATCTGCCAATAATTGCTCATAATCGGCATCATTTTCCAGCGATTTTTGAAACAGGGTGTTCAAAAAGAGTTCATCTTCTTCCCAATCATCGGTCAGTGGTTCGAGTTGTAAACCCGCCGGACTTTGCGCTGATTTGAGCGTTCTGATGGCTAAACCGCGAACAACTTCACTATTCTCGGCCCAGCTCAGGTCAATTTCGGCCAGTTGGTCGCGAATTCCTTCGTGCTTGAATATAAGTGTTCGTAGCACGTATTGTGCCAATGCCTGATCTTCATCGGCCGTATGTGTTTTCTGTTCACAATATGCGCGATAGGTTTCATCGGTTTTTAGAACTTCCCGCAGTGCTTTACGGACGAACCCCAGTTCTTCTGACCAGGAAACTGCATGCCTGAGCGCTTCGTTCTGGAGGGCTTTATGTGCCGCCAGCGCCTGAACAACCGTATTGTCGTTTAGATCGGACTCGAATGGAAAGGGTGTTTCATCGACATTACGATACTGGCGCTCGCGGTCGGTGCGGGCCGCATGACCGAGTTCAACAAGCAGTAACAGCACCCGCAAATAATCTTCATAGATGCCATTTACCTGCTTGAGCATCATCTGAGCGAAATGCTGACGGTCTTTTTTTGTGCGACTTTGGTAGAACACTAAACCGTCGTTGGCTGCTTTCAGTACTTTTTGAGGAGCATCGTCATCCTGAGCAGGCTGATTATTTTTGATGGCTTCATCAAAGAGAAGGCCAGCAAGTTGTCGGTAGCCTTCCAACTGCCGTTTGTCCTGCGTCTGCATCGAGTTCAGGTCGGGCTGAAAGAGGTCTGCGATGCCGTCGAGGGCTAATTGTTGATTTGAGAATTCGGCCTGCCGAAGGGCGTAAAGCGCCTGCATGACCTTTATTCGGAGTAGTCGCCTGTTGAGCATCCCGGATAAAACTAGTGTATCTACCGATAAAAAAAAGAACTGCCTGTATGGATTGCAAAAATACGCCTTTATTTGTAGTTTTCCCAATTGAAACCGTATGACTTAACCTATACTCACTTCTACATGTTCTCTTTTTGCCAGCGATCAGTCAGCCCTGGGGCTTTCATCGCGATCTGCATCTTGACACTGCTATCGAGTTGTGGCCCAACTCATCCTGCCTATTTTCAGTCGCAGCGCAATGCGATTCAACGAACAAGCCTGACTACGTTTCCTGTCACGACATCAACTGATACAGTACCGATTCTCCAGGAACTTAGCAGTTTTTCGAGCGAAACGATGGTAGCCACATTGCCAACTGCAACCACATCGCCAACTGGTTCGCTGACGAAGGTGGCCGATTCGGAACGTACACAGGCTGTGGCCAATGTATCCCGGCATCGCAATCCCGATAGTTATCATAATCAGCGTTTTAGCCGGTGGTTCCATTCGCTTCCCATAGCCCATGTAGCCCCACGTGCACATACGATAGATCGAAACAGTACGAGTCGGAAAACCTATAAGCTGGCTCTCGTGGCATTAGGATTGGCTGTTTTATCTTTTAGTTCGCTATTTGTATCAGGTGGAACGCTGATGTGGGTGCTGGGCGTAACGCTTCCATTGACCGCTACGCTTTTGGGAGTTGCCAGTTTGACAACGATCAGGCGTAATCGGGATCGTTATCGGGGAAAGGGTTGGGCTATGGCGGCCATTATGCTCGGAACGGGTGTGTTAGGATTAGCGCTTGTAGCCCTGGCTGCGCTGTCGGTATCAGAGACGGTAAATCGTTAGAGATGTGTGTAGACTTTGTGGTCGGGCACAACATCCGAACCCTCTATAGGACAACGTACCGCTTAGAAAAACGTGCAACTTTTCCCGGTTTCGGAGGGTTACGAAAATAAAGCTGTTGGGTCGCACTGTGAAAGCACTTTCCTATCTGAATAAATATCTCCTCAAGTATAAATGGTATTTGATTTGGGGAACAGTATTCACCATAATATCGAACCTTTTTGGCATTTTTCCTGCCCAGTTAGTTCGCTACGCACTGGATCTGGTGCGCGAAACTCTCGATATTTATTATCTCTACGATAAGTCGCCATTACAATCATCGCTGTATGATGTATTCGCCTTTAGCTTATTGCTGTTCGGCGTTCTTACACTTGTGATGGCATTGCTCAAGGGGTTTTTCCTGTTCCTGGTTCGGCAAACGCTCATTGTCATGTCGCGGCATGTCGAGTATGATCTAAAGAACGAGATCTACGATCATTACCAGACGCTGCCAATTAGTTTCTATCGGCAGCACAGTACCGGCGATTTAATGGCCCGTATTTCGGAAGATGTCAGCAAAGTGCGGATGTATGTTGGGCCAAGCATTATGTATGGACTGAACCTGATTGTTCTGTTTATTCTGGTCATTACCTACATGGTTAGTATCAACGCCCGCTTATCGCTTTATGTGTTGCTACCGCTACCAATTTTGTCGGTTGCCATTTACCTGGTCAATAACATTATCATCCGGCGGTCGGAAGAAATTCAGCGGAGCTTATCGAGACTTTCGACCTATGTGCAGGAAGCTTTTTCCGGAATTCGTGTTCTAAAGGCGTTTGTTCAGGAAAATAATTCGGCAGCCCGGTTCGAACTGGAGAGCGACGAATACCGGAATAAGTCACTTAGCCTGACCCGGGTTGATTCACTATTCTTTCCCATTGTGGCAATTCTGGTTGGCTTGAGTAATGTGCTGGTTGTGTATGTTGGCGGACAGGAGATTCTGGCCGGCCGGCTGACACCGGGTAATATTACCGAATTCATTCTGTACGTAAATATGCTGACCTGGCCGGTCATGGCCCTCGGCTGGACCACAAGTCAGACGCAACGGGCGGCCGCATCGCAGGAACGTATCAATGAGTTCCTGAAAATCAAAACCGATATTGTTTCGCAAAAAAATATCCGCCGGCCAATCAATGGCGAGATTGAGTTCAAAAATGTTCGTTTTGTCTATCCGGATTCGGGTATTGTAGCCATTAAAAACTTCTCGATGCATGTTCGGGCGGGCGAAACGGTGGCTATTCTGGGTACAACGGGTTCGGGGAAAACAACACTCGCCAACCTGCTGACGCGGATGTATGATGTGTCGGCTGGAGAGATCCGGATTGACGATATGCCCCTTAAGGATTATAACTTAACATCAGTACGGGAGCAGATGGGTTACGTTCCACAGGATGTATTCCTGTTCTCCGAAACGATCAGTAATAACGTCCGTTTTGGTAAACCCGATCTATCACAAGAGCGTGTTGATCAGGCTATTCGGGATGCAGACCTGTACCAGAACGTGATCGATTTTCCGGAGCAGTTCGAGACGCGTGTTGGCGAACGGGGTGTTACGCTATCGGGAGGTCAGAAGCAACGGCTAAGCATTGCCCGAGCCATTGTTCGCGATCCCAAAATCCTGATTCTGGACGACTGTCTGTCAGCCGTGGATACGAACACCGAAAATATTATTCTCAACAATTTGAAACGAATCATGGCCGACCGCACGTCGGTTATTATTTCGCACCGGGTTTCTTCGGCAAAGCTGGCCGATACGATCATCATGCTCGACGATGGTGAGATCGTTGAACAAGGTACTCATGAAGATTTGCTGGCTAAAAATGGTGCCTATCGGGAACTGTATGAGAAGCAGTTACAGACCGAGGAAGTATAAGGTATTTTGCTAAAACGAAAACAGCCCGAAAGTTCTAAACTTTCGGGCTGTTTTCGTTTTAGCCAACAATTAACTTCTGCCCTGGCCGCAACGAGCTGCTTCGCATGTGATTGAGCTTTTTAAGCTGATCGATCGTCAACCCATCGTAGCGCTGGGCAATATTCCAGAGTGTATCTCCTTCCTGAACGCGATGGTATTTAGGCTTATAACGCTTCGTTTTGGCAATCGCTTCGGCCTTTTTGCGGCCTTTCGCCGTTCCCTGATCAGCTAATCTCTCGGAACGTGTTTCGGCTACTTCTTTTAGAATAACCAGTTTTTGGCCTCGCTGGATTCGGGTCGACCGTAAGTGGTTCCAGCGTTTAAGATCATAAAGTTCGATATTAAACCGGTCGGCAATGTCGCCAAGATTATCCCCCCGTTTTACGACGTATGTGTGCTTTTTAGGCTTCCGTAACACAACGGTTTCCATGTCCTCTTCCGGCTCATCGGCCGTTTCGGCTGTTGCCAGCTGGACGGCTAGTTTCGCCGTTTTTACTCCCGTTTTCCCTGATGGCGTCGTATCGATGGCAGGTGTTTCGTCCAGTGTAATCCGGGCCAGGGGATTGCTTCCCACAGTTGACCAGATACCCATTGAGTCGGTTCCATACCGAACGTCTTCTGCACTGGCTAATAAAACGTGAGCCATAGCCGCGGGTATCTGACTTGCCGAATCCATAATGGCCTGCCGACGAGACGCAAAATAGTCGTACTGCTGGCGGGGAACCCGAAGCGGGTATCGTTTGGTAGTTTCGGGCAAAATACTCGTTGTGATGGCCGGATTCATTTTTTGTAAATCGGCTAACGGCATCATGCTCTGCCTTGCAAACGTTTCGAGATTGAAATAACCCGTCACCTGAATCGTATCGTGCGGGATAGGGTATTCGTAGTTCTCGGCAAAAATACCGTGATCATTGGCGTAATGCATCAGGTAGGTAAACGCCACAAATTGCGGAACGTATCCGCGTGTCTCCTTGGGTAAGGCATCGAAAATGGTGTAAAAAGAATCACCACCCGACCGGCGCATCGCCCGTTTAACAGCACCTGGCCCGCAGTTATAGGCGGCCATCGCCAGTTCCCAATCGCCGAAAATATTATAGAGATCCCGCAGGTATTTACAGGCCGCTTCGGTTGCCTTAACGGGGTCCATCCGCTCATCTACATAATCGTCCTGGGAGAGCCTGAGATCGCGGCCAGTTCCAGGCATAATCTGCCAAAGGCCACCGGCACCAGCTCGTGAAATAGCCCTTGGATTCAGCGCAGACTCAACGATAGACAGAAATTTCAATTCATCAGGAAGCCCGTAATCAGCGAGCATTCGCTCATAGAGCGGGAAGAAAAGCGGCATCCGTTCGAGCATTAATTTGGTAGCGCTCGCTTTCCGGAAGGTAAAGTAGTCTACATAAGCCTGAACCGACTTATGGTAATTCAGGGGAATTGTTTTTTGAAGTTTAGTCAGGCGTTCACGGAGTAAACTGTCGGGCACCGTTGGAACAACAGCGACAGTGTCTTTTTTGACAATTGTACTATCGGATGATTGTTGACCAGACACGCCTTGCCCGGATTGAATCGTAGTCTCGGCACGGGCAATTGTCATCACGCCCAGCACCGCACTCAACAGCCCCATTCGTAACAGGCTACGGTTCAAGTGGTTCATGCAGTTTTATCGGTTAGGTAATCGTTACGCTTTTATTGAGATGTATGTATATAGGATGCATCGATGAAATTTCTACTGCATCACACATTCACAATCATCCATCAGTTACACATTTCTCTGGCCAATGCTACCAGGGCGCCTTCTGCAAAAGGCGGAGCCATCAATTGTATACCAATTGGCAGACCGGCATCTGTACCATTCGGAATAGAAATGGCCGGGTAACCCACGACGTTTGCCTGAACCGTAAAAATATCGGCAAGGTACATCTGTAGCGGATCTCCGGTTTTTTCGCCCAATCTGAACGCTGCTGTTGGTGTGGTGGGCGACAACAAAAAATCATATTGCTCAAAGACCCGCTCGGTTTCCTGTCGGATCAACCGTCGAACCTGTTGTGCCTTTGTATAATAAGCATCGTAATAACTGGCACTCAACGCAAATGTGCCAAGTAATATCCGACGACGAACCTCTGCGCCAAAGCCTTCTGTGCGACTTTTTTTGTACAACGACAAAAGATCCATTGTTGATGTATCCGATGCCGAATTGTCGGCCTTGCTTCGATAACCATAGCGAACTCCGTCGAAGCGGGACAAATTTGAGGACGCTTCGGCAGTAGTAAGAATATAGTACGTTGGGAGTAAATATTTCAGCAGCGACAGATCGACGGGTTCGACCGTATGACCTGCTTCCCGAAGGGCGTTCAGTTTACGCTGGGTGGCGTCCCGGATACTGGCGTCGATGCCCGTACTTTCGACGCCATCGCGCAGATAAGCAATGCGTAAAGGGCGATCTGGGAGCTGAGTCTGCGAATAAGCCTGAACGGGCTGACTTGAGACCGTGCTGTCGAAATCGTCGGGACCTGCCATGATTTCGAGTAAGAGTGCAGCGTCTTCTACTGTATTTGCAATCGGGCCAATGCAGTCGAACGATGATGCATAAGCAATTAAGCCCCAGCGGCTGATGCGCCCGTAGGTTGGTTTCAGGCCGACCACACCGCAGAAAGCAGCAGGCTGACGTACGGAACCACCCGTGTCGGAACCAATACTGGCCAAACAAAGCCCTGCCTGAACGGCTACTGCCGAACCGCCACTCGATCCACCCGGAACCCGGTCAGGGTCGGCTGCATTGCGAACGGGGCCAAAAGCTGAGTTTTCATTGGAGGAACCCATCGCAAATTCGTCGCAGTTTTGCCGCCCGATAATGATCACATCTTCGTCAAGAAGGCGCTGAACGGCGGTTGCGGTAAATTGTGCGGTGAAGTTGTCCAGGATTCGACTGCCCGCCCGAACGCTGTGTCCGGTATAACTTAGCACATCTTTGATGCCGATGACCATTCCAGCCAACCGCCCGGCTGTACCCGATGCTAATTTCTGGTCAATTTTATCGGCTTTCGCTAAAGATTCATCGGCATATACTTCCGTGAAAGCATTGAGATGGCGATGCTCTTCAATGCGGACGAGGTATTGTTCCACTAACTGGCGGCAGGTAACAGCACCAGATTGAAGATCGGTTTGAACGGTAGTAAAGTTGCGGTAGTGAGCCAAAAGACAAAAAATTAGGGCATCGGATTCAGAACAACAGGTATTTATTCACTGACATCTATTGTTCTGAATCCGATGGTAAGAGCCTCTGATATGGAAACAGAGAATCAGACGGCTCCAGATCGGGGCCGCCTGATTCTCTGTGTATGATAAAATCAATTACTTCTCCGACTCTTTCAGACCTTCTTCGATATTATCGCGAACGTCTTTCGTGGCGTCTTTGAACTCCTTGATACCTTTTCCAAGGCCGCGTGCGAGTTCGGGAATTTTCTTAGCGCCGAACAACAGGAGCAGTGCTAAGAAAATGAACACCATTTCCTGACCGCCCAAACCCATAAATGCCAAAACACTTGCCAAAATCATGATTCCTGGGATTTGAATGTATGCAAAATTAAAAAAACTCTCTCGTACAATCTATTAAAACAGCATGAAACTTATTTGTTTCCAGACAAAAGTGAAAGGAACGGGGCAAAAGATTCTAACGTATTCCGTTTAACCTTTGTTATTCTAGCTACCTATTCGCTGATCTGGTCACTAGCCAATTTTAATAGTTTCGGTTCGGCGAGAAACTTCGTCGCCAGATGTTGGGGCTGAAGTTTCCCATTGCCTGAATTTCTCAATATCGTCTTTAATGCCGCTAAATAGCCACAACATCAACGCAATATCATCTGTCAGTCCCACAATTGGCAGAAAGTCGGGCAGTATATCAATCGGTGAAACGAAGTAGATCAGGACCGCAATCATCCGGATCAGTGTTTTCCAGGGCAATTGGCGATAATCGCCAGATGCATAGGCTTTCAACAGGCGGGTAACAATACTCAATTGTTCACGGAAAGCCGTAATATTAGCACCAGAAAGACCACCACTCTTGTCCAGCGCTTCACGAATCAGCGTGTATAAACTGCGCGTGTTGCGGGCATAGCGGACAGCGCCAATATTAGCCCTCTTAAAGAAGATAGAGCTTAAAATGCGTGATAAGAGACTCTTATTTGCCATTCGTTTAATTAGGTGGAATGTTAGACGTTAGACTGTTATTACTAAACAACTGGATATTGGATGGTACGGCAACCGATTGGTTTAAAATCTACAATCCGGGCACAGGTGTTATTCATATAACGTCAGATTATTTAACAAAAAAAATCTCTAAATAGTCCATAAACTGAGCAACAGGCCCCGAAGTTTATTCTAAACGCGTTGGTTTGTCAAGAGTCGGGTCCGTACTTTTGCGTCGCTTGTTAACCCTTTAATTCCGCATACTGTATGAAAGTTACCGTAGTAGGTGCCGGGGCCGTTGGGGCCACCTGCGCTGACAACATTGCCCGCCGGGAACTCGCCCACGAAGTCGTGCTTTTAGACATCAAAGAAGGCATCAGCGAAGGAAAATCCCTCGATATGCTCCAGGCATCCACTTTACTCGACTGTGACGTGAAGCTGACGGGCTCTACTAATGATTACGAAAAAACAGCCGGTTCGGATGTTGTCGTGATCACATCTGGTTTACCTCGCAAGCCAGGTATGACCCGTGAAGACCTCATCGGTATCAATGCGGGCATCGTGAAAGGGGTAACCGAAAATATCCTGAAGTACTCGCCAGATACGATTTTTATCATTATCTCGAACCCAATGGATACCATGACGTACCTCGCACTGAAGTCGTCGGGGTTACCCAAAAATCGGGTTATTGGTTTGGGCGGTGCCCTGGATTCCGCTCGTTTTAAAACCTATCTGTCCCTGGCTATGAACTGTTCACCGAACGATTTACAGGCTTCGGTGATCGGTGGACATGGCGATACGACCATGATTCCATTGACTCGTCTGGCAACCAAAGCGGGTGTTCCGGTAAGCCAGTTTCTAAACGACGAAACGCTGAAAAAAGTGGCTGCCGATACTATGGTGGGCGGTGCTACGCTGACAGGTTTGATCGGAACATCGGCCTGGTATGCGCCGGGTGCTGCGGGGGCCTATATGGTTGAGAGTATCCTGCGCGACCAGAAGCGGGTAATTCCATCCTGCGTATTGCTGGAAGGCGAATATGGTCAGTCAGACATTTGCCTCGGCGTTCCGGTCGTTCTGGGTCGGACTGGTTGGGAAGAAATCATTGACTATAAATTGAATGACGATGAGCAGGCCGCTTTCAATAAATCGGCTGATGCTGTCCGGAACATGAACAATGTTCTCAGCACCCTCAATATTGGTGTATAGAAATTGTTCGTATACCTATAGTAAAAAAGGCTTCGTTGGTGGAGCCTTTTTTAATTGCCGTTTCCTAAGCAATCTGTAAACCGAAAGCTCATCATACGTTAATTTGGACTCTATAAACCTATATGTACCACTTGATTGATTTTACAATGAAGAAACTTTCCCTGCTTCTATTGCTTTGCCTGGTTGTAATGGTGTCTGCTTTTCGGAGCGACAGAAAAACTATTGACCGGGGCGATGATTTTGCTACTGTATATGTCTACCGGGGTGGGCAGTTTTTTGGTTCTACATTGAACTATAGTATTTATGTCAATGGAACAAAAATCTGCAAACTGAGCAACAACAAATACATTGAATACAAAGCAAAACCAGGAAAGCTGTCGATAACAGCCCAGCGTGGAGGGATCGAGGTATTTAAACGGGAAACCGAACTGGAGCTGGATGCTGAAGCTGGCAAAAAATACTACGTTAAAGGCGATGTGAAATCGAGTATAACCCGAACACGTCTTGAAATGTCAGAAGTGACTGAAAATACGGCCAAACGTGATATGAAAGATATGACACTTGATAATTGCCAGGAAGCGTTAAATAAATGAAGTAAGTCTTTCGCTGGCATTAATAGTATCAAAAAGACCCGCCAGTAACTGAGCGGGTCTTTTTGATAGGGTAAATTTGGGCTTTTGTTAGTATTTATTCAGGATCGAATCCGGTAAAAATTTCACGTCTAAGCCACTCGCTTTCATGAGGTTTGCGCGGTTATTCTGCCCATCTACATAGGCTGGATTTACGACCATCGACCGATTGTAGTAGTACGAAGCCAGTTCCAGTTTCTGCCGGTTATTTTGTGCAAAACCTTCACCCTGATAGATTACGCCCAGATTATTATAAGCCGGCGCATAGGCGTTGGCCGCCCGAATGGTCTGCTTGTAATAATATTTGGCCGAATCGACGTTAGGCGTGATTTTCTGGAATACGTAAGCCATCGAAAAATAAGCTTCGCCAAAATTCGGGTAAATTCGGGTTGACTCCTGTAGGTGATCCAGCGCCCAGCGGCCGTGTTTATTGGCGTGAGCAATATTTGTATCAATCAAGGTCTGCGCTTTTTTGATTTGATCAGGCGACGGTTTTGGCTTTATCGCGTTTGTCGCATTGGCAACAGAATCGGCCTTGTTACGGTCTTTAAGCCCTTTTTCAATCCATTCATTGGCAACATGGCGCTGAACCTGACAACTATTGGGTGCGTAGGGGAGAGCTGAGTTAAAGAGAATGAAGTTATTCTCCCAATCGCGGTTGCGTTCGATGGTTTTGAACGAATAAAGCCCTGCTACTACGGCCATTAAGCCCAGCAGAGGAGCATAGCGGACATAAACTGGTTTAAGTGCCAGCTCATCGCTGCCCGTTGCTGGAGCTTTGACCAACAGTTTTTGTAACCCCCAGATCAGAATAAATCCAAATCCCATCACGGCTGCATAGGCAAATCGTTCGGCAAAAATGCCGCCCCGAAGCCAGATGAAACCGAGTCCGGGAGCCATCGTAACGAAAAACCAGAATAGACCGAAGCCCCACAATGTCCGCTTGATAAACCCTTTCCAGGTTAGCCAGAGCATACCCACAAAGGCAATAAAGCCTGCCCATGTTAGCAAATCTCCCTTGCCACCCGACGGAATCACGTTATACGAATAATCGTAAACAAGTGGATGAGGCAGAACCAGCAAGCGGAGATAGTAGATCAGAAACTTGAACGTGGTTGATTTCTGGGTTTTTTCAATCGCGTATGGATAGTTAGCCCAGTCGACGGGTGGCGTACCGCTCAGGGTTCCAATCATTTTTTGTTTCTGATAGAAGAACAGCGCTGCTACGATCAGGAACGGCCATAAACTGATCAATGATTGCCATACGTTTCGGCGGGCGAACCAATATTGCATCGCTGGAATGAGTCCCAGGCTGACAATTGACGATTCTTTGGATAGGAATGCCAGGTAAAGAGATACACAAGCTCCTATGATCCAGCCCCATTGCTTTGTTTCCAGATACCGCCAGTATGAGAGCAGCATCAACGAAATAAACAGAAAGCTCAGAATCTCGTCACGCCCTTTGATGTTGGCAACGATCTCAGTATGAATCGGGTGCGCAATAAAGACGAGACCGATCAGAAAAGAAGTAATGGTTTGACCAGGCAGCCACTTCTGCAACAAAGCACCAATCACCAGACCCGTCAGCGCATACAGCCCTGCATTGATCATGTGGCTGATATTTGGATCATCTTTGAAATACTCCTGCTCGATAGCAAATGTGATCAGCGATAAGGGTCGGTAGTAGCCAAGTGAAATGTTGCTGAAATGCCAGAATTCTGTTCGCATCAGGTCTGGAATACCAGCGATGCCTTTCTTTACGAATAAATTCTGACCTACTGCCGCAATGTCATCAAGTGCGTATTGATGCCCAAATGTGTTCACATAGAGTAAAAAACCAAGTAAGGCCAAAACGGCAAGCGGCCACCAAATGATCTGGCGTGCTTCAATTGGTAAATCAGGCGTTGATGGGGGGTCTACCGATTTAGGTGCGGTCGGTCGGATTGGTGGACGCAGGGTAGCCTCGGCTGACCGGCCAGGTATGGGGCGATTATTGGCAGGAGTAAGAGCAGGTTTGGGTGTCACCGGGCGATTTGGCCGATCTGGGCCGGGTCGATCCGGGCCTGGTCCTGAAGGTTGTTTTTTTTTAGCCATGACAGCAGATAACTCGTCTATTTTATGGGCAAATTGTAGTTACTTCGCTAACTATGGAGACTAAGTAGTTTCAAGTTACTTTTTCTCAGTGGTAAAGTTCCATAAGAATGTCAGTAAAATCAATTCAAGTGTACGATCAACTCAAAAGTATTCTTGTTGGGCTCAGCCTGATTACACTGCTCAACGGTTGCTTGCCAACCGCCACGCCGAAATCTACCGGTCAGGGTTCGACCGAACCAACTCGCGATGACAACCTGGCGTTAGGTAATCCGAGTGAAGCGTCGATTAGCGACCCCAATAATTACTTACTCGTAAAGTCGGCTTACGTGCTTTCCTACAGCCGCAGCCGGGGTATTGCAAACTGGGTTAGCTGGCACCTTAGCTCGGCCTGGAAAGGTGATAGCCGCCGAACGAACGATTTTCGACCCGACCCAACGCTTCCAACGGATTGGTTTGCGGTCCGCACATCGGATTATACCAATACCGGTTTCGACCGAGGTCACCTGTGCCCTTCCGACGATCGGGATAGTTCGCCTGAAGATAACGCAGCCACGTTTCTCCTATCCAACATCGTGCCACAAGCTCCACGACATAACCGTGAGGTCTGGAAAAGTTTAGAAGATTATGAACGTCAACTCACGACCACGGGCAATGAAGTCTATGTTATTGCCGGAACTTATGGCACTGGAGGAACTGGTCAGAACGGCTATATGACCAAGCTTGCTAACGGATATCTGACCGTTCCGGCAACACTCTGGAAAATAATCATCGTGCTGCCAACAGGGTCGAATGACGCTGAACGAGTTTCAACCGATACGCGTATTATAGCCGTCAACATTCCAAAT
Source organism: Spirosoma aureum (assembly GCF_011604685.1). Classification (NCBI taxonomy): domain Bacteria; kingdom Pseudomonadati; phylum Bacteroidota; class Cytophagia; order Cytophagales; family Cytophagaceae; genus Spirosoma; species Spirosoma aureum. The sequence continues at coordinate 8,308,377 of NZ_CP050063.1, read as the reverse complement.
AACCAAACAGCTGCGGATAAACCCTGGCGAGCCTACATGACTAGTGTTGACGCGTTGGAAGATCTAACGGGTTATAATTTCCTGACGAACGTACCAACTGGAATTCAGCGGATCATCGAAGCCAGAATCGATGGCGGAAACAGCTAGTAGAAAAACGATCTTAAACCAAAAAAGCGGACAAACGTCCGCTTTTTCGTTAGGCTACAGATACTTCAATCGGCATCGTCGCCTGAATGCGCTGCGTCCGTCGACGCAATAGGGCAATTGCTTCGTCTTCATCGGCAAAAGCATTGTTCACATTGACCATATGGCTGGCCAATACATCATATCGTTTACGCATCAGCAAAAAGAAAACTTGCAAAAAGTCCAGCCCATCAAAAATAATAGCCTGATTTTGAGCGTATTTGTCAATAGTTTTCTGGAAAAAAACTGGATGTTCGGTCCAGTGCATACCCGGACGGATGTGATGGCTTATGTGATAGCCATCGTTCCAGCATTTTTTATTGTACTTTACATTGATGCAGGTAATACTATTTTTATAAGCATTCCCCGGATCGTCAAAATCCACAAACGCGTGTTGAGTCCAGTTGCCCATCATCGCAATCATGCGGTAAATAAATAGCGGAAGCAGGAATACGAGTACAGTTGCTGGCCAGTTTACAAAGCACAGCAGGGTACAAAGTAAACCGAACACGATTTCGCCAGTCATGGCCCGGCTCGCTAATTTGTTGCGATTTTTTCGGCGGAGGTAGCCCAGTAAATTATGAACGCCTAACACAAAAAATTGGCCAAAATAACTCAGGAAGCTACGAAGACTATCGCGCTGGAACTCCATTGTGCTACTGTCGTCATCTTCCAGATTGTTCTCTGGATGGTGCATACCAATATGATGGCTGTAGTAGGTTTCGGGTGTGTGCCCGAAAAAAGGAGCCAGTATCCACGGTAAATAGTTATTCAATCGAGGGTATTCGGCCTTGAAAAATGGGCGATGACTCGTACAGTGAAGCATGAGCCCGAATGGACCTTTAAAAACGAAATTGCTAACATAAAAATGAATGGCAGCTACGGCCCACCACACCCAGCCGGTTATAAACGGCATAAACAACAAAGCCGCCAGCGGAATTAGAATAAAACTTATGCGGATTGTGAGATATACGAACGGTAGGTCACGTTCGTCTTTAATGTAGGGGAGGAAAAATTGGTCAAGCCGATTATAAGTCCGGCCCGTAAATGTAGGGTCGTGTATGGTGCCAAGCACTTTCATAGACGATACGGTGGTTAAAGGGTTAAGACAATAAAAAAAACAGGCAGTTTCGATTGTTGTATGTACGACAATCGAAACTGCCTGGACTATACTTATAACGAAAAAAAAGAATTCAAATTGAATAATCCAGCATTAGAAACACTATTGATTTAATAGACAAAAGAACTAAGAAGAAACGATAAAGACAACTGCTTGATAAATAAAGCCTTATCTTTTTTCTTGGTTTAGTCTATTTATTTCATTTTTTTTCAACAGCATGACCACCAAACTCATTACGAAGAGCCGCTACCACTTTACCCGTGAAGGTGTCATCTTGTAACGAACGGTAGCGCATAATGAGCGAAAGGGCCATGACGGGAGTTGGAACGCCCAGGTCGAGAGCCGTTTCAAGGGTCCACTTTCCTTCGCCCGATGAAAACATTTTTCCCTTGATCGCATCGAGTCTTGCATCTTTTTTGAAGGCATTTTCGGTTAATTCCATCAGCCAGCCGCGGATCACCGAACCATTGCTCCACATGCGTGCAACGGCCTCAAAATCAAATGGAAATGGGCTCTTTTCCAATACTTCAAAACCTTCGGCAATGGATTGCATCATGCCATATTCAATGCCATTATGCACCATTTTTGTGAAGTGACCGCTACCCGCCGGACCTGTGTAGAGGTAGCCGTTCTCAACAGAAATATCGCTAAATATACCATGTAATGGCTCAATCACATCCGGATCTCCACCAACCATCGTGCAGGCGCCATTCAATGCGCCACTGATTCCGCCACTGGTTCCACAATCGAGAAAACCGATGCCTTTTTCTTGCAGATAAGCATGTCTGCGGATAGAATCCTGATAACGCGAATTGCCGCCATCAATAACCACATCGCCGGGTTGCATATAGGCAAGCAATTGGTCAATAACTTTATCGACGAGCGGACCGGCTGGAATCATCAGCCATAAAACGCGTTTTTCGGGTAACGCGTTATACAGGTCCTGAAGCGTTGTAACTCCCTGTGCACCTTCTGCTTTAACGGCTTCAACCAGTGTTTCATTGATGTCATAACCGACAACCGTATGGCCATGACGGACCAGGTTAGCAACGAGGTTGAACCCCATTTTACCCAAGCCAATAAATCCAATGTGCATAATGATCAATGATTTTAGTGGTCAAATTGGCGAATTTTTCTGAAACGCCAGCCGCAAAACGGCCAGAATTTAAAAACGGTGATTGGGGTATAGTCTCGACCAGATAAGGGCCAGAACTACGCCAACAATTGTTCCGGCAAAATCGGCAGCCAGGTCGGCCCAGTCGGCACTACGATTAATAGGTAACAGATATTGAAGTGCTTCTATCAAACCTCCTAAAATCAGCCCGGCCATAATAACGATATTTAGCCGAATACCAGCCTCCATCCAGAGTAATCCGAAGAGCGCAAATATGGCAATGTGCAGCAGTTTATCACTCCAGGTTATTAAAACACCGGGTACCTGATCATGAGGGGTCAGGCAGCCAATAAGCATGATAATTGTCCAGCCAATAGCCAGCCAACGGGTTATGGTTAAATAATTCATTCTAATCAGTTCAATTCTATACGGTTGTCTTCAGTCTATTTACTGTTATCAGCAAAAAGAAGGCCATTAAACTAATCAGATAAACGACATTACGCGAGTCTATTAAGCCACGACCCAGGGCGCGATACTGCTCATCTAATGCAAAATAGGCCAAATAGAAGGATAAACTGCCAAGTATTGACAATCCGGCCAGTGCGCTCAAACCACTATAAAGCAGAAAAGAAAAAAAAACGCCCAGCACAAAAGCAACTACCTGATTCTCATTGAGTGACGATGCCCAGAGACCGATGGCAACAAAAACACCAGCCAGTAAAACAAGGCCTATGTATGAACCAAACACACCGGCTGAGTCGATATTGCCAATCGGTGAACCGAGTTGATATAAGGATATGTAATAAAGCAGCGTTGGCAGCAGCGTCACGAAAACCAGTAACCAGCTCGCCAGAAATTTCCCACCTACCACGCCCCACCGACTGACCGGCTTAGTCAGCAGCCATTCGAGCGTGCCGGAACGCACTTCGTCGGCAATGGAGCGCATGGTAATTGCCGGTACAAGAAACAGCATGACATAGGGAGTCAGGTTGAAAAAAGTACCCATATCCGCATAACCATTTTCAAGCAGGCTAGTGTCAGGAAATACCCATAGCAATAAGCCTGTCACCGTCAGGAACACAGCCATGATGATATAGGCGATAGGTGACGAGAAAAACTGATTGACTTCTTTGCGAAAAATGGCAAGCACAGGGTTTTTAATTATGTAAACAGTGATTAGGTAATTATACAGTATATACGAAAAGACTATAATTGAATTACCAAGTTACCTAATTACCTGTTTATTCAAACGGATTGGTTTTATTCCGGCGTATAAATGCGGCAATAATTAATGACAAAAGAGCCCCGAAGATGAGCGTACCGAACACACCAGCAATGAAGGTAAAGCCCGGTGATTGAAATTTTTGTGAAAATTCGAGGGCCTGATCAATCTGCTCATCGGATAATTTTCCCTGTTCTTCCAGCTTTTCGCGTGCCTGTTCAAAAGCCCGTTGCTGAATAGTAGGATCAATAACGACGTTGTAGAAAGTAATAAACGCAGCCGATAATAATCCTCCGACGGCCGATAAGAGTGCGCCAATACCGAACCCTTCGCCATAGCTCATGTAGCCACCTGTACTTGTCCTATAGTCTCGCATGGCCAGTATTAAAAAAGCAACCATAGCAACGAGAGTCAATAGATTAAACCAGCCATTACCTGCCTGATCGGTGAGGTACATCACCAGCGTGATGGCGATCAGGGCTAAACCGAGAAAGAGCCCCCATTTCAACGCAATGCGGGTGGAGGAGGGTTGTTCGTTCATATTCGTATCGGGCTAGGCTAACAAAACAGTGTAAGGAGAATGTTTTTTGTCGTCAGATCTACTGCAAAACGTTGTAATCCTGCTTGCGGAAAATCAGCGAAATAATGAGGACTGGCAGTACTGCCAGTGCCGTTTTTTTCGTCAACTCGTCAGGAAGCAGTACACCGGGTGTCATGTTCGAAACCTTTGACCATTGGTCGTTGAACGTATCGGGTCCAAACTGATCAACTAATTGTTTCTTGCCTTCGAGCAGTAATTTTTTAGAATTAACGACGTACTCAGCAAAGACATCCGGATTGACCTGGGTCACAAAGAAATAAATAAGCCAGGCGGTCACCAGAGCTGCAATGGTATTCAGCACGTAGCAAATCGTTATGCCTTCCCAAAGATGCAGCATGCCGTGGCCGATGTATTTTCGATAATACCAAACGGCAGCTATCATCATGATGATGTGAATGCCGAAATCCAAAACCCGAATATTGCCGAGTGGCGCTATCCCCAGTGCATAAAGCGCCAGAAAATAGAGAAAACATAAAACACCCGTAGCCAGCCCGCTAAGAAGCGGAATCTTTAACAACGGATGATTGAAATAAGCGAGGATAGCTTTCATGCATTATGGTTAAATTGACCCTGATGCACAGTCCCGATAACACGTCCGGTAAGCGTCTGACCTAAAAAGGGCGAATTTTTTGATTTAGAGAATGTTTGGTCATAAACCCAGGTTCCGGCTGGATCAAATAGCGTAAGGCTGGCGGGTTGACCTTCCGCAATAGTTACGGACGGCAATCTCAGAATATGCCTCGGACGAATCGTCAGCTTGTCGATTAATTGAGACAGCGAAAGGTTTCGATTGTGCGTTGCTGCGAGCGCAAAAACAGTTTCCAGGCCAATGATGCCGAACTCCGCCTGATCAAACTCCAGATTTTTGCTTTCCGCGTCCTGTGGCGTATGATCTGATACAATTGCATCGATTGTTCCGTCGACCAGGCCAGCCCAAAGCGCGTCTACATCCTTTACTGACCGGAAGGGTGGATTTACTTTCAGGTTGGTGTCAAATCCGGCCAGTGCTGAATCATCGAATACAAGCTGATGAGCCGCAACATCGCAACTTACAGGCGTACCGTTGGCCTTTGCCTGACGAATCAGTTCAACCGAACGAGCCGATGAAATGGTCGAGAAATGAAGAACAGGGCGGACATGCGTATTATCCGCTCCCAGCACATAATCCAGTAGCCGTAAATCCCGCTCAACCATTAATTCTTCGGCTAGAGCAGGAATCCCCTTCAGGCCAAGCAACGTACTCTGGATGCCTTCGTGCATTTGCCCGAAAAGCGTTAGCAGCGTTTCCTCGGGCCGATTCATCAGTAAGCCATCAACGGGCTGAAGGTATTGTAATGTCTTGAGAAACAGGTCTGGATTTTGAAGCGTATGAGTTCCGTCAGTAAACGCTACGGCTCCGGCGTGGTGGAGGTCGAGCATTTCGGTGAAGTCTTCTCCAGCCGCTTTCTTTGTTACAGCCGCCGTAACATGGACGCTTACAGGCTGCCCTTCGGCCATACGCCGGATGTAGCCCAGTGGTCCTTTCGAATCAATGACAGGCAGTGTGTTGGGAAGGACCACAATATCCGTAAAACCACCGGCTTTTGCGGCCTGACATACGCTTGTAATGTCTTCTTTGTGCTCAAAACCAGGGTCCTGCGCTGATACGCGCATATCTACCCAGCCTGGGGACACATGTAAATTGTCGACTTCTACAATACGAACGCCCTCATCGACTTGTAGGTTAATGCCGATTTGCCGGATCAGGCCGTTTATAATGAACAGATCAACTAGCTGTCCGTCGAACAACGAAGCGGGGTCTATAATACGGGCGGAACGAAGTAAGAGTTGCATAACCTTCACCCTTCTTTATTTTCATGAAGAGGGGGATATGGGGTAAAATATAGGTATAAAAAAGGCTCCACGGGCGGTCAGCCTGGCGGAGCCTTCTCAAGTTTTGTCAAAGAGTGAATCAGGCACCAACCAATTCCTGATAGGCATCCGCCTTTAGCAATCCGTCGTTCTGATTGATGTCGACTGGTTTCACACGAATGATCCAGCCTTCGCCATAGGGGTCGCTATTCAGTAATTCGGGTGACTTTTCGATCGCTGGGTTTAGCTCCAATACTTCACCTTCAATTGGCAAAAAGAGGTCAGATACGGTTTTAACCGCTTCAACCGAACCGAAAACGTCACCTTTCGCGAGCGATTGCCCAACGGTAGTAACGTCTACATAGACGATGTCGCCCAGTTCATGCTGCGCGAAGTCCGTAATGCCGATTAAGGCTGTGCCATCAGCTTCTATCCGAATCCACTCGTGATCCTCCGTATAACTCAGTTCTGCAGGAAAATTCATTGCGGGGTGATTGATTTATACGCACAAAATACGGTAGACTAGCTCGGATTTGCAAATGGCAATGCACTGTGCTCACTCCAATGGATCAGCCTTTCTTCACTTGACCATCGTCGACTGGGTAGGCGAAAAACTAGCGGGAGCCAGCCTGTCGCGGCCCTGACGCTCAATCATCCATTGAGGATATGGCTTGGGCCGGGCACTAACTTCATCGAGTTGTTCCAACTGCTCGGTGGTCAGACTGAGATCAGCCGCTTTAATATTGTCGATTAGTTGATCCGTATTTTTAGCACCAATAATCACGCTCGTTACGCCCGGTTTAGCCAGAACCCAGGCCAGGGCAATACGCGCTACCGATACGCCATGATCTTCGCCAATGCGTTGCATGACTTCGATAATATCGTAGGCTTTTTCCTGATCGATGGGCGGGAAATCGAAACTAAGACGACGTGACCCATCGGCGGGCTTATTATCACGCGTGTATTTACCCGAAAGGAAACCACCGGCCAATGGGCTCCAGGGCAAGATGGCCATCTGTTGATCCTGCACCAGTGGTACGATTTCGTTTTCGAGATCGCGACCGGCAATGGAGTAATAATTCTGGGTTGAAACAAATTTACTCCAGCCATACTTGTCGGCAATACCATTTGCTTTCATGATTTGCCAGGCAGCCAGATTTGAACAGCCAATGTAGCGAACTTTACCACTGCGCACTACATCTTCCAGTCCACGCATGGTCTCTTCCAATGGTGTTGACGAATCGAAACCATGAATCTGGTACAAATCGACATAGTCTGTCTGTAACCGCTTCAGACTGTCGTCCAGTTGCTGAATGATTTGTAAACGGCCCAGCCCAACCTGGTTTTTGCCCTCGCCCATTCGCCCCCGAACTTTGGTTGCAATAACGAGCTCACTTCGCGATAATCCCAGGCTTTTGAGAGCCTCGCCTAAAAGCGACTCTGACTTTCCGAATGAATAAACGTTGGCGGTATCGATGAAATTAATACCTTCATCGACAGCGGTTTTGATAATCTCATTGACACTATCCTGCTGGAGTTCACCAATTGCCTGCCAATGGCCATCACCACCAAAGGTCATGGTACCCAGACAGATTTCGGACACCTGGACTCCGGTGTTACCGAGAAAATTGTAGTTCATGGTCTCTTTTGTTAATGTACATAAAGTCAACCAGCAAACGGTCAACTTTGTTGACCGAATTGTAAAGCAATTTTTCGGCAGGGAGATGGGTTTGCTATGAGCGTTGGGAGCCTGCCAGTTATTGCCAACGCTTAAGCCGATTAGCAAAAAATAGCATATCGATTTCGGCTCAATACAAGCGATGATCCGTAACCGTTGAGCAATATGCTTATCAGCAAAATACGTTGCCGTCTGTTGGGCATTACAAACGGCATTGGCTATTTGTAGTGCCGAAACGTGCTGTTCCGGTCTCTACAAATAGCCAATGCCGTTATTCGGCCAGATTGAACTTCACCTGAATGCCACCCGCCGTGGTTGCCCGCCGGAACGAGTTCGACACCAGCGGATCATTGAACGTCCGGTCGAAATAGAAATTGAAGTTTAACCGGCGATTTACGATATAGCTGATCTGCGGACGTAACTGGAAGTTTACGTTTCCAGCCGTAATTATCTGTTCGGCGTCCAGCTTCCGTTGGATGGAGCGGGTATCCCGGAACGTTACATTGCAGGAAAAAGTCAGGTCGTTTTTGAGCCGTTTATAGGCACCATTGATGCGGAACGGAATCCGCACATTCTGACGAGTAAAGCCAATCGAAGCCGTCAGGTCTTTATTGCTCAATTCGGCTACCTGCGAGTTCGACAGGCTCAGCGCAATATCACGACTTTGGTTGTATTCCAGTCGGCCAGTAACGCGGCTTTTTGTCTGGAATTGAACCCCAAGCATTGGCGCAAATTTCTCCGACATGGTGATCGTACTCATGGCAACCACAGGCACATACTGATTCAACTGATTTACGATGGCCGCCGGTGAAAAGTTCTGCACAGCCAGGTTTACGTAGGCAGCCCCATATTCGAGATTGGAAATGAAATTGCCGACGCTGTAGTTTGATGAATAGCTATGGGTAATCGTAAAAGCGCTGAATTTCTTTCGAATAAAATCCAGCCCTGACAGGCCATTATAATCGATTCGCCAGTTGGGCAGTGGGAAACTATAGAAGGGTGACAGTTGCGCCTTCTCTTTCGGTTGTCCGCTATAGGCAGCAAAGAAAGCCGGAATCAACACGTCCTGCGATGTCTTTGTATACTGGCCAACACCTTCTTTATTGAGGTTCGTCAGACGGTCGAGAAAATATTGGCGATATTCTTCAAAACGATCGAAAATCGGTGACGTATTATCTTTCCGCAGACCGATAAATGCTGTTCGGAATGACCAGAACGACATACTGAACTGACCGTTTCGGACAGGTGACTGCGTCTCAAAAGGCCCACCCTGCGTGGCTGGTCGGTAATATTCCTGATAGGCGTCCGAGCGCGTTAGCCGCCATTCGACCTGCATCCTGAAATCTTTGAATGGTTCCAGGGTAGTTCGGGCGCTGAAATTTTTGGCAATTGTCTGTTGGAAAGCCGTATTCTGCACCGTACTCGGCGATAGCCAGCCTTTCTGGGCCGCTTTGTAAGCAATGTTGTAATCCTGACCGCCCAAAACGAACCCGAGTCCGGGGGCATTTTCACGACTTAAACCAAAGAACCTGGGTGTAGGCAGAAAGCCCGGCAGAATCGTAGACTCCTGAATGGTATAGGAGAAATTGATGCCCCGCACGGTTAAAAGTGCCCGCGTGAAGTTTTTCAGGACCTTACTTTCACTTCGCTCAATATCTTCAATATCACCGGGGTTACGGGCGAAGTTTTTGCGGATAGGGGAGGGCGTATTGGCAAAACGCAGGTAACGGATTTTGTTGTAAAGCCGAATCAAGTCGACACGGCCCGTAACACCCCGTTCGCGATTGTTACGCAGGATGTTTCCAAACGGCACGCCCGACGAGTCAGCAACACCAAATGAGTTTGCCTGAAACTGGTAACCAACCCCATAAATAGCATCGGCAGACATCCAGTCGAGTAGCGGAATTTTGTCGAGCGGTAAACGATAGGTAGCCCGGATGTCCTGCACAAAGTTCTTCATCCGGCCCAGGTGTTTGATGCTATTAATAATGGAATCGCGTTTGGCCTGCGTATTTATGTCGCCCGCCGGTTCGTCAATAATGGCATTAGCCTGCGCTTTATACGTTAGTACCAGACTTCGAGTCAGGTTCCATGTCAGATCATAATACCGATTGAACAGGAAATATTTTTCGTATTGTGGCGCTATACCATTGGTTGTCAGGTCCGAAGAGCGGAGTTGTGTTTTAATGAAACTCCTGTCCATATCCGTTCGAATCGAAACGAGCGTTGGCAATGGGGTCAGGTTAAAATCTTTCAGCCAGCGCAGGTAAGGCGCATCGAAAGAGGCTTTATTCCGGAATGGCTCGAACGTTTTGGGCTGACCACTATACGTATACGCAATACCACCACGCGTCTGCTGCTGCAGATACTCCTGCGTCAGGATGTTGGTCCGCTTCATGTCGTTATAAGCATAGGTAAACGACAGGTTCTCGAAATCGTAGAAATGTGATTTCGCAGTTGGACTGGTCTTTACCTTTCGAACGTTTGAGAAGTTATAGCCCCTTCGTGTGGTATTATCCTGCACTAACTGGCGATAGCTATTCCGCTCGTTTCCTTCGGCTTTTGTTGACAGCGACGTTTCCAGGGGCGTATCTGGGTCTAGCGGGTCAAAATGAGGATCTACATTCCGGTGATCGTAATTGACATACAACGGAATCCGGAATCCCCAGTTTTGCGGCAGGAATTTGTCCAGTGAGATCGCCGATGAAACACCAAATTCCGAGGTTGTTTCGCGGGCACGATCACCGATACGAGTCTGTACACCACCAAAGCCAAAGGTCGTTATTCGGCCGGAAGCCGTTACGGTTGCCACATCGGCCAGTTTCATGTTCACAAACCCAATGGCAGCCATCCCGGCATGCTGATCATAGCCATATGCCCGTAGCTCATCGACCCAAATTGTAAATGACTTCGGTCGTTCCCCATCGCCAATTATCCTGGGGTTTCGCATCCCGATCATGACTGACTGCACTGCACTCAAATCCGGATTTCCAACTACCGTGAGTCTATAATGCCCGTCGGCCGACATCAGGCTATAGGGCAGTGAGGTTCGGCGGGTAAGCTCGCGGTTGCGACTCGCTTTCAAATTGATCAGTTCCTCCAGTGCCAGATCCAGGTTGTTGGCTTCGGGCCAGACCTGTAGGCGTAACGCTTCATCAGTGGCCGCATCACCCGTGAGGTTCGGCGGAGTATGGATGAGATTCGGAATTTCGATTTCGTAATAGTTATCCGTATAATCGGTGCCTAACCGAACGAAAGCGGATACCTGACCGTCTTCTTTATCGGGATTGTGCATGTGAACGAACATCTTGATCCGTTCGCGGAACAGCAAGTCCATGTTCGTATTACGGAAAGCACCACGCGAGTCGCCGTCGCGCAGGTTGGTTACGCTCATGCGCATCGACTGTTCATTCAGTTCGACCTGACTGACCTGTGTATAATCGCGGTCGCGAACGTAACCCGGCGGAACGGTGTAGATGTATTTTTCTCCTCCCTGCTGAGCTGCCTGCGTACTGCTGTTTTCCTCGATGTTAACCGTCGAAACAGTAAACTGGGCGTCGTAGGGTTCTGGAACTTCCTGTAAACCACGCTGATTCAGGTCTCCAGTATACTTACGGTATTGGTTGGCTTCCATTTGTAATTCCGCAAACCGCATGACAACCGGCTGTTCGAAATCCGTCATGTACATCCGGATAAATCGCATGGATTTAAAGCCATTGATACCCCCTACTTTACGTGTTGGCTCCCGAATCGGAATCCGGAACTGATACCAGGTAACAAAACCTCCTGGCACATTGTCTGATTGAACCGTCACCTGATCGACAATATATTTATTCTGACCAACGGCCAGTTTGCCCGGACGCAGATCAAGTTCATATTCATAATAAGCTTCGGTATCGTTGATCGTATTGTCGATGTTGAGGTCTTCAATGTCGGGTAATGTCGACGACGCTGGAGTTAAAAACTGATTCGTAGACGTATTTTCGGGCGAGTTATTTTCCATGCCCATGTAATTTTTATACCGGGCTACGATGTATCTCTGCTGGTCGGCTTCTTCGCCCAGGTAGAATTTAAAGTCATCACCAGCCGGGTCCTGTTCAATGGCAGAAAGCGCCGTTGGATTGGTAACTCTGGTCCGGATCGTATTTAAATAACTCTGGAAACGGGTCTTTTCGGCTGTATTCCCTAAACCGTCCAGACCAATATCCTGCCTGTCGCGACCTCCGCTCTGGAAAGCGTTTGTGACAAACTGTTGATTCGGTGCGCGGCCCCAGGCAGTTTGCTCCGTTCCTGGATTGCGTGAATTAACCGTTGAATCGATTGGGAAACCGTTCTCAAACTCATAACGACTGTCTTTAATGACATCTTCCGAAACGTCGCCGATGTTGAAGATCAGCTTACCACCGGTTGTGTTGTTCGTATTCTGAACGGTAGGATCGCCACTACCCCGTACTACCCCCGCAGTGCCCTGAACAAAGGGGTCCATGAGCCAGAATGTAAGGTTTTCAATGTTGGCATTATCGAAGTCGATATCCGATGCAATCGCTCGTGTAACAGCCCCGAAATTTTGCTTTGGATTGGGTAATCGGCCGTTCGGGTCAAGGTTGGGGTTGTAATTGTACATACCCCGTTCTGCCGGAAAATACGATACATCCAGAATACTCTCGGGTAGCTGGACGGGTCGAACCGACCGACCGGGGAACAAGTCCTGCGGTAGGAAATACCGTTCATAGACGTTTTTCTTGACCTCATCCGGATCGACATTCGATACGACACCCTGCGAGCCGGGCGTATAGAGAGTCGGGTCGACGGAGTAGACCGACATCCGGGCCCGGTTATAGGCTGATTCCAGCGGAGTCTGGAATGAACCTTGCGGAAACTGTTGGGGAGTTGCCCCCAGCCGCCAGCGTGTTGGCTGACGTGTCAGGTCAAAAATGGTCCGGGCAGCCTCAAAATCGTCCAGATAACTTTCGTTTCGGGCGCGGGGGTTGGTACCGGGCAGCAACTGAGCGACTTCTCCGCTGACCTGAATGGTCGACAATTCTTTCGTTTGCACCATCGGTAGCTTATCCAGCAGCCGGGTTAAACCCGGTACATCTTTCCGAATATTGGCACTTAGTCCGAGAATGGTGTTGTTGACGGGTTCATTACCAAGCGCGACCCGAGTCAGATAACCTGCGGGGGTTTCTTTCATGTGCATGGCCGTAAAGCCAAGGCTTATGTCGCGGTTGATGGTATAGTCCAGGTGAGTACCGATCAACGACCGGATCTGATTCTGGAACAGGTCGGGTTGTTCGTAGCTGATCCGGATTTCGCGGCCCGAATTGCTGACACTTTCGTTGACGATACGCAAGCGGCCGGTCTGGGCCTCGAAAACGTAGTCGGCACCCGGTGAGAGTGGTACACCACCAGCCGTTACGGTGATCGACTGTTCATTGACACCATACGGCAATTGAACCTCGGCACCGCTGCCTGACTGGAAAGATCCCTTCAGGAAAAATTTATTCCGATCAGCCTGTTGTTGCGCGTCGGCCAGGGTTGTTTTGTAGAGTTGATTGAAAACGTACTTCGCTTTTAGTGCATCCTCATCAGCCCCAAACTGTCGTTCCAGATAGGAGCCGAAGGGTTCCAGCACAGGAAAGATAACCTTCCCGTATCGACTATCGACCGTAATATTTTCGACAAAATCAAAATTGCCGTCGGGTTGTGCGTCTAGTTGCTGGTTTAGGCGATCCATACCGAATACCTGCACAAGCGGTCGGTTCTGCGTCAGGCGACCTTCCTGAAGGTTCGGGTTATCGATACCCGTCAGATCATCTTTGTAAATAATACGTAACTGAAATCCCTGCCTAACAATCTGTGCCGTGTTGAGCGAGTAAATGTTCTTCATCATCAGGTTCCACATGGGCAACTGGAGGTTGTTGCGTATGGTCGACGATTTCAGCAATTTCAGAACCAGCACTTCGTCATCTTTACGGGACTGATAGTCTTCGGTCAGTTCACCAACTTTGTAGCGACGTCCCTGATAGGTGTATTCATAAGCCACCGCCAGAATTTCGTCGTTGCGCAGTGGCGTTACCAGCGAAATGTAACCCAGGTCGGCCTGAAGCTTGTATTCACGGTCAGTCAGGCGTTTCGAGCCCCTCAGAAAGTCATAATCCGTTCCTTTGGCCAGACCATACGAAGTGGTAAGTTGATCGGAGGTTTGGTCGACCTGCCTGAACGGCGCATTGGCATTTCCTGTCAGTTTGGTAAATAATCCATTGGCTGCATTATCGGCAGGAGTTCGTGCATTGCGTGAAAATGGCTGAAGATTGGCGTTCGTTTGATTGTATGGATTGCCTTCCCCTAAATCCTGAAAGCCAACAATATTCCGCAGCGATTCGGTTGTGTTGGTACGGTTCGTGACGTAGACTTCAATCCGGGTAACGTTTACACCGGATGTTACCTGGGGTAACGACTTAAGTGATTGCTCGTAAATATTCCGGAAAAACTGCGACAGGAAGAAGTGTCGGTTTTCATCATATTGGTCCGCCCGAATTTCAAAAGGCCGGTTCGAAGTGCCGCCCCGTAAGACGATTTCCGCCTTACGTGATCGTTGCTGCGATAACACTACGGTTGCGTTCAGTTTGCCGAAACGCAGTTGCGATTTAACCCCAAATAGGTTCTGCACCCCCGGAATCAGCTGACTATTAACGGCCCAGCTAATATTACCAACTTCCAGACCCTGCAAAATGCTTTCGTTCTGGGGCGTAAAACCGGGTAAGCTCCCGTTGGCTCCCGGAACACCCGGCAGGTTTGGGGTGGTCGGTAAATTAGGTAGATTAGGTAGGCCCTGGCCTGTGCCGAAGGCTGGTAATCCACCACCAGGTTTATAGTTTACTTTTAACGCATTCTCAAAATTGAAACTCGCTTTTGTATCAAAATTGGCTAATACGCCCAGTTTTTCACCGATTTTACCGTTGAAATTGATACTGATCTGCTCGTTGAAGAGGAAATTGCCGTTCCGTCGCTGGCGTATGGGCAGTACGGGGTTATCGATAAATTGATAGAGGTAGCCAAAATCGAGGGTAACGAAACCATTGGGTTTAAAATCGATGTTGCTGCCCCCAAATAATCGATCAATAACCGGAGGGAGTTCTAATTTGGGTATTAACCCCCGGCCAGTTACCGCGCTTTGCCCTTCGCTTCGGGCGCTATACTCACGCAGTACGTTTTGCCCGACGCGCTGGTTCTGAAGCTGGTTATAGGTCGATAGGGGAACCGACTCAGAGGGTCGGTATGGCATTCCAAACTGCGAGGGTGGGAGTGCCAGACCGGGTACAGGAATGCCGGGTGAAATCGTGCCTGGGGGCGTAGTACTCGGTGCAGCTGCATCCGGAAATACAGCCGTCGAACTGCCCGGTGTGGCAATATTCGTTCGTCCCTGTACGCTGTTTGGCGTAGGAGGCCCTGACAGTGATACGCCCGAACGAACCCTTTCTGCAATATTGACTTTGCCCTCGGGGTCAAAATGAAAGTCGGTCGAAACACCTTTTGGGTCACGCAGAATAAAGGGCGATCGGGATGGCCGTTCTGAAAAACGCGTGGCACGCCGGTCTGGCCAGTTGACGGTTGGCCGTCGATTGGCACTACGAACAGCCCTAATGCTATCCGTTCGGTCTTTAATAGCCTGTTTGATCGAATCGGCCCGCATCGTGGCCCGTCGCCGGGCTTCGGCACGGGCAGAATCCTGAGCGGCCTGTTGACGACGGCCAGCGGCTCCCCGTCGGGTAGGGGTAGGCTGGTTTTGAGCTATAGCCAGACCAGTACCCAGTACAATCCATAGTATGGGTATTAGCGTCCTGTTTCGTGTAAACACAATTCTCCCTACGGCTGGGAAACAGGTATTCATTAAGTATTTGTGAACAAGGTAAGGGTTCACCATTGACGATACTTTCAGGTTCGGTAGTGGTAGTGCGTTCAGACGCCTTACCTTAAACGGCCAAAATCGAGCCAATCGTCTAATCGATTGATAGATTTTTTAAAAGAAGAGCAAACAAACGTTCATGAGTTGTTGTTTCCGTTCGACCGATCGTAAAATTAGGCGAATTTCATCGGATTTTAATTCCTGATTTATTTTTCCTAATCGATAATAAATGTATTGATTCCACTTAAGTAATAATTACGGGCTATTCTGGTTTGGTCAACAATTCTCCTAATTAGTCAGGAAATAGATTGATAGATAGATACTCAATATATGGTCTTACAATAGTAGTCGAGGGCCGTATTTAACACACTTAGCTATACTCCGCAAGCGATTGACTTGATAACAACATATAATTATTTTCAGGATACTAACTTCCTAGGCATTTTTGGGCATCATAAGTTTTCTAAGGATTATAGATGGCCTTAATCATATCCCCAAAAGTGGACTCTCTGTTTACGTTACTGGACAACCACGAGTTGCTTGGGGCCTTTTCATTACACTGAAGTGCAATCGGCTGATAAGTATAGTTTATGATTGAGGGTCACAATATTCATATGAATTATAATGGGTTGATTGTTAATATAAAATAGCCTGAGTCCATCATTACCTATCCTGGTCTCACAAATATGTAAAAACGATGTTGGTCGAGCGAGGTTATGATGCGACTAAGTCGGTGAAAGGGTGAAAACTTCATTTTATTGTTGATATGCTAGGCTGGCTGCTGTGGTTCACCGAGTCGACATTAACGAACACCGAAGAACTGGTTTGAATCGCTTATGAATCAATTTTCCACGTTTGGCCATCATTTTTGCTGATGCGGGCTATGGTAACGAGTATGAAACACAGGCTAAGTAGACTTATTAGTGGATTTTGCAGATTCTTTGTAAGTTATTTGGTATCAAAATGTTTGTTCTTTTACCAGAAGGTGAGTGGTGTAACCAACGTTCACTTGGCTGACTCATTAACGTCAATTAAGTGTGGATTATGAAGGCTGGCTGAAAGCCTAGGAAGCGATGAATCAACAGTTTTAATTTTTTGACAATATTTTGTAGCGGCAATAATTGAAGCTGTTTAGGATTTCTTTTTTCGGTTGATTCTTCTCAAAAATAACACCACAAAGGCCAACCAATGGAACCAGAGCCAATTCTCTACATTCGTCTCATAACGGACAAGCAGGGTCTTGAAACTGTCAAGCCAAGCCTTGGCATGTTCAAGCACAGAACGCCGTTTGTAGAGTTCTTCGTCAAAATAGCCCCATTCTATCGCCGGCTCATTGGCCGAACGGGGGTTGACCCCACTGTTGGCGTTGCTTGCTCGGTTGGCACAACTCAGGCGCAAATTCTGGGCGTCGAACTCACTATCGGCATTGAGAAACAGGTCTTTAAGATTAATGTTGGCCGACTCCAGCAGCAGACACAATTCCTCAAAAAGTTTCTGAATCTCAAACAGGTCATGATGATTACCGGCTTGTGGGGTAGCACAAGCCAGCATCAGGCCCGTGTTATCGGCCAGAAACAAACTCGTCGTTGTCTTAGCCGCTTTGCGGCCTTGATAGCCTACCGCCTGACCACCCTTTTTGGCTGGGGTGTGCCAGCCATCAAGTTGGAGACTCGACAAGTCCAAAAATCGCTTGTTGAGTCTCAACACATTGAGCCAAACTCGCTTCCAGGACCCATCTTTACGCCACTCGTTGAAATGGTAATAGACACCTTGCCAAGTCAGTGTTTGGTCATCAAAAAACGGTTTAACAGGCAATTGCCTCCACTGACAACCTGTTTTGAGTTTGTGCAAAATGGCATCAATCAAGGTGCTCATCTCCACTTTAATGTCTTTGCCGCGCTGGCCCAAGCTCAGGTAGGGCAGTATCCATTTTTCACTCGTAACTTTGTCCAAGCCTTCCATGAAAGGCTAGAATTTGTGTTTCGCACCGCCCGGCGGCCCGGCTCAAATTTCGCCCTTCTTTGGAAGTCTTTTGCATTATCCTAAACAGCTTCATTATTAAAATCACTAGAAAAATTTATTTTTCTAGTGATTTTAATAATGATTGCCGCTACAATGTTTATGCGAGTAATGCTATGTTTGAGCCATTATTAGGCATAAAATATAACCTCCCAACCTTCAGGAGAGCCCAAATCACACCAAACATGGACTTTTACTTTGTATGGACCATCTACTCCTTGTGAGAACCAACTAGGCCCTGCAAGCATTCTATAACCACCATCACAATTATACCAACCTGTATACCAACGATCCTTACAATCCCATCCTAATTGAACTGCATCTGCTGTTTTTATATTTATACTAAAGCTCTCAGGCCAAACAGGACTTATCATTTCAAAATGCTGGCTGAGCCAAGCGGGGCGAGTATTTTTATCTCCTTTTCGTAAAGAATTTGTCTTAGCTGCTAGTATGTAACCTATTGCTCCTTTTTGAAGTTTAATTGAAATAGCTTCAACACTAATAGCTGCTTGGCTCTCATATTTAGAAGTGCTTCCCAATTTAGAAGAAACTGATTCCGTTTTCTGTACAGACTTAGCAAATACAGGTTCGAGAGTTAAATTGGTATTTTGTAAATAGTTACTTAACACCGATTCGTCAGTTGATGCGAACCGCATAACAACCTCGTTATTATTGTCATTATCACGCAAAATTACATCTTTTTTAAAGTATTTAACCCCAGTTTGTTTTTCTAACTGTTCTACTTCGCTCTGAAAATCCTTCTCAGAAGATGTTGGTTTCAAATCTTTGTCTACTTGTTTGTCACAGCTTGTTACTAGTGTTCCCAAGCATAAAGAAAAGATTAAAAACTTGAAAGTCTTTTTCATAGTAATGTTTTTATTGTTATGGATAATAATAGTTGATTTGACTACTCCCTTCTTGGTAATAGTACAATACAAACAAAATAGAATATTTATATGTATCCAAATTAATTTATTAATTATATTTAACTTCCGCTACTATTCTGCTATAAGCTAATGTTGGTTCTCTTATTAGGACTTACGCAAACTGATCTCTTCTCAGAAAGGCGTTCCGCTGTAAAGTAGGAAATTGGGCAACTGTCGTACATTAACAATAGGACAATTGCTATGAAGAAAACTAAGTTTACCGAGACTCAGATCGTATTTGCTCTCAAGCAAGCTGAAACTGGAGTAGCCATTGCCGGGGTGTATGTCGCAAAATGGGTATCAGAGAAGCCTCCTTTTACAATTGGAAAAAAGCATGGTAGTTTAGGAGTAACTTGCATTAACTGGAAAAAGAAAATCGTCAGTTGAAACAACTTGTAGTCGATCTGAGCTTAATAAACAGATGCTCCAAGATGTGCTAAAAAAGCTTTAAATACCAGCCCCACAAAGAACGCTGGTTCTAAGTTTGATGGAGAGTTATCGAGCTTTGGCTCGATGTGTCTGTGGGTAATTCTCTTTCGTCGATCATCCTTACACTTCAATTCACGCTGACAAGATGAACTATACTTCAACATCGAGTCAAGTAAATCGATTAGGTACGGATTCTGGTAGATCTTTACGCTCTTTCGTTGAGAAGGCCGGAAAGACAGCCATATGTGTTTATTAGAAGAACCCAATTGCGAAGTAAACACCTTAAGTGAAATCGTTCGGCAGCACACCGCTTACAACGCCCTGATCTTTAACTGTCATGAATGCTAGGGCATGAGTTTCGGGCCTTTAATCTAGTAGATAATCTTAGCCGCAAGTGTTTGGCGATTCGCGCAGGCCAATCCTTGAAGTGAAATAACATGGTAACGGCAGTGTATCAATTGAAATCAGATCAGCAGGTAGTTCCCAAGCGGATTCGAGTCGATAACATGAGCGAGTTTATTTCTAAAACATTGGATAAGTAGGCTTATGTCAACTAGGTAGTTTTAGATTTCTCCCGACCTAGAAACCGACATACAACTCATTTGTTAAATCTTTTAATGGAAGCCTAAGGGATGAATGTCTTTTGGTTCATTGGTTCTTACTCTTTAGAAGAACCAGCAGAAGATTAAAGAATAGCGGAATGAGTACAACCTATTTCGGCTACAAAGTTTATTCAATAGCTTAGCGCCAGAGCAAGTATTGGAAGGGGAAGAATTAACAAATGAATGACCAATCTTCAAACTTAAACTGGCACACTAATCAGGTGAGAATCACAGGCGACTTAAATTCCTGTCAAAATTGGCCATCAAACCATGTAAGGGTAGTGGAGGGCTATATGCCTAAATTTAGTTTAGCAGAACTGATCATAATTGACGTTGCCAGCAAAAGTCTACCGCAATGCTCGCCGGATAACATCCTCTACACTCAGATTTGGATCGGCTTTCAGGGCATCGTCTACACTCTTCTCGGCTGTTGGTTTCGGAAAGCCCAGTGCGACTAAGGCCGCCAGTGCTTCCTCGCGAACAGGGTTGCCCGCAGGTTGCTGACGATACGTCGGACCGTCGGGAACAACGCCCGATTTTTTCATTTTATCGCGTAGCTCGAGAATGATGCGCTGGGCCGTTTTGGCACCAATACCTTTGATGGCCTGTACCGCCCGAACGTTCTCTCCCAGAATGGCCAGCCGCAGGTCGGCTGGTTGCATCGCCGATAGCATACCCAGCGCTGTGTTCGGACCAACGCCCGAAACGCCAATCAGATCCAGAAACAGTGCTTTTTCGTCGGCGATGGCAAATCCGTATAGTATCTGAGCGTCTTCGCGGAAAAGGTGGTGCGTAAATAATTTAACCCGTTCGCCACCGCCGGGCAGTGTCGAATAGGTTTGGAGGGAGATATGGACTGCGTATCCTACACCATGCACGTCGATAATGACGTACGTCGTTTCTTTGTAGGCCAGCACTCCGTCTAAGTAAGCAATCATTCAGACGTTAAAAAGGCTTGTAATCGAAGCTAATACAATTGAGTAAATATACGAAAAAAGTGCGACTTTTGATAGGAATGGCGTAGAGAAAAGCTGGGTGTGGTTTGTTGCTAATAGTGGCCGTTAGCTACCTATTGGTTAACTTTTATAAAAGTAAATAATCTTCTCAGCAACTTACACCAGTAACAAATCGGGTTCTGTTTCGACTTCCCTCAAAGGTACCGAAACAAAACCCGATCAATTTACTTTCGGTAGATGGTTGTCGCTGCGGCCTGTGCACCAGCCAGAATGGTCATATCGGCAATGGTAACGTTGGCGGGTGCTGTTACGGCGTAGACAATCGCGTCGGCAATATCGTCGGGCGTGAGGGGCGCAAAGCCTTCGTAAACCTTGGATGCCCGTTCGCTATCGCCTTTGAAACGGACGACTGAGAATTCGGTTTCTACTGCGCCGGGAGCAATGTTGGTGACCTTGATTCCATGCTGAATCAAGTCTAGTCGCATACCAGTACTGATGGCTTCAACAGCAGCTTTACTGGCACAATAAACGGCTCCGTTCACATACGTTTCTTTGCCCGCAACCGAGCTGATATTGACAATATGGCCCCGCTTCCGTTCGACCATACCCGGCATTACGGCTTTCGAGACATAGAGCAGTCCCTGCACATTACCGTCGATCATCTGGTCCCAGTCGGCAGGGTCGCCGTCCTGAATCGGTGACATGCCATGTGCATTGCCAGCACTATTAATCAAAATGTCGATAGCTTTCCATTCGTCGGGTAAGGTGCGGATAGCGTGCTCAACTTCGTCCCAGGTGCGTACATCGAAATTCAGGGTCACGATAGCCGTTTGTGCGCCAAGGTATTCCTGCAATTCGTCAAGCCGTTCCTGACGACGTCCACACAGAATAAGGCGATAGTCGAGATCCGCAAAAGCTTCGGCAGTGGCGCGGCCAATACCCGAAGTAGCGCCGGTGATGAGTGCAATCATAAAAAACAGGTTGTGTAGGTATCTTACAAAACTAATAGAATCCTTGCTGATCAGTTACTCCTTAAACCTATAGACGATAAAATAAGGGTCATAGTTATGAATAAACTGAATTGTAAGCGTACATCGGCGCGGAATTTGCTATAGGCTAAATAAGCTGACGTTTGTGTTCGGTTTGTAGAAGAAATGTCACCAAAAACAGAACTAAAGATACCTTTAATTGCCGCTTAATCAGTTCGGCCAAATGGGGTAAACGTCTTTATTGGAATATTCGTTATGCGCTGAAAACCAGCTATTCACATTTTTTTTGGTTACACAATTCGTGCTGGTATATGCGGGCCGAAATCATGTAACCAAAGGGCATAAACAACATAAATAACCTTAACTATGATACCCGACTTTTCGGTAGTGATACCAACGTATCAGCAACCGGCTCTGCTTCTAAAATGCCTCGATGCACTGGGTAAGCAACGGCTTTCCCGCGATCAGTATGAGATCATTGTAGTCGACGATGGAAACTCGCCCGAAACGGCAGCTGCTGTCGCTCTTTTTACGAAGCAGATCGCCAAGTCGGGTGGGCCACTGGAGGTTCGTTATTTGGGCCAACCTCAGTCGCGGGGGCCTGCAGCAGCGCGAAATCGGGGATGGCGAGCCGCACGAGGGCGCGTTGTTGCGTTTACGGATGAGGATTGTCTTCCTAGTTCTGAATGGCTTTCTTCAGCACTGACAGGTTTTCAGCGTGGGGCACAGGTCATGACGGGGCAGCTACGATTGACGTTGCCTGATACGACCACACAGTACAATCCCAGAACGCCGTATCTGGAAATGAGTGAGTTTATTTCAGCCAACTGTTTTTGCCGGAAATCGGCGCTTGAGCGCGTGGGGGGCTTTGAAGAAGCATTTGATTTTGCCTGGCGTGAAGACAATGACCTCCAGTTTAAGTTTATTCAGTTGGGCATACCGATCAGCAAATGTCCGGAAGCGGTTGTTGTTCACCCCATGCGCGAAACGCCCTGGTATGCCTCGTTAACGAATGAGCGGAAGAATCGGTACGATGCACTGTTATACAAGCGACACCCGGAGTTGTTCCGGCAACGTATTGAAACTGACCGGAGTCTGATACTTGAGTATTATGCGTCTGTATTGGGGATGACCGTTGGCGTTATTGGCGCTTTATCGGGTAGTGTGATTACGTCAACCGTTGGCTTTGGCGTTTGGGGTATATTATCGGCCGGTATGATCTGGCGCGATTTGCCCGATAACGTAACTGGGGCTAATCTGAAACAAACGATATTGACAACACTGGCAACGCCATTCCTATCGGTCTATTGGCGGCTATATGGAGCTGTAAAATATAAAGTCATGTACTGGTGATTGACTGAGTTGAATATGGGGCAAGCGGATATTGGAGCAGCGGTCAGGTTCTTCAACCTGACCGCTGCGGTTTCTCAAAACCGCGTTTGGCCTGACCGACGAGATTTAGAGCATCGCACGGTGAACCGTCGTATCGGCGATCCGCCCTCGCTTTGTCGGTTTTAAGAAACATCCCCACATCCTCACATCGACTTATTTCCGGTACTCTATCCACGAAGCTAATCGGCTCCGGATTGAACTACTTGCGGAACAGCTAACCTTTTTTTAACTACGAAAGCCTCCTCAAACCGGCTAAGTAAGGCTGGTCGAAACACGACAACGAGAGTAAAATCTAGCCATCTCACTGATTACCTTTAAGCTGGAATTTATAGCTGAGAGCCGTTTAATAAACTGTTTCGGAAACACCAAGGGCAGCTGCCAACTGAATTCAGAAGACAATTGAATGAGAGGTAATGGACTTTTTTGAGCAATACTGTTGTTTATTGGGTAATTTTGGGTTTTCCAGACAGGGTGAATTTATAATGAGATGAGCCATTTGCAGCAGTCCTTCACGGTTCGATTCGCGTACAACGTTTTCTTTACCGAAAAACTTTTCAGCATAACCAATCCATTACTTGCCGATTTTCTTACTCAACAGTCTAACGAAACGCGAAAAAAGATTCTGTTCGTGATTGATTCGGGTGTTACGGCTACACATCCTAACCTGTTATCCGACATTAAAACGTATTTTAAACAGTATGCCGATGTTGTTGAACCTGTAACAGATCTGCTCGTTATTCCGGGTGGTGAAGTAGCGAAAAACGACCCCGCTCTGGTTGAACAGATCGTCGATGCTGTCGATCGTTACGGTATTGACCGGCATTCGTACGTGGTGGCTATTGGTGGCGGATCTGTTCTCGATATGGTAGGCTATGCCGCGGCAATAGCGCACCGGGGTATTCGTCATATTCGCATTCCGACAACGGTTCTGTCGCAGAATGATTCAGGAGTGGGTGTGAAAAACAGCGTCAATTATCGGGGTAAAAAAAATTTCCTCGGCACGTTTGTACCACCCATAGCCGTTTTCAATGATAGTCAATTTCTGACAACTCTCGACGATCGCGACTGGCGTGCGGGTATCTCCGAAGCCATTAAAGTAGCCCTCATTAAAGACGCTAGGTTTTTTGACTGGATTGAAGCCAACGCCGAAGCCCTTGCCGCACGGGAAATGGCACCGATGGACTATTTAATCCATCGGTGTGCTGAAATGCACCTCCAACACATTGCCGGGGGCGATCCGTTCGAGATGGGCTCATCGCGGCCGCTGGACTTTGGTCACTGGAGCGCGCACAAACTGGAGCAACTGACTAATTTTGAGTTGCGACATGGCGAAGCTGTAGCCATTGGTATTGCGCTCGATAGCCTTTACTCGCAGCAGCTCGGCTGGCTCACCGACGCGGACACCGCCCGAATTCTGAAAACGTTGCGGACACTGGGCTTTTCGCTCTATCAGCCAATGCTCGACGCCGACAACAGTGCCGGTGTCCTGAAAGGACTTGCCGAATTCCGGGAGCATCTTGGCGGACGGCTTACCATTATGTTATTGCAGGGAATCGGAAAAGGCGTTGAAGTCCACGAGATTGACGCCGAAATGGTTCGTCAGTCCATCGCTATCCTGAAAGAGCAGGAGCAACACGTTCAACTCGTATGAAAACACCGCTTGGCCACCTCGGCTACTGCACAAACATCCATCCGGGTGAAACGTGGACCGACCATTTTGCCGCTCTACAGCAGGCGATTCCAGAACTGAAAAAACGATTATCGCCCGATGCACCCTTTGGTATTGGTCTGCGCCTATCCAACATAGCCAGTGAAGAGTTGGAGATTCCTGAAAATCTGGTGGCGTTTCAACACTGGCTGGCCAGTAATGATTGCTACGTATTTACGATGAATGGGTTTCCGTTCGGCGGCTTTCATGATACGGTCGTTAAAGATCAGGTCCATGCGCCCGACTGGACCACCGAAGCGCGGGTTGAGTATACCAAACGACTATTCCGGATTCTGTCGGTACTATTGCCCGTCGATGAACTGGGTAATGCCATTCAGGGTGGCGTTTCGACATCGCCCCTGTCGTATCGGCATTGGTTTGAATGGGAGCAACCAGCCGCCCGTGATTATATTTTCTCACAAACGACCCAGAATGTACTTGAAGTTGTCGCCGAATTAATTCAACTACGAAAGCAAACGGATCGGTTAATGCATCTTGATCTGGAACCTGAACCCGATGGCGTTATTGAAACCGCTGACGAGTTTATTACCTGGTTCACCGATTATTTGCTGCCAATGGGTATTGAGCAACTGACGGGGCAGTTTGGCCTGACCGATGAAGAAGCCGAAGCCCGTATTTGCGAACACGTGCGTCTGTGCTATGACGTTTGCCACTTTGCCGTTGGCTACGAACGTCCGGCCGATGTGCTGGATAAATTAAAAGAATATGGCCTGCGTGTTGGTAAAATCCAGATCAGTGCAGCGTTAAAAGCTGAATTCCCCGAAGCACCTGAAGGCCGCGAGGCTGTACGAAAGGCATTCGAGGAGTTCAACGAACCAACCTATCTGCATCAGGTGGTTGCCCGAAGCGGATTCGGACATGCCAGTTCGGGAGCGTTACTACGATTCCGGGATTTGCCGGATGCTCTGGCAGCCCTCAACGATGATCATGCCGAGTGGCGGGCGCACTTTCATGTACCACTTTTTGTCAATAATTATGGCGTGCTCCAATCGACCCAGGACGATATTCTGGAAGTATTGAAACTACAGGCGGAACGGCGATTTACGAATCAGCTTGAGGTCGAAACGTATACATGGGGCGTATTGCCCGATGAGCTGAAAAAAGAACTGGTTGACTCGATCGAGCGAGAAATTCAGTGGGTTATTGAGAATACTAAATGAAGCTTGATTAACGGATCTCTCTGATCTAAAACAAACCTGAAAATCGTTTATACACAGGACTTTCTCAAAAAGCCGTGCCACGGTTACCTATCGGGGTAAATCAAACCGTGGCACGGCTTTTTGAGAAAGTCCTGTTACAAAAAAACTCAGCCGACCAGTTGGCTGAGTTTTTTTGTAACGCTATGCGGCAATAAAATTAGAACAGATTCGGATAATCGGAGATAATACCATCTACGCCAAGCTTGGCAAGGCTCTCGATCTCGGCTTTTGTATTTACCGTCCAGGGAATAATCACCATTTTCTGCTCATGGCAGGCTTTGACGGTTTCACTCGTTACCGTTTTATAATATGGGCTATAAGCATACGGAGTGAAGCCTAATGCAGCCATATTATCTGCCAGTGATTTTGTGTTTGCCGTCAGATAAGACAGGTTAACCGCTGGATATTGCTTGTGAATCAACTGCAAGGGTCGAACGTCAAAAGACTGTATGGTTAACCGTTTGCCCAGATTCCTGCTTTTGCAGACGCTGAGAACAAGATCGACAAACTCCTGCGGGGCAGGATGGTGCACACCATCGGTGGCCGGCATTGATTTAATCTCGATGTTGAACATGGGCAGGGGCAATCCCTTTGCTTTCGCATACGCATCGACAGAATCGATCAATACGGAAAGCAGCGGTTTATAAACCGCCAGCTTCTGTTGCTGAGTAAATTCAGGATGTGGTTTACTGCCTACATCGAATTTCTTTATCTCAGCATAGGTTAGCTGGTATAAATTAATCGTCTTTTCTTCGGCAGCGGTAACCGGCGTTCCATCTGGTCTTAACGCAATGTGCGAAGACATGTAGGTGTCGTGCGATACCACGACCTGCTTGTCTTTTGAGATTACAGCATCCAGTTCCAGCGTCTGAACGCCCAGATCAAGCGCTTTTTTCATCGCTGGAATTGTGTTCTCCGGCATCAGCCCCCGGCACCCCCGATGGCCCTGCCGATCGAAGTTACCCTGAGCTACCAGAATGTGGGAGCACAGGAGGAGGCAGAACAGTCCAATCGCTTTACTCCTCGCTGTTTTTGCCATTAGAAGCTGTAGCGTAAGCCAATCTGGAGTTGGAATGGATCACCCGATGGCGTAGGAACACCCGCGGTGTTGACTCGATAGACAAACTGTTTGTTGACGCTGTCAAATCCGGCAACGGCAGGTGTCGTAGCGGTTGCCGGGATACCTAAGGCATAGAGGGCCTGGCTTCCCAACGACTGGTTTACACCCCAGGCTTTCTTGAGCAGGTTGGTGAAATTGAAGATATCGACCGACAAATCGAAGCTGTGGGTTTTGTATAATCGGAACCGTTTACTAGCTCTTACGTCAAATATGCCGTAGAAGCTATTGATGCCACCATTTCGTTGCGCTATTTTTCCGGAATACTGATTGATATAATCTTTTATGCTCTGACTTGCATTCGGATTGTCCATAAGAGCCTGTAATCCGGTCTTTATGTTCGTCGGAACGCTCTCGTTATTTTTATCGAAGATAAAGGCAAGGTCGTTGTTTCCGGCAACGAAGTCGGCATTGCTGTTTGCTCCTGACAGTAGTGAGTATCGGGTTCCACCAATACCCGAATAACGAACGCCAACCGTGATACCATAGAACGAAGGAAACGTTCCATAAACGACTACTTTATGGCGGAATTGGTTGTCGGAATACGTAATCTGGCTTAGATTCCGCGGATCATCCTTCACCGGCAACGACAGGGTAGCCGTGTTGGCTACGTTTCCGTTAAATGAGGTATTGTCTTTAGTGTCATTCCAGGTATAGCTTGCCGAAATTTCGCCATCCTTAAGATACTGGTAGGTAGCATCGACAACAACGGCAAACTGATTGACCTTGCCCTGGCTGTTCAACTCCAGTACGCGGCCTAATTTCTGACTGACGCGCCCCTGTAACCAGTCACCAGCGCCGTTGGCAGGCATGCTACTGAGTGGTACATACACCCCGCGATTATCTTCGTTGGCTAATCGAAAATAGGGGTCAGTTGCCATATTCCGATCGACGTACATGTAGTTATGTCGACCCAGCGTTGCAAAACCAGCAATGCCAACCTTCAGCTTATCGGTTAAGTAACGGCTATAGGATAGGTTTGCCTTGTAGAGAACCGGCACTCGTGCATCTGGACCATTCATATTGATGGTTGGCAACTGAAAAGCTGCCAGACTGGGGATGCTGCTGTAATTCTGGCGGTAGGCCAGAAAATCAGGTGTTGGAATATTCGGGGCCCGCACATCGACCGTGGCCAGATGCTTCCCGTCAAACGTCAGGTTATTAATCAATACATAGTTGTTGATGTCTGACGCAAAAACACCGGCACCAAAGCGAACAAAGTCGGTATGCTGTTCATTCACATCCCAGGTTAGTTGCAAACGGGGCTGTACCACAAATGACTTGATTCGGTTATCGGTGCGTAGTTTAAGTTCATCATAAACCAGCTGATTCAGTGGAGAGGTTGGGTAATGGGCGTAGTCGACGCGCAAGCCAGCGGTCATTTCCAGGCCCAGCGCTAGTTTGGTACTCATTTGACCGTAAATTCCCGCGTTCAGAATATTGCCAACTACGGTCGGGTCGTCGACCAGCGGCACTTCTCGGTAATAGCGATACGGTTGCAGCTTTTCAAATTTATCCAGTGCCGTCAGGCCAGCCGCAGCATCGACTGTATAATGGAAACGCCCGTTTACTTCGCTACCATAAAGCGATTTGGCGTGAGTATACATCAGGTCGAGGCCAAATGTGTACTGAACCTTATCGGTATTGTAGTACAGATTATCGACCAGTTGTAACACATTATTTGTAAAACCCTCCTGAGCGAACCGGTGTCCACCCATCTGGATATTGGTCGATTTCGTGGAGCCGTCAATGGTCGACGTAACGTTTTCTACGATGGCTCTTGGAATATTGGCCGCCGGTAACTGGTCGCCAGGGCTGCTTTTCTGATAGGTATACAGGTGTTGAACCTTTAACTCATTGGTGAGCCGGGGACTGATGGATGTACGCAAACTGGCCAGCAGGCTATTGTCCATGTTGTAATCATTTCCGTACGACTCATAAATGTTAATCGCCGTATTGTCCTGCAAGCCCAGCTTATTGCGATCGCTGGTGAAGTTATTCCGAACCGTTAACAGATTGCGGTCATTGATCTGCCAGTCGATACGGGCAAATGCGGCATCAGAACCCCGTTTCTTGTCGAACGTGCCATACTGGGGAGTGTTGGCAACCCCGTATTTACTGCGGGCTATATCAACGAATTTATCAAGAGTGGCTTTCGTAATGTTAAACCGGCTTTCGTCGGCTGGCGATTGTACATCCGCGATTATCAGCGGTCGTGAATCCTGCTGGTGATCCCATACAACGAAAAAGTGCAATTTGTCTTTGATGATCGGGCCGCCCAGCGAAAATCCGTACTGATTTGTCGCAAATTTATTGACCCGATTATTACCACGGATGTCATAAGGACTCGCTAACCAGTCGGCACGCGTGTAATTAAAGGCGCTACCACTTAGTTTGTTGGTACCTGCCTTGGTTACCGCACTCACCGTTCCACCCCCACTACGGCCATAGGTAACATCATACTGGTTCGTTACGACTTTAAACTCACGAACCGCTTCAATCGAAATCGAATAAGGAGCCCCGCTTCGGCTGGTCGTTGAACCCGCCGAAGTTGGGTTTTTGGCGTTCATACCATCGATCGTATAATTGGTAGACGAACCGAGCTGACCCGAAATATTTCCCCCTCTACTTAAAGGGGAGAGATCCATCAAGTTCGTGAAATTACGGCCATTGACCGGAAGTGCGGCAATTGACTTGGCTGAAATTGCCGTGGCCGCTCCCAGGTTCTCCGTTTTGTTTTTCAGACCAGAAGCCACAACCTGTACCACCTCAAGCGTTTGATTGTCTTCCTGCATAGCCAGGTTTACCCGAACGGCATCTCCCTGGTTAAGTGCATAGCCGGTTCGCTTTTGTTGACCGTAGCCCACAAACGTAGCGAGTATGGTATAGGGCCCTCCCAAAGGAAGCTCTTTAAAGGAGTATTCACCCTTAGCATTGGTTACTGTTCCCGTCGTAAAACCGGTTGATTCGTTCCGAACCTGAACGGTAGCTCCCGGAAGAGCAGCGTTCTGCTTTTCGGAGATAATGCCCGAAATAGATGCCTGGGTGGTTTGTGCTAGTGTTTTGCCGATGAGGAAACAACTCAAAAATAGGAGTAAAGCACTGGAAAGTAGGTATTTTTTCATTTAGCAACAGGAGTATTTTCTGTTGCAAAGAGAGCGCAATGCCTTTAATTTAATTTTAATTTCCTTTTACTTAATTGTTACTATTTCATAAGCTTTGTCGTCATTTTTTTAACATTGAACCTGCCGTATCGTTACCAAGGGAGTAGATTATACATTCAGGATTGTTATGCAGACACAGCGATAAATCTGCCTTTAAAATCGACTATAATCCTCAATTTAAGGAAAGAACCGATAATTTTACAGTTGATTCTTCACTTTTCAGTAAGCCATGCAAAAGACCGTAGTACTCGACGTTGTGGGATTGTCTTATTCGCTGATTGGCGAACATACTCCCTTTCTGAAACAGTGGTTTGCCAGCAAGCATCAGGCAACAATTGATCCCATGCTCCCGGCGCTGACAACGTCGGTGCAGTCTACGTACGTAACGGGCAAATGGCCAAGCGAAACGGGTATTGTCGGCAATGGCTGGTATGACCGGATCGATTCGGAGGTCAAATTCTGGAAGCAGTCGAATAAACTGGTCGCAGGCGAAAAAATCTGGGAACGGGCACGAAAAGTCGACCCAAATTTCACCGTTTCGAAAATGTTCTGGTGGTACAACATGTACTCTACCGCCGATTTTTCGGCTACACCCCGTCCGCAATATCCGTCTGACGGTCTGAAAATACCAGACTGCTACACGCATCCCGGCGACCTTCGCGATAAACTACAGAAAGAATTAGGTACGTTTCCGTTATTTCAGTTTTGGGGACCCGCAACAACGATTAAATGTACGCGCTGGATTGCCGATGCATCCATGCTTGTCGATCAGTGGCACAACCCGACGCTTACCCTGATTTATTTACCGCATCTGGATTATTGTCTGCAAAAGTTTGGACAGGATTTCTCGAAAATTGCCAATGATCTTCGGGAAATCGATGACGTATGCCGCGACCTGATCAACTATTATGAGAAGCAGAACGCTGAGGTGATTGTGCTTTCGGAATATGGAATTACCAATGTCAGTAAGCCGATTCACATCAATCGAATCCTGCGCGAAGCAGGCATGATTCGTTATCGGGAAGAGCGGGGTTTGGAGATGTTCGATGCCGGAGCGTCGCCCGCGTTTGCTACACCCGATCACCAGATTGCTCATGTCTATATCAATGATCCATCGGTATTTGGCAAAGTCCGGTCATTGCTGGAAAGCACGCCGGGTATCCAGCTTGTATTGGATAAAGAACAGCAAAAGGAATACCATATTGATCACGAACGCTCCGGCGACCTGGTGGTTATGGCTGATGCGGATAGCTGGTTTACCTATTATTACTGGCTCGACGACGCCCGAGCACCCGATTATGCCCGATTAGTAGCCATTCACCAGAAACCGGGCTATGACCCGGTTGAGATGTTTATGGACCAGACAAACCCATTGATAAAACTCAAAGCAGGCTATAAGTTAGGCCGTAAATTACTCGGCTTCCGGTATCTGATGAACGTTATTTCACTCGATGCGACGCTTATCAAAGGTTCGCATGGACGTGTAGGTACAGCGCGTGAGTACCATCCCGTATATGTAAGCAGTCGGAACGTTGGAAATTCATTGGTGGCAACGGATGTACACGATCAGATATGGAATACGATCTCAGCAGGAGTGCTTGAAAAACAGACGAATTAACTTCTTGGTTATTCAGACGAAAGGACGTAATTTAACTCTATGAAAGCCCTCGTCGCTCTTGCCCTGCTCGTCTCTGCCTGTACGTCGAACCGGCTGCCGAAGGTGAACGCCCCGGCCGACGGTGCCGAATATTATTTGCCGAGCCAGCCCACTTATGCGCTCCAGTCGCGTATTTTGCCTGACCCTCATGGTGGGCTTGGGCATTCGCAGGACCCGGATATTAAGGTGACGGATATTCGTCTGACAGCAACGTATACGGTCCTGTATCTTACGTATGGTAAGGATAAGAGTGACCGTAATTTCAGTTATATGGGGTCGAGTAGCATTTCATTTAATCCCAAGGCCGTTCTGGCGTCATCAGATGGCAAACGAACGTATGCACTTCTAAAAACTGAAGGTATCCCAACGTCACCACAGACTGCAGAGATAAAGAATGACGAAAGATTACAATTTATTCTCTATTTCGAGCGATTAGATAAAGGCGTTGAGTCTTTTGATCTGTTTGAATGCAAAAGCGATAACGAAAATTCCTGCTTCAATGTAGCCGGAATGACGATTCAGAATCCAGTCGATTCGGGAGCGCAACCGCCGAAATAATCAATCTTTTAATTTTGATGGCATACTGACTTTTCGCGATCAGACGTTAGAAGTATATTGATTTAGTATAGTTAAATGAGTAATATGCCGTTTTTTGCCTCTCTTCAACATCGTTTACGCGTACCCTTTCTTTCCGCTTTTTTAATTGCCTGCTTATTCCTGATAAGCTTGGTGGCACTTGCCCAGGTTACTTTAAAATACCGAATGCTGAATGGGTATTTTCTGAGTAATGATGCACCCGTCAACAAAGGCAAACCGACGCTGTTTGTGTTCGAACAGGCCGAAACTTTTGAAAAAGTGTTTAAACCGGCAACTACCATGAGCAAGCGCCCCGATGTGCCGAATTTTAACAAAGAAATGGTTGTCGGTATTGCATTACCCGCTACGAATAAACCTCCCAAATTATCGATCAGCCGAGTATTTGTGCAGGATTCGGTAATGACTATTCGGTATATACGCATGGCTGATACCACGCTTAACAAGACTCCGCTATCGTTTACCACCCAGCCCATGTTGCTTGTTGCTTTACCAATACAGTCAGTATTGAGTACCCGGCTGGTTGAGAATGGGAAAGTGGTATTGACGCTTAAAAAACAGGATGATTAGCCACCTCCTGGCTAAGGGACGTTTCAATAAGTTAGCTACGATCGACGGAGCGCACTTACCTTTCGTTTAAAACTTTATCATTTTCAGCTTGTTATAAACTTGTTGAACCTAAACTTTTATATACGATTCCCGACAACCAGCCCCCTTTATGGGAGTTGGTTGTTTTGTTAACCGGTCTGTTTCAACGTTGCAGTTGTTATTGTTTAATGGAAGCGCCGATATAGTTTTTGGCTTATCGGTCAGAGCCCTACTACGCTTACGCCTATCAATTTAATGACCGGGGCGCGTCCCCGAACGATTCTGCCAAATTTGTAACTTTTATTTTATAGCAAATAGCTGAAGGCTGCTGATTAAGTAGTGGCTACTTGCTGTCAGCTTAATAAAGCGTTTATTAATTGGTATTAATCTAAATTACTCGGCCAGTTTGTAGAGATGCTACTCAACAAAATAGAGATAATGCCCGGAAAGCAATTAATTGGTGTATGTTAATTAATGAAAGTATTTGATAAATAGTGAAACAGTTTTTCAATTGCCAGGCGATATAATACAATTGTCCAAATCGTTACCGGTACGATTTACTCCAGCTTAGGGGTGTATTGATGGCAACAGCCATTGTATAATTAAAGCAGTGTTATTGTACGTGTTATTTTTCGCGGTTTTCTGGTCTTGATCTTGAACTCCCTAACTTCTGCCTCCAGACCATTTGATACTTTAAGCGTATAATCGCCCTCAATCAATTCCATTAGGTTCAGACTAAGCCGGACGGTTGTATCGACTGGAGCCATTGTTTTTTCAAACAACACATTGCCTCTCAGATCAAGAAGGTGAACATAAACCTGACCCCCCAACTCTTTATTGACGTTAACTCGCAACTTGGTGCTATCGGCCGATATATAAGATGCCATCTGATAGCGGGCCAATTTTGTAGGGCGGGGACTTTGCGCTATTGTTTTTTGGATAGGAGCAACGACCAGGACAAGGCTCATATTGAAAGCGAATACCATGGAACTCATGAATGATTTCATAGTAGTAGAGTGAGAAAAGAGGTTGGGAACTTGCTTTCTTATAGTGATGCCCTAAAGACGAATCAGTATTACAATAGCTTGGTTTATTGGTTTGAGTGGTTTCTTTTGTCCATGAGTGGTAATAACCTGTAGACGATGATCTCTCATTGGCAATAAAAAATAAGGGCGGTCAGCCTAAACAGCTGACCGCCCTCAATAGATGCTTGTTAATAGGTATCGGGCGTTCTTATTGGATGACCGCCCGGAATGGCTTGCTTCATTTAAGCGGATGATAATCTAAGCGAAAGGCCTACTACAGAATTATTTTGATGGAGCCGGATATAGTCGATCTTCGTAGTCGTGCAAAAGCCGGGCAACTCGATCCATGTGAACTATTTCTTCATGGGTCAATTCGGCGTAGGGCCGTTCAAGGAGCTCAGTTAGCACATCCCATAATTCCAGATAAACTAATTTTTCATTCTTTCTACGAGCCTCTTCTGCTTTTACTAGCAGGGTTTGGTTTACTAGTGCATTTGTGTTCATAGTTTGAAAGCATAGTGTTTGGTTTTGTCTTAAACTAATATCAAAAACAATGCTATACTTTTCAGATAGACGGGAAGGGTTTATTATTTCTTTGATAATCGTAACAATGAAAGGCTGTAAGCCTGTTTTTTCGGCAATTGGTTACTTTTTTTCATTTCAGCAGGGCTTTCACTTAGCAAGGATAACTAGCTCTGACAGGTATTGCTTTCTCATTGACTGGTTTGGTGCGAATCTGCTGAATCACAATTCTTTATGGCTGCTTCTGAATTGCCGTTACCGAAAACAAAAGTTACCTTTTATCTCCGGCATTTGGTCCTGAACAGTGCCTGTTATTTTCTTTAGGACTTGCCGCCTGACGAAAGGTGGAGATTGTTAAATGAAGATTGGTAGTTTCTCAAATTTTCTGCTTTTAAGTAAACCAGGCTTTTCATTTCAACCGTTCACTAAGTAGTGATGATGGTTGGCAAAAAGGCCGGACAAATACAATAATACAGTCTATAGAACCTGGCGATAGCCGCCTGAAACCCTCAACTTGCATGCATAGTTTCAACATCAATCGTCGCCGTTTTCTTCAGGGGACTACGGCTTCACTTGCCCTTAGTACGTTTGGAGCCAGAGGTTTGGATCTGATTAATCCCGCAAAAACGCTCCGTGTGGGTTTAATCGGAACAGGGTGGTATGGTAAAAGTGATTTATTTCGACTGATTCAGGTAGCACCGGTTGAGGTTCTGGCGCTCTGTGATGTTGACAAAAACATGATGGCTGGGGCGGCAAAACTTGTAAGCCAACGCCAGAAGTCAGGCAAGACCCCTCGCCTATATGGTGATTATCGGAAAATGCTGGCTGAAAATGAATTTGATATTGTGCTGATTGGTACGCCCGATCACTGGCATGCCCTGCAAACAATCGATACCATAAAAGCAGGCGCTAATGTATATGTACAAAAGCCAATTAGTGTAGATGTTATGGAGGGCGAAGCGATGGTAGCGGCTGCCCGTAAATACAATAAGGTTGTGCAGGTTGGTACACAGCGCAAGAGCACTCCTCACCTGATTGATGCAAAAAAGAATATTGTAGACGCTGGCTTACTGGGTAAAATATCGCACGTAGAAATGTGCTGTTATATCCACATGCGTAACAATGCTAATCCTCCTTTACAGCCAGTGCCCGATTTCCTGGATTACGAAATGTGGACTGGCCCTGCTCCTTTGCGTCCCTATGATGGCCTGCCGCACGTACGCTGGTGGCGTACCTTTATGGAGTATGGCAATGGGATCACAGGCGATATGTGCGTCCATATGTTCGATACGGTTCGCTGGATGCTAAAGTTGGGGTGGCCCAAGCGTATCAGTTCCACGGGGGGTATTTATGTGCAGAAAGAAGGGAAATCAAATATTTCTGACACACAGTCTGCCTTATTTGAATACGATGGCCTGAACTGTGTCTGGCAGCACCGGACTTGGGGAACGCCCAATAACCCTAATTATCCCTGGTCGTTTACGCTATATGGCGACAAAGGAACGTTATGGGCCAGCACAATGGCCTACGATTTTATTCCTGAAGGAAAAGACGGGCAAAAGATTCACAAAGATGTTGTCTATGAAAAAGAGAAATATCCGGAGGATGTGACTGAGCCGACGGAGCCTAAAATTGAATTGAATGCGGCTCCTGCCACACGCCTGCACATGCTTAATTTTCTGGATGCGATCGATAAAGGCACCCGCCCGGTAGCAGACATTGAAGAGGGACATATATCGACTGCCAGTTGTATTCTGGCCAACCTGTCCATGAAAACCGGACGGCCAATTGTCTATGATCCTCAGAAGCGCGAAATCGTTGGCGATCGCGAAGCGAATGGGCTTCTTGTTCGGCCTTATCGTCAGCCCTGGGTACACCCAGACCCTACTAAAGTGTAGAAGATACTAATTGGGGTAACTGAATACTAGTGGCAGTTGCCCCAATTGCTATTTTTACCCGTTGCCATTCGACAAATTCAAGTCTCATTTATGTTGTTGAAGCAACCAGTCGTAAATGGATTTTTCTTCATAGAGATACTGAATGCCGTGGCCTTCCTTTTCTAATCGGGTAAATTTCACGCGTCCCCCACACTGCTCCAGCCGCTTAACCAACTGCTCTGTTTCGTTAATTGGAATCACGTTGTCGGCTGTTCCATGAAACGTCCAGATCGGGATGTGTTTAATTGTACACACCTGCGTTGAATCGTCGCAACCACCGCACAACGGGACAATGGCCGCAAATTTATCTGGGTACGCTACCGCCGTTTGCCAGGTTCCGTAACCACCGATACTTATTCCTGTTAAATAAACTCGTTTGGGATCAATACTATATTTCGTTGTCAACTCATCATAGAGTGGTTCAAACCAATTGTCGGTCGACCAGAATTTACCATCCGGACACTGGGGCGATGCAATGATAAACTGAAAATCCTTGCCTTTATCGACTTGTTGGGGTAGGCCGTAGGTCTTGAGTTTCATTAAGTCATTGCCCCGTTGAGATCCACCATGCAGATAAATGATCAGCGGATAACTGGCTTTGGTTGCTGCATAATCGTTGGGCAAATAAAGCAGGTAATTATATTTTACTTTAGACTTCGCTTTCGACGCTGGCTGTGAATAACCAGCATAGCTGAGGAAAAGGAGTATGACACAGAAAATAGGCAGGAGTGTGCGTGAAGACATGATTGCAGTGATCAGGCGCAAAGATTAGCAATTTCTTCAACCAGTCTTTAACTCTAATCCAGAATAGATCAGTCTTAAGTTGAAGAAAAATACACTATTAAAACGATTGGTCAATTAGCCGTCAGATGATTGCTGACACGGACAAACTCCGCCGGAAAGACTAATCGGAATGTGGTTCCCTGGCTTAGTTCGCTATCGACCTCAATTGTTGCGCCCAATTTTTCGGTAAGTGCTTTTACGATGGATAAGCCTAAACCCGATGAACCTTCGTTGTTGGTAGGCTGGGCCGATAAGCGTTGAAAACGCTTGAATAATTTCATACGATCGTCGGGCGAGAGACCCGGCCCTTCATCTTTCACCGCAATTGTTAGCTGGTTATCCCGTAAGGCGAGCTGAATATATATGCTTCGCCCGAATGGCGAGAATTTTACGGCATTGCTGATGAGATTGTCAAGAATACGGACCAGCGATTCGGGGTCAGAGTGTAGTAATACCGACTGGTCCGTGTGTTCGGTATGTAGCGTAATTTCTTTTTGATAAGCCTGTGCCGAGAAGCCGGATACGATGACATCGATCAGGTCATTCAGCTCGATATCTTCCATTTGCACGGGCAGATTCGAGGTGATGAGTTTGTTGAAATAAACAATACTATCGATGAGGTTGAGGCCACGTTTAATGGTTTTTTGACCATATTCGATGTTCTCGTTTTGCTCTTCGTTCAGGGGCCCATTCATGGGCAGGAAATTGAAGATAAAGCTAAGTGTAGCCAGTGGTGATTTTAGATCATGTGCAATAACGCTAATCAGGTTTTCGATTTCGCGATTGGCGTCTGAAAGTTGCTGGTTTTTATGGTATAATTCGGTTACATCATTGAATAGCCAGATTCGTCCTTTGAAATAGGGAGAAAAAATGGGCCTTGTCAGAACCGACAGAATCCGATCAGAAAATATCCAGAGCCATTCTTTGATGCTAAAGTTCGGATTATGAATAAACTCGGCAGCCGTATGGTTAATGGCATCCAGATTCAGGGCCTGGTTGCGGAGCTTCAGCATCCCCAGGGACAAGTTGGCTGGCGGTGGGCGAAGGTCGCCCTGTTCCAGATCCAGTAGCTCAATGGCGGCCTGATTGACCCAGCTTGTTTCGTCTTCTTCGTTAACAAGCACAACCGCTTGCGGAACAATGCCGAACAAAAACCGATACTGTTGTTCTAAGGCAATCCGCTGGAGCGATAAGCTACTGATCAACACTTTATCGCCAAACCGATAGAGTATATCCTCAACCTCGTCGGGCAGAATATCAGTTTGCATTTTCCAGCCGATCAGTATCCAGCCTTTAAACGTATAATTGCTTAATCGAAAGCCTGCCACCTGCCGGTAGGAGCCAAGTAATCCTTTCAGGGCACGTCTTGGCGTAAAGTTAGGATCGAAAAAAAAAGAGTTTTCCTGCGTAAGATCGTTTAGTTGTGCTGGATTGAGCGGTAATGCAGCTGATTTTGCCAAACTGGAAAATTGTACAGTAGCTGTCCACTCATCGCGTTCCTGCAAAATGTAACAGCCATCCGCATTCAGGAACGAGAGAACTTCGGCTATATAAGCTTCCTGTAGTTTCGGACCGATTTCGGTGGCTTCAATAGTGCGGAAACGTTTTTCCAGAGCTTTAAAATCAATCATAATTGATGGGCTGCCAATCTAGTCTACTAAGAAATTCGGTGTAGACGGAATATGAAATCGGTAATATATCGAGTGGTATAAAAGTGATTAATTGACAAAAGGCTTGATTGCCTGAATAACCTCTTGGGCACCACTTATATGTGGCAGATGGCCTTCTGTATTGATAAAAGTCAGTATCGCATTAGGCATATGTTTCTCCATATAATAACTTACATCAACCGGAACGGCAATGTCTACTTTGCCCTGAACCAATAGGGTCTGGTGTGGTAAACGGGTAATATCGGTTCTATGATCGGAGTAAAAAATAACTTTTGCAATTGCCAGCGCTACATCGGGACGCATCGCTGACAGAGTTTTAGCAAACGCTGAAGCAAACTGAGGACGGTCTGCATTAGCCATGACCATTGGGGCAAAACCGCTGGCCCAAGCGTGAAAATTGCTTTCCATTTGGGCGAAAAGATCGTCCAGTGACTCTGTACTAAAACCACCTACATAGTTCTCTTCGTTGACATAGCATGGCGAAGAATTTAATAACACGAGCCGTGAAAACCAGGTTGGCTCCTGAAGGGCTGCCAGCGTTCCACTCATACCACCAGCCGAGTGACCAACAAAGATGACATCTTTTAAGTCGAGCTCTTCAAATATGTCCAGAATATCGTCAGCGTATGAGTATAACTGCCGGTATTTTTTTACGTTAAAGAATGGGACAGTTTTTTCGTTGGCACCTACATAATCAAATAAAACAACCCGGCAATCGTCAAAAAATGCAGGAGCCACCTCACTCCAGGCCGTTTGATCGGTGCCAAACCCATGAGCAAACACTAATGTTTTGTCAGCTTGCTGATTGCCAAGCAGTCGTACATTATTTCTGGTGAGTATAGACATGATCGGGTTATGAAATTTGTTACTAAAATTATATTTTAATTATTTTGTAGTTTACGTTATTGGGTTTATAGTCGAAATTTATAAAAAACAACCTAATTCTACACAACAATATTCGTTAAGCTTGCATGAAAAGTTTTTTACCGATACTTAAATTGACTGGAAGGTAGGTTGACGTTAAAATAAAAAAGCAAAATGTAGCTACATTTTGCTGATATAATCAGTAGTTAAGGTGCAGAAACGCTATGAGCCCGCAACAAGTTCGGTCAGGACATCTGGATTTACCTGATGGCCGCCGTTAAAAGGGGTTATTTTCAGCCCTGGGGCATCGATCTGGAGCTGGTATAAATACCGGTCAACATTGTCTAATTGGGCAATGTATTGATCTTGTCGGCCATAAACGTAGTGTGTATCAACATTTTTGAGTTTATCGGGGTCAATCAACTCGCGCAAGCCATTCGGAAAATACCCAGCCCAAAGAATTAATCGATTAGCACGGATGTGGCTATCATTCAGCCACCGGCAGGCAGTGGCTGCGCCTTGCGAAAAACCAAGCAGCGTAACGTGCAGATCGTCGGTAGAATGGCCCTCTAAAATAAGATCATACAGTGAATTCAGATAGGCTAAAAAGTCACTGATCTCACATTCCCGATCCTCGCGTGTTAACCATGAAGCCCCAATGCGTTGATAATCATTGTCTAAATACAATCGGGATAGTCCCTCAGGTACAATTATAAGTGTCTGATCGTCTGACAGGCTGGTAAACTTGCGGCCGAAATACTGGGCTAGCTGCCCAAATCCATGAAGGCAAAACCAGATATTTTTTGTGCGGTCAGTTAAGGCGCCAATCGTGTAATAGCGGGCCGTACGCTTGACACTGAGGTGATGCTCGATCATGAGTATAGGTGCTGAACGTCTTGTTGACAGGAATTCGAACCCGGTTATTTCCAGGGAAATAGCATACAGGTTGTGGTGGCGTGTGCGTAAAGCTTGCCCTGCTCATCCACGATTTTACCTTCGGCAGTGGCTATCGTCCGACCCGCGTGGATGAGCGTCCCGATTGCCAGCACTTTGCCCGTATTGACCGTTAATGGCCGAACCAGATTAACCTTCAATTCGAGTGTCGTATAACCCGTACCGGCCGGTAAGGTTGAGTGAATCGCGCAGGCTAAAGCCGAGTCGAGCATGGTGCAGAAAACACCACCGTGAACCGCTCCGATTGGATTATAATGAAACTCCTGCGGCACGATTGAGAAGATGACCTTGCCCGCTTCGACCGATTCAAGACCCATATCGAGCGTATGGGCAATGGCGGGAGCCGGGTATTTTCCCGCCATCATGCCCAACAGATAATCCATTCCGGATAAAGTAGCGCCTATTTTCGCGCCAATCGATTGGTCTTCCCATGAATAGGTACGAGTGCGTTCTGTCTGCTCAAGTTCATTCGGTACCATAAATGCAGTTGTTCTAATTGATGAGTTATACTTAAGGAAATTGTTCAAGGGTTCGGCTGCATATCAAAGGACAAATTCTTTCCCTTTTTTCATTGCCTGCACAATTTGCCCGATGTGGTGTGAATTATGATGCATTAACCTGACCAGGGCCTGTTGACGGGTTAGTTCACCAAATGGCGACTGGAGAACTTCATTCCATTGCTCATCAATTAACCCTGAAAAAGCATCAGTCAGTATAGCCATGGCTTGCTGCATCAGGGTGTTTATCCGGTTCAATTCAATGTCGTGTCCTTCGTCGGTCATGCGTAGGGTTAAGGGTCTGAAATCGACCGGCGACTTGAACAAAAAGGCCGAAAAAAACAACATTGTTTCGGCCATATGCAGGGCGATAAATCCTACGGAGGCCGTTTCAGCGATGAGTCGATTTTTACGGTTTTCGTCGTTTAGCTTGCTAAGTGCAGCCTGAATAATCTGCTGGTGCTGGCTCCAGAGTTGGGTAAGCAGTTCGGTTTTCATAGCTTTGTGGGTAGGAGTATGGCCTGGCGGTGGTTTCTATGATTTAGCAATTAATTTTTCAGAAAGTATCGTCAGACCGCCTACCGCGTCCTGGCCAAGGTCATCGCGAACCGTCTGATTCATAACCTTCCAGATTTTGTGGCATTGTTTGGCCAGGACCGTTCCTTCGCTAGTCAGGTAAAGGCCATTCCGTAGATTGTCAGTCAGCCAGCCGTTTTTTTGCAGCAGTTGCACATCCCGGTTCATAGCCGATTTTTCGATCTGCAACAATTTCCCCAGTTGGGCCTGCCTTACACCCGGTCGTGCGAAGATATTCATCAATAAACCCGCCTGCGCCAATGTTACACCGAGCGGTGCGAAAGCTTCGTTATACCGACTCGTTACAATTCGGGCCAGCATTCTGAGCCGCCCGGCTATGCAATAATTATCAGCATCCATCGGGTAAAGATTATAAAGAAAAGTTGTATATACAACTTGGTGTTTATCAAAAATAGCAATGCATCGATGCTGTAATCCTAAACTTTGCTTTCTGGGTATACTTTCTTGTGCTGAGCGACCAGTATGGCGTATTGTTCGGGAGTCAGTATGGATTTATACTGGTGTACTTTTTCGGTTTCTACCGCAACGGCCAACACTCTTAGTTTTTGATTATTGAGCCCCGACTTTTTTAATTGTTTTACGCCCTCGTTATACTTTACAGTGGCATCGGTAATAATCTGTTTGGCTTTAGGTAGTTGC
This sequence comes from Spirosoma aureum, assembly GCF_011604685.1. Lineage (NCBI taxonomy): Bacteria > Pseudomonadati > Bacteroidota > Cytophagia > Cytophagales > Cytophagaceae > Spirosoma > Spirosoma aureum. Next base: position 8,265,850 of record NZ_CP050063.1, on the reverse strand, counting down.
TGGTCGGTAAGCTTAAGCCGTTGTTTATCAGCTTTTAGAACCGATTTGACAATCATACCGATTGTTGCGCCATTATTTAGGAAAACAAATTTTTCGTTTTCAACGGATTTAGTCTGGTTTTCAGCGGATTTAGTCTGAGCTGATGTAAGGGTTGATAGCCCCAATAGAATAGCAAGTAGTATGCTGAGGATTTTCATTGTAGTAGCCTGGAAGAGAACTCGGTTTCAAGTGTTATAGCTTTGCTAAGATAGAGGTTTTTAAAACGAAGGGATATGAAATTTATCCTGGGCTTTTGCCCGCGCAATTGCCTGTATTCTCATCTTATGGGTGTCGGGTAGACCATGCCACGGTTCCTGGTGACGATTAATAAACCGTGGCATGGCCTACCCTGACACCCATAAGATGAGAATTGAATTTAGAAACGACTGAGATTACCCGTCACCTTAATACCCGATGTAATGAAAACTTGAAAAGGCAACTGCAAATCGGTCAAGCGTCCTGTGCTTTCATTGACTGGGGTGATGTATTGTCAATCGCTATTTCTTTCGGTGGATGCTGACTCCAGTAGGTGGCTAGTAGTGAGCCGGTTGTATTCATAATTGGGCCGAACAGGGCAGGAGCAAGCCCTACGGTAGCAACTTTGCCCATCTGCACCGCAATGCCAGATGCCAGCCCGCCGTTTTGTAACCCTACTTCAATAGCAACCGTACGGCAACTTTGCTCATCCATACCAAATAGTCGGGCCGCCCAATAGCCCAATGTGAAGCCCGTCAGGTTGTGAATCAGAACGCAGAGAGCCAGCGTCCAGCCAACCGTAAGCAGGCTGTCGCGCCCGGCCGCCGTGATAATCGCAACGATAAGTACGATGCCTGCCATGGAAAGCAGGGGCATAACGCGGTTGATCATGACGGCTGATTTGTGGAAAATACGGTTCAGAATCAGTCCGACTACTACCGGCACAATCACAATCTCGGTAATATGGATCATCATATCCCAAAGCGAAATCTGTATAAACTGCCCGGCCAGCAATTTCATCAGGGCAGGCATCAGGAAGGGAGCCAGCAACGTTGCCAGTGTTGTGATTGTGATTGAGAGGGGCACATTGGCTTTGGCTATAAAACACATTACGTTCGAGGCCAGCCCGCTCGGTGAGCAACCAATCAGCACAACACCTGCAGCAATTTCGGGGGGGAAACTAAATACGTTGGCTAAGGTAAAACCCAACAGCGGCATAATAAGAAAGTGGCATGACACGCCAATGAATACAGCTCGTGGTTGCTGAATAACGCTCTCGAAATCCTTGATTGACATGGTTGTACCCATGCCCAGCATAATGATCTGCAGCAAAGGAACAATCAGTTTTTTTAGCGGAAAACCATTGATCTCTGTGAATGGCCCCGGAAAGGTTAGCGCCACGATTACAGACACAATGATCAATGCAGTATAAATCAAATTCCGATACGACGAGCGTTCATTGGTTTCGGCTTTCATTTTATAAAATGACTGATGGAGAATAAAGAATGAACGATGAACAATTGCTGATGACGTTAAAAGCTTAATGGGCGCAAAACTTACCTGTTACCAGTCTACGAAGTCTTGTACATTTTCCATCAATCATTCTTCATTTAAAGGAGCGACGCTAAAACGCCTTCTTTCAGGGAATAGGTAGACGTTTGAATATGCGAAATACCATATGTTTTTAGTACGTAATCAATCAGGCAAACCGCCACAACGATCATATCGACGCGTAGTTCAATCATGCCCGGAATCTGCATACGATCGGCATGATTGCGGGTAACGAGTAATTCATAGGCGCGGTAAAACTCAGCAACTGGCAATGCAAACGTGCTTTGTTCTGGATCGGGTAAGTGACCGTGTTCGTGCATGAACCACATATCGACCAGCGTATCGAACGAACCCGATGAGCCAACTAATACCGCCGGATGGTACTGGTGAATGGCATTCGCCAGTGGTAGTAATTGTTCCTGAAAATAGTCGTGCAGTCGGCGAATGCTACTGGCAGCAATGGGGTCGTTCGTCATAAACCGTTCCCGTAAACGTTGGCCCCCAATCTCAAAACTCTGTTTCCAGAAAACCCGGCTCTGGTTGCTCAGAATAAACTCGACACTACCACCGCCGATATCCATCACCAGTGCCGTTGAGTCGGTTAGCGCTCCGGCAAAGCGTACACCTTTGTAAATGTATTCAGCCTCCGACTCACCCGAGATAACCTGAATCGGAATGCCGGTTGCCTGTTGGACACAGTCGATAAACTCACGCTGATTACGGGCGACACGGATGGCACTTGTACCCATGGCTACGATCTGCTCTGGCGCTACACTATATTGATCGAGCACTTGCCGGAAATACCTCAGCACATCCAGCGCACGACCGATGCCCTCTTCGGTGATAATGCCCTGATTAATGCCCGCCTGTCCAATTTTAGCCGGGCGGCTTTCGCGGAACAAGATCTTATACGCTGAGTCGGCTTTTTCGACGATAAGCAGGTGAAATGTATTGGTTCCTAAGTCAATAATAGCTTGCTTCATAGTCGCAAATCTATTATCTTTGCCGTCCGGTTTTAGCTAAAATACAATATTTAAAACATGCTTATCATTAACGTAAAAGACAACGAGTCGATTGACAAGGCCCTCAAACGCTTCAAAAAGAAGTTCGAGAAGACGGGCGTGTTACGGCAGTTGCGGTCGCGGACGGCTTTCCAAAAACCGTCGGTAAAGCGTCGCACCGAGATCATCAAGGCTGCCTACAAAGAAAGAATGTATGGCAACCATACCGAGCAATAGGCCATTTAGCCTTCTAATTTGCCGGTGATGCACAGTTGGACATAGTTCGTTGATTGCGCAGTCAGCAAATTCATGCGCCAACCAGGACACAGGAGCAGCAAGCAGGGATGTTTGCTGCTTTTTGTTTGCCCTTTTTTGTCATTCACCAAAAGAACCGATTAGATTTGGTAGTGCAAAGTCAGAGGAGCCATACAAATAGGCTAGTTTCTGCCGGGCAGCCGGGTAGTTCAGACTGTCATCGTAATGAATAAAATCAAATGAATCCTGGTCCAGAAAACTTTCTCCAGTATATCCGCTACGAAAAACGGCTGAGCCATCATACATTGACGGCTTATGCGAATGATCTGGACCAGTTCAGTAAATTTCTGGTTGCAGAGTGTAACATCGGCCAGCCCGAACAGGCTGATTTTCGGCACATCCGGTCATGGATTGTGAGCCTGGTCGAAGTAGGGCTGGATAAAACGTCGGTAAACCGTAAAATTGCGACACTCCGGTGCTATTACGGTTTTTTACTGCGTCAGAAAGTCATTACGATTGACCCGATGACGAAAATACAGGCGCTGAAAACCAGCAAAAAACTGCCGATGTATGTAGAGGAGAAGCCGATGGAAATGCTGTTAAACGATATCGATTTTCCGGATACGTTTGAGGGTATTCGCGACAAATTAGTACTTGAATTGCTCTATGGCACAGGCATCCGGCTGAGTGAACTGACCGGACTGAAAACGGTTGATGTAAACCTATACGAAAAAACCATCATGGTGCTCGGCAAGCGGAATAAACACCGGATAATACCGCTTACTCAGCCACTCTATGAGCTTATTCTTCAGTATAATCAGCTGAAAAATGATGCCTTTTCCGGGCAGGCCGATGCTGTTTATTTACTGGTCAGTGATAAGGGCGTTCCGGCTTATCCGGTTCTGATCCAGCGGATTGTAAAGCGGCATCTGAATCTGGTCACTACGCTCGAAAAGAAAAGCCCACACGTGCTGCGGCATTCATTCGCCACGCACCTGCTCAATCGTGGTGCTGATCTGAACGCCATTAAAGATTTGCTGGGGCACAGTAGTTTAGCGGCCACTCAGATTTATACACATACGAGCCTGGAGCAACTGAAGAAGACATATGATCAGGCGCATCCGAAGGCGAAAAAATAACGCGGGCTTCCGGTTCGCTTTTACATTCAGGCGGATTAGACGTCCGCGTTACAAGGCAGTATGAATATCCTCCAGATGAGTCAGACGCTGTTCTATTTGATCGAGCAGCAACCTAATTCCGAACAGGCAGTTAGTTATCTGCGGCAACAGGCCGATTCGTTCCAGAGTAACCCACAGGTCCCGGTTTTTTATCGCATCTTCACCGCTTTACCCCGCTTTGTGGGCAAACAACCGGTTGATGTACCGGCTGATATTACGTTTGCACTGGAGCGGGTTCGTCCTGGTTTCACCGTTCTGGGCTGGACACTTGACCGATTAGCGAGGGTATGGTGGCTATTGCAGTTTCCTGTCGATGACGAATCCACATACGTCAAAACAATCGGACAGCTCTTCAAAGCCGGTGAATTGAATGAACTGGTTGCGTTATATAGTGCGTTGCCCGTGCTGGCTTTTCCGGAAGCATGGCGGTTTCAGGCAACGGAAGGAATTCGAAACAACATTGCCGATGTGCAGTCAGCCATAATGCTTCACAATCCCTATCCGGCCGATTATTTTGACGAAGCAGCCTGGAATCAGATGATTCTGAAAGCGTTTTTTACCGACAAAGACGTTACGCAGATCATTAAACTCTATGAGCGAAAAAACGCCCGGCTGGCTCACACGCTGGCAGACTATGTTGCCGAACGCCTGGCTGCCGGGCGTAGTTTGCCACCTGCTATTGAAACGCTTCTGTAAAAGCCGGTCTAGGGTTAGTAGCGTTTAATCCACCCTAAACCATATGTTAATACCAACGATATGAAATTCCTACCGATAGCATTAGTGATGGACTACTGTTTTTCAACTGGTCGTAATTGAAGAACACATTTTGATACTGAGCCTGAATTTCGGCCCCCAGTCCCTGTTCGCGTTTACCGTAATATTTCAGCCCGATAGCGGGGGCAATGGCGCCTTTAAATCCCGATTTCTGATCGGCCAGTGTGCCGAAGTAGTTCGTATAATCCACAAAAGCGCCACCGCCGGCAAACTGAACATAGGGCCTGACCGCAGCGGTGTTATCGGCAAAGTAATAAGACAGTGAAGCCATTGCCGGAATGATCGATAAGGTTCGGGTTTGAACCGCTGAAATATCCTGCCCACTATTGTCGGACGAATAACTGATAACCTGGCGCCCCAGCCGTTGCTGCGTGTACTGGTAGCCGGTTTTTATACCCAAGGAAAACCGCTGAGGGAACAGCCATTCGCCTTCAAGGGCAAAATTGGTGGGAGACACCCGGTCGATATACCCTTTTTGCCCGCCCATCGGAAGCGAGACACCGTAGCGGGCCGCAATATTGAATGTTACATACTCCTGAAAAGGCGACGGGAATGCGTTGGCGTATTCATCGCGATTATCCTGTGCCCAGGCGGCCGTAGTCAGCGCCATGAGGACAATTAATGCTAGGATCGGTTTCATGATTTCTTAGTTGGCTGCCCGTAAATAAGGCGATTGGTTAAAAATGGCGTTGGTGGCCGTATCGACGGCTTGCTGATCCGGAATGTCGGCCCCTCGTACGGTCGCGTCATAAATAACGGTCAGTTGGGGTTCGGTACCGGGACTGGTTGCCGGCCGATTTTTGAGGTCGACAATCTGAATTTCCCAATATTGATCGGCTACCTGATAGGTATAATAGCTTGGGTAATACGGATTGTAACCACCAAATCCACCCAGGCCGCCAAAGCCACTTCCCCAATAGCCACCGTAATAGCCATAAGGATCAACGCCAACCCCTGTGTAGAGGTTATTGACCCGAATAACGGCTACTCCCAGATCGGCACTTTCGCCCTTAGCGACCCGCTGAAATCCTTTGCCTGTTAGGGCATTGGCTACATTCGACACGAAGCGGCTTTCTAGTGGCCCCAGAGAAGGCTGATAGCCTGAATTAGATTCAATGACTACCGAGTCGGGCAGGCTGAACGTTTTGTATTGACTGAAATTAACCGAGCGGTCGTAGTTTGTGATGTAAACCGGACTGTCGGCCGGGCTTAAATCATTCACGGCATTTTCCTTGCAGGCCGTCAGGCCACCGCCAATGGCCAGGAGCAGAACGATGTAAATGCCCCATTTTCCTTTTCTTAGCTGTTGAAGCGTTACCATAATTGTATTTGTTGATTAGGCCGATTTTCTGAACGAATCAGGATTCATAACGAGTCGAGACTTGCGCGGGAAATTCGGTAACTATCTATAAAACGAATAGACTAATTAAGGGTTTGCAAAAAAAGGATTAAAATGTGGGTAAAAATTCGTGCAGGATCAAGCCGGATTTTTACGGAACTTTGCCCGTCAATCAGGGTTTTACTAAAATACCCTTACTACCGATTTACTCATGAGTTTTATGGATTCCATTCGTGGCATGTCATTCTTCGATATGCACGTTCACATGACTTCCCGTACCACCGACGATTATCAGGCTATGGCCGATGCGGGTGTGGTAGCGATGATTGAGCCTGCTTTCTGGCTGGGTCAGCCCCGTACGGGCGTTGACTCGTTCCGGGATTATTTCGCGAGTCTGGTTGGGTGGGAGCGTTTTCGGGCATCGCAGTTTGGGATTCGCCATTATTGCACGATCGGCCTGAATTCGAAAGAAGCCAATCAGGAAGAATTGGCTGAACAGGTTATGGAAATTCTGCCCTTATTCATCTATAAGGAAGGTGTAGTTGGTGTGGGCGAAATCGGCTTCGATGATCAGACCGCTGCGGAGGATAAATACTATCGTGCGCAACTGGATCTGGCTAAAGAAGCAGGATTACCTGTTCAGATTCACACCCCGCACCGCGACAAAAAACAGGGAACCAGCCGAAGTATGGATATTGCACTTGAACATGGGCTGGAGCCTGGAATGGTGATCGTGGATCATAACAATGAAGAAACCGTTCGTGAAGTCCTGGATCGTGGGTTTTGGGCAGGATTTACCATTTACCCATTCACAAAGATGGGCAATGAACGCATGGTGGAGATTGTGAAGCAATATGGTCCGGAACGAATCATGATAAACTCGGCTGCTGATTGGGGCATCAGCGATCCATTGGCAGTGCCTAAAACAGCCGCTTTAATGAAACAAAGCGGTATTTCAGACGAGGCAATCAAACTGGTGACGTTTACGAACGCCGTAACCGCCTTCGCGCAAAGCGGCCAGCTTAGCCTCGATGAACTGATGCAACCGTTGGGTATCGACCAGAGCCAGCGTTATAACGGCAGTTCGGTGCTGCGTGGTGGTCAGGCACCGAGAATAGACAAAGAATCAACGATCATTAAATAGTGAATGAACGAATGGGTGAATGGGCGAATAAGATCGTTTAAAATTCACTCTTTCGCTCGTTCATTCTTTCACTATGTTAAAAGCACTTCTGTCCCTCACCCGGCCTGCCAATCTCGTTACGGCTATTGCCGACGTGCTGGCTGGTATGGCCATTGCGGGTTATTTTCTCGTTCAGAATCCGGCTCCGGCTCCAGTCGGCTGGCTCGCTTTAGCTACCGTTTGTTTGTATGGTGGTGGGGTTGTTTTCAACGATGTGTTCGACGCCGAATTAGATGCTATCGAGCGACCTGAGCGCGCTATTCCGAGTGGAGTAGTCAGCAAGCGTACCGCTACTTTATTAGGCGTAGTTCTGTTGGTAATCGGCATCGCTGCTTCATTTTTAGTAAACCCAACGGCCGGATTTCTGGCTATTGGCATTGCCGTTGCCTCGCTTGTTTATGACCGGTTCGGTAAGCATCATGATTGGCTGGGGCCGGTCAATATGGGCCTGTGCCGGGGACTGAATCTACTTTTGGGGGTGAGTATTATTCCTGAGCAGGTTTTGCCGTGGGCATGGATTGGTTTAGTGCCCATTGCTTATATAGCCGCTATTACCATGATTAGTCGGGGCGAGGTGCATGGCGGTAGCGTGACAACGCTGCGGGTAGCGGGCTTGCTGTATGCACTGGTGATTGGATGTGTAGCGGCACTCGCCCAGCAACAGCAGCAGCTGGGAACAGCGCTTCCCTTTCTGATTTTATTCGGCTACTATATTTTTCCACCACTCTGGCGGGCCGTTCGTGAGCCAATAGGACAAAATATTGGTATGGCTGTGCGTGCCGGGGTGTTATCTCTGATCGTTATGAACGCGGCCTGGGTCGCGGCTTTTGCCTCATTCCCGTTAGCAATGCTGGTATTTTGCTTATTGCCCCTGTCGCGGCTGCTGGCAAAGATTTTTGCGGTAACCTGATTTTAGGACTTTCGCAGGAGGGTATGCCTTCTATAACACACAACCGCACATCCAGCTATCTATCTTCTTGAAGGTCAAACCCGAGCCATTTTAGCTAAAAAACGAGTCTGTTCTGGCATCTGGTCATTACAAGTCTGATGCATATCGAAACTTTTGGGTAGCATACTGCTCAGTATGGAGGTTGAGTAACTGAGTACATTGCGTATCTTTAGGGACAATAAACCCTATGCAACGGAAACGCATCTTTTTCTGGCTTCAACGGCTGTTTTATATGCTGATGGCGCTCCACGTGATCAACCTAAGTGTAGATGCGCCTGATCAGCATATCTATGTTTCGGCCACGGGAGTAATCCAGGAAGATTTGACGTTTAATGAAATAGAAAGTATCAGTGAGTGGGTCCTCGAACATGTATTAGGGATCGACGACGCTGTTCCTGAGCACGATGAGCCAGATGCAGGCGATGCTGTCTCTAAGATACACATTAAGCTCTCTCTGCCGCAACGACTTCTGTTTATCGTATTGCCGTCCAGATCTGTAGCGCAGGCTGATTCGGTTAAATTTCTCTTTCTTTCACTGCCATACCTATCGTGTGCTCAGGAAATTAATGCTCCTCCACCCCGCTTAGGATAAGTCTCAACTCGCCATGTGCTCATAGCGGCTCAGCCGCAACGTGAAGGCCACCCGGCTTGTCACCCGCGCATTTCTTGTGTTCTATTATCCTATTATTTCTCCTATGACTAATTATATAGTCTGGGCGGTTGTGTTGTTAGGCACCACCGTTCAGGCTCAGGATACGTTGTCTGTAAGCCTACGCCAAGCCGACAGCGTGTTTTTGCAGCGAAATTTATTAGCGCTGGCCGGTCGCTATCAGATTGAGGCCACTCAGGCACAGGTTATTCAGGCCCGGCTGCTGGATAATCCAACGGTCAATATTGAGTTAAATGCCTATAATCCAGCCCTGCATCGACCGCTTGATGTGGGTGCCCAGGGGCAGAAGGCATTTTCCATTCAGCAAACAATTCTGCTGGCGGGTAAGCGGAATAAACGGGTTGCCGTTGCGACTGAACAGGCCCGGCTCACGGAACTACAATTCACCGATCTGCTCCGAACACTTCGATTTGAGCTGCGAAGCCGGTTTTACGATGTCTATTTTACGCAGAATACACTTCGGGAATACATCAATCAGCGAGCACGATTGACGGAAACAATTCGGGCGTTTGAACGGCAATATAACCGCAATAATGTAGCCCTGAGGGAGTTGGTCCGGCTTAAAGCGCTCCTTTTGCAGCTCAATAATGATCAGTTGGATCTGCAAAATCAGTTAACGGAGCATCAGCGAGATTTACGAACGTTGTTACAAACAACAGCCGTAATCCGACCTCTAACATCGGAGGCAGACCTGAATCGGTACAAAACGGCGTTACCACCATTGGATCAGGCTGTTAACGCGGCTTTTGATAATCGACCCGATCTACGTGGGGCCGAAACGCTGGTGCGGCAGGCCGATGCAAACATTGCTTTGCAGAAGGCGCTGGCCACGCCCGATATCCGGGTAGGGGGGCTATACGATCAAAACGCCAGCTATACACCCAATTACACCGCTGTCACGGTAAGCATGGACTTGCCTGTTCTGAACAAGAACCAGGGCAACATTCGGTCGGCGCGGGCTCAGGCCGACTACCAGCGTCTGGTTCAGCGCAACTCACGCGTAGCGGTTGAAAATGAAGTGCAGGCCGCTTTGCAACGAATTCAGCAAACAGAAGCCGCTTATCAGGCAATCGACCCCAGTTTTTCGGCGCAATTCGACGATTTGAACCTGGGCGTGTTGCGCAACTTTGAACGGGGTAATCTGTCGCTCATCGAGTTTGTGGATCTCTTTGAGACTTATCTGGAAAACGTGCAGCAACTCAATCGGCTCAATGCTGATCGGATTAACGCTTACGAACAACTCAACTTCACCGTCGGTATTGACCTGTTTAAGTAAAAAATCAGCATGAATCTCATCAAGTTAATTGTTTGCGCTGGGCTATTGGCCCTGATGGTTGCCTGCTCGAAGGAAGCAAAAACCGCCGACGAAGTCGAGGGAAAGAAAGAAGCCTTTGCCCTGACCGATACTATGTTAAGTCGGGTTAGTACCGAGGCTGTGGTGGTGCAGCCCGTTCGTAGTCAACTCCGGCTTATTGGCCGGATTGTGCCCGACGAGAATCGCGTCATTAAGGTATTTCCTTTGGTTGGGGGGAATGTTCGTGATGTTCGTGTCGAATTGGGCGATTATGTTCAGAAAGGCCAGACCCTGGCCGTCATTCAGTCGAGCGAGGTAGCTGGCTACAATAGCCAGTTAGTGCAGGCTCAGGCCGAGCTGCGGTTAGCGGAGAAAAACCTGCAAGTCGCTAAAGAGATGTATGCCGACAAATTGAGTTCGGAGCGGGATGTGTTAGCGGCCCGCCGGGAAGTGGAACGGGAAGAAGCCGAATTGACCCGCCTGAAAGAAGTACTCCAGATTTATGGCGCTGACCAGCAATCGGTTGCCCTAGTAAAAGCACCGATTTCGGGCTACGTGCTCGAAAAAAATATAAACCAGGGTACGCAGCTTCGCTCCGACGATGCGAATGCTGTGTTCACCATTTCGCAGTTGAATGAAATCTGGGTATTGGCCAACGTAAATGAATCCGACATCGGCCGGGTAAAAATTGATTTACCCGCTCAGATTCAGACGCTTTCTTATCCCGACCGTATATTTCACGGAACGGTCAATAAGGTGTATAACGTACTGGATCAAACCACTAAAACCATGCAGGTACGCATCCGGCTCGCCAACGAAAAGATGTTGCTCAAACCCGGTATGAATGCCAGCGTTATTCTGGCTTTTGACGATGGCGGCAGCATGCCAACCATTCCGGCCAAAGCGCTGATTTTTGACAAGAGTAAACAGTTCGTGATGGTTTTCCATGACCGACAGCATATCGATACCCGCGAAGTGCAGGTTCACCGTTCACTGGGCGATGTTGCTTACATCCGAAGTGGACTAAAACCCGGCGAAAAGGTAATAACTCAATCGCAGTTACTCATTTATGACGCCCTTAACGACTGATGAATAATCTCATAAAATCCATTCTCAGTTTTTCGCTGAAAAACCGCTTTTTTGTGTTTTTCATGGTGGCTGCTTTGACCGCAGCGGGGGTATATAGCTACCTGAATACGCCCATCGAAGCCTTCCCGGATGTTACGAACACGCAGATCATTGTCGTAACGGAATGGAATGGACGAAGCGCCGAAGAAGTGGAGCGATTTGTGACGGTACCGATCGAGGTAGCCATGAATTCGGTACAGCGTAAAACCAATGTAAGGTCCATAACCATGTTTGGTCTGTCGGTCATGAAAATCATCTTCGAGGATAACGTCGACGATTTTTTTGCCCGTCAGCAGGTCAATAACCAACTGCGAACGATCTCGCTCCCTGATAATGTAGAACCCGATATTCAGCCTCCTTATGGCCCCACGGGCGAGATTTTTCGCTATACATTAAAATCCAGAAGCCGCGATACGCGCGAACTACTGACGATTCAAAACTGGGTTATTGACCGTCAACTCCGTGCCGTGCCGGGTGTGGCCGATATTGTTGCGTTTGGCGGCCGGGAAAAGACCTACGAGATTATGGTTAACCCGATGCAATTGCAGAAATATGGCATAACGCCATCGGAGGTCTATAATTCCGTTACCCAGAACAACCTCAACGTGGGGGGCGATGTCATCGAGAAAAACGGGCAGGCATACGTCGTGCGGGGCATTGGGCTGTTAACCAATATTGCCGACATCGAAAATATTATCGTTGACGAACAGGGCGAACTACCTGTGCTGGTACGCGATGTGGCGCAGGTGGTCGAGTCGAATCAGCCGCGTGTGGGGCAGGTGGGCCTGGACACAAACGACGATGTGGTCGAAGGCATTATTGTGCAGCGAAAGGGCGAAAATCCGTCGGAGGTGCTCAAACGGGTAAAGGATAAAATTGCGGAGTTGAACGAAAAGGTGTTGCCATCTGACGTAAAGATGGTCACCTTCTACGACCGTGACAACCTAATGGCCTACTGCACCGAAACCGTATTGCACAACTTGGCCGAAGGCATTCTGTTCGTAACGGTTATTGTGTTTCTGTTCATGGCCGACTGGCGTACTACGCTCATTGTCAGTATTATTATTCCGCTGGCACTGTTGTTTGCTTTTGTCTGTTTGCGTCTGCGGGGTATGTCGGCCAATCTGCTGTCGATGGGTGCGGTGGATTTCGGTATCATCATCGATGGAGCCGTGGTTATGGTCGAGGGTATTTTCGTTGTGCTCGATCATAAGGCGCATCAAGTTGGCATGCCGAAATTTAACGGGCTCGCCAAACTGGGGCTCATTCGGAAAACCGGTACGGAGCTAGGTAAGGCCGTTTTCTTTTCGAAGCTGATCATTATTACAGCGCTACTACCTATTTTCTCGTTCGAGAAAGTAGAAGGCAAAATGTTTAGCCCGCTCGCCTGGACCTTGGGCTTTGCTTTAGTGGGCGCACTCTTGTTTACTCTGACGCTGGTGCCGGTTCTGTGTTCGATTCTGCTCAACAAAAATGTGCGGGAAAAGAACAACCCAATCGTGAATTTCTTCAACCGTATTGTGATGCGCGGCTTCACCTGGACCTATGGCCATCGCAGGCTGAGTATGCTGATGGCGCTGGTATTTATGGGCCTTACGTTTGCGTCTGCTTCGTTGCTGGGCACTGAGTTTCTGCCGCAGTTGAACGAAGGGGCATTGTGGGTAGAAGCTAAATTGCCCATGAGCTCATCACTGGCCGAGACAACAAAAATGGTTCGGACGTTGCGGAGTAAGCTAATGACTTTCCCGGAAGTAAACGGCGTTTTGTCGCAGACGGGTCGCTCCAATGATGGCACTGATCCATCGGGGTTTTACTACGTACAGATGCAGGTCAACCTCAAGCCCAAGAAAGAATGGCCCGAACGGGAAACCGGACATCAGTTGACAACCGATCAGCTCATCGAAGAAATGGATGCCAAACTGAAGGTTTTTCAGGGGATCAATTACAATTATTCGCAGCCAATTATCGACAACGTCGCTGAAGCCGTGGCGGGCATGAATGCCAGTAATGCCGTCAAAATTTTCGGTAACGATCTGGCCGAGCTGGACAAGTATGCGAATCAGGTGATTATGGCCATCCGCGATGTGCCCGGTGTTAAGGATGTTGGCATCCTGCGAAACGTTGGCCAGCCTGAAATGAGCATTTACGTCGATAAGCAAAAAATGGCTTTCTATGGCGTTCGGGTTGGCGATGCCGAAGCGGTCATTGAAATGGCTATCGGAGGGAAAACCGCGAGTCAGCTCTACGAAGGCGAACGCAAATTTGATATTCGGGTGCGCTACCAGCCCGATTTTCGCAAGAATGAAGAGGACATTGGGCGGCTAATGGTGCCCACAATCCGGGGAAATAAGATTCCATTGAAGGAGATTGCCGACATCCGCACGCTCACGGGTCCGGCCTTTGTTTATCGCGACAAAAATAAGCGGTTCATTGGCGTAAAATTCTCCGTTCGAGAGCGGGATCTGGGTAGTACCATTGCCGAGGCACAACGTAAAGTACGTCAGGCGGTCAAATTTGATCGTGGTTACGAGGCCGAATGGACAGGCGAGTTCGAGAACCAGGTTCGGGCCTCCAAACGGCTCGGTCAGGTCGTGCCGATTAGTCTGCTGGCAATTTTTGTGATTCTGTTCGTGCTGTTCGGTAACGTCAAAGATGCGGCACTGGTCCTCTTGAATGTGCCGTTTGCCCTGATTGGCGGTATTCTGGCTCTGCACACAACAGGAACTATTTTCGGGATCTCGGCGGGCGTCGGCTTCATTGCCCTGTTTGGCATCTGCGTTCAGAATGGTGTTATTCTGATTTCGGTTTTCAATCAGAACCTCATGGCGGGTCTGAGTTTAGATGAAGCAGTTGCCGAAGGTGTTCGATCACGTATCCGACCCGTAGTGATGACAGCCATGATGGCTGCTATCGGCTTATTGCCGGCAGCGGTCAGCACCGGAATCGGTTCTGAAACACAGAAACCACTGGCTATTGTTGTAATCGGTGGGCTGATCACGGCTACCATATTGACGTTGCTGATCTTTCCAATCATCTATCGTTTCTTCAACCGGCATCGGGCGCACACCATCTCCCGGAGAGGAAAGCGGAGTTTGCTGGCAAAAGCAGATGTGTAAATTGCTGGTAATGAGTTGATGGTAGGAAAGGTGCCCGTGCAGGCTAACTAAAACGAAGGTGAAAGATGGGATAAGAATTTAGCGTCTACGCAAAACAATGACCTGGTTGCGTAGGGTTTGGTTTCGACGGAAGTTATCGTCGGCAATTAAGACAAGCGTCTGCTTCTGGTCGTCGGCCCAGGCCATTGCTTCGAGGTTGCAGACTGCATCCAGAAATTGCCTGTTGAAGTCGAACGCTAACTCCTTCGTTAATGTATGCGTAGCGGGGTTCTGAGTAGCCAGATACAGATTCGCTGTTACGCGTTTCTGGCTGGCATCATAACACCGTTCGAGTATGAGTAATCGTTGGTTATCAACGGCCAGAATTTCTGAAATACCGCCTAACCGCTCTTCGCCCTGTGCGAACGGGCAACGGTTAATCGGGTAGCGGTATCGCTCAACAACGGGGTCGGACAATAGCGGATTGGGGTAGTAAAAAAACGTGATTGTATCCTGATTCATACGGGTTTCGCCTTCCCATCCGGCTTCGGGAGCTACCCACAGTGCTCCCGAAGGGGTAACGGCTATTCCCTCAAGCCCTTTGTTCGGTCCCGGAAGCGGTAATTTCAGCAATATGTGTTTTGCGCTATCGCTGGGTGATTTGCCGTAGAACAAGGAGGTGACATATTCGTACTCGTCGGTCCAGAAATAAGTGCTGGTGCCGGCAGCATACCGAATGCTCTCGAACCAGAACGGTGTTTTTTCCTGACGTGTCAACCGGGAGACGTCGCCCAGGTCGCGAATACTGTGAATATTGTGGAAAATAAAATGCCAGCCCCGATCGCTAACCAGATGCCAGTCGCCGGTAGCGGGCACAATGTCAAGGCCAGAAATGCCGCGCAGGCTGTCGCGAACGAGCGGAATTGTTGTCGAGTCTCCTTCAAAGGTAAATTGTAGGCTCTGACTATGGCTAATTTTTCCGGTTACCAGAAAAAGGACAAGGAGAAGTAGCGTTCGCATAGTAAGTGGTCTTTCGCTGATAGCCGTGCCACGGTTAATAAGATCGTATACACAAACCACGGTCCGCCTTGCGACCGTCCGCGGCTGCGGTGGCACGGCTATCAGCGAAAGTCCTAAGTAAGTGGAAGAAACGCTAAAGTAGGTCAAATTAATTGAGGTTGAGACCATTTTTCAGTTGAAACGGTCAAGCTGGACCCGGATAGTGGTTAACCTGCTTTACTTGCTTTTGCTATAAGTCAGGAAAACAAAAAATCTGCGGGTCGAATAACTTACTTCGTCATTCAACCCGCAGATTTTAAATGTACTATACTATTTATTTCGTCAGCTTTTCGGTTACAACCCGTTCCAGATATTCCCGGATTGGCTGAATTTTGATCTGACTTAATACATCCTGAGAGAAGGCATAAAGCAATAAGGTCCGGGCTTCATCTTTCGGAATACCCCGCGACCGCATGTAAAACAGTGCTTCGTCGTTGAGCTGGCCAGTTGTGGTTCCGTGCGAACACTTTACATCGTCGGCAAAAATTTCCAGCTGTGGTTTCGTGTTCATCGATGCACCCAATGACAGTACGACGTTCTTGCAGGATTGATAAGCATTGGTTTTCTGCGCATCGGGACGAACGTAAATCTTACCATTAAACACGCCAGTGCTATTGTCATCCAGAATGCCTTTGTAGAGTTCATTGCTGTATGAGTTCGGCATCGCATGATCAACAAGCGTATGGTTGTCGATGTGCTGGCGACCATTGGGCATATACAGACCATACATGAATGCTTCTGCATGCTGACCATTCAGGACAATATTCAGGTTGTTCCGGACAAAGTTGCCATTGAGCGTCACTGTAGCCGAATAAAAATGACTATTGTCAGCCTGATTTACCTGCGTAGTACCAATGTGGTAGGCTTGCTGCGTTTCATCCTGCACTTTATAATACTGCATCCGGGCTTCGCGATCCAGCACAATTTCAGTCACTACGTTAACAAAACTGGAACGATCACCCAGCGTACGGAATGATTCAGCTACCATTACCTCCGCATTTTTTCCTAAAATAATAAGGTTACGGGGCTGAGATGCCACATTTTGGTCACGGGCATCGGTAATGAACCGTAAAATAATTGGCTGTTCAACTGTCTTATTGTCAGGAACACGGATCACGACGCCATCGTTGGCCAACGCTGTATTCAGGGCTGTAAATGCATTATCCTTATAATCGGCATAACGGGCAAAGTGAGTGCCAATCAGGCCAGGATCGGCCTTGATCGCTTCGGCAAAACTCGTAATCTGTACCTGTTCGGATGGGCTGACAATGCGCGAAAGTTTGGACTGATAGCGACCATTGATAAAGTACAGGATATTCCCGTCGAGATTCGGAATTTCGAGCGGAGCCAGATCATCTGCCGTCAGTGTCGTCGTACTATCAAGATCAAAAGCCTCTTTAAACAACCCACTGACATTGGAATATTTCCATTCCTCGTGGCGAATAGTCGGAAACCCCAGCAGATCGAACTGGTTCAAAGCCGCCCGACGAAGCTGATGCAACGGGGTTTTACTTTCCCCATTCATGCGCTCTTCGTTGGTTCGGAAAGCCGCCAGAAGCTGGTTCTTGAAATCGTTATATGATGCGTAAGAAGGATTCATCTTTTTAATTATAAATGATGACCGGGTCGCCGGAGCGATGATGAATGAAACGTGACGTCATTCATCATTTATAATTCATCATTGAATTTATACGGCTTCGGCTTTAATCCAGTCGTAACCTTTTTCTTCCAGTTCGAGTGCCAGTTCTTTCGGGCCTGATTTAACAATACGGCCTTTATACAATACGTGCACATAATCTGGAACGATGTAATCCAGCAAGCGTTGGTAGTGCGTTACAACGATCGTTGCCCGTTCCGGCGACCGAAGCTTATTGACACCGTCGGCTACAATACGCAAAGCATCAATATCCAGACCCGAATCGGTTTCGTCCAGAATCGCTAATTTGGGTTCGAGCATAGCCATCTGGAAGATTTCATTCCGCTTCTTTTCTCCGCCCGAAAAGCCCTCGTTCAGTGATCGGCTTAACAAAGACTGATCGATATTGACGAGCTTCATTTTCTCTTTCATCAGCTTCAGAAACTGCACGGCGTCGAGCGGTTCCTGTCCGCGATATTTACGGATCTCATTCATGGCCGTCTTCAGGAAGTTCGTTGTACTCACTCCCGGAATCTCGACTGGATACTGAAACGCCAGGAAAATTCCTTCGGCTGCCCGATCTTCGGGTGCCATCTCAAGAAGATCTTTACCGTCGAATAATACGCTGCCACCTGTTACTTCATAATCTTCACGACCGGCCAATACGGAAGCTAACGTACTCTTGCCTGCTCCGTTTGGACCCATAATCGCATGAACTTCACCGGCATTGACTTCAAGGTCGAGGCCTTTTAATATTTGTTTGTCGCCAATGGAGGCCTGTAAATTGCTGATCGATAACATAATAGAATATAGCGTGACGGCTAAATGAAGCCGCAAAGATAGCAGATGAAACAGTATCTGCTTTGTGGAGATAACAAAATCGGGTGCTTAAAAGTTGAGGGAGGTCAGGTTTATTGTAAACAGCCTGAATTCTTCCCAGTAGGCTAATCGTATTACTTCAGATATTTCTCCGCTGGCGCTAAAATAGTAGGTCGCGGAAAATCAATACCCTGGTAGCTGGCAGGGGCGTTTGGATCGCCACTGATGTATTTAGGAAGCTTGGGATAAGGATAGATCGGGCGTTGAAATCGTATGCCATTTGCCGGAACTCCGCCCGTAAAAGCGGTTGCCGTAAATTTATCCGGAGCAATACCCTGCTCAACCCACCGAATCAAGGCCGTCAGGACATCATGGTCGCTGTCCTGGGGAACATTGAGGGCCAGGTTTTGCCCGCAATCGTTTAAGCCTGGCCCCCCGCCACAGTGCGCCATTCCCGGTATCAAAAAGAAACGGAAAAAGTCGCCGGTTGGCTTCGTTCCACCCTGTGCCTTAATCACCCGCTCGTAGTAATTAACTGCATCCTGATAAGGAACCAGGGGGTCGGCGGTTCCCGAATACATCAAAATTTTCCCTCCACGTTTTTTCAGCGGCTCCAGATCAGGATTGTTTGCGTTGAGGATCGGTGCCAGTAAGGAATCCATTTTATCCTGATCCCGATCAAAATCAAACCGGGTATAATCGAAATTGGCCCCGAAGGTCCATTTGTATTGGTAAAAAAGGGAGGATGGAGCCTGATTGGGATTTTGCTGGTAATCAATTCCTGACGTGATGTTTTCGCTCCCGATGGGTAGCGGTGTGTAAATCCGTTCGCCCGTTCGGGGATTGGTCGGCCCGGCATAGATTTGTTTCAGTGCGGTCAGTTGGGCACTGGTGAGGCAAGTGCCATCGTCAGTGCCATTCGGGCATTTAGGGAGCGTTTCCGGATCGAACTTGCAGAGTCCTGGGTTGGTCAGAAAATTATCACCGGGTGCTCCACCATCCTTACCGGCACAGGCTTTGATAACGGCATTGGTGATCAATGCTATTTTCTCTTTTGGAAGGAATGCGCTACCTGGGACCTGGTTGGTTACCTTGTAGTTCCAGACAAAGCCCGTATGTAAATGAGTGCGATTGTTGGCAGGTGCTCCGGCCAGGATTCCATTATAATCGTCCGGATACCGCTGCGCTTCCATTAACGCTTGCTGGCCGCCCGTTGAGCAGCCTGCGAAGTAAGCGTGGTGAGCTGGTTTTTTATAGTAAGCCTGGGTGATCGCTTTGGCCGTCGTTGTCATCACGTGCGTGGCCCGGTGCCCAAAATCTGTCCATCGTTCGGGGTGGCCAACGGCTTCATTGGCGTTAGGGGAGGTGCCCATGTCGGTGTTGGTTGTGGCAAATCCGCGTTTTAACCCATTGGCCAGTGATCCGTAGGCAATCGCGCCTGCTCCTCCACCTGTACCTGTGCCCAGCAACCGTTCATTCCAGTTGGTTTGTGGTAACCATACTTCGATCCGAATCATTGATTCGGGTGTGGGTTTTAAGGTGGCGGCAACCCGGCAAAAAGCGGGCAGATTCGTGATTGCCTGCGTACTCCCTGGTGGCGTAAATGCTCCCGCATCGACACATTCAGTTGTTGTGATGGTTGCCCCTGGAAAGGCTATGTTGGCCAACTGTTGACAAGGGCAATCAACGGCTGGCCCTTTTGTTGGATTATTCTGGGCATTTAGATGGCTAATACACAGCAGTAAAAAGAGCGCTATAGCAAAGAGAGAATTTTTATAAATCATGTTAGAGAATAGTTTTCAACATAATGCAAGCCAAAGTCCTGTCAATCGTTTCGCAACGTCGTCTTTAGCGTTTCCAATACCGTTCCCGCAATTCGTTTTTGAGAATTTTTCCGGCTACGTTCTTCGGAAATTCATCGACTAGCATTACCGCAGCTATCTTCTGGTATCGGGCTTCTATGTTTTTATTCGCCCAGTCGGTTAGTTCAGTAATTGAGATTGTCGTGGTCAGCCGGATGGCCGCAACGGGTGTTTCGCCCCAATCGTCATGCGGGATACCAAATACGGCTACCTCGGCTACGGCCGGATGACGAATGATTATTTCTTCAATATCTTTCGGATAAACGTTTACCCCACCCGAAATAATGAGGTCTTTCTTACGACCCGCCAGGAAAAGGTACCCGTCCTGGTCCACATAGCCCAGATCTCCGGTGTAAAGCCAGCCGTTCCGAAGCGCTTCGTTGGTTAGAGCAGGTTTTTTATAATAGCCCGCCATCAGAAAAGGTGCCCGGCCAATGATTTCGCCAACTTCACCTGTTGGGCGTTCGTGTCCATCATCGTCCACGATTTTCATCTCCGAAAACCAGATCGGGCGCCCGACTGAGCCGGTTTTTTCGGCTGAAACGGTTTTATCCAGAACAGTAATGAAGCCTTCTGTTAACCCATATAACTCGTAAAAAGTATCCGGGAATCGACTGATCAATACCTCTTTCTGCTCATTCAGCAAAGGTGCCCCCACCGACAGAATGTATTCGATTGTGGGTAATGTATCGATGGTAAATTCTGGATAGTGCAGACATGAAGCGATTTGTGTAGGAACCAAAATGGTGTGTGTCACGCCCTCACTGGCTATAGTTCTGATCACTGACTGAGTTGTAAATTCTTTGAGCAATATGTACGTACAGCCAATGAACATGGCAGGCATAAACGTCAGCATTGCCCCGTTGAATACGATAGCCCCCGAGTGCATAATGGCACTTTCGGGCTTAATGCGGAAGGCGTTCGCAAAAAGAGACCCATACATGGAGCGGACAAAGTGGGAGTGCATAATGCCCTTGGGCGTTCCGGTTGTGCCGCTGCTGTACATAATATTATACAGATCATCACCAAGGAGGTCAGGCGAAGGCGGATCGGCAGGCGAAGCGGTTCTCCATAAAACAGCATACGACTGCCAGCCGGGTTGCTCTCCGTCGGTCAGCCAGTAGTTTTTAGCGGGAATCGTTAATTCGCTCCGAACTTCGTCGAGAAAGGGAGCGTGGGCAGTATCGGTCAGAACTACCGTTGAATCAGCATCATTAAGCAGGTTGATTAATCCGTTCCCTCGTAGCAGCGGGCTCATCGGAACCAGCACTGCGCCCAGTTTGGCTACGGCCCAGAACGCTTCATACAGTTCGCGGCTATTCGGTAATACGGTCGCTACCTTGTCGCCTTTGCCAATACCTGCTATCAGTAATGCATTAGCCATCCGGTTAACACTCTGGTTCAGGTCAGCAAACGTAAGGCGTATATCGCCAAAGACGAACGCCAGGTGGTTGGGCCGGAATTGAGCGTGCTGTGTCAGCCAATGATTAATGGTAAGCGGATACATTCAAATGTGTTTGACAACTGCTTTAGGATTTTACTCGTACATCAATTTTCTGGGCGCTACCAAAAGCTGCGAAGCGCCCAGAAAATTGAGTACGACTCGTTTTCCTCAAAGAGGCATTGTTAAAAGGATGTCGGGCAATAGCACGTAAAGCAGAGTACACCTGCTTATCTCCTGATTCAACAGCTAATTTTCCTCTTTCCGCAGGTAATGGCAATCTGCTTTTCCTTCCGACTAAAACTAGTGTGGTTGGGGCAAGTAAGCTACAGGTTCATGCCACCTGTTAGCTC
This sequence comes from Spirosoma aureum, assembly GCF_011604685.1. Lineage (NCBI taxonomy): Bacteria > Pseudomonadati > Bacteroidota > Cytophagia > Cytophagales > Cytophagaceae > Spirosoma > Spirosoma aureum. The sequence continues at coordinate 8,244,248 of NZ_CP050063.1, read as the reverse complement.
AATGCGCTGGCCATTGACCCATTTGGCTTCTTCGCTGCACAGGAATGCGACTACGCCACCAATGTCGTCGGGCAGGCCAACGCGCCCCAGAGCCGTTATTCCAGCCACATACTCGCGTATGGCTGGGGTATCTTCCATAGCTCCACCGCCAAAAACAGCTCCGGGCGCTACCACATTGGCCGAAATACCTCGCCCGCCCAACTCAAGAGCCAGATACCGGGTAAATACGTCCACCGCCCCTTTCATGATCCCGTAAGCCGAGGCACCAGCGTAAGAATACCGCGTTACGCCAGAAGAGATGTTGATGATACGGCCGCCGTCGTGTAGCAAAGGCAATGCCTTTTGAGTTAGAAAGTAGACACCTTTAAGATGAATATTCATCATTTCGTCAAACTGGGCCTCCTTAGTGTCCGTAATAAGGGCCGAAAGGCTCGTCCCGGCATTGTTGATGAGAAAATCGAAACGGTCTGTTCCGAAGCTGGTTTGCAACGTTGAAACGACTTGTTGGAAAAAAGTGTCGAAAGTGCTGGTGTCGGCTGTGTTGAGGGGCAAAGCTACCGCTTTACGGCCAAGGGATTCTATTTCTGTTACAGTGGTTTGCGCTTCGACCTGATTGCTATGGTAGGTCAGTAGTACGTCGATTCCTTTTTGGGCCAGACTCAGGGCAATGTTTTTGCCGATACCCCGGCTCCCGCCGGTTACCAGTGCGATTTTGTCAGTTGTCATTTGGTTTCTCTTTTGCTTAAATTAAACAGCGCAAAAGTCCACCAATCCATGAGTTAGGTGTTTGTATCAGTCAATCCATTTTATGTATAATTCAAACTATTAACCTGCGAACGAAAAGCACCTGGAGCAAAGGATGTCTCCCGTTTGAAGAATTTGGCAAAGTGCGCAACATCCGCAAAACCAAGGCTGTCGGCAATGCTGGCGATGGTCCAGTCGGTATGGGTCAATAAGCCCTTCGCTTCCTGCACGATGCGCCCGGCAATAAGATCGGTGGTTGTGAGTCCAGTTGTTTCTTTAAGCACCTTGTTTAGGTGGTTGACATGAACTGCCAGGTGATCGGCATAGTCTATGGCTGTGCGTAGGCGTACTTGCTGCTGGGGGTTTTCGATTGGAAACTGCTGCTCCAATAATTCAATAAACAACGATGTCAGCCGGGCTGATGCATTGTGGTTAGGGTGCAGGGCCGTACTTGACTGTAACTTCTGGCCGATGTGAATCAATTGCAGTACGTAGGTACGCACCAGGTCATATTTATAGGCGTAATCAGAAGCCATTTCGGCATGAATCTGTTCAAAAATAGCCTGTACATGTAGAAAATCCGTTTCGGACAAGCTGTAGATCGGGTAACCCGGTGCCTTGAAAACGGGCAGTTCGTCCAGCAGGACACCGCTTTTGGTTGGCTGAAGAAACTCGGCTGTAAAGACACAGAACTGACCGGTTTGACGCCCTTCTGGTAACCAGTAAAAAGGAACTTTAGGCGTAGAGAAAATCAGCGTAGGCTGCGTGATTTCGATGGTGTCGTTAACATACTGGGCCTGGCTTCGGCCAGTCAGAAGGCTGATTTTGTAGAACGCACGGCAAGCATAGGGCAGTTCAGGTTTCTCGTGGGACGTCTGAGCGAGATCGGTCAGACTAAACACGTTAAAGTGCCCTACTTCCTGCTGGATATCGCTTGGCAGTAGGGCACTTAAATCAGTCGACAAACCGGTCGACAGTCGGTAACAAAGCTCTTCTAATGAGGTCGTATCCATGACTCCTGATCTTGTAAAAATCAAAGATACATAGAGAAGTCTCGTTTAGAAAAACATATGGATCAATATCGATCTGCTTTTAGAAGTCTACTCATTATTTGCTGATGCGCCCCGGTTCGCGGACATTGGCGCCTGTGCGTTTTTGTAAATCATCGCCCAAGTCCGCTCTGGCTTCTTCAGCTAGTTTCTCAAGTTTGGCGACCAGTTCGGGATGTTGTTCCCGAACATCATAGCGCTCGCCGGGATCGCGACGAAGATCATATAGACCGGCCGGAAATTCATGGGTCTCCGTACTGGGACCTGGCTTACCTCCCTGCCCCGGCAGAAATCCTTCATACGTTCGGCCGGGATGAGGAAACACTAGTTTCCAATCACCCTGTCGAACTGCTTCGAGGCTGTTTTTTCGGTAATAATAGTAGAAGTGGTCACGGGGCGTTACGGTGTTATCACCTTTTAACAATGCGATCCAGTCGACACCGTCAATTTGTTGTTTCGGTAAGCGTGCTCCACAGAGTTTTACCACCGTTGGCAGGACATCCATCGTTGTCAGCAACTTATTGCTCACCCGACCGGCGGGCACCACACCCGGCCAGCGAACCAGACAGGGAACCCGGTGTCCACCTTCAAATGATGTTCCTTTTCCTTCCCGGAAACCACCCGACGAGCCTGCATGGTCACCATAGTTCAGCCAGGGACCGTTGTCGCTGATAAAAATAACGAGGGTATTTTTATCAATCCCCTGTTGCTTCAGTTCACCTAGAATCTGACCAACGGACCAATCTAGTTCTGTCAATACGTCCCCGAAAATACCCCGGGTACTCTTTCCTTTAAATTTAGGAGAAGCGGCCAGTGGTACGTGCGGTAAGGGATGCGGTACGTATAGAAAGAATGGTTTTTTCTTATGATTCCGAATGAATGAAACCGCTCGCTCGGTAATCGTGCCTGTAATTTGGGAGGCATCGTCTAAATTTTTGATTTCCTGCTTAGGCTCATTGCCGTCTATCCACCGCAAAGCGGGATAGTTAGCCTGAGCCTGGGCGGGATGAAGCGGCCACATATCGTGCGAATAGGGGACACCATAATACTCATCGAAACCCTGTTGCAGCGGCAGAAACTGCTTATTGTCGCCCAGATGCCATTTGCCGAACATCCCTGTCGCATAGCCTTTTTCTTTAAGTAAATCGGCAAGTGTTTCCTCGTTCGGGTTGAGGCCAATGGGCGAATTGGGCCCGAGAGCTCCTGAAATTCCCAGACGATTGGGATAACAACCCGTGAGCAAAGCTGCCCGCGACGCGCTGCAAACGGCCTGAGCTGCCAGAAAGTTTGTAAAGCGTGTGCCTTCGGCGGCCATCCGATCAAGGTTCGGCGTGGTGTAGTCCAGCGCGCCTGTGCAGGACAAATCACCATAACCCAAATCATCCATGAAAAACAGGACAATGTTTGGCGGGGGCGTTGGAGCCGGTTTCATAATCCAGGCGCTGATTGACAGCCCAACGCCAATGGCTGTCAAGACACTCAAAAGAAGGCGAGACGAACGTTTCGAGATAAATACCATAGGAACTGTTAGTAAATAAATGCACTGTTTTAATTCAGGACTTTTGCATTGACATGGTTCTTCGCAAAAAATCTATCCAGCCAGGAAATCAATTAGCAGCTGTTATAGCTGTTTTCGGATTAACTATTTCCCATTCGTTGATGTGAGTAGGCACGTGCTCGCGGGCAACGATGGCATCAAACTGCCGGATCAAATCGGGGTGCTGAGTGGCTACATTGGTGCTTTCACTGACGTCTTTACTCAAATCATACAATTCCCAGGGGCCAGTCCGGTCTTTGCGTACATTGGTTTTTACGGCTTTCCAATTCCCCATCCGAATGGCCAGTTGACCTCCTTTTTCGGGGTATTCCCAGTAAAGAAACGGGTGTTTTTTCTGTGCACTGGATTGACTCATTAACGTTGGCAGAAACGAAATGCCATCGGTTACAAGCGGTTGTTTATAGCCAATCAGTTCGGCCAGCGTAGCCATCAGGTCGTATTGGACTGAAACGTGGTCGGTAACCTGACCTGCTTTTATTTTTCCGGGCCAGCGTGCCAGCATAGGTTCCCGAATGCCACCTTCATAGACATCCATTTTCAGACCCCGCAGCCCACCAACGCTGTTGAAATAAGCCGCTTCAACTCCACCGTTGAAGGTAGCTCCGTTGTCGCTCGAAAAGAGTACGATTGTGTTCTCATCTAGTTTTAACTCCTGTAACAACTGCATCAACTGGCCAATTTGCTTATCCATATACGTAATCATGGCTGCATAGGTAGCGCGTGGATAAGGCGTAGAGGCATATCCCTGCTGACCCAGATAGGGCTTATCATCAAACTTGCCTACGTATTCGTTGACCGCTGCTTCGGGTGCCTGCAGGGATACGTGTGGCGCAGTAAACGGCAGATAAAGAAAAAATGGGCCGTTTTTATTCTGTCGAATAAATGCCTGGGCTTTCTGCGCCATTTTATCGATGGCGTAGTCATTGCCACGATAATAGGCGAACGCTTCTGGTGTGGCCGTTTCGGGCGTCAACCGACGGTGTACATTGATGACCGGGTTGTTTAATCGGTCGGATTTACCATTTTCCCACAGATGTGTCGGGTAAAAATTATGCGCCTGTTTCTGATCCAGATAACCGTAGAAATAATCGAAGCCCTGCTCGTTCGGATTTCCTGTGGTGTTCGCCATGCCCATGCCCCATTTACCGATACAAGCCGTTTTGTAGCCCGACTGCTGCAACATTCGCCCAATTGTGAATGCTCCTGGATACAGCGGCATCTGACCACCTTCCAGCGAATCCGGAAAACCACCCATTTCGTAGTTACCCCGAATGTAGGAATGACCACTATGTTTGCCGGTCAGTAGCATACAGCGGGCGGGCGCACAAACGGGCATGCTTGTATAATGTTGCGTAAACCGGATTCCCTCCCGAGCGATCTGATCCAGATTGGGCGTCTGGATTTTCTGCTGGCCGTAGCAGCCCAATTCCGCATACCCCATGTCATCGGCGTAAATGTAAATGATGTTAGGTCGGGATGGAGGAGCCTGACGGGATGTGAAGGCCACCAATAACCATCCTGAAAGTGACAGAAACGACACACCTAACCAAATCAAACCGGGTCTTATCATGCCATAAGTCGTTTTAGAAAACTTCCCGAAAGGCCAACGCTTTCGGGAAGTTGGCTTATTACCAGCCGGGATTCTGTGAAAGCGTGGGGGTCAGATTCCGTTCCTTCTGCGGAATTGGCCACAGGTAATGCCGCGATTTGTCGAAGGTTCGGTTGACGGCCACAACCTCCACGGTTGTTAACGCCCCATTGGCTGCTTTGTAGGTAATGCCATAAACAGGCCCTGGTACAACAGTTTCGGCGATTTTCCACCGACGGATATCAAAAAGCCGTGCCCCTTCAAAGGCCAGTTCAACGGCTCTCTCCCGACGGACAATTGTACGCAATTCCGCCTGAGTAGCGGTACTGCTGATGGACGGTTGTTTTACATCGGTCCGGCCATTTCGGACGGTATTGATTGCTGTTAGTACGCTGGCATCCAGTTGATTCAATTCAATTTTAGCTTCGGCATATATCAACAGAATTTCGGCATATCGAAGTAAAATAATGTTGATACCGTTGTTGGCCGGGTTTGCGTAATCCTCTGCATTGACGTATTTCTTAATGTTAAATCCGGTCGTCGACGCAATGTATGTATTCCCGACGGCATCGGCGGTGCCACTAGTAGGTTCAGGGCGAAAGGTAATGCCACTCGGTAAGGGATCGCCCGTTAGAAAATTGGAAAACCGAAGCCGGGGATCACGGTTGGCATATGGATTGGCTGGGTCGTAGCCGCTTGATGGATCGGTTATTAGTTTACCCGCTGTAGTTTCGTACATATCGACCAGCGCTTTGGTCGGAACATAGGTACTATTGGCGCTTTTCTGACTGTAGGGGCCCAACAGACTAAAAGTGTTGACTGGGTAGGTATCTTTAATGAATTGCCGATCCAGCAGCACTTCCTTATTGTTTTCGGCTGCGTAGGAAAACAGTTTTTCATAACTGTCGTTCAAACCATAGATTCCCAGTTTCATGACCTGATCGGCAGCATCAGCAGCCTGCTGATAGCGGCCCGCCAGCAGGTTTGCCCGCGCCCGAAGGCCAATAGCGGCTCCTTTGGTAATCCGGCCTTTGTCGGCAGCCGCGTAGGTTGTTGGCAGGAGACCGGCGGCATCGCTAAGTTCTTTATCGACAAAATCCCATACCTGGGCAATGGGCGTTCGAGTCAGAGCGCGACTGTCGTCGAGTGAAATGGCGGTAGTGACTAACGGAACATCCCCAAAAAGACTGGCTAGTTTAAGGTATTGATAAGCCCGCAATGCTTTCGCTTCTCCTTTAAATTGATTGATGAGCGCGGTATTTGTGGTGACAACCTTATCGACATTCTCCAGAAAATAATTGCAGGCCCGAACTCCTTTGTAGGCTTTTGCCCATTCGCCGAAAACCTTCGAACTGGTTGCATCATACTGACCCAACTCCACATAAGCCTGTACGTCGAAAGGCTGGTTGGTATGGGCAATATCGGTCATGGCATCCCAACTGATAATGTTGGTGCTGTCGAGATCGGTATACAGCGAATTTGCCGCCAGCCGGGCATCGTTCTCGGTTTTCCAGAATAGGCTTTCCGACAAACGGTCGTTCGGAATGGTCTCTAATAGTTCCCGGTCGCAGGCGGTAAGGAGCAGGCCTGAGGCAACCAGTAAGAAAGAGAGGAGAATATGTGTTCGTTTCATGACTTTCGATGCGAGATGAGGTGGGTGAGGTTAGAATTGTAGATTGAGCCCGAGTGTATACAGCGCTGTTTGCGGATAATAAACCGCCCGGCCAGATCCGGCTTCCGGGTCCAGATTCCACTCATTCAACTTCGAAATAGTGAACACGTTTGTGGCCGACACGTAGGTCCGAATCCGGTTTAACCGCACCTTATTGGCAATGGCGGCTGGAAGCGAATAGGCCAGCTGAATATTCTTGAGCCGTACATACGATCCATCGATAATTAACCGATCGGAAGTGGCTACGTTCCGTAAATCAAACTTCAGCGGCCTTGGGAAACGGGCATCTGTATGATCGGGTGTCCAGTAATTATTGGTGTAAAGCGAGTGAGTAAAACCTTCCTGATTGCCCATTTCGGCTAAGGCACCTGCCAGGCGGGTATCGACTTTGGCTGCACCCTGGAATAACAGATTCAGTTCAACGTTCCGGAATGAGAAATTTGAATTAAGGCCAAATGTGAATTTAGGAAATGTATTACCAATGTTGGTCATATCATTGGCATCGATCTTGCCATCGCCATTGGCATCGATATACTTCACGTCACCGGGTTTGGTGTTGGCTGCATAGGTGGCCTTGTATTCGGTAATCTGTTGCTGCGTCTGAAATAAGCCATCGGTTCGGTAGCCCCACAGGGTGTTAATGGGCAGCCCAACGGCAATGATGTAGCGCGGATCAATATCCGAGCCTATAATGTATGGGCCCGTCCCTTTCAGGTCGATGACTTTGTTTTCGTTTATGCTGAAATTGCCGCCCAGATTATATTGAAAACCCGATGCATTTTTAGCCCCCCGGTAGTTCAGGCTAAACTCCCATCCTTTGTTTTCAACAGAACCGGCGTTTTGAGGAGGGGCAATTAGACCCACCGTGGCCGGAATATCCAGATTCAATAGAATATCGTTCGTGACTTTCCGGTAGTAGTCGACGGTCAAGTTCACGCGCCCTCGCAGAAAAGAGGCATCTAAGCCTAAATCAAGCTGAGTTGTCGACTCCCAGCCCAGATTTGTGTTGGCCAGCGTTGTCTGGCGATAGCCTTGTACGGCGGCTCCGTTAAAGTCATAACCACTGGCTGCGAGCGAGGCATAATAACTGTACAGATTCACCGACTGGTTGCCCGTTATGCCCCAGGAACCTCTCACCTTAAGGTCATTCACTGTTTTTTGCAGACCCTGCCAGAAATTCTCTTTTGAGAGACGCCAGCCAGCCGAGAACGAAGGGAAGAAACTATACTGTTTTTCGCCGGTAAACTTGGAAGAACCGTCGTAGCGGCCATTCACTTCAACCAGATATTTTCCGTTGTAATCGTAGTTGAGCCGCCCGAAATAAGATCGTAAGCCATAAAGCGCATCGTTTCCTGAATTGCTCTTTGTGCCATCATTCGCCCCCTGGCCAATCGATTGAATATCGTTGTTATAAAACCGTTCGCGGTAGGCGGTCAAAAAAGTCTGTGTATTCCCAATCTGCGAATAGCCCAGGAGCGCCTTGACATTGTGGTCGCCAAATCGGCGCTCATAGGTAAGCAGATTGATCAGGGTATACTCCCGCAACGTATTCCGTACTTCGTTCAGGGTATTATTCGCTACAGTTTTTGTTACGTTGGCATTCTTATCGAAGTTGACATATGAATTGCCAAAGTTCTTTTCCTGGGTAAAAAAGCCCCGTCCCGCAATCTGGGTCGAGAAGGTCAAGCCATCCGTGATTTCCCACTCGCCCTTGACATAACCCGCCAGATAATCGGTCGATCGCTTTGAATCACCACCAATTTCGGCATACATCAGGGGGTTATTCCCCTGGGTGCTTAAGCCATAGGTGCCATCGGCATATTTCGGGACGGCCCAGAGCGAACCATGCAGAAAGAAATTGACGGGATCAACGGTGGGCGCCTGTGAATAGTTGTAGCGGTAGTTAATATCCCCACTGACGCGCAGTTTTGGCGAAATCGTATAATCTGTATTCAAGCGAATCTCCCCGATTTTGCTACCATAATGCGTGATAATACCCGCCTGATCCTGATACCGCAGGCTCAACCGGGTCCGTATCGCTTCGTTGCCACCCGATACGGCCAGTGTATGATTCTGCTGCGGAGCGGAATGGAGAACGGTTTGGAACCAGGTATTGGGGAGTGGATATTTCTCGCGATCGGTAGCCGTGATATACGCCTGAATAGACTGTTCCGTAAAGCGGGCGGGTAGGGGTGATCCCGCGTTCGTATAGGCTGCTACCTGCATCCGCATGTAGTCTTCCAGACCCATCATGTGCGGTTTATTAATGGAATTCTGACTGGCATAATAGCCATTGTATTCAACCTGAACTTTGCTGCCTTTAGCCCGTTTGGTCGTCACCAGCACAACCCCATTTGTGGCCCGTGATCCGTAAATGGCGGTGGATGCGGCATCTTTTAAAATCGTAACTGTCTCAATATCATCTGGATTAATGTCAGCCAATCGCTGCTCAATGCCGTCGACGATCACCAAAGCATCATTCTTACTCATATCATAGCCACCGGTGCCGTTATTAGTGCCGGCTGTGTTGCTGATGCCGTTTATATTGAAAGTGGTTATGCCGCGAACGCGAATGGCTGTGTTGGAGCGGCCGGGCGATCCACCCTGGTCCAGTACCGTAACCCCCGGCAATTGCCCCTGTAATGACTGCTGGATATTGGAAACCGGCCGACGGGCAATTTCTTCCGCCCCAATCTGAGACACTGCATTGGTCAGGCTGTTGCGTTTCTGAGTGCCATAACCAACCACCACCACTTCGTCGAGCTGCTTATTGTCAGCGGCCAGTGAAATGTCCAGTCGACTGCGGCCATTCACGGGTACTTCCTGAGTCGCGAAACCAATACCCGAAAAAACCAGTATGGCATTGGCGGGCGCGTCAATCGAATACTTTCCGTTGGCGTCAGTACTGGTCCCTTTGGATGTATTCTTAATGACAACGTTAATGCCGGGTAATGTCTCCCCCGTTTGACTCTTCACGGTACCTGTAATGGGGTCTGCTGCAATTTCCGTTTTGATAACCGCCAGAACCGTAGTCGCTGATGTTTTGGCAGGGGCATCAGCCAGCGGATGCTGCTCCTGATTAGGCGATGACTCTGGAAGCTGATTGTCGAAAAAAGCCACTTTTTTAGCTTTCTTTTCGCCCAGAACCAGATACGAATTGCTGTTTACTTTTTTGTAGTGTAAACCCAGCGGTCGCAACAGGCTTTCCAGGTTTTTTTCGAGCGTTTTTTTCGAACTGAGAGTTTCTGGTAAAACAGAAATTCCTTCTACCGTCCGCAGTTCAAACATAATATTGACGCCATACTGAGTTTTTAAGTCATTGAGCACATCTTTTAGCTGACGGCTAGAGACTCTGGTATCGTCAGATTGCTTCTGCTGAACATGACTGGCCAGTGCAATCGACTGCGACCAGCCTGGTTGAAGCCCGACAAGCAATAACATTGACAGTAGGCTTACATGGGAGACTTTTCGTAAAAGATTTGTCATCAGAGTAAAAGTAGAAAATGGATTAGTGGTCCATAAACTGGACATGATCGGATGGGTAACAGATCGCTCATAAATTGAACGTATCCTGGCAACGGGCTACCCTATTCGGTAAAGAAGAACATCGTAGAGAACACAACGAAATTGGCGACAGCACAGTAGTACTATTAATTGGTGGGCAAAGTTTTGTAAGCGATTTTTCTTTTCCAAGAAAAAGTTAAAAAATTGACAATCAGGAGTTTGTCTAATAGTCTATCGAGTATGACTGTTATTTGCAGGCTGATTGGCGCATTGAAAATGCATCTCGATGAGCCTAAAGGCTTTACATGGATTTCCCTATTTGTCCTTGATTTGAACATGATTACCCTGCCGGATAACATTGATGTCTAACAGTTCGGAAATGGACAGCAAAAGCTGATCGACATTGTCGGCGCGAAACGAACCCATGAGTACCCGCCCGGCCAGTTCCTTATCGGTAATGTCGACCTGCAATCCGTAATTTTCTTCGAGCAGATAGGCCACTTCTTCTAAAGTGGCTTCCTCGAATACAAATCGCTTCTCCTCGCTGGCAGGATTGACCCAGGCCGGGTGCAATTGAGATTGCTTCAGGGTTTTCAGGGCAAGGTGGTTCTGTGGATCGAGTGTCACCAGATCACCCGGCTTCATCGTTACCTGTTTTTCCGTTCTTCCTTCCTGATACTGAAGCTGAACTTTGCCCTTATTCAGCACCACTTTAGCTCTGCGTTTTCGCGCAAAAACAGTAAACTCGGTACCCAGCACGACTACTTCAAAATTCTTCGCTGTTTTCACGATAAACTTCTGTGAATCGGGCGAATGCGTAACGGAGAAATTGGCCTCGCCCGTGAGCAGCACTTCGCGGGTTTTGTGGCCAAATCCCCACCGGGGAACCCGCAACGAGGAGTTCGCATTGAGCCTGACAACGCTTCCATCGGGCAAATTGAGCGAACGGGTTTCTCCCAACGCTGTTTCGTAGGTTTGATACAGAATCTGATTACGAAACAGGATCAGGCCAATACTAAGCAGGAGTAGGGTAGAGGCCGCTACCAGCCAATGCCCTCTGCCCCAACGATTTGAAACCGACAGGCCGGGCGTATGCGTAGGTGTATTGGCTTCTTCTACATGTGGGTTCTCTTCTAAAAAAGTGGTATATCGGTGAAGGGTTAATTCCGGCTTAGTCAAATATTGAGGGTTCCTGTTTTCCCACTCTTCCAGCCATTCGTAGTATTGTTCTTCATTGGCTTTTTCGCGAAGCCAATGCGCAATCAGTTCGCGTTGGAGGGGAGAGGATTTTCGGGCGAAGTGATTAAATATCAGCTCTTTATTGATTTCTGATTCCATGGCGTGTATCCGGTTGATGATTGATCGATAGCTTTTGGCAAACTGCCCTGTCAGAAATTAGAATGGGAGCAGACGCCAGACGGCCACTATAACCAGGAGCCAGTGGTCTTTTAATCCTTTTCTGACAATACTGAGGGCTTTGACAATGTGGACCTCAACGGTTTTTATAGAGATGCCTAATTCCGTGGCAATGTCCTGGTATTTCCGGCCTTCAAATCGGCTCAGTAAGAACACTTTGCGGCACTGGGGTGGCAGGGATTCGACCAGATCTTCGATGCGGTGAACGACTTCTTCGTACTGAAGAACCTGGTCGGGGCGCTGGCTGAACTGCCCTTCCTGTGTCTCTGCCGTTTCTATATTGTCCAGCTCCTGAAATTCTAATCGGAGGTAGTTGTAGGCTTCGTTACGAACGCTGCGAAACAAATAATAACGGAACGACGACGTAACGCTTTCGTAGGCTTTGGTTTTCCAGAATTTACAGAATACGTCACTGACCAGATCTTCCGCCGTCTCTTTTGAATACACAAACCGTACGGCATGACTGCACAGGGCCTGATGATATCGACGAAAAAGCAGTTCGCATCCCCGTTGAGGACTTTCGGCAAAGGCTCGCCGAATAAAGAGTTCAGTATCGTTACGATCCGGTGTCGCGTCCATGGGCTCGACATTTGGGTTGGACGAATGCCGAATGGTAATGTTTGCCTGATTTTGTTGATCCAAATCGATCAGTGGACGAATTTGCATAGCCTGTGACTAATTTAACGAGTCGCCAAAAAGTCAATCGTATACTATACAAGACAACATTTTTTTAAAACCCCCTTAGTGGATTTTAAATTTTTCTAAAATAAACCCAAAAAAGTGTGTAATCTGACAGTGTAGCCCATTTTGTTTCTTTCCCAGAATTGGCACCTACGCAGTTTGGTAGTTGATGGGATTGCCAAATTGGTAAGCCATTTCGGACATTTCTCCTATAAGCAAACGGCCTATACTAAAAAAGCATAGGCCGTCGATCATGAAGAAATAAAACGACTTAACGGGTGCATATTGACCTCTATTACTAGTCAATCATCGACTGGTAAAGAGAAGGTAACTAGCCTTATTTCAGGAAAATCTCATCGTTGTCGGTCAGAAACATTCGGGTGCTTTCAGTGTATGTACCGCCCGTTGGTACTTTATACTTCAAATCAATGTAAAACGCCCGGTAACCCGATGCCGGATAGGCTTCGCTTACCGAAAAGCTTCCTTTATTTTTGATACCCAGGCTTTTGCCTTCCCATTTTTCATCCTGGAAAATCATGTCGGTAGAATTCGCTGACCAGATCGTAACGTCTTCCAGCTTGTCAGATGTGGCGGTTATTGTGAGGTCTACGCCTTTTTTTGTCGTGGATACGGCCCATTGGCAGGCCGGATAAGGTTGTTTGGCCAGGGTGTTTCCAAAAAAAGCGCTCAGCGCTTCCAGCGCCTGCCGCTTGTCGCCCAGATCGTGGCCCACATTAGGAACGTAATGAATAAAATTTTCTCCGGGAATCTGGCCAATATAATGCTTCACCGCATCGACAGTCCAGTACTCATCGTTGGTCCCCATAAACAGCATTTTCGGCATGGTTAACTTTTTTCGGTATGAGTAAGGGTCGATCATCTCGGTAACCGCACTGCCTTCTTTACTGTGAACCGTTTGTGGAATACCCAGCTTTACATAGTCTTCAATTTGTTCACTGTATTTATTCCAGATTTTCATCTGATAGTCGAGATTGACCGGCATATTCAGAACGTCGATCACCATTGGGGCAATAGCAACGGCCCGTTTGTCACTCGCACCCGTTAGCCAGGTGGTCCAGCCGCGTTTGGAAGCTCCCGAAACCACAAAGCGATTCACGTCTTTATGAAGCGTCTCTTTGGCTAGAGCCTGCACGGCATCCATAGCCCGAACGGCACTTTTTACCATCGGGAAAAGTAAAGGCCAGGAATAGTCACCGTCTTTTTTAAACTGATGCAGAGTGTAAGAGATCAGGGCATCTTCTTTAAGATCATCGTATAACGGCTGATTGGGCGTCTGCCGAAGAACGGCTACGATCGCATTGTTTTTTGTGGCTGCCATACTCATTGCCCGGTTGAACGTGTCTTCCCGGCCATTCCAGCGTGGTTCGCCATCTTTAATCGATCCGCCGGTAATGAACAGCAAGGCGCCATCGTATTTTACCTCTTTCGGAACGAGTACAGTCAATTGATGCTTCCAGGTGTATTCGCGCCATTTTTGGGAGGTTAACAATACCTCATACGCCGTAATGTCGCCGTAGCTATACGTATCTTTAACTTCCCACTTAAATGCCTTGTCGCCATTATTCAGATAGCTATCCAGGGCGGTTGACGGCGTTATTCCATCAACCGGTTTCGGAAGATCAAAGGAGAAAAGTGTACTAATGCTGATGACGGCAACAAGGGCAAGCGTTTTTAACAGGTACTTTTTCATTGATTGCTAGGGTTTACTGTGACGACCAACCAAATCAACCCAATAAGGTCTTTGAGACCTTATTGGGTTAAAATACTATTTATACCCATCGGCTTTGGGCGACTCGGCAATTAATTTCAGCGCTTCATCCATATAAATCTCGGCGGTGTTTTCGCCTAGACTGGTTCGGCTGATGTAATCGTATCGCTTGAAACTTTTGAAGTCTACTTTGGTCAGCATATAACCAAAGGCGTCGTTGGTCAGGCCAAATAACAAGGGCACGCTGGTGTGCATGTGTCGTTTGATATAATAGCCAACGTTCGGTAAGGCTTCGCCCGGAATGGTCAGTATCTGCGCGGTGCCGATGTTGAGCAAATTGACCTGAGCCACAACTTTGTCGCCGGGAGCCACTTCATACTTCAGCGGTGAATTCTTTACGATATATTTCATCACATCCGACTCAATCGGGAAGGTAACTCGTCGGGCGGTGCAGAAAAGTGTCGGATTGGCTTGCGCTTCAGCCGTGCCAACAATGCGCAGTGCTTCATCGGCCAGTAACTCACCAATTCGAATGCATTCTTCCCATGTATTGGCTTCTTTTGCGTTTTCCCGTCGATTATCGGCCGTTACCATTCCGCCCTGAGCACTATTGACGAAGATAGCTACACCACCCTGTTTCGATTCGATCCGATCGTAGAGCGGTCCACACAGATCGGGGCTGAGAATGCCCCGGCCTGAACCAATTATTTCGGGATGAATGGCGTAATTAACCAGTGTGACAATGGGTTTGCCCGCATTGGTTCCTGATGTGGCAATGGCCTGAATAACCCCGCAGCGTGGGTCATACAAATCGGGCGCGTAGTAATTATAGGCGATCTGCCCTTTGGCTTCGCCGACCGCGACTTTTAAGGTAGCCGGGCTTAATTTCGTTATGGCTTCATTAACGGCGTCGGCAATCGCCTGCACACATTTATCCAGGTAAGGCAGGTCTGCAAATGATTCGCCTTTTTCGTTGGGAAACCCATAGGCATCGGGTCCGCTGTGGGTATGCGTACAGCCGATCAGAATATTTTGGGGTGGAATTCCCTTGATGAGCGCTCTTGATTTATTGCCTAATACCGAAGGCCAGCCAAGGTTATCGACACTGACGATGGCAATGCGCGTGCTCCCTTTTTCAATGACACAAGCTCTGACAAACAGTTCCCCTTTTTTCTCGACTGCTTTTTTAGGCGTACCGATACCCCCCGAAACAGGTAATAGCGGATTTGGTGTAATCAGCCTGACGGCAGCTCCCGCTTTAAAGTCCTGGGCAAACGCATGACTATAAAACCATAAAACGGCCAGCGTGACAAAGAGCTTTTTCATACAAACGGGAAAAGGAGCCTGATTAAAACTTCCCGAAAGAATAAACCGGGGTGCGGCCTCTTTCGGGAAGTTGGCAAGGGTTTACAAACAGTCAATTACCAGGGTTTACCTGTTCCCTGAACAAGCCACTGTTTTGACCAGGCACTGTTTTTGCCGTCGGCCTGTGAGTTGGCGGTTGTTTCAAGTTTTTCAATGGCTACTCCCGAATTAGTTTTGTTCAGGTTTAGCTCATCCCGCATGTAATAAAATCGAAGGGGCAGCACTTTCCGCTTTGCCACTGGACCCGCCGTTAGCGCAGGCAGACCCGTCCGGCGATAATCGAACCAGGCTTCGGTAGCGCTAGTCCAGCTGGCAATCCATTTTTGCCCCATAATTTGCGCCAGGGTACCATCATAAGCAACCCCTTTCTGAGCAATGAAGGCATTATAGCTACTTGTAACGCCCCAGGCGGTGAGGGAGGCTTTAACGGCCGCTTCATATCGGGTTTTCGCATCACCAGCCGCCCAGCCTTTCTGTGCAGCCTCGGCCAGAATAAACTGGACTTCTGCCGCCGAAACCAGCCGTGCTTTTAACAGGGGACCTTTGGCTTGTGTGTAAATCTCATTCAGGTAAGAAACGTGCGGATTAACCGACGTCTGACCGGGCGTTGGATTGAAATTATAACCCGAGGGTAATTGCGAGGCACTCGGCGGCAAACCAACGTAATTCGGGTCTGTATCGATTGGTGTTGTACCAACTTTGTCGGGTGAGAGGTAGCGAATACCGTTTGTGATCTTATCTGTGCCAGCCGGAAGTTTTGGATCGACAACCAGCGGGATTTCTACTTTTTTGGCCCAGAGCGCCAGACGGGGGTCGCTGGTTGCCTGCATGGGTTTGAGCAGTGTCGAACACATTTTTATCCGACGATAGTTACTGCCGCTAATGTCAAATACGGAGTTTGATGGCCAGGCATCGCCAGAATTATTGCCAACATAGGCCATCGTTGCATCAGCGGAAGCATCATCGATGATTGGATATTGCGCGGGAGTGGCTACGATCTTCTCGATACCTGCTTTGGCAACATCGGGCTGTTTGGCCGAAATCCGCATCAGATATCGTAATTTTAATGAGTTAGCCAGCTTCTGCCATTTGGCTGGATCGCCAGCGTAGTATACATCGGCACTTTCGACAATGCTTGAATATGCGGCTTTCGGCTTCGATAATAAAGTATTCGCTTTATCCAGATCGGCCAGAATACCTGCATAAATCACTTCCTGGCTGTCATATTTCGGGGTAATAAAGTCAGCGCCCCCCTGTTCACCTTTCAGTGCATTCGTGTAGGGTGCATCGCCCCATAAATCGGTAATCAGGCCGAAAAGCATCGATTTCATCACCAGTGCCACCCCCTGTTGAAATTCCATGTTCAGCGCAACTGAACGCTGATACAGCAAATCATTATTCCGGAGCAAATCGTAATAAGCCGTCCAGCTTTGGTCGCCACCCCAGTCGTAGTCGTTATGGCCGCTAAACCAGGCATCTTTCTGGGTGTGCTGTACGACCCCTGCAATGTCCTGAAAGCCGAGGTTTACCAATGCTTTGCCGGTTTCGGTCAGTACGGTAGGCATGACCAGGTTCGGGTTCACCGTTTCGGGCTGAACACCATTGGGATTCACGTTCAACTGGGTCAGGTCTTTACAGGAAAAGAGGAAAGACACAAATAGAACCAGGCAGGCGGTGTACTTTATAACTATAGTTTTCATGACTGAATTCGTTAGAAAATTCTTAGAACGTGAGACCAAGTTTAAACCCAACCGGAATGGTCCAGGGCGTTACGTTGTAGCGCTCAATACCCTGCTTAAACTGCGTACCAGCCTGAGGGCCAGCCTGTGGCTGGAAGGCCATTTCGGGGTCGACGTTGATTTTGGCGGCCGTCCACAAAATAATGTTGCGGCTGTAGACCGAGAAGGTAGCGTTTTGCAGACCAATCGATTTGACGAACCGAGCCGGAATGTCGTAGCCGAGTGAAATTTCCCGGAGTTTAACGAACGAGGCATCAAACGTGGCCGCCCGCGTGAAATCCCACGGATAATTATCGCCGTACGGAATGATTTTGGTCCCTGCTCCGCCTAAGTTTTCAGTATAACCCGTGATGTTACCCTGCGAATCATACTGTGCGATAACGCCCGGATTGAATACACCATAGGCATACGATTTACCACCGAATTCAAACGGATAACCGCCATAAGCTGCCGTTGGGCCGCCCACAATCGGGAAAAAGTTACCGTGGATTTTGATGTACTGATCCTGATTCGCGACCAGCCAGTTGCGGAGCTCATCGCCAGACCGGCCACCCGGATTGATCAGATTGTCCAGAAACCGCTGCGAACGCAGATCCGACTCCATGTACCGGTAGGTTTGCGATACAAAATCACCACCAGAACGCCAGTCGAGCGAGAAGTTGAGTGTGAACCCTTTGTAAGAAAGCGAACTCTGTGCACCCAGGATAAAGTTGGGGTTGAAGTTCCCGATTTTATTCTTGGTCGTTGTAGCACTCTTACTTTGCCAGGAGCCATCGTTGTTTAAAATGGGATAGCCATAATAAGGTGATTTCTGGTCGGTTACCGTAATAATCTCGGCATCGTAGATATCACCGACTTTATCGCCAACATACGTCCAGGCACCTCCTTTAGCATCAGTCCATAAGGTATAATAGGGTATGCCTTCGGCCAGTTCTTTGATACGTGTGGTGTTCTTGGTGAAATTCGTTGTCAGGTCCCAGCGCAGACCGCCTTTGTCGACAAGTGTGCCGCCAAGCGACAGTTCGACGCCCCGGCTTTCGAGCAGCCCGGCATTGATGTTTTTGGTCGTAAAGCCCGAAGAGGACGGAATCTGCGAGGGGAGAATCTGGTTGCGGTTTTCAGACATGTAATACGTTCCCGAAAAGCGGAGCCGATTCCGGAACATGTTGTAGTCGATACCCACTTCGTAGGAGGTCGCAATTTCGGGTTTGAGATCAGGAAGGAGAATGCTTCCCGATTTCGACAGGCGTGTTACACCATTCCAGGCACCTGCATCGCCCAGCGTAGGATACAGACTGTAGGGATTGGCATCATTCCCAACCTGAGCTACCCCAGCCCGAAGTTTAAACAGATCGACATTGTTGGAAATATGGACCATTTCGTTGAGCAATAAGCTTAACGATGCTGACGGATAGAAATAGGAGCGATTATTGGCAGGCAGTGTGCTGGACCAGTCGTTGCGGGCGGTCAGGTCCAGATAAATCATGTCTTTAAAGCCCAGATTGGCAGTCGCATAGGCGCTGTAAATAGCCTTCTTATACAGGTAGTTGTTGTACTGAAGGTTGTTTGGCGCAATATTCTGAATGGTATATAAGCCCGGAATTATCAGGCCAGCCCCGTTTTTGCTACTATTGTTCAGATCCGACGATTGCGAGTAGCGATTGTTTCCCCCGGCCGATACCACGACGCTCAGCGCATTGAATCGTTTGGTATAGGTGGCCAGGAAGTCCGCATTCCGTTCGTAGCGTTTCAGATTGATCAGACCGTAGGCTCCATTCGGCTCGCCGGTGTAACTCTTGGCTATTTTGGTTTCACGCTGTTCGGAGTAGGTATCCAGCGCATAACGACCCATCAATTTGATTTCGGGCGTAAGCTGCCATTCGGCTCTGAGGTTGCCAAATACCCGATCCCGCACATAACTGTTGTTTACTTCATAGGCCAGGAAGTATGGGTTGTTGTAGTTGCCGATGCTTTGTGATTTCTGTTGCAGGCCCTCTTTGCCGGGTACCCAGTAATCGCGCAGGTCATTGATGTTGATGTGCGACCCAACAGCATACGCCCACTGCAATGGGTTCGTTCCCCGTTCGCCAGCGGGCCGGTTGTTGGAGTTGTTACGGCTGAAATCCAGGTTAGTGCTCAAGGTCAGTTTGTTACTGACACGTACATTGGTACTGATTGCCAGCGTATTCTTGAACAGATCCGAGTTTGGAACAATACCCCGGCTGCTCATA
The DNA here is from genome assembly GCF_011604685.1 of Spirosoma aureum. Lineage (NCBI taxonomy): Bacteria > Pseudomonadati > Bacteroidota > Cytophagia > Cytophagales > Cytophagaceae > Spirosoma > Spirosoma aureum. The sequence goes on along the minus strand of NZ_CP050063.1, from coordinate 8,224,972 downwards.
TTGGAATACGAAAGCCGATAGGTGACTTTTTCGGAGTTGTTGGAGATCGATACGCCGTTAGTGCTGGTAATACCCGTCCGGACGAAATCCTTAATATTGTTCGGATGCGAAATAAGTGGGGTTGGTATTGGCTTGCCATCGGAACCAATCGGGCTATTCCACTGGATCGCGTTATACCCTTTGTCGAGCTCAGGTCCTACACCACCCGCCGAACTTTCGTCGATTTGCAGAATACCACCTGGGTAGGGGTTGGCATCCGGCGTGAACGGAAGAATGCCCGTGGCAAACTGGCTCGACATCTTGAGGTATTTATAGGGCTGATCAAATACCGTATTGGAGGTCAGCGAAACAGTCATTTTCTGCGACTTCGAGCCGCTCTTTGTCGTAATCAGCACGACGCCATTACCCGCCCGAGAGCCATATAAGGCAGCCGCACTCGGGCCTTTCAGGATGGATATATTTTCAACATCTTCCGGATTGATGTCGGAAATCGCATTGCCGTAATCGACGCGGTTGTCGTTACCAATCTGGCTGACGTTATTAAGCGAGTTGGCAATCGGAACACCATCGACGACAAACAAAGGCTGGTTGTCGGTATTGAGTGATTTGGCACCCCGGATGATCATACTGACCGACGAGCCCGAAGGCCCCGTCGAGCTTATTTGCACACCCGGTACACGACCAGCCAGTGAATTCAGAACGTTTTCCTGCGCAATCCGGCTAAGGTCTTTTCCCTGTACTTCACCGACGGCATAGCCCAGCGAACGAGCTTCCCGCTTAATGCCCAGGGCAGTAACGACAACTTCGCCCAGTACCTCGTTATTTTCGACCAGCTCAACATTGATAACCGACTGGTTGCCAACCGTAATTTCCTGCGTTTTATGCCCGATAAACGAGAAGACAAGTACGGCATTGTCACTATTGACAGAAATGGCATAATTGCCTCGCTGATCAGTGACCGATCCAGTCTGGGTGCCTTTGATCAGGATATTGGCTCCCGCAATCGGCTGACTATTCGTGGCTAGTGTAACCGTCCCGGTAATGGTTTTGGGCGGTTTGTTTTTGGTAGTTCCGTTGGCCTGTGCAAAGCATACTCCTACCAGCAACGCGATGGTTAGAGAGTGCCTCAAAATCAACTGAAAGGTAGACATTGGTTTCATGCGTGTTCAGTTATGAGAGGTTCAAAAAATCTATAGGATACTAGTCGTACATACTATTCAGGGAGTCAGGCAGAATGCCTTTGTTTCCTGAGGTTTGCTTATCCGGTTCAGGCTGATGTTCGTTTTGCTTCAGCAGTTCATTGAAATACGTTTCCAGTACGTCAGAATAGGCCTGTATCGCTTCGTCGTTATGCAGGCCCGCCAGAAATGCGTCAAGTTCAGCACTTGACAGGTTGTTCTTGAGTAGTTGCTCAATTAGATAGCTACTGTCATGATTTGACATTACACCACGTCCTTTAGCCCGTTTGCCTATAGTACTGGCAATAGTGGCTAAAGGACTATCTCTAAATGAGTTATTTTTTTGTGAAGGAACGGTGGTCAATAGATTCAGGACTTTTGCCCGGAGCCGTACCACACGTAGACATAACGTTGGGGTAAATGATGGTGCGGCTCCGGGCAAAAGTCCTGAACCTGAAAACTGCGCTAGGCTGGTAAGGCATAATCGAGCTTTTCCCGTAGGAGTTGCTTCGCCTTTACGAGCTGGTTTTTAACTGTATTTTTCGAAATTCTCAAGAGTTCAGCTATTTCCTGATAAGATTTCCCCCCCTCTATATTCAGGAGTAAAATCATTTTTCGCTTCTCGGAGAGAGAATTGATCGCCGTCTGAAGCGATTTAAATCGGTTTTCCTGATCATCAACTTCTTCATGGTGGGCACTTTCCATGCGTTCCATATAACGTTGTTTGAGAAGCTGACTTTTTTCGACCTGCTTCAGGTAATCGAAAGCCATGTTTCTCAGACAGGTAAATAAGTAGGAACTGAAATTCAGGTCCGGATTTATAGAGGCCCGGCGTTCCCAGATTTTTATGAATACATCATGCACCATATTCTCGGCTTCTTCCTGATCTTTCAGCAGGTAAAGGCAGAATTTAAGGGCGGGCGTCCGATAATGGCGATATAGTTTCGCAAAAGCGGCCTGATCACCCTGAATGACGTTGCAGAGAATGCTTTCAAGTGAGTAGTTAATGGTCATAAAGAGGACGAGTAAGGTGGGAAATCAAGAGAAACAGGTCGGAACGAATGTCAGGTAAAACGGTTTAGAGGAAGGTCAATTTGTCTTTCTGGCGCTCTGCTATTTAAAATTCTGATCAAAACCATTTAAAAATCATTAAAATTGAATGGTTTGTAGAATTTTTAGTAGTTATTTAAGTTGAATATCCAAATAATATTTGGCAAAGTTTATCCAAAGGATATGTTGTTATTTGATAACAAATCCCTCATATTATCTTAATAAAGACTTCTCAATCCAAATAAAATTTGGATTTTCGCCATATCTGGAACAAATATAGAGCATGCTATTTTAATTAATTTTCGCACTTTGCGTAAAATAACCTTCAATTTGCGCAAGCGGGGGTAGATTTTATAACTGGGTAATATGAACAGTGCCCAAAAACGCTTTTTCCTAATAATCAGTGGCTTGTATATCATTTAAATTAATATTGACAAATATGGTCACTCCTATTATTCGGTGATAGCTTCCGAAAATATGCCTTTCGATTAATAGCCTGATACGACCGCCTGACAGTATACCAAGTGAAGCCTGCCTGGTTCGTGTACTTAATCAGCTTGACTTGTCCATCACAGTATTATGCAAAAACTCTGTTTACTCGCTGGTTTAGTTACCTGCTTTGTTTTCTTGGCCGCTAATGACCAGATACTAGCTCAGTCGGCCTATTCCGACAAGCCTTATGATCAATCGTATAGTGTTAAATACTATCTGAGGAAAACTGATGGTGGCCTCCTGGGGGCAGGCTGTGACCGGAATGGTATAATTCAGGCACTCTCGTCCGAAGGTTTACTGCATCCTTCTGGCGGTTATTTCCTGTCGCCCGGTACCTTACAGCCTGATCGTACGTATCGCCCGGTGAAGGACATGAAGCTGGCTGCTATTGGTACGTATGAGCAGCAACTGGTCTACCTCGATAATCGAGCAGTAGTAAGTAATGCCTGGGCCGGAAAATTATTTGCTGAACACCAGCTTCCGCAGGCGCGACTGTTTGTTGGAGGAGCTGACTTTATGTTTCTGGTTTCCGATGGGAAAACACTCCATCTGGTTAAGGAATCGGCTGTTTTATGGAAAGGAGCTATAGCTGATGATGAGGTGATTGGTATTCGGTATCAATCAGCAGCGAACCTGTTCTGGATACTGGGCAAAAAAACACTCTATACACTTTCTGGCCGGGAGCACAAACTGACGAAAGTGTTTGATGGCGCAAACTTCACATCGTTTGATCTGGCCAGCAAGAGCCAGAAACTACTGATCGGTACGACCGATGGTTATATTGAGTTTGACACTGTGAGCAAAAAACAACTGGGTTCGATTCATAAGAAATTACCCTGGACCGAAATTACTACCGTGGCCGACGTAAATGGGAAGCTCTGGTTTGGCTCGACGAAAGGTGCTTTCTCGCTCCGGTCTGATGGGAAATTCGACTATTATAACGGTGAACGCTGGTTACCTGGCGATGAGGTAACCGCGATTACTGCTGGTCCCAAAAATACAGTGCTCGTGCAAACGACCGCTGGCCTGGCCGAAATCGCCACAAAGCCTATGACGCTCCACGAAAAAGCGCTGTTCTATGAAGATCAGGTTCGGAGCCGGCATATGCGTAATGGATTTAATGCGTCATTGGATGGTATGGAAAAAGGTGACCTGTCCACTGGCTACCTGGCCGATTCTGACAACGACGGTTTATGGACCTCGATGTACTTGGCGGGTGAGGTGTTTCGCTATGCGGTTACGAAAGATAAAGATGCCCTACAAAACTGTCGGGAATCGCTCGATGCCATGGAGCGGTTGTATACGATCAATCCCGTACCGGGTTTTCCGGCGAGGTCGTTCGAGCGGGCGGGCTATATTGCCAAACTTAGTGACCCCGAACGCTGGCAACATTCGCCCCAGCCGGGTTGGGACTGGAAATCGACAACCAGCAGCGATGAAGTGATTGGGCATGTTTTTGCGTTCGGCGCAATGGCCGAACTCGTGGACGATAAAAGCCTGCAACGGCGGGCTATTACGCTCATCGATACACTCATGAGTCATATTATCAGCCACAATATGTATCTGATCGATTTTGATGGCAAACCCACTATGTGGGGAAAATGGAACCCCGACTACGTGAATGCCTTTCCGATAAACGTGGGCGATCGCAAACTGAACTCGTCGAATATTGTGGCCATGCTTCAGACGGCGTACCAGTTTACAAAAAAGGAAAAATATAAAAATAAGGCCCTTGAACTGATGCAAAAACACGGCTATCTGGAAAACCTGATGCGCCCCATGAGCATCATTGGGAAAGCGCCGGAAGATGCCGATGAACACAGCAAGCACATGTCGGACGGCTGGAACCATTCCGATGATGAGATGTACTTTGTGGGTTATTGGGGCCTGTATCGGTACGCGCTCAACGATACGCTCAGGGCTAAGTTCAAAAAAGCCATTATCGATCACTGGGAAATTGAGCGCCCCGAAAAAGAAGGAGCGTGGAATATTTTTACCGCTCTGACCGAAACGAAAACGTTTGACCTGAACGAAGCTGTCTGGTATTTGCGGGAGTTCCCGCTGGACCTCATCGACTGGGAGATTCGTAACAGCCACCGCAAAGACATCGAGCTACTGCCCGACAATTTTCGGAAGCAAACGACCAAAGAGGTATTATCACCTGGCGAACGCCCGATTCAGCGGCACAATGGTAATACGTTTACACTGGACCGTAACCGGGGAAATGGTAAATCGGAGCACAGTGCGGGCGATATCTGGCTGCTACCCTACTGGATGGGTCGGTATCTGGGCGTGATTAGCGCCCCCGTCGGGAAGTGAAAAAACGACCCCACTGTAGCTTGCAAATGAAATTGATTCAAGTAGGCACTTTCGGAATTAGTAGTTCATAAACGGACTACTAATTCCGGATTTTGTTTCAGTTAGGACTTTTGTTTAGAGCTGTGCTACGGTTTGGAACCGTAGCACAGCTCTAAACAAAAGTCCTATTAAATATTGGCATGATAACATAGGATAGAATGTGGAATTCTGTTTATTTTGGGCAGTTATTTTCCACCGTCTATGCGCTACATTTACGTTCTGCTTGCCGTTTCAACAACGGCGTTTTCTTCTCTATTTGCCCAATCATACCCGACCACCTTTTACCTTTCTTCGAATAGTCCCGTCTGCGATGGACAGTCATTTCGGGTAAGTGCGGCTTATTCTGTTCCTCCTGCTGGTACAACGGTAAGTTTTCGATGGGCAGGCCCAAACAACTTTACCAGTGCGGCATACGGTGCTATAAATGTTCCCGCATCAGCAGCTACGACTGGAGTTTACTCCGTAACGATGACATTCTCCGGTACGAATCAGGGTACTGCAACGGCATCGACAACCGTCGGTCTAGGTACATCTAAACCAATGGCCCTAGTATACGATGGACCCTATACGTACTCCGGTCGTTCAATTTGCGGGCCAACGAGTTTATCGCTGGTTGCTCACCCCGACGAGTTGTATAGTAGCAATACTGCCAGCTATCACTGGACCGGACCGAATGGTTTCGAGAGTACAGAACGAAACCCATTGGTTGAGCAGGGGGTAGCTGGTTTATACATTCTGGAAGCCACGTATCCTGGTAATTGCGGTATTGGCAAAGACACGGTACGGATTTATAATACAACACTTTCCGTTGGAGTTAGCTCGTATTCAACGGGAGCCAATCCGCAATATAGTTCTAGTTCTACCTTCTGCCCCGGCTCATCCCTGGAACTAAGAGCAACGACGTCTCTGCCAATAGGAACAACAGCGACTTATCAGTGGAGTGGCCCCAATGGATTTACCAGCGCAGCCCAGAGTTTTACCCTGACCAACGCGACAGCAGCAATGGCGGGTGTCTATAGCGTCACGGCCACCTATTCGGGGAATTGTGCCGGTACTGCCACGGCTTCCCAAACGATCACCATTGGCGCGCCCTCCTTATTTGCCTTTAGCTCAGATGTGGCTAGTACTGGCGAACGATCGGTGAATACCTTTTGTCCGGGTAGTAATTTTCGGATAGTCGCAGCCTCATCCGGTGTAGCCCCGACTAACTATCAATGGAGTGGCCCCAATGGATTTACCAGCACCGCGTCCAGCACGACTTTGACCAATGCGACGGCAACGATGTCGGGGATTTATAGTGTAACGGCCACCTTTTCGGAGGGTTGTTCGAGTACAGCTACTGCTCAGGTAACGATCGGCCAGCCTTCTTTATCAATCGGAAGTTTTCTGGTCGATAATAATTTCTACAGTTCCACCTTTTGTCCCGGTAGTAGTTTTCGAGTGGCAGTGTCGACAAATAGTACAATATCGGCTACCTACCAGTGGAGCGGTCCTAACGGGTTTACCAGTTCAGCCCAGAGTTTTACTCTGACCAACGCGACGGCAGCAATGGCAGGCGTCTATAGCGTCACGGCCATCTATTCGGGGAGTTGTGCCGGTACTGCCACAGCTTCTCAAACGATCACCATTGGAGCACCTTATGTATCTGCCTTTAGCTCAGAAACCAGTATTATTAACGGAGGAAGTTCTGTGAACACCTTTTGTCCGGGTAGCAGTTTCCGAGTGGCGGTATCAACTGGAGGTTCAGGAACGACCTATCAGTGGCGTGGCCCTAATGGGTTTGTCAACACAGCCCAGAGCTTTACCCTTACCAACGCCACGGCGGCTATGTCTGGGGCTTACAGTGTCACAGCCACCTTTGCCGAGGGCTGTTCAAATACGGCTACTGCTCAGGTGACAATCGGACAGCCTACTGTCTATATCGGAAGTTATTCAGCCGAGACCAATTCGTATAACACTACCTTTTGCCCCGGCAGTAATGTCCGGTTAGCGGCTTTCCCTTCTGCCAGTACAGCCTTGGCCACCTATCAGTGGAGCGGTCCTAACGGATTTACCAGCACAGCCCAGAGCTTTACCCTGACTAATGGTTCAGCGGCTAATGCCGGTATTTACAGCGTCACAGCTACGTTTTCAGGAAGTTGTTCGAATACCGCCACCGCTTCCCAAACGATCACCATTCGAGAGCCTTTTGCATCTGCTTTTAGCTCAGACGTAAATAGTTATGGCGGAAACTCGGTAAATACTTTTTGTCCGAGTAGTAGTTTTCGGATAGCAGCAACCCTCTCTTCGAACTCAGTTTCGACTAGTTATCAGTGGAGTGGCCCCGACGGGTTTAGCAGTTCCGCGTCCAGCACGACCTTGACTAACGCGACGGCAGCGATGGCAGGCGTCTATAGCGTTACGGCCACCTATTCGGGGAGTTGTGCCGGTACTGCCACGGCTTCGCTAACGATTACCATTGGCACGCCTTACGTATTTGCCTTCAGCTTAGATAGCACTAATATGAATGGAGGCTACATCTATACATTTTGCCCAGGCAGTAGTTTCCGCATATCGGCTGCCAGTTCTTCGAGTTCAGCCCCGGTCACTTATCAGTGGAGTGGGCCGAATGGATTTACCAGCACTGCGTCAAGCACAACCTTAAGCAATGCCACGGCAGCGATGTCGGGGACTTACAGTGTAACGGCCACATTTTCGGGGGGGTGCTCGAATACCGCTACGGCTCGGGTGACGATTGGGCTGCCAACCGTTTCCGTGGGGAGTTATTGGGTAGATAATAATTCGTACAGCACAACCTTTTGCCCTGGCAGTAATGTCCGGTTAGCGGCTGCCAGTTCTTCGAGTTCAGCCCTGGCCACCTATCAGTGGAGCGGTCCGAATGGGTTTACCAGCACAGCCCAGAGCTTTACCCTGACCAATGCCACAGCGGCTAATGCCGGTATTTACAGCGTCACGGCTACGTTTTCAGGAAGTTGTTCGAATACCGCCATAGCCTCTCAAACAATCCAGATAGGTCAACCATCGCTTAACATTAGTAGTAATCCTTATGCTTGTCCGGGAGGACAGCTTTCGCTGAATGCGTGGCCATTCGTTGGCTATTCTACCTACAATGCGCCCGCTACCTACCAATGGCGCGGCCCCAATGGATTTACCAGCTCTACCCAAAACTTTACGCTAACTAATGTAACACCAGCTATGGCGGGTACTTACAGCGTTACCGCAACACTGTCGGGTGCCTGCGCTGGTGTTGTTACAACGAGTACGGAGGTTCAAGTTAAGAAGCCATTAGTGGACATACACAGCCGATTGACGGGTGGAGCGTCAATTGGTGAGCGTTACTGCCCAGGAACTTCGTTCGACTTGACTGCAATTTTCGTTTATACAGCAGCCGACTCACTGTCAAGCCGTTCGGCGCTTACTTACCAGTGGAGTGGCCCTAATGGGTTTAGCAGTTCGGTAAAACAACCGACTATACTTTCCGCCAACTCCCTTGCTTCGGGTATTTATAGTGTGACAGTCACTGTTGCGGGTGAATGCAGTGGCAACTATACCGCTACCCAACAGATTAATGTTGGTAAGCCCATAAGCTACGCATCGGCGTATCCTCTGGTGGGTATAGCTCAGTCTGATACCTATTGCCCAGGCGCAACTGTTGTCTTATCTGCTTCTAGCCGGCCAAACAATGCGCCTGTGGAATCTTACCAATGGCGTGGTCCCAACGGTTATACCAGCTCTGCAAAAAGTTTGACCTTCGTCAACATCAGCCCGGCCATGGCTGGCATCTATAGTCTGACAACGGTTTATTCCGGCCAGTGTGCTAGCACGCGGGTCAGTTTTGCGAATGTCATCGTGGATACTCCCGACATTCGTATTGGTGTTTACCGGCCTAATGGTGGCGGTGGTGACACTCCTTCCCTATGTTTCGGTAATACCTATCGTTTATCACCGAACGCTTTTTCATACAACTATAACGACATCTTTACTGATAACGCCTTCGAATGGACTTTGCCCGATGGTAGCATATCGACTTCACCCTCATTAACCATTGCCAGCGCCAGTTCGGCCAATGCCGGACGTTACATTCTGAAAACAACTCTAGGCGGTGTCTGTGCGTCGGCCACAACCCAGGATACGGTTGATCTCGTTGTCGGCGTACCGCGACCTCAGGTCCGAGCCAGCAATCCGTTCATTGCCAATGGTCGATCAACGACCTTATTGGCTGAAAAATGCCTTGGCTCCAATGTGCTATGGTCGGATGGGCAAACGGGGCGTTCCATTGTCGTAAGCCCAACCCAAACGATGACTTATACCGCAACCTGTTTCAATCTGGAAGATTGCCTTGGCACACCGTCAGATCCGCTGACGGTTCGGGTAAGCGATCAGCCCGAAGCAGACCTGAGCCTGAATTTGTCGGTTAGCAGTCGAATACCTGCTGTGGGACAACCTGTTACGGTAACGTTATCTATAACGAACAGTAGCGCGCAGGAGGCTCATAACGTGCAGGTTGAAAGCCGACTACCCGACTTACTAACAATCGTCCATGCCGGAGATCTTCAGATCAATGGCGCTGTTCTAAGCGCTACCATTCCAAGCATTTCAGCGAATGGGGCCGTGAATTTAACGGTTCAGGTAGCGGCTACGTCGGTCGGGGGAATTCGACTGGCCGCTCAGGTCATGGCTTCAGACAATCCTGATCCTGACTCATATCCAGGCAGCGGTACGAATGATGGACAGGATGATGCGGGCTGGGTTGATCTACGCACAGGTATGCCCGGTTCGATTGTCAGCGTATCGCCCGAACCGAATCCAGCCCATCTGCCAGCGCCTAACATCACCCCTGTTTTTCTGCCCGAAGGGCTGGTTGATCTCAGCCTTAACGCATCGGTAAATAATGCAGCTCCTGCTCTGAATGAGACCATTACAGTTACACTACTGGTCAACAATGATAATAACAGGCGTTTGCTTAGCCCCGAAGTTACCTGCCAGCTACCGGCGGGTCTGACATTCATTGGCGGGACCCATCTGGTTGCAACGGGTCAGCAGGTTACTCTGACGGGTGGCCGTTTTTATCCGGAGTGGCCGCAGAAGTTTAGTTTTCAGGTGCAGGTAACCGGTCCGGTGACGGAGCCGATCAAAGCCAGGATCAGTTATTGCGATTGGGACGATGTCGATTCCGATCCTGCCAATAACTTTGATACCGGCGAGGACGATACCGTACAGGTTAGCCTGCGGGTAAAGTAGGCCCTGAAAATGATTAAATCGCTGGCTTGTAGGTCAGTACAAAATTCTAAACGAATACATGGACAATCGTAAATATCCCATTGGGCCCTTTGTCATACAGGAAACGTATTCGCCAGGCGAGTTAGCTCAGATTATTCATCGGATTGAAACGATCCCCGCGGAGTATCGGCGGCTCGTGGAGAATTTATCCCCTGACGATTTGGCCAAAACGTATCGGGAGGGTAGTTGGACTGTGCGGCAACTGGTTCATCATGTGGCTGATATTCAGTTGCTACACTATCTGCGGATGAAGAAAGCCCTTACCGAACCCGACTATTCTGAAGCGACCATGATCGATATGAACGCCTGGGCTGGAACAGCTGACGCGACAACGGCTCCGGTCGACGATTCACTGCTTTTGTTCGAAGGCGCCCATCGGCGCTATGCTTATTTAGCCCGATCGCTCGATGAGAAAGCATTAGCTATTCGTTATAATCACCCGGTTCGAAAAATACAGTTTACGCAGGCGCAGGCATTAGCTATATCGGTCTGGCATGCTGAACACCATTTAGCGCATATTAAGCTGGCCTTATCGACGATTTAGGGTAAAGGTCATACTTCACTTCTACTGCCAGCCAGAATACTTTCGGCAAACGGCGCGTTGAAAACGGGCTTTTCGCAAACTCAGGTAAAAACCCGTGCCATGGTTATTCTTGAGCGTCATGTTAACCGTGGCGTGGGTTTTTACCTGAGTTTGCGAAGGGGCTGGAAAATTTGATTCGACATTACAAAGCGAAATCAAGTAAAACCCGTCAGCTCTCAGGCCAGTATTCAGCCATTTTTTTGCGAAGGAAAGCTACGCTGCGTTCCAACTGTGCCATGCCGTCGACACCGTCTTCAATGCTGATCCAGCCATCGAAACCCACCCGTTTCAGTTCGGTGAATATGGCGTCGTAATCATTGAGTCCCTTGCCAATTTCGCCGTGGCTGAGTCGTTTGGCATAGCCAGCAGCACCACCTTCTTCGCGACGCAGGTCTTCGATGGTACCTTCGAGCAGATACCGGTCACTGGCGTGCATGGTCACCACCCGATGCGACACCCGATATAGTAGCTCTAACGGATCTTCTCCGGCGAGATAGGTATTGCTTGGATCATAATTGACGCCAAAATTCGGATGATCGATGCGGTCTACGAGCTTGCAGAACACGTCCATTTTCTGGGCAAATTCGGGGTACGTCCAAAAATCATCTTTATAATGATTTTCAATGATTAGTATAATGCCGCGTTCCTGCGCGTAGGGTAGGCAAGCGGAAATGCATTCGGCCGCGAGGGAAATTCCTTCTTCAATCGACAATTCGGGTCGCCGTTGTCCGGATAAAACCCGGCAGTAGGAACCACCCAATGCATACGTCATATCAATCCATCGCTTCTGCTTCACAATTTCGTTGGCTCGGAAACCGGCATCGGGATGCGTAAAATCCGGGGAGCAGCACATCATCGGAATCGCTTTTCCATGCGCTTCTACCTGCTGACGAAACAGGGGCCAGTTTGCTTCATTTTCCATTTCCAGAAATCCGGCATACCATTCCAGTCCATCAATGTCGAGTTTGGTCGCCAGCTCGATCCATTCGGAAATATGCATCGTTCCATCTTTGCAGAGCTGCTGCATAAACGCTTTAGGGAAAGCTGCTAATTGAGGCATAGTTGTTTCATGATAAAGGGAGTATTACAGATTACGTTTCATGATGGCAGGGCAGGGTTGATGTTTGCTGCCACGAACCGTACTAATTATTAATTTTTCGCCGGATTTCGGCCAATAAACGGATACTGCTCCAGATCAACGATCTGGCCGCTAACGGGGCCGCTTTCGTCACCCAACCAATACACGGCTGCGGCTGCAATTTCGTCGGGCCACAGTATACGGCCAGCGGGGGCAAATTCTGATGGGAGATGTTGATACCAGTCGTCGGCAAGGCCCTGCTGGTGTTTTCGCTGGATTTCCCGTTCTGTGAGTACCCAACCCGGATTGAGCTGATTGACCCGTACGCCCGCTTCCCGATGCAATGTATCGCCAAGGTTACGGGTCAGGGTGACCAACGCACCTTTTGAGACACTATAGGCCATTAGGTTTGGTTCGCCACACCAGGCATTGAGCGATCCAATGTTCAGTACGCAGCCACGCCATTGCTGCAGATAGGGCAAGGCCACTTTGATCAAGGCAAAAGGAGCCAGGGTATTCACTTCCATGATCTGGCGGAATAGCGCCAGATCCGTTGTCTGGGTGTTGGATGAAACGACCATTGCGGCATTGTTGACCACCGCATCCAGCCGGCCAAACGATTTCAGGGCAAGGTCTACCAGGTGTTGCGGGGTATTGTCGGCGGTAATTTCTTCAATGTGCAATACCGCCTTATCATGCCCCAGTGTAGCGACAATGGCTTCACCCAATTCCCGTTCCAGTCCGTGAATAACAACCCGTGCCCCTTCGGCAACGCACCGACTGGCAATAGCTTTTCCGATGCCGGTGCAACTGCCGGTTATGATGATGACTTTATGTTGGAGCCGCATGGGTTACACCGGTTTGAGTACGCTTTTCACCACCTCGCCCCGGTGCATTTTTTCAAAGGCCTCGTGCCATTCCGTAATGGGCCAAACACCCCCAATAATGGGTTTTACATCCAGTTGCCCATTGGCAAGCAACGCAATGACTCGCTCCCAGATCGGCCAGTTATGGCTGAAACTTCCCTGAAGCGTCACGTTTTTCTGTACCAATGGATCGAGTGAGAAACCAAGTGGCTGCGGGCCCCAGCCAACTTTAGTGATATGACCATTGGGTCGAACCAGTTGCATCGCCAGTTTCAGGGTAATGCTTGTACCAGCTGCGTCGATGATGCAATCAGCACCAAGTCCATCCACTTTTTGGGCCCATTCGGTTGCATCGCCAATGATGGCTTCACAGCCGTAGTGTTTCCCAATGGCCAGTCGATGCTGGTCGGCTGCTAACCCGACAAGGGCTACTTCGGCTCCACAGAGCCGGGCCATCGCTGCGCACAAAATACCGATGGTGCCCGGTCCCAGAACAATAACCCGGTCGCCTGGTTTTATGCGGCTATTTTCTACCACAGCATTAAAGGCTACGCAGCAGGGTTCGGTCAGACAAGCCTGTTCGAAAGCAAGCTGGTCAGGTACAGGATGCAGGCAACGGGCTGGAACGCGTACAAACCGTGTCATGGCTCCATTGACACCATACCCAAAACCTTTGCGCGTTGGGTCGAGGTTGTAGAGCCCGCGACGGGTCATTGGGTTGTTGGTATCGATGACGGCGGCCGTTTCGCTCACCACGCGGTCGCCTTCATGCCAGCCCGTAACCCGATTCCCCAGTTCAACAATATGACCGCCAAATTCATGACCAAGCACCACCGGGTAATTGACGGGCCAGCTATGGTCGGCAGTCCATTGATGCAGATCGCTCCCGCAAACCCCAACGTTGGCAACTTCCAGCAATACATCGTCTTCGCCAATGGCGGGTCGGTCCAGTTCGCGAATAGCAACGGAGCCTTTCTCCGGCGCATAATTAACAACCGCAGCAGATTTCATAACATAAAGAAAATGAGGAGTAATACGCAATCAGTTTGCCATTGGCACATCGCCATAAGCGTGAATTTTTTGACAGATTAACCGCAACGATGCTTCCAGATTGCCGTCAGCGGTTTTGAACGCATCCGCATCAATGGTCAGTGGAGCACCGAGTACAACCAGCGGGGCACCATATTCCGGACAGCGGATAGCCTGTTCCAAACTAAGTCCGCCGACGGCCTGGACAGGTATCCGAACGGCCTGGACAACCTCGCGAAGCTGATCCAGCGGGCTGGGCATCCGGTGGCCCCGCGCGGCAATGCCCCGTCGCTCGTCGTAACCGATGTGATGAATAACGTAATCGCAGCCCAGGTCTTCGAGCCATCTGGCTCCTTCAATCATATCTGGACATACCATGTTGTCGCCCATGACTTTAACGCCAAAATCATGCCCGGCTTTCACCACGCACTGAATCGTTTCGGCGTGAGCCCGTGCCATAACCACCACGTGCGTAGCACCGGCTTTGGCCATCATTTCGGCTTCGAGATAGCCACCATCCATCGTTTTGAGGTCGGCTACAATGGGTACATTCGGGAAGGCTTCGCGTAATTTGCGTACGCCATGCAGACCTTCGGCCAGGATCAAAGGAGTGCCAGCTTCCAGCCAGTCGACACCCGCCCGCATCGCTAATTCGGCCGTTTCGAGCGCTTCGTCGATGTTGGTGAGATCCAGTGAAATTTGAACAATGGGTTTCATTTAAAAATAAAAGAACAAAAGAGTGAATGGGAACGCCGGACCATAGCCAACAAGTGCTGTTCATGTTGGGGAAGATCACAGCTGTAATGCGCCCTGCATGCAACTAAGCATCCATAAGAAATAACAACACTTCAGGATATAGTACTACGTTAATGCTTGTTCAGGCTATCGATTGATTGGAAAAATTCGCAACACCAGTAGCCTGAATCGATCTGAAAACAGTAGTATGACTAGTCTGTAATCGCTAGTCAAATGAATGGTTCAACCAGCCCGAGCCTCCTCCAAAAGCTTAAAAACGGTCAAAACGTCTACGGAACCTGTATTACGTCGACAGCACCGATGTGGCCGAAAGCTGTCAATCAGGTCGGTCTCGACTTCGTTTTTTTAGATACCGAACACATTCCGCTGGATCGGGCAGAACTGGCCAGGCTGTGCCAGCAATTTCGGACTTACGGCATTACGCCCATTGTCAGGATACCGAGCCCCGATCCCTTTCGGGCCTGTCAGGTCATTGATGGTGGAGCGCTTGGGGTAGTGGCTCCCTATCTCGAATCCGTAGAGCAGGTACGGGAATTGGTGGGCGCTACCAAATACCGACCACTAAAAGGTGAACGATTGATGAATGTTCTAAGTGGTAAAGAAACGTTGTCGGCAGAAATGGAAGCGTACATCACGGCCTATAATGCCGATCATATCTGCATCGCCAACATCGAAAGTGTGCCTGCCCTTAATCGGCTCGATGAGCTGTTGTCGGTGCCGGGTCTCGATGCCGTGTTTATCGGGCCTCATGATTTGTCGGTAAGTCTGGGCCTGCCGGAGCAGTACGATCATCCTGATTTTGAAGCAGCCGTACGCACCATTATTCACAAAACCCGCCAAAAGGGATTGGCCATCGGCATTCATTTTTCACTGGAGCCCGAGCGGCAGATCAAGTGGATAAACGAGGGCGCCAATATCGTGGTGCATAGTTTCGACATCGCCTTGTTTAGTCAACGTCTTCGTCACGACCTGCATATTATCAAAGAAGCCGTTGGTGATGACCAGAAGCCGGAGCAGGCTACTTCACTGATTATTTAATGCAAGTCGATGGTCCTTTCTACAACTATTCAATCACCTATCCGGCGATTTAATTCGGTACTGCTGTGCGGTCTGGCCCTGTCGATCGGTTGGGGAATCCGGGGTAATTTCGGGCATGAATACGGAGCTGCTTTTGCAGGCTGTCTGGCGGCTATCGTGATTGCCTTGTTGTCTGGCCGGGCCGACTGGCGAGCCCGTGTCCTTTACTTTGCTTTTTTCGGGGCTATCGGCTGGGGCTTTGGCGGCTCTATTTCCTACATGCAGGTCATCTCCTACACCCAAAGTGGGCATGGCCTCTCGCAATGGTACGGTTATGTCGGCCTGTTTTACATCGGGTTTTTATGGGCGGCTCTTGGTGGAGCCGGAACCGCACTAGCGGCCGTGGCCGACCAGAAACGTCTGATTCAACTGTTCAAGCCGATTCTCGTTCTGTTTGGCGTTTGGTTTATTCAGGATTTGATCGAAGATCCTGTTGTCGACTGGATTCAATCGGGTATTGTTTTCGATCATACGTGGTCGCGGCACAAAAGCCCGCTCTACTGGCTCGATGCCGATTATCTGGCCGCCCTGTTCGCTTTGCTGGCAATGGCCTTGTATGACTTAGTCGATCGAAACGAAAAAAATCGGTTGTATTTACCCATTTTCGGAGCAATGGGCGCCGTATTGGGCTGGGGAATTCAGTCTCTTTTGAAGGTGTTTGGGCTGGATCAAAAACTGGCGTCGTCCCTCACGTATCCGCTGGGCGACCCGACCTACATAAATCCCGAAACGGGAACAGTGGCGTTTGATCCGCATAATTTTCTCAATAACTGGCCTCAATGGTTTGGCGATTATCCGCAGCATATCGGCTGGATTCTTGGTTTGCTGATTGGCTTGGTGGTCTATTTCAGACGTTTTGGCAAGTTTCGCGATGGGGCCTCGCTTATTGTGTACATGGCCGTTGGCTGGTTGCTCTTTTTTTTAGCCTTTCCGGTGTTGGGCAGTGTTTTTTTTGCCAACGCTGGCGGCCTCCGAATGACACCACCCCGCAGCGACGATTGGGCAGGTATTACCGGTGTTTTTATCGGGGCAGTGCTTTGGTTCCGGCAGAATAAGCTGCTCCCGGTTGCGGTGGCGTCAATACTCAGTGGCACGATTGGTGGGCTGGGCTTTTCGGGAATTCAATGGGTAAAACAACTGCTGATGATTCCTGGCAATCCACGGATTCTTAGCGGGAAAGGATTCTTGCCCGAAACCGATGAATTTAAAACCATTACCGACAATTGGGCCGACTGGCAGCACCAAAACTGGCATAGCTTTCTGGAACAGAGTTATGGATTCGTCAACGGTGTAGCTATCGTTGTGGCGCTGGGCTTTCTGGCGACCCGAATTCCGGTACATGTCGACCAGCATGAATCGGCGTCAACCGGCCGGAAATGGACACTGGGTGTCGCAACCGTTTTTGTCTGGCTGGCTATTCCGTATGTTAACCTGGTCAAGAACGTAGAGGAATGGGGAAAACAGTTGAATCCAGCCGTATGGACGCGGGTAGTTGATCATCAGGAAACATCAGCCGCTTTATGGGACGTACCTTATTTTGGCCGATTGCCGGGAATCGACTTCCTGCATATGACGCCAACAGGGTGGTTTAACGTAACCTGGCTTTTGCTGCTTCTCGTATTTATCCTGCTTATAAGGCGGCATGCCAGAGAACCACTATCCATTATTCCAATGTCCTGGCTGGGTAGAGGGCAACTGATTTTCCTGGTATTGCTCTGGCTGATGGTCGTTGGGAATTTTGAACGCGCCTTAGTCGACTGGAGCCCCCAACGTTTGTTGACAGAGTGGGTCATTACGGTCAATGCTATCCTGGCGACGCTGCTTGTATTGACGGTACCGCGCGAACGGGAAGAGTTCGCTATTCATCTGCCGGAATCTTTTGGCTTGTTTTACCGGCAAGCCTGGATGAGAGCGGCCCTGGCGGTAGCAATTTCGGGCGTATTGTTCCTCGTAACAAATCGACTGGTCTATAACTACCCGGCCAATGAAAAGCCAGGCAATGCGATTCATACGCGATTCGGTCTGGAGGCCGATTGGCGGGCAAAACCTAATTTAAAAAACGCTCTGCATAAATGAATCGAGCTTTGAAAAATCTGAGAAGTAGCTTCATAATCTGGTGCCTGATTGTTCAAAATGCAGCTTACGGACAATCGCCCGATTCAGTTGCCTATTACCGTACGGTATTGGCAGCGCAGAACAAAATAGGTATTTCGGCGCATCGAGGCTCATCGGAAATAGCGCCTGAAAATACGCTGGCTACCTTTCGGGCAGTTTTGCAAATGCAGGTCGATTATATTGAGATAGATGTTCGAACAACGAAAGACGGCCAGCTGGTCATTTTGCATGATGGTACACTGAACAGAACGACGACGGGTGCTGGCCCGGTAAAAGACCAGGCGCTGGCAGAACTGAAAAAACTATCAGCGGCTAAAGGATATGACAATCAATTTCAGAAGGAACAGATTCCAACGTTGGATGAGGTCGGAGAATTGCTTGCCGACTGGAACGCTCACCATCCGTCGAAAACAAACCTGTACGTCGATTGCAAAGACGTTGCACCGGAGCCTTTAGTAGAAATTCTGACGAAATATGGCTTGTTGAACGATGCCGTTTTTTACGGTTCTGACGAAAAATTATTGGCTTTACAAAAAGTAGCACCAACCGCGAAGCTGATGCCTGGGCTGAAAAATGCAGATGCAATGGCCGACAAAATAAGCAAACTTCATCCATATGCTTTTGATGTGAGCTGGCCTGCCCTTAGTGAATCGCTGGTGGGGCAAATCCATCATCAGAAAATTAAAGTATTTTCTGATCTATTGGATTTTTATGATTTACCCAGTCAATATGCTAAAGCGGCCCAATTCGGTATCGATGTTATTCAAACGGATCATGTGCTAAAGGTGTACCGGACGTTGGCTACCAAAATGGTGAAATAGCGTTTATTCCAGATTTTTCCTCCAAAGGCCGGGATGACAGAAATCGTTACCTAACGCGCGCCCTCTAAATAAGCTCAATAGAGCATCGTTTCATGATACGTAATTTTCTGACTTTTATCCTTGTATTGACCGTTGCTTCGTCCTGGGCACAAATTCACAAAGATTATCTGCCTACGGTCTATCCTGACCGGCTTATTCTGGGCTGGCAGGGAAATCCGGCTACGTCGCAATCGGTCAACTGGCGTACCGACTCGACCGTTAATAACGCTGTGGGGGCCATTGCTGAAGCCGACCCATCGCCCGATTTTGTCAGTAAGGCTGCCATTGTTCCGGCCATAACGGAACGGGTTGTGCTCGATGGAAAAACAGTTTTTTATCATGCGGTTCATTTTAACAATCTGAAACCAGACACTAAATACAGTTATCGCGTTGGCAATGGTACGTACTGGAGCGAGTGGTTTCAGTTTAAAACTGCGCAGGATCGGTCGGCCCCGTTTTCGTTTCTGTATTTCGGGGATGCCCAGAACGATATTCGTTCGCTTTGGTCGCGGGCCATTCGCGGAGCTTACTCAACGTTGCCAACCGTGAATCTGATGATTCATGCGGGCGATTTGATCACAACATCCAACGCCGATTGGCAATGGGCCGAGTGGTTCGAAGCGGGTGGCTGGATCAACGGGATGGTGCCAACACTGGCGACGCCGGGCAACCACGAATATTTTAAGGATGAACAGGGGAAATCACGCGTATCCAGACACTGGCGTCCCTCGTTTGTGCTGCCCGAAAATGGGCCGAAAGGATTGGAGGAAACTGCCTACTTTTTTGATTATCAGGGAACACGCTTTGTTTCGCTAAATTCACAGGCCGCGCTGCTTGACTCAATCGTACTGACTGTGCAGGCTGACTGGCTCGTGCAGGTGTTGAGCAATAACCCCAATCGCTGGACGGTAGTTGTTCACCATCACCCGATCTATTCGACAAAACAGGGTCGTGATAACGACGAATGGCGCGTGAAGATGGAGCCGATCTACAAAAAATACGGTGTCGATCTGGTGTTACAGGGGCATGATCATACCTATGGCAGAGGTTTGAACATGCCGTTGGGAAAGAGCCGCAAACATCCCGATGGACCTATTTATGTGGTATCGGTGAGTGGCCCTAAAATGTATGATATTGGTCTACAGAACTGGATGGATCGGGCGGGGTCAAACACACAACTGTATCAAACCATCTCGATTGATGGCGATAAGTTATCGTATCAATCCTATACCGTAACGGGCGAGAAATATGATTCGTTTGACTTGATAAAAAGCAATAAAGGCCATAATACACTCGTCGATCAGGCACCTGTGCTGGCTCCCGAACGACTCGAACTACCGGCAGAGTATCAGAAACGGTTCAAACCTCAGGAAATGGAGGAATATCGTAACCGTTTTCAGGAATACAAGGCCCGGAAACAGGCGAAAAAAGATTAATTTGCCAAGCTCTCCTACTTTTTTTGCCCAACTCTATGCAAACAAGTATCTCAAGTTCGCCAGAACCAGCCATTGCCCAGCCCGCGCCCGTTAAACGGCTCTTATCGCTCGATACGCTACGGGGTTTCGATATGTTCTGGATCATGGGCGGTGAAGAAGTCTTTCATGCACTGGCCAAAACCACCGGCTGGGCGTGGGCTGTTCTCCTTGCCGACCAGTTTACCCACCCCGACTGGAATGGCTTTCGGGCCTATGACCTGATTTTTCCGCTGTTTGTATTTATGGCGGGCGTTTCAACTCCTTTTTCGATAGGATCGCGGCTGGATAAGGGCGCTGATAAAGCGCAGATTGCCCGCAAGATTATCATCCGGGGGCTTATTCTGGTTGTGCTTGGTGTCATTTACAACAATGGTCTGTTTGTCAAAGCCTTTGAAGATACCCGTTTCCCGAGCGTTCTGGGGCGTATTGGCCTGGCAGGCATGTTTGCCCAATTGATTTACCTGTATACCCGACCGCGCACGCAATACATCTGGTTTGCGGGAATCCTGCTGGGTTACTGGGCTGCTATGATGCTGATACCGGTGCCGGGTTGCGGAGCGGGTGTACTAACGATGGAATGCAATCTCGCCAGTTACATCGACCGCCAGGTAGTACCCGGTCATTTGTACAAAACGATCCATGATCCGGAGGGGTTGTTTTCGACAATTCCGGCAATCGGCAATGCGCTGCTTGGCATTTTTGCCGGTACATTCCTGCGCACTCCGGGTAAAACGGGTAATCAGAAAGCAGTGCAGCTGCTTGGTGCAGGAGCGCTTTTTGTCCTGCTCGGCTGGCTATGGAATTTCAATTTCCCCATCAACAAAAACCTCTGGACCAGTTCGTTTATGCTGGTTACCGGTGGCCTGAGTCTGACGTTACTGGCTGTATTTTACTGGATTATCGACGTAAAAGACATCAAAGGGTGGACGTTTTTCTTTACCATCATCGGCATGAACTCCATCCTGATTTATCTGGCTGGCGAGTTCATTGACTTCGAATATGCCGCTCACTTTTTCTTTGGCGGATTACTCAAACTGTCTTCCTCGGAAGTTGTCCAGACCGTTGGAGGTGTTTTGGCCTTTTTAGCCGTCAAGTGGGTGTTTCTTTATTTTCTGTACAAGAAGAAGACGTTTTTGCGGGTTTGAGTCGGCCAGAAATAGGGAAGGTTTTCAGCTTTCAATTGTCTCGACGCTTCCAGTCTGGTTATGAGCCATTAAAGACTGAGTACCCTCCCTACAACAGATTTAGTCCTGACTGATCCGATTTCGGTCATCTTTGGGCTACGTGCACTCTCTTCACATGCCCTGCTTAGTACTAAAAATCAGCTTTTATTCTGGAAACAGGTAGTTTTGCAAACAATCCACTTCGAATAACATCCGCCAGGTTATGGAATCGACGCTGAAAGACTTGCGGCAGCACGCCATATCGGTATCGCTTTTCAAACCTGCTTCGCTTAGTCAGGCCGTTGAGCGACTTGGCTTTGTCCAGGCTGATCCGATCCGGTCGCCAGCGCGAGCTCAGGATCTTATCCTGCGTCACCGCGTGGAGGATTACAGAGCTGGCAATCTTGAACAGCATTATCCAGCTCTGGATTTAGAAGAGGATTTTCTCTATGCCTATGGCTTTATGCCTCAGTCGACGTGGCGACTGCTGCACCCTCGGCGCGAAAGAGAACTCAGTCTGGATGAACAACGCGTGCTGGCGATCGTCGCTAACTACAAACGGATTCATCCGCGCGAACTGGAAGCTTACCTCGGCGCAGGACGTGAGCGTAATGACTGGGGAGGCTTTTCGAAAGCGACAACCCGAACCTTGCAATCGCTGCACTATCACGGTTTCCTACGCGTAGCCGAGCGGCAGAGTGGAATTCGTTTGTATGAACTGGCCGCCCGGCAGCACGAGCCAGTAACCCCCGACGAACGCTTACGCCAGCTTGTCTTATTGATTGCATCCATTCTTGGCCCTTTGTCGGATCGCAGCCTACGCGCAGTTGTACAGCATCTAGCCCATGCCGCGCCGACGCTGGAGGGACGACGATCCATTGTTGCACAGCTTATCGAAACCAACGAGTTAGCCTATACCGTAGTCGATCATGTTCGGTATGTCTGGCCTGCTTCTGATCGGATTGATACCAGCCAAAATGAGACTGTACGCTTTCTGGCTCCTTTCGATCCGCTCGTTTGGGATCGAAAACGATTTGAGCATTTTTGGAATTGGTCTTATCGATTTGAGGCTTATACGCCAGCTGCCAAACGGCAACTGGGCTATTATGCGATGCCGATGCTTTGGCGAGACGACATAATCGGGTGGGTTACAATCTCGAATCAGAAGGGAAACCTGATCGTTGAACCCGGATTTAAAAAAGATGTATCGACCGACCTGAATTTTGACTGCGAATTCGAGGCCGAGGTGGAGCGATTTCGCCTGTTTCTTCAAAAGCAGTAGCCCACCAGGATCTCGTCAGTGGATTGACAAAGCGGCCAACTATACTAATAGCGTTATCAACACACCGCAACCTGTACGGTTACTTTACCTACTCTCATTTCACTGACTTTTCCCTGTTTATAGGGGCATACAGCTTCCGGCGTAAGCTTTTGTCCATGAGCCGCATCTGGTCTAACGAGGAAAATCTGTATAAGCAAAGTGCTAAGCGCACCGCACCCGCATCAAATTCGAGGAATCTTTGAAACTAATAAATACTGCTTTCCTCTGAACAAACTCCGGTTTCCTTGACCACGCCACCTTTGTATCATACAAAAACAAAGAAAATCATGGAAACCAAAAAAGTATGGTTCGTTACTGGAGCCTCAAAGGGACTAGGGCTAGCATTGGTTAAACGCCTTTTGAATGAAGGGTATAAAGTTGCAGCTACTTCACGAAATGCACAGACCCTACAAAACGAAGTGGGTTTCAGCAGTGAGCTTTTTCTCCCGCTTCAAGTTGATTTGAAAAACGACAGTGCGGTCGGGGCGGCTGTGGGGCAGATTGTAAGCAAATTTGGCACAATTGATGTCGTAGTAAACAATGCCGGTTATGGTCAATTGGGTACCCTCGAAGAACTAAGTGACGAAGAAGCCCACGAGAACTTTGATGTAAACCTGTTCGGAACATTGAACGTGATCCGTAATGTGATGCCGCTATTTCGTCAAAAGAATGCTGGCGCGTTTTTCAATATATCTTCCATTGCTGGCTTCATGGGCACCTTTCCGGGCTGGGGTATTTATAATGCTACCAAGTTTGCGGTTGCTGGCTTAACAGAGGCATTGTCAGCCGAAACAAACTCAATGGGGATCTCTGCGACCATTGTATACCCGGGTTATTTCAAAACAAATTTTTTGCTCAAAGGCTCAATGCGCACCGCAGCCCATCCGATTGCCGACTACAAGGAAGCGCGCGAACTTGAAAAAGTGCACAACGAGCAAATCATTGGCAACCAACCAGGAGACCCTGAAAAAGCTGCGGTTGCATTTATCCAGGTCGCCGAAATGGAAACCAAGCCATTACATCTGTTTCTGGGTTCTGATTCATTCGGCATGGCCAACAGCAAGATAGAGATGCTGCAAAATGATTTGAAAGCGTTTGAGAGCGTTAGCAAATCAACAGATTATTAAGAATGCATCGTGCTTACTAACCACCGAGGCTAAACCTGGTGGTTAGTTGAAGTAAACGATCAATGAATTATTTGTAATGCGGGCTCTACGTGGTTAAAAAAATGATCACTTATATTTACACTATATGAATAGTAGAGATGGAAAACATTGGTATACCCAGGATCGAACTCGAAAAATTCGCTGCAGAAGAGTATAAGGTCTCTTTACTTAATGTTGAGCATTACCCGGTTAGTTCAGGCCAATTTATCATTGAGAATCGAGACGACTATCCGGTTAAAGATTATATCTCACCACATCGCAGAAAATTTTACAAGATCTTCCACATGACCTCCGGTACAGGCATCCTGACCATCGGGCTTCATCGCTATGAAATGGGTCCAGATGAAATTGCCTTTGTGCATCCCGACGAGATTATGTCCTGGCAAACCACGTCTGAGGAAACCGGCGGTCATTTCTGCCTGATCCATCCTGATTATTTTGGACACGACTCCGAGCATGTATTACAGCTATTAAGACAGTATCCCTACTTTCATGCTGACAAGGCCGTTATACAGTTGCAGGATTCTCAGTCCTCGGTGATCGACGGATGTTTCGCTGCAATGTTAAAAGAAGAGCGTGGAAACGATGACGATAAAAAGCAAGCCATCCTGTTACAATTACAGCTTTTGTTACTGGAAAGTAAACGGGCAGGCAAAAACAGGATCGAAATGCCTGTGTCTGAAAGCTATGGCTACATTTACCAGTTTTTATCCCTACTCGAATCTTCGTTTCAGGTGCAACAGCGTGACAGTCTGGTAAAATTAAAAACAGCCGCCGAATTTGCCGACCAGCTTCACGTTCACCCCAACTACCTGAATGCGCTCATTAAAAATCACACCGGGAAAACGCTTAGGGAACATATACAAGACCGTCTGCTGCACGAAGCAAAATCCCTGCTAGTCCAGACAGACTGGAATATCAACGAAATAAGTGACGGACTTGGTTTTTCGGGACAGGCGGCATTCACTACGTTTTTTCGTAAAAAGGTTAATGTGTCACCATCGTTGTTTCGCAAAAACACGTCAATGTCCAATCAAGCGATTCACCAAAGTATAAACTAGGAAGGAATCGGGCGCCAACTTCAATTCTTGAAGTGATGCGGCTGCCCTGTCAATGAATGCAACGATAGCCAGACTTGTTAATTTACCCCTCTTTTTAATAGTTTACCTTCGCTCATCACCGTGTCAACATTATAAGGTGCGCAGCTGTTACGAGCTGTTATTGAGATCCAAGGTTAATTGCTTTCTTATTGATCAGTTGCTAATCCGCTTTTTTTGCCGGGAGCCAACAAACCGGTCTGAGCAGTTATTGCCATAGATTGCGCGCCTTCGTGGCTAAAATTGTCTGTTCATAGAGCGAGTCCGCATCAGAATCGACTTTTGTAACAGCCACTAACTTAATACAAAGGGAAGAATCGAAGTTTGGATCCGCTCCAAGAGCAAAACCTAATACCGCAAAGATTAATTTGATCTAACAAAATGATTGTAAGCTGATTTAGCAATATCAGCGATGATCTGCTCATTCGTTTGTATAGTTTCGGTTGAGTTCGTTACGAACACACTAATAATTAAATATTTGCCGTTTGGCAATACGATGTATCCCACGTCGTTAACGGCACCCGTTAGGCCATTTTTATTGGTTCCTGATGTTCCTGTTTTGTGGGCTACTACTGTACCTGCTGTTAGCAATTTCTTGAGTCGGTCCTGTCCCGTTGTTGTCCCAACCATAACCTTCCAAAGAAAATCGTGACTACTAGCTGAGAGAATTTTGCCCTGATAAAATAGTTTCAGCAAACGGAGCATCGCCGAAGGCGTTGTCCAATTCGTGTACTGAACGTCCCAGTTCCCATTGGCCTGCATCATTTCCTCCGTATCCCGAATGGCCACATCCCGAATACCAAGCTGATGGATGAAGGCGTCTACCTGCTTGGGTCCACCCAGTAGCCGGAAGAGGTAGTCGCAAGCGCTGCCGTCACTATCGGCGACCATATATCGGATAATATCGGACAAGGGTAAATCTACCTCGCCGTTCGGATAGACTTCTCCCATTGGACTATGCAGACCAGGAATTATATCGCTCTTTCTCACGTGCATCTTCTGGCTTAGTTTGAGTCGCCCCTTATCCACTTCGTTCAACACGGCTAAAGCAAGGTGAAACTTATATACACTCTGCATGGGCATGTGTTTATCTCCATTGATAATCAGCGTCTGTCGACTACCAGATTCGTAGATACTTACGCCCACAGTTGCTTTCTTGTTTTTAATGATTTGTTCAATGTTTGTCTGCAACTGCGCGATTTGGGCATAAACTGGTGAAACGATATTAAGTAGCCCAATAAATAGCAAACTGATTTTCACGATAGTAGCGAATGGTAAATACGTTCTAATTGCAAAGATAGAACGTATAAAAATCAACAGCGTACGTAATGATAATTAGTCGTAAACCCTGTTGTATAAGTGGCGTGCCTGTTGCAAAAGGCCAAATTGGGTCCAATGCAACTATTCAACTGAAATGAGACTCTAAGCCCGGAGAAGGTAATATCCTCATCCATGTTTTAAAGGAAGGGGAGAACCAGCCCGGTGAGCAGGCAGAAAGCCGCCAAAAGAAGTAATAGAATGCCCAAAACCAAGATATAGCCCGGCCTTCGTGCCCTAATTTCAAGAAAGTAAGGCGATTCTGTATTCAATGTGGATGCATCAATTGTTAACTCGAGTCTGTATTGCCCGGCTTTGGCCCAGAATGTAAAGAGCTGGATGCGGCCCTCCCAACCGTTGTTTATGCGCACGGTTGAAAAGGTGGGATGCACGATGAGCTTTTCGCCTGTCTGTAAATCAAAGATGGCTGGCGCCAATAGCTTCACCGGCGCTCGTTGTAGGGTTCTGCCGGATTGCCAGATCGAATAAGCACCCGCCTGGGGAAGATCAAACTGTCCGTTTTTCTGGGTCAAGGGTAGTTTGAGCAAAACAGGGCTGTCAACAGCTTTCTGGATATGTTTAACACCCTGGATGAGTAGATAAAGGCCGATGCCACTAAGGCCAATGGATAAAATCCAGCCGGGTACAATCATGGTTGTTGAGAAGTTCGGGTTTACGCTGTTTCCAAAGTTCAGGCCAAGGTCGATGCTGGTGAATCGTAAACCTGTTGCTACTCGATCAATGGCTGAAATACAGCCATTTTATTGGCTGATTTGTTGCCTTAGCTATAGGTTAACAGGCATACTGTAGAGTCTCTTCAGAGAGTTAATCAAGAATAAATCTGGAAAATAAACTGTTATATTTTCTAAACGGGCAAAAATTAGCCAATTCGTCAAACAATTCCTCCCCAGTTTAGTTTTGTAGATATATTTAGCTCAAAGTAGCCTACGCTCACTTGAAACGCGGGAGTAGTGCTGCACACAGAGCTAGTCAAAAGCCAGGTGACTTCTAAGTCGTCTGGCTTTCTTTTTTTTTCTCCTTAAATAGCTCTAATCTTCATTTTATACTATAAAAATCCTTTTTGCTCACCCTATTCCTTAGAATAGTTTAATCGTATCGATTTGCCACTTATGGCCATTTTTGATTGGTTTATCGACTGAATTCGACGCTTGACCAATTTTCAATTGTCTGCTGAGCTGACTCTTCTCATCTTTGTGCCATCATTCATAAACAACAAAGAACATGAACCGGGTCGCCGACGGACCGCCGTTGCGGAGCGAACGAATCTAATACATATTAATCGCCCCCCTCTGCCCCACATCATTAAAGTAGTTGGCTTGCGTGGTCGGACGATTTGTCGGTTCCCTCTCAAGCAGTAAGCTCTCATCGTAATTGGGAGCTTTTTTTGTGGTTGATCGATCCGTCGAGACGTTAAGAAGAGTTTGATGAAAAAAATGCATTAGAGTCCTGTTCGGCAACACTTTCTTCGCCCTTAATCAACCCATTTCTTAACCTGTTTCCTTACTTTTGAACGGCTTTCCAGCAAGATGAAATTCAAGTCCACGGCTAGTTCGGGCTCTTATTGTTTGGGCTGCCTCCAGCTCACCCAGGAAGCTTCGAAAGGCAATGCTTAATTAAGCCTCTCCTGTTTCAGGGTGCACAATAAAAGGCTTCAGGCAATGTTAAACGTTAAAAATATGATTCATTGTCAAGCGGCTATTACCGACGGAAACGGGAACCACGCTATTCAATCCATCACCATTGACGACCCTCGGGGCGACGAAGTGCTGGTTCAAATCAAAGCCGCCGGTATCTGCCATACCGACTGGGATTCTCAATCCTGGGCAAAACCCTTAGTGATGGGCCATGAAGGTGCCGGAATCGTCGTCAAAACCGGCCCTACCGTAAATGCCCTTAAGGAGGGCGATGCGGTAATGCTTAACTGGGCCATTCCTTGCTACATATGCTTCCAGTGTCAGGAAGGTAATCAGCACATCTGCGAACGAAATTCAGCCGTTACCGCCGGTAATAAAGTAAGTCAGGGACACGCCACTTTTTCGTCTACTCAGTATAACGACCAACCCATTGAACGGTCTTTTGGCCTGGGCACCATGAGCGAATACGCACTAGTAAGGGAAGCGGCCTGTGTCATCATACAAGTTGACATGCCCTTTCCTTCAGCCGCCATTGTGGGATGTGGGGTCATGACCGGTTATGGTTCTGTGGTCAATGCCGCTAAGGTCAAAGCCGGCTCGTCGGTGGTGGTATTGGGCACCGGGGGTGTGGGCCTGAACGTTATTCAGGGAGCTCGCATTGCTGGTGCCGGAAAAATTATCGCTGTCGATGTCAACCCAGACCGACTGGAGATGGCCCGTTTCTACGGAGCCACTGATACAGTGCTGGCTGACAAAGCCGACCGAAACCTTTTGGAGGCTGCCGGGCAGGTGAAAACGATGACACAGGGACGTGGAGCCGACTACGCCTTTGAGTGTACAGCCATTCCCGCCCTGGGAGCCGCTCCCCTGGCAATGGTTCGTAACGCGGGCGTGGCCGTGCAGGTCAGTGGTATCGAACAGGAAATTAGCATCGACATGAATTTGTTTGAATGGGATAAGGTCTACATTAACCCGCTTTACGGACAATGCCGTCCCCAGATCGACTTTCCGATTCTCCAGCAGCTCTACGCCAAAGGCGATTTATTACTCGACCAGATGGTTACCCGCACATATGCTCTAACTGACTTACCTCAAGCTTTTGCGGATATGCACGCGGGCCGCAACGCCAAAGGTGTTATCGTTTTCTAATCATGAGCCGTTTCTTCACTACTAAAATCGCGGCTTTTGAGGAGCTGTATTTTATCACGGTCAAAAGCAACGCCTTGCACCGACGGGCCGACCTGACCGTTTATTACCCGAATCAGGCTAAAGATATATCGGGTATTCCACTAGTCATTCTGCTACATGGGGTGTATGGCAGCCATTGGTCCTGGGTGGCGCAGGGGAACGTGCATCAAACGGCTCAAGCGCTTATCAACGCGGGGCAACTCAGGCCAATGGTGCTGGTGATGCCTTCCGATGGGCTTTTTGGGGACGGGTCAGGCTATGTTCCTCACCGAGAGGACAATTATGAAACCTGGATTGTGGAGGATGTCATCGAAGTAGTTCGGGAGCAATTTCCGGACGTTACGACGTCTTCACCTGTTTTTATTACTGGCTTATCGATGGGGGGCTTTGGCGCCTTGCGACTGGGCGCTAAATATCCACAGGTTTTCCAGGGCTTCAGTGGCTTGTCATCCATTACGCATTTTAATCAATTACGTAGTTTTGTGGCCGATTTTGCGAGTTTGCAACGTGATGCACTGGAGCAGGATAGTGTACTGGACTGGCTGCTGAAAAACAAGGCGATGCTGCCACCATTCCGCTTCGACTGTGGAAAAGATGATGCGTTGCTGGACGCCAACCGGAGTCTGCATGAATCGCTGATTGCTCACCACATTGATCACACCTACGAGGAGTTTGCCGGAGCCCATGCCTGGGACTACTGGCAAACGTACATTGAAAAGACTCTGCTCTTTTTTAATCAGTGTATCCGTTAATTCACAAAGTCGATTTTTGCAGAAAATTCACAAAAGTGGACTGTTTCGATCTTGGGTTATCTGGCCGGTGAAACGCCATGTTTTTTTTGCAAAGCCCCGAAAAATAGAACGGATCATCAATGGCAATCTATGCCACTACTTCATTGATTCGGAGAGTTTATAACTTGTGTTAGTCAATAACAATACTGGATAGGTCACCTTTTAAACAAATTACGACACTGAATTGTGATGGCTGGAAACAAAAGCAAACGCCCAGTAGTGATGCTGGGCGTTTGCTTTAAACTTACCTACTTTTCCACCAGTTCCGATTCTTTAAGACAGGCAAAAACTTCTCGATAGAATTCAGGGTGTGATTGCCAGGTCTGCCCAGTGACAATGTTTTTGTCACGAACAGCTTGTTGGGTAGAATACTTACCACCTCCCATTTCAATTTCAGTTCTGACATGTTCGTAGGCGGTTAAGTTTCGATTAGCCGCCAAACCAGCCGTTACAAGGATCTGAATGCCGTGGCAGATGGCAAAGACCCATTTACCCTGCCGATCAAACTCCCGTACTAGTTCCAGTAGTAATTCATGATTACGTAGGTATTCGGGGGCGCGACCACCTAACAATAAAATCGCATCGTAATCCTCTACAGCCACATCCTGTATGGTCAGGTCTGAGGCCAGACAATAGCCGGGCCGCTCGACATAGGTATCCCAACCGGGCTCAAAATCGTGCATAACCAGGTTAAGTCGGCGTTTGCTTGGAGCGGCAATCACAGGCGTATCACCTTCCTCCTGAAAGCGGTGAACGGCATAGAGGGTTTCGTAACTTTCGCCACCATCGCCGGTAACGATCAGAATTTTGCGATTCATGTGAGTAAGGATTAAGGGCAATGACTGGAAATATAGGCATTATTCTAGATAACATGCAACTCTTGACTGGAGTATCCAGGGTAAGATCAGGCTACTTAAATCGCTGATAGCTCAGTGAAGTAGCGTTTTATGAAAATAAATCTCAAGAGTTTATAAACTCCTTTTTTTAATCAGCCTGTGGCCATTGAAGTCGGGCCTATCATACACAGGTTCTTTAAATCTGCACGGAAAATAATCGCTTTTTATTCCAGACTGCGGTATATCTTCTGGCGAAAGACCCAATTATGAAGCAGACCACCTAAAGCTGTTATCTTGGTGAGGATTATATGAGAAAAAGTTACCTGTAATTACAAATAATAACCTGTTCGTTTGGCTGCGTTCCGACGCAGGTCACTAACCCCAAGTAGAACTTCAAGCCAGGAAAATTGATTAGGCCCGATGAGTTGCGATATTATTACCAAATGGCATACCGGCACCATCGCCAGCCAGGAAGGTCAGCGTACTGCATGCACGGTTACGTTGAACGCCTAAGTTTTTGTCAGGCAAGCCTATCAATTTTCAAAACTACTTATAGCACAACTACGGATCTGGTAGCGCATAGGAAAGTCAGGGTTATGACAGACTGGAAAGGAGTATATGAGGCTGGTAATCAGCTTCGTATATTTGCTGAGTTTGTCTGACTTTTGCTTCTTTACTCACCCACCGATTTGTGAAATCATTTAGCCCCATTTTACTGTCGTTGGTTCCACGGGTAGCCATACTCACCGATAGGCAGCTGTTGTTGAAATTCGAGTCAAAGCCAACGGCATGGGCATTCCAGAATCAGTAAAGGCCAAAAGCCTTTTTTTACTACTAAACTAGCAGCGAAGGAACAGGATTGGGCTTTTCATTGAGTTATGATATCAACGCTGAAGGGCAGAGTGCAAACACAAAAGATGGAGAGTTCACCTAAATGATTGAACGCTTGCCGTTGCTGGCTTAAACCAATACTACTAGCTATGCCTCCTTTTCTATTCGATAGTGAATTGTTCCGACTTCATCCGGTTACCATCGCAGCAATGGCCGAGTTCACGCTCTCTTTTCTTATCCTGGTTTACTTCCTCAGTCTACGGGGAAAGACCCGAGACACGTGGCTGATGGTGGGGTATGTCGGTCTTGCCATGCTGATCTACATGATTGACATTGGCGTGACGACCAGTAGGCCACCCCTATATGCCTACTTCAGAGCGAGTCATGCGGTCTTATTTGCGATATGGACACTCTTCTGGGCTTGGTGCGCTTATACCTATCAAGACTACCCGTTACGGCGCGAAGCGATCAGTGTAATCCTCATTGGGGGATGCGTATTGGCTGCCCTAATCGCTATCAGAATGTCAGCTGGCCTGCCCATCCGTAACTATTTTTCCTTCGCGAGTTTGTATTATACGAGTATGGGATTACAAGCCTGGACCATTGTTGTATTAGTAAGAAGGTCTTTCATCGTTTCCAAACGTTGGGAAGTTTCTTTGGGAAGTAAAACGAATCCTCTGCGCACGCCAGTTGGTCAGCCTGCTCAATCCCAGCGGGCATTCGCTCTTTTAATCGCCTTCTGGGTTGGATTTCTGGTATGGACATTTCTCCTGAACGAAGTGGTTTCACCATTCACCTATCACATTAGCCAACTGGTTTTATTGCTGGGCGTTTTGGTGGTCCACGTCACGCACGCCAGCGAGATAACCACCTTCCAGGTGAAGCTGGTCGCCCTGCCGCTTACGACCATTCTGATTCTGCTTGGAGTACTCCCTTTCCTGCTGTACGGAACCACATCACCTGAGAATGACTGGGGCGTTACCAATGAAGAATTGCAACCAAAACTCCGTGTATTTGCGTGGTTGATTCCCGGTTCGGCCCTGTTTACGCTGGTTGCCTTCATTCTCTTTTATCGAGTCGGATTGCTTAAACCACTCGCACTATTAGTAGAGACAGTCCAACGCATCGAAGATGGCGATCTTCAGGCACGTGTGCCCGTTCAAAGTCGGGATGAGATCGGCTCGCTGGCACAAAGTCTGAACAAGATGGCCCTTTCTTTACAAGCCGCCCAGGAAGAGTTGGAGAGACGAGTTGCTGAACGCACGACCGAGCTTCAGCATTCGCTCGAAAACCTGCGTGCTACCCAAACCCAGCTCATCCAGCGCGAGAAAATGGCGAGTTTAGGCGAGTTAACGGCGGGTATCGCTCACGAAATCCAAAATCCGCTCAACTTTGTCAACAACTTTTCCGAAGTCAGTACCGAACTGGTGAGTGAGTTAAAAGATGAACTCGACCGGGGCGATCTTGATGAGGCCAAAGTCATCAGTGACGATCTTACTCAAAATCTCCAGAAAATCAGCCAGCACGGAGGGCGGGCTTCGGCTATTGTCAAGGGCATGTTGGAGCATAGCCGCACTTCTACTGGTGAACGACAGCCTACCGAACTAAATGCGTTAGCCGATGAGTATCTGAGACTGGCTTTTCAGGGATTTCGGGCCAAAGATAACCGCTTTAATTGTGAGCTGCTTACCCACTTTGATTCGACTCTACCCGTAGCAAACGTCGTACCTCAAGAGATCGGGCGGGTGTTGCTGAACCTCTACAACAACGCCTTTTATGCCGTTTCGCAAAAGCAGAAAACAGCACCAGCAGATTACCAACCCACTATCAGTCTCAGTACGCAACGTAGTGAATCGGGCGTTCAAATCCGCATCAAAGATAACGGCATGGGTATTCCTGATTCCATTAAAGCTAAGATTTTTCAGCCATTTTTCACGACTAAGCCCACGGGGGAAGGAACAGGCTTAGGACTAAGTTTGAGTTATGATATTATTACCAAAGGGCATGGGGGAAGCCTCACCGTGGAAAGCCAGGACGGTGAAGGCACTGAACTGGAGATTCTATTACCTGCGTTGAGTTAAGCGAGTGTAAGGTCACATTAAACGCTCCTACAGGAGACGAAGAAGCATTCATGTATATTAGCCCTAAAACGAGCATATTTTGAGAATTCGTTGGACAAGGATTCCAATTCTGCTCTGCCCACTTCCATTAATTAAACGAAGTCCTAAACGCCAAAGGGGACTGATTCGTCTTCGCTTTAAAAAACTTGCTAAATGACTGAGGGTGCTCGAAGCCTAACTGATACGCTATTTCCCCTACTGTTAAGTGGCTAATAGCTAGTATTTCCTTGGCTTTTTCGATCAATCTAAGCTGAATATGTTGTTGGGCATTTTGGCCTGTAAGCGAGCGCAGCATATCGCTCAGATAATTAGGAGACAGATGCATGGCGACTGCTACTTGCTGCACGGTAAGCAAGCCTTTTTCTTCCGGTTGATCAGAATTGAAGTAGGCATCGACAATTGCTTGAAATTTTATCAGCAAATCGCTGTTACTGTTCGTGCGGGTAATGAATTGCCGTTCGTAAAAACGATTGGAATAGTGAAGCAAAAGGTCAATCTGCGACAGAATGATGTCCTGGGTGTGCCGATCAATATGCTGACATTCCTGATCTATCGTTTTGAAAAGTGCAATTATATCCTCTTCCTCTCTGGGCGATAAATGAAGGGCTTCGTTGACGGCATACGAAAAGAAACCGTAATGTGTAATGGTTGTTGCCAACGGATGTTTGAGCAGTAGATCCGGGTGAAATACCAACAGCAAACCGCTACCGCATTCCAGGGTTTGTACATCCAGCGACTGCACTTGCCGGGGGGCAGTAAAACTCATCACGCCTTTATCATAGTCATACGTCTGTTGCCCGTATTTGATTTTGCCCTTCACATCCCGTTTCAGGGCAATGCAGTAAAACTGGTGAATAAACTGGGACCAAGGGCCATCAGCTTCAAATTTACACAACTCCGATGGGGTAACACTCACCAACGGATGCTGTGGCTCCGGCAGTGACAACAACCGATGAAACTCGGTTATAGTTTTGATGGTCTTCATAACAAGAAAGTAGAAATGATCTGGAGTAAAACCTCCAGCCGATAAATGCAGACAACAAAAGCTATCTGCGTTCATCGGCAATTTAAAGTTAATCAATCAGGCCCATTCCAAATTCATCATAAGCATTTCCTGTATCTATACCCAGTGGAACAATATTTTCAAGCTTTTCCATGTCAAAGTCGGTCAACTCAACAGACACAGCCCCTATATTCTGCTCCAAATAGTTCCTGCGTTTTGTTCCGGGTATTGGCAAAGCTCCTTTTCTTATGGCCCAGGCTAGTGCTATTTGCGAAGGGGTAATGTTTTTCTCGATCGCCAGGGCTTCGATTGCCTGAAGCAGTTCTATGTTTTTAGCGAAGTAAGCCGGTTGAAAACGAGGCATTTGGCGACGAAAATCATTTTCTGGCAAATCATCGATAGTGCGTACCTCTCCCGATAAAAATCCTCTGCCCAAAGGTGAATAGGCCACAAAACCAATTCCCATTTCCCGTACTTCTTTAATAATGCCACGGGCTTCTACTGATCGTTCAAATAACGAATATTCGGATTGCAGGGCCGTAATCGGGTGCACTGCATTGGCCTTGCGCACGGTTTCTGCCGACATTTCTGACAAACCCAGATACCGCACTTTCCCTTCGTAAACTAAGTCCGCCATGGTACCAACTGTTTCTTCTATGGGCGTTCTTTTATCAAGGCGATGCAGGTAATATACATCAATGTAATCAGTTTTCAGATTTTTAAGCGATCGCTCGACGGCTTTTCTTACATACTCAGGCTTGCCGTTGATTGTCCAGGTAATGTTGTCTGAATCATCAATCTCCCAACCAAATTTTGTAGCCAGAATGTACTTGTCCCGGCTGTTGCCAACAGCTTTAGCAATCAGTTTTTCATTGTCGAAAGGGCCGTATAAATCAGCTGTATCGAGCCAATTGCCCCCTAACTCAAACGAGCGGTGAATCGTTGCGATGGCTTCAGCTTCATCCGCTTTCCCATACATGTCGTTGCCGGCAAACCCCGTCATGCCCATGCAGCCTAAACCTATTGGTGGCACCTGCAATCCCTGAGTGCCTAATGCCACTTTTTTCATTTGTTCCATACCTAAAGTTTTATGACGCAAAGTTCATCGCTCCTGTACAGAACTGTGTGTTCAAATTCCTGATGGTTGTAGTTAAATCCCTGATGCAGTTTGAAGGACATACCAATTAATAAAACCAGGGTTAAATGAGAGTATCAGCTCGTCATTAAAAAGCCAGTTTATAGTGTTGCTTTCGAGTCGCTGAAAAAAAACGGCAACTCATATAAAATGATGATCTACCTTCATGGATATACGGGTTTACCAGTGGACTCTCGGTCAATGGCAGTTTGATCAGTGGCGCGCTGTCTATGACGGGCGTGAGCAGTGTTCAGGTCACGGCGCTCGATCCGGGAGACTTACAGGTGAGCAGTAGCTTCCAACTGACGGTCAATCCGATGCCTTCTACGCCCGCTGGCTTTACCATCGTAGGTGTTTCGACGGTAAGCTGTGAGGTGGTCAGTCCAGGTCTGAGACGAGTGACCTTTACGCCCCAGTACGGAGGAGTGGACAGTTCCCCGATTAGTTTCTCGATAGTTAATGAGAGGTGTAGTACGATTGGAGCCAGGTTCCGTCATTTAAATGGCCCTATTCGAGAAACGGTCACATAAAACCTCTTTCGGCTTATAAATGAGCGTTAAATGAGACTAGTAAGCAAAGTCTGTTATAAAGTGAATACGGCTAGCCAGTAAATTTCTACGTTCCATCGGAGTTGATTGGTTTAGTGAATATTACGATTAATGTGGTTGATTGCCACTCATCTCGACGGTTTGAACATGGCGACCACGCTGACAATTTTCCATTGGCCAGCTATTTTTTCCAGGTAGCGAGCTTCAGCGCTTTCTAAAATAACTTTAGTCTCCTGGTTTTCGGCGCGCTGACTGAAGGTGACATAGGCCGCTTCGCCCTTCATGCGAATGTTCCAATGGGTGCGTATCGTATTGACTTTGGCTGGCTTTCGAGTAGCCCAAACCTTATCCATTAGCTGCCAGAGTGAATCGCCATAGACCTGCTCGCCAAAAATTAAAAAAGATGCGTAAGGAACGTTGGCCCAGTAACTCTTATACGTTTTGTAATCAGCCGCGTCGGATGCTATTTTTTCGGCCTCGATGCTGTTTTTAATAGCGGCTTCGTCTGATTGAGCAACTGAGTTAGTTAATGCTGACCCAATTAAAACGAGCGAAAGAAGTAGCGTTTTCATGAGATAATGGAGATTGGTTTTGTGAAATGAGTTGAGAATTTGGGTTATCGTTTAGTGGCTTATGGATTGAACTGATTCCGAAGCGTATTCACCTTAATACTTCGCTTATCCTGGTCGATAATCAACTGATATTGGGCAATCTTCTTCTCGCCATCAACTTCGAGACGATACATTCCAGTGGGCAGATGGCTTACGTTTAAGAGTCCGGCGTATTCTTTTATCTTACTCTGTTTTTTATAAAAAAACTGAAAGGAATCGTTAGCCAGGGTTATCAGTAGTCGCTCACTGGCAGGATTTATATACGAGAGTTTTACCTGGCTACCGCTAACAACCTCCAGATTGATAGTTGTCATCATTGAGGTTGCTGGAACCGGAAGGATGGCCTCCTCCGTGAAGGATGACGGGATTCGTTGTGGAATTGCATTCCACTGGTTACTGTTGAGAATGTCGTACGATTTCACCCGACTGCTAACCAGATTACGATCTACTAATCGGCTCAGCAGGTTGTCAAACTGACGAATGGTTCGTTTCGATAGTTTGATATACCGATCTTTAATCTTTTCCTGGTAAAGCAGCACATCATGACCCGAATAAAAGCTAACGCGGGTTGACCTGGTGTTGTAATCTGTATATAGTTTCCAATAACCCTGGCTTGAATCGGATCGGGTACGTTGGTAATACGGATTTGGCTGGCCGATGCGGTCGGAAGATGTAGCGGACGTTTTGGCAATGGATACCATTAGCGTAAAACCAAGGGTGATCAGCGAAATGAGTACCTTTTTCATGATAAAGTGGAACTGGGTTTTGTGAACTAATCAACCAGGTTGTCGTTACTGGCCGATTGACTGGTTCAAACGTAACAGGGGTTATTAGTCTCCGAAAATGCGACAGGATTAGTAGTGAAGAATTTCGCGTAAGTCGCCGAAATTTTTGAACAAGGCCTTTAAACGGCCAACGAATTTGCTTACTCAAAAAAAGTGACCACTTACGCGAAAGAGAAGGCTATTCGTCCTGTATGAGATGAATAGTAATACTGTTTATCAGTAACTTGTCTAACAATTGCATTCCTGACTCCGCATGAAATACGGTCTATTCTGGCTTTTTCTCTCGTTTTGTACCTATCCACTCTCGGCACAATCGGATCTCCGGGTTAGAGACCATGACAGCCTGCACCGGGAGCTTGCTCAGGCCAAAAGCGATACCATGCGCGTACTGATTTATGAGCAATTGATGAGGAATGCGCCTTCTAAAAAGGCTTCGATCGACTACGGTCAACGGGGCTTCGATCTGGCAAAACAGATTCACTTCAACAGAGGAACTATCCTATGTGGGAATGCCCTTGGGTTCACGATGGTCGAATTGGATTACTATAAGGCCATCCCGATTCTGATGGAGACCAAACTGCTTGCTGAAAAGCAAAATGACAAACAAGGGCAGTTGGGCGCTATCCTCTTTTTGGCCTATGCCTACAACAAATTCGATTTTCATCAAGCCCAGTATTATTATACGATGGGTAGACAAATGGTCGAAAAAGCCCAGATACCCGAAAGAATCGTGCCCATATCGAGAGTACTGGGACAATTTTACGCAAATTGGAACATATTGGACTCCGCCTTATTCTACCTGAAAAAAGGCTACTATCAGGAACAAAAAAACAATATCCCCTTCAGCTCACTCAGTAGTATATATGACGTTCAGTTTGGGAAGGTGTATTATAAAAAGAAGCAACCTGATCTGGCTATACGCTATTTCCGACGAGCGATTAAGGCCGCAGTCAGCAAACCCAATGGGCAAGCGTATCAAGGTCTGGCCATGATTTTTCGGGATCGACAGCAGCTCGATTCGGCCCGGTATTACGCCAAAAAATCACTGGACATTCAGCTGGAACGTAATGAAACCATCTACATTATCCAAACGGCTTCCTTACTTTTTGAGCTATATAAAACGTCAAACCCAGCCGAAGCGCTCCATTACCATCTCCTGGCATCGGCTACCAGAGACAGTCTCAACAACCAGGAAAAAGTAAGACAAGTGGAAAAAGCCGCCTATGAGGATCGGGAGCGGGAAGCCGCTACCCAACGACGATTAGAAGCGGCTGAATTGGCTTACCAGAATAAACTGCGATTGTATGCATTGCTGGTCCTATTGGCTGTTGCCCTACTGGTCGCTTTTTTTCTGTATCGAGCCAATCGGCAGAATCGCCAACTCGAAGCGCAGAACATCCGCCAACTCGAAACCGAGTTTGAGCAAAAACTAGCTGACACCGAGATGACGACCCTGCGGGCACAGATGAATCCGCACTTCATCTTCAATTGCCTTAATTCGATCAAATTGTATACGCTCCAGAACAAAGCCGACAAAGCTTCCGACTATCTGACCAAGTTCGCTCGGCTGATTCGGTTAGTCCTGGAAAACTCCCGTTCGGAGCGGGTTACGCTTCAGAATGAGCTGGAAGCCTTGCAACTTTATATCGAGCTGGAAGCCATGCGCTTCAAACAGAAAGTGCAGTTCATGATTCACGTATCGCCCGAAATTGACCAGCAATATGTACAGATTCCGCCTTTACTCTTGCAGCCATACGTGGAAAATGCCATCTGGCATGGGTTGATGCACAAGCCTGAAGGAGGCTTCGTGCAGGTCGATGTCCACCAATCGGAAGACCGCTTGTTGCACATCGAAATTACCGATGATGGAATTGGCCGGGAACGGGCCAAGGCACTGAAAAGTAAGTCAGCGGGCCTGCATAAGTCATTTGGTATGCAGGTAACGGCCGATCGCATTCGGATGCTTAACCAACTGTATAACATCCAGACTCAGACGCAGGTAGTTGACCTGGTGGCTCCCGATGGTGAACCCTTGGGAACGAAGGTTGTGCTGGATATTCCCGTTTAAAGAGTGATTGAGTGAAAGGGCGAAAGCCATCCGGTCACTCACTCATTCGCTCAATTCACTCATTCGCTCTTTATCTATGCTTCGCACCGTTATCATCGACGATGAACCCGACAATGTTGAGTTACTGGCTATGCAACTGGCACGTCATTGCCCACAAATTGAGCTTGTCGGGCAATTTACCGACAGCCCATCTGCGCTACTTGCCTTGCGTTCTCTTCAGCCTTCACTGGTATTTCTGGATATCGAGATG
Organism: Spirosoma aureum; assembly: GCF_011604685.1. Lineage (NCBI taxonomy): Bacteria > Pseudomonadati > Bacteroidota > Cytophagia > Cytophagales > Cytophagaceae > Spirosoma > Spirosoma aureum. The sequence continues at coordinate 8,184,890 of NZ_CP050063.1, read as the reverse complement.
CCGATGCTGAATGGGTTTCAATTGCTGGAACAATTGGGCGAACTTTCCTTTCAGGTCATCTTCGTAACGGCCTACAATCAGTATGCGGTGCAGGCATTTCGGTTTGCCGCCTTAGATTATCTGCTGAAACCTGTTGATACAATTGATTTAGTGAAGTCCATTGGTCGAGCCGAACAGATTGTCCAGCGAAGTACCCCTGGCTGGCCAATACCTACTCACATCCTAACGGAACAACTGGAGTTGCTGCGAGCCTATTATCCACCAGTAGGTGAATCAGGCGTTCCTCGTTCTACTAAGCCCTCCAGGCTCGCCCTTCCCCATGCGAATGGACTCGCCTTTGTCGATACAGACCAGATTCTATATGCCGAGTCGGACAGCAACTACACCAATTTTGTGCTGGACAATGGCGAGAAATATCTGGTGTCCAAAACATTGGGTGATGTTCAGGAACTGCTCGAAAACCGTAATTTCCTACGGGTTCACCGGCAATATATTGTTAACCTCGCCCACATCAAACGACTGGTCAAAGGAGAGGGAACGTATTTAGTACTGAGTAATGGTAGCAATATTCCCGTATCACGTCAGCAAAAAGACCGTCTATTGGAGCGTTTTGGGTGGCTGTAGTGAAGCTGGTGATTAAGATACATTCACCTGAGAATGTATCTTAATGATTTCTGAAACATTTATTTAGATACCCTGTCTAATTCTGTCGCACAACTCCTTTAGATGCAACGCTTTCCAGTTTTCTGATTATTTAAACAGGAGTGTATTCTCCCGCTGAGCCTAAACGCGAAGGCTACCACTGGGTCAATCGATGGATTGCCCCTGAGCCATAGCATTTTTTGGTATGTTGTACAGAAGAGTCAGGTCAAGCGTCTCCTTCAGCCAACGGGTAACCAGGCCGCTGGAGCGGAGCGGTTTCGCTTGGGGATACAGCTGGAAAGCTGAAACGAGGTGATGAGTTTTTCGCGGTCGACTTTTCTGCCTTGCATAGCTGAAAATACAAAAAATCAACCTATCCCCAGGTTTTAGGCATTGATAGAGTTGTGCAACAGTCACACTCATATCGTGCTATTGAGCAAACACTTTACAATTGGATATACATAAACAGAGGCTAGAGTTGTAGAGCTACAGCTAGGTCCTGACAATTTTTGCGGTTTGCCGTTGCGTTACCTTTTCTAGCTACACCCTTGTTTACTTTACCACCTCACTTACCAAAATGACGGGGGTGATATTCGTGTAATTTGGAAAATCTGCACGTATGGCCTCTCTGTTTGGCCCAATAGCCGCTTGATAGTCACTAAGACTTTTTACGTAGAATGTGCCAATCGCCATAAAAGGCAGTGGTTGGTTTGGGATACCACTGGCAACTCCTTTTTCAATGGTGTATTTAACCAAATTTGACCCTAAAAAACCTGCTACCATAGGCATGTGCTTGGTTTCATAGTACTCTATATTAAAGGTTTTATTTTCGGCATAAGGGTACATGATAGATACTTTAGTTAAGCCTTTTTCAGGAACAGCCGTGTTGTGCTTTTCTTGACTAAATGCAGCAAAACAAATAGTTGAAAGTAAAAACGTTCCGATTAGGATGAATTTCATAATCAATTAATTTAAGTGATAAAATGATCGATTTAAAACCCTGTTTCGATAGAAAACAGTGTCCAATACTTATATAAAATAGACTTTCACTATTTCTACTCCACTGTACAATTCGGTAAGCAAATGAATATATAATTTAGAGTACTGGGTTATCTATTTTCGTCTCAGTAAACGCTTCTCCTTGAGACGAAAGAACATGTATGCAAAATGGCCAAGCTGCCGGAGCAGGCCTTTAACGAGACACTACAAATTAGGCGATGGGCGAAGGAAATACTAGTATGATTTGTCATTCTACTGCAAATGAGATTTCTTTGCCAGAGTCAGAATTACCCAATTTCGGGCGACAATGTAAATAAATGACAGTCAGTGCCGCCCCAAAGTTCCAGGATTTTCTTAACGTTGACAGTATTATGTTTTCAAGTAAAGACTACTCTAAAATGACACTTGAGGAATTAGTGTCAGAAGAAAAAAAATTGAAATCACAAAAAATTACAACTGCTGTGATCATCGGAATTATCGTTGGTATTGCGGTTTATTCGGCTACACATAAAGGGTTTGTCCTTCCTATTATTTTGCTAATTTTTTCTCTGATAATTGGCTCCAGATATTCAAAAAACCTGAAGAGCATCCAGACGGAAATAAGCCGCAGGGATACTGTTCGTTAATTAGAGTCGTAGTGCCACGTTTCGTCGGACAGGCAGCACTTCTGATTGCTACGTTTGGGCGGACCGCTAAGCCAAAGTCCTATATTTATATTCTGCCAAATAGCCAGAGTAAAAGAACATCAGGCCTGTCTCTTCTTCCCCCTTTCCATCATTTCCTGACCAACCATATCTCCGTCACCTGTGAGCCGCGTTCGCCTTCTCCGCACGTCCAGATGAACGTAACGGCTCCATCAGTCAGAGCGGCTTTCGGTACGTCGAATTCATAGATGGGCTGCTGGCCCGTTTGAATAAAATCATGGACCATAGAACCATCATCGGTCATGAGTTTCATGCGCGACTGAAAACGCCCGGTGTAGGCAATCCGAAGCTGATAGGTAGCGTTGGGATCAAGTTCGGTATAGGCGATTTTCAAGGGTTGATCGTAGAGGGTTTTCGCCTGTTTCATCCAGGCCCGTGGGGTGATCTGCCCTTTGAAGCCCGTTGCTTTAATTTCATCCACCCACTCGACTCCTACCAAACCAACGCCGAACCCGATTCTGGGCGATTGCAAACTGCCCGGATCGGTCGCCCAACTCATGTCAGAAACAACTCGGTGCCAGCTTTCGGGCGCGCCGAAATGGTCGTAGAAACCACCTGGTCCCGGATCAGTACGGTGCAGCATCTCACGAATTTTCTGGATTCGTTCGGATTCATCCGTCAATTTTCCAATCTGCAAAAGCTGCGATAAAAGCCAGGGTGAGTCATTGAGCGGAATGTCGATATTATCGACAAAATTACCCCGCCCCGACATCGCTCCGTGTCGCTCAATCGTCAATTGTGCGCCAATACTTTTGTAGAGCGAATCGGCCAGAGCAAAGCATTTCTGTCGAAAAGCGGGCAGAATGGGTTCTTTCCAGGCTTTTTCGAGGATGACGTTCGCTTGCCGCATGGCTGCCAGCGAGCCTCCCGATTCAATCATTTCCAGTTGATTGCGTGCCTGTTGTTCCAGGTCCGTTTCGTACAGCAGCCGACGGCGTGTGTAGGCATCGTAATATGCCCGGATCAGGGCCATCTGAAAACGGGGATTTTGTCGTATCGATTGCGGAATGGATTTTTCCAGTGCCTGCCATTGCATCAGTGTCCGCTCGACAGCATCGTTCGTCAGCAAATTACCCCGCCAGTTCTGCTCCAGCGCAATAAGTCCCTGCGCAACGGACTCGGTGAAGGTAGGCCCAATAAAAAGTCGCCCATAATCACGTAATGTTTCAATGACCGGCGTTTCCGGGTTCCAGTCCTGATCGCTCCAGACAAACTTATTGACGTCGTCGTTGGTGCCTTCCGAATAGCTGATGCTGCCTGCTCCGAATTCATCGAGTGCATTGTGAATCGCTTTCTCGTCGTGCGGACGTGGGTTGATGCACTCCCGACCGAGGGTCATGGCCCAGGCCAGATCCCAGTGCGGCACCGGATATTGGGAGGCATAATTGTGCGTAATGTCGGGATAATGGCGAATCGGAATAGAAGGGTTGACTCGTTTACGAATCTCCTGAACCGGCATCTTGACCCACGGCCCGAAAACTACCCCACCAAACCAGTTGTAGCCCTTATTGACATGTTTGTAGAAGGCATCGAACCACTGTTGCGTCGGTCGGAAAACTTGCGGAGATACCCAGATTTTGGCTTTCGGATGGTATTTATGCAGAACCTGTGCTTCTTTTTCGAGCCAGGCAAAGAGCACATCGGGTTCCAGTTCGCCGGGATCACCGCCCGGAACAAAAACGGCATCCAGTTTCTGCACGGACGAAAAAACTTCGTGTCGCTCAGCTAACTCCTTCTGAATGGAATCGGGATGCGTATAGTTCTGGCCCATATTCGGATACCACATCCAGACATCCAGTCCGTATTCGGCACAAATCCGCGACTGTTCACCAATCATTTTGATGGCCGGAAGCTTCATGTGGCGACTGGTGAAATCATCGTCGGTACGCGGGGGCATAATCTCGATGCTATTGGCACCGAACAGGGCCAGCTCGCGAATGTACTGGTCAAATTGAGCCACCGAAAACGCATCATAGGCATTGGTTTTAGGCCGATAACCAAGTTGGTGCCCGCGAATGGAATACCGGGGACTGGTGGCAATGGCCAGGTTTCCGGCTACAGTCAGTTTGCCCGGTTGCATGTCCAGTTTACGAAGTAACCGCCCGGCCCCGTAGAGTAAGCCCCGCGCATCGTGCCCTAAAATCAGAACCGCATTTGCCGACTCGATCGCAACTAGTCTGAAGCCCTCATTTTTGCTTTCGGGCATGGCCTGAAGCAAGGTTCGGAAACGCTGAGGCAATTGTGGTAAGTCACTTTCCAGCGCAAGACCAATAAACGGCAGATTATCGGCAGGCAGTTTTGTGGTAACGGTGAGCTGAATCCCGCTCCGTTTCCGAACTTCCTCCTGAAGAACTTCCACAGTTCTATGCAAGGCTTTCCTATCTGAAACAACGTTGACGATACGCGCCTTCGACAAATCGATTGAGCCTGAATAAGCACTTGTCAGGTTGAAAAGGAAGAAAATGAGAAATCGAATTGACATAGTTGGTAAGCGTATGGCGTCTCTATAGTTTGATGAAAATCTTTCGCTTATACAGCACATAGGCCGGAATGAAATTGATGCCGATGAAAAACAGGGCATAGGTTAGACTAGCGAGCTCGGGTTGTATGCCAATCGCTATTAATCCATTCACAACGTGCTCGTTTATGGAATGACCTCCGAGTTTAAGTCGGTAAAAAAACAGGGCGAAAATGTCGGCCAGTACATACACCGTGATGGCGTTGGCACCGAAAATGACGCCCGGTTTCGTGCCGCCCGCATGCCCAAGAACATCGACGAGAAAATACAATGAACCCAGCAGCAATGCAGCAAAACCTGACGTGACGAGCACAAATGAACTCGTCCAGAGGTTTTCATTCACAGGGAAAGTAAGCCCCCAGAAATAGCCAGCGGCCGCCGTAAACAGGCCGGCGGTCATGAGATACGACACTTTTTCGGTCGGGCTGGCGCGACTGAGCATCCAGCGGCCGGCCAGCATACCGGTAATGCCCGTTACGATTGATGGAAACGTGCTGAGAATGCCTTCGGGGTCCCAGGTGCCCTGCCACATCCGACCGGGCAGGTATTGCCGATCAAACCAGGCGGCTAGATTCTGACCTGGCTCCAGGACGACTTTGCCCATATCCGGCGATGGAATCTGGGTCATGACTAACCAGTAGGTAACCAGCGTAATGGCTCCAATCCAGGCTTGCTGCATCCAGCTTGTATTCATAAAAATAAACGCACAGACCAGAAATACAATGGCAATACGGTGGAGAGTGCCCGTCCATCGAACGTTCGAAAAATCAAAATCGGGCATCAGATTCAGGAACATGCCTACGGCGAAAATCTTTAATGACCGGATCAGGATTTTTCGGTAGAGTTCGCCTTTGGGATTGCCTTTATCCAGCTTCTGCGCGTAGGCCAGCGCAATGGAAACACCCACGATAAATAGAAAGGTCGGTGCAATTAAATCGGTGAACGATAGGCCATTCCATTTTGTGTGTCTCAGCGTAAAATACACGAACTCTTCGTTTCCTGGAAAGTTGGCAACAATCATAGCCGCGATGGTAAATCCACGCATCGCATCTAATGAAATGAGTCGGCTCGGTTGCGGCATCATTAAAAAGTGAAAAAAGCCATGTTACGGCAATAGTATCTTTAGTACTGATTTGAGTACTATAAAGGCTATTAAACCCGAAGATTTATGCGTACCAGTTTTTATGCCGTCCTCTTCCTGCTCGCTGTTAGTTGGGTAAACGGTTGTCGGCAGGCAGATAAGGCGGGAATTGACAAGGGACTGCAACTGGCCGTTTCCTGGGAATTGGTTAGTAATTTTACGGACATAAAAGACGGATTCGAGGCTCGTTTTACACTCACGAATAAGAGCGATTTGCCGTTGACAGATGCCAATTGGGCCTTGTTTTTCAACATATCGCCCCGGCCTATTCTTCCCGCCAGAACACCCCAGCCAGCTACGGTTCAGCACATCAATGGCGATTGGTACAAGCTGGTTCCCAATAAAGGATTTAGCCTTAAACCGGGTGCGTCAACGAAAATTCTGTACCAGGGAACGGAGGCAGTTACCAAAGTGACCGATGCACCGCTGGGACTGTACGTCGTTTTTTACGACAAAGACGGCAAGGAGGAAAACATTGTTCAGATCGCGCAGGCTAATTATACAATCGTACCGTTTACCCGGAAAGAACAGATGCTACGGGGATCCGCCGATCTGGAGCCACTGCCAACGTCCTCAGCCACCTATCGAAATAACCTGGCCGTTTCGTTGCTACCCACTGAACAGTTACAGAAAATTATTCCGTCGCCGGTTAGGTTGACTACAGGGGTGGGAACGTTGGCGTTGAATTCGTCGCTGCCGATTTATGCCGATAAAGATCTCGAAAGCGAAGCCCGTTTTCTGAGCCAGAAACTAAAAGCCATCACGGGTAAGGATTTCTCCGTGACTACCGGAACGTCATCTGGGAAAGGTATTTCCCTCAAAACGGGTAAAATCAACGTCAATGGCATTGATAAAGAAGCGTATCGGTTAGGCATTGATGGCAATGGCGTGTCCATCACCGGGAGTGATGCCGCTGGCGTGTTCTACGGTGTTCAGAGTCTGCTGGCCCTTATTCCGACTGCTTCGTATTTGAACCCCTCCGCCGATATTGCGCTCAACTACGTGCAGATTGAGGATGCACCCCGGTTTGAATTTCGTGGTATGCACCTGGACGTCAGCCGGAATTTCCAGACCAAAGAAACCATTCTGCGCCTTCTTGACCTGCTGGCGTTTTATAAAGTCAACCAGTTTCTGTTCTATACGACCGAAGACGAAGGCTGGCGGCTCGAAATTGATGGTTTGCCTGAACTAACCCAGGTTGGAGCGCAACGGGAGCATACATCAGGTAAAGAAACGCCGGTACTCCATCCCGCCTACGGTTCTGGCCCAAAAGCGTACGACGAAGGCAAGTACGGCAGCGGCTATTATACGAAAGCTGATTTTGTCGAAATTTTGAAATATGCCAAAGAGCGGCACATTAAGGTAATTCCCGAGGTGAATTTACCGGGCCATGCCAGGGCAGCTATCAAAGCGATGGAAGCTCGTTATGAACGATTGATGAAGGAAGGGAAGGAAAAAGAAGCCAACGAATATCGGCTCATCGACCCCGATGATAAATCCGTATACCTTTCGGCACAAGGCTATACCGACAATGTGGTGAGCGTCGGGCGGGAATCTACCTATCATTTCTACGAAAAAGTGGTGGATGAAATCACCAAACTATACAAGGAGGCCGGTCTTCCGATGGACGTCATGCACGCTGGTGGCGATGAAGTACCCGAAGGAGTCTGGACAAAATCGCCCATTGCGGCCAAATTGCTGAAGGAGAATCCATCGATCAAAGATGCTAAAAATTTGCAGGCGTATTTCTTTGGAAAACTTCGGGAACGACTCGCTAAACGAAAGCTGGAAGTGCATGCCTGGGAAGAGGCCGTTCTGGTAAAAGCCGCCGATGGGAAATTAGTCATGAATCCTGAATTTGTTGGGAAAGGGGTCGTTCCTTATGTCTGGAATAACCTGTTCGATCTTGATCTCGGTAATCGACTGGCGAATGCTGGTTATCCGGTCGTGTTGTGCAACGTTTCGAACTTTTATTTCGATATGGCTTATAACAATGATCCTCAGGAACCGGGGCTTTATTGGGCGGGTTACGTCGATACACGCAATAACTGGGCGTTTGCGCCTTTCGATATGTTCAAAACCACCTACAAAACGGCGATGGGTAAACCATTGACTTTTGCGGGTCTGGAGCATATGAAGCCTGAAGCGCGTAAAAACGTCCGTGGTGTCGAGTCGCAACTCTGGAGCGAAACCGTTAAAGGGCGCGACATGGCCGAATACGATATCCTTCCCAAACTACTGGGCTTTGCCGAAAGTGCCTGGGCACCCGAGCGGCCGTGGGAAACCATCGAAAACCGGCAGGCACGCGAAAAGTCGATCAGTACGGGCTGGAACGTATTTGCCAATACGCTGGCCCAAAAAGACCTTCCGCGCCTGGCCCGTATCAATGGCGGATATAACTACCGGTTGCCGCTTCCGGGAGCCCTGATCGAAAAGGGTACGTTAAAAGCCAACGTTGAATTGCCGGGCCTGGCTATTCGCTATACGACAGATGGCTCCGAACCAACAGCTCAATCGCTTTTGTACAAAAATCCAGTGAAGGTGTCGGTTACAGTAAAACTAAAAAGTTTTGATGCGGCTGGCCGATCAAGTCGTTCGGTTCTTGTTACCGGTATAAATCTATAAGGTATTGAGTAAAAACAGGTCTTTTCCCCAATAGAACCATGTCACGGCTCCGGGCGAATGACCTGAAAAAAGTAAGTATTTGCTAAAAACTGCATTTCAACATGACTATCGGGGTTGATTTAGGAGGGACTAATGCGCGAGTAGGCCTGGTCGATAATGGAACAATTGTTCGTCAGAGGAGTATGGTGTTGCAGGACAAAGACTCCCTTTCGGCTACGTTAGCGCAGCTTATCGACCTGATCCGGCCATTTGTGGAATCATCCGTGAACAGTATTGGTATCGGAGTGCCGTCGGTGGTCGATATCGATCGGGGCATTGTCTATAATGTGGCCAATATTCCGTCGTGGGAGGAAGTAGCTCTGCGTGATATTCTGGAAAAAGAATTTGACCTGCCCGTTTTTGTGAACAATGACGTGAACTGTTTTATTCTGGGAGAACACCAGTTTGGCCTGGCACAAGGCTATCGGTCGGCGGTTGGAATGGCCATTGGTACAGGACTTGGTTCGGGCGTTGTTATTGACAATCAGCTGTATACGGGGAGTAATTGCGGAGCGGGCGAAATCGGGTTGTTACCTTATCTCGACAAAAATATCGAGTCGTATGCCGCAGGTGATTTTTTTGAGTCCGTTCACCACACAACGGCTCTTGAAGCCAGTCAGGCTGCGCTTCTGGGAGAGCCGAATGCCTTGAAACTCTGGGATGAATTTGGTAAACACTTTGGCAATGCGGTTAAAGTTGTGCTCTATACCTACGATCCGGAAGTGATTATTCTGGGCGGTTCTATTGCCAAAGCCTTTCCTTTTTTCAGAACGACCATGTTCGAAAGTATGGCCGATTTTGCGTATCCGGTAACGCTTCGGCGATTGAAGATTTTCCAGTCTCAGAACGAAAATATTGCCCTGTTGGGAGCAGCCGCTCTGGTACGTCAGTTGGTATAAACAAGCTCCGTTTAACAGTTCAGAAAAGATATTATGAAACGAAACACCCTGATTGTTGGCCTGATTCTGTTGATATTCTTTGTCATTTCTTTTCTGACCAACATTCTGGGCCCAATTATTCCCGATCTGGTCGAAAGTTTTCAACTGAGCATCGGGCTGGCCGGGTTTCTTCCATTCGCTTTTTTTGTGGCGTATGGCGTATCGATACCGTCGGGGATTCTGGTGGAGAAATACCGGGAAAAATCAGTGCTGATTGGCGCATTTGCATTGGCATTTCTGGGGTCGTTACTCTTCGCGATGATTCCCCAGTTTTCGGTAGCACTGATTTCTTTGTTTGCCATAGGCGTTGGAATGGCCATGTTGCAGGTCGCCATCAATCCATTACTGCGCGTGGCCGGGGGCGAAGAACATTTTGCGTTTAATTCGGTGCTTGCTCAGCTTTTTTCCGGTGCCGCTTCGTTTTTCAGCCCACTGCTCTATAGCTACTTCGTTCAGACGATTCATACCAACGACACTTCTTTTCTGATTCACCTGCTCAATCAAGTAGTACCGGTTCATTTTGAGTGGGTATCGTTATACTGGGTTTTCGCCCTGACAACATTGCTCATGATTATGGTGGTCGCTTTGATTAAATTCCCGGCGGTCGCGCTTAAAGACGATGAAAAAATAGAAGTTGGCGGGACTTTGGTTGAATTACTTCAAAATAAAACCGTTTTGCTCTTCTTTGCGGGTATTTTTGCGTATGTCGGAACCGAACAGGGCATTGCGAACTGGATGTCAAAATTCCTGCAACTCTATCATGGCGTTGACCCGACTACTACGGGTGCTACGGCGGTCGCTTATTTCTGGGGCTTAATGACCGTTGGTTGTGTGCTGGGGTTGGTTTTGCTGAAATTCGTTGATAGCCGCAAAGTTCTGCTGGTCTTCACTTTAGGCGCTATTGGTTCGTTGTTGCTGGGCTTGTTTGGGTCGAAAGAATTGGCGCTCTACGCGTTGCCGGGTACTGGCTTTTTTGCTTCGGTCATGTGGTCGATTATTTTCTCGCTGGCTCTCAATTCAGTACCGCAACATCATGGCACTTTTTCAGGTATCTTGTGTACCGGAATCGTGGGTGGAGCTTTGGTGCCACTCATGATCGGTGGATTTGCTGAACTGGTTGGTCTTCGTTGGGCCATGTTATTGATGCTCATTACGTTAGGATATATTTTTAGCATTGGTGTCTGGGCAAAACCCTTAGTGACAAACGCGATAATTAAACTAAAGAGTGAAAGAATAAATGAGCGAATGAGTGAATAATTGATGCCTTTATTCGCACTTTCGCCCATTCATTCTTTCGCTCATTTATTCTTTATCCTCATGCACAAGATCATTCTGCTGATCGATTTTTCCGAGGACTACAGCCGGAATCTGTTGAAAGGGATATCCAAATACGCGCGGGAATATGGCCCCTGGGTGTTTTGTCAGATGCCCCTCTTTCACCGGGAAACATTGGGCGTCGATGGCATATTGAACTGGGCCCGCGATTGGGAAGCCGACGGCATTATCGGGCAGTTATACAACGATAGTAGCGTAGAAAAAATAGTTCAGGCGGGCATCCCGGTTATTGCGCAGGACTTCAAAGAGCGTTTTGTCGAGATTCCTAACATAACGGGTGCTCACCGCGAAACGGGGGCTATGGCCGCCGATTATTTCCTGAGAAAAGGCTTCAGGCATTTCGCTTTTTACGGATTTAAGCACATCGTTTGGTCAAGGGAGCGAGCCGAAGGCTTCGACGAACGGGTATCTCGTTCAGGTTGCATGGTGCATTATTTTGAACATGAAGAGTACAGCTCGAGTGATCTGTGGCATTATAAACCCAGTTCGCTGAGTAAGTGGTTGTCGTCGTTACCGAAACCCATTGCCATTCTGACCTGCGACGACCGGATGGGGCAGCACATTACGGAAACCTGCCGGCATTCGCGAATTCGAATTCCCGAAGAGGTAGCTGTGCTGGGCGTCGATAACGATGAGATGCTCTGCGAACTCTCTGACCCGCCACTTTCCAGTATTGTACAGGATGCTGAGAAAGGTGGCTACGATGCTGCCCAACTGCTCGATCGGCTGATTCGCAAGGAGATAACCGACATTTATGATATTATCGTTGAACCCACGCAGGTGGTTACCCGCCAGTCGACCGATATCTACGCGACCCACGATGAATACATCGCATCATCGCTGAAATACATTCACCAGAATATCGACAAAAACCTTCAGGTTGATGAGGTCGTGAAGCAGGTTCCCTTATCGAGACGGTCGCTGGAAATGCGTTTCCAGCAGGTCATTGGGTATCCAATCTACAAATACATCCAGAACCTGCGTATTGAGAAGTTCTCGAAAAAACTACTGGAAACTGATCAGGCCGTTTTTGAGATTGCGATGGATCTAGGCCTCAACGACACGAAGAATATTGCCCGTCAATTCAAGCAGATAAAAGGCTGTACGCCCCTTGAGTATCGCCATCGGTATCTGGCCGGAAAGTGACTTTAGGTAAGGCTCTATTTTGCCTGTGGTAGCGAAAGCCAGGACATCAGCGTAGTGATAATCTAGGCCACCCCATTGCTGTCAGATTCAGGTAGTGTGTCTTTTCTAACCTCATCAACAAACGCAACGCTCACCTCCACAATATCGGCAATCTGTTCGCTGGTAAAGCTGGTTTTCGTCAGAAGCCGTGCCACAAGTACTCGTTTCTCCTGGTCTGCCCCTTGTTCAATTCCCTCTTTGACCCCTTCTTTTTTAGCTCTCTCCAGGAGAAATTGCTCAATACCCATCGTCGTATTTTTTTGTGTGATTGCTTCAATTTCTCTTTCAAACTTACGGTTCGTTTCCGGGTTTTCCAAGCGGACATAATAACGAAGGAAATTCATCAGGCTTCTTATTTTTCCTTTCGATATCTGGCTGTTTAACAATAGTTTAGCTATTCGTAGCTTAAGCTCAAGTAATTCCTCGTCGGTTAAGTTTTTAGCTTTTAGAGCGGCTTTAACCGTTAGGACGACCAGCGCAAAGGGATTGGTACTGGCCAATAAATCGGTTTCACTCTGTTCGTGAATTTTATAGGTATTGTATTGATAACTCAGTTGAGTACCCAGATAGGATTGCTCATATTTGCTGGGATGATAGCCTTTGCGGTCATCCGTGAAAATGGCAAAAGCTGTGATGGGCTGGCGGTATTTGTCAAAAATGCGGTAATAGTACTGGAACATCCGTTCGGCAAAGCGAGGATCATTATACCCCTGAATCTCAATATGAATCAATATCCATTGTTCATGGGGCAGATCGTTTTCGCGGATAAATACTTTTACCAGCTTATCCACATAGCGGGGTGCGTAGGTATCCTGTTCAGGCGGAAACAATTGTTCTAATTCTTTGTCGAGGTAGTCAATCCGACGGGTTTCATCGTCATTTTCCAATAAGAATAACTCATTGGCATTCGGAAAGAAAAAGCGCAGAAAGTCATCGAAAACATCTTCCAGTATGGCTTTCCACAGGGCATCATCGCGTTTCATGCGCAATAATATACCCTTTGTTTATTGTTTTAGTAACCAAATGTCGGATATACGTGAGTTTTGGCGCCAGTTCAGATGTGATTCTTCCGGTTGATCGAACATAACACTAATGCGACCATCCTGCGTGGCCGATAGAGGGACAATCCATTCTTTTATCGCATCGGCTTCCCGATTGTATACGATAGGCTCCAGCCGTTTGCCATCCACCCGCAAAAGTGCTTCACCAAAACCAACGACCCGAATGACATACCGGGCACCCGGATCAAGGTTTTCATAGTCGAGTGCCGGACTGCGCTGAAACGTTTGAGACGATAACCGGGCGCGGCTAAAACCGTCTTTCCACCAGGCAATATCTGTGGCATCATCGGAGAAGGTTTTCACGCGCGGGCCTTTGCTCACGCTTGAGACATCATCGTAGAAACTTCCTTCACCGGGGTTTTCCCAGGTGCCGATCTCGTTTAGCCGGGCCAGCTGCTCATTCTTTGTTTTCAGCGATTTGATTTTTGCCAGCTCATCAGTCAGCCACCAGCGGTTATTGAGCGGGTAATCGACAAAGTCCAGTAAACACCCGCGTTCGTAACCCTTTGCCTTGTATTTTGGCACGCTGGTCTGCAAGCCAATGGCGGCAAATAAATCGGCGCATAAAGCTTCTATTTTGCTCCTGAGTTCGGGCGATACCGGTTTTTTGTCGGCTTGATTGATCATGTCAATGGCCTGCGTCATGGCCGTTTCAGGACCGATTGCATCGGCGCCGGCTAATATCGTATTGGCTTTCTTTTCGAGAGCCTGTTCATAGAGTAATCGTCGCCGGGTGTAGGTATCGTAATAGGCACGGAGTAGAAAAATCTGCCAGCGCCAGTTGGTATGAAGCGCTGGATTGTCGATCTCCAGCTTTTTCCAGTAGGCAAATGTGGCCTCAACGCCACCATTTTCAGCCAATGGACCATTCCAGTTTTGTTCCAGAGCCGCAATGCCATCAGCAGTTGCTTCGGCTAGATTAGGGCCGAAGAAAAAACGACCATAGTCTGCTAAAATCTCGTGAACATCCATGTCCGGGTCCCAGCCGCGCATACTCCAGATCACTTTGTTGACATCATCATGACAACCATCTGAATACGATACAAAGCCGTCGGTAAATTGGGCAGCAGCAGCCTGTACTCTCGCGTAGGAATAAGGCCGGGGGTTCGGCGCTTCGCGGCCCAGCGTCAGCGCATAGGCTTGATCCCAATGCTCGGTCGGAAATTCGCAGCGAACATTATGGGTGATGTCGGGATATTGCCGGAGTTGATATTGTTTCGGAAGGCGAAAGCGGGTTTCGGCCAAGGACGGACTGCCTGGCCCATGCACGACACCCGCCAGCCAATCGGGCTTATACTGAGCCAGATATCGGTAAAAGTAGTCGATCTGCTCAACGCTGAAGCCTTGCAGAGAAAGCCAGATTTTAGCGTTAGGATGGTATTTTACCAGCAACGTGTGCAGGTCTTTCAGAAAAGGCATAACCTCTTTAGGATGGTTATCGCCCGGATCACCGCCTGGCACGAAGATATGGTCGAGCCGCGGACATGCCCGATAAAAAGCTTCGTGCAGATCGAGTTCCGCCTGTCGCTTTGCCGCATCGGTAAGAGCAAATGTAGCGGGTGTCCAGACCCAGTAATCGAGATCATATTTCTGGCATAATTCGCTCATTTTGATCCGCATTTCCGGCGCGGGTATCTTGAAATGCGGGCTGGCTTTTTCCTCTTCATGAAAAGGAATTCCTTCAATAGCATTGGTACCAAAAATAGCTAATTCCCGAAAATACTGGTCAAACTGAGCCACAGACCAGGCATCATACGAATTGGCGGTTGTGCGGTAGCCCAACTGATGCCCCCGAATCGGATAAGCTGGAGCCGTAGCGATATTGGCAGGCACTGCTAACTCCAGCCGTTTCTGGTCCATAGTCAGATGACGGAGCACCCAACCCGTTCCAAACAAAATGCCTCGGGCGTCGGCTCCGATAATCCAGAGGGTGGTTCCTTTTATGTCACTGACAACCCGAAAACCCTCCGGCCTCAGTTCTGGTCGCTCTTTTTCGGTGCTCACCGGAACGACAACGCCCTGTAATTCCTTGTCGCTCGACAGCGCGAAAGCAATCGTAACGGACTTTCCAGAAGACCAGCCCGGCGAATTTTTCAAGGTGATCCCTGTTCGCTTCGCAATCTCTTCGCTCAATAAGTTCGGAGCCGTTTCCCGCATGGGCATCGGAATTGAGGGCGACACAAGCATTGTGGCCCGTTGAAAATTAATCGACTGTGCAACCAGCGGAATACATCCCACTGAAATCAGGAAAAGAAACGAGCAAAGCCAGTTCAGGATACGATACGCATTCATGTGGTAAAGAGAAAGGAATTGCCGCGGGGCCTATTGGTTAATGGCATGCTGAACTTTACGGATGGCTTCGGCAAAGGAGTCCATGTCGCTCCGTGTGCCCAGCATAGCCTGCTGAAAAATCCAGATGGCTTCGTCGGCGCAGGCATGTTCGGCAACCGGGCAGTAGACCTGCGAATAATCGACCGAGTCGGGAATGGCATAGCACATCCAGTTTTTTTGTTGAAAAACGGGTTGTTTATAAAGCGGATGCGGGTAGCCAGAAGAACAGGGTAGACCCTCTGCCGCCAGCATTGCCACAAATGCCTGCTTGGGCATCTGGTTGAACTTCGCTTTGTTGTATCTGAAAATATAGAGGTGATAGGAGTGACGGATATCAACCGGTTCCCGGCTTAGGGGTGCAATTCCCTCTATATCAGCCAGTAAATTGTCTAAATAAATCCCATTTTCGTTTCGGATATGGGTTTGTTCGTCAAGTCGCTTGAGTTGTTCACTGAGTAAAACGGCTTGAAGTTGGGTAATGCGGTAGTTGCAGCCCGGATTGAAATGGTCGTACCATTGGCCGCTCGGGAGCCGTCCAACATTCCGCAGGGAATTCATGGTTTCATAAAGCGCATCGTCGTTGGTGATGACCATGCCGCCTTCGCCAGACGTCAGATTTTTAGACGACTGAAAACTGAAACTGCCCGCATCGCCAATCGAGCCCAGTTTTTTGCCTTTGTATTCAGCCCCGTGTGCATGAGCCGCATCTTCAAGTACCCGTAACTTATACCGGCTGGCGATGTCCAGAATCGCGTCCATATCGCAGGGCAGTCCGGCAAAATGAACCGGAATGATGACCTTTGTCCGCTCTGTAATGGCGGCTTCCAGCGCTTTCGGATCGAGGTTATAGGTGTTGGGGTCGATGTCGACAAAGACGGGTACGCAGTTGACCTCCAGCACTACCGAAGCGGTAGCGATAAAGGTATAGGGTGGCACAATGACTTCATCGCCGGGGCGTACGCCACAGGCGATTAACGCCAACCGAAGGGATACCGACCCGTTTACGCAACTTATGGCGTATTTACTGCCACAGTACGTGGCAAACTGCTGCTCAAATTCTGCTACAGCCCCGGCGCAATCAGGATTACCCCACTGGCCGCTACGCACGATATCGGCTACTGCCTGCACATCCTGCTCATCGTAGATCGGCCAGGGGAAATTGGTTTTAACGGCCTTTTCGCCACCGTCTATGGCCAATTTTGCTATTGAGGGCGTTGTATCCATTCTGTACAAAGAAAATAATCAACTTCTCCTTAATACGGAATCAACGCCAATTCGGGCTATTGACTATCGTTAATTTTGAGAAGTAATTGGAGATGCGGGGCATGGGTTGGGCATCGTATGATCCTGATAAAAAGGATCTTAATGGGAGTCGATATAGTTAGGTGGGAAGCTTGCGAAGGAGATGCCGAACCTGCAACTGTTCGAATACCTGCTGCTTATAATTTCGACCGATGGGTAACGTCTGGCCGGGAATATCAAGGTGACTTTCGGTTATCACCTTGATTTTAGCCACAGCTACAATGAACGATCGATGAATACGGATAAACTGTTCGGCTGGTAATAACTCCTCATAGTAACCGATCGATTGGCGGGTAACGACCTGCTGTGTCGCCGTTCTTATTTTGACGTAGTCTCGTAAACTTTCAAGTGACAGGATGTCACGCAGATCGATGCGAACTAATTTACGATCTTCCCGAACAAATATAAATGGCCCTTCTTCGGGTACCGGGTTGGGTGCGGGGGCAGTAGGCCGGTGAGTGAGCATCTTACCCACTGCTTTAATGAACCGATCAAACGGAACCGGTTTGATTAAATAATCCAGTACATCCAGTTCATAGCCTTCCAGGGCATATTCACGATAAGCTGAGGTGATTATCGTTTTAGGTGGATTGGGGAGCGTTCGGAGTAACTCAAAGCCGGAAAGTTGAGGCATTTGAATATCCAGAAATAACAGATCGACCGGCTTACTCTGCAAAACCGTAAAAGCCTCCACTGCCGAACTGCATCGACCTGTCAGTTCCAGCACGTCTACTTTCTGAATGTAGGCAGCCAGTATATCCAGCGCAATGGGTTCATCGTCGACTAGTAAACACTTGATTTTCATGGCCTTTTGTTGGGGTGAAATCAATGGGAGTTAACTCGATCGTTAGGGTCGTTAAAAACGAATCTACGCCGTCCAATTGCCGAAGTCGGTGACGGTCGGGATAAATCAGTTGCAATCGTTTGGCGACATTTGGCAGACCGATGCCGGATGAGGTTGCCTGGCCAGTCGAAACAGGTTTGCTATTTTCGACTTTAAAGATCAATTCGTTCTGATTCACAGTCAGCTGAATTTGAAGCCAGGCTTCGCTAAGTTGACGACTCAGGCCGTGTTTGAACGCATTTTCGACAAACGGGAGCAGCAGTAAAGGTGCAATCTGTACACCTCCTGTGTCCCCACTGACATGAAAAGCCAGGTGTAATTCCTGACCATAGCGTATTCGTTCCAAGGCTAGGTAATTCTGTAAATAGTCTATTTCTTCCCGCAGGGGCACCCGCGTCTGGCTACCCTCGTAGAGCATATACTGCATCAATTGCGACAATCGCAGAACCACCTCGCCCGCTTTTTCGGGATTGCTGCTGGTTAGGCCATATAGATTGTTGAGGGTATTGAACAAAAAATGCGGATTGATCTGATCCTTCAGCGATTTTAGCTCTACGGTCTGATTGGCAATTATTAACTGCTGATTTAGCCGTTGCTGCCGGAAACCGTACCGAATCATGTGGAAAGCAATCAACAGGCCGCTGGTACAGAGCATATAAAAGCTGGAAAGAATCAGGCGACTGGGGTCCAGGGGCGTCTCCTGTTCGAGTCTTCCCGGATCAAACAGAGCTAGAAACAGGTAATAATAACCCAGCCAGTAAAGTACCCCGCAAATAGCCAGAGCCAGCAAGGTTAACAGGCTAAAGTAAAGATACCGGAGAGTTAAGAGATAAGCCGGGATAAGCCAGTAGAGGGTAGTATACGTGAACAGAAGCTGAGCTGGCAACTCCGATAACGCGATCAGCAGATGCTCTGTATACTGATTGCTGAACTGATCGACTGCCAGCACCTGGAGGTTTATATAGCACAGCCAGGCTACTACATGAATTGCAACTTCCCGATAGATCGGCTGAGAATGAGGCATCTTCCTGGCGTTAATAGACAAATTTACCGAAAAATCCGACAGTCCATTGATGTGTTCTCCAACCTGCGTCTGCTGTGATGATCAATGTAGAAACAGTCGCGATAAAAAGGGACCAACAGGCGACAAACGACGTTTGTATCCGCTAAACGTACGTCTGTCAACCGAACGTTGTTCTTCGTCTCAGACAGTTGATTATCTCACGTAACCACTGAAAATTTAACAGTCAATATGCTGGTTGACAATGACAATGGTGAAGCACTACTGCCTGTTGTCATGAAACTGTAAGGATGAGAGCGCTGGTTTTATTATTGTCTTTCTGGATTGCAGGCCCGGCTGCTTCAGCGACCGAGCCTGCAATCGGCAATGACGACACCTACGGTTTCTTCTTTACACACCACCGCACTTCGACGCGCATTCCGTTTCAATTTCAGTCGAATCTAATCATTATATCCGTTTGCGTGAACGACGCCGATAGTTTACGATTGATTGTCGATACGGGCGTTAGTCATACCATCATTACCGACCGTCGTGTATTCACAAAACGGCCACCGACATTAGCCCGTCAGATTAAAATAGCCGGTGTTGGCGAAGGAAACTCACTAACGGCCTCGGTAGCGATCAACAATACCCTGAGTCTGGGTGCTTTACGGTCAGGACACCACAATCTGGTTATTCTGGATGAAGATGTGTTGAAGCTATCGGAGTACGCAGGCATAGCCGTTCATGGCCTGATTGGTTATGAACTCTTCGCTAATCTGGTGGTAACGATTGACTTTCAGCGCCGGGAGGTGATTCTGATGCAACCTGAACAGTATCACTATCACCGGCGAAAAGGCGAACGCTATCCGATTACAGTTCTGGAACGAAAAGCCTACACGGATGCGCTGTCGATTTTTGATGGAGCCCGGTTTCAACCGCTCCGGGTAGTGCTGGATACGGGCGCGGGACAGGCGTTGTTACTCAATCGGTTTAACCGAAGCGCCCTGATACCGCTACCCGACAAAATGGTACAGGTCCCGTTGGGGTCGGGTTTCACGGGGCTTATATCAGGCACCATCGGGCGTTTTCAAAAAGTATGTTTTGGCCGCTACCAACTGGCCGATATGATCGTTTCGTTTCCTGATAGCTCAAATTTTGATTTAAAACTAACCGGAATGCCTGAGCGACAGGGGAATATAGGTTGTGAACTACTGCGCCGGTTTCGTGTGACGTTCAATTATCCTGACCAGTTCATTGTCCTGAAACCGGTCAAACGATTGATAAATGAGCGTTTTGAGCACGACATGAGCGGTCTGGAACTGCGGGCGAAGGGAGATAATCTTCATACATATTTCGTGAATAAAATCATTCGTAATTCTCCGGCCGACCAAGCCGGATTACGGCCCGGCGACGAATTGCTGTTGATCGATAACATTCCGGCAACCACGTTGAGTATCAGTGAGATTTATCGGCTGCTTCAGGCTGGCGAGGGAAAATCGATTGGGTTGGTTGTTCAGCGTAACCGTCAGCAGTTGACCGTTCGATTTATGCTTAAACGGCTCATTTAAGAGAGATTGGATAACAGACAAATAACCGCTTATTGGACACTTTTATTGACTAAACAGGATGAACAGACTAATCCGGTCGGGACGGCTACTGTATGGCACCGCTATTTTTGCCTTGGGCCTTGAACACCTCATAACGGGCAATTTTCCTGCGGCTTTATTACCTGTTTCTGCTGAACTTCCAGGCCGATTGGCGCTGGTTTATACAACGGGAGTAGCTCTAGGCATTGCCGGATTATGTGTGGTATTCGGAAAAAAAGCCAATTGGGCAACCTTGTTTGTAGGGGCATTGTTTCTCCTGCTGGATCTGGTTACCCACTTACCCAGGCTGATCGCCAATCCGTATAATGGTGGGGTCTGGACAACTTTCTCTGAGCTTATTGCGCTGATGGGAGGGGCTTTGGTGATCGCAGGAGGATTGTTGACGGATTTTACAGTTACCCGGCGGGGGTATTTTACCAACATCTATATGCGGTATGGTAGTCTGTTATATGCCCTATCGCTCATCATCTTTGGTATTCAGCATTTCATATATGCCAATTTTGTTGCTACACTAATTCCATCCTGGATTCCGGGTCATTTATTCTGGACGTATTTGATCGGGCTGGCTTTTATTGCGACGGCGGCAAGTGTCCTGTTGAAAAAGCAGATTCCGCTATCAACGACCTTGTTGGGAATCATGTTTCTCCTGTGGGTCATTCTCCTGCATATTCCCCGAGCCGTTGCCAATTGGCGCCATGAAACCGAATGGACAAGCAGCTTTATTGCCCTGGCCATGAGCGGTATTGCATTTGTACTGGCGGATTTTTACAGGGTAAATGAAGTTAATAAAATTAGTGCCACTACCGCCTATAAGAGCTTGTCAAATAGATAAATAGCTTCACTACACTATCGGCTTTAGTCATTACCTGACAACCTATGATGATTAATTGATGAGAACTCGCTGGGCGGAAATTGATAGATATTCAATTTCCTGCCTGGCGACATTACTGAGTTTGGGTGGGTGTGATTGACCAACGGCAGTAAAAGGCTGACCGTTGGTCATTTTACGTTCTATGGAGCTAGAGATTTACCAAACCTCAGGGGATGAAATTCAGCACTTTCGGGTCTTATTTCTTCAGGAAAATAACGTCCAGTTTGTTTGCAACAAATGCCATCAGTATGGTTGGGCGGATACCTGTCTGTTTACGGTCGATGGCATCAGGGTAGGCTATGGATCGGTTTGGGGCACAGATCGTCGGGAAGACCGGGATACTATTTTTGAGTTTTATATTATTCCTCCGTTTAGAGGATTTGCCAATCTGCTTTTCCCCAAATTCTGTTTGATTTCTGAAGCCACATTTATCGAAAGCCAAAGCAACGATGGGCTATTGTCGTCGATTCTCTACGAATACACACAAACTATTCATGCCGAAGCGATCCTGTTTGACGATCACATCATCACTGATCTTACGGTTGGGGGCGTCATTTTTCGTAAGCGAAATACTAACGATGGTATGGATGACGAGAGCCCGTATGTACTTGAACTGCATAATAACATAGTTGTCAGCGGAGGATTGATGCTGAATTACAACATGCCGTTTGCGGCCATTTACAGGCAGGTGAATGAGCCGTTTCGACGGCGGGGACTGGGCAGTTTTATGGTGCAGGAATTAAAAAAAGAAGCATATCGAATGGGCCGAGTGCCTGCCGCCCGATGTTCTATAAGTAATCGGATCTCAAAAGCCACTTTAGTAAAGGCAGGCTTGCGGGTCTGCGGATTTCGACTCAAAGGGACTATTGTAAATCCGTAGCTTACAATTCAATGAGATTGTTGTAAGTAGTTGACTTTGAGGTAGATGATGGCCTCCGCAAGTAGAAAAGAATTCTTTTTATCCTTGATTGAAAAAGTAGGCGAGGGATAGTATGAGAACAATGTCTTATTATCTGTTTACTGTGATTGCGGGAATTGGCTGGTGTTTCCAGTCCTGTACATCCAGTTCGTCAAAAATGACTGAAAATGCGCAGCTACCGGACGTAGTTAGCTATAATTTTGACATCCGGCCTATTCTGTCCGATAAATGCCTGGCCTGTCACGGTCCGGATGCCAATAAGCGGCAGGCAGGTTTGCGGCTCGATGTAGCAGAGAGCGCCTATAAAGCATTAAAAGAGCATCCGTCAGCCCATGCGTTGGTGCCTGGCAAACCGGAACTGTCGCAAGTCTTTTTGCGAATTACGTCCGAAGATACAGCCACATTAATGCCCCCTCCGGCATCGAATCTGAAACTGTCTTCGCATGAAATCAAGCTCATTGAGAAATGGATTAAGCAGGGAGCTACTTACCAAAAGCACTGGGCCTTTGTTGCGCCAAAGAAACCCGTGCTTCCGGCGGTTAATCAGAAGGAGTGGCCTAAAAATGAGATCGATCGGTTCATTCTGCATAAGCTGGAGCAGAACGGCCTGACACCAAACGCAGCAGCCGACAAAGAACGGCTGCTGAAACGGCTCAGTCTTGATTTACTCGGCCTGCCACCCAGCCTGTCCATGATGGATCAGTTTCTGGCCGACAAGAGCCCAAAAGCCTATGAGAAAGCAGTTGATCAATTGTTAAGCAACCCGGCCTATGGCGAAAAAATGGCGTTGCATTGGCTGGATCTGGCCCGTTATGCCGATTCGCACGGCTATCAGGACGATGGATACCGTACGCAATGGCCCTGGCGCGACTGGGTGATCCATGCGTTCAACAAAAATAAGCCGTACAATGAGTTCGTTACCTGGCAATTGGCCGGTGACTTACTACCAGCGTCGACTAAAGAGCAATTGCTGGCTACGGGCTTCAATCGGAATCATAAAATAACTGAAGAAGGGGGCGTTATTCAGGAAGAATACCGGATCATGTACGTCACCGATCGGAACGACATGTTTGGCAAAGGATTGCTTGGCGTGACACTGGAATGTGCTCATTGTCACGATCATAAGTACGATCCATTCTCCCAGAAGGAATACTACCAGATGTTCGCTTTTTTTAATAATATAAAGGAAGTCGGTATGGAATCGGTTATTGGTGGCCCCGATACATATGCCAAGAAACCCTTGATGGAAATCAGCGATAAGGATGTAAAAGATATTCTGTCTTTTGTGAATAAACGCGACACCAACCGACTGATCGTATCCGTCATGGGCGACCAGGATACCCTTCGGAAAACCTTCGTGCTCAAGCGGGGTGTATATGATGCGCCCGGCGAAGAAGTAGAGCCGGGAACACCAAAAGCTATTTTACCCTTTAACAGGAACTACCCCAAAAACAGGCTGGGATTGGCCAAGTGGCTGTTCGATAGGCAGAATCCTCTGACGGCTAGGGTTTACGTCAATCTGTTGTGGCAGGAGTTTTTTGGAAAAGGAATCGTTAAAACATCGGGTGATTTCGGCATGCAGGGCGAGCTACCTTCGCATCCCGAACTGCTGGACTGGCTGGCAGTCGATTTTATGGATCACGGATGGGATATTAAACGGTTCGTGAAGCAGATGGTTATGTCGGCTACCTACCGCCAGTCGGCCGTAGTTACGCCCGAAAAACTACAGACCGATCCCGACAATCGTTTATTGGCTCGTGGGCCACGCTACCGGATTCCGGCCGAATTTATCCGGGACCTGGTGCTATCCAGCAGTGGGTTGCTGAACGGAACGATTGGTGGACCCAGCGTCAAACCCTATCAGCCACCGGGTTTGTGGGAGGGGTCTACATCGGGTAGGGGATTACTATCGATGTATACACAGGATCATGGCTCGAAGCTCTACCGTCGGGGCATGTATACCCTGATCAAGCGAACCAGCCCACCGCCATCGATGGCTATTTTCGATGCCAGTAACCGGGATCTGTGCGAAGTAAAGCGACTCAAGACCAATACACCTCTTCAGGCTTTGGTAATGCTTAACGATCCGGCTGTACTGGAGGCCTCACGCGTGTTGGCCGCCCGGTTATTGGCAGAGAAAGGGGCAATCAATGACAAAATAAACAAAGCGTTTCGGCTGATCGTAAGCCGGAAACCAACTGAACAGGAAGTCACGATTTTAGCTTCGTACTACGAAAAAGAGCGACAAAAGATCGACCGAAAAAAGGCAGAAAAGGTAGTAGCCGTTGGTGAATACCCCATACCGGCAAGCATTGATAAGAGTAAACTTGCCGCATTGATGCGGGTTGTGACAACGATTTATAATCTGGAAGAAACCATCACAAAGTCCTGACGCCAATGGAAAAAGAAATTTTGGAACACGGCCTGAATTTTAACCGGCGTCGCTTCCTGTCCCGATTAAGCTTAGGACTGGGCAGCGCGGCATTGGGTTCGTTGCTGATTCCTGATCTGTTCAGTGGACGTGGCGTTGACGAAGAGGGGCTAACGCCGGGCATTCCGCATTTCGCACCGAAAGCAAAACGGGTTATCTATTTATTCCAGAACGGGGCACCGTCGCAGCAGGAGTTATTTGATTTCAAGCCCAAACTATGCGAAATGTTGGGCGAAGAACTACCACCTTCGATTCGCGCCGGGCAACGGCTAACGGGGATGACTGCCAATCAGAAGGCGTTTCCGTTGGTCGGATCATTCGTCGATTTTAAACAATATGGCCAGTCTGGGGCCTGGATAAGCGATTTGCTGCCCTACACCGCTAAGGTTGTGGATGACCTTTGCATCGTGAAATCGATGTATACCGAGGCCATTAACCACGACCCGGCATTAACGTTCCTGCAAACCGGCTCGCAACAGGGCAATCGACCGAGCATGGGTGCGTGGCTGAGTTACGGACTGGGCAACGAAAACAAAAATCTGCCCAATTTCACGGTTCTGCTTTCCCGTGGCATTGGCAACGGACAGGGCGTTTATTCGAAACTCTGGTCGAATGGGTTTCTGGATTCCATTCACCAGGGCGTTCAGTTCAGCAAGGGCGAAGATCCGGTACTTTACCTGCGCGACCCGGAAGGCATGAACCGGCAGGATCGCCGGGAAATGCTCGATAATCTGGCTCAACTGAACGATCTTTCGTATCAGGAATTTGGCGACCCGGAGATAACGGCCAAAGTAAAACAGTACGAAATGGCATACCGGATGCAAACAGCCGTTCCCGAAGTAATGGATCTGTCGAAAGAGCCGGACGACATCATTAAGCTCTATGGTCCGGATTGCTTAGTACCTGGTACTTTTGCGGCTAACTGCTTGCTAGCCCGTAAGTTGTCTGAAAACGGCGTGCGGTTTGTGCAACTGTATCACCAGGGTTGGGATCAGCACGGCAATCTTCCATTTGAAATAGCCAAACAGGCTAAAGACGTCGATCAGGCATCGGCAGCTTTAGTCACTGATCTGAAACAGCGCGGTTTGCTGGACGAAACGCTCGTGATCTGGGGGGGAGAGTTTGGCCGGACCAGCTATACCCAGGGAAAATTGACCAAAGACAATTACGGTCGCGACCACCATCCGCGCTGCTTTACGATCTGGATGGCGGGTGGAGGTATCAAACCCGGAATTGTCTACGGCGAAACCGACGAGGTTGGGTATAACATCGTCAACAATCCGGTCCATGTTCATGATTTTCAGGCCACCGTTCTGCACCAGTTAGGCCTTAATCATGAGAAATTGATTTTCAAACATTTGGGCCGCCGATACCGATTGACAGACGTTTCCGGGAAAGTAATTCCAGGTCTCATTGCCTAAACTTTGCACCATTATTTATCCATGAATAAAAAGCTTACAGGCTGGGCAGAACAGGTATTGTTCGCTTCGGCAATCTTTATCCTGGTTCTGTTGCTGTTCGAGGATAAAATTGTCGTGCCATTCTGGTTACAGGCTGTTGGGCGAATGCATCCGTTATTACTGCATTTTCCGATTGTTATTCTGCTATTGGCGATGGTTATGGAAGCCTTCCGGTTTAACCAGGCTAGTTCAGCGAACCAGTCGGCCGGTGCCGATTTTTACCGTAATTTTCTCACAAACCTCTTGCTGATCGGTACTTTGTCGGCTGGTGTTACGGTCATTATGGGCTTGTTTCTGGCCAAAGAAGATGGCTATACAGGGCAGCTCCTGGCAAGGCATAAGTGGTCGGGGGTCATGATTTTCTTTGCGGCCTGTCTCATTTACTGGAGCCGAAACAAAACCTGGTATAGTGCCCCAATGGCCAGAATAAGCGCCCTAACGACGATTCTATTTCTGTTTATTGCCGGGCATTATGGGGCCGCCTTAACGCACGGCGATAACTTCATTTTTGCACCGATAACCAGCCGGACAAAGGCGGCACCCGTTGCACTCGATCAGGCACTGGTCTTTACCCATGTTATTCAGCCCATATTGGAGCAGAAGTGTGTAAGCTGTCATAATCCCGACAAACTGAAAGGAGAATTGATGCTCACGGATGTTGAGTCGATTCGGAAGGGCGGCAAATCCGGGAAGTTATTCATTGCCGGAAAGCCTGACAGTAGTCTGTTACTTCAACGTATTCACCTGCCGCCAGACGAAAAGAAACATATGCCGCCAGTAGGCAAAACCCAGCTTACGCCCCAGGAAATGAACCTGTTGGCATTATGGGTGAAAGGCAACGCCAGTTTTACTAAAAAGGTTGTTGACCTGCCAGCCTCTGACTCCTTGCGGTTTATAGCGTCGAGTTTATTTAAACCGGCAGAACAACCGGCAGAAGAATTTGATTTTGATGCCGCTGATGAAGAAACGATCCAGAAACTGAATAACGATTACCGCCGGATTGCACCGCTAGCCAGAGAATCGCCTGCCCTGGCAGTCAACCTGTATAACAAAAGCGTCTATACTCCCGAAAAATTAGGGGAACTGAGCGCTATAAAACGGCAGGTTATCTCTCTCAATCTCAATAAACTACCGGTAAAAGATGCCGATTTAAAACAGATTAGCCAATTTGAAAACTTGCAGACATTAGACCTCAACTTTACCGACATTACAGGAGCCGGGCTGAGCGAATTGGCCTCATTAAAGCAACTGAAAAGCCTGGCACTTTCCGGAACAAAGGTGACCTATGCCGATTTGCAAAAGCAGATTAATGCTTTCAAAAACCTGAAAACTGTTTCTGTGTGGGAAACGGCATTAACGCCCGTTGAAATTCAGCAACTCCAAAAAGCCCATAAGCAAATTCAGTTCATTGCCGGATTCGACGGCGACAAGAGTGATCCAATCCGGCTGAACCCACCGCAGGTAAAAAACAGCTCCACAATTTTCGTCCAACAACTTCCCGTAAAGATAGAACATCCAATTCGGGGCGTTCAACTGCGTTACACAACCGATGGAACAGAACCAGATAGCATCAAATCGCCGGTGTTGACGAACCCGATGGTTATCGATGATAACACGTCAATTAAAGTTAAGGCGTATAAGACGGGCTGGTATGGCAGCAACGTGGCCACGTTTGATTATTATAAAAGTGCTTACCGACCCGACAGCGTAAACCTTCTGCTACCGCTTAATCCGGTTCATCAGGCCGATGGGGCTCACACCTTTTTCGATGGCAAGCTCGGTACATTTAATGCCAATAGTCCCGCGTGGGCCAACAACTGGGCGGGTTTTAGAAAGAATGACATGGCGCTGGTATCGGAATTTACGAAACCGGTCAGTGTGTCGGCTGTTGCTTTACGAACAATGGTTGAGCCGGAAACCGGGATATTCCCGCCAATGGTTATTGAAATCTGGGGAGGTAACAGCCGAACTCAGATGAAACTCCTCGCGACTAAAAAGCCCGCCATGCCCGCCGAAAAAAGCGTTCCCAGCCTAACCGCTATTGAGTGTACATTCAGGCCCCAAACCATCTCCTATCTGAAAATTATTGCTAAACCGCTGAGCAAACTCCCCGAATGGCATGGGAATAAAGGAAAGCCTGCCTTACTGCTTGTCGATGAGGTATTTATAAATTAGACCCTTCGTCAGGAGCCGTGCCACGGTACTAATGCCGGTCATAAAACCGTGGCACGGCTCCTGACGAAGGGTCTGATAAAGTAAATCGTGCGTTGAAAACTAGTAGATACGACTAAATCCTGCACGAAAACGTTAGAAAAGATTTATGCATCAAGGCGTTCATTAATAGCCTGAGCAGCCTGCTGTAATGCCTGTACAATTTCCTTCTGCCGTGTAAATGAGCAGCGGATTTCCGGTAAAAAAATACTGAGACTGGCCACAACCTGCTTTTGTTTCCGAATAGGAACGGCGAGTCCAATAATGTGCGTTGGCGATAGCGTCACGCAAAGACCTTCGGCTTGTATTTTGGATAACTCGCCCTCCAGGCCAGCCTGTGTGTCTGCTTCTGGCCATATAATGGAGGACGGCAATCCAATGTTGGCGATCAGACTATCCCGCTCTCTGGGTGACAAATAAGCCAGCAAAAGCCGTCCTGTTGCTGTCTCGTACAGACTGCGCTCGGTGCGGCTGCGGACCTGCAAGTCCTGGTCGCTGTTAACCAAATGAACAATGAACCGTTTCTGGTTTCGGATAACGCCCAGAATGGAGGTCTCATTGAATCGGGCTGTCAGGCTTTCCATCACCTCTTTAGCCGCCGTTACCAGGTGCTGACTATATGATAAGTTGTTGGTCAAATTGTAGGCCATCGGGCCAAGCCGGTAGCCTTTTTTTCGGCCCAGATGTTCCAGATAGCTTTTTTCAACCAGCGTCTGTAAAATATTGACACAGGTAGCCTGATGCATGTTCAATCCCTCGGCTATTTCCGTCAGCGAGTAAGCCCGGTCTGCATCGCGGGCTATATATTCCAGAATATCCAATGCTTTGACGACAACTAAGACCATGATTTTTACTACTAAATTATGAAGAATAAATGCTGAATGATGGGAAGAATGCGTGCTTGCTGTCATGCGTTCATTCCTCTAGTCGTTCAGCATTAGAAATCAACGGCCCATCCAGCCTCCATCAACGGTAATAATGGTACCGTGGACATAATTTGAAGCTTCTGATGCCAGAAATACAGTAGGGCCTTTAAAGTCGTCGGGTTCTCCCCAGCGTCCGGCCGGAATCCGGGCCAGGATACTTTGACTGCGATCGGCATCGTTCCGAAGAGCCTCCGTATTGTCGGTAGCGATATAACCCGGTGCAATGGCATTGACGTTGACGCCTTTGGCGGCCCATTCGTTAGCAAACGCTTTCACCAAACTACCAATAGCCCCTTTGCTGGCAGCATAACCCGGTACCGTTATGCCACCCTGAAACGTAAGCAGGGAGGCCGTGAAAATGATTTTCCCCGATCCTCTGGCCACCATATCACGCCCAATTTCGCGGGTCAGAATAAACGGAGCATTCAGGTTTGTGTCGATTACTGAATCCCAATACTCATCCGGGTGTTCAGCGGCTGGTTTACGTAAGATGGTACCCGCATTGTTAACCAGAATATCAATTACCGGAAAAGCTTGTTTTACTTCGTCCAAAAACGAATAAATAGCGGAGCGCTGGCTGAGATCGCATTGGTAACCCCGAAACGACCGTCCCAATGCTGTTACATCCGCTTCAACGGCGCTACCTTCCTGCTCCAGTGAAGCCGATACACCAATAATGTTAGCACCTGCTTCTGCTAATGCGACGGCCATTGCCCGGCCAATACCTCGTTTGCATCCCGTTACAAGGGCTGTCTTACCAGTTAAATTAAATTTCTGTAGAATAGGCATAATTTATCATTGTGATAGTAAGTGCAATTTTAATTTATAAGTGTCGAAATATAAAATTGATTTTTGACGAGAGTAACCTAAATTTATACTTTTTCAATATACATACTCTCCTGTTTGAGGGAAAAAGCATTTCGTTTATAAATTTTCGAATGCTTCCTGAACTAAAAATAATACTACTAAAAATAAATAAGTGGAAAAATCGCGCAATTGCCGAATCGGGCTATAGTTTGACAATAATGAGTTTTCTTTCTTTGCAAAGAATAAAAGATGAAGCTCAGTGGTTGCCGATGGATTTTTATAGCCAGCTGGTCATTTCTTATCAAAGCAAATGCCCGATTATGTATAAAGTGTTTCTAATAGTTGCTGCTTTTCTGGTCATGAATAGCCTGACTGTACTGGCTCAATCATCATTTCCACCGGGCATTTCGCCGACGAAATTCCATCTGTATGTACTGGCTGGGCAGTCGAACATGGCGGGCCGGGGTACTGTTGAAACCGTTGACAAAACTCCGCATCCGCGCGTCTGGGTATTGAACCGGGCTAACCAGTGGGTTCCTGCTGCTGACCCGTTGCACTTCGACAAGCCCGATGTAATTGGTGTCGGTCCTGGCCTGGCTTTTGGTAAATTAATGGCTGCGCAGGACACCTCCGTATTTATTGGCCTTATTCCGACGGCAGCTGGTGGATCAGCTATTGATGCCTGGCAACCGGGTGGTTATCACGAGCAAACCCATAGTCATCCTTACGATGAAGCCATAAAACGAGTGCAACTGGCTCAGAAGGCCGGTACGCTGCATGGCATTCTCTGGCACCAGGGAGAGAGCGATAGTAAAGCCGAACAGGCAACTGTATATGAACAAAAATTAAAGCAGCTTATAAACCGCTTTCGCCAGGTTTTAAGCGCTCCGACCGTACCTGTTGTCGTTGGAACACTGGGCGACTTTTACGTTGCTAAAAATCCGGCAGGCGCTCAGATCAACAACATCCTTCGGGCTTTACCCAAGAGTGAGCCTCATGTAGCCTGTGTCGATGCGTCAGGGTTGACTGACAAAGGAGATCAAACCCACTTCGACGCGGCATCGGCCCGTGAACTGGGTCGTCGATATGCCGAAGCCATGCAAGTTTTAGAGCGATCAGGGAAATAAATTGGCGGATTGGGTTTTAAGACCATGAGCGCTTTAATGGTCTTCACTTTTTTTCATGATCATTCAGTAGTTTGCTGAACTCTTCCATGAAGGGGTCTGTATGGCTTAAATCGCAATCGGAGGCAAGTGCCGAAAATTTTTGGCTGAATAGAGTTAGCCTGACACCTTTTTCCTCTATACAATCGGCATTATAGCCTTCTCTATGCATGATGAGGGCCAAAATATCTGCACGCTGCCAGGCTTCGCCCCACATGAACAGTGGCTTGCCTGCTTCTTTCGTGCACAACTGAAAACTGCCTGCTGGCCTGGAAACGCTCGTTCCATATAGGTTCAAAAGGGTTTCTTTCAATTCATCGCTATAATCGCATGAAAGCTTAAATAGGGTATTGTCGTAGAAAAATAAAAACAGTCTGGCTACCAATAGGTTCGCTATTTTCACTGTATCTGATGCAAAAACGCGAATATGGGCACATGGCAGGGCTATTGTCCCTTTAACATACGATTGATCTTCCTCCTTAAAATCAAAACGATTCAGCGAATCAGGCGTTGTGATTCCTATAATATAATTTCCCAACCCTGACACTTTTGCCTGAGCCCTACTGAGACTGGGTAACAAGAGGATGGCTATTAGCAGGCAGTTTATTGGACCCATCTTTAACGAAAAGTCCTCAGAACGATGTATAGACCTTATAGTCAATAAAGTGCTTTTCTAAGGCGCAGGTAACAGGGAATCAGGCTATGATATGCCTTTGTAGTCGGGAGGTTAAACTTTATAAGCTAACTAAAGACAACACCGTTCTGCATCGATCAACTAAAGGAATTGCCTTTAGTTGATCGATGCAGAACGGTAGCTATGTATTGAAATCTGGATTAGTCGACAATTTCAACGTCAAATTCTCGTCTCTCATCATCGTAAAGCGTCGCATTACCTTCCTCATCAAGCTGCTCAGGGTTAATATGCATATCATTGAGGTAGCTGCCTGAAGGGAAGTTTATCTTACTGACTTCGCCGTTTTTGACTTCAATGTTCAGCTTGTAGGTTGCCCGGTAGCTGGTTTCGGGATTGTAGTAGTTGACGGCCGCTGAATGAGTACCATCTATCGCCACTAACTTGATCGGTTTAGTTTCATTATCCACTTTTTTAGCGGATGAAGGTCGGCTCGCTTCGGTGTGATTCTTCACTTTCTGGCCACAGGAAAGTAAAAGTGATAAGAGGAAAATTACTAGTAGTTTGTGCATAGCTGGCTGTGTTAATTAACTAGACAACTGATTTGTTGATAGGTGGGGTTGGGTAAATCTAAACTAATTGGATACCAGAGCGATAAAAAATAAATCACCCAAAATTAAGGCTGTTTTTCAATAAAGAAATTATTTTGACGATGAGTAGTGAATATTTATACTGGATGGCGGTTTTTCCCTGAAAAAGCCATATTAAAAGGGTTTTATAGGGGTCGCCATGCGTTTATTGAGCCGTTGAGTAGCTACTGGTGATTTATACTCAACTAACTGTTTGTTTATGAAACATGTTCACCCATCGAGCATAATTTTAATTTTATTAGTTAAAAATAAGGAAACTGGAAAAGAAAGTGAGATCGAATGGGCCATATCTTTTCCAGTTGTCGGAACCGAAAATTGCTAGTTTATAGTTAATTAGGATCTTTAAGAACGCTTACCGTAACGCTCGACGGCTGTTGGAGTGAAAAATAAACCCGATGCGTCGCCTTTTGAAAATCAGCTTCAGTTGCCTTGTAAATATTCACAAACGTTTGAGGGTTGCGATCAACCAGCGGAAACCACGAGCTTTGGACCTGTATCATCAGCTTATGGCCTTTTTTAAAGGTATGAGCAGCATCCTGCATATCGAATTTAACTTCTGTAACCTCACCTGGCTTCATCGCTTCGGGCTTTGAAAAGCTGTTCCGAAACTTGGCCCGCATCACCTCGCCCCGTACAAGCAGTTGAAAACCACCCATTTTTGTCGTGGTAATAGGGCTATTGTTGGGCGCATTGTTCGGATATACATCAATCAGCTTAACAACGAAATCGGCATCGGTACCCGTAGTAGAGACGAACAGATCAGCTAGTACATTCCCGGCTATAGTCACATCTTCGGTTAATGTATCTGATTCATATACGACAACATCGGGACGTGTGGCGGCAAAACGTTGGTCTTCATACATAAAATCGCTGCCACGAATCGGCCGGATTTCGGCTGTATAAGGAACCGGTTTTTTAGGATCACTGACGTACTCGTCAAACGTGTTTTGGCTATTTGGGGGAGCATCAAACGAAAGCTTTCCATTTGGATGGAAATAAAGCTTTTTCTCCTGAGCCGTTTTGGGAGGCCATTGGTCGTACTTTTTCCATTGATTTGAACCCGTGTCAAAAATATAAGCCTTCGGGAGCTGTGGATCGGCTTTGTCTTTCAGATAGTGCCCGAAAAAAGGAAATTCAATGGTTTCCCGATAAAACACAGATGTTTTGTCGCCAAAGCGGATATTGCCCAGTGTTTCCCCCGTCGACCGCGACCAGCCTCCGTGAATCCAGGGGCCCATGACCAATGAGTTAGGGGATTTCGGATTGTTTCGTTCAATGCCAGCATATACTTTAAGCGGACCATATAAATCCTCCTGATCGAACCAGCCCCCAACGGTCATTACAGCCGGTTTGATGTTCTTGAGATGGGGTATGGGGTTTCGGGCCTGCCAGAATTCATCGTAGGTGTCGTGATCCATCATCTCATTCCAGATCGCATTAGTACCCTTGAAAATGCGCTCATTCGCGTTCTTGATGGGCCCCATGTTCATGTAAAATTCATAGGAGTTTGGGGTGCCGTAAGCCGAAAAGCCAGGGCTGTTCTTCGGGGTGGGTACAGGCCGCGGCTGCCCATAAGAGGACAGGAAAGCGAAAGTGCCCATTAAAAAGAACGCGCCATTATGGTGTCGATCGTCGCCCATAAACCAGTCGGTTACCGGGGCCTGTGGCGAAGCCGCTTTCAGGGCAGGGTGTGCGTCGATAAGAGTTGTTGTCGTGTAAAAGCCCGGTGCCGATATGCCCCAGGTACCCACCCGCCCGTTGTTGTTCGGAATGTTTTTGATTAACCAATCGATGGTGTCGTACGTATCAGAAATTTCGTCAACGTCTGTTTTCTTTTTCTTGTTCGGAATGTAAGGCCGTACCGATACAAAGTCGCCTTCTGACATATAGCGCCCGCGTACGTCCTGATAGACAATGATATAGCCATCTCGGGCAAAGAGCATGGACGGTCCCAGCGACGTTTTGTATTTATCCTCACCATAGGGCGCTACGCTGTAGGGCGTGCGGTCGAGCATGATTGGATACTTCTGGTCTGTGTTTTTAGGTACATAAATCGACGTGAAAAGCTTTACACCGTCTCGCATAGGAACCATGCGTTCCAGCTTCGTATAGTTTTCCCGGACATAAGCCGAATCTGCTTTATTGACTCCCGCTGGAGTCTGGGCAACTAGTTGGTGCGCCAGCAGAGACAGCAAAAGGCACAGGGCGATGTCGAGTGTCTTTGGGCTATTATTGATCAGTTGATGAGTAATGTGCTTCATGAAATAATCCGGTCATTGTAAAATTATAGGAGGTATTTTAAATTGAATATACGTCAATGCCTTCAGCTTCCAGAAGCCGTTTAGATCGGGTGCAAACGACCATATGCCCCATAAAAGACAGGATATACCACAAGTTGTATAGGATGAAGGCCTACACAGCTTGATAGAAGCCGGAAAGTCGTTATTGATAATACGGAAAAGCGTGGAACTAAAATTAAATCAAGGCTTAACTATTCGCAATTAAATTTTGAATTTATGGAAATAATGGAATTTAATTTTTATAAAATTCAAAATTTAGAACTTGACTATTTGTAGTAGAGGCCGACTTGTTGCGATAAGGTACACAATGTTTGTGGGTATTTTCATTTTGCCATTTGTTGCTATCACAACATGAATCTAATTAAGAAAGAAGTAGTTGATTTTAGGCAAACTAAAGTTATGGAGTGTGTCGTATAATTTCGAGTGTATTACTACAAGCATAAGCACCGACCAGGAGCGAAAGCGATCTCATGTTTTCGCTCCTGGTCGGTGCTTATGACTTTAAAACTATTAACCGCCAATTCGTTTTCCTCGCTGGGTCTGAGTAATAACAAAGGGTACACATTGGTCGGGTGGACATCCACAGACAGTTGGCCGCAAAACCACCGTTACATCGGTAGAACAACCTAATTCATTATAAACCCGTACTGTATAGAACTGGTCTGTTGCTGGATTCACCAGATTATTCACAATCAATCCACCTGGTGGAACAGTTTGGGCTGCGCCCGAAAGTGACGCAGCCGGGTCAAAGCTGGCTCCGGCCGAATATTGGTAAGTATAAGCAGGATTAAAGTCACTCAAAATGATTTGTCCATTGCTCTGTAATGCATTACCGATGCAGGTAACACCTACAGCCTTGGCACTGAATGTGGGCGCAACACAAGCCTGAATGGATGTACACGAAGCCGGGGCAGTATAGGTACTGGTTAGTGAAGAACAGCCAGGCAAACTTACCATAATGGTATGTGTACTTGCATCGGAGGGTAAATCGGCGAAGACAGCGGTTAGGCTGCTGGTTCCCGAAGTTGTAGCTAACGTTCGGATAACTGCTCCATCCGTAACCGTCAGAGTGCCTGTTGTGGGATTACTTAATGTGATAATGACGGTGGAAGTGTAGGTATTGGTTGCTGTCTGACAATTACCCGCTGATACAACAGCGGTCATACAGCATGTCGCTGGTTGCAGAGTTACGGTTTGATCCGTATAGCAACCCGCGGTATTGTAGACCCGTACGGTATAGGGTGTATTGGCAACGGGGCTGGGCAGGTTATCCGCCAGGATTCCAGTTGAAGGTATTGGCTGAGGGTTTCCGGAAAGAGAAAGTCCGGCGCTGAAACTCGGCCCTGCTGCGTATTGATAGGTATACGCTGGATTGAAATTCGTTAATACAATCTGCCCATTCGCCTGAATCGTATTTGCAGTGCAAGTTGCGGGTATTGCCTTGGCTTGAAAAGTCGGCAATGGATCTTCTTCAATGATAAAGGGACATTGAGAAAAATCAGGACATTTTCCTGTTACATCATCAACCGAAACGCTATAACTCCCAGGAGTCGTTATCTCTAACAGGTTCGTAGTCTGGCCCGCTAGCTCGATGCCGTTCCTGAACCAGCGATAACTGCTTCTACCAGCCGGAACAGTCAATCTGAACAGAAAATCATCACCCGCACATACTTTAATCGGAACAGTTGTGCAGGTAGTTGCTGTATCGCCCGGTATTGTCGCCTGATTGTAAAAAATGCCCGAGCTATCAGCTACGCTTCTAAAGGTTAAGGTCAAACTTTGTCCAGCCCCTACTGAAGGTACTTGCCAGGAACTAATGGGCATTCCCGGCGTAAAATTACTTCCGGTTGGAATACGGGCAGACTCAGGAAGATAGCGCAAACCTACACTGCCCGAATCTCGCACTACAAGATTTGTTGCCGGTATCGTGCCGCTGTTGCTTACTATGAGCGTATACGTAAGCGTATCGCCAACACTTACTTTCGATCGGCTAACCTGTTTACTGATCGCTAATGACCCTCCGCCAGATTGAGCCTCTGCACGATTTGTCCAGCTTGCTAACAGGCTTATCAATAGAATAATAAGCCTGTATTTTTTTTGAAAAGCCATAGCTACATTAAAAGGATTGTTACTAGTCAAAAAATGAAGACTGTACACATTGGCGCTGCTATCAACGATTGGGCCGATATTGAAACGGGTTTGATCAGTACCTTATAGGTAAATTGCCTACCTTACCTATCAACAAAACCGGGCATAGCAATGACATGCAGTGAATTTCAAAATACGTGCCAATTGTTAGGTCTATAGCTTTAGTGTAGATTTTGAGTAATTATTGATAAGTAGAAAATGGTGTATAAGTGACTGATTTTGTGGTAATTAACTGGGAGGGCACTTTGAGGAATAATAATTGATCAATTGAAAATGTCAACTTTGATCAATTTCGAGGAGTAAGAAATAGTCTGGTCTATTAATTGATAGTCTCGTTAATCTTATGGATAGCTGGAATGATCTGTGACAGTTGTCCATACTAAGAAACTGGATTTCAATGGCTCGATCCAGCATAAAGCAACGTGAGGTGCTTAATGTAAACTCCGTATTGACGTATGAAGTGACTAGATAATCTGGGCTTTCGCGGGGAAATCAACTATAGAAAAGGTGCTTAATTACAATAGGACTTTCGCTCAGAACCGTGCCACGGTTATCACAAGTAGCTTCAGTAACCGTGGCACGGTTCTGAGCGAAAGTCCTCTATAAACTAGAATTGGCTTAAACCAGAAACGCCTACTGTGCTCACAGTAGGCGTTTCTGGTTTAAGCCAATTCGATTCTGCAACCGGGTTCGTTACTCACCGATGCGCTTTGCTTTTTTGGTTCGGCTGATAATCAGTGGTGTACAAGATTGAGTTGGACAATCACATACGGTTGGCCGTAACGCTACTGTCACATCGGCAAAACAACCTGCCGTATTGTACACTCGAACTGTATAGAACGCATCCGATACTGGATTCGGCAAATTATTTACAATCAATCCGTCCACAGGAATTACCTTGGGAGTACCGGATAGCGAAGCGGCTGAATTGAAGCTCGATCCGGCTGAATACTGGTAAGTATGAGTCGAATTGAATCCACTTAGGTTGATTTGTCCATTCGCCTGAGCCACACCTTTGATACAAGTGACCGGAGTAGCCAGTGCCTGGAAAGCCGGTGATGGATCTTCTTCGACGATAAAGGGGCAACAACTGAAATCAGTACAACTGCCCACAGTATTGTCGGTCGAGAGACTAAAACTACCAGGTGTCGTCACATTGAGGACATTCGTAGTTTGACCCTGGATCAGGATACCATCTTTGAACCACTGATAGATAGACCTACCGGCAGGAGCGGTTAGCCGGAAGGTATACGTTTCTCCTGCACATACCTTCACAGGAATAGTTGTGCAGACCGTAGCCGTATCACCGGGGATAACGGCCCTGTTGCGGAGGATACCACTAGTATCAGCTTTGGCCTGGAAAGTAAGCGTGAGGCTCTGGCCCGGATTGAGGCTGGCGACTGTCCACAGACTAGTTGGCGTACCCTGGGTAAAAGTAGTGCCCACGGGAACAGTGGCCGAGTTGAGCACGTAGCTCAGGCCAGTGGAAGCAGAATCGCTGACCAGCACATTGGTGGCCGCAACGGAGCCAATATTCGAGAGCACAACGCTGAAAGATAGCACATCCCCAACACTAGCTTTCAACTTATCGACCCGTTTGTCCACTCTGAGCTCGGGGCTGGTGGCATAGAAGCCCGCATCCAGAGTCGGATTGAACTCACCCGCGGTCAGGGTGATGGCCTGGGTCCGACCCGTGGCGGGGTTCGCATCACTGTCCTTGGTGTCATCGCTACCCAGATTCTGCACCGTAGCGGTGTAGCCGTTGGGAGCGGTGAAGCCCACCGAGTAGGAGAGACTCGATCCGGGTGTGAGTCCGGTGAAGGAGTAGAAGCCGGTGGCATTGGTCAGGGTGGTGGCCGAGCTGACTCCATTGATGAACAGGGTCGCCACTACGTTGGGGATGGGGGCTTCGCCCGCATCCTGACTACCATTCTTGTTGGTATCACTCCAGACGAAGTCACCCAGTCCGGCCTGTGCCGTCACGAAGCCCGCATCCAGGGTGGGATTGAACTCACCCGCGGTCAGGGTGATGGCCTGAGTTTTCCCGGTAATAAGGTCAGCATCCGAATCCTTAGTATCATCACCCACATTGGCCAGCGTAGCGGTGTAGCCGTTGGGGGCGGTGAAGCCCACCGAGTAGGAGAGACTCGATCCGGGTGTGAGTCCGGTGAAGGAGTAGAAGCCAGTGGCATTGGTCAGGGTGGTCCCTGAGCTGACCCCATTGATGAACAGGGTAGCCACAACTCCCGGCATACCCGACTCACCCGCATCCTGGATGCCATCCTTGTTGGTATCACTCCAGACGAAGTCACCTAAGCCCGCTGTTGGTGTCAACGAGCACGATTCCGGGGCGGTATAGGTGGTCGTGGTGGAGCAACCGGGCAAGCTAGCCGTCAGGGTATGACTCTGGCCATCGGAGACGAGGCCGTTGAAGGTGGCCGTGAAGGTGGCCGAGCTCACAGCAGTGGTGACGAAAGTCAGACTCTGGGCCCCGTTGGTGACGGTGAGCACACCGGGTGTGGGGTTGATCAGGGTGACGAGAGCGGTGGCTGAATAGGCATTGGTAGCCGTGGCGCACAGCCCCGGCGTAGCTACCGCCGTGATCGAGCAGACCGGGGCTATGGTGCACGATGCCGGGGCGGTATAGGTGGCCGTGGTGGTGGAGCAACCGGGCAAGCTAGCCGTGACGGTCTGGCTCTGCCCATCGGAGACGAGTCCATTGAAGACCGCCGTGAAGGTAGCTGAGCTCACAGCAGTGGTGGCGAAGGTCAGACTCTGGGCCCCGTTGGTGACGGTGAGCACACCGGGTGTGAGGTTGGTCAGGGTGACGAGGGCCGTTGCCGAGTAGGCGTTGGTAGCCGTGGCGCACAGCCCCGGCGTAGCTACCGCTGTGATCGAGCAGGGAGGGGCTATGGTGCACGATGCCGGGGCGGTATAGGTGGCCGTGGT
Organism: Spirosoma aureum; assembly: GCF_011604685.1. NCBI lineage: Bacteria > Pseudomonadati > Bacteroidota > Cytophagia > Cytophagales > Cytophagaceae > Spirosoma > Spirosoma aureum. The sequence goes on along the minus strand of NZ_CP050063.1, from coordinate 8,145,150 downwards.
GGTCGAACAGCCGGGCAAGCTGGCCGTGACGGTCTGGCTCTGCCCATCGGAGACGAGTCCATTGAAGACCGCCGTGAAGGTAGCCGAGCTCACAGCCGTCGTGACGAAGGTCAGACTCTGGGCCCCGTTGGTGACGGTGAGCACACCGGGTGTGAGGTTGGTCAGGGTGACGAGGGCCGTTGCCGAATAGGCGTTGGTGGCCGTGGCGCAGAGCCCCGGCGTAGCTACCGCTGTGATCGAGCAGACCGGGGCTAAGGTGCACGATGCCGGGGCGGTATAGGTGGCCGTGGTGGTCGAACAGCCGGGCAGGCTAGCCGTGACGGTATGGCTCTGCCCATCGGAGACGAGTCCATTGAAGACCGCCGTGAAGGTGGCTGAGCTCACAGCCGTCGTGGCGAAGGTCAGACTCTGAGCCCCGTTGGTGACGGTGAGCACACCGGGTGTGAGGTTGGTCAGGGTGACGAGGGCCGTTGCCGAATAGGCGTTGGTGGCCGTGGCGCAGAGCCCCGGCGTAGCCACCGCTGTGATCGAGCAGACCGGGGCTATGGTGCACGATGCCGGGGCGGTATAGGTGGCCGTGGTGGTCGAACAGCCGGGTAGGCTGGTCGTCACGGTATGGCTCTGCCCATCGGAGATGAGGCCGTTGAAGACCGCCGTGAAGGTGGCTGAGCTCACAGCCGTCGTGGCGAAGGTCAGACTCTGAGCCCCGTTGGTGACAGTGAGCACACCGGGCGTGGGGTTGGTCAGCCTCACCACAGCGGTGGCTGAGTAGGCGTTGGTGGCCGTGGCGCAGAGCCCCGGCGTAGCCACCGCTGTGATCGAGCAGACCGGGGCTATGGTGCACGATGCCGGGGCGGTATAGGTGGCCGTGGTGGTCGAACAGCCGGGTAGGCTGGTCGTCACGGTATGGCTCTGCCCATCGGAGATGAGGCCGTTGAAGACCGCCGTGAAGGTGGCTGAGCTCACAGCCGTCGTGGCGAAGGTCAGACTCTGAGCCCCGTTGGTGACAGTGAGCACACCGGGCGTGGGGTTGGTCAGCCTCACCACAGCGGTGGCTGAGTAGGCGTTGGTGGCCGTGGCGCAGAGCCCCGGCGTAGCCACCGCTGTGATCGAGCAGACCGGGGCTATGGTGCACGATGCCGGGGCGGTATAGGTGGCCGTGGTGGTCGAACAGCCGGGTAGGCTGGTCGTCACGGTATGGCTCTGCCCATCGGAGATGAGGCCGTTGAAGACCGCCGTGAAAGAGAAGCTGTCGAGTCCGCTGGCAATGGTGGTGGTCAGACTCTGGGCCCCGTTGGTGACGGTGAGCACACCGGGTGTGGGGTTGATCAGGGTGACCACAGCGGTGGCTGAATAGGCATTGGTAGCCGTGGCGCAGAGCCCCGGCGTAGCTACCGCTGTGATCGAGCAGACCGGGGCTAAGGTGCACGATGCCGGGGCGGTATAGGTGGCCGTGGTGGTGGAGCAACCGGGCAAGCTGGCCGTGACGGTATGGCTCTGCCCATCGGAGACGAGGCCGTTGAAGGTGGCCGTGAAGGTGGCTGAGCTCACAGCCGTCGTGGCGAAGGTCAGACTCTGAGCCCCGTTGGTGACAGTGAGCACACCGGGCGTGGGGTTGGTCAGCCTCACCACAGCGGTGGCTGAGTAGGCGTTGGTGGCCGTGGCGCAGAGCCCCGGCGTAGCCACCGCTGTGATCGAGCAGACCGGCGCTATGGTGCACGATGCCGGGGCGGTATAGGTGACTGAATCGCTGCTGCATCCTGCAAGACTGGCCGTCACCGTGTGTGAACTGGCATTGGATAGTAAACCTGTCAACGTGTACGATACCGCCGTTGTGCTGGTGGTCACGGCGACGGTTGAACTAACGACTCCATCGGTGATAGTAAGCAGACCGGCTACGGGACTAACCAAACTCACAAGGCCACTTACGGAATATTGATTGGTGGCTGTATTACAGGCGGAGGGTGTAGCCGTTAGGGAAACCGAACAGGGGATAAAGCCTGCATCGAAGGAGAAATTGTTCTGCCCGGATTGCCCCAGTACGAAAGTAACCAAACCTGCCGCAGTAGGGTCAGTGTCAATGTTATCGGCATTTGTACCGGTGGCTGCGTTGGTTTTTGGGCTGAGTGAGAGAGTTCCGGTACTGACACTGGTTGGGAAGGTAAGGGAGTAGGAGCCTTCCCCAGTTAAACCAGTGAGGTTGTAGGCGAATCCGGTGGCCGGAGTTCCGCTACCACTGGAGAAATAGTATTCACCCAGCGAATTGGTCGTTACGGTTGAGCCGCCTACTGGCAGACCTGGTCCCTTGAGGGTAACAGTCACGCCCGCCAAGGGTAATTCACCGGGGTCCTGCACCCCATTGTTATTGGCATCGAGCCAGACCCGGTTGCCGATCTGAATGGGAGCTGGAGCCAGGTTCGCTTCGAGATCTCCCAGCCCATTTGCTTTTCCTATAGTGCCTAAATCACTAGTACTATTATAAATTGTTGCAAACTGCGACCAGCTACCTCTGTCAGGATCCACTAAATTATACCAGAGTAGTCCGCCAGAATCAATATGATTTATCGCATCGGAATCAGTAAAATCCGATGAACTAGGTATGACATCTGTATGTACACTCACCATGCGGCCGGTGCCGGGTATGGTGGCAATCGCGCCCATACCATTCTCCGGTTCAAAATCCGCACTTCGATCATCAAAAAATTCGCCCTTACCTGAAATACTGGTAGGAATATGCAATCTTTGATTAGCATTCGAAGTAAAATTAACTGGGCAACTATTAAATCCTTCTAGTTCCCATCCTCCTGTGCTTTCATTATAACAGGCATGAATTACGTCACCAAAAGCATTCCCCCAAAAGCGTTGGAGTATGCTGCTTCCACTGACAGGTGCGTAATTGTCGCGACCCACCTGATGGCCAAATCGGTCCATGAAGGAAATGTTCATATCTCCAGTGGAGGGATCAAAGTCAATGCCTGACAGAACAGGTTGGCAAAATGTTTGTGGAGGTCTGGAGAGGGGAGGTACTAGAGGCCATGCTCTCCATCTGATACCGCTAATTTTCGTGCTATCCCGATAACTCATATTCAGGGTAAGATCCGTTCTAAGGCCAGCTGCGATATTGTTGAGATCAAAACTGAGCACATAGGCTTTCAGGTCAGGAAAGTGCGGAATGGCGCTTTGCTCGGTAGCCGTACTGGCATCACTGACCACCCCCAGATACCCTCTTCCTTGATGGATTTTTAAACCCCAGGGTCTAAGCTGCCCATTGACAGCCGTGGGCAGGCCCGGTAGCGAAAGAATATTGTAGACTTTGGTCAGCGGTCCTAGTGTAGCCGCTGAAGCGTTGTTTAACACTGCCGTGCCCCCGGAGACATCGACAGTGATCAACGTCCGCTGATTAAGGTTGACCGTGTACAACAGCTGGGTGGTGTTGTCGATATCCGTATCCCCATAACCCGCCCTGCCTACTTTACCATAGGCATCCAGATCCCGGTTTGGTGAACCCGGGGCCGATGCCTGAAAATTATCTTCAACAGTGGTAGTACCACTTCGGTCGACGCTACCCAGATCAATCACTGCTCCCCCATTGGAAGGAGTGACTCCCTGCAGGGTAAAACTACCCGTAATGCCATAATCACTACCAATGGCATCGGCCATGTAAATGCCGCCCATGCCCTTAGGCCCTAAAGCGGAGTGCCGTTTTAGAATGGTCGAAAAGAAATAGCGGTTCCTGGCACGCTGATAACCCACCCCCCAAACACTACCCACCGAGGCAACGGGAGAAACTACCTCTTCGGTAATGGAAAATCCATTTTGATCATTGCCAAACTGGGCAATGGCGGGTAAGGTCGAGCCGGTAGGGTCAGTCCGACTGCCATTGATATAGCAGGGAATCACGAATTGAGGAATAGGTTGGCCTGATGAGTTCCAGTAATCATCGGGGTCATTGATGCCGAAATTGACATTGGTGGTGGGTGCTACCACAAACTGTACTGAGGTCGCCGACCCCGCTCCCCGGAAGGAATCATAGGTATGGGTTCCCAGGTTGGTGAATTCGACCCGTACGGCTCCTGCCAGGCCAGTTAAGGTGTATTGGCCGGTAGCAGAGGTGGTGGTGGAAACCGGTGCTCCGGAGGCTGGATAGCCCGTTACGGTGATACCACCCACACCGGGTTCGCCATAGGTGTAGGTGCCCGAAGCGGGAGCGCTTTCAAAGGTTCCATTGCCATTGAAGTCCCGGAAAACGGTCCCTGTAATGGTCTGGGCCTGGGCAGTCTGGCTGAGCATAAAAATCAGTCCGAAAGCCCAGCTGATGGTTCGCCCGATTCTGGCGGGTATCGAGACGCTTTTGAAGCCTCCCCGCTGAGAGCAGCCTGTCGTGGCCGCCGGTAAAGGGCGGCCCGCCAACGGACCCGCTTGCGTCTGGTGAATGAATAGAGTAAAATTTGACATAGAAACCGGGGACATAGTGCCGTTGATTGACGTTTATTTTATAGGCTAGTTCATCGGGTCTAGTACTCCTGGTGACCAGCGATTGCCAGTCCTGAGGATGGCGTTGAGTGATCACCAGAATAATCGAATAACTAGCTTAAGATCAGATTGAAACGATGAAAGAGATCCCTCCCTGGCCGGTTTATCAGACGCGATAATAGGGTTGGTAAGGGAAACTCTTTCAGGGAAAAAACAACCTATTTGGAGAAAGCAGTAAGGCCGCTAAGTGGCCTAAGGCTTTAGGGTTAGGGTACTCTTAAGTGATTGCCGTCCTTTTTATGTTATAGCCCGAATCGTTATCAACCCGAATCGTATAGGACTGATCAGTCCCTGAATCCACCAGCGAAGAGACAATTATCGCGTTGGGCGGAATCACCTGATCCGGGAGCGAAGCGTCAGCATTAAAAGAAGCTCCTGACGACTGCTGAGCGGAATGGGACTGATTGAAATGGGTTAGCATCAAGGGCCCATTGTTGTGCCGCTTATTACCTTGCCAGCACGAGGCCCGCGCTACCGTTTGGAAGCCGGGCCGTGTATTGGATAAACGGGAGGTAGTGCTGAATAGCCAATAAAAGAAGGGTTGATTCACGGGGATCTTCGTTTGCTGAATCTGAAGAACAAGGAACCGAAATTGATAGAGAAGCTTCATAGTTACAGTGGGTAAAATACTTACAGGGTAAATGGTGGTGTGCCAGCCCAGCTATATCAATGCTTCTGAAGGAGAAGTGCTCATGAGAAAGCTCCGGATACAACTATCATTCAGAGCCAGCGTAGGCAACTGAGCGGGCATAAGTCGGAATCCAGGCACTCCTTAACCAAACTTGATCGATAAGCAATAATGAAAGATGGTACTGTGAGAGGTGGTCATAGCTCTTGATTTTATTCTGTCCAGTGAGGGTATTAATCAAGATGTATGCCTTGACGGTGAAAAAAAATGTACTAAGCTTTTAAGGCTTCTATAAACTAGAGAAAATGGTATGAAAATGCTTTTTATCGATATGAAGCTGTCATCGGGTTTAAATAAAATACGACCTTAAAATAGATAAGAAGATACGATTGGCCAGTAATTTGATGGTGAGAACCCTGTCTCTTTAACTGCCTGATGAAAACTGATTGGGTCTGCCACGAACAGGGTAGGGCATTAATTCAATCAGGTGTACACACGCCATTTTTCCCAATAACTGTCTGTTAGAAATGTTGAAGGTGAGCAAAAGTGATGACCTGATCGGTTTTGATTGGGTTAGATGGGATAATAGGGCTTGTGATCGACTCTGAACGGACCTTTTCATTTACCCAGCCAAAACCGTACCTTGCAAATCCGGGACCGATAGTAAACGGAAGCCGGATTTGCGCATGAACAATCAAAATAACACGGCGTCTGTTGACTTAATTAGGACAGAAAATGGTACTCTGCCGGTTAGGCCACAGCGCATTCATGTTTCGTCGGAAATTGGTACACTGAAGCGGCTGCTCATTCATAGTCCTGATCGGGGACTTGGTAAAGTTATACCATCCAAAGCACAGGACTGGCTCTTTGAGGATATCGTACACCTCGACATGATGCGTCGGGATGAGTACGATTATTACGTTAAGATTCTATTATATTTCCTGGATCCTGATAAGGTACGGGGCAAGGTGGCGAGTCTCGGCCCCGACTCTGACAGATCGTTCTTTAAGCCTGACCACGACGACTATTTTAAGTCTGATAAGGTGATCGATATTCAGCGCCTGCTGGCCGATATTCTGGACGATGAATCCATTCGCATACGCCTGATTGCCGCTATTTGTGGCATCGAACGCACATCGTTCCGAACCCAGCAGCAGCTAAACCAGTACGATCCGTCCGAACTGGCCAAGATTATGATTTCAGGGTCGTTGCCTGACCTGACCATGCTCTTTGCTCCTTTGCCGAACTTCATCTTCACCCGCGACATTGGCATTGTTATCAACGATCATATCCTGCTCAATAAACCCGCTAAACTGGCGCGAACCCGTGAAGCCTTACTGACTCAGTATATTTTCTTTAATCACCCGTTGTTTGCCGACTATCAGGATAAAATCATTGAGATTCCTGACAACGAACACGCCTTTTTGCTGCCGGATGCCGACGTAAATCGTGACGTGACCCGCTCTACACTGGAAGGGGGAGATGTCATGATGATCGCACAACGACACCTGATGATCGGTGTAAGTGAACGCACAACGTTATACGCAGCGCAACAGGTGATGCGCCTGGTGTTTGATCGGAATCTGGTAGACACGGTCACGATTCTTAAAATTCCGAAGAAGCGCGACTACATGCATATCGATACGATCTTTACGCAGGTGAAACGAAATGTGTGGGTGCTGCTGGGTTCGCTTGCCCGTACGGGTGATGAGGCAAAAAAGCGGGATGTTATCCATTTCTTCGCCCCGAAAGATGTATCTGAAGATCTGAAAATACTTCAGTTTATTAAAGGGCTCGAACATAAGCCCATCGAAATCGAAAACCTGGAAGACCTGCTGGCCGATATCAGCAAAAATGATCTGGGTGCCACTGATCCTGTGCAGTTCATTTATTCGGGGAACAATGAATTCCCGTTCGGAGCGCGCGAACAATGGACCGATTCCTGTAACCTGCTGGCCCTGAAAGATGGTGTCGTTATCGGATACGATCGCAACGAAAAAACCGCTGAGGCATTTCGGGGCGCCGGATTCGAAGTCGTTGCAGCCGCTAAATTGCTGGAGCGTTTCGAGCGGGGGGAGTCATCGCCGGAAACCATTGAAAATACCTTTATCATGCTTCCTTCGGCAGAATTATCGAGAGCCAGAGGAGGGTCGCACTGTATGAGCCTGCCTTTGTTAAGAGAAGAGGTTTGAGTTAGTATACGACCGAAGAACTGGCAAAGATGAGTTACGCTTTATGAAATCGTTGAACAATTAATGCATCAGTGCTAATTTGCTGACTGATTCAGTGGTACTGACTAACTGACTAACCGACTTACTGACTACTATGCAATCACAAGCTACTTCCCGCATTTTAATGATTCGCCCCCTTCACTTTGGGTTTAACCCCGAAACCGCCGAGTCAAATGCGTTTCAGGACGTTAAACTGGCTGCGCAGACGAAGGATGTAGCTCAGGAAGATGCCCAGCGCGAATTCGAAGAAATGGTGCGCCAGCTTCAGGCCATTGGGGTAGATGTGATGGTATACGACGATACCGCTGATCCGTATACACCGGATTCGATTTTTCCCAATAACTGGGTATCCTTCCATGCCAGCGGAACGGTCGTGCTCTATCCGATGCAGGCCGAAAATCGCCGGCTCGAACGCCGACCCGATATCATTAACGACCTCGCCGAGCGGTTTCACGTGGCTAAAGTCATTGACCTGACCCATTTTGAGAAGGAAGGAAAATACCTGGAAGGTACAGGTAGCATGGTTCTGGATCGGATGAACCGGGTCGCTTTTGCCAGTCTGTCGCCCCGGACCCATCCTGATGTGTTGGCCGAATTTGCCAGGCAGACGGGTTACCGGACGGTGTCGTTCCGGGCGGCTGATGCGAACGGTAAAGCTGTTTATCACACGAATGTACTGATGTGTATCGGCGATACGTTCGCCGTTGTTTGTCTGTCGGCCATCAGCGATCCGGATGAGCGGCTTATGGTACGCCAGGAACTTGAGCGACTCAATAAACGCGTGATCGATATTACGCTGGAACAAATGGCCAGTTTTGCTGGAAACATGCTGATGATTCTAACGCAAAAAGGCCAGAAACTGCTCGTGATGTCTACCCGCGCCTTCGAATCACTAACACCCAAACAGATCGATCAGATCGATGACTACGCTACGCTGTTGCATTTTGATTTATCGATGATTGAAGGCAATGGAGGAGGCTCTGCGCGTTGCATGATGGCCGAGGTGCATTTGCCAAGGAAATAACGAGCACCTCCGTATCAAACCAGGACCAGGATTCTATACTTATAAAAGTCGTGCCGGTTGAGTGAAGCCATTGGCAGCGTTAAATTGTCAATATAGACATTCAGACTACAGATTTTGCGGTTTTGGCTACAGTTCGACTACGCATGTTTTGGAATTTTGTCGTGTAAAAACGGACCAAAACAGGCACTGGTATGGAAAATGGAATTGACGGTAAGGTTGTGGCAATCACGGGTGCAAGTAGCGGAATTGGCGAGGCTGCTGCGCTCCTGCTTGCTAAACGAGGTGCGAAGGTTGTGCTTGGCGCACGCCGGACAGATCGCCTGGAGGCACTTGGCGAACGGATCAAGGCAATGGGCGGAGAGGCAGCCTATATACTTACAGACGTTAAACAAAAGCATGATTTATTGGGCCTTGTCGAATTGGCCTGTGCGCGTTACGGCAGACTTGACGTTATCATTAACAATGCCGGAATGAGCCAGCTATCCCGTATCGACGACGTAGATGTTGATGGCTGGGAAGATATGATCGACGTGAATCTGAAAGGGGTGCTCTACGGTATTGCTGCTGCGCTGCCTGTTTTTCGACAACAGGGCTCAGGGCATATTATCAACATTATTTCAACATCGGGGATTAAGATCGTACCCATGCAGGGCGTATATGCCGGCACAAAGAATGCTGTTCGTACGATTAGCGAAGCATTGCGTCAGGAGTCCAGAGGGCAGTGGCGTGTAACCGGCATATCACCGGGGGTTGTACGGACCGAATTGGCCGACCACATAAAAGACCCACACATGAAGGCCGCCATTACTAAAAATATGGAAACGCTCGCTATTTCACCGGATGCGATTGCCAGCGCCATTGCGTTCGCCATTGAGCAACCCGCAAATGTAGAAGTTGGCGATATTGTCATTCGCCCTACTGCACAGGATTAACGTTTTCGTTATCAAGAGGTAGGGTTGAGTCAAATCAGCTTAACCCTGCCTCTAAAAATGCTCCCTGGAAATGAAAGCCCTGGCTCCCAAACTATATGTCATTAATAGTATCTCGGAGTTGATGAGACGTCTGGGATTACCTAAACCCCTGCATCCGCTCATTGCATTAGTAAACTACGAAAAGTCAGCGGTAAGCCTGGCCGATGCAGGATCATCATTTAGCATCGATTTCTACAAAATATCCTTTAAGCTAAATTTTAAAGGCCAGGTAAAATACGGGCAGGGCTACTATGACTTTGAGGAAGGTGGACTGGCTTTTCTGGCGCCTAATCAGGTCGTTACGATGTCGGGTGAAGAGCGCAGTTATGACGGCTATACGCTTTATTTTCATCGGGATTTCATCCGGAATTATCCACTTGGCAAAGCAATAAGCAGATACGGTTTTTTTTCGTACGGCGTTTCTGAAGCACTGTTTTTAGCGGACAAAGAAAAACAGATTATCAGCCTGCTTTTCGATACAATAGCCAATGAACTGGCTGGCAGTATTGATCAGTTCAGTCAGGATGTACTGGTCTCTCAAATTGAGCTGTTGCTTACCTACAGCAATCGCTTTTACAATCGGCAATTCATTACCCGTAAAGTTGTGTACACGGATTTGATCGCTAAAATGGATGCCTATCTGGCCGCTCGGCTGGATACCGAACAGGCATCGCTTACAGGATTACCGTCGGTTAAGGAACTGTCGGACTATCTGTCGCTTTCGCCCCGGTATCTGACCGATATGCTAAAGTCGCTTACGGGCCAAAGCACCCAACAATATATCCATAACCGACTGATTGAAAAGGCTAAAGATAGTTTAAGTACCAGTAACCTGACTGTTGCCGAAATTGCTTACATGCTGGGGTTTGAACATCCCCAATCATTCAACAAACTGTTTAAGCAAAAGACGAAAATCTCCCCGGTGGAATTTCGACAGTCTTTTGCTTAAAGGGATCCAGCCAACTTTCGGGGTGTGTGAGAAAAGCTTATCGCTCGGCTGACTGATAAATGCGCTCGATGATTTCCTGTAAAATAGCCCCCTGTTCGCCGGTGCAAACCGTAGACGGTTTCCCCTGACAGGCATCCAGAAAAGCGGCTGTATTTTTCAATTGGATATCGGTTTCTTCCAGATACGGGAACTGAACATCAGCCAATTCGCCTGCCAGCTCGGTATGAAGCGTAAACGGAAATAACTTCACCCCACCCTTACTGCCAAAAATTTCCAGATTCCGGTCTTTGTCCGATTGCGTATTCAGCGCAAACGAAGCTGATAACATAATCGATGCTTTATTCGGGAATGTAATATAAGCGGTGCTCGCATCCTCGACCTCGAACGTTGCTGGATTCCATGAACCCATGAGTCCTTTTCCGCCCGCTTTTCCAATAAAATCATAGGTGTTGCCCAAAACCTGATCGGGTGTGGGGTAGTCCAGTGCACATAATGCCAGATCGAGCACATGCACACCGAGGTCCATTAAAGCACCACCACCCTGCATGGCTTTGTTGGTAAAATAACCCCACCCAGGAATACCCCGCCGACGCAGAAAATGGGCTTTGATATGATAAATGGAACCCAGTAAGCCGTCGGTTTTGCAGCGCATCAGCAATGCCCATTCACTCGTTTGCCGAAGCTGAAAATTATAAGCCAGTGTTAGTCCTTTACTGGTTGCCAGATTGGCCATATCGCGGGCATTCTGGGCGGCCAGAGCGGGAGGTTTCTCACAGAACACATGGCAACCCTGCTCCAGGGCTTCCATTGTTTGCGGGTAATGCAGGTAATTGGGGGTACAAATTACCACTAGATCGGGTGCACATTGGCGATAGAGTTCGGCTGTGTCGGCAAAGGCGTGGGCAATCGCATGTTTATCGGCCAGAGCGCGGGATTTGTTTAGATCACGGCTGCAAACAGCTACAATCTCTACCTGCTCCGATAGTTGTTTGAGAGCGGGAATGTGGTTATTGTCGGCAATGTTGCCTCCACCAATAATGGCTGCTTTGAGTAGGGTCATGCCGTAAAGAAACAAAAGAGAATGGATTTATTTAAGCAAACAGTCATGAATAGGACTGGTTTCAGCAGCATGAAGGAATCAGATTTTACATTTTTTTTAATTTTTGTTTGCACATACAAATATCGTCTATTACCTTTGTTTCACCAATCTGAAAGAAAAGCTATGAATGCAATGAGCGAAGTAGTGCAGGACCAGAAAGCCGAAACCCGGTTTAGTGCTTGCCTGCTGTTTTCTGCCAATGCGCTGGCTCGGGCCATTACAGCCATTGGTGACGAGGAATTCGGGAAGTTTGGCATGTGCTATTCGCACGCTTATTTATTGTGTGAAGTTGTTGGTCAGCCGGGGATCACCCCATCGCAATTGAGCGAAACGCTGTATTTAACCCCATCAACTATTACACGCCTGGTTGAAAAACTGGAACTGAAGCACCTGGTTCGTCGCGAATCAGAAGGCAAGAAGACGTTGATTTATCCAACAGAAGAAGGCGAAGCGCTACAACCCGCTATTGCTCAGGCCTGGGACCGGGTAGGAGAACGTTATTCGAAAGCGCTCGGTGAAACGGACGTATGCCGGCTTACACAACAGGTATTTAAGGCTACCCAGGCACTGGGCGAAAGCCTGTAAAATTTTGTGAAATTTATTGTATGTGCAAACAATATAACTACTGACCGCTATGAAAACTGACAACGAAACCATCGGATTGATGATTGGCAAAGGCGATGCCACCACAAAAGATATTTGCCGGTCATTAGCTAAAGAAGGCATTTCGGCAATCGTAAAGCAAAAAGAGACGCACGTCTTCGAAGCCGACGACACGACAAAGCATTGGTCTGGACAACCTGGAAAAGATCTCTTTTTTAACGGCTGGAAGCTGCTTTTTTAAGGTATATGCCAGAAGACAGGGTAGAGTATCCTACTACATCCTGGCTTCTGGAATATACTCGACCTACCCATTCATTACGAAAGAGAGTCCTGTAGGGGGCTCTTTTTTTATGCACTGCTCCCGGCGAAAGGCCAAAAAGGATCATATTCCGAAATTTAGAACGACGTTTACCCAAATAATTGCATCTTTCGGACTGTAAACAGTTAATTCTTTTTAGGTATGAAAACCCTTATCACTGGCATTTTTCTCGCATTGGCAACTCTTTTTAATCAAGCTGCCAATGCGCAGGATGGTATTGTTGGGAATGGACAGATTGTGAAACAACAACGAACGATCGGCAGTTTTACAAAACTGTCCGTACGTGTGGGTATGCGGGTGCACATAACGGCTGGCAGTGCCAGTCAGGCTGAGCTTGAAGGTGAAAGCAATGTGCTTGAACACGTTGTGACTACTGTAAAAAATGGCGAACTGACCGTAATGCTCAACGAAAACACGCGATTCAAAAATACGAAGGGCGTAACGGTCACGATTCATGTTCCGAAGCTGAATCAGGTTTTGGTCAGCACTGGCTGTTCAGTTACGTCCGATCTGCCCATTCAGGCTGATAACCTGACAGCAACCGTAGAAACGGGTAGTAATCTGACGGCCTCTGTCACGGCAAAGAGCCTGAAACTGACTGTTCAGCAAGGATCAAAGGCAACGATTCAGGGAACGGCAACCAGTGCTACAATACGGTTGAGTGGCGCAGGCAAATTAGATGCAGCCAGGCTAACAATTGCCCGTGCAATCATTGAACTGGATGGCGCTAGTCAGGCAAACATTCATGTAACCGAAACGTTGTCGGCATCGGCAAGTGGAGTTAGCTCGATCACCTATTCGGGAAACCCGACCGTAACGTCGCAGGAAGCAACAGGCATGTCGAAAATCCGTAAGCAAGGCTAAACAAAACAGATGCATTACAGCTTAAAAGTAGAGGTGCTTTGTGAAACAAGACCATCAGGCATCCTGTACGTAATCTGTAATTCATCTCTATGGGAATCAAAACAGCTCTCATAACGGGAGCCAACGCCGGAATTGGACTGGCTACTGCCAAAGCGCTGGCGCAACGTTCGTTCGATCTTATTCTGCTTTGCCGCAATGAACAAAAAGGCCTTGATGCACAGGCCGAAGTGCGGAAAGCTAACCCGGCAGTCCGGGTCGATTTGCTGACGGTCGATTTGGCTGATGGTGACTCGGTAAGCCGGGCCGCCGAGAAAATCAAGAGTGATTATACGCGGCTCAATGTGCTGATCAATAATGCCGGATATACACCGGCTGCTATCGAATTTACTGCCGACGGTATTGAAAAGTCGTTTTATGCTAACCATATTGGGCATTTTATATTGACCTATCGCTTGCTGGATTTGCTTAAAAAAACGGCGGCCCAAACCGGCGACGCGCGTATTATCAGTTTATCATCCGGAGCCCATGCCTTGGGCCGTAAGGCTCGTTTTTTTCGGCACATCGAAACGCTCTCGTCATGGGCCGCCTATGGCGACGATAAGTTGGCAAATCTATTGTTTGCGAAAGCTGCAGCCCGTCAATTGGCCGGAACGGGCATTACATCGTATTCGGTGCATCCGGGAGCCGTACGAACCAACTTCGGGAGCGACACCCCCGGTTTGCTGGGTCAGGTCTTTCGGTTAGCCGGGCCGTTTATGCGAACGCCCGAAGTCGGGGCGCAAACGTCTGTATTTCTTGCATCAGCTCCACTCAAATCCATTGGTGAGCGTAACAACGGAGCCTATTTTGCCGATAGCCGTCCAAAGGCACCATCGAATCGGGATGCGACGGACGAAAATGCTGACTGGCTATGGGAGCGAACCTTAGCCTATGTGGTGTAAAAAGGTATTGGTTGATTCAGGTAAATAGTAACCCTGATCGAGCTTTCGCGCCCGTAAGAGATACCCCGTGCCACGGTTCAAAACCGTGGCACGGGGTATCTCTTACGGGCGCGAAAGCTCACAAAAATGGCGGTGACCAGAAGTCACCGCCATTCCAAAAACCCACTCTATGAGATAATAAAGAAGTTTGATCAGCGACCACCCAGCGGAAACACATAGCCGAGCGTGCCTTCTGCAATAATCGTTTTTGAATCCGTAATAACGCCATCCGTACTATTGCCGAGATTATATAAACCTCTGGCTTCGATGGTTACGTGGCCAGGCCCCGCTTTTAGCATGGCACCAATGCCCAGCGCTGCACCAAATGAAAAGCGGCCCGTGTTACTGGGAACCTCACGCTTGAGGCCGTTGATACTGGTACTGGCCAGATAGGCACCATACGGGCCGACATTGACGAAAAAGCGGTTTCCTTCAAACGTGCCCGTCGAAATCTTGAGTAGTAACGGTACGACAACCTGATCGACAGCGTATTTTGATTCTACTGCTCCAAAACCACTACTCAACAGCTTTTGTGTAATCCGGCTATAATTGATTTCGGGTTGAAAAGAGAATTTGCCGCGACCAAACTGCATGACCAGACCGCCAACAAAACTGATGGCTGGGTCAGATCCTGCAACTTTTTCCAGATAAACAGGATAAGTAACACCTCCTCGTATGCCAATTCGGAAATTTGCATTTTGGTTAGCTACCTGTGTTTCCTCCGGAGCGCTGGTCATGGCTGGAGTTGGTTCCGGTGCCTCCGGCTTAGGAGCCGGTTCGCTGGTTACAACTACCGGAGCCACTGGTGCTGATGCTGGCGCTGGTGGAGGTGGTGTTGGTTTTTTCGTTATGCCGTGATATTGATCGTATAGTTCCTGCTGTCGATTAGGTTTCGAGCCTGTCGATGTCGACGGGGTAGCGGCATCTGAACCGGCAGCGCGGGTCGCGGGGGGACGTACCGACGGGCGACTATTGGCATTAAGGGTTGTCGATTGGGATGTCGTTGTCGCGGGTTGGGTCGCTGGGCTGACTTGGGCCTCTGCTAAGACAGGCAATAGTAGTCCAAGACTTAGCAGAATGTTCAGCGGTTTCATTGGGTAGTGAGCCATTTAAATAATTCTGTAAGATTAGTCGATAAGGTAATAAATCTGGTAACAACAATGAGGAAACGGTAGCCGGGTTGAGCATACGGTTATTTTTCTGTAAACATTTTACAGCTTGCCCGAGTAACAGAGTGTATAGTCCGTGTTGAAACATGCCCGAATTATACAGTCTTTTGACCATATAATAAAGATCTGTTTTTGCACTTACTACTCCATCACTAACCCGATTATGAAAACAGAAAATCAGCGTACGGCTCTGATCACCGGAGCTAATAAAGGTATTGGAAAAGAAGTTGCCCGCCAATTAGCCCAACGTGGCTTTGCCGTTTTTATTGGCGCCCGTGATCTGGCAAAAGGCCGCGAAACATCCGAAGAGTTGTGCCGGGCAGGCTATGAGGCTACATTTATACAACTCGATGTGACCGATCCAGTCAGTATCAGAAATGCCTGTGGTACCTTTTCGCAGAAAGCGGATCACCTTGATGTATTGGTCAATAATGCCGGTATTCTGGAAGATCACGGCGAAACGATTGTAAAGCTGAACCCTGAATTACTCGACCGCACATTCAAATCGAATGTCAGCGGGCCAATCATGGTCATACAGGACTTTCTGTCTTATCTGGAAAAAAGCCCTACTGGTGGCCGTATCATTAATGTATCGAGTGGGGCCGGGGCTTTGACTGATATGGATACCTATGCCCCGGCTTACAGTATTTCGAAAACGGCCCTGAATGCGGTAACAAAGCAGTTTGCCGGCGCTCTCAGAAACCAGAAAATTGCTGTAAACTGCGTTGATCCAGGCTGGGTCCGTACCGATATGGGCGGTACTAGTGCCAGTCGCCCTGTCGAGAAAGGGGCCGAAACCATCGTTTGGCTTGCTACAGATGCTCCCCAGCACGAAACCGGTAAATTCTGGCACGACAAACGGGAAATAGACTGGTAATCAGTGTGGCTTTGCCGGGCCGCCGGGTTGTTCTGAAGCATTGGCCAAAGCCAGTTTTACCGCTTCGTAGGCATTTAATAGACCGCCCGTTTTGCTTAAACTGGTAAATGGAACCTGTTGGGTCGAGCGGCCAGGCTTGCGCACAACAATACCGGGCTTATAACTGCTTTTCAGGAGAATGTCTTTCACCTGTACGGCAGTCAAAGTTGGAAAGTAGGACCGAAGCAACGCTGCTACCCCTGCCGTATGGGGGGCAGCCATGCTTGTGCCCGAAAAAACGGCATATTGATTATTGGGAACGGTAGATAGAATATCGGTACCGGGTGCAAACAGATCGACCGTTTGTAGGCCATAGTTCGATGACCGGGCAGCTAATCCGCCATCAAGGCGCCAGGTGTTATTGCCCACAACCAGTACGTTTTGGGCTATCTGACCATTCTCGTAGCGGGCCGATGGATAAGCCGGAATCGAGTCGAAGTTTTCACCGTTGTTTCCGGCGGCATGAACGATCAGCACATCGTGCTCTTCGGCGTACCGAATGGCCGCATCAACCTGTTCCTTAAAGGGAGATAAACGCTTGCCAAAACTCATGTTGATGACTTTGGCTCCGTTTTCAACGGCATACCGAATGCCATTGGCTACATCTTTATCGCGCTCATCGCCGTTGGCTGGAACAACGGCTACCATCATAATACGGGCATTGTCGGCAATACCATCGATGCCAATGCCATTACCGCGTCTGGCAGCGATGATACCTGCCACATGGCTTCCATGAACGGCTAGTTGCTGCGATTGGCCAATTACTAAAGTAGGACTACCGTAATAGCGTTCGGTAGGATCAGCCGGATTGTCGCCAATCGCCTGACGGGGATTATACGCTGGATTGTAGGCAATGTCGGCATCACTGGCGGTTACCAATCTAAATCGCGCCCAGTTCAACCGGATTAATTTGGTATAGGCCAGGAATGATCCATAGGCTGGATTGTAAGCACTGGCCAGCAAATCACGGACAGCTAGCGCTACTGAATCGTTTCCTGGGTTAACAGTCCGAATCGCTTTTTGCGTTAGTGCGCTGTCTGGCAAAAGCGTACCGATCCGGGCGGCTACTTTCCAGAATTGGGTCGTGTCTGCGAAGGCCAGCCGTTTCGACCGCACTCCCTGGTAACGTTGCAGAAAGATCTTTTTGGCCGCCTGATAGGTGTCATATTGCCGTTTTTCAGTTGGAGACAGGTTCGCGCGGTTTGCCTGATCGTATTTGTCTTTCAGGAGGGTATACGTCTGCGTGATTTCGGGCTGGTCGTATTCATACGTAGTGCCGTCTTTGGCACCCATGAAGTTCCACCCGTTCAGATCGTCGGTATAGCCATTTTTGTCATCGTCCGTATTGTTACCAGCGATTTCTTTAGGATTTGACCAGATGACATCCCGCAAATCTTCGTGAGCGATGTCTACTCCCGAATCGATGACACCTACCACAACCGGAACCGACGTTCGACCTTTCAGCAACTCATAGGCTTTATACAAGCTAATTCCGGCTACCGAATCGGCGGTGGGGTCGAGATAAGGCCAGTTTCGGGGAGGTTGGCCTGATACATCCTGAGCCTGCGCACTAACCGAATGCAGTAACAGGCTAAAGCAGATGATATAACTAATTTTTATGACTGGCGCCCGGCGAAAGTTCTTCATAAAGAAAATTGTTGCTCCTCTAAAATACGAAATAGTTTGTCTATTCGGTGAGTAGTGAAGGCAGATCGGGGATAAAAAAAGAGGTTATCCCAGTTGAGATAACCTCTTACAAACCCATAATTCGCTTGTGTTAATTATCAGTAGCTAACGAATTCAAGGCCAGTTCAGACGACGAAATCGGCCAGATATAGTTTGGTTCAGATGGCGCTTTCGCAGGTACCGTTCCTTTCGCCGGGATTGTCTGTAACAGACGCATCAGGTCATTGTTCCGTAAGCCTTCACCTAAAAATTCAATCCGCCGTTCCAGCAGGATCGCATTGATCAGGTCGGTAGATGTGGCAAAGCTGGCAGCTGTGTAGGTTTTTGTGGCATCTGAACGATTGCGAACCGCATTCAGCAGCGCTACGGCCTGGGCATCGATGGCATTGGTGCTTCGAACTTTGGCTTCAGCCAGGTTCAGCAACACTTCGGAGTAGCGCATAACAGGTACGTAATCGGTAAACGGACTACCGGCCTTATACTTGGTCAGCCAGTATTTTGCGGTTGTAGTACCCGTTTGCTTCACGAATGAACGCCGTTTATCGGATGCCCGCCAGGTTGTATCCGCTATAATTCCTTTTGCGTTCAGCGAATACTCCGAATTACCTACACCGCCGTTTGCCGAACTTGGCGAATAATAATAGGCCAACTGGTTCTGCGTACCCGGAAAATCGCCCGTTGTTGATGTCATAGGCATAGACAGGATCGATTCGGGAGTGGTGTAGTTGGTGAATATCGCCGTAATATCAGGCTGTAAGGTGTTGGCTACACCCGTTGGGGCCTTGAAAGGCGCTGTTGCACTAACGATTTTATTCGCTTCTGTAACAACACTGGCGTAATTCTGCATGGTCAGATAAACCCGTGTCTTTAACGCAATAGCCGTATTCTTATGAGCACGGGTTGTGTTATCTGAGCTTGTGGCATACGTAGCGGGCAATGCGGCTTCGGCTTCGTTCAAATCTTTCAGAACCTGCGCGTAAACATCGGCAACGCTACTTCTGGCTAAATTTGACTGCCCAACGCTGCTAATCCCTGTCAACCGAAGTGGAAGGCCGGGTTTGCTGCCATTGCCATCTGCATAAGGACGCGCATAGGATTGGAGCAGGCTATAATAACTTAAAGCCCGAATAAATTTAGCTTCGGCAATGTATTTAGCCGCAGCTTCGGTACCAACAACGGTAGTACCTCCAGCCGCCATGCCATCCAGAAACAGATTACACTTGTTAATGGTCAGGTAACCAAAGTACCATAAGTTGACAACAGCCGTGGCGCTGTTCGTTGCATTCAGGCCCCATACATCTGAACCAGTAACCAGATTAGAGGTCTCATTAATGAAATCCTCACCCCGAATGTCGCCGTAAATCACGTACCGACCACCGTAGAAATTCCCATCTTTCAACGCTCCGTATAGCGATAGTACCTGGTTCTGCACACGGGTTGGTGTGCTCAGGGCCAAAGCGTCGAGAACGGTAGTTTGGGGAATGGGGTTAAGCAGAGTCCTGTCGCAGGAGCTGAGTCCCAACAGTGACAGTGTCAGACAAACTAGTATTGACTTATTTATTTTCTTTTTCATGATATCTCTTCCTGTCAAAATTAGAAGCCAGCCCGGAGGCCAATGGTGATGGTGCGGGCATTGCCGACCGTATTTCTGTCAACGCCCTGGCTGCTGTTACCGCCAATACCCGAGCCATTCGACGATACTTCTGGATCAGGACCAGGGTATTTGGTGAGTACGCCCAGGTTCTGGCCACTCACGTAAAAACGCAGATTCGTGATTTTCGCCTTCGACAGCAGGGCCGCTGGAAGCGTATAACCCAGGGTCAGGGACCGTACTTTCAGGAAGTCACCTTTGAACACGTTGATGTCCATCGGGAACGCCGATCCATTAGACGTGTTATCGTTAAATACGGGCTTCGCGTATTTTTTGCCGGTATCCCCTTCTTTTTGCCAGGCATCGGTCAGCACATCGGTAGCGTTGTTCCAGAAACGTTGATCGTGCAGACCGGCATTAGTACCGTAGTAGACATAAAAACCTAACTGATAGGTGAGCAGTACGCCCAGATCAAAATTCTTATACTTGAAATTATTGTCCCAGCCGCCATACACTTTGGGGTTAACGTTGGCGTACATCACGCCATCAGCCGCCTGAGTGATCGATGAACCGCCCGTTGGGCTTACATAACGGGTTTTTCCATCGGGCGTGGTCGAGTAGTTGAACTGACCAGTTGGGGCATAATACTGGTAATAAACATTCTGACCAGCCGAGTTAATAAAGATCCGCTTACCCGTTGCCGGGTCAACACCGCCCGTACGAACGACCCATAGCTGGCCAAGTGAGTAACCGGGAGCCGTCTGGTTCACTGTTTCCAGCGAACCCGTAGAGGTTTGGATTACATTAAGCCCAGGAGCCAGTGCCGTCACTTCGTTTTTGTTGAAGGTTATGTTGAAATTCGACGACCACTGAAAAGCTTTGGTGTTGATAACCCGCGCATTAAGCGAAACTTCTAGCCCTTTGTTATACATCGCTCCAACGTTTTGTGGAGGATATACGACAGACGTAACCGGGCCAAGTGGTCCCGGAATACCCGTAGAGGGAGCCTGTGCTACGTTCAGGATCAGGTTGTCGATGTCGTTTTTGTAATAAGCCAGCTCGCCCGTAATGCGGTTGTTGAGCAAACCAAACGTAAAACCGACATCGGTTTTGGTACTGGTTTCCCATTTCAGGTTCGTATTACCCACGCTCTGGAAATACAGGGTTGGCACACCACCATACAGACCAGATGCATAGAGCGAATAGGGTGAGTAATCGTTGATACCACCGATATTGCCTACTTTACCGTAGCTACCCCGAATTTTAAAGTTGCTGAACACATTGTCTAAGTGAGCCGACTTCCAGAACCCTTCCTGTGAAATTTCCCAGCCAGCCGAAAGGCCATAGAATGTACCTTTTTTCACGCCCAGTGCCGAGTATTCGTCCTGACGCAGATTGCCGCTAAGGAAATATTTCTCTTTGAAGTTATAGTTCAACCGCCCGAAAACGGATAGCAGATAGTTTTCGGTGTAAAGTGCGCTTGATGCGTTACTGGTTGCCCAGCCGGCCTGAATCACCGTATAGTTGGGGTCAGATATGTTGATGCGGTTTAAGCCATAACCCGTCTGGGTCGTACGTTGCTGTTCCTGACCAAGCAGAAGGCTAAAGTTATGAGAACCAGCAAACGAGCGGTCAAACTGGGCGGTGTTGGTCCATAACCATGTTTTTAACTTACGGAAGTTAGCTGTGGCATTACCATTGCTGGCGTAACCGTCGCTGGTAATCGGCGACTGGTAGAGATCATTGTCAACCAGCAGATAATCAATGCCATAGCTACTTCTCAGCGTGATCCAATCCAGCGGTTTGAATTGCAGATAAGCATTAGACTGGATATGGTCATTTTCTGTGTTAGACCGGTTCAGGTCGATCATAGGCGCTGGATTGGGGTAGGAAACAGAAGTTCCAGCAATGTTATTGGCAAAACCGATAGCAGACCCGTTAAGGTTGTACGAGCCATCATTGTTGTAGGGAGATAGAATTGGAGGTAATACCAGGCCAACACGTCCCAGACCACTGGTATTGAACGATTCGCCGTTCAACGATCCAGACGAACCCGCCGAGAGATTTCTCTCGTTAGAATAAGCGATTTTGCCGCCAATGGTAAAGAACTTACTAAGCTTGCTGTCGACATTAAACAGCACGTTCATGCGGTTGAAATCGTTCTTACGGATAATACCCTGTTGGGCTGTGTAACCCGCTGAAAAATAGTAGTTTGTGTTCTCGCTGCCGCCCGAAATATTCAGGTTGTGGCTATGCGAAACCGCTTTCCGATAAATGTAGTCGTACCACTTCGTATCGATGGGGTTTCCGTTGGCGTCGTTGGTTTGCGTAAATTTTACGGTCGATGCTGTGGGGTTATTGGCTACTGCCGCCGATTTGTAATTAATATACTGGCTGGCATTCAACATCTCAGGTAAGCGATAGGTATCTGAAAAACCTACCCAGCCATCATAGTTAACCTTTACTTTACCCGATTTGCCGCGTTTGGTGGTAATAAATACCACGCCATTCGCTGCGCGGCTTCCGTAGATAGCAGTTGCAGCCGCATCCTTGGCTACATCCATGCTCTCAATGTCGTTCGGGTTAATACTGGCCAGCGGGTTGCTGGGAGCGTTTGTAGAACCCTGATCACCGGTGAAGGTAGGTACACCATCGACAACGATGAGCGGATACGAGCTAAGCGAAATGGAGTTTGTTCCGCGAATCCGGAAAACCGGTGGGTTATTAAGTACACCATTCGGAACCGTAATCTGAACCCCTGGTGTACGACCTGCCAGGCCCGATTCAAAGCTTTGGATCGGCATCTGAGCAATCGCCGAACCTTTTACCGATCCAATACTACCGGTAGCGTCCTGACGGCTTTGGGTTCCATAACCAATCACGACTACTTCACTGAGTTGCTGAGAATCGCCAGCGAGGGCGACGTTGATTGTTGATCGATTGTTGATGGGGACTTCCTGTGTCGTGTAGCCAATAAAACTAAAAACCAACTGACCATTGGCTGGAGAAGTTAGTCGGTAATTACCCTGTGCATCGGTGTTTGTACCACGGGTAGCACCTTTGATTTGTACGGTCACGCCTGGTAGGGGAGACCCGTCGTCGGATGAAGTGACACGTCCGCTCACGGTTACATCCTGCGCCAGAGCTGGCAAACAGAAAAGTAGCGAAAGCAGCCAACTTCCCAATAAAATTTTGCTCATAAAACAGTAGTTGTTAGAAACATTTTAAAAATCCCAAAATGGGAATACAAAGTTAGTATGTAGAATAATAATATCTGTACTGTGACTTAGGAATTTTTTGTAATATTCCGATAAGGGGCGCTACTGGTGAAGAGTAAAATGAAAAGTAACAACTAATAGGATTAACCCCCGCAGTAAAGCAATTCGATTGGAATTCTTTAAGTCCAGGAGACCTGTTTATCATATATATGCTATGACTTCCAGTTGGTATTTATTTACTAATTGGTAGCTGATAAATTTCATAGAAATGATTTTGATATGTCCTGATTCGGTCGTATTTCATCCGTAATAAACCATAAGGCAGTTATTATCTTACACTATAGAATAAGATGTAAATGCTGCTGTTAATCAGGATTTAATGTCCTTTATTGAGATTAAATGTACTACTGGAATGTAGAATACAGCCGGAAAAATTAGTGAAGTTGGTACTGATAAGTCAATACGAGTTTACTCTGTAAGATGTAAAAATTGATATTAGTTATTTATACTTAATTAAGTGCAGTATTAATTTTGGCGAAAATATTGAATAAGATGATTTAATACGAATAATTAAAATTGAATTTCTTTACTTGTAATAAATTATTTTGACTTTTTTCATTTAAAAAAGTATAATTTAACGTTTGGTGAAATAGAATTATTTAAGGAAAATACTTAGTCTGTGAGTATGTTTTTTTTCAATGATTAAGCCGGCGTAAGTACATGTTATAAATAGTACTAATCATTACTAAAGACTAGAAGACGTGAAAATACACCTGTTCTAAAAGTCGATAAATCTATTGAAAATAAAAAGCCCTCCAGACATCATCTGGAGGGCTTTTATACTGGTCTGGCAGCGTTAATTAGGCCACAATTCTTACCCGAACAGGTTCAGGAACGATTTGGGTACCATCGTCAAGAGTTACCAGAAAAATGAATTGAATTTCGGTAAACGTGTTCGCCTGAGTTGCTGGTGTAGTCGGTACCGTTGGGTACTTCTTTTTGAAATCAGCAATTGTCGTGGTGAAAACAGCCGTTGTTCCACTACCGGCAATGGGGGCTGGGTTATAAGCTGTCGTAGCTGTGGCTGCATTTAGTGTCGCTACGTTTATGCCTGTTGCCCCACCTACCACTTTGGTAATTTCCTTAATCGTACGACCACTGGTTGATGGAATTGACAATGTAAACTGAATCGCGCCACCGGCCGCCAGTGAACTAGTAATATATGGATTAAATCCATACGTTGTTGCACCCGGAAAGGTTACTGGGACTGCCGGTCGATTGTCGCGAACCAGGTCACTATATACCTGATCATCTTTACAGGAAAAGCTACTACCAGCTACCAAAGCAAGCAGCAACAGATTTATGATTATATTTTTCATGCAATTGCGTGTTTGAAGTCTTTAAGTTTTAGTCGACATCCCACCATACCCGGACATTCGATTGGGGAGCTGGGTTGGGGAAGTTTGTATTCCGTTGAAGCTCAGCATTGATATATACTGCCCGAACTGGCCGGGTGCCATCAATACCAGCCGCGTTCTGCGAAGGTTGCAGAACAGGATATCCTGTCCGACGGTAATCATTAAAGGCTTCCAGCCCGTTTCCGGTAAAGGCAATGTATTTCTGGGTAATAATCTGAGCAATCTTTTGCTCATTGGTTCCCGTTAACGTTGCTACCGTTGGGTTTGCAGTCAGGTAGGCATTGATCTGATCGGCAGTAAGTCCAGCCAATGTCATCGATGCTCTGATGCCTTCGGTATAAAGCGCTTGCGGATCACCCGGCGTACCCAGCCGAAGGGCGGCTTCAGCCAGAATAAATGCCCGCTGGAAGTTTGTTGCCAATCGTACAGGACCTTCACCAGCATTACCAACGACGTATTTGTTATACCGTGACCAGCTCGTTATGGGTTGTGGCAGAGTACCCCTAAAGCCGTTATCGATCGATACATAATCAGCCGCCGGCTTCGTAAAGAAAATGGGCAGACGAGGGTCATTGAAGCCCTTCAAGAGATTTAAGTACCGTGTGCTTAAAATAAGGTCATCTTTAAAGGTACTGATATTTGTATAGGTATAGCGTGGGTCCTGGCTTCCTACACTGGCTCCAAAGGTAAAGTTCATATCCCCGCTATTAGCGGTGATGTAGTTATTGGCTGTCAGTACTTCATTAATAACACTCGTTGCTAAAGCTGGCTCTTTACGACTGATAGTCATGGCAAACTTTAGTAGCAAGGTATTGCCAGCCCGCTTCCACTTAGCCAGATCTCCACCATAAATCAGGTCATCAGCACCCGGTTTTGTGGCAGAAGCAGCATCCAGATCTTTAATTCCCTCGCGTACCAGATCGAACAGGCTTTGAATGCCCTGTGCCGTGTTGCCTTTGTAAATATCCTCCTGCTTATCCAACCGAGGGCTAAGGAACGCTTCGCCCTGTAATGCCTGAGAATAAGGAATATCTCCCCAAAGGTCTGTGGCAACACTAAACGTATAAGCCTTCAGTATTTTGGCAATACCCGTATAAGCTTTTGAACCCGTGGCATCGCCTAATTCAACTAATTTCTGGTAGTTAACCAGTGCTCCATCATAAAGTTCACCGGTCCACTGGTTGTTTAAATCAGCTCCATTCGTTTGGTATACATCATAATTGGCTGGGTTATTTCCCGCTCCAGACAACTGCTGTATTACTACAGATGAAAAGCGATTTATTTCATTGGCGTTCGCAAAGGCGGAACCTGCCTGAGCACCCGGCAACAAAACGGCTGGCGTTACTGATGTAGGGTTATTGGGCGTTACGTTAACGTCTAAATATTTACTACAGGCTCCCATTCCCAGAAAAAGAGGGACGAGAAAGTAGCTTTTATAGGCTATCAATTTCATGAGTAGATCAAATAAGGATGTTAAAAAGTGAGCCGTATGTTACCGCCAAAGTTCCGCGTATTAGGCGGGCCATTTAGGTCTAGGCCCTGAATATTACCCGCTCCCTGCGTATTCGTTTCTGGATCACCAAAGAAATTTGGAGCGTAGAAATACAAATTACGACCACTAACGCCAACTGAAATAGAGCCGAAAGGCGTTTTACTCAGCAAGCTCTTGGGCAATGTGTAATTGAGAGCTACTTCGCGCAGACGATAAACGGTCGCATCAAAAACAGCACCCTCGGAAGCTAAGCCACCTAATGCACCCCAGTACGTTTGTGGTGCTATCTGAATGTTATTAGGTCGGAACGTTCCATCGGCATTCTGAATCACACCGGGCAGGATGCGTGGCTGATCACGGTCAACTCCCGTCACCTCTAACGAACCATTTGACCGGGCATCTACAGCACCAAATGAATAAAGCTGACCACCTTGACGGGTATCGATCAACACCGACAGAGCCAGACCTTTGTATGAGAATGTATTGGTCAGACCCGCCGTATAATTAGCCTGCGGACTTGAGATTACAGCGTTGGCAATACCCGGAGCAAACTGCCCAGATGTTCCATTGACAACATATTGACCTACAAATTGGCCTGTTGCATCATAATATAAGCCAGTGGGGTCCGTATTCTGAACCCGCGCATTAGCTGTTCCAACAACTACGCCGTATGGTTGACCTACATAAATGGAAGGTATGATACCGCCGAATACGTTACCGGTAATTTGCGATGATGTCACACCAGGAGCAATCGATACAACTTTATTCCGGATCAGTGTGTAGTTTAAAGTCGCATCCCATTTGAAACCGCCTATCCGCAAAGGTGTGGCATTGAGGACTAATTCAATCCCCTTGTTATTCAGCTCACCAACGTTGGTTGTACGGGTATCATACCCTGACGAGTTCGATACGGCCACGTTGAAAATTTGTTGTGTACTGCGTGAGTCGAAGTATGTCGCATCGATGCTTAACCGGTTTTTGAAAAATCCGAGGTTAATCCCTACTTCGTAGGAAGTAACAAATTCAGGTTTGAGGTTATTGCTGCCAATACGGCTGCTAATACCAAAACCAGGAACGTTACCACCGTTTACAGCCAATGGGAAAGTGATACTGGCAACGTTATTCCCGTAGCCCGATGTTGTATACACCGAGTTTAGCAAATAAGGATCTGCATCGCGACCTACGCGGGCAGCGCTTGCCCGAACTTTAGCGTATGAGAGGACGTCAGAATTAATCTTAAATGCATCTGTTGGTACAAAACTAACCGAAGCAGAAGGATAGAAATACGTGTTGTTCGCTTTCGGTAAAGTAGATGACTGGTCAGCGCGTCCTGATAACTCCAGGAATAAATAGTTGTTGTAATTCAGTGACAACTGACCGTAGTAACCAACCAGGCGACGCAAAGTAGTCGTTTCGGCGCTACCTGTAAATACGGTTCCATTACTGAGATTATAGAAGCCCGGAATGGTTAAGGATGCTGCATCAGCAGCCACTTCCTGGGTTCTCCGTTGGTTAATATTATTGCCTAATAATAGGTTCGCATTGAGACCTTCTATAAACAAATTGTCTTTTCGGGCACTGATCAACAAATCTCCGTTCAACTCATTGCGAAAGAAGTTATCCTGTTGGACCTGCCCCAGTGGCGCACGACCTGCACCGATTGGAAGGGTCAATTTGCGACGGTCGGTATAGGTATCGCCCGTTACACGATAAGCCACATTTAACCACGATGCGATGTCATAACTCAATTGGAAGTTCCCAAAAAAGCGGTCTACCTGACTGTCGAGCCGCTCATTGTTAACACTCCATTGCGGGTTATTAATCGTAGTCGAGAAATAAATGCTCTTTCCGTTAGCGTCCTGATACGGCTCATTCGCTAAATCGTAGCTGCGCGGTATCCGTGTCATCTGACCAAATGCGCTGGCTCCATTACCGCCCGGAATACCTGTCGATACTGTTTGAACGTAAGTGCCTGTTCCGCTGATTTTCAATCCATTCTGCAACTTAGTCTCGCCACCAAGCTGCACATTAGTCCGGTTAAACTTCGAGTTCGGCACAATCCCATTCTGTAAGGTATTACCAACGGCAATTATGTAATTACGAGTGGCATCGCCAGAGGCAATATTGACAGAATTCTGAATGACGCTACCTTGTTTGTAGAAATCACGTACGTTATTCGGATAGGCCTTGTAAGGAACTGTCTGCCCCTGAAGATTCGTCACCGATGTAACATCCGTAAAAGAGGGGCCCCAAGAGTTTGTTGAGTTATTAACGTACGCATTATTGGCTCCCTGACCATAGGAATTCTGGAATGGGTACAGACCATACACATCCTGAACGTTATACGAGGAATTGACGGTTACCTCCGTTTTATTGTTCTGGTTACGGCCCGACTTGGTCGTAATAACGATAGCACCAGCCGATGCCCGTGAACCGTATAAAACGGCTGCTGCAGGTCCTTTCAGTACGTTGACCGACTCAATACTTTCTGGGTTGATATCGGCCAGACGGTTAGACGGCTGCGTACCGAACAGCGTGTTCTGGGTAAGGTTGACGTCGTTACTGAAGATAATGCCATCCACAACTATGAGGGGTTGGTTGCTTCCGTTGAATGACGTAATACCCCGAATGTTAATGTTGGTTGAAGCGCCTGGCGCGCCACTGGATCCCGTAATGTTTACGCCAGCCAGTTTGCCCTGCAAAGCGTTCAGTAGGTTCGGCTCTGACCGTTGCGCCAGGATATTACCGCCTACTTCCTGGGTTGCGTAACCGAGCGAGCGCTTGTCACGCTCAATGCCCTGAGCTGTTACGACAATTTCGTCCAAACTCTGTGAACCAGCAACTAAGACAACATTAATCGTGTTTTGATTGCCGACTGCAATTTCCTGGCTTGTAAAGCCGATAAAACTAAATACTAGTCTTGCATTGGCTGGAACACTGATCTGATAGTTCCCGCTGGCATCCGTTATTGCCCCACGAGTTGTTCCTTTAACCTGCACGCTTACGCCTGGTAATGCGATGCCGTCGTCTGATGAAGTGACGCGACCGCTCACGGCTATATCCTGCGCCATAACTGGCAAACAGAAAAGCAACGCAAGAAGCCAGCTTCCCAATAAAATTTTGTGCATAAAACAGTAGTTGTTAGAAAAAGATAATAACCCACAAAAAAGGGAGACAAAGTTAACTTACAAATAATAAAAATTAAGGATAAGTGGTAGGAAAATTTTGCAATATTCTTATGATTTATATACTACTGGTTACTTAACCTACTTAGTTACGAAAATTTACACATATATGTAAATTAAATATATATTTTAGTCACTTATTTTGGACCATATTGAAACATTTGCCCTAAGCTGTCTGCCTGGTTCAGCCCCAAGACTATCCATATAAAGAGTAATAATCCAATTTAATGCCTAGCCAACAAGTACTTTTCATGCTATAATAGCTATGATAATTATTTTATAAAAAATAGTATTGGTAGGCTGATTAGTATTAATAAGGCGTGATAAGCCAAATTTTATATGGATTTCGTGTAAATTGCATTACAAAGATGTCATTAGAGGAAAAAATTGTACAATTCAATGGGTAAATATCAATTATGTGCCAGTGTTCTGGCAGTCATGAGTTTTACTGCTCAAACGGTGCTGGGACAAGGAACTACGTTGAGCGCCCGCATGGATAAAACCGCCGAAGGGCTTGAAAAGAAAGTAGTGGCCTGGCGTCGCGACTTTCATCAGCACCCTGAACTGGGTAATCGGGAGTTTCAGACAGCGGCAAAAATTGCGGCTCACCTGCAATCGCTCGGTATCGAAGTGAAAACGGGTGTTGGTAAAACCGGCGTAGTTGGCTTACTCAAAGGTGGTAAACCCGGACCCGTAGTAGCGCTGCGGGCTGATATGGATGGACTACCTGTTACCGAGCGAGTCGATTTGCCGTTTAAGTCAGAAGCCCATACCGAATATAATGGTCAGCAAACGGGTATCATGCATGCCTGTGGACACGATACACATGTGGCTATGCTGATGGGGGCTGCTGAGGTATTGGCATCCATTAAGAGTGAGTTGAAAGGAACGGTGAAATTTATATTCCAGCCTGCCGAAGAGGGAGCTCCAACGGGCGAAGAAGGTGGAGCCTACCTGATGGTCAAAGAAGGTGTACTCGAAAATCCGAAAGTAGACGCCATTTTCGGGCTGCACATCAACTCGCAGACCGAAGTGGGTACGATTAAATATCGGCCGGGCGCAACGATGGCTGCCGTCGATTCGTATGCCATCAAAATTAAAGGGAAGCAAACTCATGGTGCAGCTCCGTGGTCGGGTGTTGACCCCATTGTGACATCGGCGCAGGTCATTATGGGCTTGCAAACCATCGTGAGCCGGAACTTACCGTTAACCGAAAATGCGGCCGTTGTGACGGTCGGCGCCATTCATGGCGGAATTCGGCAGAATATCATTCCGGAAGAGGTGAACATGATCGGTACAATTCGATCGCTGGATAATGAAATGCAGAAAACAATCCATCGCCGGATCAATGAAATCGCGACCAATATTGCCGAAAGTGCCGGAGCCAAGGCTGATGTTAAGATTGAAGTCATGTATCCCGTCACCTACAATGATCCTAAGCTGACCGATCAGATGGTACCAACGCTTGAAGCGGTAGCCGGAAAGAATAACATTCGACTTACGCCCGCTCAGACGGGTGCCGAAGACTTTTCATTCTACCAGCAGAAAGTGCCAGGATTCTTTTACTTTCTGGGCGGCATGACAAAGGGTAAAAAGATCGAAGATGCAGCTCCACACCATACGCCTGATTTTCAGATTGATGAAAGCTGCTTTGTACTTGGTATGAAATCACTCTGCCATCTGACCGTAGATTATATGGAGCAGGCAGGCAAAAGCAAAGGTGTCGCTATCAGCGGTAAGTAGTTCTCAGTAAACAGATCGGTCGGATTTCTATGATTTAACTAACTAAAGGTAAATCATAGAAATCCGACCGATCTGTTTATACACCCTCCCGATTGCGCAGAATTCGGGATAGCAGCCCCGGCAGGAAACGTTTAAGATAAATGCCGTAGATTTCTGCACCCCCGATATAAACCTCCTCTTTTTCCTTAGAAACTGCTTTTACTAGGCGCTTGGCAAAGGCTTCTGCACTCATTCCCTGCGCCTGATTGGTATCCATCTTCCCATGTACCTGCCCACCAGCACTGAGGGCATGAAACGAAAGCGGAGTTTTTATGTAACCTGGGCAAACCAGGGTAACTCGCAGACCATCGTTGTAGGTTTCAGCGCGAAGGGCATCAAAGAAGCCGTGTAGCGCGTGTTTACTGGCACAATATCCCGAGCGTTGTTTCGTCCCCAATTTTCCGGCAACACTGCTTGTTACCACAAAAGAGCCACTTTTCTGGCTCAGCATTGTGGGTAACACCGCTTTCGTTAAGGCTACAACACCGAAGAAGTTTACATCCATTAGTTGTTTATAAACCGAAAGCTCTGAGTCGGCAACAGTGCTTCGCTGGGTGATTCCTGCATTTTGAAATACATAGTCGATCCGACTGAAGTGTTGAAGGACGGTTTCTACATGATCAGGAAAACTGTCGATGTCAGTCATATCCATCGGTAGAACAAGTATGTCGGATGAAGGAAGGCCAGTTTGAGCCGCTACCCGTTGTAATTCATCCGCTCGTCGGGCAGACAGCACCAGTTTTACCTTTTCCTTCGCCAGGGTTTGGGCAATCGCTTCACCAATACCCGATGAAGCACCCGTAATCCAAACAACTTTCTGAAAAAATACAGACATAGAACGACGATAAAGATGTTACGAAAATACGCTCGACGGATATGTACTAAAGTATACGTTATTCTATTAATAGTTTCATTATTTTTGGCTTGCCTCTAAACCGAAAACGACATCTGGTAATGCTTACTGTCAACACGTTTTCGCTGTGCCTGAAGCCTTTTTATATTTTCTTTGGCAATATCAGTATTTTACTAAAAACAACCTGACAACCACCGATGGAGAATCGGTACAGGTGTTACATCCTGGTTTTCGAAATCTCGATTCGGGTCCCGACTTCTTTAATGCGCGATTATTGATCAACGACGTTGAATGGGGCGGAACGGTCGAAATGCATACCCATACGTCGGATTGGCTGGCACACCGTCATCAGCACGACCGGGCCTATGATAATGTAATTCTGCACGTCGTCTGGCTGGATGACCGTGCCGCAACCGGCCGCCGGGTCGATCGGGCAAACGGTGCGCCCCTGCCTACGCTTGAGTGTGCCTTCATAACATCGCCTGCATTAATCGACCGATTTAAAACCCTGGCCGATTCTATGGATGTCATACCATGCGCCGGGCAGTTTCGGTCTGTTCAGCCGTTGCGCATAACAGCTATGCTCGACAAAGCGATGCTACAGCGCCTGGAACGTAAAGCCGATGGTGTTCGGGCGATATTTGAACAAACGAAGGGCGATTGGGAAGAAACAGCCTATCGACTGCTGGCCATAAACATGGGTTTTAAGGTTAATGCCGAGCCGATGGCTCAATTGAGCTGTGCCCTACCGTTGAAAGCATTATTAAAACATCGGGATGTGATGGTACAGACCGAAGCGATGCTCTTCGGAACGGCAGGCTTGCTTAATACTGCCGAAGAGCCAGATGACTACGTAAGAATGCTTCAACGGGAGTATCGCTTTCTATCGGCGAAGTATGATCTTGCCAACAAACAGGTTGATGAACATGCCTGGAAATGGGGACGAATGCGACCAGCTAATTTTCCAACACTGCGTTTGGCCCAATTCGCCCGGCTACTGACACATCATGCCAGTTTGTTTTCGCTGTTTGTGGGGAATGATGATGTACAGCTTTTGCTGGAGGCATTTCAGCTAGCTCCGTCAGATTATTGGCAGTCGCATTATCGGTTCGGTAAGGCAACGGCTAAAACAGTTCCAACGCTAGGGATAAACTCAGCTTCGACGCTTGTGATTAATGCGGTTGTGCCATTATTGGCAGCCTATGCCCATCATCGGGGCCAACCGGCTTTTCTGGATCGGGCAATTGGCCTTCTGGAGCAGTTACCGCCAGAAAAAAACCGTCTGACCGACGGTTGGGAAAAACTTGGCTTAGGCATGCGTACCGCTTTTGATTCACAGGCAGCTATCGAACTTTATAACGAATTCTGTTCCGTGAAAAAATGCCTCAATTGCCAGATTGGTGCAGGAATTTTAAAAATGAATGAACAAAGGTAAATGATGTTCAGTGATTCCATCATTTACCTTGTTCATTCCGAAAAGTTTAGCTTACCACCACGTCCTGTTTGGTCGAATCCCAGGTTACGCGTTTGCCGGTGTGCAGCGCCATCGTTGCCATAATGTTGGCGACCGAGTGATTGAATCCTACTCGTGCTGGCGCGTTTGGTTCTTTGCGGCTGCGAACGCATTGCATCCAGTTGAGCATGTGCAACGAGGTCATTGGGTCACCGCCGGTGTTGGCCGAAGTTTCCATTTTGGCTGCTTCGCCGAGCGACATAGTTGGCAGCAGGTTGGCCTGCATGTTCATCTCTTTCGCGTATTTAGCTTCCAGACCTCCCTCGGGCGAAATCTTGTTCGTATCGAGGTTGATCATACCACCATTCGAGAAATAGTATTCCTTGACGCCACCCGCTTCATTATTCATGCGCGAGGAATAAAGTACCTGGAAACCTTTGGTTTTATCATTGTCCGGGCCATAATCGAACACGGCGGTAAAGGTATCGGCATTGACACGCCCATCTTTCCAGACATATACGCCACCGTTGGCAACGACACTTCGTGGGTGGTCTAAGCCACTGAACCAGTGGACAGTATCGATCTGGTGCGACATCCACTGCCCCGGAATACCGGATGAGTAAGGGTAGAATAACCGGAATTCGAGATACTTGCGTGGGTCCCAGGCAACTTTAGGCCGGTTGAGCTGGTAGCGATCCCAGTCGGTATCTTCCTTGCGGATTTCAGACACTAATTTAGGCCGGCGCCACCGACCGGGCTGATTGACGTTCCAGGTCATTTCGACCATCGTAATGTCGCCGAATTTGCCGGATTTGATAAAATCATTGGCCGAATGGTAGTTCGGGGCAGAGCGCCGTTGTGAACCGACCTGAACGATTTTTTTCGAGCTTTCAACCGCTTTAACTGCCTTGCGCGCATCGTCTAATGATTCAGCAAAGGGTTTTTCGCAATAGACATCGCGGCCTGATTCGACAGCGGCTGTGCAATGGAGCGCATGCTGAAAATCGGCGGTGCTGATGATTACGGCATCAACATCTTTGCGATCGAGGAGTTCGTCATTGTTACGGGCTTTGAAAAAAGCATCGTCGTTCCAGCCTTTTCCTTTCAGATATTGTTCAGCTTCTTCACGACGGCGACTCCAGATGTCTGAAACACCTACGAAAGCAAAGTTCTGCGCTTTGGCATGTTCGGCAAACGCAGGTGCCAGTGACTGACGGAAGCGATCGGAAAATCCGATGATACCTACCCGAACGCGATCATTTGAGCCGATGATGCGGGCATAGCTACCAGCAGAGAAACTCATTCCGAGCCCAGCCAGTGCCGATTTTTTTATAAACTCACGACGGTTTTCCATGTGATTCAGAGGGTAAAATGCTGGCTTTTAGATATTAGACCTATAGAAGTAAAGTTAGAAATAACTAAAGTCTAACGTCTGCGGTCCATGTGTTTTTAAAGTGTTTTAATTTTTATGTTCCGATAAGACACCTTATTGCCATGATCCTGTAATAAGATATGACCCTTTGGCGCTTCACCAAACCGACCGTTGGCGTTGTATTCCGGCGCTTTGTATTTGCTCAGAGCTACCAACTCCCTGAATTTCTCGCTCCCACGCTCGTAATCTACTACTTTGGTTCCATTGAGCCAGTGCTCAACGTGTTTCCCTTTCGATATAACGCGGCCCGTGTTCCATTGGCCAATTGGGTTCGCCTTTTTGTTTTTGGCCGGAATCAGATCATACAGTGAACCAACGGTACGATTACCATTACGGCCCAGCTTCGCATCGGGGTGTTTATCATCATCCAGCACTTGAAATTCCAGTCCGAAGGCCGATCCCTTTGGTTTGGGAGAATGCTCAACGACAAAATACTTCAAACCACTATTGGCTCCTTCAGTCAGTTTAAAATCGAACGTCAGGTCAAAATCAGTGTATTCGCCTGTTGTAACAATATCGCCGAAACTTTGTGATTCGGACCCATCAGACTGCTGAATAGTCAGCAGGCCATCGGCAACGTTCCAGCCTTTTTCCGGAAACTTATCTTTATAAGCGCCCCGCCAGCCATTGGTCGTTTTACCGTCGAAGAGCAGTTTCCAGCCATCTTTCTTTTCTTTGTCGGTAAGCGTATTCGGCGTCTGGGGATTTTGTGCGGCCAGGAAAGAGGTCAGCAGCAACCCCGTCAAAATGAATTGTTTCATGATTTATTGAGTGAATAATTAATGAGCGAATGAGTGAATTGCGAGTGAGCGAATATAGAGCAGTTCATTTA
This sequence comes from Spirosoma aureum, assembly GCF_011604685.1. Taxonomy (NCBI): domain Bacteria; kingdom Pseudomonadati; phylum Bacteroidota; class Cytophagia; order Cytophagales; family Cytophagaceae; genus Spirosoma; species Spirosoma aureum. The sequence goes on along the minus strand of NZ_CP050063.1, from coordinate 8,109,922 downwards.
TTTGCTCATTCACTCATTCGCTCATTACTATTCATAGTGGAAAATTTAACGTTTTCGTAATGTAGTCCTTATTGATACTGGCGCATTGAGCGGCTGTTTTGTCTTTCTCGGGTACGCCATCCAGCTCGATGATTCCCCAGCCTTTAAAATTGATCTCCTCCAACGCTTTGAAAACGGCCGGAACATCGACATTGCCACGGCCCAGTTCAACAAATTTATACGCTTTCGGATCGTTTGGCTTATCGGGCACAGGCGACATCGTATCCTTTAAATGCAAGGCATGAATGATGCCTTTATACTGCTTAACGGCCTTTTCGGGCTGGCCACCACCTTGCTTGTAATGAGCAATGTCGAGCAGGAGTTTGGTGTATTTTGGGTTCAATGCCTGCACAATCACGTCTACCTCTTCGGGGGTTTCGCCGAGTTGGTTCATGTGGTTGTGATAGGTTGCCTGAACGCCCAGATCGGCAGTTTGTTTGCCAATTTCGTTCATGACCACGGCCAGCCGTTTCAATTCCTCGGTTGTTGGCAACCGGTCTTTCGGACGGAGGCTATTGGTCATCTGAAACGCCGACCCACCCAGTGCTTTTACAAAACTAGCGTGGGCCACGTGCATATCGATGGTACTTTGCTCTTTCGCCGGATCGATCTCGACATTTCCGCTCGAAAACATGGCCAGTGTCAAATGGTTCTGGTCGAGCAAGGCTTTGAGTTCGGAAGGTTTCGCTTTATATGGACCAAAGGTATTGGCCCGAAGTTGAATTCCTTTATAGCCCAGGGCTGCCAGGTCAGTAATGGCCTGGGCATCATTGCCGCCCCACGTAATAGCCGAATAGGCAATTTTTAGACCCGATGGTTTTGCCAGTTCTGCCTGGGCGAATAGCCGATTGACGCCAGTAGTGAGGGCCAGTGCCGATAATCCGGCCGTAGTGAGGAACTGCCGCCTGTTTACAGTCTCCTGCATGGTAGAAAAATGGGATAGTCAGTATAGACCCGATACACACGGGTACTGATCGTGAAATAAATCGTTTTCCGTCTTCAAATAAGGGCAAATCAGGTCTGTTCTACTGTTTGTAAATGGTGAAAGAGCGAAAGAGTAAATAAGTGAAAACCAGTTGGCAGTTATTTTCACTCATTCACTCTTTCGCTCTTTTACCACTTAAACGTTATTCGTTAAAATCCTGGATTCTGTTTGAATCCTGCGTTTTCTGTCCGGTCAATCTGTGTTTGTGGAATTGGCCGTAAATTATGTATGTCTTTTACGTTGGCAGCGGCATCGGGGTTGTATAATTTAACCCGTTCAACCAGATTTCCCCAGCGTTTTAAATCCATCCAGCGGGTTTGTTCACCAGCCAGTTCACGGGCGCGTTCCTGCATGATCATCTCCATATCCACCTGTGCAGGGGTCAGCTCCATAGCCGTTTCTTTTCCAGGCCAGGCAGCACGTCGACGGACTACGTTGAGCGCGGCAGCAGCTTCTGTTGTTTTACCTTGCTTGAGTTGAGCTTCGGCCAAAATCAGATACGTTTCGGCCAGGCGGAACGCCAGATAATCGCGGCTACCCGGTTCGTAGGTTAGATCAGGACGGTTGGGGTCGAGGAATTTTTGCAGCGTTGGAAAGAGAGCTGCTGTGTAGGCGCTGGGTACCAAAACCTGGTAAGGCTTGGCGGCTCGTTGTGCCACAGTCCATTCAACACCCGGAATATAAATAGCCGTATCGCCCAGTTTCAATGTCATCTTAGCCTTACTGTTGTCAAAAGAGGTATTCAGGTTCGCTCCGGGGTTGTTGCTCAACCATGTATCCTTGAAGGTTTTCTTGTAGCGCGAGTCGTTTACCCGATCTTTGAAAACCGTTTCGGTCAAATAGGTCGTTGGGCGCAGCCGCTTAAACGGGCGATCACCTGCAATATCCCGTTTCATGCCGGGCTGCACGTCGTACTGCATACCAAAATATAAGTGAAGCTTGTTGCCTTCTCCATTATTCAGGTTTGCCGTATTAACGTTAGTCAATGGATCAGATGTGTACTGTACCGAAAAGATGACTTCGTCGTTGATTTCACCACTTCCCTGCGCAAATACACTGGCAAAATCGGGCAACAGCTTGTAGCCATAGTTGGCAATTACGCTCTGTGCATAGGTCGCGGCTTTGGCATAATCGTCAGTTGCTTTAGCCGACGAAGTTGCTTTGGTCAGATAGACACGAGCCAGTAAATGTTCGGCAGCCGATTTGGTCGCCCGCCCGTAATCACTGGCCGATTGCGCAGATGCCTTGGTGGTAGGCAGATCCGTTATAGCCGCTTCCAGATCAGTCGTAATCGCTTTATAAATTTCGGCTTCGGTAGCCCGGCCGGTTTTTTTTGTTGGGAGTATTGTTTCCGTCAGCCGTAAGTCGACTCCACCCCACTGTTGCACCAGAATAAAGTAATAATGCGCCCGCAGAAATTTCATCTCGGCTACCCGTAGTTTTTTAGTAGCGTCCGAAACGGTAGCTGCCGGAGCACGTTCAATCACGGCATTGCAGGTATTGATGCCTCGATACAACTCTTCCCACACTTGTTGAATGATATCAACAAAGCTGTTCATCTGGGTGTCGTAAAAGTGAAACCCTTTGTAGCTACCATCAGCACCAGTGGTGTAGATGTCCGTACCGTATTCGGTCATTGTCAGCCCCCGTTCCGATCCGTAAAAATTTCGCATGGACGAATAAGCGGCTTTGCTGGCATCTTCAAAACCTTTTGGGGTGTTGATATAGTCATTTCCAATATTGGAGATAACTTTTTCATCCAGTATATCCTTACAGGCCTGGCCGCTGAATAGCAGAGCGGTAAGTGCCAGAATACGGAATGATTTATGATAAATAGTTGATTTCATGTCTTTGAATCTTAAGATGTTTATAAACACATCGCTTACTGGCTGTGTGCTTAGAATTTGACGTTCAAACCAAAGGTCGTTACCCGGGTAGCTGGCACAACACCGTTGCTGACCACACCATCACTTGCGCTTGTTTCAGGGTCAACACCGTTATACTTCGACCGGTAGCTCGAAAAGATGAACGGCTGCTGAATGCTGGCAAACAAACGGAGCGACTGCATACGGAGTTTCGAAGTAATGCTTGCCGGGAACGTGTAACCAAAGTTGATATTCCGAACCTTCACGAATGAACCGTCGAAGTAATAAATAGCCTGGTTGTACACGGGGAATTCCTGGCTTGAGTTAGGACGGGGGAACTCATTTGTTGGATTGTTAGGTGTCCAGTAATCCACTTTAATCTGCTGGTATCGACCTGCCAGCTGGTTGTTATCGCGGTGGAAACCGCTCAGGATGGTTTGGCCAATCCGGGCATAAATAAAGAAGTTGAGGTCAAACCCTTTATAACTAAACCGGTTAGTAATACCACCACTCCAGGTTGGAATGTCGGAGCCCAGGAACACCCGGTCCTCAGCCGTGATTTTACCGTCATTATTCGTATCCTGCACTTTAATCTGACCAACAGCACTCTGGTAGGATTTAGCCGCGTCGGCTTCGTTGGTCTGCCAGATACCCGCTTTCTTATAGTCATAAAACTCGGTCAGGGGTTTGCCGATGAATCGTTTGTTGCCCACATCATCAATAGGTCCGTTAAAGAGAGAAATGATGGATTCTGTGTTCTTGGTAAACACGATATCGGAGGTCCACTTGAAGCCGCTCTTCGTGTTCACATTCACGGTCGATATACTGGCTTCTAACCCTTTGTTCTGGGTTTCGCCAATGTTCCGGGTAACTGCGTTGAACCCAATCGATGTTGGCAACTGGTCAGAAAGCAGCAGATCGGTCGTTCGGGTTTGGTACAATTCAATGGCACCCGCTACCCGACCACGCCACAGGCTGAAATCGACACCAATATTGGTAGTCGTTGAGGTTTCCCAGCGCAAATCAGGATTGCCGATCGTTTCGGGGCGATACCCATAGGCAGGAGTATTACCAAAGGCATACACCGTACGACCCAGCAGACCCTGCGTTTGATAGGGTGCCACGCCCTGATTACCTACCGAACCACGACTGACCCGTAGTTTCAGCAGATCGACCCAGGTAGATCCTTTCATGAAGTCTTCATTGTTGATATTCCAGCCCAGGGCAATACCGGGGAAGTTACCGTACTTGGTATTTTCGCCAAACCGGCTCGATCCATCCCGGCGCAGCGTGGCCGTTACAAGGTATTTGTCTTTGTAGTCATAGTTGACACGGCCCATGTAGGAGTTGATGGTCCACTGAATCAGGCCACTGCTTACGCCCAGTACCGAACTGGCATTGCCTACATTGTAGAACTGCTGCGATTCGGCTGGAACACCCTGCACGTTAATGTTATTAAACTCGGAATTATCACGCTGAATAGATTGCAGCGCTGTGATACCGAAATTGTGATCGCCAATTTTTTTGTTGTACGTTACGACGTTCTCCAGCGTGTAGTCAAAATTAAAGGCGGCAGCATTAGAAGCCTGAGGATCACCAAATTTCCGGGCGTTCGTTTGAGCACCGATGAAGCGGCCATATCGGTTGATCGTAAAATCAGGCCCGAAATTAACCCGGTATTTTAACCCGTCGAGAATATTTACCTCTGCATAAACACTATTGAAAATGCGGTATTTCTTCCGTTCCTCAATCTGTGCTCCCGGTATAACCTCAGCAAGCGGATTGGTGAGCAGTGCATCATTGGTAGGCGAGAAAATCAGGTTTCCGTTATCATCGTAAGGCCGACCAAGCGGATTCTGCTGAAGCGTAAAATTGTATGGGTTCAGGTTCTCCCCGTTGCGCAGATAGTACATCATATACGAAGCAAGCCCCACTTTAAGTGCCTTATTAATCTGGTGATCAACATTGGCACGTAATGAATAGCGGGTAAAATCAAGCCCAGGCATGATCCCTTTATCCTGAAAAAAGCCAGCCGAAATATAGAACTGCGTTTTTTCATTGCCCCCCTGAATGCCCAATGAGTGGTTCTGCTGAATCCCCTGTTTCAGAATCAACGACTGCCAATCCGTATTCCGGTTCGCGGCAAGGCCAGCTGCTACGTTCGGGTCGCCACCCAGTACTGCCACTTTCGAGTCAGCATAGGCATCGGCTACTCCTGTTGGGACTGGATTTCCGTTTACGTCTTTGTAGTTGCCCGTAGTTCGATAAGCTTCGCGGACGAATTCGGCAAACTCGGAACCGCTGAACAGATGGACTTTATCAAGGGCATCGGTAAAACCAACATAGTTATCGTAGCTGATGGTTGTTTTACCCGTTGGATTACCCCGCTTGGTCGTAACCAGTACGACCCCGTTGGCACCTCTGGCACCGTAGATTGCAGTTGCGGTAGCATCCTTCAGGATTTCCATCGAACCCACATCGTTCGGGTTGATGTCTTCGTACTCTCTGGCAAGCGGTATTCCGTCCACAACATACAATGGATCATTACCGGCGTTGAACGAACGACGCCCACGGATACGGATCGTTGGTACGGAACCTGGGCGGCTACCCGACTGAGCCACATCCACACCCGCTACCCGACCCTGCATGGCCTGTCCGATGTTGGTAACGGGTTGTTCGGTGATTTGCTTTGGTGTAACCGAGGAGATGGCACCGGTTGTCTGGCTCTTTTTCAGCGAACCGTAACCAACCACCACCACTTCGTTCAGGGCACGGGTATCGGTCGTTAAGGTTATGTTGATTGCCGACTTATTGCCGACAGTAACCTCCTGATTCACAAAGCCGACTGCCGAGAAGACCAGTACGGCCTGACTGGTAGGAATGTTGATCCGGTATTCACCGTTTGCGTCAGTAGTCGTGCCGCGCGTGGTGCCCTTCACGGCAACGCTTACGCCAGGTAACGCGGTATTATCATCGCCAGACAGTACTTTCCCTGAAACGGAGCGTTCCTGGGCTGGGTTGTCTGATTTAAACTTGGCCGTGGGGGGCGCACTGAAGGCTGGTTGCCCAAGCAGGGTAAGTGCCGTCAGACCAAGTAAGGGGAGCCATGTTCGTCGTGGAGATAACCGTCGTAGAGATGGTAGCCTCGGCTGAGAGGTAATTGTGTTTTGCATTCAGGTAAGAATTTAGAGTTTGTAATAGATAGGTTGATAATTAATAAAGCACGCTGAGATATTAACGGAGGGAGTGTTAGGGTAATGCCTGAACTGAGCCCTCTGCTACCTCGACTGAGTCGCCGGGGTTAAGCCGTATGGGTTTCTTTTGATTGAGTAGTAAGTTGACCTGCCCCGATGTCAGAGCTACTCGTGTGCATCCGGGACCTTGCTGAACCCGGAATGTTGTACCCACGGCTTCAACGGTAAGGTCGGGCGTATGCACCCGAAATAATCGCGCCGAAGACGTATCATTGCGATGAGTTACTGAAAAATCAGCTTCGCCCTCCAGCCATACAGCCCGTGGCGTATCGTCGGACCATTGCCCGGCAAAACCGCGCCGGTCGTACCGTAGCTGGCTATTGGCATGAAGCTGTACAATCGAGCCATCTGGTAAATTAATGGTTCGGGGAGGCCCAGCTGTTGTCGTAATCGTTTTTATTGACTGATCAGGGCCATACTGTATCCATAAAGCCCAGCCGATGAGCAGAACGACACCTAGTGTAGCCGCCACCGTTCTCAAAAAATACCACCAGCCAACTACAGCGCGAACGTCGGGTTGCAACGGTCGGAGATCTTCCATCGTTTGCAGCGATTCGCGAATACGCCACCATACCGACGATGTTTCATCCGGGGTTAACAACAGACTGGTGGGTAGCGAAGCGGTTCGAACTAATTCACGCGCAATCTCAACCGTATCTGCACATTCTGGGTTGTGAGCCAGCCAGATTTGCCAATAAGCCACCACCTCTTCGTCGGTTGGGTGTTGAACCCAGCGAACGAACAAATCGTCGAGGGCGAACTCCTCGGCGCTGTAGGCTGAATATGGCTTGTGAGACACGATATGACACTGTTTTGTGTAGGTCAAAGCATTCTGGATAAGGATTTCTACTTATTCCGGGTTAATTATACAGGCATACTTATCATTTATGGATTATTCAATGACAAAGAAAAAATCTAGATATCTGATTGCTGAAGAGCACTTTACGTAAGCTTTCGAAGAAAACTAAACATAAAGAAGAAATTACCGGAATTTTTTTATGCAATCGTTCTCGGGAACGTTCCCATCAAAAGTAAGTACAAAAAAATAGCGCTAATATAATGTAGACGAAAGCACGGATTTACCTGCGGCAGGTAAAGAAACAGGCGTGTGTCGATTTTTAAAATTGAATTTTTTTTAGAAAGTAGCCCCTTCTTCGTCGACGATTCGTAGCCGGATTACTCTGAAATACTCAATTTAGCGTTTTTTGTTAGCTCCTGATAGCCAGAGAGTAGAGTTGACGAATCGAAACCTGATAAAGGCTGCTGAAAAAACAGCCTCGATTGCATTCAGAATACAATAAGATAGAACATTTTAACCATCCGGGGTTTTATCGGTTATAGTTCTCACGAACATTATGATAAGCTTTTACCGAACCGGAATGATTTCTGGCCATTGGCCCCTGCGAGCAATTAGTACATTGCTTCTGGTCATTCAGCTAATTTCCTCAGTTATTGCCCGGCCAAATCAGCGAGTCACCCCATTAAAAGACACGGTTAAAGGCATTGAAACGCGGCCTAACGCGCTCACCTTCACTGCATCGACCGATCAGCGATTCTACTTCTTCAGTGATACGCGCAACGACAATGGCCGACGCATACCAGTGAGTGTTTATGGTATTCGGGCCGGATTTTTATTCCCTGCAACGCATGACCGACCGGCTATTAAAGGAGTAAGGGATGCCAGCTTCAAGGCAGGAGCCGGATTTTATTTTATCAACCAGCATCTGGACCAGCCGGGGCTTTTGCCAAATACATCAGAGTCTGTGACGCGCCACCTCCGTATTGCTACTGTCTATTATGAACGTTACTGGCTTCGCCGAAACTCATTCGAGGTCAGTACACCGATCGAATTTGGCTATGGACACTCCCGCTACGAACGCAACGACGATCAGGCCAAGGATTTTGAAGTCGCTCGTGGTATTTTTCTGCCGCTTGGGGTTGGCGTTCTGTCAGCGTATCAGTTTCCAACGATACGTTGGCTCCGGCCACTCCACTGGTTTGGCGTAAATGCATTGATTGGATACCGCTTTATATTAAAAAAAGACATTCCCGAAAGTCAGATCAATTATACCGGATTCTATATATCCGTAGGGCCGTCTTTTTTTCTCGAAAATTTAACCTCAGATATCAAATACTGGCGTCAACGCCGAAAACAAAAGCTGAAACGAGGTTAGTAGCCAGGCAAGTGTCCGTCCCAATCGGCTACAATTAATGAATGGACTAACCGTAGCGTCCTGCAACGATCTGTAAATAAAAATCTGGCCCACATCAGCCTATTGGCAGATCTTAGTAAGTTTGGGGAAAAGTAGTAAAGAGGATCTGATGGGTAAGTCGTCAACCAATTCTAAAACTAGCAGCAAAGGCCTTAATTTTAAACAGAATATTCTTAGCTATTTTGCCAATGCAGGTAATGCAATCATACCTGAACTCAGTAAGGAGCTAACGATAAGCGTTCCTAAAGTTACTACAGTCGTTAATGAACTCATCAGCGATGGGTTAGTGCAGGATTACGGTAAAATTGAATCGACGGGCGGACGTAAGCCTAATTTATATGGGGTTGTTCCTGATTCTGCCTTCTTCATTGGCGTCGATGTAAAACACAGCCACATCAATATTGGCCTGCTGAACCTCCAGAAAAGCCTGATTAAAGTTACCGAGAACCTGGCCTATAAACTGGATAATACAGAAGAATCGCTGGAGGTTTTGTGCCAGTACATTAATGACTTCATTGCCAGCCTGCCCATTAATAAAGACCGGATTCTGGGCATTGGCCTGAATCTGTCAGGGCGGATCAACTATTCGACGGGCTATAGTTACAGTTTCTTTTTCTTCGACGAGCAGCCGCTGAGTGAAATTATCCAAAGCAAAGTAGGCATCCGGGTTTTTCTGGAAAATGACACACGCGCCATGGCTTACGGCGAATTTTGCGTAGGTGCTGTCGGGAAAGAAAAAGACGTTCTGTTCCTAAATCTGGATTACGGTATTGGCGTCGGTATTCTGATTGATGGACAGTTGTATTATGGTAAGTCCGGCTATGCAGGGGAGTTAGGTCATATCCCGATTTTCGATAACGAACTTATTTGTCATTGTGGCAAGAAAGGTTGTCTGGAAACGGAAGCTTCCGGATGGGCGCTTACCCGTATGTTTCGTGAGAAGCTGAAGGAAGGATCAACCTCTGTTTTGTCGCGTAACGATACGCTTCCTGAAGCAATCATGATGGAAGATATTATCCAGGCGGCCAAAAATGAAGATGTGCTGGCCATTGACCTGATCGCGCGGGTAGGTGACAGGCTCGGGCGTGGCATTGCTTTTCTGATCAATGTGTTTAACCCCGAGCTGGTGATTCTGGGCGGTAGCCTTGCATCGACGGGCGATTACATTGAGCTGCCGATCAAGACAGCCATTAACAAGTATTCATTGAATCTGGTCAATACCGATACGCAACTGAAACTCTCAAAGCTGGGTGAACATGCCGGTATTGTTGGGGCCTGTCTTCTGGTTAGAGATCGAGTCCTGGCGTTGATATAAGTAGCTATCAAAAGGATATTATTTGGATAATCTGCGCTATTGTCAAATATTTTACTGTTTGTTGAATTATCTCGAAAGAATATTATTAAATAAACAATTTCTGTTCTTCCATAAAAAAATTCGCCAGTAAGCTTGCGACAACAGTAGATAATGCTGTATTTCGCCTTGCACTTAATAAATTCATTTAATAAGTTAATGATTCTTTATAATTGATAGTCATTTTGAGTCTTTTGATTGTAAAGATGATTATTAAATAAGTTGCTGCTGGTAAGAAGGTTCAAGAACCTGCATCAAGCAGTGAAAACACGGTTAGTTCAACGCAAACGTTCATTACCCACTGCCATGCAGTTAAACGATTACCAACGTCTTTATCAGGACAATCTATTGAATGATGTCATCCCATTCTGGTTGAAAAACTCAATCGATAATGAGTTTGGCGGCTATTTTACCTGTCTCGATCGGAAGGGCTCCGTGTATGACACCGATAAATTTGTCTGGTTACAGGCGCGTCAGGTCTGGTGTTTCTCGATGCTCTACAACCGGGTCGAAAAGAAGCAGGAATGGCTCGATTTCGCCATTCAGGGAGCCGAATTTCTCAAAGAACACGGTCGTGATGATGCCGGAAACTGGTATTTCTCACTCACCCGCGAAGGCAAACCGCTCATTCAGCCGTACAATATTTTCTCCGATTGCTTCGCCACCATGGCCTTTGGGCAGTTGTATCAGGCAACGGGTATTAAAGAATACGCCGATATTGCGGTAGAGACGTTTCTGAACATTATCCATCGGAAGGATAATCCAAAAGGAGACTACAACAAAGCATTTCCTGAAACGCGACCACTGAAGAGTTTTGCGCTACCCATGATTCTGTGCAATCTGGTACTGGAAATTGAACCCCTCCTGAAACCCGGATTGGTCGAACAAACCATGGAATCGGGTATCCGTGCGGTCATGGAGGAGTTTTACCGCCCCGATCTTGGCTTGATTCTGGAGCATATTGCGCCCGATGGCTCTTTCTCGGATTCGTTCGAAGGGCGGTTGGTCAATCCGGGTCATGGCCTCGAATCGATGTGGTTTATCATGGATCTGGCCGAGCGTTCGGGCGATCAGGCGTTGATGCGTAAGGCAGTCGATCAGACGCTGTCTATTCTGGAATATGGCTGGGATAAGCAATACGGCGGGATCTTCTATTTTCTGGATGTGAAAGGTTATCCACCCCAGCAACTGGAATGGGATCAGAAGCTCTGGTGGGTGCATATTGAAACCATCATCAGCTTGTTAAAAGGGTATCTGCACACGGGTGACGAACGTTGCTGGCAGTGGTTCGAGAAAGTACATGCCTACACATGGGCGCATTTTCCGGATGACGAATACGGCGAATGGTTCGGCTATCTCAACCGGCAGGGTGAGGTGCTGTTGTCACTCAAAGGTGGTAAATGGAAAGGCTGCTTCCACATTCCGCGCGGCCTCTACCAGTGCTGGAAGACGCTGGAAGCTATCGCGGAGAAAAAAGCAAACACGCTCCTACAGGACTAACACGAATGGCGAACCTCCCTACACAAACCGTAACGGTTGACGAACAGTCCGGGCAAACGGCCCAGAACTATACCCCGGCCTTGCTGTCGCTGGCGGTGCTGTACTTCATGATGGGCTTTATTACCTGTCTGAACGATACGCTGGTGCCGTTTTTTAAGAAGGGTTTTAGCCTGACGTATTCTCAATCATCGCTGGTTCAGTTTTACTTCTTTCTGACCTACGGAATTATGTCGATCCCGGCCGGGAAAATTGTAGAGAAAGTGGGGTACAAAACCGGTATGGTCATGGGGTTTGCCATTGCTGCGGTGGGAGCGATCTTGTTTTTTCCTGCTTCGGCACTGCATTTATACGCGCTGTTTCTGGCCGCACTGTTCATCATTGCCATTGGTATTGTGTTGTTGCAGGTGGCGGCCAATCCGTACATCACAATTTTGGGCCCGGCAAAAACGGCCTCTTCCCGACTAACGCTAATTCAGGGAGTAGGCTCCATCGGAACCACCGTTGCGCCGTTGTTCGGGGCTTATTTTATTCTGGCTCCGCTCGAACAAAGTCATGCATCGAGCGATGCCGTCCGGTATCCCTACCTGGGAATCGCTGCGTTACTGGCCTGTATTGCGCTGGTTGTGTGGTGGCTTCGCTTACCTGTCATCAAAGCTACTGCCGGAACAAATGAGGTAGAATCCGGAAAAAGTGTTTTCTCGTTTCGGAATCTTCGGTTCGGCCTCGGCGGCATTTTCTGTTATGTCGGTGCCGAAGTGTCCATTGGCACTTTCCTGACGAACTACATTACGGATGCCATCCATATTTCGGAAAAAGACGCGAACAGCTATGTGGCTTTTTACTGGGGGAGCATGCTGATTGGCCGGTTTGTGGGTGCACTTCTGCTAAAATCGGTGAAGCCGTCCTCTATTCTGGCCGTTTGCGCTACCGTAGCTATTGCGTTGGTTGCGATTTCAATCAACTCGGCGGGCCATCTGGCCGTCTGGACAATGATCGCCGTTGGGTTGTGTAACTCCATCATGTTCGCGATCATTTTTTCGCTGGCGGTGCAGGGGCTGGGCAAATTCACGACCCAGGCTTCGGGTTTGCTCTCAACAGCCATTGCGGGCGGGGCCGTAGTGTCGTTCTGCCAGGGTCTGCTGATCGATCATTTTACGTGGCCCATTGCCTTTCTGCTGCCTATAGTCTGCTACGGCTACATCCTTTTCTACGGGATCAACGGCTATAAAGCAGCTACTGACCTATAATTTTTCTCCCTTCCAAAAACATGACTCGTTTCCTAACCTTTCTTGTGTTCGTTGCTGGCTTAAGTCTTTCGGCTTTTGCTGGCAAAGAGCCTGCCTACAACGCCCGGATTCTGCTGATTCCGCTCGATGACCGCCCGCCCTGCTTACAGTTTACGCAGCGAATGGGCCTCATTGGCGACGCACAGGTCGTTACACCACCTTTGGAGCTACTCGGCCGATTTACGACACCCGGCCAGTCCGACAAAATCATTTCCTGGTTACAGGAACAGGATCTGAAGTCGTTCGATGCCGCCATTATCGCGCTCGATATGCTGGCCTATGGTGGGTTGGTTGGTTCGCGGGTGCATGACGTGCCCTTCGAGGTAGCCATCAAGCGGCTCGACATTGTAGCAACTATGCGTAAGCGGGCACCTGGTTTGAAAATTTACGGGCAGAGTGTCGTGATGCGCCTTGCTCCGACGGCTGACCGCAAGAATGGTGCGTACCGCGAAAAGCTGGCTCAGTGGGCCGAAATTTCGGTGGCTACCGATCCGGCAGCGAAGGCCGAAACTGCAAAACTGGAGCAGGAAATCCCGGCTGAAGGATTAGCAGACTACAAACAGGCTCGCTCCCGCAATCTGCGTGTGAATCAACAGGCCATTGACCTGGTTCGGCGGGGAGTTATCGATTACCTGTTGTTGACACAGGACGACGCCAAGCCGAAGGGCGTTCATATTGCCGACCGGGAAACGCTGATCACAGAAACCCGACGGCTAAAACTGACCGACAAAATTGCCGTACAACCCGGCGCCGACGAAGTGTCGATGCTGTTGCTGGCGCGTGCACTCAATAAACATGCAACCTATTCGCCGAAGGTGAAAGCTGTTTACTCCTCAGAAAAGCTCGGTAACACGGTAATGCCTTTCGAAGACCGGCCTTTGCGTCAGACGGTTAGCTATCATATCAAAGCTACCGGTTCGCAGGAGGTAAATGATGAGCGCGATGCCGATGTCCTGTATTACGTCTTTGCCTCGCGGTTTGAACCCGGTCGGGCCGATAGCTTTGCGGATGAAATAGACGCGAAAATCAAACAAAACAAACGCGTCATCGTCGCCGATATCGATCCGAAAGGCGATGTACAGGGAGGAGATACCCCCTTTACAATGGCGCTGGAAAAACGGCATTTACTGCCTGAATTAAGCGGGTATGCGTCCTGGAATACGGCGGGCAACACGATCGGAACGGCCTTGCCGCAGGGAGTGATTTTCACGCTGGGTGAAGCAAAACTAATGAAACAATCCAGCGTAGCCAATCGCATCTGGACGGCCCAGAGCTGGTTTCTGATTCACCGGGTGCTCGATGATTATTATTTCCACAACCTGATCCGGGCGAAGGCCAACCAGTTTGCCAAACAGGTCGGGCGAAGTTCAACGCTCATGAGCGATGAGACAACCAGTCAGGTTGAAGCGTACTGCCTGAAACTTCTTCAGCAATCATTCGATGAGCTGGTTACCAATTACGAACAGAAGCGACCCGGAAGCTTACAGCAAGCCGTTCGCTGTACCAAACCCACGGCATTACGGTTTGACCTGCCCTGGAACCGCACCTTCGAAGCCATGATCGATTTTACGATAAGCTGTCACTCTGTTCCCGAAAACTAATCCTCGTTTTCTCTTTACTAACACCAGATAAATTTAATTATGCAACACTTATTTACGCAGAGATGGCGTATAAGCTGGCTATTGGCTTTGCTGATCACGCTGTGCCAACACGCCAATGTTTTTGCCCAGAGCCAGGTGCTTCGGGGGAAAGTTACCGATGCGAACGGTGCCGTTCTGCCGGGGGTGACTGTGGTTGTCAAAAACACGACGTTGGGTACCACAACGGACGCGGATGGGCGCTATACATTACGGGTGAATGAGCAAAGTGGTACGCTTGTGTTTTCGTTCATGGGGACAGTGGGCAAAGAGGTTCCGTTCAATGGAGCCGGAGAGTATGATGCTGCGCTGGCCGAAGACACCAAAATGCTGAATGAAGTAGTTGTGGTCGGTTATGGAACACAGAAGAAAGTGAACCTCACCGGTTCTGTGGCCGTGATCGAAAGTAAATCGCTCACAAATCGGCAGGTAGGTTCGACATCGCTGGCGTTGCAGGGAGCCGCGCCGGGAGTTACTATCACCCAGCAATCGGGTGTGCCGGGCGGTGATGCAGGAACGATTCGTATCCGCGGAGTCGGTTCGATCAACGCTGGCCAGAACCCGTTGATTCTGGTCGATAACGTCGAGATGAGTCTGGATGCTATCGATCCCAATAACATTGCCAGCATTTCGATTCTGAAAGATGCCGCTGCCGCTGCAGTCTATGGTTCGCGGGCCGCCAATGGCGTTGTACTGGTTACGACCAAGCGGGGCGCAAAAGGTGTCAATGTCAGTTATAACGCCTACGGCCTGAAGCAGGAACCAACCGATCTGCCCCAAAAAGTAAATGGGTTGGAGCACATGAAATTCTGGGATGTGGCTCAGGCCAATAGTGGCCTTCCGGCCGCGTTTACCCAGCAAATTGCGGCTTATGAGAAAAAGGGCCCGGATAATCTGACGCTGTTCAACACCGATTGGCGGAAGCTGGTATTGACCAATAATGGTCTGATGCAGAACCATAACCTCAATGTATCGGTTGGTGGTGAGCGTGTTAAATTGTTCGCATCGGGCAGCTTTCTGGATCAGAATGGGTTGACAGCCAACACGAACTACAAACGGATGGATCTGCGGTTCAATACCGACGTGGCAATCACCAATAAGCTGTCGGCCTCGATGGATCTGGTCCTGAATAAATCGAACCGCCTGTGGCCGGGACAGAATACTCCTCAGTACATTATTCGCGAAATGCTGGGTTTTCCGGCCATTACGCCCGGTCAATATAATACCGGCCAGTGGGGAGAGGGCTGGTCGAACGCAAACCCGGCAGCTCAGGCGCAGGATGGTGGTTTTAACCGGAATCTGACCGATTCGCAGATCATCAAAGGATCGCTGACCTATACGCTGATTTCGGGCCTGGAGTTACTCGCAACGTATAGCGCCAACTACTACACATCGCGCAATCGGCAGTTCATGGACCAGTACGACATCTATAACGCCGATGTGGCCAACAATACGCTTGTTTTTGCACGGCCCTGGCCCGCTCTGAATTCGCTGAGTGACAATTATTCCCAGAACTACCAGAATCTGTTCCGGGCGCAGGCTACCTATAACAAATCGTTTGGTAAACACGGCTTCACGCTATTGGGCGGCTTCAGTACCGAAGATTTTCGGACGAGTTTTGTGAATACATTCCGCCAGAATCTGCTCTCGCCCGACCGACCCTACCTGAACAGTGGCGATCAACTGGGGCAAAGCATGAGCGGTGGTGAAAGCCGTTACTCGATGGTGTCGGCCTATGGTCGGTTGAACTATAATTACGACGAAAAATACCTGCTGGAAGTGAATGGTCGCTGGGATGCGTCGTCGCGGTTCAGGGAGAGCAACTGGTGGCAACTGTTCCCGTCCGTGTCGGCAGGCTGGCGACTTTCGCAGGAAAAATTCTGGGCGGGGATCAATAAAGTGGTCAACGAAGCAAAAATTCGGGCTTCGTATGGTTCGCTGGGAAACCAGAACCTGATCCGGAACGGTGTCGCCGACTATTACCCAACCTATTCACTGTTTAACTCGGGTTCGGCCTACAATTACTATTTCAACAACACCGTCAATCCGGGCTACGCCCTGACAACGGCGGCTAACCCCAACATACGCTGGGAAACCTCGAAAATTCTGGACATCGGTGGCGACTTCAGTTTGCTACGCAATCGCCTGAACATAACCGCCGATTTCTTCCAGCGCGACATTGTCGACATGCTCCAGCTGGTGCCGGTTCCGGCCTATGTTGGCCTTACAGCCCCTTTTGTCAATTCCGGTTCGATGCGCAATCAAGGCTGGGAACTGGGGATTGGCTGGCGTGACAAAATCCGCGATTTCAGCTATCAGGTGCAGGTAAATGCATCGGATGTAAAGAATACGCTGCTCAATAACGGCGGAAAACAGATTATCAACGGAGCTACGATTCAGCAGGAAGGTTACGCCCTGGATTCGTATTACGGCTACATCGCCGATGGGCTGTTTCAGAGCGCGGAAGAAGTGAAGAATGCACCCTTCCAATACGGAAACTCGGCTGCGGGCGATATTCGGTACCGCGACATCAGTGGGCCTAACGGTGTTCCGGATAACAAAATCGACAGCTACGACCGGGCCATTCTGGGCAATTATTTCCCTCGTTACGAATATAGTGTGAACCTGTCGGCACAATACAAAGGCTTCGATTTCACGGCTTTTTTTCAGGGCGTTGGCAAGAAAGATAATTACCTGTCGGGCACGGCGGCACAACCCTTCTACTCGGCAAACTTTCAGGGAACCATGTTTGAGTACCAGAAAGACTACTGGTCGCCGGAAAATACCGGAGCCGCTTACCCCCGCCTTACGGTCAACAGCATTCCGAATAATTACGTGACGTCGTCCTTCTGGGTGCGTTCGGCTGCTTATCTGCGCCTGAAAAACGTCGTTCTGGGCTATACGCTGCCAACCGCTTTGACCACGAAAGCGAAAATCAAGTCGGCACGGGTCTATGTGAGTGGCCAGAATCTGGTTACCTGGACGAAATTCTTCCCCGGTTTCGATCCGGAGCAACGTGATACGGGCGGTGAGTTTTACCCCATCATGCGAACCTATACCGTTGGTCTGAACATCAATTTCTAAAGCCATGAAAAAAAGACTTCTCTACATAACAAGTTTGTGCCTGTCGATGACCTTGTTTTCGGGCTGCAAAGATTACCTCGAACAGGTCCCGCTGGATGCTCCGGCTACGGGTCAGTTTTTTAATAACCAGACCGAAATGAATGTTGCCCTGAACGGCATTTACAAATCGGCTTACTGGAATACCGGCAATACACCCTATCAGTCGATTATGGACGGCTGGACAGATATTGCCCTATTGCGGGCGGTTGATTTGGGGGAAGGCAATTTCGACGTGTTCAACGCACATCCAAAAGCCATCTGGACCTTTGCCTACACCACCATTCAGCAGGCGAATACGATGCTCGAAGGCATGGAAGTTGGCAAAAATAATGTGCCAGCCGCTACCTATAACCGGCTTCAGGCCGAAGCGCGGGTGTTGCGTGCCTATGCGTATTTTTATCTGGTATTTCTGTTTGGTGATGTGCCCCTGATCACCAAACCTTTACTGCCAACGGAGTTTTATTCACAAACCCGTACGCCTAAGGCGGATGTTATCAAGTTTATGTACAGTGAATTAGATGCTGCCGCAGCCGTTCTGGCCTGGGCTCCTGCCGATCCGGGGCGGATGAGCAAGGCCGTTGCGCTGGGCTATAAAGCACGTACGGCGCTCTTCAACAAAGAGTATCAGGTTGCCGCCGATGCGGCCAAACAGATCATCGACGGGGCCGGGCTGAATCTGAATCCAAACTTTGGTGAGTTGTTCACGCGGACGGGGCAAACGGCCAATACCGGGAAAGAGATCATGTACCAGATTCTTCATTCGGAAGCCGATGCAAATTCGATTACATACCTTCCACTGGGCAGTATTTCGCGGGCGGCTGGTGGCCAGTCCGGGCGGTTTCCGCAGCAACGACTGGTCGATATGTTCGAAGCGAAAGATGGAAAACGTATCGATGAGTCGTCGGTATATGATCCGGCCAAACCCAGCCGGAATCGTGATCTTCGGTTAAAGTATACGGTAGCGATTCCGGGCGATACGATCTCGATGAACCTGAAAACACTGGTATACGACATTTACAAGAACACGACCTCGTTCAGAAATGCGAGTGGTGCCTGGTCAACCAGTACTAACGCTGATTTCGACAATGCCTTTGGACCGGCTAAAAGTGGCGTCGGCTTACTGCATGCCAAATACACGTTGACGGCCGAAGATGCGTTTACGGCGCGGGTTGGATTCATCATGATGCGCTACGCCGAGATCCTGCTGATGTATGCCGAAGCCAGAATTGAGCTCAACCAGCTCGACGATTCGGTGATCAATGCCATGAATCTGGTTCGAAAACGTGCCGGTCAACCAATCGTAGAGGTGGCCATTCAGAAAGATCAGAATAAACTCCGTCAGTTGATTCGTCGTGAGCGCGTTGCCGAGCTGGCGATGGAGGGCTTCCGCTGGTTCGATATTCGCCGGTGGGGAATCGCTGATATTGCGATGCCGCAGCCGGTGATGGGTGCTGCCAAAGATCCGGCTAAAGTACCTGCGGCCCCGACCTTTAAAACGAGTGCTGCCCACGATCTCAACAGTATTCCCGTTTACACAGGAAGTGAAAGCCTTCGCTACGTGCGCGAAAACCGATTCTGGTATCCAAAACTTACCTTGCTGCCCGTTCCACAATCTGAACGTGACATTAACCCACTGCTGACGCAAAATTCTGGTTGGTAGAATCTGTAGCGGTGGTGTTTTATAGGCTATATCCTGGCAATAGAAACCCACCGCTACACAGAAGATTTTTAGCTTAGTACGAATGAATCGACGGAATTTTATTGAACGATTATCGATCAGCAGTGGCGCTGCTTTAACGGCGCCACTGCTGACATTTCCTGCAACTGCCCATAGCCTTGTCGGGCAATCCTTTTGGCGAGTCGGCCAGGCCGAACGCAAGGTCGATCTGGTCATAGCCGGTGGCGGGTTGGGTGGTTGCGCTGCGGCTCTGGCTGCCTTACGGAATAAACTGACAGTGGTTTTAACCGAAGAAACCGACTGGATTGGCGGCCAATTGACCCAGCAGGGCGTTCCGCCTGATGAACATCAGTGGATTGAAACGCATGGAGCAACGAAGCTTTACCGTGATTTTCGGAACGCCATCCGAAACTACTATCGCCAGAATTATCCATTGACGGAGTCGGCCAAAACACGCCCGAATCTGAATCCCGGCGATGGGGTTGTGTCGAAACTCTGCCATGAACCACGGGTGGCACTGGCGGTTCTGCAACAGATGCTGGCGCCCTACATCAGCGCGGGTCAGCTAACCGTGCTGATCGAACACAAAATTACGGGTGCCGATGTTAGTGGCGATAAAGTCCGTGCCCTCAAAGCCGTTAGCCAGCAGACAGGCAACGAAGTTATCCTGTCGGCCTCTTATTTTGTCGATGCTACCGAACTGGGTGATCTGTTGCCGCTGACCGGCACCGAATTCGTGACTGGAGCTGAATCGCGCCAGGAAACGCGGGAGCTACACGCCCCCGAAAAGGCCGATCCGGACAACTGTCAGGCATTTACGATGTGCTTTGCGATGGATTATATTCCGGGTACTAACCACGTCATCGATAAGCCCAAAGAGTACGATTTCTGGCGCAACTATACCCCTAAGGTTACACCCGTTTGGTCTGGTAAACTGCTGGATCTGGCCTATTCGAATCCTAAAACGCTGGAACCGAAAAAGCTGGGTTTTCATCCCGAAGGAGTCAGCACTGGCGATAGCCTCAACCTGTGGAATTACCGCCGGATTATCAGCAAAGACAACTTCAAACCCGGTACGTATGCGGGCGACATTTCGAGCGTAAACTGGCCACAGAACGATTACTCGCTCGGTAACCTGATCGGGGCCAGCGAAAAGGATTTTAAGAAACACGTTGAGCGGGCCAAGCAGTTGAGCTTATCGCTGCTCTATTGGCTTCAGACCGAAGCCCCACGCCCCGATGGCGGGCTGGGATGGACCGGCCTTCGCCTGCGTGGTGATATGATGGGCACTGAAGATGGTCTGGCCAAATACCCGTACATCCGGGAATCAAGGCGCATCAAAGCGGTATTTACCGTCCTGGAAGAGCATGTCGGTGCCGATAACCGGGCATTGATAACGGGAAAGAAGACCGACAATACTGCTGCCGAATTTTCCGACAGCGTAGGCGTGGGCTATTACCATATTGATTTACACCCCAGTACGGGCGGCAATAACTACATTGATTTTGGTTCCCTGCCCTTCCAGATCCCATTGGGGGCTTTATTGCCAAAACGGGTCGAAAACCTGCTGCCTGCCAATAAAAACATCGGTACAACACACATTACCAATGGCTGTTATCGACTGCATCCGGTGGAGTGGAGCATCGGGGAGGCTGTAGGGATGCTGGTTGCGTATTCGCTTGATAAGAAAGTAATTCCGCGCGTCGTGCGGGAGAAAGAACAGTTGCTCGATGGATTTCAGACGATGATTCGCTCGCAGGGAATTGAAACCCAATGGCCTAAACCGTAAGCGCGGATTTACGTCTAAGAGACGGTTGTTCTAAACCTTATTTATAATGCATAAATTAATTGTTCTGCTCTTGCTGGCGGTTACGGCTTCGGCCCAGGTACCGATTCCAGCGCTTATTCCTGCTCCACAAACGCTTGAACCAGCTATTGGCGCGTTTGCAATCACCGCCCAAACCCGCCTATCAATACTGACACCCGCCCCCGATGTGCGCAAAATGGTGACGGATAATCTGCCCGGAATTCCGACAACAGATATGGCCAGACCCACCAAAGCCATTACGGTTCGATTAGCTCCCGTAGCGGGCGTAGGGCCGGAAGGGTATGATCTGGTGGTGGCACCAACGGGTATTATTCTGACGGCTCCTGAAGCCGCCGGACTGTTCTATGGTCTGCAAACGATTCGTCAATTGCTGCCTGTTGCGAAATCATTCCGTGACCAGTCAGTTCCGGCTCTGCACATTCGCGACCAGCCCCGGTTTGGCTGGCGCGGATTGATGCTGGATGTGAGTCGTCACTTTTTCGATAAGGCGTTTGTAAAGCGGTTTATCGATCAAATGGCGCTGTACAAATTCAACGTTTTCCACTGGCACCTGACCGACGATCAGGGATGGCGTATTCAGATCAATAGCCTGCCTAAATTGACGGAAGTAGGTGCCTGGCGTGTGCCCCGAACGGGTCGCTGGTGGGATATTGAGAATCCACAACCGGGCGAATTGCCATCGTATGGTGGTTTTTACACGCAGGACGATATCCGTGAAATTGTCCAATATGCTCAGGAGCGACATATCACCGTCGTACCGGAGATCGATATGCCGGGCCACATCATGTCGGCCATTGCGGCTTACCCCAGCCTGACCTGCGGCAAAAAGCAGGTGGTTGTGCCACCCAATGGTAAATTCTATAAACTCGAAGACAATACGCTCAATCCCTGCAACGACAGCACGTATTTGTTCATCGACAAGGTATTCACCGAGATTGCTCAACTATTTCCAGGCCCTTATATCCACGTTGGTGGCGACGAAGCGTACAAAGGTTTCTGGTCCAGCTGCGAGGAGTGTAAAACCACCATGGCTGCCAATAACCTCAGCAGTGTGGAAGAGTTGCAGAGTTATTTCATTAAGCGGGTCGAAAAGATCGTGCAGTCGAAAGGGAAAAAGCTGATTGGCTGGGATGAAATTCTGGAAGGCGGTCTCGCACCCGATGCGACCGTCATGAGCTGGCGTGGTATGAAAGGCGGTATTGAAGCAGCCAAACAGGGCCACCCGGTTATTATGACACCGTACCAGTTCTGTTACCTCGATTTATACCAGGGTGAAGCATCGGCCGAACCCAGTACGTATGGCATCAATCGGCTGAGCACGTCGTACACGTTCGAGCCGGTTCCCGACAGCGTCGATGTTAACTTAATTCTGGGTGGGCAGGGCAATCTCTGGGCTGAAAGTGTACCGAATAACCGCCATGCCGAATACATGGTCTGGCCACGGGCGTTTGCCCTGGCCGAGGTGTTATGGTCGCCAAAAGAACGGCGGAACTGGCCCAATTTTGTCGATCGGATGGAAACTCATTTCAAGCGATTCGATGCGCAGGAGGTGAATTACTCGCGTAGTGTCTACAACCCGATTGTTACGCTGAAAAAACACCCAATGGGCATGATGGAAATCTTGCTTAGTAGTGAGCTGCCCGATACTTATCTTTATTATTCGACGGATAATACGGTGCCTGACGACCATTTTCCTTTGTATACCCAGCCTTTCCTGATGCCAAAAGGGGCCGATCGGGTAAAGGTTGTGGCCTACCGGAATGGAAAACCCATCGGACGCATGGTTGAAGTCACGTTGCCCGATATGGAAAAACGCGTTCAGTAACGAAGTGATGCGACTGGAAAGCACAGTAGAGTAGATGCTGGCTCCTACTTTCGACTGGATGCGGCCAGCCTTCGGTTTCGGCGCTTTCCAGGCGTATTACTCATCCTAAACCCCCTGACGAACATTATGAAATTGATGAATGCCTTTTTGCTGCTGACGACATTGTGGTTTTCGTTCACGTCGCAGCGATCACCACAGCTCTGGTCGGAGCAGCGAACCGATGCGCCCGACAGTAGTCGCTTTACGGCCATGCAGTTGGTGCAGGGGCTGGACGAACCGATGGGAATGGGCATTTTGCCCAACAACAACGTGTTGATTGTAGAGCGAAAAGGAGGTGTTCGATTATACGATGCTGAGCTTAAACAACTCAAAACCATTGCCCATATCAATGTGTTCAGCGGCATCGAGGATGGGCTTCTGGGGTGGCTGTTGATCCGGATTTTGTGCAGAACAACTGGATTTATCTTTATTACGGAGTTAGGGGTGAAAAGTGGGTTAGCCAACTGGCTCGTTATGAACTGAAAGGCGATCAGCTCAGTCAGGCGTCGAAAAAAGTATTGCTGGAGATTCCGACTCAGCGTAAATATTGTTGTCACTCGGCGGGTTACCTGACCTTTTCGAATGGTTTATTGTACCTCTCTACCGGAGATAACACCAATGCCGAGGAAATCGAAGGGCACAACCCAACCGACGAACGGCCCGGTCGCGAACTCTCCGATGATCAGGCGTCAACCGCCAACAGCAAGGATCTGCGCGGTAAAATCCTTCGTATTAAACCCGAAGCTGATGGCACCTATTCCATCCCCGATGGCAATCTGTTTCCAAAAGATGGTTCCAGAGGGCGGCCTGAGATTTATGTGATGGGCTGCCGGAATCCATTCCGGTTGTCGGTCGATCCGAAGAATGGGTATGTGTATTGGGGGGATGTCGGCCCCGATACGAATGTGCCTGCCGAAGAAGGTACGCTGAGTTATGACGAAATCAATCAGGCCCGGAAGCCCGGCTTTTTCGGATATCCGTATTTTCTGGGCAACAACGAGGCCTTCCCGAAATATGACTTTGCGACCAAGCAGGAAGGCCCTAAACAAGACCCGTTGCATCCGGTCAACAACTCACCCCATAATACGGGTATTCGTGAACTGCCAGCGGCCCAGCCAGCGATGATCTGGTACGGCAAACAGGCGTCGAAACGGTTTCCTTTGGTGGGCAAAGGCGGGGCCAGTGCCATGGCGGGCCCGATCTACTACCGTGATCAGTTTGCCGATAAAAAGAACCGATTACCTGATTATTACGATGGTAAGCTACTGATCTATGATTGGATACGCCGATGGATGATGGCCGTAACGCTCGATAAAGACGGCAATTATGTACGCATGGAGCCCTTTCTGAGCCATCTGAAATTAATTGCTCCGATGGATATGCAGTTCAATCGCGACGGTTCTTTGTACATATTGGCGTACGGCACCAATTGGTTTGCCAACAACACCGATGCCGGACTGATTCGGGTCGACTATTCAGAAGGCAATCGAAACCCGATCGCTGATATTCGGATTGATAAACGATATGGAGCCGCACCAATGACAATCGCGCTGTCGGCGGCTGGCTCGAAAGATTATGATCCCGGTGATCAACTGACGTACTCCTGGCAGATCGGCTCAGAAAAGCGGATGGGGAAAGAGGTATCGGCAACGATCGGCAAGCCAGGTGTTTATCCGGTAACCCTTACCGTAACGGATCAGCACGGCGCACAGGGACTATCGACGACAATGCTTCACGTGGGAAATACGCCCCCGCAGGTAAGCATCAATACAACCGGAAATCGCAGCTTTTACTGGGATAACACCAAACTCAATTACCAGATCAGCATTAAAGACCCGGAAGACAAATCCATTGACCCAGCCCGAACGACGGTTTCGTTCAGCTACCTGCCTTTTGGAAAAGACATTGCCAGTGCTTTGTCAGGTGGGCATACCGTTACATCGCACCTGCAGGGCGAAAAGCTACTGGCAGCCTCGGACTGTAAAGCCTGCCATGCCTTGGAAAAAACGTCGATCGGCCCAAGCCTCAAAGCAATTTCGGTACGGTATACGGGAAAAAGCGAAGCCGTTGATCAGCTTGCACAAAAGATTATTAAAGGAGGAAGTGGCATATGGGGCAATTACAACATGTCGGCTCACCCGGATTTGTCGGTGCAGGATGCCAAAGAAATGGTTGGATATATTTTATCGCTCAACCAGCAGGATGTCAAATTGCCAGTTCAGGGAACACTGCCATTAAACGAGCACGTTGGAAAAGGGTCCGAAGGCGCTTATGTACTGATGGCGGACTACAAAGATGAAGGCGCTAATGGAATTGAGCCGCTTACTGCCCGTGAATACATTGTGGTGCGTAATCCGCTAATTCAGATGGAAGACAATGATCGCGGTAATGTGGGTGTGGTCATTGCTACGGCCAATACGGGCTTCATTTCCTACATTCGCAAGATCTACAATACTAGTTTCGTCGTGTTCGATAAGCTTGATCTGAATCAGGTAAGCACCATCAGATACCGGGTGCAATCGCAGGGAGCCGGTGGCCGGATCGAAGTTCGATTGGATAGTGCGCAGGGACCAGTTGTCAGTACGATGGATATTCCCGGTGGTAAAGTACAGGACTTGAAAACAGAATGGAAAGAAGTGCTGGCACCAGTTAAATCGACGCAAGGGCTTCACAATCTGTTTTTTGTGTTCACCAATCCCGATGCTGCCCGCAAAGAATTGTTTCACATCGACTGGATGTATTTTGAGCCTAAAGCAAAACCGTAGTTTCTTCCTAGCATAGGTGTCATCAGCCTTCCTGATTTCCATGACAGATACGATTAATCCGAACAATTCACTTGTCAACCGTCGTCGATTTATTCATACCACACTAGCAGCTAGTCTAGGGCTAACCCTGGCGCAACCGTCAGTTGGGTTAGGGCATCACGATGCGTCGGTTGCATCCGGGAAACGGGTCGGTATTATCGGGCTGGACACATCGCATAGTTCCGTTTTTACGAAGCTCCTGAACGACCCGAAAGCCCTGCCCGAACTGGGCGGTTACCGGGTCGTAGCGGCCTATCCGCAGGGGAGCCGAGACATTGTTTCGAGTGTCAGCATGATTGCCGGATACACGGAAGAAGTCAAAAAATACGGGGTCGAAATCGTCGATTCTATTGGTGATCTTTTGGCTAAAGTAGATGTTGTGCTGCTGGAAACCAACGACGGACGATTGCATCTGGAGCAGGTCTTACCTGTCTTCAAAGCCGGGAAACGGGTATTCATCGATAAACCGATTGCCGCATCGTTAAGCGACACAAAAGCTATTTTTGCCGCTGCCGATCAGTATCACGTCCCCGTCTTTTCGTCGTCGGCTCTTCGCTTTGAAGAGCATGTTCAGCAGGTTGTTCAGGGGAACATAGGAGCCGTTACGGGAGCGGATGTATACAGCCCGGCAACGCTGGAGAAAACGCACCCTGACCTGTTCTGGTATGGCATACACGGTGTCGAAATGCTCTTTGCCGTTATGGGCACGGGTTGCAAAAGCGTGACAAGAACATTCAATGGTGAGGTCGATCTGGTCGTAGGTGTCTGGAACGATAACCGAATCGGTACATTCCGTGGGATTCGAAAAGGGGTGACCGGCTTTGGCGGCACGGCCTATGGCGAAAAAGGAATTATTACCCTTGGCCCCTTTACCGGTTACCAGCCCTTGGTCCGCGAAATAGTGCAATTTTTCGACACGGGGAAACCACCAGTGCCCGCTACAGAAACACTGGAGATGGTCGCCTTTATGGAAGCCGCCGATGCAAGCAAGCGTCATCGCGGAAAAACTGTGCGCTTATAAAGCTTATCCGAAGGGCTGACAATCAGCAGTATTACCAAAATTTTATAAGTAAAACGCGAAATAAAATTTGCGGGTTTAATTGTCTATGCACAACTTTGTGTGCTGATAGTCAATTAAATACCCTTATTTCCTATCTATTCTATAGAGAATAGAGGTATTTAATTTGTAGCTTTCCCTGAAAACGTGGGATTTCTGTCTGGCTAATTGGTGGCAATCGCAAGCCAGTAACAAAGCCGCAGATGCCAAATAGGAAGGGGCTTTATTAGTCAATGTTGATCATCAATAAACCTCTTAGTCTATATAGTTAATTGATATTTGTTTAATCCCGTTGTTGACCTATGACATAATCTTCCTGCACGAACTACCAGTCACTTAAAGCCTGCCAATAAAAAAACCGGAACGGCGGCAACCGTTCCGGTCGGTCACAACAAGATATTGGCACCTGGCCTCCCGGCGATCGCAACGCCTGTTGGCCTACCTTGTTTCTCACGTAACCATTACAAAGTAATGCAAAAACTCTATGCAGTTTGGGTAATTCTATTACTCATTCCGTTCGGATTGTCGGCACAATCGCCAGACAGTCCATCAAACACAACCAATGCTTCACTTACCGGCACCGTCCGGGCCGACAATGGCGAACTGCTTCCTGGCGTAAACATCGTCTTGAAAGGACAGACAAAAGGAACTGTCACTGACGCCAACGGGAAATTCAGCTTATCTGCCAAACCTGGTGATCTAGTAGTACTGTCGGCTATTGGCTACAAAACAATCGAGGTGCGCGTAACTGGTTCGGCTCCGTTACGGGTGCAACTGGAAGCCGATTTGCGGCAGCTCAATGAAGTGATTGTAGTGGGCTATGGCACTGCGGAACGAAAAAACCTCATCGGTTCCATTGCTAAAATAGACCCCAGCGACACAAAAGTTATTCCGGTCGGAAGCGTAGACGCTCAGTTGCAGGGCAAAGTGCCGGGTGTCCAGATTTCGAGCGCCACAGGTGTGCCGGGCGAACGGGTCAATATTCGGGTGCGTGGAGCAACGTCAATCAACGGCAGCAATGACCCTCTTTATGTGGTAGATGGCGTGTTTATCAATAACAATAGCCTGCAAAGTATCAGTACGGGCGGTAAGGCGACCTCTCCGATTGCCGACATTAACCCGTCCGATATTGAAAGCATGGAAATCCTGAAAGATGCTGAAGCAACCGCTCTATACGGATCGCGCGGGGCTAATGGCGTTGTTATCATCACCACGAAACGGGGAGCGTTTGGCCAGCGGCCAACCATCAAGATCGACGCTTCGGCGGGAGCTGCCAAAGCGGCTAAACTTTGGGATCTGACAACGGGTCCGGAGCATGCTACATTGGTGAACGAATGGTGGGTAAACACTGGCAAAGACGATCCGACGCTTAACCGGACGGTTGCCAACCGCCCATTCCGGCCTGTTTCAGAGGGTGGACGCGGCCTTCCCGAAGAGCAAAAAACGTACGATCGTCTGGGCGAACTGTTTCGTACGGCCCAGCTCCGTAATTATGATATTTCACTGACAGGCGGTACGCAAACGACCAAATACTACATTGGTGGTGGCTACAATACGCAGGAAGCCATTATCCGGCCTATCGATTTTAGTCGTGCCAGCTTTAAAGTTAACCTCGATCAGCAGGTAAACGATAAGATTCAGGTTGGGGTAAGTAATACGTTTACCCGCACCTACCGCAATCAGGGTCGCGCGGGTGATGGTCCGGCCGGAGGGCTGTTGCAGGCTGCATTGCATACGCCTACCTACCTGTCACCAACGAATGATCAGGGCGTTTTGGTTGGCCGGGCCGGGTTCGACAACCTCACTTTGCTGATCAATAATTACAATGTTCACACGACCAGTCTTCGCTACATTGGAAACCTCTATGCCGATGCGCAATTGCTGCCGGGTCTGAAATTTCGGACCAGTTTCGGCATTGATTACAACAACTACAACGAGTCGGAATACTGGAATTCGCTCCTGATTTCGGGAAGCCCCAACGGCTATGCAACATCGAGCGTTAGCCAGTACACAACCTGGCTGAACGAACAGACACTGACATACCGGAAAAAACTTGGCGCGAACCATTCGTTTGGCCTGTTGGTCGGTAACACACTGCAAAGTGATAACCTCACGCGTACCTACGCTGAAGGGCGTGGTTTCCCAAATGACAACTTTACCCAGATCTCGTCGGCGGCTACAACCGCCAGCTCGCAGAACTGGAGTAAAAGCACCCTGGCTTCTTTTTTCGCCAAAGCTGACTACAATTTTGCGGGCAAATACCTGATTGATGCCAGTGTTCGGGCCGATGGCTCGTCGCGGTTTGGTTCATCGCGCAAGTGGGGGTATTTCCCGTCGGTGGGTGTGGCCTGGCGCATCAAACAGGAAGAGTTTCTGCGCGATGCGACATTTATCAGTGACCTGAAATTCCGGGCCAGCTGGGGCGTAACGGGTAATCAGAATGGCATTGGGAACTTTGCCGCACAAGGTCTTTGGACCGGCGGCACGGGCTATCAGGGCAGTCCAGGTATCTCGCCCCAGCAGTTGGGCAATCCTGATTTGCAGTGGGAGCGGACCCGGCAGATCAACGCCGGACTCGATGTGTCGCTGTTTAATGATCGGGTTGGCTTCGAGTTTAACGTCTACGACAAATACACCTCGAATGGCCTGCTACAAATAGCCCTGGCGGGAACAACCGGCTTCAGCAACTACTGGAGCAATGCGGCCGAAATCAGCAACAAGGGTTTCGAGTTTGGTATCAATACGGTCAATATCCGCCGGGGTGGGCTAACCTGGACGACCAGCTTCAACGTAGCACAGAATGTTAACCGCATCGAAAAGCTGGCAACACCCCTGCGTTACGGAAGCCGCGATCTGATTCTCCAGCAGCAGGGATTCCCACTGTATTCGTTCTGGGTCTATAAACAGCTCTACGTAGATCCGCAAACGGGCAACGTGGTCTACGACGATGTGAATAAAGACGGTAAAATAACCGTTGACGACCGACAACTGGTGGGCAGCATCTGGCCGAAATTCTTTGGTGGACTGACCAATAGTCTGACCTTTAAAGGGTTTGATATCAATCTGTTCTTCTCGTACCAGTACGGCAACAAGATTTATAATCACAACAAATTCTTTGGTGAGGGTGGGGGAGCCCGTGATGCCGCCCGCATCATTTTTGCGACCAATCTGGCCCGCTGGCAGAAGCCGGGCGATATCACCGATGTGCCGCGCCCCGATGGCATTAATGTCAACAACTACCGCGATGGTGGAAGCCGTTGGCTGGAAGATGGGTCGTTTTTGCGGCTCAAATCGCTGGCTATTGGGTATACGCTCCCCAAAGAATTAACCCGCCGGGTGGGTATTCAGGGTCTACGGGTCTATGCCGTGGGTACGAATCTCTGGCTGCTGACCAAATACACAGGCCTCGATCCGGAGTCGAGCGCCAGCAGCGATCCGAATTCGCAGGGTATCGATCTGGGTACACCTCCTCAACCTGTTGGTATACAGGGTGGTATTAGTCTGACTTTATAAGCTGCCTCTTTCCGGTGCTGTCTTGCCCGGTCGTGCGTCTCTATCGACAATGGCAGGATATCACCCAAATGAATCAACCAATGAATCGCATAAAAATCATTTTTTCGCTGCTCCTGCTGCTGAGCGCCAGTAGTTGCAAGGAGTTTTTAGATGTTAAACCGCTGGAGTCGATCTCCGACACGGAAACGATAACCGATCAGAATTCGGCGTTGACAGCCCTACGTGGTGTTTACAGCGCACTGGCCAGCGGTGATTATTACGGCACCAGTTTTCAAAGTATTGGCTATCTGACGGGTGATAATATTCAGTGGACCGGCTCGCAGTCGCAGGTGCAGGAGTTTATCAACAAGAAGGTCAACGCCGATAATTCGACAATTGCCAGTGTCTGGATCGCGATTTACCGGACGATCAACCGAGCCAATAACGTATTGGCGAAAGTGCCGGCTGTAACGGACCCAACCCTGACCACGGCCCTTAAAAACCAGTATCTCGGCGAAGCGTATACCATTCGTGCCCTGGCCTACTTCGATCTGGCCCGCACATTTGGTGGGGTGCCCATCATTACCAGTCCAACGACCAAACCGACGGACAATTCGGGCATTAAGCGGAGCAGTCAGGCCGATACTTATGCACAGGCGCTGAAAGATCTGGACGCGGCCGAACCCCTCCTGCCGACTACAGTCGATCGCTATCGGGTGACACAGAAAACGGTTTTTGCCCTCAAATCCCGCTATTATCTGTATCAGAAAGACTACGCGAAGGCTGAAGATTATGCGACCCGACTCATCAGCGATGCGACCAACTATAAGCTGCTGAAACCATATGGAGCTTTTTTCCAGAGCGATGCGCGGGGAACGGCAGAATCCGTATTCGAGATTTTCTATAACGGCACGACCGAAGTCAATAGCCATCGGGGCCAATGGCAACCACAAACGAACGGTGGTACACGCCAGTGGGCTCCCAACGATGCGCTGGTGGCACTGCTGAATAATCCGGCCATTGGCGGAAATCGCTCGGTGCTCGTGGCTAAAGACAACCAGAACCGCTGGTACGGAAACCTCTATTACCGCAACCCGGCTTCTGACCCGTCGTACATCTTCCGGATTGCCGAAGCCTACCTGATTCGGGCCGAAGCCCGCGCGCAACAGGACAAACTCACCGATGCGCTGACGGACCTCAATGCCGTGCGCGATCGGGCGGGGTTGACCGCACTCACCACGGCCACTGCCGCAACGAAAGATGCGATTCTACTGGCTGTAGAAAACGAACGGCGGGTTGAATTCGCACTGGAGCCGCATCGCTGGTTCGACATCGTGCGGACGGGCCGTGCTCCGGCTGTTTTCAATCTTACTGACCAAAACCGGTCGGTGCTCCCTATTCCGGTGCAGCAACTGCTGACCGATAAGGCGCTGGAACAAAATCCTGGATACTGATCACTACTCAATTAACATCATCATGAGTTATTCAGAAACTATTTCCGCTCCGTCACCGACTAGCCAGCCTTTTACTGTTCCGGCTGATGGTCACTGGACAGCCGTTGAAAAAACTATTTTTCGGTTCGTTTTCCTGTATTTTCTAATTCAGGCCTTACCACTCGATGCGCAATTCTTTGTGAATCTGGTTGACTTTAATGGCGGCTATACACGCTACCTGTTCAATCTGTCGCACTATGCGCCCCGGTTTTTCGGGCCAGAGGATACCTTCGTTAACTGGGGCGTTGTGCTGGTGTTTGCTGCTATCGGTTCGGTGGTGTGGTCGTTTCGGAACGATTCTAAAACCGACTACGACCAGTTGTATTACTGGCTGCGGGTTATACTGCGCTATCGGCTGGCGCTGGGCGTGATTGCCTACGGATTCATCAAACTGTTCCCGTTGCAGGCACCACTGCCGTCTATCAGCAACCTCAACACCGCTTATGGTGACCATACGGCCTGGAAGCTATTTTCGCTGTCGCTGGGGATCGTACCCAATTACGAATCCTTTCTGGGGGCTGTCGAATTGGCCGGTGGTCTGCTTTTGCTTAACCGTAAGACAGCCACGATCGGTACGTTGATTCTGCTGCCGTTTCTGGGGAATGTGTTCTTCTCGAATCTGGCTTACGAAGGGGGCGAATATGTCTATAGTGGACTACTCATCACGTTTGCGCTGGTTCTGTTTGCCTTCGATGCGATCCGTTTGTTCCGGCTACTGTCGCTGGAATTGCCAGCTTCTCCCAATCGTTTTCATCTAGTTCTGAATGAGCAATGGCAGCGGTATGGACGATTCGCTCTCAAGTCGGCATTTATCCTGTTTACGGTCCTGCTTTATGGGTTTACGACCTATTCAACCTACCGAAATGGCTCCGTTCGGTTTCCGAAAACACCGGGTTTGCCAGGTGCTGCCGGGCTTTATAATGTCAGTGAGTTTCGAGTAGGCGGCAAAACACTGCCTTATGCCAAGAACGACCCTGTTCGTTGGCAGGATGTGGTGTTTGAGACCTGGAATACGATCAGTATCAAATCGAATCGACCTGTCAGGATCGTCAATACGGTTACGGAAAAACTGCCAGCTACCGACCGTACCGGCGGATCGACTGAAGAGGATTATGAATTTGCCGGATCGCAGGGGAGGCATTATTACCGCTATACTGTAGATCCGGCCCGAAACCTGTTGACGCTCAAAAACAGCAATCCGAACTACGCTGCTGAAACGCTGCAACTGACGTATACAAAGGCAGGTAACGGACAGATTATTCTCGCTGGACTGGACGAAAAGCGTGATTCAGTCTACGCTGTGCTGGATAAAATCAACAAAAAATACCTCATCGACGAGGCCGCCAAAGCTGGTCGGCGCGGATCGCTCAAACTCTAATCTCCTCTGAACGATGGCAACCCCAAACATCACTCCCGAACGTGCGGACTTAGGACTGGTATCGCCCGAAGAATTAGCGGCCCCCCCCAGTCTGATTCGAGCCAATCCCGGCGGCAATCTCCATTCGTCGCTCAGTCAGCCGTTCAAGAGCGGCCCTGGCCAATTCCGGCTGAACCCGTATCGACTAAGTCAGACCCGGCCTGGACAGAAAACCAGAAAATTCTATTCCGGATTGCGTTTGTGTTCTTCATTAGTATGTCGCTGCCCAATAGCCTCGACTGGTATAAAGAAATTCTGGAATTCGACTGGCTGCACCTGCATTACCGCGACCTCTACGATGTGGCCCGCTTCGGTTCAGGCTTAACGATCTTTGGCAATAAGCTCTTCGGCAGTACGCTGAATGGGTATGCGCCCTGGATCATTACGCTGATTTTTGCAACGGTTGCCGGGTTGATCTGGACGGCTGTAGCCCGGTTTCGCAACGCCGAAGCGCGCGATTACAACTTGCTTTATTACTGGTTGCGGGTTGTTGTACGCTATCGGGCAGGCATCGGCATTATTGGTTTCGGTTTCACCAAACTAATGCCTACCCAATTGCCGTACCCATCACTGGGTGTACTGAACACAAACTTCGGCGACCTGACGGCCCAGAAAATCTACTGGCTTTCAATTGGCATTGCGCCCTGGTATGAAGTGTTTACGGGGGTGGTTGAGGTGCTGGCAGGCGCTTTGCTGTTTTTTCGGGTCACCACGTTCTGGGGTGCCGTATTGCTGTTTGGGGCGCTGGCCGATATTGTTTACGTCAACTTCGCTTATGATGGAGGAGTGCATGGCTACAGTTCCTATTTCGTGCTACTGTCCGGCTTCCTGTTGATCTACTACATCAAAGACATTTACAACCTGCTCATCCGGGAACGACTGACAAGTCCGAACTATTTCGCACCAACATTTACGGGCTGGCAGCAGTATGGGCGGATTGGGCTGAAAACGCTCACGATCGGTCTTTTTCTGGTGTTGCTGTTCTGGCTCCAGTACGTCAATTTTCGGTATGATCCCTATAAGCAACCGGCCCAAAAAGGCATAAAAGAACTGCGGGGTAACTACAACGTGACCGAGTTCCGGCTCAATGGAAAGGTGCTACCCTACTCGCCACTGGATTCGGTACGCTGGCAGCAGGCCACCTTCGAAAACTGGACCACACTGACGTTCAAGGTCAATAAACCGGTTGAGCTAGACCTTTCCAATGGGGGAGGTGCGCCCATGCGCGACATCAACCGAACCTTCGAACTGACGGGTGTTTCAGGTGGGCAGCGGGTATTTTATTACGAAGCCGACCCCGTTCATCACGTTCTGTATTTGCAGGATAAAAATCGGGGAGCCCGCAATGCCGAGAACCGGGAATTTCTGGGTAATAATCGCGATCTGGGCGGAACAAACGAAGGAGGGGCACGTGGTCGATCGAGAGGTGAGGGCCGTCGCGGTGAAGACCGTCGCGGTGAAGGCCGCCGGAAAGATGATGCTGGCGAATCCGGCAAACCAGATAACTGGATTCCCAAAGAAGCACTGGCAATCATTGGGCCCGAAGACCCGAAGATTGATCCAATTGCCCGGTCGGCCCGGCGTACCAAAGGGATTGAAGCCGAAAATCGCCCGACCAAGCGTAATCGCATGATTCTCAGTTATACCGCACAGGATGGTGGCAATAAGGTCATCCTGCGGGGAGTCAACGAAACGAAAGATTCGATTTATGTGGTGCTGGACCGCTATAGCCGGAAATATGCCCTGTCGGAGAGCACACTGAAAGCAGGGAAGTATGAGTAATGCATGGCTGGTGCTACCTGTCGGGTTGTTTGTGGCGGTTCTCGATCTGTACCCGCATCCGATTGCTGGCTCCCTATTTTCTGATACGAGTCAGGCGGATAGAAGTCGAAAGGGCGTTCTGAATACCGACTCATTGCCTACCCGATTTGGCTATGGCAAACCGGCAAGTGCTGTGCAGATAACCCCGCTGGACATCGATGTACGTCCTGATGGTCAGGGCTTACCTGCCGGGTCTGGTACGGCAACGACCGGTGCGGTAATCTTCGCGGCAAAATGTGCTGCCTGTCATGGTGCGGGTGGGGTAGGAGGCCCCAACGGATCGTTGGTCACAACGACTCCGGCACCGGGAAAACGAACCGAAAAAGTGATTGGCAACTACTGGCCTTATGCTACGACTGTGTTCGATTACATTCAGCGAGCCATGCCATTTAGCCAGCCGGGTTCATTAACCAACGAAGAAGTTTATTCGCTGACGGCTTACCTGCTGACGGCGAATAAACTTCTCGACGAAAAAGCCGTGCTAAACGCCCAGACATTGCCGAAGATAGTAATGCCTGCTCAAAAACTATTTGTGCCCGACGACCGGAAAGCGGGGCCAGAAATACACTAAGGAAAACTAATGGATAATGAATCATGGTGAAGCCTGATAGCGACGGTGATCAACCGGCTAAACCCGCGACGATCACCCGTCGAACTTTATTGGGTGGAGCTGCTACTGCTGCCGTAGCGGTGGTACAAACTTCGTTTGCAAAGGGTTTGCAGATTAGTATTCCCCAGGTTCCCGACGATCCGACGAAGCAGATGGGCGTTCCGCCGGGTAAGGTCGGAACGCGGTCGGCATTTGAGAAACTGGCAAAAAATGCCTCTGATATTTCGTCGCGGTCGCCATTGCAGGATTTGTACGGCACTATCACTCCGTCTGACCTGCATTTCGAGCGGCATCACAATGGCGTCCCGGCAATCGATCCGGCCAAATACGAACTGCTCATTCACGGCCAGGTCGAACGGCCAACGGTGTTTACGCTGGCTGATCTGAAACGGTTTCCGTCGGTATCGCGCATTGCCTTTCTGGAATGTTCCGGCAATTTCCGTACGGGCAAAGAAACCATGTCTCCGCAGGAAATTTGTGGCCTCACGAGTCAGAGTGAATGGACCGGTGTGCTGCTTTCGACGCTGTTTCGGGAGGTGGGCGTAAAACCCAGTTCCAGCTGGTTTCTGGCTGAGGGCGGTGATGCTGCGCTGATGACCCGCAGCATTCCGACCAGCAAAGGCTGGAACGATGCCATTATTGCCTATGCGCAGAATGGCGAAGCGCTTCGGCCCGAACAGGGCTATCCGGTGCGGCTGTTTCTGCCCGGTTGGGAAGGAAATACAAGCGTCAAATGGCTACGTCGGCTTGAACTGGGGGATGCTCCCTGGCAAACCCGGGAGGAAACCTCGAAATATTCAGAAGGCATTAAAGGAGGCAAAATCCGGCAATTTAGCTTTGACATCGATGCCCGATCAATCATCACATTTCCGGCTTATCCGGTTCAGATTCAGAAAGGCTGGATCGAGATTCGGGGGCTGGCCTGGAGCGGCCGCGGAAAAGTAAGCCGGGTAGAGGTCAGTACGGATGCCGGTAAAACCTGGAAACTAGCTGAGTTGCAGGAGCCCATTCTGGATAAAGCGCATGTACGATTCCGGCACCTGTGGCAATGGAATGGATCTGAAACCGAGATCATGAGCCGTGTAACCGACGAGACGGGCTACGTACAGCCAACGTTCGCTCAACTCATTGATGCTCGGGGTGCCGATACTGGCGGCTATCATTTTAACCCGATTACGGTCTGGCAGATCAAACCCGATGGGCGTGTGCTGAACCGGCCCGAAAATTTTCGATAAGCGATTATGGAAAATACGACAATTCCGGAATTAGTCCATCCTGACACTGTTCGAAGGGCCGTGGTGCCTGCTCACTGGCTGAAATATAGCCTGTTGCTGGCCGGACCCCTGCTCTTTTGGGTATTGGGATATGGTGAATTGTTGCCAATTGCGCCAAAAATGCAGCTGGTTATTGGCGTTGCAGCCTGGATGATGGTCTGGTGGATTAGCGAAGCCGTTGCCCTGCCCGTAACGGCTTTTTTACCCATAGTATTGTTCCCGGCGCTGGCCATTCTGGATCTGCCGACTACGGCCGCCAATTATACGAATCCCACGATCCTGTTGTTTCTGTCGGGCTTTGTGTTCGCGCTGGCGGTTGAACGGCACAACCTGCACACCCGCATTGCACTGCATATCGTGCGACTGATCGGAACGGCCAGCCACCGGCTGGTGCTGGGCTTCATGGTGGCTACTGCTTTTGTTAGTATGTGGGTGAACAATACGGCCGCTGCGCTGCTGATGCTGCCCATTGCCCAGTCGGTGCTTCATTTGCTGGAAGACGATTTCCGGCGAGCGGGTCAGGAGCGCCAGTTTCGCCCTTTTGCAGTGAGTTTGCTGCTGGGACTCGCCTATTCAGCCAGTATTGGAGGTATTGCTACCACCATTGGCACACCGACCAATGGGGTGCTGCTGGGTTTCCTGCGCGATTCCTACAAAACTGATATTTCGTTTACGGGCTGGTTTGTTGTCGGATTTCCACTGGCAGTATTGATGCTTACGGCCACATACCTCATTCTGGTCCGGCTCCTGTTTCCGGTGAGAGGCCATGCGTTACCTGATGCATCGGCCATCATTCGGGATAAACTGACGGCGTTAGGACCGATACGGTATTCCGAATATGCTGTCAGTGCGTTATTTCTGCTCACGGCCATCGGGTGGATTTTTCGGGCGTTTTTCGTGAAATGGCTGGGTGCCGATTTTCTGAACGACACCATCATTGGCATGAGCGGTGCTTTACTGCTCTTCCTGACTCCTGACCCGACCAGTAAAACCGGCTTTTTATTCGACTGGAGTAGCATGAACAAGTTACCTTGGGGCATTCTGTTCATGATCGGCGGAGGGCTGGCGCTGGCCAAAACACTCGAAAGCTCCGGCATTATCGGGCTGATCGGCGATACTGTTGCGTCGTCAGGTACGCATGACTACAGCGGATTGCTTGTCGCGCTGGTAGGCATCACGTTGTTACTGAAAATAATCATTGCCAATACGCCACTGGCAACGGCGGCTCTTCCGATGGTTTTTGGTATTGCTACTGCCACCGGTATCGATCCGATTCTGCTGGGTGCCCCCGTAACGTTTGCGGCTAGTTTTGCGTTCGTGCTGCCCATGTCGACACCACCAAACGCCATTGTGCTGGCAACCAGCCAGGTTACTATTCGGGATATGATCAAAGCCGGGTTGCTACTGGCATTAGTAGGTTTCCTGCTGCTGATTGCGTTTGGTAGTACCTACAAATGGATGACTAACTGAACAGACCAACTAAACCACCAGACAAAAACGAATTAACCTTTCTCAAACCAACTGATTACATGGAAACTATTGCTGAACCAATCACCAAAACCAAACCGGCACTGACCGAAGACTGGACCGTCGTGGTGCTTGGCCTGCTGATTATTGGTCTCTCGCTTTCGGGTATAGTGATTCCTGTGCCTGCGTTTGGCTGGAAAGAGGGTAGCGATCTGACAGCTACGGTGTTGAGTGTTAAAAACGGACTGATAATTCTCGAACAATTCGGTTTCACGTACGCCATTGCCCTTATTGGTGCCATTTTAACGGGCAAACCATTGCGGTCCACACTGTTCGGGTTCCCGATCATTTTTGGGCTAACACTATTGGCCCTGGTGCTGGCTGGAAATAAAACGCTGAAAGATCTGAACCTGGAAGCGGTCATTTTTAGCTTAAGCATTGGTCTGCTGGTGGGTAATCTGGTTCAGCTACCCGACTGGTTGAAAGGCGCGCTGGCTACGGAGCTGTTCGTCAAAATAGGACTGGTACTGCTGGGAACGACTGTCATTTTTGGCGATATTCTGAAAGCCGGATCACTGGGCTTGGTACAGGCTTTGGTGGTGGTGGTGTCGGTCTGGTATTTTGCCTACTGGATCAGTAAGCGACTTAAAATAGACGATGAACTGACCATGATGCTGGCGTCGGCGGTGTCGATTTGTGGCGTGTCGGCAGCCATTGCAACCTCGGGCGCGATTCAGGGCGATAGCAAAAAACTTTCCTATGTTATCTCGCTGGTACTGATTACGGCCATTCCAATGATGTTGTTCATGCCTTATGCAGCACACGCGCTCGGCTTGTCGCCGGAAGTAACGGGAGCCTGGCTGGGCGGAACGATCGATACAACCGGTGCAGTCGTGGCATCGGGAACATTAGCGGGCGATGAGGCTTTAAAAATCAGCACCATTGTCAAATTTTCGCAGAATGTGTTGCTGGGCGTGGCCGCTTTCGCCATTAGCGTATACTGGACCTATACTAAAAACCAGTCTGCCGATGTGCAGGCCAGTAAACCAACTTTGGGTGTCATCTGGGAGCGGTTTCCGAAGTTTATTCTGGGCTTTCTGGGGGCATCATTGCTGTTCTCCTTTGTGTTAGATGCGGAAACTGTAGATAGTGTGAAAGGAAGTCTGAAGAGCCTTCAGGGACTATGGTTTGCGCTGGCATTCACCAGCATTGGCCTTGAAACCCGCTTTGCGGATCTGTTCAAAGCTGAAAACCGTCGACCGCTTTACGCCTTTTTGATTGCCCAGACATTCAATATTTTTATAACGCTACTAATCGCGTATTTTCTGTTTCGGTAAGCTTTACGATCGGGCTGGGGTACTGGCCTGATCAACATAAAATTCTACGCTAATCAGCGGGTGAAGTAGTAAATTTTCAAGAAAAGTATTCTTTTCTTATAGATTATATAGGAATTTGTTGCTTTTTTGAAAACAGAGGCTCTATATTTGAATCGTCTTACACTTACTACCTGCAAAGTAGCTGTGGATTTATACCGAAAGGGGGAGAGACAGGCTCATTGAACCCTTAGCAACGTTCCAGTTGGAAACCGTGCTAACCTGCCTAATTGGTTAGGAACTATAAATTTACACCCGCTCCGGCGGACAGGCATGATTACCCAAATATCTTCTTCCGGCTCCTGTAAATTCAGGCATTCCCGCAGTTCGGTTCTACAATTCTGTTGTTGCCCTTGTTGATTGGCGGACCAACGACCTATTGGCTGAACGGTTGATCGGTTATTCGTAACCCATCTCGATATGTAAGCTAAGTAGCTCCCGCTGATTTATTCTGTATCAATATATTCTACTTAATATATAGAATATATGCATTAATAATTGATTCCTATAAATTCAACAGCAATTTATAGTCTAGATGCAAACACCATGACACACAAAGCTTTACGTACGTTTTACCGCTTACTGCATTTGAACATTGCCCTTTTATGGCTTTCACAAAATGCATTAGCCCAAGGACAGTCTGTTTCTGGAACAATCAGGGATAAAGCAACCGGGGAAGGGTTGCCCGGAGTATCGGTTGTGGTGAAGGGTAGCACCACGGGCACAACATCTGACCAGGAAGGGCGATTTAAACTGAACGCCCCTTCAAACGCAACCCTGATTTTCTCATTTATTGGTTATTCGTCGGTGGAGCAACCTGTACAGGGCCGGACGGTTTTTTCAATAGACCTGAGTGCCGATACGAAGCAGCTCAGCGAAGTGATGGTGGTTGGCTATGGTACGCAGACAAAAGCCGAATTTACCGGATCGGCGGTGCGGGTCAACGGTGACGCGATCAAACAACAACCCGTACAAAGTTTCGATCAGGCCCTCCAGGGGCGGGCCGCCGGAGTAAGTATTGCGCAGCCCAATGGCGTACTCAATAACCCACCCGTGATCCGGATTCGCGGAGTAAATTCAATCTCGCTGAGTTCATACCCGCTGGTTGTGGTCGATGGTATTCCTATCAATACGGGAAATGTGTCGGCTAGTACGGCTGTACCCAACAATCCGCTCGGCGACATCAACCCCGCCGATATTGAATCGATCGACGTGCTGAAAGATGCTGCTTCGACTTCTATTTACGGTTCACGGGCTGCTGCGGGTGTTTTGCTGATCACCACCAAGCGCGGAAAAGAAGGCAAGCCACGGATCAGTTACGAAACCTGGGTTGGCGCTTCCGAAACGGTTCGGCTACCTAAGCTATTGAATGCTGAACAATACATAGCCATCAAGAATGAGGCTGTGTTAAATGCCAAGATTCTGGGCGGCAATCAGAACAACGACAACGTAGCATCGGCACTTTTCTTTCCGAATAATAACCCCGATGGTTCGCCCGTCGATACCCGATGGTACGATTACATCTACCGGACGGGTGTGTCACAAAGCCATAACATCAGCGTGTCGGGTGGTACAAAATCGACGACCTATTATTTCTCGGCCAACTACACTAAACAGCAGGGAATTCTGAAAGGAAATGATTTTAACCGCAAAGGTGCCCGGTTTAATATCGATCAGGACATCACGAACTGGCTGAAGCTGAAAGCGAGTGTTTCTTATAATACCAGTTTCAATCTGTCGCCCTACTCGGGTTCAACGCCCAATACGACCTTCCTGCTGGTCTCGGCCGCCCGTTTAGCCATTGCTCTGCCACCCAATGTGCCTGTCTATAATCCAGATGGGAGCTATAGCATCAATCCGGCCAGTCCGAACACAATCGGCATGGGCAACAACCAGGTGATCAGTAATTTCGGAAACCCGGTGGCGTTGCTGGATTTAAACCGATATTCCTCCGAAAACGACCGGATCATCGGCAGTTTCAGTGCGAACGCCAAACTGCTGAAGAACCTCGACTTTACAACGACCTACTCCATTGACCGGCTGCGAACCGACAACATCAGTTTCGACAGCCCGACGCAGGGGAACGGCTATTCGAGTAAGGGTTCGGCCACCAATGTCAGTGCCGTTCGCGATAACTGGGACTGGGCCAATACACTGACGTATAATGCGACCTTTGGCAGCAAACATGCCCTATCGGTTCTGGCGGGGTATGACGTGCAGAAGTTCAATAATTCATCCTGGGGGGCAACCCGGACGCAGACGTCCGATCCATTTTTTCAGAATTATCAGGGGAACTGGGGTTCGATTACGGCCTCGAACAACGACCTGAATGAGCGGGCCTATCTGTCGTTTTTCTCGCGGCTGACGTATGACCTGAACAAGAAATATTTCGCTACGGTCAACTTCCGGCGGGATGGTAACTCAGCCTTGGGGACTGGTCGGAAATACGGAAACTTCGGTGGAGTATCGGCCGGGTGGGCCTTGTCGGAGGAGCCATTCTATAAAAACTCACGACTGGCTTCAACGCTCAGTAATGTTAAGCTCCGGGCCAGCTGGGGTCGGGTCGGTAATGGTAACCTGAGCGATTCGTATAGCTCGCTGGAATTGTATAGTGGCTCGCTGTATGGGAATGTGCCGACATGGTCGATTTCGCAGGCAGGTAACCCCAACTTAGGCTGGGAAACCAGCGATCAGACGAACATTGGTGCTGATCTGGGCTTTCTCAACGACCGCGTACAGGTTGAAGTGACGTATTTTAACAACAATGTCAACGGTCTGATTCTGAGTGCTCCACAGGCCGTATCGAAAGGTATTCCCAGTAATTCGATTCTCGGTAATGTTGGAGCTATGTATAACCGGGGCATTGAACTGGGGATTACCGGAACGGTTGTTCGAAAAGGTGATTTTTCCTGGAATGCATCGTTCAACTACACCAATCTGACCAATAAAGTAACGGCCTTATCGGATGG
The DNA here is from genome assembly GCF_011604685.1 of Spirosoma aureum. Taxonomy (NCBI): domain Bacteria; kingdom Pseudomonadati; phylum Bacteroidota; class Cytophagia; order Cytophagales; family Cytophagaceae; genus Spirosoma; species Spirosoma aureum. The sequence goes on along the minus strand of NZ_CP050063.1, from coordinate 8,067,522 downwards.
TAATACCGACATTGTCGGAACGACCATGGTCGCCTATGAGGCCACAAACGTTACGCGGGTTGGCTATTCGGTGGGGAGTTTGTATGGTGCTAAAACGGCTGGCGTAAATCCGGATAATGGCCGTCGCATTTTTATCAATGCCAAAGGCGAAAAAGTGCAGTACAGCCAGGTTGTGGCACCGGGCGAAAGCCAGTGGACGTACCTGGATGGCAAGACGGCCCCTGCCATTACGGGCGCAGACTATTACCTGATTGGCAACGCATTACCGAAATGGTACGGCGGCTTCTCCAACAATTTCAAGTACCGGAATTTCGATGCTGGCTTTAACCTGACCTTTTCGGGCGGTAACCTGATCATGAACGGTACTCGTGCCACGCTGCTCGATCAGCGCGCCTATAACAACTCGACCGAGGTGCTGACGCGCTGGCAGAAACCCGGCGACATTACCGATGTACCGCGCCTGGTTTACAATGATCAGACATCGACCGGATCGTCGTTCCCCGTGTCGACCAATGCCGAAAAAGGTGATTTCCTTCGACTGCAAACGGCATCGATCGGCTATCGGTTGCCAACTGCACTATTTGGTAAAACAGGTATTAGCTCGCTTCGTGTGTACGCCCAGGGTTCCAATCTGTTTTTGCTGACGCCCTACAAAGGCGCTGACCCGGAATCATCCTCGAACGGTAATTCGAACACGACGCCCGGTGTAGAGAAAAATTCCATCGGCCAGGCCCGAACCTTTACCGTTGGGCTCAACGTGGGCTTTTAAGCCGACTTTATATCGCATTCCACCAAATAAAAAAGCTTGTAGTTTATGGTCTGTCGTTTGTAGTACTTCTTGAAAGTCAATGTTTTAGTGAGCGAGTTGCAGGCCGCAAACTAAACGCTATGAACGACAGCCATAAGCTACATTAACCAGTATTGATCCGCATGAAAACATATAATTTCAGTAAAGCCATCGGCCGTTCAGGCCGCTACATTAGCCTTGGTCTGTTGCTAACCGTCTCGGCCTGTAATGAAACCGAGTTGTTGAATCCGGCACCCGTAACCTCAATTAGTGGCGCTAATGCGTTTGACACGCCCGACCGGATTCTGGGTCTGGTCAACGGCATTTACAAAGCGCTGAAAAACGCGAATTTTTACGGCGGGAATTATTACACCTATCAGGAAGCTCGCGGTGAAGAGTTCATCAACCGGACGAGCAATACATTTACGGCTTACGAAGCCTGGAATCAGACCCTGAATTCGGGCTCCAACTTCGTGGCGGGTTTCTGGGCGGCAGCTTATGCGACCATTAACAACGCCAATATTCTGATTAAAGGGCTGACCGACAATCCGAACAAAGTAAGTGCAACCCTCACGAAGCAATACATTGCTGAGGCAAAATTGACGCGGGCGCTTAGCTATTTCAGCCTCGTTACGCTTTATGCACGTCCGTTCAACGAAAACAAAGGAGCATCGCCCGGTTTGCCACTTCGTTTGCAGGCCGAAACAACGACCGCCAACAACGACCTGAAACGTAGTTCGGTCGCTGAGGTGTACACCCAGATTCTGAAGGATCTGGATGAAGCCGAAGCCGACCTTCCGCTCACCTATTCAACGGCGCTGCTCAACACGACCAGGGCGCACCGCAACACGGCCATTGCGCTAAAAACGCGCGTTTACCTGAACAGTGGCAACTGGGCAAAAGTGATTGAGGAAGCGAAGAAGATCGTGTCGGTCAGTGCCCCCTATTCGGCGGCTACGGGCGTGAATCACAAGCTACAAACGATCACCGAAATTTTTACGACCAATTACACCAGCACTGAGTCGATTCTGTCCGTTCCGATGACCGAACTCGACAACGTGACAGGTCAGTCGTCGTTTCCGTATGTCTTTAATGCGAATTCGGAGTACAACCTGAATCCGAGTGGCATTTGGGGCGACACCGAATGGAAATCGACCGACGCGAGACGGACGTTTGCACGTACCGCATCCGGCGTTCAGTTTCTGACAAAATACAACAAACCGTCTCCGTTTCTGGATTATCTGCCCATTATCCGGTATTCGGAAGTGCTACTGAACTACGCCGAAGCGGCTGCCCGCACGGGCGATCTGGCAACAGCTACCAATTTGCTCAAAGCTGTTCGAAACCGTTCGGATGCCAGCTACACGTTCCCGGCGACTGCCGTAGGAGCCCAGTCGTCGCTGATTGGCACGATACTGAAAGAACGACGCATCGAGCTGCTGGGTGAAGGTTTTCGCTCCAATGATTTACTCCGAAACCTGTTGCCATTACCGGCCAAGTCGAGTAGTTCGAACAGCGCTCCGGCGGTCGAGCCTTCGCAAAGCAATTACACCTTTCCGCTTCCCAACACCGAGATCACAACGAATAAGTTGCTGTTGAGCTAATTAACACCTGATTTTATCCATGATACTACGCATTTTAGTCGGTTGTCTGATTGTATTTAGCGCGATGGGACAGCGCGTCCGTCAGCCTGAACATCAGCACGATGTGCATGATGGCGATAGCCACGATCTCGGTCATAGCCATCTGGCTCACATTCAGGATTACCGAAAAGAAACGGTTTATGTACACAATCTTCCCGCCCCTGAACAGATCACCGGCATTGGAGCTGTTGAGTTCAGGATCACAACGTCGTCGAAACAGGCCCAGACCTTTTTTAATCAGGGTGTGGCCTTGCTGCATTGCTTCTGGGATTTTGAGGCCTATCGTGCCTTTAAAGAAGCCATTCGGTACGATTCAACGGCTATTATGCCCTACTGGGGCTTATACAGTGCGATCGGAGCCATTGAAGGAAATGATTTTAATGCGGATAAAAAGCTGGCGATCCGGAAACTGAAAGCACTGAAAGAATCGGCTTCGGAGCGCGAGAAACTCTATGCCGAAGGGATTCTGTTACGCGATGCCGATAGTGAGAACGGCAAGCAGGGATACCAGAAAAAACTGGAGGTAATTGTGCATAAATACCCTGCTGATGTGGATGCCAAGTTGTTTCTGGCCCTAAGTAAAATGGGTGGCTATGATACCGAGATGAATCCGCGTGAGGGCCAGATGTATGCGGAGTATTTGCTACGCGATCTGCTCAAAACCTATCCGAACAATGCTGCCGTGCATCATTACTGGATTCACCTGATGGAAAACTGCTGCCCCGAACAGGCAGTCCAAAGTGCTGAATTACTGCCCAAACTGGCCCCCGCTTCAGGACATATGGTGCACATGCCCGGCCATATCTACTACAAAATCGGCGACTATAAAAAGGCGTATGATGCCTTCACGGCTTCGCTGGCGGTTGATTCGGCCTACATGAAAAAGCAGCATATTCCGGAGGTCGATGCCTGGAATTATATCCACAATATCAACTACCTGCTCTCGAATTGCGCCGAAGACGGGCGCTATGCAACGGCCTTACAGTATGCCGAGAAACTGCAGAAAATGCCCGCAACCAAAGAGCGGAAACGCAAATATGAAGGCCGCTTTTTCTATCAGGGCGTGATTGCTCCGGCAAAAATGGAATTGTGTTTTGGCTTTTATAAAAAGGCTGCCGACCGCCTGGCCGCCATTAAACTCGACAAAGACAGCCTGTACACGACCAAAGCCATCGCCTACAAAGACGGGCTTTACTACTTCGCTTCGGGTATGGATGCGGTTAAAAACAATCGGATTGAGGATGCTAAACGATTTGCCGATGCGCTGGATGCGTCGCTCTGGCGAAATGCCAATCAGCAAACACCCGACGATGTGATCACGATCCGACGCCTGAACGATCTAAACGTAGCCTCACTGGAGTTGCAGGGCGTTATTAAAAGCGCCGAAAATAAGTACAGTGATGCTATTGCATTACTAGAAAAAGCGAAGAAAAAAGAAGATGATCTGGGCTATAGCGAACCCCCATCCTACGCGCGTCCCGTGCTGATCAGTCTGGCTGAGACGCATCTGAAAGCCAATCAATACGATAAAGCGATCGCGGCCTATACCCAGTTACTGGAACGACATCCGAATTCGGCGAATGCATATTGGGGGCTTTATAGGGTCTACAAGCAGAAAGGGGATGCGGCAAAAACAAAGGAGTACGCTACCCACCTGCACGCTACGGCTCAGTTTGGCGACAAAACCTTATTCCCTTTATAACCAATACGATGGTGTCGGTTTTCAGAAACCGACACCATAATACCTCAATTACCCAATTTGTCTAAAGACAATTAGTATAAAACGTTCAACCAATTAACTAGATACGATCATGAAAAAACAAATGAACTGGCTGTTGCTGTTACCGCTGTTATTGCTGGCGTTCACCATCGACTCTTCGTATGAAGAGGAAATCAAACTGTGGCACGCAAAACGGGTAGAAGACCTCAAAAAAGAAGAAGGATGGCTTAATCTGGCAGGGTTATTCTGGCTCAACGAAGGTGAAAATACTTTTGGGGGTAGTGATAAAAATATCATTGTGTTCCCGGCCGATCACAGTGATGCACAGTTAGGTAAAATCATCCTGAAAAAGGGGAAAGTCACCCTTGAAACGACACCCGGATCTCAGATTTTTGAGGGCGATAAGCCTGTCACCAGTCTCGATATTTTTCCTTACACGGGCAAACCCATTGTGCTGAAACACAAGTCCCTGCGCTGGTTCGTCATTCAGCGGGGCGACAAATACGCCATTCGTTTGCGCGACCTGGAAAGCCCGTATCTGAAAGAGTTTAAGGGAATCGACACCTATCCAATCAGTACAGACTGGCGGGTAAAAGCGAAATTCGTGCCTACGCCTGGGAAGAAAATTGCCATTACCGACATTACAGGCCGGGTAAGTGATCAGGAGTCGCCGGGGAGGTTACTGTTTACGGTAAACGGCAAAGAATATAGTCTGGATGCTACCGGAACAACCAGCCGATTGCATTTCGTTTTCGCCGATCAGACCAATAAACATGACACGTATGGCGGTGGCCGATTCCTGGATGCGCCTGGCCCGGATGCTGACGGTTACACCTATCTGGATTTTAATAAAGCCACGAATCCGCCCTGTGCCTTCACGCCCTATGCAACCTGCCCAACACCGCCGAAGGAAAACAAACTGACCGTAGCGATTGCCGCCGGTGAAAAACGCTACGGCGATCACTGAGACTAGCCGTTACTTGTATTTTAGTTCAGGCTGATCATGGCAGACGTTCATCTGCCATGATCAGCTTTTTTATGGAAGAAATGATTGGAAATAGAACGATTAGTTAGCAAGCAGATTGCCAACCTGCCAGGCTGTACGGATCAGGTTCTCTTTCGTGTATTTAAGTGCTGTCGTGATGTCTGTAGGCCCGTTTCCAATGGCCAGTAATACATCGAAATACTGATTTAGCTTCTCGTTTTGTTCAAGCGGAATTTTTCCGGCAAGGCCAATTACGGGTAAATTTTTCCGTTTCGCCTGGAAAGCAACACCAAACGGCCCTTTACCATGCAGGGTCTGTTCGTCGATGCTGCCTTCGCCGGTAATGACAACGTCGGCTTTAGCCACGGCTTCGGTGAAACCGGTAAAGTCGAGGAAGAAATCGATGCCATTGACGAGTCTGGCATTGAAAAATGTGTAAAGTCCCGCAGACACACCTCCGGCTGCACCACCGTGTTTGATGAGTGTCATATCAATTCCGGTCTGAGCCAGGGCCACCTCGGCAAACTTCCGCAGACTGGTATCCAGTTTTTTTACGCCATCGGGGGTAGCTCCTTTTTGCGGGCCGAAAACGGCAGCAGAACCGTGATCGCCAACTAACGTGTTGTCGACATCGCACAGAATACTGACCTCACAGGCTAAAATCCGCTGATCGAGCCCGGAAACATCGATGCTGGCCAGTTCGGTGAGGCTTTCGGGCGCTGTTAGTTCCTGCCCGGCTGCATTCAGAAAACGAATGCCGAGTGCCCGTAAAATGCCAGTGCCACCATCAACCGTAGCCGAACCACCAATAGCCAGTACAATCTTCGTGACGCCTTTGTCGAGCGCCAGTTTGATCAGTTCACCCGTTCCGAACGACGTAGCCCGTAGTGGATCTAATTCTTCGGGTTTGACCAGGTGAAGCCCTGATGCATTGGCCATTTCAATAATAGCTGTCTCGCCATCATTGACTAAGCCGAATGACGATGTGATCTTTCGGTTGAACGGGTCATTGACTTCTGCCGAAACAATTGAACCGTTGTGTTTTTTTATCATCAATTCGCCCGTTCCATCACCGCCGTCGCCCACCGGAAAACACTCACATACACAGTCGAGACGGCTTTTCTGTAATCCTTCCTGAATGGCCAGGGCTACATCCATAGCATTGAGGCTGTGTTTAAACGCATTCGGGGCAATGAGGACACGCGTGTTTTTCATAATAGCAAGGGGAGTAAGGCGCGAAATTAAAACACAGAGGCACTATCACGACGAAGAATTCGCGTTTTATTCGTCACTAAACAGAAACTTTGTGCTCTTTTAGACGCCGTGTTCATGAAACGGCTTTGGAATCCATATTTGACAGTTTTTCAAGGGCAAGATACAGCGCCTGATTCCCCAGCGAACCTTTGCCCATTGCCTGGATGGATAAAGACAGTTGTTTGACTAACGCCAGTCCCGGTAAAGACAACTGCATGGTTTCGGCTTCTTCGAGGGCAATGCCCATATCCTTGACAAAATTATCGATCGTGCCGCCCGGCGAATAATCGCCTTTTACGATTTTAGGAGCCAGCACATCCAGACTCCAGCAACCTGCGGCCCCTTTGCTGATCGATTGAAGCATGGTCGTTAAATCAAGTCCTGCTTTACGGCCGTAGATCAGCCCTTCGCACACGCCGATCAGCGTTCCGGCAATCGTGATCTGGTTGCACATTTTCGTATGTTGACCCGCTCCGGCCGGGCCCTGATAGATTATATTTTTGCCAAATGCCTCAAAAACCGGCATTACCCGATCAACAGCGCTTTTTTTGCCACCAACCATAATTGACAGCGTACCGTTGATCGCGCCTACCTCGCCACCCGATACGGGCGCGTCAATGGAATCGACACCAAGCGTAGCGGCATGTTGTGCGATCTGGACGGCCAGACTGGGTTTGGTCGTTGTCATGTCAATAGTAACAGCCCCCGACTTTATACCCTGAAACACACCGTCGGCCCCAAAGTAACAAGCTTCTACATCTTTCGGGTAACCAATCATGGTGATCACTACATCAGACTGTTCGGCAAGGGCAGCCGGAGTGTCGAACCAGGTCGCACCCATTTCCATGAGCGAATCGGCTTTGCTTTTGGTTCGGTTATGGACAAGTACGGTGTACCCGGCATTCAGCAGGTGTTTTGCAATTGGATTCCCCATCAGGCCGGTGCCAATTACGCCAATCGTTTTATCGTTCATGATGATTTTTTGTACTTACTGATACAGACAAACCAGCATTTCGAAATCATCTACTTGTGGCACCACGCATTCTACCCATCCATTGCTTTGGGTAAATTTCAGATTATTGTCCGACCGGGCGAGCTTTAGCTGCTTTACCGGTTTGGCTGGCTTGAACCGAATCGTCGTGTTCTGAATGGGAATTGGTTCCCGCAACGACGCCCCAATCTGGCCGGAGTGATTGATCATACCGATCCATTCAAAAGCGTCATTTCGATTGGACATATGCGTCATTTCGATGAGGGGCGATGCATTGGTTTTTATCGAGCTCGGTGTTTGTAAGACCGTTTGCAAAGCCGCCGTAAACAAAGCCCGGTGCCCGTGATTACCCTTGAATTCATAGTGGGTGCCCAGACGCCAGGGAATGAAAACCGTTTTGCCTTTCCCGTACGAATTGCTGATCAGGCCGGGCGAATCGGTGATGTCATTATCGGTGAAATACGATTTTTCGGGTGGCCCGAACCGAACGGCGGGTACGAGTTTCATGTAGGTCTGTGAAGAGCCGCTGGGTTTGCATTTCATGAAGTCAGAATACAGCATGATCAGATCGAGGTCTTTGAAGCCGTCGGCTCCCAGTGTTTTTTTGTCGCTGGCCGACACTTGCAGATAGGTCGAATTTGTTCTGGGGAATAGATCGTATTCGGGCGATACACCCAGCGATTTAAGTCGTATCGTTTTCAGGGGTTTGCCCGTTTCATCATTCGTTGAGCTAAAACCTGTAACCAATAGTTTCCCCCCCTTTTGTACGTACTCGTCAAGTTGAGCGGTCAGCTGATCACTCATATTGGGCAGATCACCCAGAATAACCGCGTCGTAGTCCTGCAACGGACGTGGGGCTGATTTGCTGCCAATGGTCAATGGCTCGATGATATCGTACATGATGTGCTCTTCGGAGAGCAGTTTAATCATCCCTCGGTACTCTTTCTCGGTGCCTTTGATGAGGCCGACATGGCTCACCGGTTTAAGATTCGTAAAAAACGTTTCGTTCTTTTTATGAAAGCCATACAGGTCATTCAGAATCGGAATAAACACGCGGTCGTCCTGATTGACCAGTGTGCCGATAACATTGAAATCGAGTGGAGCCCCGTTGAGCATGTTGCCCAGCAACCATACCCGGCCAATATTGGGTGAGGTCGCCGTGTGCCGAAACGGTATGGCAATAAAATAGATGAAGACGTTGCTGGGTGTTTTGTCCCTGTAAGAGCCTAGCACACGTTTTACATGGTCTGTGCCGGAGTAATTCCATTCGTATTCATCGGTCAACCAGGAGCTCGACTCGTCACGAATCATGTCGACACCTGCATCGGCGTAAGTATTGACAATCAGGTTCGGATTTAGTTTTTTAACGTAATCACCAATTTTATAGAAAAGCTCGTCGGCAGTGGTTTTTTTGAAAGTATTATACCGTCGGAAGACCGGATCGTTCATGTCTGCTTTTACCGGAAGGGTCATGCCGGTTTCGGTCTGAAAGCGTTTTTTGCAGTTGTCGCACTGGCAGATGCCATGGTAAGTACCGCCATAATCGGTTGTCGTGTAGCCGATCATGTTGAAGAAAATGCCATCGAGCGGATACTTCGTGATCGCTTCTTTTAGTATTTCAAAGCCATATTCCTGTTGATAGCCGCCGTTGGGGCAGGTATGAACCTGCCCGTTGAAATGTACATGCTTTCCGTTCGTGCCGACATACAGCCACTCCGGTTTCTTTTGGGCGTATGTTTCATTGATCTTGCTGAAGTCAAATCGACCGATCACTTTTATGCCTTTCGCGTGGAGCTTGGTTACCAGATCGCCGACCAGGTCACCGCCTTTCATGAACTGATTTTTGAAGTGATAATCGAGCGTGGTCGGGTAATTCGCCACAATACCGCCCACGTTTAACATCACTACGGTGGCCGAAGCATCGACCATCGACTGCACATAGGCATCGGTATTCATTAACGCATCGGTTTCGCGCAGGTTGGTTTGAATGAGCCGGACGGGTGCCCGATTCCACCAGGTGCCATCATAGCTACCCGGATCTGGTTTGGTGCTATTGGCAGCTGTTTTTTTTGCCGCGCCGGTTTGCCCAAGTACGACCCCGGAGGCCAGCAGCAGCAACGCAAGTAAATAGTGATTGATTTTCATGGTTGTTGGGTTTAGAAAGTCTGAAATCAAATCGCCTTATATAGGGTTGGGCCGCAAAGGGTGGTCCACGTGTTTCTACATAAGATGCACCTCATTTGTTGAACCAGTAAAGCAGTACGCCGTAGCCGACTCCGGCCGGATCAGATGATTTTGCCGACTGAAAAGCCATAAATTTCCCATCGGTTGACACGACGGAATTCGACGCTTTACAGCCTTCATAGTCATTAAAGTGGGTTAGACGCTCTATATTTTTGCCGGTTCCGTCGAGTTTTAGTTTCCAGATGTCGATGTTGCCGGGGCCGGTTTTCCCGCCCAGCCAGGCGACTTGCCTGTCCGATTCAACCGTAACGTAGTTGGCATTGGCAAAAATGCCTTCCGGTTCGGTATGCGTTTCGGTGGTTTTTGACTGATCGGTTAGCTGCCCGGTCTGTAAGTCAATAGCCATCACGGTGGCTTTTTGGGCAGGGTTGTAGCAAAAGAAAATCAGCTGCCTGTCGTTGTCGTAAAAGTCCTGAGCTTCCAACGAACAGGTCTGATTTTCGACCCTGTATACTTTTTTTTGGTTCGTAAGCATTGGTTTGTTGCCCGACATAATCAGATCAGCCACGACCAATTCAGATGTGCTACGGGATGGGTCAGATTCTGATCGGTACTCCTGCGTGAACGCTACTTTTAATGTCTTCTTTGAGATGGCCAGCCCTGCACTGATTTTCTGGCCTAATTTTATCGGTTTTGCGCCCCGCTGGTTCCGTAAAAACCAAAGCTCACTGTCGCGTACCCGACTGATGGTGGCGTCTTCGAAGTGGTCTGGACCCGTCAGTAAATAATCGCCGTTGGGCAGGTGCATCACGCGCAGGAACGCAGCCGCCGGAACGTTGCAGGTGAGGCAGCGAATGGTGCGGGTTTTCAGGTCGATAGTCATGGCATCGCCGAAGCTTTTTGCCATAAAGGCAATGCTTTTGTTGTCTGGCGAAATATCGGCTCGTTCCCCGAAGTGTGTCAGGATCTCAATGTTCGCTGGAAGATGCTCCAGTGGATCACCTTGTTTGCGGGTGCCGACCGTCGGATTTTGCTGTGCCACGACAGGCTGACTGGCAAAAAAAAGACACAATAAGAGATGTAGGGCATTCGTCCGCTGGGTAGCGAACAAACGCCCGATCGGGGTAATTTCCATAAGCCGACTCGCTTGTTAATTGACTACATTGACAGGGTTACCGTTGATAAATGCAGTGAGGTTATTGACTGTAATATCCATGAGCCGGGCTCTGGCTTCTTTGGTTGCCCAGGCTATGTGTGGCGTGATCAGGCAATTTTTTGCACTGAATAATGGGTTATCGGCGGAGGGAGGTTCTGCGGATAATACGTCGATACCGGCTCCGGCAATGACATTGTTATTGAGCGCGTCCGCTAAATCCTGATCAACGACGATTGGCCCTCTTGACGTATTCAGCAGGAAGGCCGAGCGTTTCATGCGGGCTAAATTGTCCTTGTTGATCAGCCCTTTCGTTTCGGGCACTAAAGGCGTATGGATACTGACAACATCCGATTGCTCCAGCAGTTCGGGAATCTCGGCCCACTGGAAGTTTTTTCGGTGCGACTGATCCGTATGATTCCGTTTCGATCCGATGATATTCATGCCAAAAGCGGTGGCAATATCGCCGACTTTTTCGCCGATACTACCGAAGCCGATGATGCCGATGGTTTTACCCGACAGTTCTACTAACGGATAATCCCAAAAGCACCAGTCAATCGATTTCGCCCATTTGCCTTCCCTGACCGAATCGCTGTGCCGTTGAACATGCTGGGTCAGTTCGAGGAGTAGCGCGAAGGTTAACTGAACGACCGACGCCGTACCATAGCCGGGTACGTTACTGACAATAACTCCGTTCTTTTTGGTAATGTCTGTATTGACGACGTTATAACCAGTGGCCAATACGCCGATAAATTTCAAGTTAGGCAGCTTGTCTAAAATGTCTTCGCCCAGCGGTGTTTTGTTGGTAAAGACGATTTCAGCCTCTTTTGCCCGCTCGACTACCTGATCGGCGGGGGTTCGGTCATACACCGTTAACTCACCCAGTTTTTCTAAACCATCCCAGGATAAATCGCCCGGATTCAGCGTATAACCGTCTAATACGACAATCTTCATCGTTGATTTTTTTGATTATGTTTTTTGTCATTCCTGGGAACGAAGAATGACAAAAAAACGAAATAACATCGATACTATACCCGTGCCCAGGCTTCGTTTAACGTACGTTTGGCATTGGCAATAACCACATCCGGATCTTCATCGCCAAACGGTTTCACTTCAAAGCTTACGATGGGCGGATTTTCTGTATTCAGATAGCCGATGTCCAGTAATACTTTCAGATAATGAACTACTTCCGGAACGTCATTTTCGCCGTTCGGGAAACCGAAGCGGGGGTGTACATCGCCATAGGCAGGCATATCCGGGCTTTTGACCACGCAGTTGCCGATGTGTGCGTGCGTGATGTACTCTTTAACCGGCAATAGCGACTCTTCAATCGTTTCGTGAATCAGGGGAATATGGCTCAGATCGACCATTAACCCGAAATGATCGTGCTCTTTCCGAACTTCCTGCACGTAGCGTAAGGCCAGATCGGCCGGGCCAATCAGCGATTTTTTATCGACGTCGTAATCGAACACTTCCAGCGAAACTTTCATATCGCCTTTGCTTTTCGTGTAGGCGCAGATTTCGTTGGTCGACTTCACCAGCAACTCGAACGCTTCTTCTTTTCGGGCTTCTTCGTATTTCCCGCTCAGAAACGAGAAGCCAGTGGCGCCAATTTCATAGGCTTCGTCAATGCCTTCTTTTACGTTGGCGAGCGCCCGTTGTCTACCTTCTTCGTTGGTATCGTTGAGGTTAAGGCCGGTGGTTAACAGGCGGGGTTGTGCTGCGTAGGCCACGGTCATGTGTGACGAATCCAGAAGACTTTTCACCTTCTTCCGAACGTCGGTATCCTTAACCGTTGTGATTTCTATGGCCGCGAAATACTCGTCTAACACGACTTTTTTTATGGTTTCCAACACCGGCCCTTCACCTTTCATGGTTTCGGGAAATGCCATGAAATGGACAAGGCCAACTTTCATGTAGTTGCAAAGCGGAGCATTCATGCTAATTCAGGGTGCAAAAGTTAATTAACTAAATCTGGGGTTTGTTCTTTCTTTCTGGAGGTCATCAGAATGGCAGTCGCGATACCGATTAGTAAGACTCCCAATACAATAAGGTACGTAAATCCTTTCGACACGTCGGGTAGAGCCGTGGTTTTTTTAGTGCCAAGCATTTCATAGACAGGAATAAGCCATTTAAAGGCGTAGGCCTGAGCGAGTACAATAAGGCAGATAAAGAGCAGCATGTAGAAACTATGCTTTACCGTAAAGCGGAATAGTTCAGACTCTTTTCCCACCAGATTACCCGCTGCTGCGGCAACGGCAATGGATTGCGGAGAAATCATTTTGCCGACAACACCACCCGATATGTTAGCCGCCACCGTCACCACCGGATCTACACCAATCGAGGTTGCCGTGGCATACTGGAGTTTACTGAACAGGGCATTCGCCGACGTGTCGGAACCCGTGATGAAAACGCCCAGCCAGCCCAGTACGGGCGCGAAAAATGGGAACATGAATCCTGTATTGGCCAGTACGTCGGCCAGGGTGAGTGTAATGCCGGAATCGTTCAGGATGTAGGCAAATCCTAACACAGCCGCGATTGTAAGAATAGGAAACTTCAGTTGATTTAACGTAGCACCAAATACGTTTGCTCCCTCGCGATAGGTCAGACCTACCAGCGGAATCGCGATCAGAGCTGCAATCAGGATGGCTGTTCCGGCTGCGGATAAGTAGTTAAATTTGAATAGCTTAGGTAATAGATTTCCATCTTCGCCCTGAATGGCATTGTGAAGTCCGGGAAACTCAAACTGGACCATTCCGGCCGAATTAAGTGCATCTTTAATCGGTTGAATGCCCCAGGCAATTACCATGATGGTCAACACAATAAACGGCGACCAGGCTCTGATGAGCTGGCCGTTTGTGTAGCTGATATCGGTATTGATGGTAGCGGCTGGCTCGTTGGCAAAGCGCCAGATGGTTTTCGGTTTCCAGAAGCGCAGGAAAGCCATCAGGCACACAATAGAACCAAGACCAGCAATGACATCGGGCAGGGCGGGTCCTAAAAAGTTAGAGGAGAAATATTGCAGGAAGGCAAACGAAATGCCCGATATCAATACAGCAGGCCATATTTCCTTTGCTTTCTGTAAACCGGCAATGATGCTAACCAGATAAAAAGGCAGCATAATCGATAAAATCGGCAGTGTCCGGCCGACCATCTGCGAAATGGGTAATTCGGGGATACCCGACACCTGCGAGGCCACCGTAATGGGAATGCCGATGGAACCAAAGGCAACGGGTGCGGTATTGGCAATCAGGCAAATTCCTGACGCATAAAGTGGATTGAAACCAAGCCCTACGAGCATAGCCGCCGTAATGGCAACGGGTGCACCAAACCCGGCTGTACCTTCCAGAAATGAGCCGAATGAAAACGCGATCAATAGCGCCTGTAGTCGCCGGTCGGAGGTGATCGAGGCCATGAAATGTTTGATAATCTCAAACTGGCCGCTCTTCACCGTGACGTTGAACAGAAATACGGCCATCACCACGAGCCAGCAGATTGGGAACAAGCCATATACCGCTCCGTGTGCGGCTGATAACAGCGCCAGTTTTACGGGCATGCCATAGACAAGAATGGCAATGATCATGGCCAGACCCGTAGCGATCAAACTGGCCTGATACCCTTTCATTTTCCTGATTATCAGCGCCCAGAATATGAATAGTATAGGCACTGCCGCAACCAGGACGGATAAAGCGATATTGTTGAACGGATCAATAACTTGTTTCCAGATCATAAGTTGTATTCAGTTAATGAATTGATTGTCAGGCTTAAATCTTTATAGATTTAACCTAAACCTATAAGGTTTCAAAAACCTTATAGGTTTGAGATAGGTCTGATTAGTTATTACGCTAAATCCAGCGCTACAATCTCGTGATCGAGGATTTTGGGCACTGTCACCGTTACTTTACCCCCTTTTAACTCAAATTTAGGCTTTTGATCGCTCATAAGTAGCTTTACCCCCGTTACTTTTGCGCCTGCAGGAACCGTGATGCTGACCTGTGCTTCTACGGGTATCAACTCCCGAAATGGACCCTTCATCATCATGGGGTTGGTTAGGTTTACCAGGTGTACCGTCATCGAGTTGGCCTGCCGCCATACGTTTACATCAATTACACCCGGCCCCATTACGGCCGCAACTGGTTCTTCGTCGAGCGCCCAATTCACGACATTACTCAGAAGTTGGCCGTGATCGGTGCCCATCAGTTGCCAGAATGATCGGTCCAGATCGCCGGGAATGTAGGCTACCCGTCCTTTTCCCACCTGCCGCAGGTATAGCTCCCGCGTATCAGTTTCAGCGACGCGTGGATACACATCCTCCATCGGTAAGTCAGGATAGGTTGGAATCAGTGTAATCGGGCTGGGAAACGTAGCCGTTGGTTTTACGTTGACTTTGTAAATCGTGTTGATGATCCGGGGCGTATCGTCCAGCCCTTTCAGAATCAGCTGTGTCTGACTGTTTTTCGCATCCTGACGCAGTTGCAGGTAGCTGTTCCGTAGAGGTCCTTCTACTTTCTGGTCATACGAAACCCCGAACAAACTGGCTAAGCCGAAATCGGAGCGTTGTTTGCCCTCTTCGTCATACAACGATGTTTCGAAGGTAGATACAATACTGCCGCCATTGTCCACAAAGGCTTGTAACTGTTTGCACTGTGTGTCTGAAAGCGCTGCGATATTGGGGAGGATCAGCAGTTTGAACCGCTTGAGGTCTTCGGGCGTCAGCAGCCGGTCGTTCACCATGTCGAACGGAATACGGTTCTCCACCAGGTTGTGGTACATGCCGTCAAGATGGTCACCGCTTTTCTGCTGCCAGGGTTTTCCGCCGTAATTGCGGTCGGTTTGTTCCGAATAAACGATGCCGACTCGAGCTAACGACGCCGTGTTGCGGAGGTATTTCTCGTTTTTATGGTAGCCTTCATACAGTTTGGCTACGGCTTCCATCCATCGTTTGTCGTAAATGTCGCCCCCGAACTTCACAAAGCAGGGGCGCATGCCATTGGCTGTACCTTCGGCTACCCAAATCCTGATTTCGGCATCGTTCTGAACCGAATCTTTCCAGCGGAACTCTTCTTCTATACCGACGCTAAAAATACCGATCAGCGGTTTTAGACCCAGTGTTGAGCGGAGTTCTTTGGCTCCTTTTCCATTCGCCCAGGGGGGCGTAAGACCGCGCCGGGCCTGTTGGTCGGCGAAGAAGAGATCGGCTTCTTTGCCGGTCATTACTTTATCAGGGAACCCGTTGGGAATGAAGCGGGCCGTCGGCTTTTGTTTCCGAATGCCTGCATCCCACACCGACCACACTTCACGTAAGCGTTTCATACGCCAGTCAGCCCATTTGCGATACGTTGGATCGAGTTTGTCGGCAGCCTTGGGCAGTTCGAGGCCGGAGGCCGTTTTGAAATTAGTCTTGCAGTGTTCGCAGTAACAAATGTCATGGCCATGCCAGCGGTTCGAGAAAATACCTTCGGGCTGGAATTTTTCCATGATTTCCTGATTCACCTGCGTCATGAAATCAAAATTATAAGGTCCCAGGGCGCAGGTGACCCACAAATCCGGGTTGGCCCAGTGACGGCGTTTCTGACCGTCGACAGTAACGGCGATCCAGTCGGGGTGAGCGTTGTAGACATCCTGCCGGACAGCGTGTGGATCGGTACGCAGCATGATTTTCATGCCCTGTTTTTTGCAGCCCTCCACCAGGTAGCCCAACGTATCGGAATTACCCATAAAATCGCTGCGGTGATGCAGGGGAATTTTAGTCGGATAAAAGGCTACAATGCCACCCGCGCTCAACAGAGCGCCATCGGCATGAATACGTTTGAAATAGTTGAGCCAGAAATCAGGATCATAATGGCCGGGGTCACGTTCCACAAAGGCAAGTTGTGCCCATCGCATGGGGCCGTCGAGCCAGAAGGTTTCTGTTGGGGCTAGTATACGGGTTGCCGGATTGGCCAGGGCAGACGGACCCGTAAGGGCAAAGGCACCTCCGACGAGGCCAGTGGTTTTAATGAAATCTCTTCTTTCCATAGTGCATGTGAGCCTAATGGCTCCAGATAATGTTATCGCTTATGAGGTGCCTCGTGTCTATTTCGTTGATTAAAACAATAGTGTGGATAGTCGGAACAAAACAGGTCTTTATTCATATCCTGGGTTCTGCGGGAACAGGGTACGATTGTTCATGAGTTGAATCTGGCCCAGTGGAACAGCAAAAACGGTCATGTATTCTTTCATACCCAGCGATTTAAGCGTATCGAAAGCGCGGCCCGTTCTGACCAGGTCGAACCAGCGAACGCCTTCAAATGATAATTCTAACCGGCGTTCCAGGTAAATCTTTTCGCGCAACTCATCTTTCGCCAGATTACTGTATCCGGTCAGACCCGCCCGAGTCCGAACCTGATTGATAAAAGGAAGAGCCTGAGCGGTTTTACCGTTTTCATTCAGCGCTTCGGCATAAAGCAGCAGCACATCGGCATAGCGAATCACTTTCCAGTTAGCCCGGCTGTCATTGGCCGTTCCTACGGGCGTAATGTATTTCCTGGTGTAAGCCTGCGACGTTGCCGAGGGCAGTTTTACAAAAGCGCCGGTCTTATCGATAAAGCCATCTTTTTGCACAGTGATGTCTTTTCGTTTATCGTCGGCTGTGAAGATGGCGAACAAACCAGGCGAAGGCGAATTCGTTTCGGTCAGTCCTCCTTTTACACCATAGACATCGGCCATGGCTGCCGAATTTGGGAAAAACCGATTGGTGAAAACACTGCCTTCGCCAATACCTTCTTCGTACTCAATGTCGAAGATGTATTCGTTGTGGTGCTCGTTTTTCGTGTAATCGAACAGATCGTTGTAGTTCGGTAGGAGCGAGTACCCGAGTGTCGTTATTTCCTGTAGTTTGGTTTCGGCTTTTACAAAATCCTTACGGGTCATGTAAACGCGGCCCAGAATCGCTTTGGCTGCCCCTTTGGTAGCTCGTCCAACATCGGCTCCGGTATATTTGACCGGCAGGCCATTTTCGGCATCCAGAAGGTCTTTAATGATTACCTCATCGTAGATCTTATCGGCTTTCTCGCGTGCCTGGGTATAGGCTTCGGCCGTTGTTACGGGTTTGGTCAGCAGCGGTACGTCGCCAAATATCCGGACCAGATCGAAATACGCAAATGCCCGTAAAAACTTCGCTTCAGCAATGTGGCGGGGTTTATTCGTAACAACGGCCGCATCAGCACTTTCAATTTTTGCCAGGATGATATTCGTGCGGTTGATGATGTTGTAATAGTTCCGCCAGGTTGTTTTCAGAAGATCGTTATCACTGCTTAGGATAAAGGCATCCGAAAAATACCAGGGGTCAGTTTTTACGACTTCCTGCCGCGAGTCATCACCCCGTGCATCGCCATAGATCCAGAAGTCCTGATACTGCGTTTGGAGCGTGTTGTAAGAAGCCACAACCGCATCCTGAAAATCTTTATCTGTTTTGTATAAAGCATCCACGCTCACGGTGGCTACGGGCGGAATTTCAATAAATTCTTTACTGCACGACACCATCAGGAGAGATGTCAATGCGACAAGGCTAAGTAGCTTTTTCATCGTCGTGGTTTTTGGGAGGATGACTGACATCAGAAAGTAACGTTTAACCCAAATAGAAAACTCTTTGCCAATGGGTAGTTATTGAGATCGATACCGGGTGTGAGCGCATCGCCACTGCTGCTGACATCGGGATTGAACGAGGTGTTTTTTGTGAAAATAAACGGATTGTTCGCACTCGAATAAACCCGGATCGAGTTGAGTGAAAGCCGTTTAACGAAGTCGCCAGGTAATTGGTAGCTGAGCGTGATGTTGTTGATCCGCAGGTACGAGCCAGTATCGACATAGCGCTGATTCGACAGGCGAATGCCACCGGTCGGGGCATCGTTTGGTCGGGGTGTTACGCCATCGCCGGGGTCCTGCTCCGATTTCCAGTAGTTTGCCTGCGTCGACAGGGTGCGGCTGCGCGACCGGGTGAGCAGTGTAATGTTACGGGCTGTACTGATCACTTCATTCCCTTGTGTTCCCTGAATATTGATGCTGAGACTGATGTTTTTGTATGACAACCGATTGGTCATGCCGTAGTAAAAATCGGGGTAGGGGCTACCCATAATGGTGTTATCATAATTGTTGATGATTCCATCGGGTGTGCCATTAGGACCGCTGACGTCGACAAATCGAATGTCACCCGGCCGCGACCGATCCGGTGCTCCTGGATTGTAAACCGGACCTTTGTCTACTTCGGCCTGGGTTTTAAAGATGCCATCGGTTAAAAAGCCGTAGAACATGCCGATCGGCTGGCCAATCATGGTAATGTTCCGGCCCGAAATAATGGGATCGCCCTGTACGCCTAATTTAACGACCTTGTTTTGGTAGGTCGAGATGTTGAAATCAGTAGACCAGACCAGCTTGTTTTGCAGGTTCAGCGTACTGACAACAAACTCCCAGCCTGTATTTTTAACCTCACCGATGTTCTGCAATGCCGTGCTGAAGCCCGTGATATCAGGAACGTTTACGTTAAGCAGCAGATCGGTGTTCCTGGCCTGAAAATGGTCGATATTGACGGTCAATCGACGGTTGAAAAAGCTGGCATCGAGTCCAACGTTGAAGGATTTTTGTTTTTCCCAGGTTAGATTCGGATTGGCGGGCCGGGCGGGCGCATAGCCGCCGATGGCTACACCACCGAGCGTATATTTTTCGTAATTGATGGTCGGGTAGTGCTCGTAATTGCCGATGTTATTGTTGCCCGTTTCACCGTAACTCACCCGAAGTTTCAGTTCGCTCAAACTCCGGACGCTTTTCAGGAAATCTTCATCCGAAATACGCCAGGCAACGGCCAGCGAAGGGAATACGCCGTATTTATGACTGCTTCCGAAGCGCGACGAGCCATCGGTACGAATCGATGCTGTCAGGTAGTATTTGTCGCTGTAGTTGTAATTGACCCGTGCCAGATAGGAAAGCAATGACCACTGATAGGTACTGGACGAGCCATCGGTCAGAATACCACTGACAGCGCTTAGCGTGGGTACTAGATTGTTTGGAAACCGATTGCTGGCCAGGAAGTTCGACTCATTGGTTTCTTTCTGGGCCGTAAAACCAGCCAGACCCACCAGGTTATGTTTGCCGAAGCTCTTCCGGTAATTCAGCGTGTATTCGGTGAGCCAGTTCAGCGTACTTGACGTGCTGTCGGTACCAACAGCCGCGTTGTTGTAGAAAGCCGGAATCTGGGGCCTGAACCGCATCGCCTTCGTAGTATATGACGTGGCTCCCAGCATGACATTCAAGCTCAGGGCATCGGTGAATTTATACTCCAGATTGACATTGCCCAACATGCGCATTCCTTTTCGCTTTCCCTGAATTTCCAGCGCCAGCGCTACCGGATTGAGGAGAATGGTCGACGCATCGAGGTTCGAGTAAACGAAGTAACTACCATCGGCATTGTAGAGCGGATAATACGGCTGGGCCGAGGTTGCCTGCGCAATAATGCCGTCGTTATCACCACCACCCGGCCCGCTGGCCGTCACCACTTTTGCATCCGTATAGGCCGTATTGACATTCAACCGTACCGATAACTTATTCGTCAGTTTGGCATCAATATTAGCCCGTAGTGAATAGCGGTTAAAGTTACTGTTCAGAATAATTCCTTCCTGATTGAAGTACTCCCCGCTGATCGCATATTTCACATTTTCACTACCGCCCGATGCCGACAACTGATACTGGCTTTGCGGAGCCGTACGCAACACACCATCAAGTGCATCGGTGTTGTACGTATTTTTGCCAGACAGCACATCCTGAACGGTTTGTGGTACGGGAATGGCCCAACCCGTAAAAGGACCAGATACATTGTTCCCATTGTCGATATTGCGGTTCCGGATGCCGTCGAAGTAATATTGAGCCTGCTGATTTGCATTGAGAAATTCGGGGCGCTTCAATACATTCTGGAACCCATGATAGGTGTCGAAACTAATGGTTGCCTTGCCCGTTTTGCCGCGTTTTGTGTTGATGATGATAACGCCATTGGCACCCCGTGAGCCGTAAATAGCCGTAGCAGAGGCATCTTTCAGGATATCCATGCTCTCCACATCGTTGGGGTTCAGCGTCTGGATATTATCAATCGGAAAGCCATCGACAACATATAATGGGTTCGAACCGGCCGAGATGCTGCCAATGCCGCGGATCTTGATTTGCGGTGCCGCACCGGGATCACCACTAACCGTTTTTACCTGGACACCGGCTACTTTTCCCAGAAGCGCCTGATCGATCCGGGCAACGGCTAATTCCTTGATTTCCTGCGTGCTAACCGATCCGACAGAGCCCGTCAGATCTTTCCGTTTTACTGTACCATAACCAACAACGACAATCTCTTCGAGGGTTTTGTTATCTATCTTCAGAACTACATCCAGACTTGTCCGATTGCCAACCGTCACTTCCTGCGACAGATAGCCTACGAAGCTGAATATCAGCGTAGCCGCTGCGTTTGGTACGTCAATTTTATACCGTCCCTGCGCATCGGTTGTTGTTCCTTTCTGAGACCCTTTCAGAATAATACTCACGCCCGGTAGGGCTTCCCCTTTATCATCCGTTACGGCTCCCTGCACAGAAATGTCGGCCAATTGGACGGGTATTACCGGAATCTCACTGAGCCGCTGGAACCTGTCCTGCTCGGTTCTGGAATCCAGCGAGTTGTACAGTGAGCTCCCATCGGCGGATGCTTTTAACAGGCCCTTATCGATCGATTTCGGTTCGGCCGATGGTTTGACACCGTTGTTCGGCAGGAAAATCAGGTACGATTTTTTACCATATCGCTCGTAAATCAGCCCGAACGGTATCAATATACGTTCGAGCTTTCCTTCCAGGCTTTGCTTACTGTCGAGCAGACTCCGATCGACGGTTTTATTCTTCAGCAAATTGTCGTTGAACTCAAAAATCACTTTGTGATGCTTACTCAGCACATCCAGCGCTTCATTCAACGAAAGGCGCGTGGCGGATACTTCGCCCTGAAACGATGGCCGCGAATAGTTAACGGCAAACGTCTGGGCCCTGGCTGTCTCCGATAGCAGCAGGACGCCATGCAGCGACAAAAAAAACAGAACTGCTCGTAGTGATTGAGACATTCTTTTTTTAGGTTTAGGGTTTACAATTGATTACGCCCGTCCTTATGCTACTCGTCCGGCAAGACCTCAAGCATCAGGGCGGGATTTTTTTATCACTTCAGGTGAAAAACTTTTCCATCCTTATGAATAGCAATGGGATACATTTTTTCGAGCTTGTCAAAGAAGACCTCGGCCGAGTCGGCGGGGAATGAGCCCGTAAACGTTTCCTGTTTTAGGGCCGGATTGTCGATCACTACGTCGATATCATACATATCTTTCATCATCTCGGCGAGCTCGGTCAACGACTTCTGTTTGAAGAGAATAACTTTTTCTTTCCACGACGTATAGTCTTCAATCTGGATCGCCTGTTTCACCAGCGGGGCTTTTTGGGCAACTCGGCTTACCTTTTCGCCGGGTTTAAGTACTACGGCATTCGTCGTATTCTGCTCATCGACCACTTTTACGGAACCGTGTTCCAGTGCGATGTCAATCTTTTCCCGGCGGTTAATCACGTTGAAGGCAGTGCCTAACACCTGGATGGTCAGGTTGTTGGCGTGCACAACAAACGGCACTTTCCCGGCTTTCACAATTCGTTTGGTAACGTCAAAGAAGGCCTCACCTTCAATCCAGACTTCCCGGCTGGGTTTTTCTAAAAAGTCATTGGCAACCTTTAGGGTTGAGTTGGCATTCAGCGTTACGGTTGACCCATCGGCTAACTTAATCTGGCGCATTTCACCAAATGAAGTCCTGATTTCCTGATCGCTCCAGCGCGAATAAAACAGCCCTACACTCCCGAGCACCAGAACAATACTGGCTGCTGCGACCCAGCCCAATCGGCGCCAAAGCGGGATAACAGGAGCCTCTTCTTTTATGTTCTGAATTAGATTCGCCTGTATGGTCTGCCACATCGCTGCCCGCTCAGCCGGACTCCATGTTTCGGTGAAGGAGACATTCTGAACAATCCATTGTGCCTTCTTGACGATCAACCGCTTTTCTGGATGGTCGACCAGCCAGTTTTGCCAGAACGATTCGCTTTCGATGTCCTGTTCAAGAACCCATCGCTGAAAAAAATCGTCGGCAGCAAAATCTTCTTCGTTAAAGTCAGGATAGTTCATAACAAAAAAATAAAGAGAAGGCTGTGTGTGGCTACGAGTACATAGAAAGCCGAAATCGGTTTTCGTAACCTCCGAAAAAGGAAAATTTTTCTAAAAAATAAACAAAATCATTTAACTGTTTGATAATCAGTTAAATGGCAGATATAAGAAAAAAAGGCAGCAACAAATCAATGTTATGAATGAGTGCCTGTCGGAGCGCTTTGATGGCGCGGTGGATCGTGTTTCGAAGTACCTGATAATCAAGGCCGGTGAGCCCTGTTATTTCCTCGTAGCTCATTTTGTCGAAAAAGCGGAGGAAGATAACCTCCTGCTGCCGAGGGGGTAATGCCCGGACGGCGGCCTGCAATTTTCGAACGTTTGCTTCTGCAACTTCCTCAAAGTCAACACCCGGCTGATCATCGACAGCGAGGGTATGATCAGGAAACAGGTCGGTGGTGAGCCGCGCGCTCATGACATCTTTTAGAATAATTCGGCGCAGCGAAACCATGAGGTAATACTTGACTGACTGAGGGACGGTCAGATTTTCACGGCGGTTCCAGATTTGAATGAAGAGCTCCTGAACAGAATCCTGTACGAGTTCGCGGTTGTAAGCAACCGATAGACCGTATTTTAACAACCAGTCGGCATACCTTTCATAAAAGAAAGCCAATGCGTTCGGTTCTCCACGCAGGAGCCGTAGCCACCAGCTTGTTTCGTCTTCCTGTTGAACGGCGGAATTCATTACATGATTAGCAGAAACCATTTCGTTGAACCGGTTAGCAAGTTAAACAGAGTACGTGGCTTTGTGGTATAATTTCATTCTGGTATTTGATTTTATCACTGTTTACCGACCAGACTGGCTTCTTCTGCTAGTCGGATGTCGCGTTCAACCTGTGGCAGATAATTCGGCCAGAAAAAGCGTTTCGCGTCCTTATAGGCGTTTTCTTTCGATACATACCCTTCAATATAAGGTACTTCGTGGTAGTGACTGGCCGTGATTTCGCTGACCTTTTGCCAGTGATCCCGACACTTCGTTAATAAGTCAATTGCCTGCTGTTGCTGGGCTTTATTCTGAGAAATCCGGTACGTCTGCAAGGCCACCCCGGCGCGGAGTTTATCGGCAAAATAACGGCTTAGATACGCCCAGGTTTCCAGATCTGCCAGTTCGCAGGCTAACGTAGGAGAGGAGCCCGGCCGTAGTTGCTGGACACGCGTGAGAACCGTTTTACTGTCGGCGTCGAGTAAATCGGCCAGCGCTAATGGGCTTACTTTGTCGGTCGAAATCGGTTTCTTTTCCTGAACCGACATAACGTAGTCTTTGATGGATAAATAAGCGGGGTCTAAGGTCTGATGATCAATTAATTCGTTGATCGAAATGAAGGAAGAAACATTGTCCTGAAAGCCTTTGCTGGCCGGGAATGGCGACAGAAATCCTTCTGAATACAGCGTATAATCCCAGGTCGATCCGAAAAAGGATGCCAACCGCAATGGCATTTGGCTCGCTGCCGCACTGGCCTCTACCATCGGCTTGCCCGATTTAAGCGCGTATCGGTTTGCAAAGCTGGCTTCAAATACGGCATCGGGCGTTGTGGGATCGTACAACAGACGTCCCCAGAGTTGATAGAACAACCATTGCTTCTCAAACGCGTAGTTCCAGGTACGGTGGGCGTTGGCAACGTGCGAATAATCTCTGGCCGGAATATACCCTTCTGAACCCACGAAATAGCCATTGACATAGGGAGCCGTATTTTGCGCAACATGCCGACGGATAAAATCGGGCTGCCCCCAGCGGAGAATGAAAAAATCCTCGTTCCGAATCATCCACTGAATGCGGTAATTTGTGGGTGTAGGATTCCAGTAGCCATCATCGCGCTTGCCGGAATGGGAGTCGTGCGTTAAGGCAAGCACCGGTGTCGAGTGCCCATGCGACCAGTTGAATTTAATTTCGACCAGGGTCGTATCAGGCAGATGGGCCTTATTGATGACGCGTCGCATTTCGGCCGGATCGGCAGAGAGCACCGATCGGTGCAGGAATTTGACAGGGCGGTTGGCTGCTTTAATTCCCGCTACAATGGTTTCTTCCAGCCAATCTTCCCGGTCTTTGGGCGTCATGTCGGGCAAGGTCGATCCTTCGGCCTTAAAATTGCTCATCCAGTCGGCCAGCGTAATGCCGATACCCGCCAGATCAGGGTATTCGTTGATCACCTGCGTAACGACTTCGCGGGTGTATCGCTTCACGATAGCTGAGGTATCGTTTCGTTCGTTAACGCCGTAATGTTTCGCAAATTCGGGCGATACGGCAATATTCCAGTTGACAATATACGGTTCGACGCCCCGCTCTTTGGCCATTCGAAACAAAGCGGTCCACAACTGTTTCCACTCGGCCATTTCCTTGTCGGAAAAGCTATTGGCTTCGGGGAAGTTAGTGGGCTTTACCATGAACGGAAACGGATGGATGTTCCAGAGTGACAGTACGTTAAAATGGTTTTCGGCCATCTGGTCCAGTAGCTTCTGCCAGTATGTCAAATCTTTACACACGTCCGTATGCACCTCCATTGCTGGACCGGAGCGGTAGGACGACCACGGTAAATTGACTTTCAGAGCGCGTACGGTAAAGTGAGGGTTTACGGTCTTAGAGGCCAGTGTCTTCCAGGTTTTACCCATGCTGATCTGCTCCGCGACATCTAAAGCGGCATACATCGCTCCCACCGGATCGACGGCCGTTAGCTGAAGCTGCCCGGCCTGGTAACTAATTCGGTAGCCCTCCTCGCGAATCGTTGGCTCAGCCTGGGCGGGCCGTACCTGAATCGTGATATTCCCTGTTTTTGCCTGCGTTGTACGTGCCTCTGTCCTGACGGATTGACCAGCCTGTTGAAGTGCTTTCTCCAGGTGATCTACTCCAAAACGAAGCGGTTTGCTGCTTGTATCGAAGCTAATGGCTACCTGAGCATTCTTGCCGCCTGTTGCCTGTGCGAACACAAACGGCGGGAAAGACACCAGCACGCAAACCCAAAAAATAATGTATTGCCTTTTCATCAGTTGGTATAGTTTGTTGTTCGGCATAGTCAAACCAGGGCTATGCCGAACAACTCAAAGGCTTCTGGCTTTTAACTGCTCGACCGCATAGCTGGCTGCCCGAGCCGTCAGCGCCATGTAGGTCAGCGAAGGATTTACATTTGAGGCCGAAGTCATTGCTGATCCATCGGTGACGAATACATTTTTGCAGGCGTGTACCTGATTGAATTTATTGAGCACCGACGTTTTTGGATCTTTACCCATGCGGGCCGTTCCCATTTCGTGAATGCCCAGGCCCATGTGTGCGACGGGATTGTCGTAAGGAACCACATTTTTGAAGCCAGCCGCTTCGAGCATTTCCGCCCCATCGTTCATGATATCTTTGCGCATGGCCCGTTCATTTTCGCCAAAATCAGCATCGAAAACGATCTGAGGTAGCCCCCATTTGTCTTTCTGATCTTCGCTGAGGTAAAAGCGGTTGTTTGGATTGGGAAGCACTTCGCCGAACCCGCTAAGGTTAATTTTCCAGGGGCCGGGCTGCGTCATTTTCTTCTTGAAGTCAGCGCCAAAGCCCGTTTCCGTTGCCCCTCGTGACCAGTCGGCGCGGGAGGCTCCACCCTGATACCCAAAGCCCCGCAGGTAATCGCGTTTGTCGTTGCCCCAGTTTCGGAAACGGGGTATGTACAAACTGCCCGGCCGCGCCCCAAAAAAGTAGTCGTCTTCGAATCCTTCGATGTCGGCCCGCGCACCAATGGCCAGGTGATGATCCATCAGGTTACGACCTAGCTGATCGCTGTCGTTGCCGAGCCCATTCGGAAAACGGGCCGATTTCGAATTCATCAGGATAGACGTAGAGCCAATGGTTCCGGCATTCAGGAAAATCAGTTTGGCGTAGAACTCACGCACTTCCAGCGTGTTCTGATCAATAACCCGTACGCCTTTGGCTTTCTGGGCTTTATCGTCCAGAATAATTTCCTTGACGATCGCATTGTGCACGATGGTGAGCCGATTGGTCTGTCGAGCCGCCGG
This sequence comes from Spirosoma aureum, assembly GCF_011604685.1. Classification (NCBI taxonomy): domain Bacteria; kingdom Pseudomonadati; phylum Bacteroidota; class Cytophagia; order Cytophagales; family Cytophagaceae; genus Spirosoma; species Spirosoma aureum. Next base: position 8,040,571 of record NZ_CP050063.1, on the reverse strand, counting down.
TATCGTTGCAGCCAGTGAGCTGAAATACGCGCCAAACGGGCAGCCGCGCGAACACCGGTTTCGGAACTGACAGCTAGCCCGGCCAACGGCGGTATGCCACGGCTGAGGCTTGGTCAGGTGGGCAACCCTACCAATGGTGATCGGGCGATTCAGTTTCTGGGCTACCGATTTTTTTAGATGAATTTCGGGCGCGGTCATGGCCATGGGCGGCAGGAAATTGCTGTCGGGCAACACCGCTAATCCTTCGGCCTGGCCACTGATTCCCACAAACTTTTCGACGTAATTGTACCAGGGAATGAGGTCATCGTACCGGATCGGCCAGTCTACACCAAGCCCCTGTTTCGCATTCGCCAGAAAATCTTCGCGATTCCAGCGGTAGGTATGCTTGCCCCACAACAGTGATTTCCCGCCCGTATGGTAGGCTCGAATCCAGTTGAAAGGCCGCTTCTGGATGTATGGATTTTCCTTGTCGTTGCTATAGAGGTATTGCGAACCTTCCTTGGCCGAAAAGTACATGGTCGCATAATGCTCTTCGGCGGCCACAATGGGTATTTTGCCGCGATGCTCGAACTCCCACGGATCTTTCATGGCCGTTTTGTAATCTTCGACGTGCTTGAGTTCATAGCCTCGTTCGAGCACCAGTACTTTCAGGCCTTTTTCGGTCAGTTCTTTAGCGGCCCAGCCCCCGGTCATCCCCGATCCAACAACAATGGCATCGTAGGTCTGGGCTTTATCTGCTTTGATATTCAGGTTCATCGTGTTCAAATGGGTGAAAGAGTGAAGGATTGCCGCAACGGACGTTGACAGGGTGATGTTCAGTGATTAGGCCTGATTGCCGTACATGAAATCTTTTTGCCCCGGTTTGATTTTAATCGCTTCGAATCGCCCCGGTATTGGCTGGTAATCGAACGATGCTTTAACGCCCACTTCGGAGGTGTAATAGCCAAGGAGAGTCAACTCTTTGGTGATGAGCCAGAACGACGAATCACTAGTTTTCTGCGCTTCCGCTTCGACCTGTTTTAGAAGGGCCGTTTGCTGATCGGCCGATAACTTCAGGAAGCCTTTCTGTTCCAGTGCGCCTACTCCGGCCAAAAACGTATCCTGAGCGGGCTTTCGGTAGCAGTCGCGAAGCATAACCTCCATGAAATCGGGCACACCCGCATCGATGGCTCCGGGGGTATCGGTGCGTGGAATGATCAGTTCAGCAACGCGAGCCATGATCTCATGCTGCGTTTCAGTCAGAAATGAACCTGATTGGCGAAGAGCAGTGGCCTGGCTGCCAATCTGTTCCCAGCGGTTCATGGCCTGTAGAGTTGGGGCCGAAAATACTCCTCCGAGTATCCAGGCTACGTGCGTTACTGCTTCCCGTCTGTTCATTCGCTTATTGATTAAGTTAGGCTGGCCTTGTAAGAGTTGCCTATAAAAGGCCAGTATATCGGTTTAATACCCAGGATTTTGCTTGATTTTGTCTTTATTGATGTCAATCTGGCTCTGTGGAATGGGGAAAACCAGATTGTTGTTGGTCAGTACATTGACCAGCCGAATCTGGTCTTTTTTGCTATTCATCACCGTAACCGCCCGCCCGGTGCGAACGAGATCATACCAACGTTGGCCTTCAAACGCAAACTCTACGCGTCGTTCCTGTTCCATCGCCAGCCGGAACGACTGCTGATCAGGAATGTCGGTCGCGGTTTTAGGTTTCAGGCCAGCCCGACTCCGAATCAGATTCAGGTACGTCAGCGCTTCACCCGTTGCCTGATAACCGACTTCGTTCAGGCTTTCGGCGTACATCAGCAGCACGTCGGCGTAGCGAATGATCGGAATGTTGTTCCCATTGTCGTTGTTGACAACTGGTGTATCGAAATACTTTTTTACATAGTTAGCCTGTACCGTCTGCCCGCTTGCGTTGACGTAGGACGTAGCCAGCGAAACGTCTTTGCGTACATCACCCGTTTCAAAAGCCTTTATCAAATCATCGGTGGGTTGGTTGTTGCCGTTGCCACTAAACGCAATGACTGAATTACCCGAGTTTTGGGGAGCAAACAAGTTGGGCCAGGGGTTGCCTTCACCCGATCCACCCGATTTGTACTGCACATCGAAAACCGATTCTTTGTGATTTTTATTGCTCACTTTGAACACGTCGGCGTAGCTCGGCAGAATGGTATACACGTTCAGATCAATGACTTCTTTGAGTTTGGCAACCGCCTGCGCATATTTTTTTTCTGTAAGATAGACTTTGCCTAAGAGGGCCCTGGCGGCACCCTTGGTTGCCCGCCCAATATCGACACCCGTGTAGGAAACCGGCAAGGCGCCTTCGGCATCGGCGAGATCTTTCTCAATTTGCGCATAAACCTCCGTTTTTGGATTCCGGGAGTAGGCGTAGCCTTCGTCAGGATCATTGATGGCCTTGGTAACCAGCGGTACATCGCCGAACGTTTGCACCAGATTAAAATAGATCAACGCCCGCAGAAACTTAATTTCACCAATGTTGCGGCTCTTCAGACTTTCGTCCATGGTGATACCGCCAATTTTATCCAGAATCGTGTTGTAGCGGGCAATGGCCGTGTAGCTATCATTCCAGCGACCATTTATGTACGGATTGGTCGTTTTAATATAGAAACGGTCGAATTCATCCTGATCGGTGATTGACCCCGACGCCACCGGCAAAGTATTATCGGAAGCTATTTCGGCGAATACATAGCTATTTCCTGCAACACCGTCGGCCTGTAGAGCCGCATAGCTACCACTCACGGCGTTTCGGATATCGTCGCCCGTCTTGTAGAAATTGTCGGTTGTGGCGTTCGAAATGGGTTTTAAGTCCAGAAATTGCTGACTGCATGAACAGATCGTCAGCGAAATCAGCAGAGTCGTAAGGATTTTATAGGTCTTCATGATTGCGAATGCGTTGGTTAATTGTCGGATTCTCACTGAAACTGTGGCACGGGTTTCTGAGAAAAACCTGATTTAAAATCCTGCACTGATACCAAACGTGAGCGTACGAGCCAGCGGGTAAGCGCCATAATCGATACCAGCCGATAGCGGACTTTCATAGTTGCTCACTTCGGGGTTGTAGTTCAGATACTTCGTCCAGGTATACAGGTTCTGTGCAGATACGTACACCCGTACCTGTTGAAGTTTGACCTTGCTGAGCAGGGTTGTTGGCAGCCGATAACCTAAGCTAACGTTCTGAATCCGCACATAACTGGCATCTTCTACCCAGCGCGATGAAATGGCGTTGTTGTTACCAGTGGTTCGTTCGTTCGCCCGTGGCGTGATGCCATCGCCCGGATCACTCTCCGAACGCCAGCGATGCAGAGCCGTAGTCAACTGGTTCTGATTGCCTTCCATGTTGTCGAAATACCGGCGACCCAGATTCAGAATTTTGCCGCCCTGCGTTCCCTGTATGGCAATGTTCAGATCGAAACCTTTGTAGCTGAACGAATTGGTGAAACCATAAATAAAGTCGGGCTGGTTGTTTCCCAGAATTGTCCGGTCGTTGGCCGTGATTTTGCCATCTCCATCGATATCCGCATATTTTACATCACCGGGTTTGGACGTAGCATCGTGCGGATTGGCATCCAGATCCGCCTGATTCTGGAAAATGCCGAGTTGCTTGTAGCCATAAAAACTACCGATGGGTGCGCCGATCTGCGTAATATTGAGGTCGCTAATGCTGCCACTGGCTGTCCGGATGGGATCACCGTTGGGCCCCAACGCCAGCACTTTATTCCGATTGAAGGAAATATTGAGCGTTGTGTTCCAGATAAATCCTTTGGTGAAGTTGCGGGTGTTAATACCAAACTCCCAGCCTTTATTCTCCATTTTGCCAATGTTCTTGTAGGCCGTTGTGAAGCCCGTAAGCGACGGTACATTGACCGATAGAAGCAGGTCTTTGGTAATCCGATGGTAATAATCGACGATCAGATAAATGCGGTTATTGAACAAACCAAGATCGACACCAGCGTCGAATTGCTGGTTTTTTTCCCAACCCAGTTTCGAGTTCGCTAATGACGACGGGGCTAATCCGTTGATCAGGTTATTGTTGAAGCTGTAGTTGTCGGGTCGCAGCAGGGCCACATACGGATAATTATCCGAAAAGGCGTTGTTTCCCGAAAGGCCATAGCTAACCCTGAGCTTTGTTTCCGAGATTGCCCGAATGTCTTTCATAAACGACTCTTCGCTGACACGCCAGCCCAGCGAACCGGCCGGAAACGTACCCCAGCGATTTTCGGGACCGAAAATGGACGACCCATCGCGACGAACAGAGAGGTTGGCCAGGTACTTGCCTTTGTAGTTGTAATTAGCCCGGGCAAAGTACGAAACCGATGCATTGGCCGATTTGAATGACCAGGCCGTTGTGGTTGAACCTGTAGCGCTGGCATTCAGCGTTTCGACCACATCATTGGCGTAGGAACTCCCCGATGCACTGCTCGACTGAAACTTGGTCGAGGTGGCTTCCATACCCACCAGTGCTTCAATGTTGTGGACCGATTTAATGGTTTTATTGTAGCCGACTACCTGATTGAAAAGCCAGCTCAGGCCCTGATCGGAATAGGCTGTTCCCATAGCTGTAGTAGGCGGCAACAGGTTACTCAGTGGCATTCGGGAAGTCCGGTATGTATTTCGGCGATTGTCGCTAAAGTTAATGTTAGCCGATGCCCGGTAGTTGAAATTTTTCAGGAAGCCATAGTCTGCATACACATTTCCCAACAGATTCCCTGACGTATAGGGACTGCTATATTCGGTAATGTTTGCCAACGGGTTTGTAACGCCCGGCAGGTTGTAGGGAGCTGCCAGTGCCAGTTGTGATGAATACGATCCATCGGCTGCATAGGTCGGGGCCATCGGTATAGCGGCCAAAGCAGCGGTAATAATGCCCTGATTGAACCATTGATTTTCGGCCGTAACCTCCTGTGTGGTACGGTATGACGGATTCAGATTCAGCCCTACCTTCAATGTCGGCAATAAGTTTACTTCAACATTGGCCCGAAAAATATACCGATCGAGGCCCGATTTCAGGATAATACCATCCTGTTTCATATAGCTTCCACTGACCAGATAACGCGCTTTTTCGTTTCCGCCCGATACCGAAAGCTGGTAGCTGCTCATTTTGGCTTTTCGATAAATCAGATCCTGAAAGTCGGTATAAGGCAGGTTGGCTACTTTGGCCGGATCATCGTAGTTAAACCAGTCGAACAGGTCGCCCCGTGGGTAGCGATAGCGAAGGTAACTCGCTGGTCGAACGCTGTTTGGGTCAGTAATTTTTGCGCCCGGAACATTGTCGAGGTAAGCATTATTTGACCCTTCTTTGGCAAATTCGGCGTATTGCTGCGAGTTGAGAAGGTCGATTTTCTTCGTTACTTCCTGAAAGCCCGTATACACGTCGAAATTCACCAGTGTGCGTCCTGATTTACCCCGTTTGGTGGTAACAAGCAGCACACCGTTAGATCCTTTGGAACCATAAATAGCGGTGGAAGAGGCATCTTTCAATACGTCGATGCTTTCGATATCAACGCTATTGAGCAAACCGAATACCCCGGCACCAACAATGTTTCCATCGACAACGACCAGCGGTGATGTCCCCGCGCTGATGGAACCAAACCCTCTGACCTTGATGGTTGGCGCACTGCCGGGTGCGCCACTGCTTTGCTGGATAACAACACCCGGAATTTTGCCCTGCAAAGCCGTAGCAACGTTCGATACGGGCATATCTTTCACTTCGCCCATCGGTACCGAAGCAATGGCTGCTGTTACGTCGGAGCGTTTTTGTGTACCATAACCAACCACAACCACTTCGGCCAGCGATTTATTATCGGTCGACAGAATGACGGCCAGCGTTGACTGATTGCCGACCACAACCTCCTGTTTCAAATAACCTACAAAGCTGAAAACCAGCGTTGTTTCGGTATCGGTCATGTCGATCTTAAACTGACCCTGAGCGTCGGTTGTCGTACCTTTCTGGGTGCCTTTGACCAGAACATTGACACCGGGCAGGGTTTCGCCACCGGGATCGGAGACGGTTCCCGAAACCGTACGTACGGCTACTTCGGGTACACTGGGTAGCACGGCCTGGGCTTCGTCGAGCTGGGCAGATTTTGCCGGATGATCGGGTTTGATAATGATGTTACTTCCGCTTACTTCATACGTTAACTGGAGCGGTTTTAAGACCCGATTGAGTACGTCGGCCAGCGGTTCGGCCTGGCTACGCACGGATATTTTACGATTCGATTGAATCAGTTCAGGGCTAAATACAAATCGGGCATCAACCTGTTTTTCAATTTGGTGCAGCACTTTTTTAACATTCTGACCCTCAATCAGAATTGTAATTCGCTGATCGAGGAGCTGTTGAGCCCTCCCATCGCGCGCCCACGAAATTCCGGCTAAAGCACAGACCAGAAACCATTGGATGAGGGTGATACGCATGATTGTTAGAAGACTGTCATCTGCCAGTGATAGTTTTTTCATACCTTTGTCAGGATTTGTTGGGTGAACGGAAAATTCGACAAAATCCCCCTAATCCATTCATTGTCAGTGAATGACTTCGGCTTGTCAGGTCAGTAAGTAGGGGAGTTTCAGAGGTCAGCTATGCGGGAACATAGCTGACCTTTTTTACTGGATGGAGGTATTCATTTTTGGTTTGCCAAGGGTTTTTACGATTAGGAATACGAATAAAGTATTATTGACACCGTTGCCCGCCGGTAATAACGACCCGATTGCCCTGTAGGGAATATTGGGCATCGAGAGCTTTGCAAATGACCGACAGTTTTTCGTGGAAAGGCTGACCAACCAGTGAGGCCGATAGTGAACAGTTGCCCAGGGCCGATTCATTGTAAACGATATCGACACCATAGGCCTTTTCAAGCGTGCTGAACACCGCCGACACCGGCGTTTCATCGAAATCAAACGATTGCTTGGCAACGGTCAGCGTTCCGGGTTGAGCGAAGGTTGAGAGAGTATCCGCTTTGCGAACCAGTTGATGACTGTCTGTTAGGTATTCAGCGCTCTGATTTGGCGTCAATACCAGGCTATTTTGTTCAGAATCAGTGGTTTTTGGATTGGTCGATTCAGATTTCTCAAGTGAATAAACAGCTACTCGCCCTGTTTTGACCGCGACCTCAATGGGCTGATTTGTGTCGGGCGCGTCGATGAAAAAGCTGGTCCCCAGCACTTTGGTTGCTATGCCGCGCGTGTAGACCAAAAAAGGGTTTGCCGGGTCTTTCACCACTTCAAAAAAGGCTTTCCCGACCAGATACACTTCGCGTTGTTGAAGCTTGTTTGGATAACTGAGCCGACTGCCCGGCTGGAGCACAACTGAACTGCCATCGCTCAGAGAAATCGTCAGTGGAGTATCGTCATCGTTTCGGGTTTCTTTCAAAGCCGTTCCGGTGGGCACCGATTGCGTAAAGTGACGATAACCTTCCGGCTGATCTGTCTTCTGGCTATACCAATAGGCCGTAGCACCTAATCCCAGCACCAGTGCAATGGAAGCGGCCATCTGCATCCAGCTCCAGCCGGTTCGTGTAACCTGAACAAAAGGCATGGGTGCTTCTTCCTGACGAACGTGTTTCTGAATGGTCTGGCGCATCGACTGACTCTGTGCTTCCGATGGCAGGTTTGCTCCCGTTTGTTCGGACAGTACCAAAATGTATTGACGGGCCGTCTCGATCACTGGTTTCTGAGTCGGATAGCTTTCCAGAAATTGCTGCCAGTAAGCCTCCTGTTTTTCGTCAGGATACTTCACCCAGGCTATAAAGTCCGGGTCTTCCAGAAATTCGATCAGCGAGTAGAAGGCTTGTTTCATAACATGACAAAAACGGGATCTACGCAAGAAGTTATAGAACTATTTCCCCTTCATAAAGAAAGAAACAGAAAATGGCCCGTTGACCTCTTTTGTAGATAGAAATTTTTCTAAAAATTTTACAGATTCAGTAATAGCCAGAAAATCAGGAGCGAACCGATGAGCCAGTTCCGGTTCTGGCGAAGTGAAGTGAGTGCGCGATGGATGAAATTACGGACCGATTTTTCGTTAACGTCCATGATCTGGGCAATTTCGCTGATACCGAAATCATCGAAATAATACAGTGTCAGGGCTTCGACCTGCCGTTTCGGTAAGTGAGTAAGCAACTCCTGAATGCGCCGACTTACTAAATCTTTCGATTCCTGTTCGATCTGTACGGCTTCTTCGGCAATAGACATTGGCGTCTTCTCATCATCAGCCATGTCATCGATGCTTTCCGCTGTCTGATATTTGTCCTGCATCCGATGAATCCGGCGACGTAAGGATCGATACAGATAGAATTTGATGGAATTGATGTCTTCCGACAGCGTTGCCCGCATGCGCCAGACATCGATGAATACCTCCTGAACGGCATCTTCAGTCAGTGCTGAATCACTCACTAATTTAGTACCATAGTTGTATAAGGTGCGATGATAGCGGTCAAAAATGGCCGTAAATGCCGATTCGTCTCCGTCGCGAAGGCTACGCCAAAGTTGCTGATCGGTGGAGTTAATCCGGGAGGAAGGTAGACTGGCCACTGTGCTGCTGACAACCAATTACTCGTAGAGGACGATAATTAGATAAACTTAATTATAGATGCGCAAAATACAATTAGTTTATGGAAAGAGTTGCGTGTTGTGATAAAATAGCGGAATCAGCGTATGCAGGATAGGTTGACTGCTTTCCTGCACTTTTTCGCAATTGGTCAGTCGATTTGCGTCGTTTGTCAGCGACCGCCCGATGAGTTCATCAGACCTTTGTCATGTACTAATTGATTCACAACCATCATGAACGCAATTGCTGACAAACTGCCAACTATTCTTGTTCTGGGTGCTACGGGTAGCATCGGTTATGCCGTAACGGCTAACCTGCTCGATCGCCAACTGCCTGTTACTATCCTTGTCCGTAATCGGGCAAAGGCCGAGGCTTTGTTTCCGAATCAACCGACATTAACCATTATTGAGGGTGATGTACAGGATGCTGATTTGCTGAACCGGCTTGCGGCTGATAAAGACTTTATTTTTCATGGCATCAACTATCCCTACAATAAGTGGTTTGGCACGATGGACGTAGCCACTCAGAAAGTAATCGATGCCGCCAGACCAACGAAAGCAACCATCGTTTTTCCCGGCAATGTATATAATTTCGGCAATACAAAAGAGCCGATCCGGGAAGATAGCCGCCCAAATCCATGCACTCGTAAAGGCCGGTTACGTGTTGAGATTGAATCCCTTCTGGAACAGGCTGCAACCGCTGGCCAGTGCCGGGTGATGAACGTACGACTCCCCGACTTTTGGGGTCCTAATGTGTTGAATGCAGGTATTGCACCAATTTTTGAGAATGCACTGACCGATAAAGCCATGCCCTGGATTCTGAATGCCGATGTGCCACACCAGTTGGTGTTCACGAAAGATGCGGGCGAAATTATTGTCAGGCTCATGCTGCGCGAATGGGCTTTAGGCGAACAATCTACTGAACAACCCTATCAAGTCTGGAACTATGGTGGAATCACGTTGCCATCCATTCGGACATGGTTTGGGCAGATCAGTGCGCTGACCGGCAACCCGCTGAAAGTGCAGGTGTATAGCCATCTTCTGATTACCGTGTTGGGTTTGTTTATGCCCATTATGCGGGAGGTAAAAGAAATGCTGTACCTCTACGAAAACACCATTCTGCTCGACGATCGAAAGGTGATGGCCTTATTTCCTGATTTTCAGCCTACACCCATGAACGAGGCATTGACTGAAACCTTAACGTGGTTTGCAAAACACCAGTTGAAACAGCCATTTAAGCCAGTCGCCAGCCAGTCTTCAGTTCCTGGTTTTTAGCAGGCAATTTGCCATTGCTGATTGAAAGCCCCCAACTCCCTACTTTTTAAATCAAAAACTCATGAAAACGCTATTGAAATCCGAAGAGTTGATACAGTTTTTAGGCTCTATTTACCTGTTCTCGCGCCTTGATTTTTCCTGGTGGTGGTTTCCTGCCCTGTTGTTGCTACCCGATCTGAGTATGATTGGTTATGTCGTGAATCCGGCTGTTGGTGCGGTTTTCTATAATATTTTTCACCACAAAGGGTTAGGCATTGTAATCGGATTACTCGGCCTGATGATGGGTAATCAGAATCTGATGCTGGCAGGAATCATTCTGTTTGCGCATTCAAGTATGGATCGTACTATGGGGTACGGTTTAAAATACCCGGACAGTTTTAAACACACCAGTTTGGAAACGCTTTAAAGCCAGGATTGCCAGAGCGATTAAGCCGCCCGAGCCAGTCGATAAGCCCCCGGTGTTACGCCCATCCACTTTTTAAACGACCGGAAGAAAACACTCGGCTCGGCAAAACCCAGCAGATAAGCGATGTCTGTTGTGCTCAGATTTTGCTCCCGCAAATGTTGAATAGCAAGCTCTTTCCGGATCTCGTCCAGCAGTTGCTGGTAGCTGGTACCTTCTTCTTTTAGATGAAGCTGTAGGGTCCGAATGCCCATTGCCAGCCGGTCGGCTACGGTTGCCAGCGTAGGTTCTTCGCCTTTCATGAGCAACACAATTTCGGCTTTCACCCGGCTACTGAGTGAGGGCGTTTTGAGCTGGTTAAGCAGTCCCGTAGCATGTTGCTCAAACATGGCCGAGAAGGCAGGGTTGGCATTCAGAACCGGTGTATCAAGCCAGGATGCATCAAGAATAAAAGCCGTTACGTCTGCGTCGAACGTCAGGCGGGCTGGGCCAAAAACGCGCTCATGCTCGCTCGTGTTCAGGGGACGCGGATAGGCAAACCGGATCTCGGTAGCTGTAACGTGCTGGCCAGTTAAGGCGCGAATCGCCGACTGATAGATGGATAATTCGGAGTTGAGGGTAAATTCCGGATAAATAATGTCTGGACTGATAATGTGTAGCGACAGAACAAACTGGTCTCCTGAATGCTCGGAACGAACAACCTCCCCCCGCGTAGAAACGCCTTCGCAGACAATATCCTGGTATTGGCATAATTTCTCAAACGCTTTACCAAGTGTTGGGCTGTGCATCATCACATAAGCCAGCACACCAATGGCTACCGGATTGATCATTTCGCCAAGTTTCAGCGCAATACTTGAGTCGTCGGTAGCGGCAACGATCTCGCGCCAGAGTGCCTGTACCTGGCGAATCTGAACGCGTCCGTCGGGGTTACGCAACTCGTCGACGCTAATGCCTACCGTACGGGCCAGCGCGTCAGCATCAATTCCGCGTTGCCGGGCTGCAAACAAAATCAGATTGACGGAAGCAATCGAGAGCGTATTATTGTTGGTATTGGATGTAGTCACGGGTGTTTATTGGAAGATTCGTTCGTGCGAAACAATCAGATCCGGGAAAATACGGCAGGGAATATCCGTCGACTCATACACATCCACCAGTGCGTATTGCCCATCTTCGAGCGTATAGACATTGACTGCTTTTTCTTTGGGCTGAACAATCCAGTATTCACGAACACCGGCTTCTTCATAAAGATTGTATTTCTCATTGAAATCATTCTTCGCGGTTCGGGGCGATGTAATTTCAATGACCCAGTCAGGCGCTCCCAAACAGCCATCGTCATCTAACTTTTTAAGGTCACATATGACGCAGATATCGGGCTGTACGACTGTGTATATCTGGTTCGGGTTTTTTCGATTCTGAACAGGGAGCCGAACATCGAAGGGGGCATCATACACTTTGCATGATTTATCCTCAAAATACTTCAAGAGAGCAAATTCCAGGTTTACAGATGCATCCTGGTGTTTCCGCTTGGGAGCGGGCGACATTCTGTATAATTTTCCTTTTATCAGTTCTACACTTTCGTCGAACTGCCATTTCAGGTAGTCGGCGTAGGTGTAGGTTCCTTTCGGATCGAGCTGAGAAATATCGGTGATCATCGTTGTGGCCGGGCGATTTCGTTATGCAAGTTCCGAAAATACGCCGACGACCGCAACAACCGGCTGCCATACCACGAAAACACCTCACCATCAACGATCAGGATCCTGGCTGATGGGCAAAGAGTCCGAAATTCGTCGATGTGTTTTTCGGAAAACGGAAAAGGCTCTGACGATAAAAAGATCAGATCGGGCTGGGCAGCCTGTAGGTCTGCTGGGGTTACGGCCGGATATCGGGTTCGATTGGCAAATACATTCCGGAATCCGGCAGTTTCCAGCATCGTGTGAATAAACGTATCGTTAGCCGCAACCATATACGGCTTGCGCCAGATAAAGTAAGCAACTGTTTGTTGCTGGCCATCATTGGGTAGTATGGCCAACGTTGTTTTAATCTGGACAGCCATTGTTTCCGCTTCCGATTCTTTCCCGACAAGCGCTCCCACTTCCCGAATCATGTTTAGCGCATCTGATATGGTTATAATATCGGTGATGTGGACGGGATACTGTCGTTGGAGCTCCTCAATTTCTTCGCGGGTATTTTCTTCTTTGTTGGCGATGATCAGATCCGGCCGAAGCGCGTGAATCCGGTCGATGTCAATCGTTTTCGTGCCGCCAACTAGCACCTTGTTTTTTACTTTATCAGCCGGGTGAATGCAGAACTTCGTAATACCAACAATCTCGCTGTCAAGACCAAGATCGAAGAGTAATTCAGTTTGCGAAGGGACGAGTGAAATGATACGTTGAGGAGGCATAAAACGGGCATTCAGTACTCAAAAATAGGGTTTTAACCGCATTTTCATGCCTTTTAGCAAATCCGATACGGAGAGCAACAAATTTTGTGCAACTTTTACATACCACTTTTGCTCCTTATCCTAATGAAAGCTCAGATAATCACTCTATTGGCTGCTGGCTTGCTGATTTCGCTCCACACGACAGCTCAGACAGCCGCACCGGATAAATACGCTTCTGGTAAGATTACGTATGAAGGAATGCGCCAGATCGATCGGTCTCAAATGCGAATGGTCATTAACGGGCAGGAAGTCCGACCCGGAAGTGCGGGTGCCCCCGACGCCCCTGAAGGCATGCCTGAAGTAATGTCATTCACGCAGAAGCTTGTCTTCTCGGGAACGATGGCTAAGGAAGAACGCGATCGACCTCAAAATATGATGATGCGCCGGAACCGGGAAGGCGATGGCTCCGGCAACGCAGGCGGCCCTCCACGGACTACGCGGATGACGCCCCCGTTTGAGCAGCAGACGTATCTGGATCTGGGCAATCGGAAACGCATTGATGTGCTGACTGTCAAGAAGGATTCAACGAGCCAAACGACCTATCGTTCCGAGAATCCAATGCCAACTGCCAGCGACTGGCAAGCCAGCGACAAAACCAAGAAAATAGCGGGCTTCACCTGCCACAAAGCCACCGCAACCCGCCGGAAGCAGACATACACGATCTGGTACACGACCGATCTGCCTTTTACGTACTCACCCGTTTCTGATCTGACACCCCCAACGGGCGTTGTTCTCCAGATCGAATCCGATAACGAATCGTACAAGGCTTCGTCAATTTCAACGGAAGCGATAGCTGCATCAGCCGTGCAACCGCCTTCCGATGCAAAATCAATTACATCGGAAGAAATGGAGCAGATGCGCCGGAAGTCGATGGCTGATTTCCGCCAGCGTATGATGTCGTCCATGCCGGGAAGAAATTAAGCAAGTCTTTAGTTGGTTGTAGGCAGTCTTCAGTTGGCAGTGGCCAGTAAGGAAGACTGCCTACAGAAAACTGCCTACTGTAACTAGTAAGTCATCCTACAGTCATGAACTACCTTTTCACTTCACGCCCTTTTCGTGGCCTTCTTATTATATTGATCCTAAGTCTGACCGCAACATGGGCGCAGGCTCAATCAGGTACGATCAAAGGGGCTGTTGTGGATTCCGTAACCAGAAAACCGCTGCTGGAAGCATCGGTCTCTTTGCTTTTGGCACGCGATTCATCCCTGGTCAACTTTGGAATCACAGATGGCGAAGGCCAGTTTGTTTTCAAGAATGTCACAGAGGGGCAATACCGGGTTTTGGTCACCTATGTTGGTTACCGAGGTGCCTCAAAGCGGGTTTCTGTTACCAAAGCTGACCCCAATGTCGACGCAGGGGCGCTTGAATTACTGGCTCAGTCTCAGACGCTGACGGAGGTATCGGTTCAGGGTGAAAAAGCACCCATGGCGGTTAAAGGCGATACGCTCGAATTCAATGCCGGGTCGTTTAAAACACAGCCAAATGCGCAGGTCGAAGATTTATTAAAGAAACTGCCCGGCCTTCAGGTAGACCGTGATGGGAACATTACGGCGCAGGGTCAGGCTGTTAAGAAGGTGCTTGTTGATGGAAAACCATTTTTTGGCGATGATCCAAAAATGGCTACCCGCAATTTACCCGCTGATATTATCGACAAAGTTCAACTGCTGGACCAAATGTCGGAGCAATCGGCGTTTTCAGGTGTCGATGACGGCGACCGTTCCAAAACGATCAACATCACAACCAAGAAAGACAAGCGTAAAGGTACATTTGGGCAACAATCGATAGGGGTAGGGCCCAAGCCAGGAGACGATCCGCGCTACATTGCTAAAGCCACCTTAAACCGATTCAGCAATGGGCAGCAGATGTCGATCCTGGGTATGGCCAATAACATTAACCAGCAGGGCTTTACGGCGCAGGATTTAGGGCTTGGCAATAACTTTGGCGGTAGCGGACAGGGCTCGGGTGGTAACGCGGGCGGAGGGAGCTTCGTACGCAGTGGCAACGGCGGGGGGAATGGCAACGGAAACGGTCAGGTCGGTAATAATGCCATTACCAAATCATGGGCCGGTGGTATCAATTACCGCAACAGCTTCGGTAAAAAAATCGATATGGCTGGAAGCTACAACATATCCAATACCAATACCCTAACCAATCAGAGCAGCCGCCGGGAAAATATCTTGCCCGGTGCCAGCACGTCAGGGACTTCCGTTCGTACGGATTCGACATTTGTGCGCAACCAGACCAACGGTTCGGAGAATACGAATACCAATAACCGGTTCAATCTCCGGCTCGATTATCGGCTCGACTCGCTTACGACCATCCGGCTGATTCCCAACGTGTCGTGGCTTGAGTCAAATTACATGAATCAAAGCCAGTCGCAGACGCTTAGCGGGCAAGGTGTTACAACCAACACGAGCAACACAAACTATAACTCGACCGGCAGCGGTATCAATGGAAACAATAGTTTGTTGCTGTTTCGCAAGTTTCGCAAAGCGGGCCGTACATTCTCCGTGAACTGGAACATAGCGGTCAATGATCAGGATAATCTGGGTATAAACAAGTCGCTGACCAAGTCGACTACGCCACTATCAACTTCGTCAGGATCGCCAAGCAGCCAGACCGCCACTGATGGATTGTATACGCAGCAAATCAATCAGCAGAACAGCCAGCAAACGAACTCCATGACCAACAGCATCAACGCGTCCTATACGGAGCCGTTGTCGATGCGACAAACGCTTGAATTTCACTACAATCTGTCTAATAACCACAATGAATCGAACCGGGCCGTTACGGACTTCAACGAAACAACGGGCCAATATGATCGTCCGAATGCGTTATTAAGCAATAATTTCATCAATACGTACATGACCAATCGGGGTGGGTTAACGTGGCAAACCAAGCGGTTGAAATATACGTATGCGTTAGGTGTCGATGGGCAGCAGGCCAGCCTGAATTCAACGAACCTGAGCCGGGAAACGAACCTGAGCCGCACATTTACGAACTTGCTGCCGAATGCGTTGTTTACCTACAATTTTGCCAAAAACACCTCCCTACGATTCAATTATCGGACTCGTATCAATGCTCCGTCGGTAAACCAGTTGCAGCCCGTTCCCAATAACACCAACCCGCTGAATATTCAGTTGGGAAACGCCGATCTGCAACCCGAATACAGTCATAACATTTCCCTCAATTTCAACCGGTTCGATCCGGCTACGTTCCGTAATATGTTCGTATCGATCAACGCCAGCCGAACCGACAATAAAATTGTCAATTCAACGACGTTCAATCCGTCGGGTGCCCAGACTACCCGACCTATTAACACAAATGGTTATTATACGGTAACCGGTTCTCTTGTACTGGGCCGGGCACTGAAATTCCAGGACCAGCGGGTCAACCTGAACCTGAATACCAATCTGACGTATAATCAGGGGACTAGTTTTGTGAATGAGCGGGCAAACCTTGCTCAGAACTGGCTCATTGGACAGGGTCTAAGCCTGAACACAAACCTGTATGATAAACTGGATCTGAACCTGGCGGGAAATATCAGTTTGCAGTCGGCGAAGTATTCGCTACAACCGCAACAGAATACGACATATCTGAATCAAACCGGAACACTGGATTTATACTACCAGCTTCCGCTACGGTTTACGTTTACAACCAATGTTACCTTTAACCATTACGGGGGTACGTCGGGTAGTTACAACCAGTCGTTTACGTTACTCAATATGGCATTGGCGCGCCAGTTGTTTAAACAGAAGCAGGGTGAATTGAGACTTCAGGTTTTCGATTTACTCAACCAGAACCGCAGTGTTGTCCGGAACGTCACGGATACGTATGTTGAAGAAGTACAGAGCCGGGTTCTGAATCGGTATTTTACCCTGAGCTTTGTTTACAACCTGCGTAGGTTCGGAGCCGGTTTTACACCGCCATCCAACAACAACCGATTCATGCGTCCGGGCGGTCGTGATGGACAGGGCGGAGGAGGCTTCCGGCGAAACGGATAGTTACTAAGGGTGGGATCTGTACGAACTGATTTGACCAATTGCCTATCAGCACTTTATTTTTCGGTCATTGTTTCTACGCCATCCCATCCCTCCGATGGGGTCTCCACTAAATACCGCGCTGCGTTCAGCAGATACCGATACGCCGTTTTATCGGCCGGATTTATGTCCAATACTTTTCGTAGCGAAACGGCTGCCTCGCCGAACCGCTTTTTGTAATAATTATTCAATCCATCTTTAAACAAATCGAGCGTCTGTATTTTCTTTTCGAGTAAATCCGGTGCATTTGTGCTGATCATCTCATATACATCCAACGCATCTTCTTTCCCCTTAACCCGAATATGACCCAGAAACCGGAACATGAACAAGCCCGGATTGATAATACCAGTCATGGTTTTTTCGCTCAGCAGAATCGTACTGCCAAATGTTTTGGTAAGTCCTTCCAGCCGTGATGAAATATTGACGGCATCGGAAATAACGTTGGCATCATGGCGTTCTTCGTCGCCGATAATGCCCATCATCACTCGACCGGTATGAATACCCATTCCCACGCTAATTGGTATCCGGCCATCAGTCAGTCGCTTTTCGTTATACTGCTCAATCGTTTCTGATAACTGAAGAGCAGCCCGTAGTGCATCTTCAGGATTGTTCTTGAATACGGCAATAAAGCCATCGCCAAGGTAGTGATTGATGAAGCCCTGATTGGCCCGGATTACAGGTCCGACACGTTTGAGGTAGGTATTGATAAAACGAAAATTATCTTCTGGGGTCATGCCTTCCGACAAACTCGAATAAGCGCGGATGTCGCAGAACATCACCGTCATTTCCTGATCGATATTGTCGCCAAGTTCAACCTGTAAAATGTTTTTCCGACCTAGCGCGTTGATAAATGAATGCGGCACGAACCGTTGGTAGGCCCGGCTTAGTGCTACCTGGTCGCGATAGAGGATGGCATTGGCAAGCGAAGCAGCCATCTGACTGCTCAGTAGTCGCAGCAGATTAAGACCTGTAGACGTAAAGGCGTTATAACCAGTCTGGTGTTCAAGATAAAGGATACCAACCATATCGCCCTTGAAAATCAGTGGAATACATAAATAGGACGCCGGTGCCTGTGCTTTCAGATACGGATCTCGTTCGAAAGCTTTGAGCAGCTTTGTATTACTGGAAAAAACTTCAGCCTGGGTACGAATCGCATAGTTGATCACCGTTGCAGGCAGCGATTTTATGTTATCCAGATCGGCTGGTTCAAAGTCAGATTTATTCGTAGTTAATAGATTCTGTTCGGCTTCAACGCGCCAGGCACCCATGTTGGGAACTAACAATACGGCTCGCTGCACCCCCGCGTTTTCCAGCACGATCCGGAGCATTTTGTCCAGCAAACGATCCAGAACCAACTCTTCCGACAATGCGCTGGCTGCTTTAAGCACACTCCGAATATCAAGTACACTACTGTTTTCCGAAACGGTTGTACGCAGATAATTTCGTGCTTTCAGGTAGTACGGCCCAGTCGCGCCGTCGCTATTGGGATCAACAGCAGCAAACAAGGATTCATATTTTTTGTCGATTGTCTCCGCTACCCGTGTATAATCCAATCGGTAAAACGTGTATCGGGCCGTTTCGATATGGGGTTTAGCATAAAACGGGTAACCAGCTCCCAGCCAGAAATCAGCTGCCAGACGGTGAATCAGTGCCAGTTCGCGTTCATAACCATTGGCTTCGGCGGAAGTTATGGCTTTGGCATAATTCCGAACAGCTACGGCATTTTCTAATCTGGTACGGGCAATTTCTGCGTCAATCAGCAGTTTTTTATGGGTAAACGTGGCGGGGTTGTGTAGTGCCCAGGTCGTAAATTGCAGACTGAACTGGTCAATTTTTGTCCAGTACAAAGCTTTTGTCTGCTCATCTGCCTGAGGTAGTAAAGCCAGTAATGTCAGACAATATGTTAGCCGAAACGAAGTGTCTATGGCAACACAGCCACTCATCGCGCCAGCCAGCGCATGTGCTGTTTCCAGACATTCCTGAGCCTCGTGAAGCCGTCCAAGTAAATAGAGAGCCTGTCCTTTCAGTACATTATAGACCGTACTGCCGAATGCGTCGTTGACGGTTTGGCAATAAGTCAGTAATTCCTGCTCACTTTTCTCCGGTAAGTCGAAGCTATTCTCCGATGCTGTTTTTCCGGTCAGACAGGCTAGTACGAGATTCAGCCCCCAAAGCGAATCGTGGGCTAAATCGTGATGGATTTTTTTGGTAAACTCCAGCCCCTCAGGTAAGCGATTGATCAACGTATTCAGCGACTCCTTACCCTGATAATAGCTGTTAAAATACGGAAAAAAGCTGGTGTATCCTGCATAAATCAACTCGCCTGCCTCCAGGCTGAGCTGATAAAATTCATCATTAAGGGCCACGGTTTCGCTAATGGGGCGCATCCAGGGCAGGTTGTAGTTGGTGTATAAGTGGCCTACCCGGCTCAGATGCCGGGGTGATTCCTTGATGAATTTTTGGGCTATTTTTCGGCTAAGCTGAGCCGCCGGAAAAGCGAAATCATACTGATTCAAAATGAAAAACAGCAGGCCAAGCTCAGAAAAGGCATACCCACCCTGTGGAGTCAGGCCGTGCTCAATAGTCAGGTCAATTTTGAACAGTACGTGGATGGTCCACAAACTTGACTCCCCTGTTACATAGGTTGGTGGCGAGAGATTGTCCAGAATGTTGATAATGGCCAACAATCGTTTGTCGGTCATGTCTTCTTTGCCGTAGATACCTTCGACCCCGTGCTGACCGAAATACGTCAGAATTTTTGTGAGTACGGCCGGAATGAGCGCATCTGCGTTGGCCGCATTTTCGGGGAAGTCGAAATCGAGCAATTTAAGTCCCTGTCGGGCCGATTCGATAGCCTCGTAGTAACGGGTTGTATTGCTCTGAATCTGCATCAGCAGAAAATATACATCCGCTTTTTCAGATAAGGTCTGTACATGCTCAAGGCAGACATGCATTAGGGTTTCTGCAGCCGAGAAATTGCCGTTGAGGTATTCCAGATCAGCCGCTGTTTTGTGGAGCAATAAAGCAAAACCATAATCGTCGGTCCAGCTTTGATCACCTGCCAGCCGCCGGGCCAGATTGACATAAGTGAAGGCTGATAGATGCGCACTTGCCTGGCGGGCTTTCAGGCTGGCTGTCAGATTCAGGCGGGTGAGCCGGGCGCGTTCGGCGGGTTCCGTAAGTAGTTCAGCACCCGCGTTGAGGTGGTTGACCAGATCAAATAAATGATCTTCGTCGTGGAGTTGGTGCTGGAGCAGAAAACGCCCGATCTGTAAATGAAGCTGGGCCTGCTCGTCGCTGGTCATGAGCGAATAAGCAGCCTGCTGTATGCGGTCGTGTGAAAACTCGATCTGAATCCTGAATGACTCGGTATGCTGAATAATGTCAGCATACTGATAATTTTCTCCGACTGGTGAAATGAGTCCCTCTTCGACAGCCGCCCATAGATTCTGTAATGATTCTGGTATATCCTGCCCGCTCAGATAGGCCAACAGCTGCATATCAAACAAGCCACCAATACAGGCCGCCATTTTCAGAAACGACTGAGTGGTTTCGGGCAGCATTCCCATTTTTTCTACCAACAGATCAATCACATTGTTGGTAATGGCCCGGCGACGAATGCCGGCAAAATCAATTTGCCATTTGAGTTGGTTCGCATCGAAGCTCACCAGCCCCATTTGATTCAACGATTTCAGAAATTCCAGCGTGAAGAATGCATTGCCCTGCGTTTTGGCATAAACCAATTTGGTTAGTTCCTGCACCGTGCTATCATCGGTCAGTAATGATTCTTTGATGAGTTGAAACAGGTGTTCTTCGCGTAGTGGGTCTAACACTATAGCGTTGATTACTGCCGATTCGTCCTGGGCTGTATCGAGCATTTTCAACAGTGGATGCCCAGCGCTCACTTCGTTGTCGCGGTAGGCACCAATTACCAGAAAGCACGAATGATTTACATCAGTTATCAATAGGCGAATGAGATTGAGCGAGGCTACATCGGCCCATTGAAGGTCATCCAAGAAGAGAATAAATGGGTGTTCAGGTCGGGCAATAGCCTTCATGAATTTTGAAAAAACAAGATTGAAGCGATTGGTCGCTTCCTGTGGATCTAGTTTAGGTACATGGGGTTGTGGGCCAATAAGAGTCGTTAATTCGGGAATCATATCAGTTAATACCTGCCCATTTTCACCGACACTTTCCTGTATCAATTGCTGCCACCGACTGAGGGTTTCCCTGCGTTCGGTAAGTAACAGCATACAGAATTCTCCCAACGCTTGTTTAAACGCAAAATAGGGAATGTTGCGTTGATACTGATCGAACTTGCCGCCGGCGAAATACCCCCGTTTCTCGGTGACAGGCTTATAAATTTCGCCTATGAGGGCCGTTTTGCCTACCCCCGAATAACCGGCAACCAAAAACAGTTCGACACTACCCCGACTGACCCGATCGAAAGCCCGTAAGAGCGTTTCTACTTCACCAGCCCGTCCGTAAAGTTTCTGGGGAATCTGAAATTTTCCCGAAAAATCGCGTTGTTTCAACGGGAATGGGTTGATCTGACCAGTTTCGCGATATTGAGCCAAGCAACGTTCGAGGTCAACTTTCAGCCCAAACGCTGATTGATAGCGCTCTTCTGCGTTTTTGGCCATCAGCTGAGTCACGATTTCTGAGACAATGGCCGGAATTGCCGGATTCGCGGATGTTGCATTCGGAATCGGCCAGGCAATATGGGCGTGTACCAGTTCAAGCGGGTCGGTTGCCTGAAAAGGTAATAGACCCGTCAATACCTGATACATGGTAACACCCAGCGAATAGAGATCCGATCGACTATCGACCTTTCGATTGACACGGCCTGTCTGCTCCGGCGACATGTGCGTGAGTCGACCCTTGATGCGTTCTGGATTGCCCAGATTTGTGGAGAGCAGGTCGATCCGGTTAGCGATTCCGAAATCAATCACCACGGGGCTTTTCGTTTTTTCTATCCACAGGATATTGTTGTCGTGAATGTCTTTATGGATGATATTTCGATTATGTAACTGCCCCAAAATACCTGACACCGTAATAAACAGTGAAAGCACTGTGTCGAGCGGCTGATTCTTACCAACAAATGCTTCGCCCAGAGTAGCCCCGTCAATGTATTCCAACAGGAGCGAATATTGCTGATTTTCCTTGTGAAGGGCAAGCGACCTGCGAACACCGGAAATGCGCAGATCTTTTGTGTATTCAAACTCATTCGTGAACTGAAGAATCTGGTCAGGATCAGGTGTCGTGGCCCGTAATACCTTCCGGATTTGCGTCCCATTAGGACCTTTCTCGCGGAAGATCAGGGTTTCGTCACTCTCATAAAGTAGTGTAGATAGCGTATCCATGATGGGGAATTGAATGTTGTACTCGTGCGGTTAATTAGCTTTGGTTGCTACACTGGACTTACTTGGTAATGTGCCAGCTGGCAACCACAAACCGAGGCTTATAAACGTTTCACACGTTGGGTTTTTCGGCACAGTAGAATCGATATTGCCATAAATTCTGCTGGTAGGCTTTGTACTGATAACGAGTAGACCAGGTATTATCGGTCTGTGTCTGATTGCGAATACCGACCCATTGGAGCAACTTGGTAACGATAACTCCCGGAAAGAACGAATAATACAATCGGCGAATACTTTTCACTACATGATCGGTTACGTTCTGTTGCTGACAATTCACAAAACCTACCGCCGAAAGGGTTTCCCAGAATTCGTTGTTGTCTGCATAGCTTTTGATGGCCCAGGTTGCAGTCCATTTTTGCATTAGCCGGGCTTCATCTGTGTCTGGTAGGACCCCATTGCTGAAAAAATCGGCTATCATCACCCGACCACCCGGTTTTAGTACCCGGAACGCTTCGCGGAGAAAATCAGCTTTGTCGTAGGCGTAGCAGATACTTTCAAGGCCTACAACCGCATCGAAGGAGTTATCAGGAAACGTGGTGGTCAGGTAGTTCTGTCGCTCAAACCGGCAGTTCAGGGCAACATCATGTCTACTGGCATTTTCGGTAGCGGTTCGAACCTGTTTTTCGCTAAGGGTGATTCCTACTGTCTGACATCGGTATTGACGTGCCAGAAAAATAGACATACCACCTACGCCACAGCCTGCATCGAGGATTGTTTCACCCGGTGCAATTCTGGCAAATTCAGCCACTTTTCGATTCATATTAGTCAGTGCGTCGCGCAGCCGCCGGGTTGTTTTATCCCAGTAACCGTAGTGCATACACATCTTCGACTTTAGGTGCCAGACAATCTCATAATCGACCTGACAGTCATCATAATAGCTGATTATTTCCTGTTCATTGATACGCTTTTGTTCATGAGGTACTTCTAAAGCTGGTGTCATACAGTGTAGAATGGTTAAAAGAGAAAGGGAATTAATGAAATTCGTCGGCTAACAAAGCATCCAGTTTAGCGGCTACTGTCTGGTCAGGTTGATCGACGGGGAATTGACGCTCAGCGAGTTCGTTTAATTTTTGGCGACTGTCGTCAGTAGGATTGGCAATTTGATCGGCTACCGTCGCCGTCGCCAAATCATGTGCAAGTCTTGTTGACGTAGAATCAGCTTCCAAATCAGAGAGTTGAGCGGTAAATGACCAGGCGCCAGTGACTTCTGTCCGGAACGTGGCAAATGCAGATTCGCGGGCAGGTTCAAATGTCAGGCCAGCCAGCCAACCGTAGTCAGGATGTATACGGCCAAGCTGCTCGATGAGCTTCATGTAGATGTTGGTGAATAGTGTAATGATGCGCTGGTAATCTGATTTGAAGCCTGTTTGCTGTTGAGCTGGAAGGTTATCGGTCAATACCCGAATCAGGTCATAGGCTAGATAGGCATAGCCAGGAAGCAACAAATGCTGATCAATAGTGAGTAGTCGTTGGTCAGATTGAAATACTACGCGCCAGGGCCCGGCAACGGCTTCATCTTTACCAACGTGGTTGACCTCGTCAAAAAAACGATTAACGCTTTTCAGGTAGAGTGCGCCGATCGATGAATGATTGACGAATGCTTTTTTCTGAATGTTGTCGGCTACCTGTTTTGTTAAGTGGCTCCCGGCAATGGTAAAGAAACCAAGGGGGTGATTCAGATGCTTGAGGAGCTTTGTTAAAGCATCAAACCGTTCAATGGCCATGGTCAACGTTTGAGCCTCGGCCCCGGCCGATAGAGGAATGGCATTCTTTTGGTTGAGATAATCTGAGAGCGATGACGGTACGAAGAACTGATCCTGAGGGGTATCGTTGTATGCTTTAAGCCCAACGTCGAGACCGCTATTGAGTATAAACCGCGTAGCCGACTTAAGCAATAGATTGCTTTCATTGACGGCATCCCATCTTGGAAATAAAGTACTAATCAGGCTGAAATCCTCTGGATCAGCATTTTCAGCAACAGCTGGTGTGCCCGGAATTTGCAACATCCGGGCGTATTGGTCACCGATCAGGAAGCGCATCAGCCGTGGTGTCAGATGCTTGATAGACGACCATTGCAATTTGCCGTCCACAAATTCGATGCAGGCGTAGGTCAGCGCAGCTCCTTCATCGGAAGGGGCGGCTTGCCTGTCCATAATTCGTTGTAATAAATATTCACCATCAGCTTGTGTCTGCGTTACCAGATCAGGTTGAATTCCCAGGATGTGTGCTACGGTCTGCCATAGATAGAGATAACACCGTTCCTGATTATCAGATACCTCAATGCCAAGTTGCCGTAACCCGCTGATAATTACCGAACTAAAAATCTGGTGACCGAGTGCCAGGTCTTCCTGGTTGATGGGTTCGCCAAACAGGCCGACATCCCAGGGCCGAAGTTTGGTGTAAAAACGAATTGCCGCGTGCATAAGCCGCACTTTCTGAACACTGATGATGGCATTACCCGTAGGCTCAAATCCATTTTTGGCCATCAGATTATTCACAAACTGAGCCGTTTCGAATAGCCGTCGTGTAAAGGGTTTGAGTGACTTATCATGCACGATCATGCGGCCAGCCTGATGCAGCACTTTAGCTCCATTGGCACAGGCATAGCTGAGCGGGAGCGATTTGCAATGAAGCGACAACAGAATGGGTATCATGCGATCTTCGAATTCATCGGCGGCTGTGTTCAATTCGAAGGGATCGCCCAGCTCGGCCGGAAGTTGACCCGATTCCTCGAAAAAAGGCTCGACAGCCCGCACAAGCTCCGAGCTAAAACCTTGAAATTTATGTGCTGAAAGCGTGACGAAAGAATCGTTTTGGGTCAGTAATCGAAAAAGTTGATCTAATTCGCCTTTTAGACCAAGATTCATAATCGTTCCAATGGTGGTATCGGCCAGCGGATCGCCAATCAGCCGTTTCTGGTTCAGAAAATCATCGGTCCATAGCGTGCGTGTGGAAGCGTTCATATTGTTAAGTCAAGGTTAGGAAGGTAGTTTTCAATGTACCTACATTCTAATTCTTACACAATTGATTTTGAGTGAATTGTATAAGTGGAGCCCAGGGTTATTTAGTTTCTCTTCGGCTTGGGTTTCTTCTGCTTCAGGTAGTCGTCGATAGCCTGACTAATCTTCTTGTATTTACTATGTTGCTGGGTATAATTTCCTGTGTTGGCGTTAACCAGGTTAAATCCGGCACTCACATCCAGACAAATACGCTGCAAGTTTTTGAGTTCAATAGTGGATATATTCAGACCGTTCTGGGTTTGCCGGTTTAATTCATTCCAGGTTTGCGAAAAGAACTTGTCCCTGAATAGCATTTTATTGGCATTGAGGTATTGGCTAGCCTCCACATAGCGATCAGCGGCCATCTTAAAATAAGTATTATGAAGGCAGGATTCTGCCATTTCCGACGTTGGGTGTAAAAGGGGCCACTGACTCAATGAATCAGCTTTTTTAATAAGTTGCGTAATGGCATTAAACGCTGTCTGGCGGCTTCTTGTCTGTTTGACTTTCTGACTGATTTCGGCCCGTTTGGCGCGTATACTATCTTTCTGGAGGAGCGTATTGTCCGCTAAAAAATGATCCAGTTCGCTGTATTTTCTGAGCGCTTCAGCGTAGGCGTTGATGTAAGTCAGCGCTTCTGCAGACTTCATTTTATCATTAATATCATCTTTTGTATTTTCCTCTAATTTTTCCTTAAGGTCTTTCGTTTTACGTATCATTTCTTTCTCCTGATTGTTCATCTCATAACGTCTTCCTATATATATACTCAGCATCAGTTGAGCAACGTAAAGAAACGAAAAGGCGATCAGCGTCGTTTTAACCGCTCCAAATCGTCTGCCGACTGCAGCTTTGTAACTTGCTCTAAGGAAATTTTGCTCGGCTGTCAGTAGCCAGTTTATAGTACCAAATACGCTCTCGAATGGCTCAAAGATCAGAAAATAGGTCCACGGCGGACGCACTGTTTTGCCAAACCGACGCAGTATAGGACGAAGTATATATTTACCCAATATAAAATCCATGGTATCGATACTTCGATCTGCTTTGCTGAGCAGGGCGAGCATTTGGCTATTGGTCCAAAGAGATGGTTCGGGATCGGCAGGATTATACAACGTCGTATCATCCGCTAGTTTATTGTGCCGGATGAGCGAATCAGAACCCAGTTCAAGCAGGGAAGTCCGGAATTCATCCCACGAAAAAATCAGCGCTTCATGCGCCAGTTCAATATGGCCTTCCTGCTTAACTGCATCTGAACTACTGTCGAGTTTGGGTTCTATTCTCTCGACGAGCCGGTTTTCTGCCAGCGCGTTGATCAGGCGTTTCGCTAGCTGGTCATACTTCTGACCAAACGATAGTTCACCATTGATAGTCGGAATTCTTCGTCGGACATAGGTTCCATTCTGATACGAAACGAAGCGAATCATCAGGTTTTTTCGAAATTCATCGATGTCGTGCTGATCTAATTCGAGATCGGTAGTCTTAATCTCTTTTAGAACATGTTCTTTCTTTTGCAGGACAGCTTCAATGCCTTTATAATCCGCCAATCGAATCGTGCGATCGATCCGGAATGTACTGGAAAAGAGGTCGTCCAGAGCCAGTGAGAGGAGTGGCAATGCATTGGGGTATAGCCGGAAATCATTGATGATTTTGCCAACTACTTCGCGTTCAGGCTGAAAAAAAACTTTTACGAGTTCCGCCGGGCAGAGTATGATATCATTAAGGTCTTCAATGCTGAAGGTGGGAACCAGGTACTGCTGCCAAAAGCCTGGTCTTATGGCTTCAACGGCGGTTTTGATGGGTTTTATGAATTCGATCCGTAACGTGCCAATGATTCCCCGAACCTGTTGGGTATCGATTAGTTTAAAGGCCTCCTGGAAAAAATTCTTAAGTAACTTGTCTTGTTCATATATGTTAGTCTGGGTAGCGAGTTCCTCCATCTGATCAATGACCAGAAACTGCTCAGGATGAGCCGAAAAGTTTGCCAGGCCTTCCATTGGATTTTTCCCCGGTCGAATCACCTTCAAATGAGGTTCTGATTCGATCTTGGGTAAAATTCCCGCTTTCACCAACGATGATTTGCCACTCCCCGATGCGCCTACTACAACGACAAATGGATTGTTGAGCACCAGCGGTGTTAGTTCGTCGATCACGGTCCGGCGACCGAAATAATACGGTGCATCACTCGATTCATAATCGAGCAAGCCCATAAATGGATTTCGACGTTTATCGGTTGTAAGTTGTTTTGAGTACTTGTTCAGGAAAACAAATTCTCCGCCATCATGACCCGAAAAAGGGAAAATGCAGCAGACTTGCTGGAAGGGGTCCAGGCGGGGCTGCATGTAGTTTTGTAGTTCAAAAAGAGTGATAATGTCATCATTGCTGTCTACTGTTTCCTGGTCAGAGCTTAACGCATCGCAGAGCTTATCGGCAAACGGTGAGTTCCCGTTTTCGAGCGTAACATTCATATAACTGTCTTTTGCTTTCTGGTCATAGGCCGTAGAGGTGAAGATCTGTCTGGCTTTGTAGCCGATAAATGCATTGAACTCTTCCTTGTTTACCTGTCGACTAACCCGCGATCCAGCTATTGCGCGCTCAGTACTTGACCCACTAGCCGTGGGGGTTTCCAATTCTAGGATTTTACTATCAGATCGTTTAAGGGTAATTTGAGGAGTAAATCTCATGGCAGCCTGCTGAAACATACCTGCATAGCAGCAGTCGAGAATCAGCAACAGCTGAGAAAAAGGCAGTTCGGCCAGATCGTGGGCTATTTCTTCCATGGAAATGGCCAGATCTGGAGCCTCTCCATTGTCGTTGGATACTACATCAACTGGAAGTAGGTAGCCCTGTTCAGTATCAGACTGGTTTAGGTTGTATTCCTGCGCTGTCATTCCATGACCTGCGTAGTATATGACTACCTGGGCATCGGTTGGCAGAGACTTAAGGTCTTCGTTAAATACGTTACGAAACTGATCTGCCGTCGGGTTAGGAATACATGTAACCGTAAAATTGTACCTTTCCTTTAATATCAACGCTAGCCGGTTGATATCATTAATGGGTGTTGATAGTTTCGGAATTTTGCTATCCTGATAGTCCTGAACTCCTAGCAGATAAGCGTGGCGGTTAGGGAACATATACGATAGATTTAAGGTTGAATGGGCTCAAATTTTCTGCGTAATTCATCCGTTAATGGAGCTACTTTGCCACTTTGAAGTAGCCTCAGTATTTTTCGGGGCGGTATGATCGTATAAAGCCCTGTTGGATCGGCGAGACGGATGTTTTTATCATCGGTCATGGTCAGATCGAATGCGCCATTCACTGCGCGGCTTAGGACTGTTTCTTGAAGTATTTTGTCGTAACCCACCAATGTTCGCTGGCGTGATAGTTCGGAATATACCACAAAAAACAGGGTCTCTCCGTCGTCATAAACAGGCGACTCCAGCGCTCCCTTGCTTAGTTTATTCATTATGGGTGTACCGTCCTGATCCTGCTGGGCCCGATTTGTCGAATATGTGTCGGTACTACTGTAAAAGATCTGATCGTCAACGATATACAAGGTATTGGCTGCGGGAAGCTGCGTAGGGCCATATAAGTTGCTTACCAGACCATCAGCCCCAAGTTTATAGTATTTTATCATATTGTTTTCCCCAGTCAGCGTAACTAGCTGTTGGCTGTTGGGGTGAAATCTTGCCGTAATCGTAGACTCAAAAGATATTGTTTCTTTGGCAGGCCCCAGCCCTTTCGATCTTACCTGCCAGAGCGAATCAATAGCACTCCCGAAAAAATCGACGAACAGCCATTTTGAATTCGGTGAAAACTGGCAATCTATAGCTCTAAAACGTTCAGTAAATGTGTGAATAACGCGAAAGCCGGTGCTGTCCAGCATCCGTAACTGACCAGAGCGTTTTTTATCAGAAAAAAGAGCCATTCGGCTGTCAGGCGAGAAAATGGCGTTCTCAAACGATTCCGATAATCCGCTAACCCGGTTAAAGTGCCCAAATCGATCAGATTCCCATAATTCGGCGGGCTTGGCAGAATCGCGGGGACGTAGGACTACATACCGACCATTCGAGGTCATTGATCCAGTCCTGAAATCACCCCAGAAGATCGTCTCACATTGTGCCAGCCACCAATCCTGTATCGAATACAGAACAATATGAGGCTTGTCTGCTAAATGCTGAACCATCAGGTAATTATCGCCCACGAAGAAAACGTTAGTTGCTTTGGTTCGATAATGGCATGCGGGGGGCAGAATCAACTGCTGCGTTTTCAAATCGATGGTCAGGGAGGTTGCCGTATAAGTGTTGGCTTCATTCAGTATATCCATTGTAATCTGTTCTCCTGCAAACCGGGTCGATAGGGAAGACCCACTGATGGACAGCATGTAATACAGATCACTGTTTACCTTTCGCCAGATAATGTTCAGTCCTTTCCTGTCGCCACCATGGATCACTATATAGTGGTTATCGGGAGAGAACCAGATAGAGCCCTGGCCAATAAACCCTTTAAGGCCAATGAGTTCGGTATCAGTTACCTGATAGATACTGTCTATTTTAATAGTAGCCCCGCCCTTATTTAGCTTTAACTGAAGGGCCAGTATCTGGCCATCGGACGAAAGGCGTGGTAAATTGTCAAATTGATTAATAAACGTGTGAATAGGAATTAGATGATCACCATCGGTTCGCCAGAGAATAACCGAATTGGATGAATCCCGCTTTTCCTTAGAATTAGCGTCATAATAGAAATAAGTATAATAAGTGAAGAGGAGGTGATGGGCGGCAATAAAATGGTAGCCCCTTGACTC
The DNA here is from genome assembly GCF_011604685.1 of Spirosoma aureum. NCBI lineage: Bacteria > Pseudomonadati > Bacteroidota > Cytophagia > Cytophagales > Cytophagaceae > Spirosoma > Spirosoma aureum. Next base: position 8,010,646 of record NZ_CP050063.1, on the reverse strand, counting down.
CTTTTCTCCTATTGGGAGGGGCGCCAGAAATCCTTTTATTGGCTGATAAGGAGGCACAGATAGTTGCCGAAAAACAGAATCGACTTGCTGCTGGAGTTTTTGCGGAAGCGCATCTGACCTGACAGTATCTTTTTCTGACGCAATTTCATTGGATGACAGGCGCCTTGTTCCGTTTGTCTGATAAAGTCCCTGCTCAGAATTAGCAACCACCTCACTGATGATCCGGAGCACGGCAGCTTCGTTGCGGCTTGTGCTGTCGTAGGTATTCCGCAGAAATTCGAGCAGGCGTAGACTTTGAGTGAGATTGGTATCCGCTATGTTTTTAGCCTGCTGCAACCCTGCCTGAAAGGCAAGACGGGCAGAATTAGCCCGAAGTTGGACGGCATTGTCCTGAAGTTGTTTACTATTTTTTTGCTGGGCATTCTGCATTTTATCCGACATGCCGGATGCTCCCAGACTTTTTGCCAGCAGAAACGCCGAATAGGCCGCGGTGTATTGACGTTGCCGCATGAATGCGTCTCCTTGTTTTACCCAATAGCTTCTTGTTTCGGTTGTGGATACGATAGACTTTTTTTGGGAAGCCGATTTTAGAGGTGTACGTATTATCTGTCCAACTAAGCTATAACAACAGAATAGCAGAGCCAAACTGAGTGATATATAACGTCTGTACATTGATAGATAGGTTTAGGGAGCTTGTCTTGGGCTTTTTACAAACTATAAATACGATCACTACCATCGCCCCTGGTCATTTAGGGTGATAGCTGTAATCATCAAAATCCGGTCAGTGAACTGTTGTGATGGCTGGCTTTTGAATCGTGCGGATCTGTTTTACAAATTGATAGGCCAAATCCAGGAAGCCAGCATCATTCGGATGCGTCTCGTCGTGCCAGTAGGTTGGTTTGGCCACAATGTGACGCAGATCCAAATGTGTTACCATGTCATCGAATTTGTCGGCTGCGGTTTTGAGCCGTTCATTAAACTCATCGATTACCAGGTTCAACAAGGCCTGCTGTGCCTGTGGGCTGGAGATTCCCTTTCTGGTAAGTTCTGGGGCCAGCCAGTTCCGCTCTTCCGATACCGCGTTGACCGACCGGATATAATCATAGCCATGTGCAATGATATACACGTTGGATTTTTCTCGCCGGATGGCCTCGAACAGCGACTCATATTGAACCTGCATGACATCAAGAGTTTGAAAAAACTCGTCGGTCAGCCACTGGCGCGGATTTGTCTGCGGCAAATCGGTTATGTCAAGAATGAACCGATCAGGAAACTGATCCATGAGGTCATTCAACCCACCGCTAAACAATAAAAACTGAGCGTCAGATTCGTCAATAGCCAGCAAAACGTCGTTTGGATCAATGGTTTGGAGTGTGTTATCCGTCGAAGCAAGACTATACACCAGATACCCATTGCTTAAACAGTCGACAATATCGCGAATCAGAAATGGATACTGAAACCACGAATCGCCACTAGCGACGACCCTTGCCCGATTTGGGTAAACCGTTCGGTTTTCTTGAAACTGCCGATTACGAATGGATTGTGATACTCGGCTGGCCAACGCCAATGAGATATCTTCACCCATGCCTTTCTGGACATCCTGTTGGCTGATCCAGTATTGCTGAAGTTGAGGTTTAACCTGTAGTGTAGGTGATTGATTGGTGCTGGTCGTAAAATATAAACCCAGCGCACAATCGGCCAGCGCATCATCGGCAACTATATCTGGTTGCGGACTGATCATCGCATGGAGATCATACTTGCTAATTTTGTTGTACGCGGGGTTTTCCCAGCGCAGGTTGATCGATTGTGTCCACCAGGTAGGTAGCGGAACTGCCGTCGATGGGCGTGATGCAGCTATGGCCTTCGTTCCTCCATCCATTCGGTCGGCAAGAGTAGGCGGTGGAGGAAGTTCATCAAATTGCAGAAAATTCAGGGTAGACTCACTCAACACGCCCGACGCATTCGCTGATTTGGTGGTAAAAATGAACAGTAAACGCTCGTCTACTGCGGGCCAATTATAGTCGTGTACAACGTTTTCTCCTGCCGAGGATATCGGAATCGAAATTCGTGTTGAATTATCAGCCCCTTCATAGGCATTCTGACCGACAATAACCATTTGATTTGGTACCAGTTCCGTGTTTGTGTCCAGAAATTGGAGCCACGACCCAATGCCGTGTGTCAGGTAAACCACAGTGCAATACAATAACTGGTTTGTGGTGTTAGTAACTCGAATAACAACCTCATTTGTATGCGTTTCATTTCGTTCGATTAGCGTGATAGGCACAGTAGAACCATTTTTGGCAACAGAGGAACTACCTTCCGGCACAATCTCGATTTTAATCCCTGGCCCAGTGGCTACCGGATTTTTTAAGGTTTTCAGATACGTCCAGCGGGAGAACTGACGAATATAATTTCCAAGTTTTTGATTGACATTTTTATCAGTAAACATGACCGGACTGACCAATGGCCGAAATTCATTGTCGGGCTGGTCTTCGGTGTTGGGAAGGGTTAAAAAATACCAGCCATTACGGGCATAAAGTGCATAATCAGCCGCCGATTCGTCTGCTTCGGGCACATAGCAATTGCCCGCTTCAGCCATTAGATTGGCGATCATTTTTGCCTGCTCGGCCGGAGAACCATTTCGACTGGAAAAGAAAATTCGCAGGGGTTTGCTCATCAACCCAGGCACATCGACGCGATAGACTATCGCTGGATCGGGCTGAACTGATACCGCTGAATCAATAGACAAGCGTGCATAATCTAACCCTATTTCCGAGACAGGTGTAGTTAGTAACGGTTGGCCTATAGACGTTAGGAGCTTAACTTCCTGACCAGGTTGTAGCCCATGTAAAGCCCCGACGTTCAGATACCACCCACCTTGAGTTCCATTTTTACTTTGGCTAAACTGCGCCTGAACGGCGGGCAATTCAGTATTAACAGAACGGTTCAGAAAGGGGCTTCGCTTCAGTTTTTCGGGAATGCTGCCTGATGCGAATAGTTGGGGACGCTGGTCATACCCAAAACGCATGTACTGACGTGCGTGATCAACCAGAGATTCGTACGAAACGGCCCCACTATTAGCCTGTAATACAGACAACAGATTTTTAGTGAACACGCCTTCATTTTCTACCTCTAATGCCTTTTCGTCGGCTGCACAGGCCGACATTTGTATATGTATTGGCTCTGGAAGCCATTCCGGCAGTGGCTGAGAACGAGCCTGCTCTTCAGAAATTTGACTGCTGAAAAGAAAAGCAGTCCAGGGACGGAGCGGAAAAATATCCTGAATACTGCGTTGGCGCGTGTCCTGTGCGTCCAGGTCGAGAAGGCTTCTTGTGTTATCGCCAGAATGACAACAATCAAATATGGAAACGGTATGCACTTTCCCTTCCTGTGCGACTTCTTGAAGCAGGTATCGTAGTTCCTTGTCGGCCAGCAAAAAGTCCCAGCTGTTGGTTGTGTCGCCATTATAACAGGCAATACACTCTAAAACACCACTCGATTCATCAGACCAGATGGTCGTATCGACTCGTTCGCTGGTGCCATGACCCGAAAAATAAAATAGAACTGTATCTCCTGATTTTGCCTGGCCCAGGTGTTCGCGGAAAGCGGTAATTAGTGCGGTTTTTGTCGCTTCACTATCTGTTAATATCTTGATGTGCGTATCTATATCGGTAAGCGTTTTTAGAAAATCAGCTACCTTTTTGACATCATTGACAGGTCCCTGAAGTGGAGAAGTGGTATAAGTATTAATACCCACTAATAAGGCATAGGTAACGGTTTTAAAATGAGGGTCTAATTCCTCAGGAGGAGTGGATAGCGGATTCATGAGTGAGTCTAAGGTTAGAGGATAGGAATAACATATTAACTAACTGATAATCTAATTGATAAAGGAAAGATAGACTAAAAAAATGAGATGCAACCTTCTTTACGATGCCTTGTCCCAAATCCGAACATTTTTGGCCAGATTACGATATAATCTGGTAAATTCGAGCTTCTGAGCTTTTATGAAATTAGTTATAAACTGAAGTGAAGGCTAAAGTTATGTGCCTAACCGTCGCGTGCATTTAGGTGATGTTTTATTAATTGAAAAGCGCGGGCACCCGATCCTAGACCACTATTTTATTCCTCTACCTAAAAAAACAACCGGTTTGGCGTGACAATACGGAATGGGGTGGCTTTCGGCGAAACGGATAGCCTATTGCTAACTACTTTTTGAGTGTTTCACCATGTTAAGCCCATACTGCTAGGCATTAACAAGGTGAAACACTTTTTTTAGCGCTTTTCCGTGTTGATAGGTTACTTGTTTCAGGGTTGATGGTATTAAATTTTTGTTTCGTATGTAACTTTTGATGTACTTACTTCATTGGAAACCAGTATCATATAAAAATCAGTAAAATTATTTTACATTAAAAGTGTAGAAAATACTCCTCATTTATTTGGCAATAATTCCACAATACCCTACTTTTATACAACCTAACTTGGATTTGACCTATTTCTATGACGAAAAAAATGCTCCTGACGGCGCTTATTGCCGTCTCGTTTGGCATCGTTCAAGCCCAGACCGTACCTACCGTAACACAAGACATTTCTACCGTAACAGACAGTAAACCCGCCGTAACCCAAGATTTATCCACCGTAACTTCTAGTGAAAAGTCGTTTTATGAGCAAATTCCGCTCGTAGGTAATCTGATCGGCTTTGCCAAAGAACATCTCTCGATTCGCTACCGCTCGGGAGGATCCAGCAAACGCGGTTTCGACTGCTCTGGTTTTACCCGGTTCTGCTTCCGCCAATTCGGTATTTCTCTTCCCCATTCCAGTGCCGCCCAGGGTAATGTAGGCCAGGCAGTTGATCAAGCCGATGCAAAACCCGGCGACCTGATTCTTTTCAAAGGACATAGCTCTGGCGGAAGCCACATTGGGCACGTAGGCCTGATTACCGAAGTTGTCGGCGACCGTATCAAATTTATCCACTCCGCCTGGAACGGGGGCGTCCGCTACGATTATCTGCACGCTTCTTATTATCAGCGTCGGTTCGTAGGTGTTCGGCGCGTACTTAATCTACTGACAAGTAAGTAATGATTGGGCTGTTACCCAATCACTGTTAATCACCCAGTCTCAACGTTGTTCCGGCACCTTGTTGAAGAGCTGCTGCTACATCGTCGGCATGGCAGATAATCACTTTCGATACGCCGTTACCCAGTGCTTTAAAGGCATTATCCAACTTCGGGATCATACCTTTGTTGATCGATCCAGCAGCTTTGTGCTCAGCATAGAGCGAGGGAGTTAGTTCGCCAATAACGCTATTGTCGTCGGTTGGGTCAGCCAGAACCCCTTTTTTCTCAAAACAATAAACCAGAGTAACGCCATTGTGCCTGACCATGTCTACGGCTATGGCAGAAGCCATGGTATCGGCGTTGGTGTTCAATAAATCACCTGTTTCACTATACGTGATCGGGGCAAACACCGGGGTTAAATTCTGACGTAGAAAAAACTGAATCTGTCCCGAATTCACTTCGTCAATGTCGCCGACCATCCCATAATCAATATCCCTGACCGGGCGTTTTTTTGCCAGAACCGTACCGCCATCGGCACCGGTCAGGCCAATCGCATTGATGTCAAGAGCCTGTAATTTCGCAACAATCTGCTTGTTGACAAGGCCGCCGTAAACCATCGTGACTACATCGAGCATGGGCTGGTCGGTGATCCGTCGCCCTTCAACCATGGTCGTTTGGATGCCTAGTTTGTCGGCTACCTGCGTCGCAATTTTTCCTCCGCCATGAATAAGCACTTTCATCCCCGCAACGGAGGCAAAGGCGGTTAGGAAACGTTTTAGAGCGGCTGGATCATCAATCACATTCCCGCCAATTTTGATAACCGTGAGGGTGTTCATAAACACAAGAACGTTGGCTGGTGTTTGGCAATAGACTCCCGTCTTAGAAAGTCTAATGTTCAGTATCCAACGTCTATTTATATACTTTTTAAAATTTCTTTCAGGACTGCCTGTGCTGACCATTCGCGGTTAGCTGCCTGCTCAATGACGAGTGAATGAGGACTATCCAGCACTTCATCCGACACTTTCAGGTTACGCCGAACGGGGAGGCAGTGCATAAACTTACCGTTATTCGTCCGGCGGATATCGTCCATCGTCACTGCCCAGGAGGGGTCCTGGGTGAGAACCTGCCCATAATGCGTATATGACGACCAGTTTTTGCCGTAAATAAAATCGGCACCATCAAAGGCTTCATCCTGATTATGCATGATGCGGGCGTTGCCAACAAATTCAGGAGCGAGTTCGTAGCCTTGGGGATGTGTTACCACAAAATCTACGTTCCCTGATTTGGCACGGGCATTCATCCACTCACAGAACGAATTTGCGACAGCCTGTGGCAGTGGCTTGAAGTGAGGTAACCAGGTCAACACCACTTTCGGCCGGGCCGGAATCACACTCGAATTGGCTTTCGCTTCTTCAATGGTAATGCAATCGGCCAATGATTGTAACGGGTGGCGTGTCGCTGATTCCAGATTGACAATCGGGACATTGGCGTAGCGTGCAAACTGGTGCATGACCTGCTCTTTGTAATCCTTTTCGCGGTCTTTCAGCTCAGCAAAAGCCCGAATACCGATCATGTCACAGTAACGACCGATTACAGCAGCAGCCTCACGTACATGCTCGGCTTTATCGCCATTCATCAACACGCCTTCTTCCATTTCCAAACCCCAGCTGTCCTGCCCGACATTCATGATCATGACGTTCATGCCAAGATTCTGAGCTGCTTTCTGGGTACTTAGGCGCGTGCGGAGGCTGGAGTTAAAGAAAATAAGGCCAATGGTTTTGTTTTTCCCCAGGTGTTGATCAGCAAACGGGTTGGCTTTGGCATCGCGGCCAGATTGTATCAGTGCGTCGAGGTCCGCGACATCGGCGAGGGACAGAAAATTAGTCATTTATGTGTTACTGTAAAGGCAAAAACACCTTGCAAAGCTTCTTTTGAAAGGCGCGGATAATTGTCTAACAAATCCTGCTCCGTCCAGCCGTCAGCTAGGCGTTCTAGCAGAAATTCAACGGATAAGCGCGTTCCTTTTATGACAGGTTTTCCCAACAATACTTTTTTGTCCGAATAAATATACTCCTGCCAGTTTATCATGAATGTAAATTAAGCAAAGGTAAAGCTTCGATTTTTTATAGGACTGTCATAACTAAAACAAGTTATCGATTAGTATACATTTAATGTCGTTTATAGGTTTGCTGAGGTTTAAAAATGGACCTAAAAACTAAATGTGATATGAACCGAATTATTAGAATTAGGAATTGCATGGCTGACCGATTTTCTGATAACCATGCACGCAATTTCAATGATTTTTGTGATTTTCTTGATAAACTGTTAATTGCTGATGTGGATAATAAAGATCGACTTGAAGAGCCTTTTTATACCTGCCCAATAACCATTAATGGTTATTGGGTTGATGCTTATGCAAAAAATAAATTAGCAGTCTTCACCTGTTTACTATCAGATCTAGATGTTCTATCTACCAAAGAAACACTGGATATGTAAATGAGTGTTGTCGGGATCTCAAACCCGACAACACTCATTTACGTTAAGCCGCTGTTTGCTCTGTTTTTAAACACTTTTCCAGCGCTTCCAGGAAAATATCAGCTTCGTCTGTACCAATAGCCAGCGAAGGCAACAACCGGATTATCGTTTTACCCGCTACACCCGTAAATTGCTTATGCTCAAATAATAAGTTTTTACGCAGCGACTCAACCGGGAAGTCATACTCGATCCCGATCATCAACCCTCGACCACGCAATTCTTTATAACCACCAATCTGCCGAATACCGTTCATGAAGTAATCGCCCATACGAACGGCATTTTCGATCAGGCCTTCCTCTTTCATGATGTCCAGTACGGCTATTGCTGCTGTGCAGGCCAGATGGTTCCCACCAAAGGTAGTGCCAAGCAAACCGAAGCTGGCTTTGAATTTGGGAGATATCAGGATGCCACCAATTGGAAATCCATTGCCCATGCCCTTCGCCATCGAAATGATATCGGCCTGAATACCACTAAACTGGTGCGAAAAGAACTTCCCTGAGCGACCGTAACCACACTGAACGCCGTCCAGAATTAAGACTGTACCGGTTTCATCACACCGTTTACGGAGGGTTTGCAGAAAGTCATCACTGGCGACATGTATTCCGCCCACACCCTGTATGCCTTCAACAATGACGGCTGAAGTTTCGGTTGTGATCGCTTCCCGAGCTGCTTCGGCATCGTTGTAAGGCAGAAAAGTAACGTGCTTATTATAGTTGACAGGTGCGACAATGGATGGATTGTCGGTGGCGGCAACAGCGCCCGCCGTACGCCCGTGAAAGCCTTTCCTAAAGGCAATTACCTGTGTCCGGCCATTGTGAAACGACGCCAGTTTAAGGGCGTTTTCGTTCGCTTCTGCTCCGGAATTGCATAAAAACAGGGCATAATCAGGATGTTCCGAAAGGCTTCCCAGTTTATCCGCCAGTTCCTGTTGCTGAGGTATTCGGACAGAATTAGAATAAAACGAAATTTTATGTAGCTGATCGGTCAACGCCTGCACATAGCGTGGGTGCGTGTGGCCGACCGAAATTACGGCATGACCGCCATATAGATCGAGGTAACGGGTGCCATTTGTGTCCCATAAATAGCTTCCCTGCGCCCGAACGGGTTCAATGTCGTAGAGCGGGTAAACGTTAAAAAGTTCAGCCATTGCCAGACCGAATAGCCAATGTATCCGGCATTTACGATGATAATGATGACCAGGTTCTTGAAAACCAGTGCAAGTTTACGGAGAATCGGGGGGAAAACGGCGTTTAAACACAAAAAGGAAGCCAGTTGGCTTCCTCTTTGTTGCTCTGGTATCGTCAAATGACTGCTTAGAGCTGCTTCACAAAGTCGCGGAGTATTTTCTGCGATGCTTCGGGTTGTTCGACCATACTCAGATGGCCTGCGTTATCGATAAGTGCTACACGGATTCGATCCGATAATTCGGCCAGTTTCTTTGTTTTCTCAAGGGGTATGAGCTGATCCTCTTTCCCTAAAACCAGCAGGATCGGAAATGGGGCATCCCGTAAAATGGTTGTCCGATCAGGGCGTCCCGCAATGGCTTCCATACCCGCAATGAGCGCATCGGTAGGCAAATCTCGGTAGTGATCGATCAGATCCTTTACTTTTTCCGCAGGATAACCGGGTGCAACCATTTTCGGGAGTTGCTTTTCAATGAATTGTGCCCCGCCCTGAGTCCGCATCGTTTCAATGAGCTGGCGACGCTGTGCTTTACGATCTTCGTCGTCGGCGTAGGCCGTCGAGTGATACAGGACCAGACCACGCACCTGGGCCGGGTAACGTTCGGCAAAAGCCAGCGCTATGTAACCACCCATCGAATGGCCAATCAGAACTACGTCGTTGATGGAAGCAGCCTGAAGCCGGGCGTTCAGCTCTTCCGCATAAGCTTCAATGGTTGTATGTGAAGTCAGGCGGGCAACGTCAGGTTTTAGAATAGGGTAATCCAGGGCCAAATCAGCGTAGATGCTATCCCAGATGGATGCATCGACACCGTGACCGTGGATCAGGACCACCGAAAATGGAGTCTGCATGCTATGGTTGACTAAGCTTATTGTTTCAAAAGTTCCAACAGAATCAGCACCAGGCCAACCACTAAAGCAATGGCGCCAATGACCGCACCAAAGCCGTTGCCAATAAGAAGCAATAACAAACCGGCTGCGGCAACGATCAGGCCAATGGTTAGCATTGACGTAGCCATAGGCTGCTTAGGTGATAGTTTATGCTGAATTTTTTTATTGATCTTTTTGGCGGCTATCCGTTCAAGCAGCGTCATTTTTTTAGACGCAACAGTCGAGGTTGAAGCCAGCGACATTTTCGCGGATGGCGAGCTAAGCATTGATTTAACCCGTTCGATACGGCTCGTCAATTTCTTGTTGGAGGCTAGTTTATTATCATTGCGAACGTATGCTTCGATCTGATTAACGGCCTGTTTGGCCTGAGCAACCTGTTCGGTGGGGGAGGCTACTGGAATCGTTACGTCGCTGGTAATTGAAGAGGGTGCAGGTGATGGAGTAACTTCGGAGGGTGTAGGAACGGCTGCTGGTTCAACCGTTGATGTGTGATAGCTCTCGACCGGGCCACGTTGAAAATAGGCTATCGGGCGGCTGCACGACGAGAGAATGGCTGTTCCAATCAGAGCAAAATAAAGGTGTTTGAGACTTGTTTTCATAGAGCAGTTTTCGTTTAACGTGTAATCACTGATTCTCATTCCCAACAACCACGCGTCGGTAACTTTGTTAACCAGTAGGTATAAGAAATTGCTGGAATACACTTAAAAATTGCCACAAATCGTGTGGGCGGTGGTAGGAAGGCATACAAAAAAGTCGGCGTGACTTATCCTGATCGATAGTCACGCCGACTTTAAGTAATAGTTTAAGCACTTGGTTCTAGCTTTCCAGAACGCCCAATAGAATCAGAACGATACCGACAACGAGCAGAACGAGCCCAATTACGCCAATAACACCACCGAAAATGAGCGATAGAATAAGACCGATAGCACCGATAATAATACCATTTTTGGTATTTCGGTTAAGCGCTTTGGTCTCTTCAGGTGCTACATGGTTTTTAATTTTCTTATCCAGTTTCTTAAGCATCACACGCTCCATCAGGCTCATTTTCTTCGCTGATGTAGCCTTTGTTGATACGTCGGCCCTGTCGGTTGCAGTCGCGAGTAACTCGTTAACTTTTGCCATCCGCGTCGTCAGTTTCTTGTTAGACGCCAGTTTGCTATCGTTGCGAACATAGGCCTCAATCTGACTCATTGCCTGCTTTGCCTGGGCAACCTGTGCTGTTTGAGCGGGTGTTGCTTCAGCGACAGGAGCCGCTTCAGTTGCAGTTGGCTCAGCTGTTGGTACTACGGTCGGGGCGACAGCTGCAACAGTTTCGGTTTTAGGCGACGTGAAATGTTCGCGCTGACTTGGCTGGAAGTAAGCTACCGGACGGCTGCATGAAGAAAGGATAGATGCTCCCAACAGGGCTGCGAAAAGATGTTTGGAAATTGTGCTCATAGAAGACATTTTTTTTAGTGGGACCATAAAATTATCAAACACAACAACTGGAACTCCATCGGTTTGTTGCGTAATTGTCACGTATTCGCCTGAAAAAAGTTGGAATCCGAGTGAGCGAACCGGAAAATCGCAATAAAAACCCGTTCAGCCAGTGTGTGAGAAGGCTGAACGGGATACGTAATCCTGGTCAGAAAATTTCGCTACAGCAATCCAACCAGTAAAATGACAGCACCTGCCAGGAGAACAATAACACCGACGGTTGCGCCGGTACCAGTCGTTAGCAGGAGTAACAATAGACCAATAATAACCAGAACGGCACCTGTTGCCAGAATACCGGTATTCGCCATTGTTTTGTTGGGGTTATTCGGAGCAAGTTGTTTGCTGATTTTTTTATTCATCTGCTTCAGCACGAGCCGTTCCATCAGGCTTGCTTTCTTAGGAGCAGTAGTTGCCGAAGGGGCTAGTGTTGATTTTGCCGAAGTGGCGGCTACTAACGACCGAATGCGGTTCAGGCGTTTCTGGACGGTTTTGTCGGCAGCTAATTTGCTGTCGTTACGAACCAGAGCATCCATTTGGTTTAGCGCTTCGTTCACCTGGGTAGCCTGGGCAACCGGGCTTGACGCGGTTTCGGGCGTAGCGGTAGTCGCACCCAGAGCTACGGGAGCGGATTCAGTTGTAACTACAGGTGTGGGAGTTGGTGTGGTTACCGCAAAGTGTTCGCGTGGGCTTTTCTGAAAATAGGCGACCGGACGGTTGCAGGCAGTGAACAGGGTGGTCAACAGGAGACCTACCAACAGGCGTTGAGTATTGATTTTCATTGTGTTAAATTGATTGGCTTACGTGTAACGAATAGACATATCAAGGGGTAAACCGACTGCCTGTACATTTGTTGAGAACCATCGATAAAATCCGATTTAATGGAAAAAACAAGCCCCGATTTCCAGACGAAATCGGGGCTTGTTTTTTAATGAGTTCTTTTCGTCAGGCTACCGAACGCAACTGATACGTGCTCGATTTGCCAAATTTCTCCTGAGCGTATTCCAGACTTACGGTTAGCTCTTTAACGCCTGTTTGTGAGGGCATCTCGAACATCGCATCCGTAATGATTGATTCGCAAATAGACCGTAAGCCACGCGCTCCGAGCCCATATTGCAAAGCCTGATCCACAATATAGTTCAGGGCGCTGGGGTCCCAGTGCAGGGTTATTCCCTCCATCTGGAAAAGCTTGTTATACTGCTTGGTAATCGCATTTTTCGGCTCCGTCAGAATTTGCATCAGTGCATCGCGGTCGAGCGGTTCGAGATGGGCTAGAACAGGCAGTCGGCCGATAAGTTCCGGAATCAAACCGAATGATTTCAGATCAAGAGCAGAGATATACCGCATCAGGTGACCTTTTTCGAAGGTATCATTCAGGCGACGATCGCCCGAGAAACCAATAGGACGAGTATTGATCCGTTTGGCAATATGACGATCGATGCCATCAAAAGCTCCTCCGCATATAAAGAGAATATTTTCCGTATTGAGGGCAATGAGCCGCTGGTCGGGGTGTTTACGGCCGCCCTGGGGGGGACGTTAACGACAGAACCTTCCAGCAACTTTAACAGGGCCTGCTGAACCCCTTCTCCGCTTACATCGCGCGTAATGCTTGGATTATCGGACTTACGGGCGATTTTATCAATCTCATCGATGTAAACGATTCCGCGTTCTGCTGTCTCAACGTTGTAATCGGCCGCCTGTAGCAGCCGAGTCAGAATAGTTTCAACGTCTTCGCCTACATAACCGGCTTCAGTAATGACGGTTGCGTCGGCAATGCAGAAAGGTACTTCAAGGATTTTAGCGATTGATCGAGCCAGGTAAGTTTTTCCCGTACCCGTTTCGCCTACCATGATGATGTTTGATTTTTCGATCGTAACATCATCGTTGGTTTTGGGCTGCATCAACCGTTTGTAGTGATTATAGACCGCTACGGTAATGGCTTTTTTTGCATCATCCTGACCAATAACATACTGATCGAGGTGGCGCTTCATCTCAACGGGTTTGATGAGGTTGATATTTACCTCTGTCGGTTCGCTCCGTTTCGGGCGCATCTCTTCCAGAACTACCTGGTGTCCCTGCTCAATGCAGTAGTTACAGATGTGTGCGTCGATGCCCGATAGCAGCAACAGTACCTCGTTTTTGCGCCGTCCGCAGAACGAGCAACTGATTTGTGGCATGTAAGGTTGCAGTGTATTTGACGTAGTTATGCGAATAAATGGCTACCTGGGCAGGCTATTGACTGGTTTTGTTAACAGTTTGTCCCGGCGCTTTTTAAACTAAGTTCAGCAGAAAAAATGACCCATGCTAATTTGGGCCCTCCGTAATTAACAAAATTACCATTTGGTATTGAAAAGGCCAAATAAGCCGTCGGGTTACAGTAGTGCCTTGCTTATTTCGAAAGGTATTGCTCGTATTCGTAGGTGGCTATATTACCCTGGTATTGCCCTGATCCTATTGTTTTTATGAGATAACCCTGTTCGTTGTAAGTAGGTGTGAGATCGCTGATCAGATTGTTTTTATTATACGGATCAATAGTGGGAATGAGCTTTACAATCCCTTTGTAAGCATTTGGCTTATCATCATACAGGTAACTGTAGTCTACGGTTTGCGTGTGAGTCGAATACCGGACTTTAACTGCATTTCCGCCTGAATACACATAATTATACTCATCCTGATAAGGGCTATTCAGGTTGACATGGCTTATTTTGGTAGGTATATTATCAGCTCCATAGGTGAGACTATATTCATCTTGTGGAATAAACAGGGTAAAGGCTTCTGTAATTAAGGAAAGTTTGACCGTTTCGGCGTTCCCGTTTGCATTGTAACCGTAAACAGCCCGAAATCCAATTATTCTATTAACTCCGTCGACGTAGCTACTGGGTAGAATCTGATCAATATGATCAATTCGGTCGGCTGTGTTGTAGGAAAGGGTTGTTTTGCGAATAAGCTTTGGATCGACCCCATGAGATTCGTAATTGGTCAGACGCCCGGTCGCGTCATACGTAAAGACCGTTGTATCGACGTTGACAGTACGTCCGGCAATGGCGTATGAAGTTGTTTTATGGAGCCGATAGTGCGGTGTTGGGCCAGGCTCATCGGTTTTCGGAGCCGAACAGCCAGTCAGTTTCAGAAGAACCGCTATATAGCTCAGCCGAATCAATATAGAACCGATTCTCATACGGGGTATTGGTTGAAGGCAGGCACTATCAGGTCATGAAACGCTATAGTGTAGGGAAAACGTTTCTTTAGGGCAAAATGTTTAGCGAACGGTTGGTTAGTAAAAGATCCTTAACGCAAATAAGCGCAGACCGCCTGGAAGCAATCTGCGCTTATTTAGGTTAATCAACTGATCAAAACAGGCCTGTTTTGAGAAATCAGCTTACGCTTTTTCCCGGCGAAGGACTTCGTCGATCAGGCCATATTCTTTGGCTTCTTCAGCTCTGAACCACTTGTCTCGGTCGGAAGCCTGTTCGATTTCTTCGTAAGTACGACCGGAATGACTGGCTAAAATGCGGTATAGATCTTTTTCTAATTCAAGCATTTCTTTCATGGTCACCTGCATATCCTTCGAGGTTCCCTGCGCACCACCCGATGGCTGGTGAATCATGACACGGGCGTGGGGTAGAGCCGACCGTTTTCCGGCAGCACCGCCAGCGAGCAACACAGCACCCATCGATGCTGCCAGACTCGTGCAGACAGTTGCAACGTCGGGCCGAACATATTGCATTGTATCATAAATACCCAGACCGGCATATACCGAGCCGCCAGGGCTATTCAAATACATCAGGATGTCTTTTTTTGGATCAGCCGACTCCAGAAACAGCAACTGCGCCACAATGATGTTGGCAATGTTGTCATCTACGGGCAGGCCCATGAAAATAATACGGTCGGCCATGAGCCGGGAGAAGACGTCTACTTCACGGAAGTTCATCGGACGTTCTTCAATAACCGAGCGAGTCATGTTTTCGACAGTGTGGTTCATATAACCATCTACGGTCAGGCCATTGAGGCCCATGTGGTGTACCGCGAAATTGCGGAATTCTTTTTCTTGATTCATAATTGGGTTTACTCCTTTGGTTTGAGAACGAATAATGGGCGAATCAGGTTCGGGATTTATTGATACTGGACGTTGGGTGTTCCTAACACTAATATCCGGCCGATCCGAATTCTTTCCTTGCAAAATTGCGTTATCCTACCGAAAATTAGTGTCGGTTTGGGTTTAGAATTTATCGTAGTTACTTGATATGAAGACGTCCATCGAAGAAAAAATACGGCTGCAACGTCTCCAGCGGGGTTTATCGCAGGAAAATATGGCTGATTTGCTCAATCTGTCGACAACAGCTTATGGCGATATTGAGCGCGGTAAAACCGAACTGACGCTTTCGCGCCTGAACCAGATTGCCAGCGTACTGGCTCTATCGCCATTGGTATTGCTTTCCGATGAAGCTATTCCGGCGCAGGTCGTCGAGCAAAAAAATGAGCAGGATATTGCCCACGAACTGGAAACCCTGAACCTGATTGTTGAGAAGCAACAGGTTGAACTGGATAAGCTCCGTCTGGAAGCTGATTACTGGAAACGGAAATACGACGATCGTATCGCTTTCGAGCTGGCCCGAACGCTGGGTATTCAGCAGACTCGAGAGCGAATCGGATTTTAAGCTAGTTGCAATTTGTTCCATACAACTTAGTTAAACGAACGAGCGGTATACGTTTCTGAAATGGATACCGCTCGTTCGTTTAACTGGCTTCGTTATTCAGAGAGCGCTGCAAACTTATTCCGATAGAAGGCATAAAAAATTAACGGAAACACGAACAACGTCAGGAGTGTGGCTGTGATCAAACCGCCGATTACGACGATCGCAAGCGGTTTGGCCGTTTCGGAGCCGATACCGTGCGAAACAGCCGCCGGAATCAGACCAATACCGGCCATCATGGCCGTCATGACCACCGGGCGAATGCGTGAAACTACACCCAGGTGAATCGAATCGTTGAGCGACATTTTGTTATGCAGGTTTTTCTTGAAAACCGATATCAGAATAACGCCATTCTGAATACAAATACCGAACAGTGCAATGAAGCCGATACCGGCCGAGATGCTGAAGTTAACGTGCGTGATTAGTAGAGCTGCAATGCCGCCAATAATCGCGAAGGGTACGTTGAACAGCACCAGACCGGCATCTTTCACGTTGCCAAACAGCACAAACAAAATAAAGAAAATACCCAGCAGGCTGATCGGTACGACCTGTTCCAGGCGGAGGGTTGCCCGTTGCTGGTTCTCAAAATCGCCCGCCCATTTGATGGTGTAACCCGCTGGCAATTTCACGTTTGCCGTAACTTTTTGCTGGGCTTCGGCAACGGCACCGCCCATGTCGCGACCCCGAACCGAAAACTTCACGGCACCGTATCGTTGACTGGCTTCACGGAAGATCAGGACTGGCCCGGTTTGGGTATATACATGGGCAATTTCTTTAATCGGGATCATCGAGCCACTCTCTGTTGGCACCATAAGCTGACTGATCTGCTGCTCGTTTGACCGGAACGGGCGGTCGTATCGGATACGAAGGTCAAATTTCCGTTCCCCTTCGTATATCTCGGTGGCAGCTTTCCCACCAATGGCCATTTCGATTACGGCTTCAGCATCCGCTTTGTTAACGCCATAAACAGCCAGCTTCTGCTCGTCGAGTTCGATCCGCATCTCAGGCTGACCCGTCGTACGGATCAAGCCAAGGTCTTCAATACCATGCACGGTGGCCAGTTGCTTTTCAATTTGGCCCCCTTTCTCTTCCAGAATGCTCTGGTCGGGCCCGTAAATTTTAACGGCAATCGACCCTTTTACCCCCGATACCGCTTCTTCAACGTTATCCATGATGGGCTGCGAGAAATTGAAGTTCACACCAGGAAAGACACTCAGTCGTTCCTGCATTTTGTCGATGAGCTGTTCTTTCGTCAGACCGCTTTTCCAGTCATCCTGTGGATAGATATCCACCAGAAATTCAATGTTGTAGAAACCTGTCGGATCTGTACCATCGTTGGGACGGCCCGTTTGTGAAATGACGCCTTTTACTTCAGGAAAGTCTTCAAAAATATGGCGCATCTGAACCGTTTGTTTCACTGATTCGGGCAGCGAGATGCTCATGGGCATCGTAGCCCGGACGTAAATAGAGCCCTCGTTGAGTTCGGGCAGAAACTCCGTGCCAAGCAGCGTAAAACCAGATAAGCCGATGGCAACGATAATGGCCGTGACAAGCAGGCTCATTTTCTTGTGGGCGAAGGTGAATCCAAATGCTTTTGTCGAGTATTTGGTCACGAGGTTCACGAATGGATTGTGTTTTTCGCGAACGTTTTTGCGGAGCAATATACTCGCCAGTACCGGCACCAGTGTCAGTGTGAAAATGAGCGCCCCAAGCAGCGCGAAACCTAGTGTCCAGGCGAGTGGCGAGAACATTTTACCTTCAACTTTCTGGAAGGAAAAAATCGGGACAAGGCAGGTAATGATAATCAGTTTGGAGAAGAAAATCGCTTTTCCCATTTCAGTTCCTGTCTTGCGAATAACACCCAGTTTGGCCAGTTTATTGAACCTGGCCATGCCCCGTTCGTGAGCCAGTTCATCGAGTGTCACAAAAATACCTTCTACCATCACTACGGCACCATCGACAATAATACCAAAATCGATAGCACCCATGGAGAGCAGATTGGCAGACATTCCCTTCAGACGCAGACAAATAAAGGCAAACAGCAACGCCAGAGGAATGATGATCGACACTGTAACCGTAGTTCGCCAGTCGGCCATGAACAGAAACACGATAACCGTTACGAACACGATGCCTTCGATGAGATTATGCGTTACGGTATGGGTCGCAAAGTGAATCAGCGTTTCGCGGTTATAAAATGTGTTGATCTGCACATCGGACGGCAAAATGCTGGTATTGAGTTCATTGATTTTATCTTTTACCCGCTCAATGACCTCGCTGGGGTTTTCGCCCTTGCGCATTACCACAATACACTCAACTACATCGTCCTGTTTATCGCGCCCTGCCTGACCAAGTCGCGGTAAAGCCGCTTCAGAAACCTGGGCCACGTTGCGAACCATGATCGGTGTTCCGTTCGCATTTTTAATAATGACGTTCTGGATATCCTGCTGGTTTTTTAACAGTCCAATTCCCCGAACGACATAAGCCTCCGAATTTTTTTCGATCACATCACCGCCAACATTGACGTTGGAATTGGCTACGGCCTGGTATAATTGAAGGGGTGTAATGTTGTAGTCGCTTAACCGGCGCGGATCGACCGAGATCTCGTACGTTTTTACCTCGCCCCCAAAACTGACCACATCGGCTACGCCCGGTACGCTCTTCAACTGCCGTTCAATGACCCAGTCCTGCAAGGTTTTCAGTTCGCGGGCCGTGCGTGTAGGTGACTGCAACGTATACCGGAAAATCTCGCCGGTTGGGCCGTAGGGTGGCTGAACGTCGGGTTTGATTCCTTCCGGAAGTTCGACGCCGTTAAGTAGGTTATTCACCTGCTGGCGGGCAAATGCGTCATCGACGCCATCTTCAAAAAGTACCTTAACGACCGACAGGCCGAAAAGCGATGTCGATCGGATGTCTGTACGTTTCTGAACGGAGTTCAACCCAATTTCGATGGGGATCGTAACGAATTTCTCAATCTCTTCAGCCGAGCGGCCAGGCCACTGTGTGATGAGCGTAATCTGAGTATTTGTTACATCCGGAAAGGCTTCGATGGGCGTATTCTGGTAGCTAATAATCCCTGCAACAACGGCCAGCGCCGTCAGGAAAAATATGAAAAATTTGTTCTTCAGTGAGAACGACAGAATGCCTTTGATGAATTTATTCATGAATTGGCGGTGGACTAAATGACCCTGCGCAAAGGTGCCGTCAACAACTTAAATTGGTCTTAAGGCGCGGTTAAAAGAGTGTTAAATTGATAATTTCCAGAAAAAGTCCTAATGAGGCCGATCAGAAGTGTGCTTTTGAATGCGTACGCTGAGGATGGTTTAGCCCGAAGTCTCCGTTCCTGATAAACAAAAAAATACAAACACTGCTTTAGTATAGTATGAAGCAGAAGGAGATAGTGAGCAATTTGGCAGTAATTACTCATCTGACAGGCGCTAGTAATTACACGTGGGTCTACTTCAAGGACAGACCTCGGCTGTTGGTGTCGAAATCATTAACTTACTTTGAAAAGTTATTGCCGTCATGCATCAGAATTCATAAGACGGCGCTGATAAATCCAGCTTATATACAAGATATCACCCCACCCCTGCGTGCGAAAGCGCCGGGATCTATAACCATGCTGGGGGGGACTCTATTGCCGATTAGTCGACGTCGATGGCTGGAGGTAGCCAATGATCTGCACGCTTCCAATACGACTCACGATGAAACGGATTTAACGGAAGCCTTAGGGGATGAACCCGTTGAAAAGAACGATAAGAGTCGGTTTGGGCGAGCAAAACAGGGCATTGAGTTGCCTGAGCGATTCGTGTATGCGTTTATGCAGGATGAGCGAAAACGCCAGTTGCTGGCAGAAATTATCAACGAAAAGTGCCCCCATTATGCCATTCAGTTTTTCGAATCCAGTACTTCGCTAATTGGGCAATTGCCCCAGACTGTACCCGAGCGCTTACCTGCTCTGGTATTTCTGGAAGTTCGGACGGTTGGCTGGGCCTTATTGAATACGCTTGAATTTATTAAGACGGATAACCGCTTCCGGCACATTCCTACCGTTGTGTTTCTGCGGGAGCAGTCGGGCAATGACGTTGAAGTCTGTTACGCTGCCGGAGCCAATTCGGTTGTCTGTGAGACCAATTATGTTGCTTTTGCTGAAGCTACTGAGCGTATTTGCCGGTACTGGCTAACCTTTGCTGCGTTACCCGTTGATAAAGTAATGAGCAGTAAGTGACTGGTAAATACTAACGAATCTCAGATTCGCAGCAGGGGTCAGTATGGGTGCTTACATGATGATGCGATCGTTCGGCAGCGTAACGGTTTCCCACCAATAAATACGGAGAGTTTCAATATAGGATTGCCATTCGCCTATATCACTAGGCTTGGTAATGTAGGATGTACTACCGTAGAAATAGGATTCGGAAATGTCTTCCCGGTTATTGGAGTAGCTTAAAATGACAATGGGTAATTGTTTAAAGGCCGATGAACTGTGCTTAAGCTGTTTCAATAAACCCCAGCCTGCTTCACGATCGGGCAGATATAAATCAAGCAGGATCAGTTTTGGTAAATCATAGCCATTTAAAAAGCAATTATTCAGGTAGGCTATCGCTTCATCGGCGTTGGCTGCCCGAATTGCTTTAACCTCTGCCAATGACCGGCTCATTGCCAGCTGTATCAAATGCCAATGGTCGTCATTGTCTTCTACAACCAGCAGACTGGCGTGCTTAAAATTCTGGCTGCTTACTGACAAATTGTGACGATTCAGGCTCATTTGTTGCGTTGAGAAGGATAATTTAAGATTAGTATGGCAATATAAGGGGTAGAATCAAGAAAAAATAGCAATTGCGTTCGCTGACGGCTACCAGAGCGACTGGTTACGGGTGGCTGAATGCGTCACAGCTTTACCTGAGAAATAGAGTTGGCTACGCCAGCCAGGATTTTCGCTTAGAGCCGTGTGCTGGTGAAGCAATATAAGAATCGTGGAACGCCTTTCGAATAACTATGGCAACACAAAAACGACTTCACCAACATAACTATAAAACTCAATTACGCTATTACAGTTAATAGAATTGATAAAAACCACTATTCAACTTATACTAAAATTTGCTAATGCTATGACAAATGAGCCTTTATCAGCGGCTTCGTTGCAACCAGACTTAGCTACCTACTTATTTGCCCGGCGTGAGGCAATACTCAACGGATGGCGAACCCGCTGCGAACAGGATACAACCATACTGGCTACGTCTGGACTCTCCCGCGAAGAGTTTAATGATATGGTGCCGACCATGCTTAATATCCTGGGACAGCGACTGGTTGGACAACCGGCAGAACTGGACCCTATGCAAGTCGCTAACGAGCATGGGTTACATCGCTGGCATAAAGGATACACGTTACGGGAATTACTGAAAGAAATCGGACATCTGTTTCGGATTGTTTCGGATGAACTAAAAACGTATGCTGAACTTTATCCGGCCACGAATGTAAACGTGCTTACGCGGGCATATGGTGAAATTATCGGTATCAATGAAGAGACGCTCGAAGGAAGTGCTGCCCGCTACGATGATCTGGAAAGAACGGCTGCAGCTAGCCGCGCCGATGCACTCCAGGGAGCTCTTAATCAACTGAATGAACTCGCTCGTCAGCGATCGGACCTCTTACGAACATCCAGCCATGATCTTCGCAGTAGCGTAGGCATTGCGCAAGGTGCTGTCTTTATGCTCGATCTGGATAATCAAAGTCCCGAAGAGCGTAACCAGTTGATGGCGATGCTCAACCGAAACCTGACCAATCTGGAAACCATGCTGCAAAGCCTGATGAGTCTGGCTCGATTAGAAGCAGGGCAGGAGACCCCGGAAATCAGTGAGTTCGATGTAGCAGCTCTGTTGCACGAATTAGTGCAGGGTGCTCAGCCTTTGGCCATTCAGCAGGGTTTACCACTGCTGGCCGATGGCCCGGAACAGCTTGTGGTAAAAAGCGATCCGGGTAAGGTTCGACGCATTGTTCAAAATCTGTTATTAAATGCGCTCATGTACACCGAAAAGGGTGTTGTCTCTATTTCCTGGGTAGAAGAAAATGATCACCAATGGACAGTTGGCATTCAGGATACAGGGCCCGGACTGCCCGATAGTTCACTAAGTTCGATAGTCGGTACGCTGAAGCCTACTCAGGATAGCGCATCAGTGTTTGATAGTCGGGTTAAGCCAGAGCTTCCCGTGAGCGAGTCGCCAGGCCCTCCACGCCAACCGAACGCCATCAAATCGAAAGGAGAAGGTGTGGGATTGCATATTGTGAAACGCCTGTGTGAGTTGCTGGAGGCTAATCTTGATATCGAAACCAGTTCTGACAAAGGCACCCTGGTTCGGGTTCGTTTTCCCAGGCGATTTAAAAGTGAGTAAGCAGGTTCTCCGTTCTCAGTAGGCAATCCCACTGCCTACTGAGAACGATTTTCTCAAATCATGGCTCCGTGGGTCTGACGCATAATACCGCGAAGCGCCGGTTTGAATGCACCCAGCGTTCGCACGGCTAGTTCCGTTAACCAGTCATTACCAAAGAATTGTTGTACGGTACGCCCAACCCAAAGGCGCTGAGCAAACAATTTCGACCAATCGTGCTGGTAGCGTTGTTCCAGATCGGAGCGGTTTAGCTGACCGCTCAAAAAAGCAGTCGAGAGATCGCTGGCCAGCTTTGCCCCATGAATAGCCATGGCCATACCATTGCCGCACAGAGGTGTGATCAGACCGGCCGAATCGCCCACCATAAGCATATGATTTTCGACAGACTGCTTCGATGTAAATGAAATTTCATTGATCACTTCGGGTTTATCATACAAAAAATCGGCAGTTTCAAAGACAGTCTTCAAATGCGGGTTTTTGTATAAAATAGCGCGCTCCATATCGGGAATATTACCAGATAAACGCAAATTAGAGCGGGTTGTCAGATAGCAGAGACAATATTTTCCGTCTTCGATAGCCGACATACCGCAGTAGCCATCCGTGAAATTATGCAGCGCTATCAGATCCGTCGGGAAATCACATTTGATGTGGTACTTGACTCCGATATAAGGAGACCGGCTGGATTGCCGCATGAAAGACCGATCGAGGGTTTTGTCGAGTTTGGATCGTTTTCCAAAGGCGCCAATTACTAATCGACTGGTCAGGGTCTGGCTGGATCCGGAGAGTCGGTCGCTTACCGAAATCGTAAACAGGTTGTCATTGAATAGTACGTTGTCGACCTCTTGATTGAGCAGGAACTCAACACCGGCGGCTTTGCCTAACTGGTACAACTCATGGTCAAGCGTATAACGACTGATGCCAAATCCGCCCAGATCCAGGGGCGCATATAACGACCGACCCGAAGGAGCCGATACCTGAAAATGATTGATGGTAGCAGCGCCAAGAATGCCCAAATCAACGCCTAAAGCCTGGATGTAGGGTTTTACTTCATTGGATACATATTCGCCACAGACTTTATGAAACGGATAGGACTTACGCTCCACCAGCACAACGGTATGGCCCGCTTTGGCCAGTTCCAGGGCGCTGACCAGGCCAGCCAACCCGCCACCAATAATGACAACGTCTGTTTTGAACATTCCGATTGTCGACAGTAATTCAGCCCCGAAGGCTATTCACCAGTTTGATGTGCTCTCGATAAATAATTAGACAATTAACAAGTCTATTTGGTTTTATAAAAACCGTTTTACATTTGCTCCATGTCTATCTTGTCCAACGATCTAAAAGCCGATTGGCAATTGAATCACCCAATCTACACGGAGGCCTATCACTCTGGGCGTTCATCGTTTATTGCCAATCTGTTGCCGCAATTTGCCATGCAATTTTCGGTCTATCAGACGCTGGAAATGCTGCACAAACGTTTAGGGAACGAAACGCTTCGACGGGCGTTAGATCCGGTTGAAACCATTACCAGCCCTGTTAAAGGCCGGCCCGATGGCGAATGGATAAAGCGTAGTAATATGATCGGTGTCAACGTACGGACGATTGGCTCCTTTTGGCAGGTTGTCAATTACGTTCTCACGCTTCCGGCCAGTCATGACAGTATTCACCTGCTACCGATCTGGGAGCCGGGTGTGGTTGGGAGCTTATATGGTATGGTAAGCTGGCAAATCAATCCTGAGTTTTTTGATGTCGACCTGGCGCGCTTTGTTCCGGCGCTGGATACGGTCGAAAAACAACTAAAGGTGGTTATGAACCTGCTCCATGCTATGGGGCGCACCGTTGGGATGGATGTCATTCCACATACCGACCGCTTTTCGGAAATGGTGCTGGCCTGTCCGTCCTTGTTCGAGTGGGTTCAGCGCGACGGCGATAAAATTAATGATCATTCCAGTCTGGTTTATAAATATGTAGAAGAAGCGATCTGGCAATACCTGAAGTATGTCGGAGCCGCCGATGGAACGCCTATAACTTTCGCCAAAGATGTTTTCTTTTCTACCGAGCTGGCTATTCTGACCGACGATCAGCGATCACGAATTTTGTTTGGACATTTTAACGACTATGGCGGGCGTCTTCAGCGAAGAATTAATCTGATTCGTCACCTGACAGCGCAGGGCCTCGAAACACTTCCCATGACAATGGCCCCACCGTATCGGGGAATTCATATTGATCCAACAGATTTTATCGTCGACGAATACGGACAAACCTGGTATCAGTATGCCTTCGACGAACCGCAACTGATGTCGCGTGTATTTGGTCCATTGGCCCGGTATCGTTTCTATGAGTCGAAAGATAACAACCAGAACTGGGAGCTTGACTTCGACCGACCGAATTACCCGGCCTGGGCCTATATCTGCCAGAAAGTGCACGAGTGTCAGCAGACCTATAATTTCGACTTTATGCGGGGCGACATGGCGCATGTTCAGATGCGGCCAGCGGGTGTTCCGGACATGATCGGGCATTACTATGATCCTTTGCGGGCTATTAAACGCTATGTCCGGGGGAATGGGGCACCTCATTTCGCGTTCTTTGCCGAAACGTTTCTGGCTCCGCCCGATGTGATGGGTTATGGTGATGAATTAGACCATCTGGAGGCTATTGAAGCTGATTCGACACTCGGTGATTTGCAGTCCCTTGTTGTGGGCTCGGAGGAGTTTAATCGCCAGTTCTCGGCCTATTACGACTACTTGAAGACGCGCCGGTTTGCGCCTAATTTTACCGTTATTTCGGCCGATAAAGATGATCCGCGCTTCGATGAATTCTACCAGACCGGAAATCTGTTTCGCTATTTTACGGCGCTTTTTCTAACCGATATGCCCAGTTATATCGGCCTGGGATTTGAATTGCGTAATCTCCATGATGAGCGGGGAACGAACGAAGAATATTCAAAACTGTACGTTTTTCAGATCGAGGATGATCGTCAGCCCGATAAGGTGACCCACGGTCCGTATGAATGGGGCCAGAACGTAGAGCAATTCAAGAGTATTCTGCGTATCCGGACGTTTGCCGAACGTATCTGGCCAGTCATTGCCGGTCAGGAAACCCGCTGGCTGGTGGCTCCTGATGCACAGAACACCGATCGTGACTACATTGCCTGGACACACACAGGCCCGACTGGCTATATTTTTGCTGCCAGCATGACCGGCAGTTTGCCCGAAACGATACCAGAACTGGAGGAAGCGGCTTCGATGGAGCTAGTTTTTGAGGAGGGCGGATGCCGGGTTTGGCGACTGGAAGAAGACGCTTAGACTGGCGATAATTGATGCCGTAAGCACATACAATGCCATAAATAAGCTTGATCAAACAAGTATTTCGGAGTATCTTTCCTCAAACAAATCAGTCAACGAAATGGAAGCAGTTGTTGAAGAGTCCGATCTGACGGATTACGAAATGGAGAGAGGTAAACCCATGCCAAGTTTTAATCACGGATTACTTGAAGCTCGAATTATATTTGAGGTGATGGACCATTATCGCGATATGTTCGACATTGTTAGCGAAGTGACACTACAAAGTCCAAATCCTCCTACGGTCCCTGATTTAAGTATTTTTCCATCGCAAGCGCCCAACTGGACGAAAGATGAAATTAAAGTGGCTCGTGTACCATTGACGGTAGTTGAGATTCTGTCTCCTTCTCAATCAGTTACTGAACTGATTGAGAAATCGTTAACTTATTTTTCTGCTGGCGTAAAATCATACTGGCTCGTTCAACCGATGCTGCGAGCGGTGTTTGTTTTGTTGCCTGGCGACGAGGAATTAGTGTTTCATAACAACACACTCACCGATCCAACCAACGGTATCTCGATTGATTTGAAGAACGTGTTTCGATAGGGCTTTCGGTTGTACCTTTACAACCATGAATCGCAACCTGCTCGACGGCCTTAACTTTGCTTCCAAACTAACGCCAAAGCGTGTGGCTAATGCGCTGAAGGTATTGTACAGCTATTACCGTTCCCGACAAACGGGCCAGTCCATGCACCAGGGCTTGCCCATGTCAGTATCGTTTGAACCAACTACTTCCTGCAATTTGCGATGCCCTGAGTGCCCCAGCGGTCTTCGGTCATTTACGCGCCCGACCGGAATGCTCGGGGAAGATCTCTACAAACGTACGATCGATGAACTGCACGAAACGCTGCTTTATCTGATCTTTTATTTTCAGGGTGAACCCTATCTGCACCCACAGTTCCTGGAACTCGTGCGCTATGCTACCGAGCGCAATATCTATACCGCTACCAGCACCAATGCTCATTACCTAACCGATGCCAATGCCCGAAAAACGGTTGAATCGGGCCTGGATCGATTGATTATTTCCATCGATGGAACTACACAGGAAGTGTATCAGCAGTATCGGGTAGGAGGAAAGCTCGAAAAGGTGCTGGAGGGCACGAAGAACATTATCCGCTGGAAAAAAGAACTGAAATCACGGACGCCCCATGTTGTGTTCCAGTTTCTGGTCGTAAAGCCCAACCAGCACCAGATTGCGGAAGTAAAAAAACTGGCGCGTGAATTAGGCGTCGATGAAGTTGGCCTGAAAACGGCGCAGATCTATGACTATGAACACGGTTCAGATCTGATTCCGACAATCGACCAGTATAGCCGGTACGCTCACCAGTCCGACGGGACGTATGCCATCAAGAATGGCTTCGGTGACCATTGCTGGAAAATGTGGCATTCCTGTGTAATCACCTGGGATGGTCTGGTGGTGCCCTGCTGTTTCGATAAAGACGCGCACCATCGGCTTGGCAACCTTCAGAACGAATCATTTGCTGACCTCTGGCAAGGGCCGTCTTACCAGGAGTTTCGCCAGACATTACTCCGCTCCCGTTCCGAAATAGAAATGTGCCGTAACTGCACAGAAGGCACAAAGGTTTGGGCCTGAGTTAATTGTGACTGAATGAGTGAGTGGGTGAATGAGTGAATGAGTGAATAGTTTTTGCGCCATCTATTCACTCATTCACTCATTCACCCACTCACTCCTTAAATTTTGTGGAACATTCCGTGGAACAGTTCTTGCATTCGTGAAAACTATCCGGCATCTTTGGGACTGCAACGCACAGACCCATGGGTAAAGTCATTGCTATCGCCAACCAAAAGGGGGGCGTCGGTAAAACTACGACAACAATCAATTTGGCCGCCAGCTTGGCCGCCCTCGAATTTCAGACGCTTATTGTAGATGCAGATCCGCAGGCGAACTCAACCTCCGGGCTGGGATACAATCCAAAAGAAATCGAGAACAGCATTTACGAGTGCATGGTCGAAGGAGTTCGTCCACAGGATGCCATTATTCAGACGGATTTCCCGAACCTGAATTTACTTCCTTCGCACATTGACCTCGTTGGTGCTGAAATCGAGATGATTAATCTCCAAAATCGGGAGGATAAGATGAAAAATGCCCTCGACAGCATCCGCGACGAGTACGATTTCATCATTATCGACTGCTCGCCGTCGCTGGGGTTAATTACAATCAACAGCCTGACCGCTGCTGATTCAGTTATAATTCCGGTTCAATGCGAGTATTTTGCGCTCGAAGGCCTGGGTAAATTGCTCAATACGATCAAGATTATTCAATCGCGATTAAATACGCATTTGTCCATTGAAGGAATTTTGCTGACTATGTATGATCTGCGTGTCCGCCTGTCGAATCAGGTAGTTGGCGAAGTGACCAGTCATTTTCAGCAGATGGTATTCAGCACCATCATTCCGCGGAATATTCGACTGAGTGAGTCGCCAAGCTTCGGCGTTCCGGCACTTGCTCAGGATGCCGACAGCAAAGGAGCAGTGAGCTACCTGAATCTGGCCCGCGAAATTCTGGCTAAAAACGGGTTGATGCCACATGAAGTGTAAAGCGGGTGGGAACCCGTTAGTAGTGTAGAGAAAATGCGGGCTTCCTCCCGCGCTACAGGTATGGACAACGCGAACACCAAAGCACCGAATAAGAAGATGATAGGATTGGGCCGAGGCTTGGGTGCCCTGTTGCACGACAGCGAAGCGGTCAATCGGCAGTCGAAACCGTCGCCGTTTGAGTCCATCAGTACGATGACGGAAATCAGTTTGACGCTGATTGAAACAAATCCTTTTCAACCCCGTACCCGTTTTGATGAAGAAGCCTTACAGGAATTAGCCGACTCCATTCGGATTCAGGGGATTATTCAGCCTATTACGGTTCGGCAACTGGGCAAAGATCGCTACCAGTTAATTTCGGGCGAACGGCGTCTGCAGGCATCCAAACTGATTGGAATGACGCATATTCCGGCTTATGTCCGGACAGCCAACGACCAGCAAATGCTGGAAATGGCTCTGATTGAGAACATCCAGCGCGAAAACCTCAACTCCATAGAAATTGCCCTGAGCTATCAGCGTCTTATTACCGAATGTAGCCTGAAACAGGAAGAACTGGGCGAACGTGTTGGAAAAAACCGCACAACGGTTAATAACTACATCCGGCTTCTGAAGCTTCCGCCCGTAATTCAGGCTGCCCTTCGTGACAATAAAATTTCGATGGGGCACGCCCGTGCGATCATTAATATTGAAAACCCCGATTCGCAAATTCGCCTTTTTAACCGCGCCGTCGACGAAGAATGGTCGGTTCGGAAGGTTGAAGAAGCCGTTCGAAATCTGTCTGACGATGAGGAAGAACCCATCGCCACCCGCCGTGTAACGCTGCCCAAGCAGGAGATGCGTAGTCTTCAGTTTAAGCTATCGTCGTTGTTTGGTACGAAGGTTTCGATTAAGGCAGACGAAAAACATAAGGGCGAAATCAAAATTCCGTTTACTTCTCAGGAAGAATTAACTAAAATTCTGGAGGTACTGAACTCACAGGCGTGACCGTGTTAAATTACCTTAAAAGGGTGACTCGTCGGTCGAGACGAAGTGGCATTGGGCGTTGTGTTTCTATGAAACAAGTTATTGCCTTATTTATAGTTGTTCTGTTGTTTACGTTGCCCCTGTTTGCCCAGCAACCAGCCATTAATCCGGCTCCAACACCGGCACCAGTCGATTCGACAGCTCAGTTGCGTTCAACCCCGGATACGATTCCACCGGCTGTGCAGCAAAAGGGTCGGATTGGCACCGATGGGACTCCCCGACCGATTCGGGTTGGAAGCTCTGTGTTGACACCAGAAGGCGGTTCGGAAACACTGGCCAGTGATACTGTTCAGGTTACAGCGAAGCAGGAAGCCCAAATCCGAAAAATCATCCCTCGAAAGGCTACAATTCGCTCGCTGATCCTGCCCGGTTTAGGGCAGGCCTACAACCGACAATACTATAAAATCCCATTTATTTACGCTGGTTTCGGTGTGATGGGTTATTTATTTGTCAAGTATAAAGGTTTGGCTAATCAGGCTGAGGAAGGCTATCGTTTGCTTCTCTACGGACGAAAAATTAGTGATAAAGTATATGAGCCCGTCGATTCTGTTGTGATCGGGACACAAATTATCCGCACGACAACAGGGGCCAAAGCAGGTTATGATCTCTATCGTCGGTATCGTGACCTGAATATTTTGCTGTCGGTTGCGCTTTGGGGCATTAATATCATTGAGGCTAATGTGGCGGCCCACCTCAAAACGTTTGATTTATCCGACGATATTTCTATGCGCATCGAACCTCGTGTGTTGCCTGTGCCAGGCGCAGGCTTTGTGCCGGGCGTTCGGGTCGCTTTTACGTTTAAATGAAGGACGTATGATGTACACGACTAGATGCCATCTACATTAACATTCTTCGTTATAGATTAACTATTTATGAATATTCTTCTTCTTGGCTACGGAAAAATGGGTAAGGCCATCGAGCAAATTGCGCTCGAACGGGGCCACCAGATAGCCGCTCGTATCGATGCTGACAATCGTGCTGATTTGGAGACTACGCCATCAGATGCTGTCGATGTGGTGATTGAATTTAGCTCGCCTGAGTCGGCCACAGAGAATATCAAATACTGCCTCCAGCGTGGCTGGCCGGTAGTTTGCGGGACAACGGGCTGGCTAAGTCACCGGACTGAAATCGAAAAGATATGCCAGGAAAAAAAAGGTGCATTTTTCTACGCATCGAACTATAGCATCGGCGTAAATCTGTTCTTTCGGTTAAATAAAACGCTGGCTCGTTTTATGCGGAATTACCCATCCTATCAGGTGTCGATGACAGAGATTCACCACACCGAGAAACGGGATGCTCCCAGCGGAACGGCCATTACGCTGGCAGAGGGCGTTCTGGAAAACCTGCCGGGTAAAAATCGCTGGGTAAATCGGGAAGCGGGTAGCGAAGGTTCGTTAATCGACTCGACTGACGCCGTCGAAATTGAGTCGCTGCGTGAAGGAACCGTGCCCGGAACCCATACGGTTCGGTATGACTCGGAGGTTGACCAAATTGAAATTAAACATATTGCCCACAGCAGGCAGGGTTTTGCCCTTGGAGCAGTGGTTGCAGCAGAGTGGATTATTGGCCGTGAGGGCATCTTCGGAATGGACGATTTATTAGGGAGTGATCAATTATGAATCGGAATAGGTCAAATAAAACCAATCCATCTTCGTAATTTCGTTAAAAGTTCATGCAATTAGTTACCCGTTAGTTAACGTAGTCATCATTTATCATTCATAATTCATCATTAGTTACAGTGTCGATAACCAAAACACAGGCCGAAACGAGGCCGGCTAAACCCAAAAAATCGGCCATTCGGGAGTGGTTCGATTCCGTTTTGTTCGCTGTTGTAGCGGCTACGCTTATCCGATGGCTGTTTATGGAAGCGTTTACGATTCCGACACCTTCGATGGAAAATAGCCTGATGGTTGGTGATTTCCTGTTTGTCAGCAAGCTTCATTATGGCACCCGCACGCCCAGAACGCCCTTGCAGGTTCCGCTGACGCACCAGAAAATATGGGGCACCGAAATCCCTTCTTATAGTACGGCCATCCAGTTGCCATCCTACCGCTTACCGGGATTCACACACGTCAAAAATGGGGATGTCGTGGTCTTCAATGTTCCGCCTAAATACCTCAACGACAATATTGATTATCCCGTTGATTTGAAAACGAATTACATTAAGCGCTGCATCGGTATTCCGGGCGATGTGCTCGAAGTTCGTCAGCGTGAGGTATTCGTGAACGGAAAAGCGTTTCCAAGTCCGCCCCGTTCGGAACAAAAGTATTTCGTAAAAACAACGGAAGTGCTGGATGCCACTTTCTTTCGTAAATACGAAATCGTTAACGACTACCGCGACCCAAGCCAGCCAACCGAAAACTGGAAACCACTGGAGCAGTACAATGACTCGACCAAAACATCAGCGATGGTTGGCTATATGGTGAACACCACTGCCGATGTAATGGCCAAATTTAAAGAA
The DNA here is from genome assembly GCF_011604685.1 of Spirosoma aureum. Classification (NCBI taxonomy): domain Bacteria; kingdom Pseudomonadati; phylum Bacteroidota; class Cytophagia; order Cytophagales; family Cytophagaceae; genus Spirosoma; species Spirosoma aureum. The sequence goes on along the minus strand of NZ_CP050063.1, from coordinate 7,979,056 downwards.
TTCGACTGGGTGAAGGGTATCGAGCCAATGGCTGACAAGCCCGGTGAGATGTCGCCCGGTATTTATGGTACACCGACTTTCAAGTGGAATCACGATAATTTCGGGCCGATCACCATTCCGAAAAAAGGGGCTACTATTCAGATCAACGCGCAAACAATTGCGTTATACGGCCCGGTTATTGAATTGTATGAAGGCAACGAGAAAGTGGAAGTAACACCAGCTGCTATTAAAATTGGTGGCCAGCCTATCACGTCCTATACCTTCAAGCAGGATTATTACTTCATGATGGGCGATAACCGTGATAACTCACTCGATTCCCGCTTCTGGGGTTTCGTTCCCGAAGACCACATCGTTGGGAAAGCGGTATTTGTCTGGATGTCGCTTGATCCAAACCCAGCCAATATCTGGAATAAAATCCGCTGGAATCGGTTGTTTAGAACGATTGACTAATCAATCTGCCATACGAGTTTGACGTGAAGCCCCGAATGTACATTCGGGGCCTTTCCATAAATGGAAGTCGCTTTATTCACTAGATCTACATCATTTCACTGAAAGATAGCGTTACTTTGTTCATAGATAGATACATAACGCCAGTGCAGAAACGGAATACTTCCATCAATACTCAGTTTTTTGTCGTCCTTTTAACCCTATTTTTCTGCTTAAGTCGGTGGGGAGATGAGCAGATTCTGGCCAGACCAACCAATGGCCATGTCGCTCCGACTAAACCCGGCAAGAAACGAATAGCGGGAAAAGTACATCGGCGCTCAACCACCAAAATAAGCGCAGTCAATCGCAAAGCAACCAAGAGAAAAGCGCTGGCGGAGGAAAACAAGAAGGTCGTTTCATCAACAACTGTGGCCTTGTTTGGTCCGAGATATGCCCATGTGGCGGTGAAAGATCATTTGTTGAGGGGAGCGGTCTATTATCTGGCATCGGGGCATGGCGGGCCTGATCCGGGCGCGCTGGGCCGGTACGGCAAGTATGTGTTACCCGAAGACGAATACGCCTACGATGTAACTATCCGATTGGCTCGTGCCCTGATGGAACATGGCGCTACTGTTTACATGATTCTTCAGGATCCTAATGATGGCATCCGGGATGATAAAATACTGAAGCTGGACCGCGACGAAGTTACGTATCTCCGACAGACAATTCCATTAAACCAGACCCTTCGGCTACGCCAGTGTACGGATGCCGTGAACCGTCTCAACCGAAAACATAAAGGGGCGTATCAACGAATGGTAACCATTCATGTCGACAGCCGGAGCGCGGGCGAAACCATCGATGTGTTTTTCTATCACCACCAGAACAGTGGAGTAGGGAAAAGGCTGGCTAAAAATATTCATCGAAGTTTCAACGCTGGCTATAAGCGCTATCAACCTAACCGGAGCTATCTGGGCAACGTATCGGACCGGAGTAGCTTGTATGTGGTAAAAAACAGCCATCCACCAACCGTCTTTATTGAATTAGGCAACATCCGAAACGAGAAAGATCAGCGTCGCTTTCTGCTGGCCGGTAATCGGCAGGCACTGGCTAACTGGATATGCGATGGTATGCGGGCAGATTATAAATTACGATAGCAGTAGGCAGTCTTCAGTAAGTAAATGACTATTGCCAAAATACCGCCAACTGAAGACTGCCCCCTGAAAACTACCAGTCGATTGGCGGTAGACCTTTACCTTCCAGATAGTTATTGGCCTGACTGAAATGCTTGGTTCCGAACCAGCCACCCCATTGAGCAGCCATCGGCGATGGATGTTTTGCTTTCAGAACCAGGTGTTTTTTGTTATCGATGACAGCGCCTTTCTTTTGAGCGTAAGCTCCCCAAAGCATAAAAACGACATGTTGCTTCTCATCGGAGATCAGTTTGATTACCGCATCCGTAAACGTTTCCCAGCCTTTGCCCTGATGTGATCCTGCCTGCCCCGCCCGCACGGTAAGCGTCGAGTTGAGTAACATGACACCCTGGCGAGCCCAGCGTTCGAGGTTTCCCGATTTTGGAACTGGTTTGCCCAGATCATCCTGAATTTCTTTAAAAATATTGACCAGAGAAGGCGGCTTACTGATGCCATCGGCAACCGAAAACGCAAGTCCATTGGCTTGCCCTTCGCCGTGGTAGGGGTCCTGGCCGAGAATGACAACGCGTGTATCGTCAAAACTGCATGAATTGAAGGCGTTGAACATCAACCGACCGGGTGGATAAACCCGCTGGGTACTGTATTCCTGTCGCAGAAATTCCGCTAACGCAATAAAATAAGGCTTATCAAATTCAAACTGTAGCCTTGTTTGCCATGATTCTGCAATAGATACGTTCATGTAGGGAACTGATAAGGGTGATTCGGCATTATAGGCCTAAAAACGCCGAGAGCCACTCTTTGAAAATTTTTTCAAGACTGTTCTTGCGTATCAAAACTAATCAACTTAATTTTCGTTTTAAGGTTGCAAACGACACTAAATTTATGGTATCGTCAGTCACAGAAGGCGTAAAGGTAAGTGTGAAGACCGAGTATCAATCCGATTACTCCAGTCCATTACAAGCGCATTACGTGTTCACTTACCGGATTACGATCGAAAATGCCAGCGACTATACCATTCAGTTGCTCAGACGGCATTGGACAATCTATGATTCCAACGGCACCGTCCGTGAGGTTGAAGGGGAAGGCGTGGTTGGTTTACAACCCGTACTGGAACCCGGAGAAGTTCATCAGTATGTATCGGGCTGCAATCTGCGCTCAAGTATGGGCAAAATGGCCGGTACTTACCTCGTTGAACGTATTATTGATGGGAAACAGGTTCGTGTAGCCATTCCGGAATTCACGATGATTGTACCCTATAAATTGAATTAATGAGCCATAATGGATAATGAACCCCGTGGGCGGTTCTGAATGAATAACTGTCGTATGATGGAACTATTCATTTTACATTCTACATTATCCATTTCCTATGTTGTTTGCTTATTTACGCTACCTCGCTCGTGCTCGCGACGAGCATTCTCTTCACTCGCCCTTTCTGTTTACGCTTTATACTCGTGTTATTCGGGCGGGCAATCGTTCTGAGCCTGTTTTTAAACCTATTCGGGCCTTACAAAGTAAGCTTCGTCAAAATCGCCAGCTGATTCATATAACGGACTTTGGAGCGGGTTCGAAAGTAAATACCTCCCAACAGCGAAGCATTCGGGATATTGCCCGAAACTCCCAGAAGCCAGCCCGGTTCGGTCGATTGCTGTTTCGACTCATTCGACGGTTCGACGCAAAAACTATTCTGGATTTAGGTACATCGCTTGGGGTAACGACGGCTTATCTGGCAATGGCTGCCAAACCGCAAAATGGCCGCATTCTGACATTTGAAGGATGTCCGGAAACGGCGGCTGTTGCCCGCCAGAATTTTGATGAGCTGGGTATTCAAAATATAGACATCGTAGTCGGGAATATCGACGAAACATTGCCCATCCAGGTGGAAAAGTCGATACCACTCGACTTCGTTTTTTTCGATGCCAATCATCGCTACGGACCGACTATTCGCTATTTTGAAACATGCCTGACGAAGGTCCACAACGATACGGTATTTGTATTCGACGATATTCACTGGTCGGCCGAAATGGAACAGGCATGGGCAACTATTAAAGCACATTCCTCAGTAAGCGTAACGGTTGATTTGTTCTGGGTGGGCTTGGTCTTTTTTAGAAAAGAGCAACCCCGTCAGGATTTTATATTAAGATTTTAGCTCGGCAGGCCCCAGATGCAAAGCCGTGCCACGATTCACTACACAGCAAACCGTGGCACGACTTTGCGTCTGGGGTCTTGCCGAATATAGTCGCTGGTTTTAATAGGCCTTGAAATAAATTATATACCAGAAGATGGGATAATATAATTAACTTTCAGTATACCTCTGGCTGATTACTGCTATATGAAATCCTTGAATTTTACCCGTTTAGGAATTGGTATATTTATTATTAGTATATTCTTAAATTCGGTTTCCTGTCAGAATTCTACCAATGGTACGGAGGACCCAATGGCCGTTGCTTCCTTCGATTTAATTCAACAAAAAATCCTGACGCCATCCTGCGCCACATCGGGTTGCCATTCATCTGAAAAAGACGCCGATTTTGTGCAGCATGGTCTGGTGTTAGCAGCCGGTGTAGCTTATGAAAATCTGGTGGGTGTTGATCCGAAAAACAGTGCGGCTAAAGCAGACGGCTTAAAACGCGTAAAAGCATTCGCATCGTTAGAGAGCCTTTTGTATCATAAACTGACCCCCACGGCTAGCCATCATACGGGCAAACAATATGGGAATCCTATGCCATTGGGAAGTCCACCACTGTCTGATGGACAGATTGAATATGTTCGGCGGTGGATTGATGCCGGAGCGCCCAAAACGGGTAGTATCGCTGATCCCACGCTATTAGATGATAAAACCGTATCTGGAACGGCTTATGAACCCCTGCCTGTACCAGCAACGGGCACCGGTTTTCAAATGGCCGTTCCCACGTTTGATATTCAGCCGAATTTTGAACGTGAATTATTTACCCGTCGGGTGGTTGGCAATGCGCAGGATATATACGTAAACCGGTATGAAACAAAAATGCGGAGTGGAAGCCACCACTTTGTGGCCTATAATTTTCGGGATAATACGATTCTGCCGAACATGAACGACATTCGTGATCTGCGAAATGCCGATAATTCTCTGAATCTGCTCACAACGCTATCCATGTCGAACCATGTGTATCTGGCAGGATCGCAGGCTCAATACCAGGATTATAAGTTTCCTGAAGGGGCAGCCTTATTGATTCCGGCGGGTACTTCGCTTGACCTTAATTCGCACTTTGTCAACAAAACCACGTCGGTGATGAAAGGCGAAGCGCAGATCAATCTATACACAGTAGACAAATCTAAAGTACAGCAACTGGTTCAGACGCTCGATCTGGGAAACTCGAATCTTACTATTCCAGCCAATACCCGGGTTACGATCTCGAAGTCTTTTCTTTTTGATAAGCCGCGCAAAGTCCTGACTTTAACTTCGCATATGCACAAACTGGGCGAAAAGTTTGTCATTAAAATCAAAGGTGGGAGCCGCGATGGTGAAGTCATTTACACATCTACCGACTGGGAACACCCCGATATTGTTACCTACCAGACACCTATTTCGCTGCAAAAAGGAGAAGGGCTAACGTCTGAAATAACGTACAACAATACAACCGCCAAGCTTGTCCGTTTTGGCCTGACAAGTGAAGATGAGATGGGTATAATTTTCGGGTATTATTTTGAATAAGTTTTCAGAACCATAAGATTCTGATTGGGTAATTACACAGAACCGCGAAGTTTTGCCGAAGCATAGGAATGCTTCGACTAAACTTCGCGGTTCTGTGTATGGGGTAAAATCGGTTCTTCAGAAACGCAACCTTAGGAGTATCGACTAGAGTCGTGCCACGGTTTGTGTGCGAGATATAGTGAACTGTGGCACGACTCTAGTCGATACTCCTAAACCTACTCAAAAAAAGCCTGGCCATATATCAAGCCAATTCTACCGGTTTTCACGTTGTTCCATCCACTTATCAATCGGACTAAATCTCTCTGGATTTTTGGCTCAACTTTATAATGAGTTATCAATATCAACACCAAAAGATACGGGTATGGATCGGGGCGAGCATTTCATAAAAAAAGACGTAGTAAAATCGATCAAAGAAGGATCAAAGCGTTTCCTGGAAAGAGGTTTTGACTGGATTGCACTGGTTGTCATAACGTTAATTATTCTGCTTACTCTGATCTTTTTTTAAGACTTGACATCGACTTTCATGAATCAGGACATCGTCTATAAAAGCATTTTCTTCGGCGGAATTTATGCCGTGTTTTTTCTGATGACGTACCTGATTGGCCGGAAAGTCTCATCGTCGCTGGCAATTCGGCTGGCAGTTGGTTGCTGGGTCGGACTGATGGTGATCATGCTGATTTTCGGTAGTACCAGTTCAACATTATTGTTTATTCCCAGCTTTATTGCATCGCTGTTTGTCTTTCGCAAAAAAGAAGACAGCAGCCTGCAACAGTTTTTCAGTAGCAATCAACTTTATAAATCGACCGTTGTGCCAGAGCAAGTCTCCGAACTGCTTGGTAGTCATTATTACTCCTGTGCGGAAGGAACACTAACTACCCAATCGGGCGAAGTAGTTCAGTATAACTGGTGGCAGGGAATGACCTCGTCTATGGTCTCGACGGGGAAATCTCACTTTAACACATTCTCGCATTACCTGGCCATTTCGTTCGGCCCCAACGTTGTTAGTGAGGAATTTAGACGGATTGCCCGTGCCAAAATGGATACGTCAGGGTTTACCTTCCGGCAGAAATTCAAACGTTTTTTTGTGCTTGATACCGAAACACCCATTCGGATCGAAGAAACGCAGGATGGTAGTTTCGTGATTATCTGGCAAACCTATCATGACGCGCTACACTTTGCCTATTATCTGAACTGGCTAAAAACAAATCGACTAACCAGGGCAGAAGTAAAGCCTGTAGAAGAGCAGGTTGTCAGTCTGGAAAAAGTGGACAGTGTGCGTCCGGCTGAGCGCGACGTTTCTTCGCCCTTAACGACGGAATCAACAGATCATCCGGTTCTTCACTCCAGTAGACCGCAACACGAACAGGCACTGGGGCAACCGCCAAAACTGCAAACTCGTAGCCGTTATTAATGCCGCTTACCATGAATTTTCTACTCAAAAAAGTGTTCGCTCCTTTTGCATCAATTGCTTTTACGCTTATCGGCTTGCTGGTCGTTAGTTGTGGTGAAAGCTCACGCAGAGGCTATCGAATAGAGAAAGGCGAGGTGGTGATATATAGGGGTTGGCCTGCTACCCGGTCGATTGTCGACACAGCTGATGCTGAGTCGTTTATGATAATCAACGACGAGTATGGTAAAGATAAAAACCATGCGTTCTACATCGGGAAAATCATTCCCGATGCTGACCCAGCTACGTTTGAGTATCTGGCAGGTGCCTATTCCAGAGACAAAAACAATGGTTACTCCCGGGATAAGCGAATCAGCAACGACGGTGCACATTTCTCCTTTGTTCCTAATCCCGATGAGACGCCTGTTCATATATCGGCCGAAGGGATTCCATATGCCCGCGACCGGTATCGGGTTTATAAAGACACATTTATACTTGAAGGGGCCGACCCCGCTACGTTTGTCTTTGTTCCGATGTTTAATGGCAGCTACCTGACAAATGACCGCCGACGGGTTTATTTTCATGATCGGCCGATAGAGGGCGTAGATGGCGCAACATTCCGAAAAGTCTCGGACTTCAATTTTAGTGATAAACACACGGCCTGGGGTCTGGTGCTGGGTAAAGATCTTTACTGGAGTCCAATTGAAGCAGTTGATCTCGCTACCTTTTCCGGCGTTGGAAAATACTATGCCAAAGACAAAGAACGGGTCTACTTCAGTAATTATGCCGTTAAGGGAGCCGATCCGGGCACATTTGAAGAAACAACTTATCTTCAGGCCAAGGATAAGTACAGAACGTATTCGTCGGGCTACGGCGCTACAAATCAAAATTAAATGGGTATGAGCCAGAAATTTATCCAGTTCGTCTTCCTTTTTCTGCTGCTTGCGTGTGGAGGCATTACACCAGGAATTGCACAAACCTATACGCCAGAAACCGTACCCAATCCGAAGCAAAGCAGAAGTGCACAGTATGTCAGCAATCCGGATCATATTCTGTCAGATGCGGCCGTAAGTCAGATTGATCTGGTGCTGGGAAAGCTGGAAGACTCCACAACGGCACAGGTAGCGGTTGTGTGCCTCAACTCCATTGGGGAGAGTGTACCCAAAGACTTTGCCACGGCTTTGTTCAGGAAATGGGGTTTGGGCTATCGGAAGAAAAATAATGGCCTGTTGGTTTTGCTGGTGAAAGACCAGCACAGGATCGAGATGGAAACCGGCTATGGTTTGGAAGGTGTTCTGCCCGATGCCATTTGTAGCCGGATTCAGACCCGGAAAATGATTCCGCTGGCTAAAACCGGTGATTTCGACGGAGCCATGATTGCCGGGGTTAACGAGATTGCCCGCCTGATTAGTGAACCCGAAGCCGCAAAGGAGGTTTATGACAAGTCAAAATCTACGTACCGAGCAGGACAGCCATTAGAGAATTCGGCCATTTTCGTCCTATTCCTGTTATTAATTCCTGCTTTGCTTGTTCTTCGGCTACTGACATTCTTCTTCAAAAAAACGAATCCCATTGCTAACCAAATTGACGTGACAATTTCGAAATCGAAATGGCGATTTCCCAGAGCCTTTCTGCTATATGTTGTTATGCCGGTATGCATAGGATTCGTAGTGATAAAGCTTCGCGCACCTTTATCACTGCATGGCTGGCAAATTCTCCTGGTCATGTATGCCTATGCAGGAGCGGTCGTGTGGGAACGTCGGCACCGTCGAAAAAATGCCTTCCAGAAACTCTCTGGCACCATAACCGAGCCAGCACGTTATGTGCGATACAAAGCTGCGGGACTCAACGGCTGGGGTTCTGTTCTGTTGTTCCCTATTCCGTTCGGATGGCTTAAACGAGCGGATGACCGGGCACTGGATGCGATTCGGAATCATAACCGTCAATCGGCGGAAGGCTACGCGCTTACTAAAGTGGACAGTACCCGGAAAGGGGATTTTCTGACTGATTACCAGCGAACTGAACAGCGGCTGGGTAGTGTTGACTATGACGTTTGGCGCAATGAACCCCACAACATCACGCAGGTTATTGGTTACGAAAACCTGAACGATAAGGTCTATCAGAACTGCAATAAATGCGGATCAAGAGCCATGTCCTTAACAGGCAGCCGCATCGTGAAAGCAGCCACTACTGAACGCGAAGGAAGAGGCAGCAACGATTATCAGTGCCAGGCTTGTGGCCACCATCGCGAAGAACAGTACACCATTGCGGTCATTCGGCAAAGTACACCCACAACGTCACATTCATCCACTACGTATTCTTCGTCGGGTAGCAGCAGTTCATGGAGCGGGTCGTCGGGCAGTTCATCCAGTAGTAGCTCGTCCAGCAGCAGTTGGGGGGGCGGCAGCTCAGGGGGCGGTGGTTCGGGTAGTTCGTGGTAATTCGATGAACGGAAAGCAGGTCAGACGCTTACAATTAGGGGTATGCTTTGGAAAAAATATTGCAAAAACCGACGGCTTCGACGGCAGATTGAACGGCTTACCGAAGCGGAACGGCAAGCGATTCTGGCGAAATCACCACTGGAAGCTGGCTGGTTTCAGGGGGCAGGTTATCATGTGTTTTTGAAAGCTGAACCAGATTTTAATAAAGCTTACGTTCAGGGCCTGGGCGGGGTTTCGCAGCAGGCTGCTGAAGACTGGATTATCCAGCAATACTTACTGACTAACGTAGATCTTAAAGATTAGCGGCAATTCACAACCAGATGACTTACTGCATTGACAAACTTGCGACCAGTTCCTGCGAGAAGACGGGAAGAGAAGAGTTCCTGACAAGACAGGGCAAGCCTTCCTGCTGAGGAACAAATGACCACTTTTAAGGCAGTTTACACCACTTGTAAAGCCAAACGGGCTAGGCATAGAGTTGGTTTATAATGCCTCTGCTGGCGTAGTAGTTTTGACCTGTTCAAACGAGTTATTCTAAAACTACCCTAAGCAAATGGAACCAATTAAAAACCCGGCTCCGGCCAGACCTTCTGATGTACAGGAAGCTGCTTACAATGAACAGTACAATCGGGTTACGACCATGATTCAACACTATGTCGAGTCTATTGGATTGACCAAAGAGAGCACCTATAATCCCAAAAACAGCAACTGGCTCTGGAAAAATGGCTCAGCCACGATTGAAGTATTCATTCAAACCATCCATTTTCCGAATGGAAGCCGACGTGATTATCTGCGAATTTTCTCTCCTCTGCTCGAAATTCCGGCCAATAACCTGCTTAGTTTCTATCGGCACCTGCTCGAACTGAACGACCTACGTCTGGGTGTGAAGTTGTGCATTGCTCCCAAGACACAAACCGTGTATGCAACCTATGAGCGCGATATTCGGGGTATGGACTATCAGGAACTAACAACCTGCATTGTTGACCTGGAATTGTGGGCCGACGAGTTGGATGATCAGCTGAAGGAACAGTTCCCAAACTGGTCGAACTAGGCGGAGTAAAATGACTGATGGCCATGAAAAGATTACCGGCTTTTGGTGAATTCAGATGAACTATACCACCCTTCTTTGCGTAAGCCTGCTTTCCTGGTCCTTGTCGGGTTGTTTCATGCGTACGGATACGCACCCCGACATACCGCTTTTACCGCAAGTCGATAATGCCAGCATTCGGGTCGATTCATTGCCGGACACGATGATTCGTAACTTTATCTTCTCGGCGGATAAAACGAAAATCTACGCGATTGTTCTGACTGCATCAACGGGGGTGTTTGCCGAACATACACTGGTTGAATTCGATCAGGCGGGTCATCGGTTGCGCCAGCTCCCGTTTGGTGAGATGAGCATTCAAGAAATGGAATTGGCCCTGTTGCAACCGAATTTGCTACTTTGGGAGTTTTCGGGCCTGTTTTATCGTGTTGATCTGGATGCGTTTAAGGTCGTTGATAAAGTCCATGCATTCTGGACAGGGAACTATCCTGATGATCAAAAAGAAAAAGATTGGGTAAGGGTGGACCGGGAAGGTCAGGCGTGGTATCGACAGAAAAAGAATGAGATCGGCCAGCAATTTGATATTCAGGAAGCCGATTCGATAACACTGGCAGTACTGAAAGGCAACAAAACCAACGCGGATGCTTACTGGGAGGCCATTCGAAAAGCCCGGTCGGACCTGAGAACTCAGTTTGAACCCGATCGGCATAAGGCCTATTACGAGGCTTACGCATTGGCACGCATGAGGGCTGGTAAATCGTCTTTTGCCTACCGGAGTCCTGATAACTATGCGTCCTATGTTTTTACCAAATTTGCCGACGGCAACACAACTGCGTTTACGCTGGATGAAGCGTTTATTCAAAAGGCGGGCGTCAAATTCCATCCATATGATGTGAACACCAGGGTAGTCATGGACCGAAGCAACGCAAACACATCCCTGTCGGAAGGTCGCTTCACGCTGGTAGAAGGCCAGTCAGTAACCGATAGAACGAGCGTATTACAACTGACGGAGGGAATAACCGCAAAATACGGTGACCTGATGTGGGGAGGAAATTCATTTGACGAATTTCTGTTTTATTTCGACCTGAAACTTGGTAAGAAGACCGCTCGCTTCAAGTGGATTTACCCGCTGGCTCTATCAAACGACTTTTACCTGCAATCCGCAAATGGATCCGTCTATGTGCTAAAAGCAGGTGTATTATATTGGTTTCACGTATAAGCAGGCATTCCTCATGGCCATTCGCAGTTTATTGCTCTCGTTTGCTCTTACATGCTTTTTGGGCTATACGTTTACCGTGGGACTGACGGATCCCAATTCGTTCCTGAAAAAAATACCTGCATGGTTAAGCATACCGATGCTGTTAGTCTGCTTCCTCCTATACCTGTTGGCAACCTGGTGGGCATTCAAAGGCTTCGGTGATCATAAAATTACGGCCTTGTTGTCGCTGGGACTTTGTGCATTTGGCTTAGGCCTGTATGCCACCGCTTTCTTTATGGAAGCCGGACATGGCAGAGCCGCGCCGGGACAGTATGATTATGATTTTTCGAGGCTTGATCCTGCCGAGAAAGCTGCTGTCGAGCAACTCGCGAAAGAGGCAGGTATGGGCTTGCAGAACGCTGTTTTTACCGAGCACTGGCACATCGCTCAATCGGTTAATCCTCCCAGTCGTTTTGAGATTTGTGTGCAGAAAGGACACGTAACCGCTCTTAACCTGTCGGATCATCGGATCTCTGACCTGGCTCTTTTTTCAAAGCTTCCTGCACTAGGCGACTTATACCTTAAAAACTGTCAATTGTTCGATATGAGTGGCCTGCAATCAGAGAAGATAGGCCGACTTGATGTGTCTGACAATCAGATTGCTGATTTGAAAACGTTACGCGGTTGCCCTAATGTTCAATGGTTATTTGCGAAGAATAACCGACTCAAATCAACCGATGGGCTTGAGCAATTCAGAGAAATTGTCAGTACCGATTTTACGGGAAATCCAATGCACTGATTAGCTGTATCGTACACTCACTGTCGGACCTGCTTTTTATCTCTACCGATTCTGTTCATGCGAACTACGCTCTTGCCCTATCGTCAGATTAACTACCAGACTGAACTAACTCCAGACCAGATTCGACACTATTTAAGCGAATATGTCATAACCGGATTTAGCTTTTATAGCCACAAACCATACTACGGCGATTTTACGACCTACAGGTTTTCGGTGCGGAAAGTGAGTAGTAAAATCAAAAAACAGAGTTTTGCCCCGAGTATAGAGGGCATGTATAAAAGCAGGCAGGGCAAAACAATGCTTTCACTCAGTTTGAGCCCCAATCCAGTTCTGATTGTCGCTTTTCTTGTGTTTGCGTTTCCGTTAGCGTTTTTTCTTTTCCTGAGTGTTAGCGAGTTTTTTAAGGCTGGAGATCTAAATATCGTGATCAGTGGATTGATGCCTATAGCGGTCTGGTACAGTATTTTCTGGCTAATTTTCCAGATGCAGAGCAGTGCCGACATTCGGTTCTGGGTGCACATACTGGATTTGCGGGAAAGCACAGCTACGTCGGAATGACTGAAAAAGAGCGTCAAAACATAATGATAGCCTTTAGGTACTCAGAAGGATGCGAGTCGAAATTAGCTTAAGCGACGATCTCCATGAGAAAGGAGATGGCTTCTGGCGAATGCAACGCAGCCGTTGATTCCAGTGTAGCGAATGCCGTTGCCGAGGCTCTCGTGCGCATCTGTTTTTCATAGCTGGCAATGGCTGATTGTATGTCGGGGAAATCGTCGCTGGTTAGGCATTTACTGAGTTCCAGTGCGTCGAGCATGGCCATATTCACGCCTTCACCGGCATAGGGGGGCATAAGGTGGGCGGCATCACCCAGCATTGTCAGGTTTGGTAACGCTTTCCAGGTCTGATCTAAAGGCATGCAATAAAACGGACGAGGCACAAAAGGAGCAGTCGCATTGTCAAACAACTCCTCCCAAACACTATCCCAGCCCGAATAGGTGACTTTGAACCAGGCAAGTACCTGCGCTTTGTCGGAGAAATCGATTCCACTTTCCTGACTCCAGTATTCATCGGTTTTACAGCCCGTATAAAACACCAGACTGCCATCACCCTTTGAGCTTACGATCAAACTCTTCTCGTCACTCATCGCAAATATTTTTCCCCCATTCAACAGTTCATGTATTGTTGGGCTTGCTGTTTCAGATTGATATACAGTGCCTTCTATGCCCGTAACCCCAGAATAGAAAGGCTTGATGGGGGTGATGTATGGACGAATCTTTGAGTTTGCCCCGTCTGCTGCAATCACTACATCAGCAATCACAGAGGTGCCGTTTTTAAAGTCCAGTTTCCAGGAATCATTTTGCGGTGAAAGCGACACAAAATGGCTATTCCAGACAACAGTGGTGGGTTGTAGGGAATCGAGTAAAATTGTCTGCAAGGGACCGCGATCAATTTCGGGCCGGGCTGTTTCTTCCTTACCGTTTGCATCATCGTCAAATAAAATAGTTGCGTTTTTATCGACGATGCGCAGTTTGTCGGCCCCCGGTCGATAATTGGCGTTAAACGCTTCCATCAGTCCGGCTTCGTGCAAAGCCGCCAGCCCGGACTCCTCATGCAAATCCAGGGTGGCTCCTTTTGGCCTGGCATCTTTATGCATATCCCGTTCATACACTTGTACGTCTACACCGCTCATTTGCAACAGCCTTGCGAGTGTTAATCCGCCTGGGCCTCCGCCCACGATAGCTATTTTCTTATTGTTAAGTATGTTCATTGCTTTTGTTTTTTCAGTTCAACATTCCTTTTATCAGCACATCGCAACAGGCTAAAACCAGTTCTTCGGTAATGATTTGGTGCGGTCTTTCCCGGTAATCAAAATACTCACTTGCTAAGTCGAGAAGGGGCGAAAACAACAGCGCTCGGTGCACATCAAAAGGAAAGTTTCGGATGACACCGGTTGCAATATGACGCTCGAGGAAGTGATGTATAGGTGCGAAAAAGTGCCCTTGTTTGATGTTTGCTTTCTGGTAGGCTTTATTCAACAAAGGAGATGCTTTGCCATGCTGGATCAGGGCAAAATGGTGTTTGTTCCCTGTCAAATACCGGAACGTGTTCAGCCAGATCGTTTTTATACCTTCCGGAAAGTCCATGTCGGAGCGAAACGTTTCCAGTACTGCTTTTTCATAAGCTCCTAACACCTCATCAATGAATAGCTTTACCAGAAAATCCTCTTTGCTATCGTATTTTATATAGATCGTGCGTGGCGATACATTGGCAGCTTTTGCCAGTTTCTGCATACTCAGATTTTCCAGACCTTCTTCGGCGATTATTTGAAGCGCTATGGTTCGAATCGCTTCTTCCTTTTCTAAATTTTTAGGTCTCATCGTGCACTTCTTGCCTTTTAAAGTGAGAAGAATAAATTACGCTGCAAAGTAAGTAAACGTTTATTTACTAATCAAAATGTTTACTTTATTTTTTACGAACACCTACTTTAGGGATTGCCAACGGGTGGGTTTGTAGGTAGTAATAAGTAGTATGAAAATTGCAGATCGTTGGGAAATGTATTGTTTGAATCACATAACTTTGTGTGATGGAGCTAAAAGAAACCACCAACGATTTTCATCAGCGTCTGACCAGAGATCATTCTGAGCCAGGGCAGTTTGCCATTTACAAAACGGAAGACATTCACGGCACAACTCCATTGCCGCATACCCGAAGGGACTTTTATAAAATATCGTTAGTGATTAGGGCAGAAGGAGTTCTGTCTTATGCCGATAAGAGCTTTTATATTAAAGATAATGTCATTGCTTTTTTTAATCCGATGATACCTTACTCGTGGGAGCCTTTGTCGACCAATGATAAAGGGTATTCCTGTTTATTTACGGAAGACTTTATTACGCATCACCTGAAGGCCGATAGCCTGTCAAAATCGCCTTTGTTTAAAGTCAGTGGTAATCACGTTCTGGTTCCTGATCAAAAATCCATGCAGTTTCTGGCTGGGGTTTTTGAGCAAATGATTACGGAGATGCAGTCTTCCTATATAAATAAGTATGATTTATTACGCAGTTATGTGCAAATCATCATGCATGAAGCGCTTAAAATTGAACCGCTTGAAAAAGAAAAGCTGCCCGGTAGTTCTTCAGTCCGAATTAGCACCCTGTTTTTAGACTTGCTGGAAAGGCAGTTTCCTATTACTTCACCGCAGCATACGGTCCGGCTTAAAAATGCCAGCGAATTTGCTGGTCAACTGGCCATTCATACCAATCACCTGAACCGCGCCTTAAAGGAAACCACGGGTAAAACAACGACGGAACATCTGGCCGAAAAGTTAATCAAAGAAGCGAAAGCCTTATTGCTGCATACCAACTGGGACATCGCCGAGATAGGCTATTGTCTGGGTTTTGAACATGCGTCTAATTTCAATATATTCTTCAAAAGGCAGACAGGGCAAACCCCCAATCATTTCCGCCGGGACGTTATTGCCATTTCATAAGTATATGTTTGATTGGCATAATTTTTACATACTGACTGACTCTAATTTTGTACCATAAAAAACAGCAGTATGGTACAGGAAAATTTGACTATTGGAAAAGTCTGGTTTGTTACCGGGGCATCTAAAGGCTTTGGCCTTGCGCTGGTTAAATTATTGTTGTTAAACGGGAACAAAGTAGCCGCTACGTCCAGGAATGCGGCCGATATTGAAAAACAGATACCTGATCACTCGGAAAATCTGTTGCCATTGACCGTAGACATCACAAACGGAGAAAGCGTCGATAAGGCTATAAATCAGGCGGTTTCAACATTTGGCCGTCTGGATGTGATCGTCAACAATGCGGGATATTTTATACTGGGAAGTGTTGAAGCGTTGACCCCACAGGAGTTCCGCCAATCAATGGAGGTTAATGTTTTCGGGACGTTTAACGTGATCAGAGCGGCAATGCCTTTCTTAAGAATACAACAATCAGGGCATATCATCAACATTTCCTCCATTGCAGGGTATAAGGGTAATGGAAATGCAGCAAGTTATAATGCCGCAAAATTTGCTGTGATTGGCCTTTCTGAAGCATTGGCAGAAGAGGTCAAGCCGTTTGGCGTAAAAGTGACCGTTGTTGCCCCCGGATTGTTCAGAACCAGTTTTCTGGATAAGGGTACGTTTATGGTGGCCCAAAACAGGATCGAAGGATACAATAGTGAAGTACTGGAAACCGCCATGCGCCAGATAAACGGTAACCAGCCGGGCGATCCCGATAAATTGGTAGCTGCATTGGTTAAACTCGCCGAGGAGAAAAATCCGCCTGTACACTTGTTGATGGGGCCAGATGCTTACCAGATCTTAACTGATGCGCGTAAGGCCGAAACGGCAGAAATTGAATCCTGGAAACACATCACGTTAGCAACTAACCTAGACAAATAAGCGGATCGACAGGCAATGTTTAGCCGTGCTTATTCTGGCTTATCACACAATCATCCTACCATGGAATCTATTAATAACAAAGTGATTGTTATCACGGGTGCCAGTAGTGGCATGGGCGCGGCTACAGCCCGAAAACTCGGTCAGCTTGGTGCTAAAGTAGTATTGGCTGCACGAAGGGAAGATCAGCTGAAAGCCCTGATCAATGAAATTGACGATCACGCCATGTATGTGCGAACCGACGTTAGCAAACAGGGGGATATGGATAACCTCATTCAGCAGGCAATCGGCAGGTTTGGGCAGGTAGACGTGTTATGGAATAATGCGGGTATTATGCCGCTTTCATTCTTTGAGGAAGGCCAGGTATCCGAGTGGGAGCGCATGATTGATATCAACATCAAAGGCGTGTTATATGGTATCAATGCTGTGCTGCCGCATATGCTGGAAAGAGGAGACGGGCATATTCTGGCTACTTCGTCAATGGGCGGTTTAAATACATTTCCAAGTGGTGGAGTCTACAGCTGTACCAAATTTGCCGTTCGGGCCATTATGGAAACGCTCCGAAAGGAAGTCGGCGAGAAAATTAAAGTAACGACGATTTATCCGGGTACTGTAGCTACCGAACTAGGGCATGATATCACCAGTCCCAACGTACGTGCCCTTTATGGCAATCTGGATGGCATCCCCAAAATGGATTCGGAAGCCATCGTTAACGCCGTGGTTTATGCACTTAGTCAGCCGGGCAATATTACCGTAAACGATGTTATGTTGAGGCCGCTTGGAAAAACCGTGAATTAACAGCCATTTTTTTGACTAATCAATAGTGTCCCATATACGCTAAAGCAGAGTTTTAGCGTATATGGGACACGTTGCATCGTAGCAGTATAAAGCCGGGTAACCCAAATAGACAAGTATTCTACCTTTCTGAAACCAGCGACCACCACCTATAAAGCAAAACCTGCCACTTTTTAGTAGCGTATCACCAGATATAGAGTCATGCTGTAGAGGGTCGATGATTCCAGTAAGTTTGGTTCATCCAACAGACTCGATTTAAATCCTCTAAATTACCATGACTACGCTTCAAACACTTGCCGCGGGGGCTTTCCTGATGGCGTATTACTACTTCGTTCTACGGAAGTATAACACGCTGGGATTTCGCCTTTTCTCACTCTTCTTCTTCGTGGGAGTGGCCGTCTGCTATTGGTGGTACATTGATTATATTGACTTGAAATGCGTTCAGCAAACGGGTATTGCAACCCAGGCACTCGTACTGAAAAAGTCGGCCAATAGCCTCGACGTTCAGTTTACGGATCAGGCAGGTAAATCGGTCATACGTACCAGAACGGGTGGTATTTCCGTAGAAGAATTCGCTGCTGTACAGGCAGGTAAATCTGCTCCAATTCTGTACAGCCCAGTGTCTGACACGTTTTATTTAACCAGTACCTACCAGCGTCAGATTCACGACAATGTGTATTTTCTGGTATTCCCTGGACTTCTGTTCCTGATTGGGACTCTGTGCTGGATTTTCCTCAGGAAATACCGGGTTCACGCGCATGAAGGGACGATGTACGAATACGTGACTGATGAACATGGTAATGTGGTGCTCGACGATGCTAGAAACAGTACCACAAAATCACTCCGAACCTACAGCACTTTATCTAAACTCATCCAAATTTTTGAGCGATAAGATCAGTTATGAAAGCATTGTTTCCTTATCTGGTCTTGATTAGCTTATTCGTAATAGGAACCAAACTGGTAGACCGGCAACGGAAATACACGACCTCAATTCAGAGCGTGACACCTGTTCAACCTAAAATGTTTCCGTTTCAACTGTATCTGCAACTGGCAGGTAATTTGGTAGAGGATTCCTATCAGCACGCCAGGTCGATACCGGATACTGACCAAAATCATGTTGCGATAAAGCCATTGAGCGGAAAAGCAATGGATGTAGTGACTACATCGGTGAAAAATGAAAGATCAGCCGCTTTCAAGGGTATTTACCATACCAATTAATACGATAAAAGAACGATGGGCGGTGGCTGAGTATAGTATCTGAATAAAGATGGTTTGGTATCGTGGGTACACATGTCAGACCATTGGCTTTCGTATCTGGTTGGGAGAAGCTAAACGGCTTTCTTGTAATTTGCTCGCAAAACACCATTTTATGAGGTACTTATTGGTTTTTCTGCTGGTTTTTTCTGCCTGTTGGGAAACCGATGCCCAAATGCCTACGCTGACCATCGATCACCTGACAACCAAAGAAGGGCTTCCATCCAATGATGTATGGTGTCTAACGAAAGACAAACAAGGCTTTTTATGGATAGGCACGGGACGTAATATCTGCCGATACGATGGCTATAATTTCCTTCGCCTGGATAGTCTCAAACTGGGTTATTGCTCTGGCGTATCGACTGACTCGAAGGGCGATATCTATACCTCTAACGATACCCGAGGGCTTTGCAAAATCGATGCAAAAACTCTGACCGTAACGACCCTGGTGAAAAACGATTATGATGATGCCGACCCCAGCAATGATTTGCACGAACAGGGTATGGTTGATTCGTTCGATCAGGTCTGGGTGTGTGACTATACGTCTGTCCAACGGTACGATCCGGCAACCGGGAAACTGCGTCGCTACACGTTTTCTCATACCGTATCGGGCGGTGATGTGTATCAGTATGCCAGCTTTTTTGAAGATGCCCGGCATACATTGTGGATCGTTTCAGAGCTTGGTCTGTATCGCTACGACCGTCGGCACGACAAGCTCATCTGTGTGTTGGGAAAAGAAGCCCTTTTACCTCAGAACCAAGTGCCCATTCGCTTGTGTAAAGCGTCTGCCGATGCCGATGGTAACCTTTGGATTGGTGGTTACGAATATGGGTTGGTTCGTTTTTCGCCCGAAAATCAGTCATTTAGTATTAGGAAAGCAGGCTTTGAACACAATAACGTAGTCTGTGTGCAGGAGTCGCAGGATGAAAATGGCCGAAAAATACTATTCGTTGGCACCAATGATGGCATAAGCGTTTTTTATCCTGACCGGAACGAACTGTACCACTTGCCTGAATTCTACAACAGTGGTATTCAGGTCAAAGATATGTACGACGATAAAGTCAACGGTATTCTATGGATCGCTACCAGCGGTGGAGTCTATAAGTACCGCTATCGAAACATCGGTATTCGAACGGTAGCGATCCCTCACAACGTCGTACGATTGCCTGTTCAGATAACGAGTATTTCACCAGCATCTACTACCGGCACCTACCTGCTGGGTCTATCGCATTCGGGTGTACTATCGTGGAAGCCAGCCATTAATCAATTTCAGTTATTGCCGTATCCAGTTGATGCCTTTACGCAGCAGATTCGGTGGATTCAGGGTCGCCCTTTTGCTTTTACGGATAAAGGGATTTTTGTTGGCGATAAAATGAATAGCCGTTTTTCGCTCTGGGAGCCAACCACTCGTCTGTTTAAGAACACCGACTTTCGCGATGGTTTACTCGACCGAAAAGGACGTCTCTGGATTGCTAACCTGAACGAAGGTCTGAAAGTAATAGATCCACTCACGAATCGGGAAATCAAACTCTGGTCTGACAAAGAGGCTAGTAAATTATTAAATCTCACCTACGTAAAAGGTGTTCTGGAAGGGATTGATGGACGTATCTGGGTGGCTACCTGCTCTCGTGGTCTATTCTTTTTCGACGAAAAACAGAGCCAATTTACCAACATCGATAAACTGCCGGAGAATAAAGGAATCCGCATCGGTGGTGATTGCATCAATGGTATGCGACGAACCACGGATGGGTCTATTCTGATTTCCAGTTGGGGCGGTGTATCGAAACTATCAGCTAAAGGTAAGATTCTAACCACGTTCGAATTTAAGACCGATGCACTGATCGACACCTACTGCTCTAATATTGCGGAAGCACCTGACCGGAATCTCTGGTTTAGTACCAATGAAGGAATCCACATAGCCAATCCCCAAACCCATGCTATCCGTTACCTCACTACCATTGAGGGGTTATTCAGTAATGCGCCGGTCGGGTTTTTCTATAGTCCGGCGAATGAATTGTTCCTGGGGCATACCAATGCTATTAATATTCTGAATGTTAGTCAGTTAAACAGGCAGATAACGACCCCAAAAATAGCCATCAGTTCGGTTGAGGTGAAGGGTAAAATGCTTCACCAGGACCTCGCGGAAGAGATTGTTCTTCAACCCGACGAAAATCTACTAACGTTCAACTTTACGACGTTGAATTTTGAGCCTACTTCCCAAAACCTGTATAGTTACCAGCTAGAAGGATTTGAACCCAACTGGGTCGAGATGGGCAATCAGCATACGGTTTCCTTTACAAATTTGCCCGCTAAATCGTATACATTACGCATCAGAAGCAGCAACAATTCGGGTATAAAGAGCGATAAACCGCTGGTTATCCGATTAACGGTAAAACCTTATTTTACAAGTACCTGGTTTTTTAGGACGCTTATTGGATTGTCCATTGCCGCCCTGATTGTTGGCATGATGCGCTGGCGTGTCAATACGCTTGCCGAACGGAACCAGCTGGATCTGGAAATTGCAGAGTGGCGGCTGAAAGCCCTGCAATCGCAGATGAATCCGCATTTTCTGTTTAATTCACTTAATTCAGTCCAGAATTATTTGCTGACAAATCGTGGTGTCGAAGGTGCTAAATACCTATCGAAGTTCTCCAAGCTGGTGCGCCGGATTATGGAGAATTCGAATCACCAGTATCTTCACTTCGAGAAAATCATCGACACCTTACGGATGTACGTCGAAATTGAATCGTTTCGCTTCAACCATGAATTCAGTTATTCGTTCGATATTGAAGAGAATGATGTGCTTCAGGATGCACTCCTGCCACCGATGCTGCTTCAACCCTACGTCGAGAATGCAATCTGGCACGGCCTGATGCCGAAAGAAGGAGAAAAGAAACTGAAAATTACGGCTCGGGTTCAACAGAATCACATTGTTTGTATTATTGAAGATAACGGCGTAGGACGTGAGTTTGCACCCCGGACAGAAGGGCATATCTCGCGCGGGCAGGAAATGACAAAGGGAATTTTCGAATCGCTTCGTCGGAAAGACAGAGAAGCCAAAATAGAGATGATCGATTTGTTTGATGATAACAACAACTCGGCAGGAACGAGGGTACAAATGACGATTCCAATCGAAAAAGTATAAGACCATGAAACGCCTACGCGCTGCGATTATTGACGACGAAACAAATGCCCGTGAGGCTCTGACCAATCTGCTACAGATTCTCTGCCCGGAAGTGGAAATTTGTGGCGAAGCTAAAAATGCTGATCTGGGCATCGAACTGATCAAGAAAGAACACCCCGACTTAGTTTTTCTTGATATTCAGATGCCAGGCAAAACGGGCTTTGATTTGCTGTCGAGTTTCGAGAAAGTAGATTTTGGCGTGATTTTCACGACCGCTTATCAGGAATATGCCATTCGGGCGTTTCGGTTCAGCGCGATCGATTACCTGCTCAAACCGATCGATCCTGAAGAATTACAGGCCGCCGTCGAAAAGTCGAAATCGCAGGTGGCAAGCGTTAATCCTCAACAACTTCAGATTTTACAGGAACACCTCGAGGTTCCACAAAGTCTTCGGTTGATTCAGCGGAAAAAAAATGACAACCAGCGCATTGCTCTGCCCACCGCAGAAGGCATTCACTTTGTGCAGATGACCGATATCATCCAGTGCGAATCGCTGGGGTCGTACACCAAATTTCACCTGACCAAAGGCCCGGCTATCGTGGTGTCACGCTTGTTAAAAGAGTACGAAGAAATTCTGGATAACTATTACTTTTTTCGGGTACACCAGTCGAATATCATTAATCTTGAACACATCAAACGATACGTAAAAGGCGACGGTGGGCAGGTCTGGATGAGTGATAACACCGAAATAGAAGTATCGCGTCGCCGGAAAGATGAATTCCTGTCGTTACTCTCTGATTTTTACGTGAATTCAGGCAAGCTACGGTAAAATAGAAGTATACCATAAAATGAGTCGATGCGCTATAGCAGCTTATCGTCGCTGAAGAAATAAGCAGAACATCCGTTCCCACACACTTACCAATTATCTGCGTCACTATATACTGCCTTCATAAAACAAATGGCAGAAAATGTATTGATGATTAGTAAGCTATTTACTTTTTTGAGTTGATCTAAAAGTTGGAGCTTAGAGTGGAGTAGAACGTATCGCGCCCCTAAAATAACTCTGCTAAGCAGAGTTATTTTAGGGGCGCAACTTTGTGCCCTTGCCGATGTTGAATGCAAAACCAATCAGTTGTCGCAACTTCCCTCTTTCAATCAATAGTGCATAAGCCTGACAGGGGCAGGTTTTGGTACGGTAGGGCTTTGCCCGAAAAAATGTACGCTTAATGGGTTTAGTTTGTGAAGATACATTGAATTCCTATCTTACGAATCAGAAATAAAGCACTGATTATCAATGAAAAAATCTACAAATTGGCCTATGGGGAATGATTAATATTATCAACTCTACGTTTTATTACAGACACGATACTGCCCACATTCGGCATACCAACGAAATTTGACTTCGCGTATTGGGTATGCTACGTAGTAACTCAACTGATTGAAGGTATACAGGTGCAAACCACCTATAATTGCTCAGTATCAGTAACTTCCTCAAACCCTTCTATCCCTTTACTTATGAAACGTGCATACCTAACTACACTTACGCCTTTGCGCGGAATTGCTGCCCTTTTAATGGTAGTTTTTCATTTCAATATGCTTGTGTTGCCAATTATTAATCCTGCTATCACCCAATTACACCGTCGTTGGTATTTATTCGTCGACTTTTTCTTCATTCTGAGCGGCTTCATTATAACGTATGTGTATGGAAGCTGGTTTGAAGATCGGGTATTGGCCGTATCGTTTCGGCGCTATATGGCAGCCCGATTTGCCCGAATCTATCCGCTCCATATCTTAACACTCCTCTGGGTTATTGGGCTTTATATACTGCTCACTCAGGGGTATCATGTCGTTTTAGACCCTATTGCGCAGGGGGTCTTTGATGTATCCGCAATTCCAATGCATGTGTTAATGCTACATGGCTTTAATACCGTTCGGTCAGCAACATGGAATACCCCATCGTGGTCTATTGGCAGCGAATGGCTACTGTATTTGCTATTTCCAATACTAATGCTTGGCTTCCGGCGATTGCCTTCAATGGGCAGATTCGCTCTGTTGCTAGTGGTGTTGGGTTTATACTACTATTTGACAAAGCCAATGCAGGCTGGTCAGCCCTACAAACCCTGGCTTTGGTTGCTACCCAATACGCTTGACAACATCACCTTTCCAATGAGTTTCCTGCGTTGTTTTACGGGTTTTTTGCTTGGTATGATTACTTATCATGCTTATAATCAACAGCGGGGACTGTACTGGTTGCGCCGGAGTTGGGTATTTGCAGCCTTGGGTGCTGGACTGGCCATAAGCTATCATCTGCAGTTGTCTGATACGCTGACAATCTGGTTTTTTCCCTTACTGATTTTAGGTGCCTGCTATAACACCGGGCGCGTGTCGAAGTTGTTGCAAACCCGCCCGTTCCAACGTCTTGGCGATTGGTCATACTCGATTTATATGGTACACATGCCCATTCTGTTTTCGTTTCTGACCGTACAACTTATTAATCCGCCAGCCCCATCTGCCCCGGCTAAACCGCTTGTGTACGGCCTCGCAGGACCAATCACCTGCATCGTTTTTGTCGCTATTGTGCTGGGCGTATCGGCCCTAACGTACCGGTTTGTAGAATTGCCAACCCGTAGCTATCTGAATAGAAAACTAAAGTCCAAGCAACTGACCAACCAGACACTCAATTTTTCATAAAAGCTGTTTTCATTACTCACTGCGCAAACTCTTTACCGGGTTCATCAACGCGGCTTTAATGCTGTGAAAACTGACCGTAGCAAGCGCAATGACAATGGCAGCAAGGCCGACTAAAATGAATATCCAGATGCTTATTTCTATTCGATACGAATAGCTGTCCAGCCATTTTTGCATAAAGAACCAGGCCAGGGGTGTTGCTATCATAATGGCCAGAACGACCATTTTCACGAAGTCCTGCGAGAGGATAAAAACAATGTTTGGGATGCTGGCTCCCAGCACTTTCCGAACGCCAATCTCTTTGGTTCGCTGCTCAATGACCATTAGCGCCACAGCAAACAAACCCAGGCAGGACAGCAGAATGGCTATTCCTGAAGCAAGGCTAAAAATCTGCGAAAGCCGTTCTTCATTCTTATACCAGGAGTCGGTATTCTCATCCAGAAACGAAGCAATAAATTCGGATTGAGGAGCTACTTCTTTCCAGATCGCTTTCAATTTATCCATAGAGCCTGCCAGACTTTGCGGAGCCACTCTAACAAAAATGTAAGGAATGGGTTGAGAATGAGACAGGTACATTGTAATGGGTTTTTTCTCATTCTTTGTGGAATACAAATTGAAATCGGGTACCAGACCAATAATCTGGTGCTTGATGCCAGCAGTATCGGTCTGAAAAAATTTGCCAATCGGATCTTTTTCGCCGATCATTTTGGCCATACTTTCCGTAATGACCACTCGGTCCAGTGTATCTGATGAGTAGGCCGGGCTGAATTCACGGCCAGATAAGAGTTTGATATTAAGCGTTTTGAGGTAATCGTAATCGACCTGTAACCAGTCGGTCGAAATCTCTTTCTCCTTGAAAGTGAACCCAATTACAGACCGCGATGTACTTCGATCCTTGCCCAGTCCAAGGTTTACATTACTGCCAGAGAGCGCTATAACAGTGGGGTCGTTTGCCAGCATATTCCGCATCCGTTTGAGCGCCTGCTGCCCATTTACCTTATTGCCGACCGGAATGCTGATCACTTGTTCTTTCTGAAAGCCCAATGGCTGTTTACGCATGTAATCGACCTGCTGAACGGCAATAATTGTGCAACAAATCAGTAAACTCGACAGCATGAATTGGGTAACGATGAGCGAGTTGCGGAGAATGCCGGGGCGCTTTATCGTGATTTTTCCCTTCAATACCTCCACCGCATTGAATTTCGACATTTGCCAGGCCGGATAGCCACCGGCCACCAATGTAACGACAGCAAAAATGCTTAGTATAAGGGCGAGCTTGTCGGGTTGTAATACATAATCCAGGCTTAGTTTGCCCTGAAATGTGGTGTTAAACGTTGGCAAAAGCAGATAAGCCAAAATCAGCCCGACAACAAAGCCAACAAAACAAATAATGGCCGCTTCGCCCCAGATTTGAACAAAAAGCTGATTTTTAAGGGCCCCCAACGATTTCCGGACTCCCACTTCTTTAGCACGGGTGAACGATCGGGCAACACTCAGGTTAATGAAGTTGATACAGGCAATAAGCAGGATAAAAAAGGCAATTCCCGATAGGGCGTACACAAGCGTAATGGGTGCTCCGGCCCCACCCGATATGGCCGTATCAAAATGGACATCTGACAGTTTCTGTAACCGAACGGCAAACACATCACCCCGTTCATCTGGCTTTGCACCTTTCTTTTTAAGGCTCTCAAAGCTGCTTGAAAAGTACTTTTTAGCAAACGACTTCAATCGGTTTTCAAACGCTATCTGATCGACATGAGGGGCTAATTTCACAAACGCTTTATGCGACATAGCATCCCATCTGTCTTTATCGACCTGATAGCTGCCCGAATTGGCAATCTGAATGAACGCATCGTATTGAATCGAGGAATTGTCGGGAAAATCGCCCAGGACGCCCGTAACAATAAAATCTTTTTTGTTGTCATCCCGGCCAAGCTGAACTCGTTTGCCCATTGGATCTTCGGTACCAAAGACGGCTTTAGCCATGTGCTGGCTAATGACGATGTTGCTCCGGTCATTGAGGGCTGTTGCCTTGTTTCCTTTGAGCATTGGGAAGGAGAATATTTTCAGAAAATCAGGATCGGTTAGCATGACCTGTTTATCGAAATATTTCCCTTTATACTCCACCACGTTACTGCCATTCATTAGCCTGGCTGCTGCTTCTACTTCGGGAAACTCTGCTTTTAGCGTTGGAATCAGGGGAAGCGGCATCGACCCCGACCGACTGGCCTTTTCGGGATCATTAGAGAAAAGATAGGTCTGGAAAATACGGTCGCCATCTTCATGAAAGGAATCGAATGATAGCTGGAAATAAGCGGTCAGAAACAAAAAGACACTGACAAAGAAGGCTACTGAAAGACCGATAACATTGATGGCTGCATAACCTTTGCTTTTCCAAAGGTTACGAAATGCAATTTTCAGATAATTACGTAGCATAGAATGATGGAGTAAAGATAGTCGGGGGTACTCACCGTATCGGGTGTACCTGAACTGGCGGGTCGTTGGTTTTGGAAAGCGTTCTGCGGGCTGTATCGTATTAGTTGTGCTGGAAATAAGGGCAACGGCTCGGCGTGAAATAAAGTAAGGGCGAAGGAACCGGAGCACCTCAACTACATACAACTGGCGGGCTTTTAACTCACCAACCTGTGCTACCTGATCGGCAAACTGTTCATGCAGATCGCCCAATAGTTCTTCCAGCAAGTGTGGAGGGCATAGCCACTTAAGCAAACGGTCGGCCCAGACCGGGGGAGTGGGGGAGTAGTTAGCCATGATTTACGACACAGAAGGGTTAGGAATGGAGTCCCACAGGTGATTACGAACTTCCCTCAGTTCGCCCAGCGTCTGTTTGCCTGATGCCGTGATGGCAAAAAGCCGTTTTCTACGGCCTCCTCTGGCCGTTGTAGCACCACCCAGTTCTGACTGCACGAATCCTTTTTCTTCCAGACGATAAAGGGCGATATGTACGCCACTAAGACTGATGGTGCGGTTGGTGCGTTGCTTCAGCTCGGCCGCTACGGTAACGCCATAAGCTCCCCCTTCCAATACGGCTACGGTGAGTAAGACCAATTCTTCAAATTCGCCTAAATATGCTCTACCCATAATCGCCAATGATCGTCTTTCATATTTTCTTGTTATTTGCTAAACAAATGCCTTGCCAAACCCGAAAAAGGTCGGTTCTGCTTAATTATAGCCTATTTGAGGTATAAGTCAGTTCTCATCTTGTCCGTTTCTGGACAAGGTAAGTACGTTTCTGGACAGTATTACAGACCTCAGGCCGGGCTTTATGGATGGCTTGCCGATTGCACAGGCACTATAGTCAATGGGCATTGATCGAAACGAGTGATTTCCCGGATTTGCCACTTTTTGGGCTATTCTCACCGCACTTAAAGCCAAACCTTCCTGATACATAGTTTCATCTATTGACCCTTTCCGGTTGTCGTAGTTTTGACATGTCAAGCGAACGAAAGAGCAATCACCATTCATCTGTTTCGTACCTGATCTACATGTTAAACACTCTATTTTTTATGAAAACCTCTCGCATCGTAATTCTCTTCGCTATCGTTGGTATCGTCGGTATCAGCTCGTGCAGCAAAAAATCGGATGATGTTACACCTAACCCAACCCAAACAACGACTTCAAACCAATCGCAGGTAGGTTTTCAGGTGAAGATTGATGGAAAGGATTATATGCCAGACTTCGCTTATGCACTGTCATCCTTTACGGGCGCCAATGGCTACTATGCGATTTATGGGCTCGATAGTAAATCCAGCGATGTGGTCGCCCTTGCTCTGCCCAATACGGCTGTTGAGGGAACCTATCCTTTAAGTAATGTCAACATTGGCATTCTTACCTTAGATAAAGAAGATTTTTCAACCACTAATGGAGGTAGCGGAACAATAACGATTACGAAAAAAACTGCTACCTACATGACGGGAACCTTCAGTTTCACTGCTTTTGATGCAACAGGGCTTAAGAAACGCACATTGACCGCCGGTACGTTCAATGTAAATATTCGGTAAGTAAGGGTTTTCGGAATCTGAACGACTACAAAAAAACGGCCTGCTTCAAAAGCAGGCCGTTTTTTTGTCTATAAAAGCAGAAGCCATTTAAAGCCGGTAAGGCTTGCATATCCCGTAATCATCAGACCACAGAATGCTTGATGTCTACTTCTTCGCTGCTGTTTTTTTTACAGTAGCCGTCGTCTTTTTAGCCGCTGGTTTCTTGGTCGTTGCGTCAGCCGCTTTTGCTTTTGCCGGGGCCGCTTTTTTAGCGGGAGACTTAGCCGCAGCCGGATCGTCGCCCGCCAGTTTCAGGCAGTCTTCCAGAGTTAGCGTAGTGGGGTCAACATCTTTCGGGATTTTGACATTACGCTTCCCAACGGCCAGATAAGGCCCATATTGGCCATTGACAACCTTTACAGCAGGATTTTCCGGGAATTCCTTAATGTATTTATTCGCTTCAATCTGTCGCTTGGCCAGAATCAGTTCAATCGCACGATCGAGTGTTAAACCCGCCAGCGATTCATTTCGAGGCAATGAAATGTACTTATCCTCGAATTTAACATATGGCCCGAAACGGCCTTTGCCCGTGCTAACCGGCTTGCCTTCAAACTCACCCAGAGCTTCGCTGATCGATTCTGCCCGCTTGGCCTGGATTAACTGAATCGCCCGTTCGGCATCGATGGAGTAAGGGTCGTCTTCCTTGGTTAGCGAAACGTACTTGTCGTCGTGTTTCACATAAGGCCCAAACTTGCCGATACCAATGGTCATGGGTTTATCTTCAAAGAAACCAACCTCGCGGGGCAAAGCAAACAGGTCGAGGGCTTCCTGCAATGTAATCGTTTCAATAAGCTGACCTTCACGCAGGTTAGCATATTGCGGTTTTTCGTCGTCGGTAGATTCGCCGATCTGCGCAAAGGCACCATAGCGACCCAAACGGGCCGATACTTTTTTACCCGTTCGGGAATCGATACCCAACTCCCGCGCCCCGGTCTTAAAAGAAACGATAGACGAGCCCTGGATTTCTTCGATGTTCTTATGGAAATCACCGTAGAAATCTCCCAGCATTGTCTGCCAGTTCATTTTTCCATCGGCAATTTCGTCGAAGTCTTTCTCGACTGTTGCCGTAAATTGATAATCGACAATGTCGGGGAAATATTCGACCAGAAAGTCATTGACAACGATCCCCGTATTGGTTGGAAACAGCTTGGCTTTTTCAGAACCGAAGGTTTCTTTGCCACTTGTCTCACTGATCTGTTCCCGCTGAAGCGTATACTCCGTGTATTTTCGTTCCTGGCCCGGTTTATCCTGTTTGATGACGTAGCCCCGGTTAATGATCGTCGAAATAGTTGGTGCATAAGTCGATGGTCGACCGATGCCCATTTCTTCGAGTTTTTTGACCAGTGATGCTTCAGCATAGCGCGGTTGCGGGCGGGTGAACTTCTCGGTAGCTTTCATCTGACCAAGGTTCAGTATCTGGCCGATGGTTAACGGCGGCAACATTCCTTTTGCGTCTTCGTCGTCCTCGTCGTCTTTCGATTCGAGGTAAACGCGAAGAAAGCCGTCGAACTTGATCACTTCTCCCTGCGCAATAAGCTCATTGGGGAAGCTCCGTCCTTGTGTTGGTGGAGTATCGGCAAATGGACTGTCATCGACATGAGCCTGAACAGTGGCTATTGCGCCATTGGCAAATCGGATACTAATCGTAACCGTCGTGCGTTCGAGTTGCGCATCAGCCATTTGCGAGGCAATCGATCGTTTCCAGATCAGCTCGTACAATCGTTTCTGATCGCGGTCGGCTCCGGCATTACGATCGTTGAAGTTCGTTGGCCGGATGGCTTCGTGGGCTTCTTGCGCCGATTCGTTCTTGGTCTTGAACTGGCGGGTCTGTACGTATTTAGGGCCGAATTCAGTTTCAATTTCAGCCTTTGCCTTATCGATAGCTTCCTGCGACAGACTGGTTGAGTCGGTCCGCATGTACGAAATCTTACCGGCTTCGTACAAATTCTGCGCAATCCGCATGGTGCGGTCAACAGAATAGCCAAGTTTGCGGGAAGATTCCTGCTGAAGGGTTGAGGTCGTAAATGGCGGAGCGGGCGATTTCTTGGCGGGTTTCACCTCCAGATTCTTGATGGTGAACGTAGCCCCGATACAAGCTTCCAGAAAAGCCCGTGCTTCACCAGCCGTTGCGAAGTTCTTCGGCAGTTCGGCGTTCAGGACTTTACTGCCATCAACGATGAATTGCGCCGTTACTTTAAATGATGACTTCGACTGGTGTTTGTCGATTTCACGTTCGCGTTCGACAACCAGCCTTAAAGCAACCGATTGGACACGACCGGCCGACAAACCCGTACTGCCACCTTTAATTTTGCGCCATAATACAGGCGACAACTCATAGCCCACCAACCGATCGAGTACTCGACGGGCTTGCTGAGCATTCACTAAATCAACGTCAATTGTTCGTGGTGATTTAATGGCGTTCTGGATAGCATTCTTCGTGATTTCGCGGAAAACAATACGCTTGGTGTTATCACGCAGACCAAGCGCTTCTTTCAGATGCCACGAAATGGCTTCCCCTTCGCGGTCATCGTCAGTAGCGAGCCATACTTCTTCGGCAGATTTAGCCAGCGATTTGAGCTCACTAACCAGTTTTTTCTTGTCGGGCGAAATTTCGTAAGACGGTTGGAAGCCGTTCAGCACGTCGACAGCCAGCCCATCTTTGGGCAAATCGCGTACGTGACCGAAGCTAGACTTCACCGTAAAGTCCTTACCCAGATAGCCTTCTATGGTTTTCGCCTTCGCCGGCGACTCCACAATGACTAAGTTTTTCGACATAGTTGGTGTTCAGGTTGAAAATATCTCCGCTAGGCTTTCCTCATCGACCGAGCCAAATATAGACGCAAAAGTTCTCACTTGTGCAACCAGACAAGTCATGGACGACGAAATAAGGGCGGGAGATTATATATAGTTAAATAACAATATGTAATAGCTCAACGTTCGGACCGGACTTATAGAGCCCAGGAAAATGAGCGGTTAACTCCTTTTATTTCGTTTCTGCATAGCTTTTTTAGTATACACAAGTTATCGCAATTCTTAAAAAAATAGCTTTTAAGTTAGCTTAAAGGTATAGGAAGTGAAAGGATGTAAGCGAACAAAGACAATATAAATTTAATTTAAACGCCAGATTGGGTAACACATCGTGCCAAGTAAGCTCGATTAAAGTCAATTACCTACGTTGCAAAGCGCAACCCAGATTCCTTGCTATGTTAACTGGCTAGTTATAAAGCAGTTTTGGACTGTTTCCGTTCCACTTTGGTGCTGTGTTTGGCAGAAACCAGGATTTATACACTGACCAGAATTGATTTGTGTCCTTTTTCTCTAAACTCTGCTGATTTTGATCGGGTAATTTTTGTCTGTAAATGCGTTTCAAGCAGCTAAGTCATACGTCACACCCTATTAACTGATACACTATGCTTCGTACCATTACGATTATTCTCCTGGTTAGGCTTAGTTTTCATTATTCTGTGGCACAGGATTCGCATTATTGGTCGTCGAATTATGGTCCTGGCGGTTTAATGACACCCGGTGCTACCATTGCCGATACAAAGGATAGCGGTGTCTTTTTTTATAATCCGGCTCTGCTGGCTATCCGCCCGAAAACGGCTTTGGAGTTTTCGGGGAGTTTATACCAGATTGAATCTACCCGAATCATTGACGCGCTGGGAAAAGGAAAGGATTTGAAATCAATAGCGGGCGGAATTTCACCCCAAATGCATTCGGGGAGTTTTAAGTTAAAGAAGAATGAACGGCTGGTGCTAGCTTATGCACTGATTAACAACTACATACTGAGTAATCGGATGAATCAGCGGCAGGACACGAAAATGAATGTATTAAATGATGCATATAGCCCTGGTTCGGAGTATTATATCGGTCAATTCAGCGAAGTAAATCAGGTAAGTGAGATTTCTGGGGTATTTAGTGTGGGCTATAAGCTATCTGAAAAACTATATGTGGGTGCCTCGCTTGAAGCACAGGTTCGTCGGAAAACCTTCGATATTGAGTATAGTGGCCGGGCCTTGCTAAATCAAGCCGTTGGGGCTAAGCCTTTGCTTTTTCCTGAATTCTCCAATACGGAAGCTGTTTATCGGGTCGACTACACGCAACTGGGCCTGAAACCTAAAATTGGGTTCGCTTATAATCAGGCCAGGCACCATGTCGGTTTATTGGCCACGTTGCCACTAATGCGTGTTTTCAGCCGGGGAACGCTCATGACCGATTATGTTGTTTCGAACATTCGGTTGGCGCCAACAGTAGAGCCTATTAATTTGCTGGCTAACACGCGTCAGGAGAAGTTAACGTCAAACTACAAAACTCCATTTAGTCTGGCGGCAGGCTACAGCTATGATTATGGACGGGGCCGTTTTTACCTGGCTGCTGAGTATTTTGCCCGACTTAAAGACTATTCCATTATTACACCCCGCAATGAGTACTTCATTCGATCCGATACGTCAGGTTCAAGCAGCACGTCGACAGCCAATTCCTTAAAACTTAAAGATGTTCGGAAGGCCGTAATGAACGTTGCGGTAGGGATTAGCTTTCCGGTGAAACCATCCGTTATGGGATACGTATCCATACGGACCGACTTCTCATATGCCGATGAAAAATCGTTTGCCGATACAGGCGGTTACGTCGCTTATACAACAAACTGGAATAGTTACCACGCACAATTAGGAGCCAATATCCGGCGGCCAAAGTTTAGCTTTCGGCCCGGTTTGCTACTATCGTATGGCACCACGAACGCATTTAAGCCCGAGGTTAATTTCGATACGCCAAAGGAATCAAATTTATTGTTAGGCGATCCGGTCAATGCGAAAGTGAATCACGTTGCCATTGGTCTCTTACTTTCATACATTCATAATCTATAGTTTAAGGCGTCCGGCAAAAGCTGATCGGTTTAAACGGGCTGTGCAGTATACGATTGTTTCGCTTTTGACTACCGATTGATTGCAATGAAGTTGCTCGAAAACAGTACATTGCATTAGCTGAGCGTCGTTTTTGGGCGATAGTTTCCCTGACATACAACTACTGGCAGAAGCTTACTGGCGATTGATTTTATAGAACCTGACCTAAATGCATTGGCCTATTTCGAAGCCCTTAGGGTTTAAACTCTACTAGCACTAGCTACTAAACTGATGAATATATCTTTGAAGCGCTGGGTTAAACTACTTCTACTTCTAGCGGCTATTCCCTTTCTGATAGTGGGTGTAGCCTATTTTATTCTGGTCAGTAAGTTAAAGGATGTAATGGAGTTCGCCGTTTGGAAACAAACCAAGGGTGGTTATGCATTGAACAGCAAGGACATTAAGCTCTCAATTTTTGATAAAACCGTCAGGATTGATGATTTGGTGTTTACCCGAAAAGATACCAGGAATGTACCAGTGTACTATGACGTAAAGATCCCCAAAGCTCATTTGTCTATCGAATCCTGGCGGGAACTGCTGGTTAATAAACGATTATTGATCGATAGCTTTCTGATTGAGAAACCCGAAGTCGTTATTCATGATTATAAAGTCCACGAAAAAAACCGTCACCAGACCAGTTTTCATACCTCAATGATTCTGGAAAATCTACAGAAAACCTTAGACCATTTACACGCTAAATCATTTGTTATTCAGGAGGGGTCGTTAACGCTTTTCAAGCGAAACAGCGCTGAGCCGTTACGTATTAAAAACGTTACGCTGACTGTTCATAATTTTTTGAAAATAGATAATAACGACAAACGCTTATTTGGTTCTGATAACCTGGAATTGGCCTTAGGGAGGCAACGGTGGGTATTATCGGACGGGAAAAATATACTAAGTTTTAGAGGCCTGCGATTTTCAAGCGCAAGCCAGTTGTTTGAAATAGATTCCGTACACTTTCATAAACCTGCAACTGCCGAACAGGACGAAGTAATTTTGCGGGCCGAGAAATTTTACTTCAACTCGAAGCATTTACCGGCTATTTACCAGAAAGGAGAATTATCGCTCGATACGCTTATTTGCGTAAGGCCTGTGCTTACGTTGCCACTTACTACCCAACGAGTACCTGTAAAAGACACGAGTATTCACTCGAACATTAAAAGCCTTTTCAAAAACGTTGCCATCCGTTACACGGAAATAAAAGATGGTGAAATTTTGCTGGGAAGTCCCAAAAATAATGCCCTCAAAGCAGGTACTCAGAAGGCCAATCTAAACATCTTCAATCTGAAGGTTAATCCCCAGAACGAACACCTCATAACGACGGATAGTATTAATTTAAACCTGAATAACATCTCATTTTTTTCGAAAGATAGTCTGTTCAAAATCAGCGTAGAACGGTTTACTCTGCTAAATGATGACGTTCTTTTCAAGAATGTTCATTATGGACCCGCATCGCCAAAAGTGGCCGGTAAGGGTATGACTTTTACCGCACCAGCCCTGCGCCTGAACAACATTAGTCTCGATGATTTAATCCGGAAGCGTTTGGTTGCTACCGATGCCGAATTGGTTAATCCGAACATCACACTGATCGCTACCCGAAAAGAGCCATCGAAGCCGCGAATCACCGCGAACCATGACACGGTTACGCGCAAAAAAACGGATATCTATCAGACGCTGAATAGCTTCGGTGAGTTGCTTCGGGTGGATCGATTTCATATTATAAACGGCAGTGGTCAATACAAATTAGCCGGGAAGACGAAACCCGTACATGCCGAATTAAAAGGGTTGAACGCCCTGATTATGGTCAAGGATCTACTGGCAAGTGATTCGCTCATCAAGATTAAACGGGCTATTGCTGACCTAAAAGTTGAGCAGATGAATGTTGCTGCTAATGGCTTGAAAATGCAACTTTCCAGGTATAGAATGAACGGCAGACATCGCTTTAACTGGGTCGATAAATTACAGATTGATCTGGCTAGTGGAATAACTATAGCGGCCGGTAAGCTCTATTGGGAAGCCTTTAGCTGGGATGTACTCCAGCAAACCAAAGTCATTCAGATCGATCAGGTTCGGGTGCAAGATTTATTGGTTGATGCCAAAATAAAGCCAAAAGTAACTGCTGCCGAGCCGGTTGTTGCATCTGCAGACAAACCGCAGGCTAAAGGATTGCCCAAATTGCGAATTCGTAAGTTATTGGCTGATCACCTCAAGTTGAAAGCTTCGTTGCCGAAAAATGTTTTGGCCGGTTTTGAGGGCTATACAATTGACGTGTCTGAACTTACTACCGATCCAACTTATTTCCGATGGGCGCAGTTTCTGGGTAATCTCAATAATTTATATTTCCGACAACCCAATGGCAAGCAGATCGCTGTGGCACAAATAGCCTTGCATAGTCATCAGCATACAGTCCTTTCGGACATACGTTACGCTGCTAATAGCCAGGGGAAAATAATGCAGGTAGTATTGCCGAAAATGCAGATTAAAGGCCCATTCCCATCCACTGATTTTACTAATATCAGCCTTAGTTCAGTGCTACTGGACCGGCCTGAGGTGACAATGCTTACGGAGCCTAAACAACAATCAGGTGTTTCCGCGACAGCAAAAGCATTTTCCATACCCCTTAATCTGGCGCTTCATGAGTTAAACATAAAGCAGGCCCGACTAAACCTCATTACTAAAAAAGGCAAGGATTCGACTCAACTGCAAACCGTAGTTGATGTAGAAGCTAAATCGATACATGCCAGAAAACACGAAGATGCTACATTTGCTTCGATACGTGTGAGCCCGGCCGATTTGAAACTGGCCATGCCCAAAATAAAGACAACCGTTCAGTCGGTCAATGTTCAACTAACGAATGGAAAGCTATTGGCTACCAAAGATGGGAAACCATCATTAACCACACATCTGCTGGCTAATCTAACGCTCCATGATCTGCACCCCACATTGACGTCGAAGAAAAATACGACTCCGCCAGAACTTCGGATTAAAGGGGTTGCCGGAACGATTGATATGCCGAATTTTCGTTGGACCGCTGGTCAGAAAATGGCGTGGCCAACGTTTGTCGACCATGCCAATGTAGCGATTACCGACTTATCGTTTAAGAGTGCCAGATCGACCATAAAAGCGGGCAAGGTAAGCTGGGACCATAAGTATGAGCGGCTGCAACTTGATAACTTTCAACTAAGTCCCCTGATTACCAAAGAGGAGTTTATGACTCCACCGAACCTGCAATCGGACTACATCACCATACAGGGAGAACAGGCTCAGTTAAATGGTGTTAAAGCAGTCCGCTGGTACCGTGATTCAACTCTTGTTGTCAATCATATTGTCGTTAAAAATATCATTACGGATGTTTCACGCGATAAACGATTGCCCGACCCGGCCGTTCTGCCTAATAAATTGATGCCAACCCGGTTAATCTCAGGTATTAAAGTGCCGTTTCATATTGATTCGATTAGTGTGATCAACAGCCAGGTGAATTACCATGAAACCTCAAAAATAACCAATCGGGTAGGCACTGTTCCCCTGAAAGACATCAATGGTACACTGAAAACGGTTACCAATCGACCGACTAAATCAACCGATAGTTTGAAGTTGCTGGCCAGCACAAAACTACTGGGCTTACACATCAAAAGACTACACTATCGAGAGTCGTACGGTGATTCGCTGTCGGGCTTTCACATGCTCCTGCGAACGTCGGATCTAAACATGCCGGAGCTTAGCCCGATCACTAATCCGATGGCTGCGGCTGATCTGGAAGACGGCTATCTCGAACCAATCATGGCGCGTATTGCGGGTAATAAATATGCGTCGGTTGGTAATATGCGGTTTTATTACAAAAATCTAAAACTTCGCCTGCTTGGCCATAAGGATACAACCCGGCGATCGCTGCTGATAAAATTCGAGAATTTTGTAGCCAGCAAAATATTACGGAAAAAGAACCAACAGGAAGCACGGATCTTCTATGACCGCGATCAGAAGAAGTTTATTTTCGGTTACTGGATTAAGTCCATTATGAGTGGCGTTCTAACCAGCGTTGGCGTAAAGGCCAATAAAAAATACCATGCTAATTACCTGAAACTAAGTCAGCAGCACACCTTACCCGCCGAAGATTAATCACTCTATTCAGTATACCAATCAATTGATTTTCCTGCATGGATAAGTTTGCCCATATACGGATGATATTGGGCTTTATTTTAAGCTTAAGTATCGCCCATCTGCTTCGGGGTGTTACCAAGTTTATTGTCCATCCCACTAAAAGTCGGCCTTATTGGATACACTTATTATGGGCATTGTATATTTTCCTGGCACTTGTCTATTTCTGGTGGTGGGAATATCGGCTTAGTCAACTGCACGAATGGACGTTTGCTGCATATAGCCTCGTCATTTTTTACATCGTACTGTATTACATCATCTGTTTCTTACTGTTTCCTGAAGATCTATCGGAGTATGAAGGGTATAAAGACTATTTCTTTGCCCGAAAGCAATGGTTTTACGGTATGCTGGGGGCAACATTTCTGGTCGATATGGCCGATACATTCCTGAAAGGGGAAGCGTATTTCGATCGGTTAGGCCCGGAATATCCGATACGGGTAGCGGCTCATTTTCTGTTATGCATGGTTGCCATTCGGGTAAAAAATGAACGCTTCCATGGCGGGCTGGTTATCCTGTTCTTACTGTATAATATCTCCTGGATTTTGCGGAATTATTTCGTTGAATAAGGATTTGCTTATTCAGGTTTCCTGACGTCAAAAAGAATCCGCTGGAAACCAGCATTTCCATCCTTAGAGAGCCCGTTTACATCGATAAGATAGATACCTGCCATATCGGAGGTATAAAAATCAAGCTGAGTTTTGCCCTGTTCGTTGGTACGTACCGATGGATTCCAGTACAATAACGTCCGTGCGTCGGGCAAACGACTTTCCTGTTGGTTGGCATTTGTATAACGGGGGGCGTAGAATTCCCGTTGTAGCTGTAAACCGTCATAGTCCAGTTTTAGCACGCGAGTGTCGAGCGGAAAACCTGCCAGATCACCTTTGTAAGTCATAAAACTGATCAGGCCATTAAACAAGGCAGTGCCCATAAAATAGCGGTTCGTGATAACATCCAGCTTCTGTATTTTAAGCGGACTGAATGCCATAACCTTGTCCATGTCATACACCGGAACACCATCGACCAGAACCATCGGCTCCTCATCGAAAAACTCGCGATAGGGAGCATTCGGTACCATTAACCGAAAATGGCCCTGGCGTTTTCGGGGTAGTACGCCCAGCACATATTCGCGCAATATATCCTCCATCGTTGGGAAACGCGTGTAGGCATCCAGTAAGTACGACTCTTCGGCGATTCCATAAAAGGCCGTGCTATCGACTGTTGGGTACTGATAACGCAATGATTGATCGGCCCAGAACGTATTCTGCACCTGCATGGCTACACTCCGGTTCTGAATGGCTTCGGTGTTCTGCTCATTAATTTCCAGGGCGGGTAAGCGAGTGGTCGATGGCTGCTCCGAAAATGGATTGTCGATGATCAGTTTGTAGAGACTATCCTTGGGAGTTGTCTGAACAAGTACCTGTCTGGGGCCGTAGAAATCCTGCATTTCAAACCGAATCCGTCCAGCAGAATCGCTCCTGGAAACGAATAATCGAACAGGTTTGCCTGGTGCCGACAAATAGGTTAGAATTTTGGGAGCAGGCGCGTTTGACGAAGGATCGGTGATGCGTCCCTGAACCAGCAGACCGTTGTAATCGGGTATAAACTGAAAACCCGGCTGCTGATTCGAATTCGTCAGAATCGATTCCCACTTAAACCGACGCCAGCCGTGGGTGAGCATCAGGTTATCCGTTGCCTGTCGGCTATCGGCATTCTCGGACTGGAAGTAGTATTCGGGTGATTCAATGGCTCCTGCCAGATCAGACGAAAGCCACAAATAGCTGAGTATATCTTTCGATTTGAAGGAAGCCAGCGAGTCGACCCGATACACCGCCACCGATAAATCGGCCTGGGCAGCGTTCGTAGCTGATGCCTGAACCGTAGCATCCAGCGTTACTTTGGTCCGATAGGCGTATCGGTTCTGGTCGGTCTTAAGCGTTATGGCCAGTGGATGAATGGGTCGCTTAAAATACAATCGTTCGCAGACTGGTTTGCGGTCAGCGTCAAAAATCGTCAGATGGGATATGCCTTCACCCAGCGCTTTTTTGTCAAGCAGAAACGTAGCTTCCCGTTGAATTGGCTTCATTTCTGCGGCCTTGATGAGTTGCCGGGTATGCGCAAGTAAATACACCGCCGAAGCTGTGGTAGCGTTGGTCGTGACTGTCAGTTTAAGCTGATCGTTGTCGGCTTCGTCCAGATGCATGGTGTAGCCGTGCTCATAACTGGCTGGCAGTGTCTGCGTTACTGTCCGCCCTTTTTCATCGCTGATAACAACCCGGTAGGAGTTTGCGCCCGATGGCGTAAATGAAAAGCTGCCAATACCGAATTTGAAGGTACTGAATCGGGAAATAGTATCGTTTTGAGCAGTCAGCAGGAAGCCCTTTGCGGAAATGCCATGACCTGCCGCGTCGGTAACGCTAAAGGCTACTTTACCCCGTAAGCCCTGAACCAGATTCCCGCCTTCCGGAAACAGCTGCACTGAGTAATTGGGCGTCTCTTTGGCGACAGGTGGTTCCAGGGGCTTGAACGGGTTAATGATGGTCAGCGGTTGTTCAAAGAAATAAGTTGTGCTGAAATTTCGCATCCAGCTCGTATACGCCCGAAGTACATAGTTCCCCGAACTAACCGATGCCGGGAGAAACAAACTGCCGTTGCCGCCACCTGCCGAAAGGGTAATTTTAGCCTGTAATACCGATTTCTGGTCTTTGTCCAGCAACTCTACATAAGCGACCTTACTGATCGTCAATGGCCGATGAAAGGAACCATCGACATAAAATAGCTTAAACCATACGGTTTCGCCCGTGAAGTGCATCGGCTGGTCTACATGTAGAAATAACTTCTCCTGTAGCGTCTGACGACGATAAGCGTCGAAAGACTGCATGATCGGGCTAATCGATGCTGGTGCCTGAGCAGTTGCGCGCAACCCGCTCAGAAAAAGCAGTATAAACAGCAGCTCTCGTTTATGAGTTAAATACATAGTCAGTTGGCAGTAGACAGTCTTCAGTAGGCAGTTAGCAGGTTTCAGTAAGCACTCATTCATAGGCTACTGCCTACTGAAGACTGCCCACTGTCTATTGATCCCAAAAGTCTGGTTTTTTGTTGATACCTCCCCGTAGTCGGCAATCGATGCAGTAATGGCTGGATGTCAGATAACTGGTCCGATCATAGAACGTGATAATACCGGGCTGTTCTTCAATGATCTTGCTAACCGACAGCGTGTCGACGAGGCATCCAAAATTTCCTGTCTCGGTGAGCCAGTAGGGTAATTGTCGTTTAGTGATAAAAATACGGCGACTTTCAACGGTACCAACCCGAAAGAAACCCATAACCGGTTCATTCGTATTGGCTACTGAGTGAATATTGCCGGTAATCTGTGAGGGCTGCGGGTCAAAAATAGACCCTACATTCTGCGTTATTTTAGCCAGCTGGTCATAGTAGTCAAAAGCAGCCTTGGTGAGTGCCGTTTGTTTGACCTGTATGCTGTATTTGATGCCGAGTTTAATGGACGCTCCCCGAACGAATGTCAAAGGTCGTTGGCTGATAACATCCTGGCTCAGTCGGTCTGATGAACCCAGTTGAATCGACTTATCGACAAAATTGCTCCAGCATTGATAGATTCGTTCGGTTCGGGAGACGATCTCTTTATTTTTGAGTTCATAGCCCGAATCATAAGCAGCCACGTACTCCCATGTTTCATCGAATTCCCAGCGATAATAGTGCGTTTTGTTCGCCGGATCGTGCGTATTGACGTTAATCTGTACCCCATCGTTCTCAACATACCAGCTTAAACTATCAACTGGAGGGGTCGTATTAACAGGCACAAAATCAGATAGATATTCCTTGCCCTGAGCTGTGCGAATACGCAATCGATACGTTTCGTTAGGCAGCGGCACAACGCCCGAGAGCGTATAAACACCACCCGTGCCTTCCCGCAGTGTGTAGGTCATCTTACTGGCGCTTTCAATGGTTACCTGCGCTTTGGTTTCTACAGCTGGTGCTTTGGGATCGGTCAGGTTTTGCGTTCGCGATAACTGAATGCTGCTTGTTGTACCCGGCGCACTGTTGAAGAACCCACTGACAACCAGGTAGCTGCCGGGTGAGGTAACTTCGGGTGGACGATATGGATCAACACACCCCCCAACTACAAGGATCATCAACCAGCCGATAGCTCTGGAAAAACCTGTTTTTTTCATGCGCGGGTTAAACTGCTTTAGCGTCTGTTTCATGGCTCCCTTAAAATCTGAAGTTATAGGTAACAGACGGTATTGGCTGGCCGAAAATGGATAATTTATACCCATTGATGACGCCGTTCTCTGATTTGAAATATACCGAGTAGACATTGCGCCGACCCGTCAGGTTATAGACGGCAATGGTCCAGGAGCTGTGCGCTAATTTTTTGATCTTATGATTGCCTTCAATATTCATCGCAAAATCGGCACGGTAGTAGTCGGGAACCCGGTACTGATTTCGCTCGGAGTAGAACAGGCGCTGAGCACCATCAAGCGTGTATTTTGATACGGGTAGTGTAATTGGCCGCCCCGTACTATAGGTGAAATTGAGCGATAAACTAAACCGGCGGTTGATTTTGTAATTGCCAATCATCGTAACATCGTGCGGCTTGTCGTAATTGCTGGGGTAGTAGGCTCCCTGATTAATGGTTTCGGCGCTGTTTGGGCTATTGGTTCGGAGCAGCGTCCGGGCATAGGTGTAGCTAAGCCAGCCGTTTAATTTGCCCGTTGATTTTTTAATCAGAAACTCGATACCATAGGCTTTCCCCTGGGCATTGACAACATCCGTTTCGATGTGGTGATTTAAAAGCAATATCGCACCGCTGCGGTAGTCGAGGAGGTTCTGTATGGTTTTATAATACACCTCAACGGACGTCTCGATCGTATTTGTTCGATTGTTCCGGTAGAAGCCTAATGCATACTGGTCGCCAATCTGCGGTTTAATGTTTGGATCGCTCAGCTTCCAGATATCGGTGGGCGAGATGACCGTTGTGTTGGAGAGCATCTGTATGTACTGCCGCATCCGGTTAAAACTAGCCTTTATCGATGCTGTTGACGATAACGAATACCGAAGAGCCAATCGGTATTCGGGACCGTGGTAGGTTTGAATGGCCTGATTAGTACCGTATGCCACCGTATCGATGATCGTATTCTCTGTTCGTGCCTGACCCGGAGCATACTGAAAAACGGACTTTGGCCCCAGGTAGGTGTAGGCCGAATAGCGCAGGCCACCACTTATGGACAACTGATCGGTAATGTCGAACTTATCACCGATGTACACAGCGTTCTCCAGGCCCTGTTCGCTGGAAACGAGATCTGGAACAATTAATGACTCACTACCCCGTGGCCGGAAGTTGCCGGGAGACAGCTTATAGTACGTTGAACTGATTCCGTAATCGACCGCGTGGCGATTGCTAGGGTAATAATTAAAATCAGCCTTCACCTGCGATTGATTGATGGCGAAGTCTAACTGATAGGCATTGATCGGATTTTTCTCGCTGTAAACATTGTATTTATAGCCACTGTAACTACCCGTAAACACACTGTA
This sequence comes from Spirosoma aureum, assembly GCF_011604685.1. Taxonomy (NCBI): domain Bacteria; kingdom Pseudomonadati; phylum Bacteroidota; class Cytophagia; order Cytophagales; family Cytophagaceae; genus Spirosoma; species Spirosoma aureum. The sequence goes on along the minus strand of NZ_CP050063.1, from coordinate 7,935,985 downwards.
GAGCTTGTTATTGATAATGTGTTTCCATTTTAGGGTTGCGGTCTGGTTCTGATATTGATAGGTCGTATCGCTATTGAGCCGAAACCGATCCTGACTCAGATAACCCGTCAGGTAAAGTGTGTTTTTTTCATTGAAATCGTGCGTAACATGCAGATTCAGATCATAAAATGAAGCCTGACTGTTCTTAAACGATGAATTGGGTAGTTGCCGCAACAGCCAGTCGGAGTAGGTTGAACGACCGCCAATGATGAACGAGGTTTTGTCTTTTAGCAACGGGCCTTCCAGCGTTAACCGACCGGTCAGCAGACCAATTCCGCCCGAACCGACCAGCTTTTTTTTGTTTCCATCGCGCGTCTGTACATCCAGCACCGACGACAATCGCCCGCCGAAACGGGACGGAATTCCGCTTTTATACAACTCAGCACTTTTAATGATATCGGGGTTGAACGCCGAGAAAAAGCCGAACAGGTGCGATGAGTTGTAGATCGGCGCATCGTTATACAGAATTAGATTCTGATCGGTAGAGCCTCCGCGCACATTCAATCCGGTTGAACTTTCGCCCACTGATTTTACGCCCGGTAGTGTCAGAATTACCCGCAGTAAGTCGGCTTCGCCCAGGGCTGTAGGAACCTGACGAATCGTTTTGATGTCGACACGTTGCTGCCCCATCTGCATGCCCGATACATTGACGTCTTTTTCAGCTTCGATCACCACTTCTTTCAGCGCAATCACATCGTCTTCCATCTCAATATCAAGCTTGCCATCGGCGTAGAGAATCACCCGGCGTCGGGTGTCTTTCTGGCCAATGCTCCGTAACTTCAGTTCATACCTGCCGCGGGGAAGCGTGATTGAATAATACCCGAACTGATCGGTTACAGTGCCAATTCGTGGATTCTCGACGTAAATAGCGGCCCCAACGATCGGCTCACCCGACGAAATACTGCGTACTGAACCGGCAATGGTAGACCGACCGGGTCGGATTGGATTCGTGCGTTTGCCAATGTCATAGACTTTGGTTTCTGTTTCGACCCGCTTTGCCTTCCCTAGTCGCAGATAAGCATTCATGGTCGAATCATTTTCCGTACTGCCACTCCCTCCCCGAAAATAACCAACGGGCAATTCGGTCTGTATCGGTCGATCGAAGGTTATGTAGACGCGCTGATTCTGATCGATGGCAAAGAAAAATTTAGTTCCCTCGAAAAGCTGTCTGAGAATAGCGCGAAGTGGCTGATTCGTAGCCTGTATATTGACGATAAGGCTGTCGATATCGCTGGGATTGTAGAAGAAACGGTAAGGAGTCCGGCTTTCGATTTGTTTGGCGAACTGCTCGAAGCGGAGATTCGTAAAATCTCCTCTAATTGGTTTATCGGCCTGTTGCTGTGCCGATGCGCTGATAAAACCGCAAAATAGAGTCAGAACTAGCAGGAAAGGGCGGTAAAGTTGAGCCATAGTTACTGGGTAAGTTTTTCATACTGCTCGACAAGAGCCATGATAGCCTGCTCGCGTTGTTCGTTGAATTTGATCTTTGATGTACGCAGGTATTTTCTGAGCGGAGCCACCTGATCAGGGAATAAAGCTAGAACGGATCGTTTCTTTCTGACTTCATGGTAAATACCATCTTTTAGAATAAAGTATCGGTCTTTGGCCAGATAATCAGCTTTATAGACTCCCCCGGAAATATCTTCGTGAATCGTTTTGATCCGTTTTGCCAGAAACTGTACGCGCCCTTTATGGATCAATTCGTAAAAACCTGTGCGAACCCCGGCAGCACTATCGCCTACAATTCGGATAAACTCATGAGTGCCCAGTGAAAAAAAGTTGATCTGCTGGCTGTGCGGGCGAATTCGGAATATATTTCCGGGCATGTGAATGGCAAGCTCGTCGCGGACGATGTCATAAAGCATTAGCTCATTCTGGTACTGTAATCCATTGTACGAAACAGCTCCTGATCTTAAGCTATCTGTAGCGAAATAAGGGTGGATTTGTATACGGCGATCATGCTGAAAGTATTCATGACCATTATAGAGGTGGGTTTTCTCTTTCAGTGCGTTTTCGTAAAGCTGGACTGCCTGATTTTGGGCCGAACTTAGAAATGAGCTATCAGAACTTGCCGTTTGACCAACTGCATTCTTGATAAGAAATAAGTAAAGCAGAAAGAATGTTTTATAGTGCATAACGTCTGATCAGATCCTTGAAATCAGAAAAATTCAAGGTTTATATTAAGCGTAATCCAGCTTATTTAGAGGCAATAATTCCGTAACCCGTTGTAAGGCATCACACAAAATAAGTCTTTCTAAAAGTCGCCTGCTTTTAGAAAGAGACAAACAATGACTTTTATAACTATCTCAGACTCTTTTTTTTAATCGACGGGATCGTCGCCGGGCTTGATCCGTAACTCTGGCTTTCGCATGGGGCTATCATCGGGTCGTTCGTCGCCGAGCAAAACACTCCACTGATAAAACATCTCTGTTCGTTCAAAAATCAGCTTAAGGATGGCAATGATAGGTAGCGACAGGAACATACCCGCAATGCCCGCCAGATGACTGCCGATCACCACACCAACGATGCTACTGAACGCGTTGATTTTGACTTTAGACCCAACCACGCGAGGGCGCAAAATATTCTGATCGACGAAGTGAACGACAATAACCACAACAATCAATTCGACGATGGGTAACAATTCCTCAGAGGAGGCCAGAATAACAAGTACGCCAATCAGGGTCCCTGCAAAAATTCCGACGTAGGGGATCAGGTTCAGGAACGCTAGAATAATGCCGATCAGCAAGGCATGAGGAACCCCCAGGATTTGTAGAATACCGCCCAGAATAACAACAATAAAGGCGATCTGAATCATCAAACCAATCAGGTAGCTTTTGATAATTGTTTCGGTCTCATACATGGCTTCTTCAACCTGATCGTGGTTTTGAGGTGGGAACCACAAAAAGACAAAGCGAACCAGTAAGTTTTTGTAAAAGAGCAGGAGAAAAACATAAATAGGCATCAGTCCCAACAGCATAAAAACCGACGATACCGACACGGCTGCGCCACCCAGAAGGCCGCCAACCGAGTTCAGAATTTTGGCGTTTTGTTCGTGAAAAAACTGCAGTTGCTGTTGCGTTGAAAAATGAGTGCGTTCAACCAGCCAGTCACTCAGTTGGTGGATATGAAGCAATATCGTTCGTTTAATCTGCGGGAAATCGGCTAATAGCTTACTGATTTGTGACGAAAAAAACCAGATAACGACAAATCCGGATAGCATCATCAACAGGATGGACAGAATAATAGCTGCTGTTTCCGGAACACGACGCTGAATCAGAAAGCGATGCACGGGCAGGAGAACGATACTGACAAAAAAAGCGATGATCAATGGCATAATCACCGCTTTCCCGATGATGATCAGAGCACCCAGCAGAAATAACCCCAGTAATTCAATTGATCTCCTGACAGTAAGCGGAAGTTGATTCATTGGCTGAGCCGGGTTAGGTGGGAAATAATGATTTGCTTGAAAAATACAGAATCACGCTGGAAAATCACCGGCTTCGCGCTTGAAATTATTTTTCTATGTGGCTAATCTCTAGTTGATTAAAATGTAAACAGCTATTGTAGTATTAATGGACAAACAAAAGAGGTTAACCCTGATTTGTTCCGTTTTGCAGCGCGTTATGAATGGCCGGTAGTCCGCTTTCGACAACGGTGATGTATTGTTTAAGCAAGGGCTCCACTGCTGTAATATCTTTATCCGCTTTTACCAGTGCTTCAATTTGTAAATTCAGCTCCGTTGCCTCTTTCAATCCCATCATCATGCCTGGCGCTTTCTGCGTATGGAGCGTACGGCCAATCGCTTTCACATCACCATCGCTCAGTGCCTGCTGCAACTGCTTAATTTCATCCGGGGTTTTGTCAAGGTATATTTCCAGGAGTTCCATCGCTAATTCCGTGTCGTTCCCTACTGAGTTTAGCAACGGCTCCACAGAGAAAGAGGCTGAATCGATTGCCTGAACAGGATGCGAAGTTTCAACCATTGGTGCTTTTTCGCCATTCGGGAACCCATAATGCTGAATCATCCGCTGTAAATCCTCCATTTGGAAGGGTTTAGGCAGAAAATCGTTCATTCCTGCCTGCAAACACTGTTCGCGTTCGCTGGCAAGTGCGTGGGCTGTCATAGCAATGATCGGGATATTACTTTGCAGGGTAGTTCGAATATGACGAGTGGTTTGGTAACCGTCCATCACGGGCATCTGAATATCCATCAGGATCAGATCGAACGACCCTTTTTGCAGCATATCGAGTGCCTGCTGACCATTTTCAGCCAGTTCAGCCTTGTAACCTAAGCGTTTGATTACCTGTAAGACCAGTTTCTGGTTCATCAGATTGTCTTCTACGGCCAGAATGGTCAGTGATTTTTTTACCGCATTGGTCTTGGTTAAATCTGGATCAATGCTCTTGCGAACCGATTCCGGTGCGATCTGGTAAGGAATTTCCAGCGTAAATTCGGAGCCTTTACCCGGTTTGCTCGTTACGGTAATCCAGCCTCCCTGAATTTGTGTGAGCGACTTGACGATATTGAGTCCCAGACCTGTACCACCATAGTAACGGGTCGTAAAATTGCTGGCCTGTCGGAATCGCTCGAAGATATGGGGAAGTGCATCAGCCTCGATACCAATGCCCGTGTCTGTTACTTTAAACTGTACGCGCACTGATTGCTCCGTTTCTTCCTGCCTGGTAATCTGGGCTGTTATGGAGCCTTCTTTGGTAAACTTAATGGCATTACTGAGCAAATTAAGCAGAATTTGAGTAAGCCGGGTTGGATCGCCCAGTACCAGAGGAGGCAAGGTCGGATCTACATCGAAGAACAGTTTCAGATTTTTATCTGCTGCCGTCGGTTGGAGCATCGTTTGAAGTGAGGCCACCAGCGAACGAATACTAAACGGAATGGACTCCATCTGAATCATGCCCGCTTCAATCTTGGAAATATCCAGAATGTCGTTGACAATCGTCAGTAGATTTTTCCCCGCCGTCTGAACCAGTTTTACAAATTCGGCCTGTTCCTCATTCAAGGGTGTCACTTCCAGCAGGTTCGAAAAACCAATGATCGCGTTCAGCGGTGTGCGGATCTCGTGACTCATATTGGCCAGAAAGTTCTCCTTGATCCGGGCGGCCTGTTCGGCCAGTTCTTTGGCTTCGTGCAAGCGGAGCTGCGATTGAACCCGATCACTAATGTCAATGCTGGAGGAGACCACGTATTGCAGCATACCCTCCGCATCGTAAACCGGACTTGATGAACTCAGGACTTGAATAGCCTTGTCGCCAATCCGAATTTCGATGTCATCTACCTGCGATGTCTCCCCCTTCATTGCCCGAAAAGCAGGTCGTTTTTCGGTAGGATACGGATTGCCATTGGGAAACTGGTAAATGGTAATCTGATTTAAAATATCAGCGTATGTATCGAATTTCGTAATTGCTTCGAACATGCTGGCTGCGGCCTGATTGGCATAATACAGTTTCCCGTCTTTATTGACAACCACAATTGATACGGGTACCGCTTCCAGAAACCGTTTAAGCTGCTGTTCATTCTGAGCCAGTTGGCGGTTAAGACGCGTTGCATTATTAAGGGTTTTCAGTAATCGGAAAATTGCCCACAGAATGATCGCCAGCGCTGCAACGGCCCCTGCAATGCTGCTGCGGGTGGCATAAGTGGCCGATTGCTCACTGGCAGTTGCCCTTACCGTTAGTAGTTCGTTCTCTACGGCTTCTATTGTTTTTAACTGGTGGAATAACTGGTCGCTAAAACCCATGAATGTTCGCACTGAATCAAGGCGAGCCAGACCCTCCTGGGGTGAGCGCTTGGTGAACAATATGTTACCATGAGCTAATTTTTGTTCGAAAAGCTGGCTGATCGTTCGCAGCCGCTGCTGCTGAGCAGGATTGTCGATAGTAAGCGCGGTAATATTTTTTAAATAACCCGCCATTTGCCCGACATTCCGATCGTAGTCTGCTTTAAAGAAAGGATTATTCTGACTAAGCAGATAACCTCGTAGATCATTATCTAAATTGGTTAAATGCGCCTGGATCTGCTGCGTTTTCTGTAATACCAGATGCGTATGAATGAGCAGACGATTCTGGCTGACCATCCGCTCGGTTGTGCGGTGGGCATTTATGCCAATTAGTATTGGAATTAATAAGCCAACGGCCAGTATCCAGCCAATACGTGTAGTAAAATTCATAGAATCGAAGCCAGACTACTATCGAGATAGGCAGAGAATTTGTAGGATAAATAGAGTTCAACCTTCAGGCTGCATACATGAAAATAGATTCAGTATGCTAGACGTAAGATCGGCTGAAATCACACAAATGGTATAAATGTAAAAATAAATAAATAATAAGTTCTTTTAATGGGCTGTAGGATAAACATTTTCGTTTCATCAAGGCCTTTAAACAAACCCGCTACTGTGTCTGTACGCTGAGCCTGGCAGCTTAGTTAGTAATTAGTTGAGACCGACTTCGACAAATATCAATGGAATACTTCCCGTGAATCGATTGCAAAAAGGTAGGGTTCGGGTCTGTAATAAAGTCGCTTTTTCGTTTCTTTGCTGAATGCAACAATACCACGACCTACTGCGCCATGTTCTCGCTAATGGCACCCGCAAAACCGATCGCACCGGCACCGGTACCATCAGCGTATTCGGTTATCAGATGCGTTTCAATCTGCAGGCGGGCTTTCCGTTACTGACAACCAAAAAGGTTCATACGAAGTCAATTATCCATGAACTACTGTGGTTCATCAAAGGAGATACCAATATTAAATACCTGAAAGACAACGGGGTTTCGATCTGGGATGAATGGGCCGACGAGAACGGTGACCTGGGGCCGGTTTATGGTCGTCAATGGCGAAGCTGGGCGGCTACCGATGGGCGTATGATCGATCAGCTGAGCGATGTTTTGAAGCAGTTAAAAAATTCGCCCGATTCGCGCCGGATGATCGTATCGGCCTGGAATCCAGCGGATGTGCCAGGCATGGCCTTGCCGCCCTGTCATGCTTTATTTCAGTTTTATGTGGCCGATGGCAAGCTGTCCTGTCAGCTTTATCAGCGTAGCGCCGATGTTTTTCTAGGCGTTCCCTTCAACATTGCGTCTTATGCATTATTGACAATGATGATCGCTCAGGAGTGTGGTCTGGAACCGTATGAGTTTATCTGGACCGGTGGCGATACGCATCTCTATCTAAATCACCTGGAGCAGGTCGAAACACAACTATCCCGCGAACCACGCCCATTGCCTACCATGCATCTGAATCCTTCTGTGAAATCGGTATTTGACTTTACGTATGAGGATTTTACCCTGGAGAATTACAACCCATATCCAGCCATTAAAGCGCCAGTAGCCGTTTAGGTAGTGATCAATGGAATATTATAATCAGGTCTTTGATCAACAGAATAAAGCCCCCGCGCAATGGATCGGCCAGGAATTTGAACAATGCCTATTCCGTAAACTCGATTTAGCCCAACTGGAGTTTACGGGGTCGAACTTTGTCAATTGCCGTTTCGAAGACTGTAATCTAACCAGAATAGCGCTACGGAATACGAAGCTCTATGATGTTCGTTTTGTCAACTGCAAACTAGCTCATGTCGATTTTGGTCAGTGCAATGCGTTTGGATTTCACGTCGATTTTCAGGAATGCCGACTTGATTATACCGCTTTCATTAACCGTAAGTTGAAGAAAGCTCATTTTATAGAGTGTTCTCTGAAAGAAGCGCATTTCCTGAAATGCGAGCTGGTCGGAACCCTATTTAAACATTGTGACCTGGAACTGGCCCGATTCGAAGAAAACAACCTGGCTCAGGTAGATTTCTCGACTTCGTACAATCTGGAGTTGAATCCAGATGATAATAAATTGAAAAAAGCCCGGTTCTCGCTGGATAATTTGCCCGGCCTTTTGACGAAATACGATATTGTAATTAATCAATGAGTTTTCCAGCCGGAAGCAATAGCACATGCCGAATCCGGCCGGAAAACGCACGATCTGCTTCATCGTTGTTGACTCGTTAACTTCTGGTATTCCTGTTCGATCATGTCTTTTTCGCTACCACCCCGGTAAACACCAAAGTAATGCGAAGCCAGGCCAATACCCCAGCCAAGTGTAGGGAAGATGGGCCAGGGGAAAATGAATCCCCAATGGCTTGGTGAACGAAAGGCGAATGATAAAACGGCCCAGATAATCCAGAGCGTACTATTGACGATTAAATAAGACCGTAAATGCATCCGAAAGCCAACGCGGGCTTTGGCCTGTTTCCATAAATAGGGGTCGCGGTCAGCAGGTTTTTGATCAGTAGATTCCATGATAAGTTGATAAGGTTGCCTTGTGAGGAAAACGATTTGTGTTGGTTGTAAAACTTTTGGACCTGGAGCCGTGCCACGGTTTATTAATCGTCATCAAGAACCATGGCACGGCTCCAGGTCCAAAAGTTTTACGTTTATGTAGTAAAGATAGACTGACCCTTTTCTGCGTTGTCAGTCAAATCTGACCAATTGCCTAACTTGCGGAGTGAATCTCTTTATTGCTATGACCAATTCCGAAATCGTTGATCTACTCGAACTAACGGGTCGACTAATGGAACTCCATGACCGTGATGCCTTCCGCACACGGACTTTTCAGACGGCCGCGTTCAATCTGGACAAAACCACCGCTGATCTGGCCCAGCTATCGGTCGATGAGCTAACCAAACTGCCCGGTGTTGGCAAGTCAGTGGCTGGTAAAATCCGTGAAATCGTCGAGACCGGACACCTAACCGATCTAGACGAGCTATTGGCTCAGACGCCGTCGGGTGTTCTGGATATGTTCCGGATCAAAGGATTGGGCGTTAAGAAGGTACGGACCCTCTGGCAGGAATTGGGTATCGACAATCTTCGTGACCTGAAATTAGCAGGCGAAAACGGCCAGATTGCTAAGATTAAGGGGTTCGGTGCCAATACGCAGGAGAAAATTCTGACGGCCCTGGAGTTTTTACAGGAACAGCAGGGAAAGGTTCGCATGGACAAAGCAGCCATGATTGCCAATGTGCTGCACGATGAACTAATAAAACACTTCGAGCGGGTCGAGATCAGCGGTCAGGTCCGCAGGAAGGCACAAGAGGTCGATACGGTACAATTGCTGGTACAGACCAGTGATCCAATTTCTGCGATGAAGACACTGGACAATCTGGCCAATCTGGAGCAGAACGAGCCCGAGTCGTCGCCGTTTGTATGGCGGGGAAAACTGGAGGGATTCGACGTACTGGTTGAATTGCCGTTGTATCCGGCCGAACAGATAAACCGGCAGCTATTCATTCAAACGGCAACCGATTCGCATCTGCAACAAGTCGGTAATGGCGGATTTCCGTTATTGCAGATCGCCCAAACCAGCACGATGGCCGAAGTTGAAGCAGAAACGGCTGAGGTTGAAGCGGCCATTTATGCCCGAGCGGGTCTGCCCTACATTGTACCCGAAATGCGGGAGGATGACTTCGCGTTTCGCTGGGCCAGTCGTCATCGCAATGACGAGCTTGTGACCTGGGAAGATCTGCGCGGAACTCTTCATAACCATAGCACCTGGTCGGACGGGAAACAGTCGGTTGCGGATATGGCGGCTTATTGCCGTGAACTGGGCCTGACCTACTTTGGTATTGCCGACCACTCAAAAACGGCTTCCTATGCCAACGGTCTCGACAGCGACCGGGTTCGACAGCAACAACTTGAGATCGATCAGCTCAATGCTGGTTTTGGTCAGGACTTTCGCATTTTTAAGGGTATCGAATCCGACATTCTGGGCGATGGTTCTCTGGATTACGACGAGGCTACGCTGGCGACCTTCGATTATGTTGTCGCATCGGTGCACCAGACCCTGACCATGTCGCTCGAAAAAGCGACAACGCGATTACTACGGGCAATCGAAAACCCCTATACAACGATTCTGGGACATCCGACCGGCCGTCTGCTACTGGCCCGCGAAGGCTATCCCATCGATCACCGGGCTATCATCGACGCCTGCGCGGAGCATCAGGTTGTGATCGAAATCAACGCCAGCCCCTACCGGCTCGATATCGATTGGCACTGGATCGATTATGCCATGCAGAAGGGAGTGATGCTGAGCATTAACCCCGATGCGCACGATCTGGTCGGGCTGCTCGACATGCACTACGGCGTAGCCATCGGCCGGAAAGGTGGGCTGACCCGCGCCATGACCTTCAATGCCCTGACACTGACTGAAATGAGCGACTATCTGCAACGACGACGGGAGGCTAAAATAAAATAGTGAAGCCAGAAAATGAGCGTAAAAGTCACGGATATCCGTTCTTCCCTAAATCAGAATTCAATCAGCACATTCGCACGAACGTACTGATTGAATTCTGATTTATACTTGCCTTTTGACGTTGTCTGGTTGTAGACCCAATACCCTACTCTAATGGGCGTTTATCGGTCTTAAGATGAAAAACGACGTATAGCGAATCGCCTGATCGTAGTTTCGTCCTGATTGTTTCAAGCTGATAAGTAGGCCAACCTGCTCTTACCAGATAGTTTCCGGGTTTCAACGGTTTATGAAATTTACCTGAACTATCTGTATTGAAAATAATTCCGTCAATTTTTAAAACACCCAGCTTTAAAGGTTCCTGCGTTTCACAGTCTATAAGTACTCCGGATAGGATAGACTTGTGCTGGCCGACCGTAAACCGTTTTACGATGGTTTTACATGTATCGCCTAATGCATGGCTTGGATAAGTCGTCACCTCGCTTGTTTTATAGTAAGGGAACCACATCCACACTGCCAATAGAATTAAAAGGCCTATTTTCATAGTTACAAAATTTATGTAAATCTATTTTAATTGCATCCACCATCGCGGCCAACATGAGCTTGCGGGTTACCATTCGAATTCTTACCTATTAAGTCCACTAAAACTCGGTCTCTAATACGTTGTTGATCCTGGCTGCTTAAATTGGCAAAAGCCTGAGTCCCTTCTAAACCACCCCACGCTAAATCCTCATAAAAACTCCACTGATTATTATATCCACGCAGTAGACATGTTGCAACGGTGATAATGAATTAGTTAGTCAGGTAGAAGTTCCAAAGTCCGGCACATACTTCCACTATTTTATTGTATACACCACAGTCATGAATGCGCAACCTGTCTGACAAAATTCGGTAGCGTTTCAGGCCGCCGATCGAATGTTCAACATAAATCCGTTCGGACGATTTTTGCCGATTAGCAGTTTTGTCTTCATCGGTTAAGTTTTGCTGGCGAGGTTTCTTTTTAGGTATAATAACTTGCTGACATTCATAGTTTTTATTAAACCTCTGATAGCCTAAATCTAATCGAATCTGGTGGTGTTTAAACCAATTCTGGTGGGGCGGAAATTCGTACTTGAGCAGACTGTAATCATAGCTTTTACCGACCCAACATTGGCTAACATAATGCACATACCGATCAGGCGTAACAATAATCATAGCCTTGACGGTGTGGGTTTTTTTTGCCGCTATACATCAACTCTTTATAGCCAGAGGCCTTAGGGCACTGAGTGCGTTGCTCGGTGGCATCAACGATCAGTGTTTTATGCTTTTGGAAATAAATCTGAAACTCTTCTGGTGAACGAAAACTGCGTTTAGGGGCATAACCACTGATGGCTAAGGTCTGCTGTAAAACGGCCAGTCCCAAGTCCTGATTACGCTTAGCCGACGAACCATCCATACCTGTTACTAGCCCTAGCAAATCATACGTAAGTCCTGATTTTAACCGGGGCGCCGGGGCGTGAGAATAGCGTATAAAATAATAAGTCAGTATAGGTGTTCAAACAAGGTAGTTCGGGACACTCCTCCTGTCGTTGCTCGATGGATTGACCAAATAAATCTAGATAAGCTTTTTCGAATAACAGCAGGAGTTTGTCAAATCGTTTTTGATCTAACCCAGTTGCTGAACGCTACTGTCTTTTCGTCTTTAAATAGGTAATTAGAAGTTTCATATTCCAAATTTAAGCCACTATAACAAGTCTATTATATCATGTACTATGCCTACAACTAAGAATGTAGCTAAGGAGATCCAAAACCGTTTCGAAAAGTATTCAATTATCGCTAGAGGCCATAAAGTGACCCAAATTAAACATGAAGTTATAGACATTCTATAATTATTCACCTCTGGTGAAAAAATAAGCTCCAAAAATGAGAAAAGTTCGTTATTATAGATTACAATTAGTACGCTCAGCCCGAGACACAAAATAACTACGAAGAATTTTGGATTTGTATTCATGTCTTTAATACTTTCCCTACTCTATTAAGAAGTAGGGAAAGCTTTGTTAGTTACAGGTATTATATTGAACTTTAAAATCACTTTCGTACTGAATATACTTTGTTTGAAGAATATTATATGCAGAATTAACACAAACTGAAGCAGCAAGCGCACCAAAGCCAAGGTTAACCATTGCCGCTCTATAACCAGCAGGTCCTTGACCTCCTGAATTTTTCATTTGAGCTACTATCATTTTATAAAAGCCACCATTGTTCATTACATCAATGGCAGCAGCCCCAAAACCAGCAGCAATTAAGCAGTTATTCATGTTGCTTGAGTATTCAGCTTGTGCAACTTGAGCATTGTTAATTAATGCACGGAGAGCGTCTCCTTGGCATGGTTTACTAATCATTACAGTAATATGTGGTCGTATGGGGTCACTCAAAACATCAAAGTCTCCTAGAAGATCATTATATCCAGCAACAGCAATTGCATCTGCATCTCCCAGTACATAATTTTCACTGCCATAGCTTACACCTGTGTTCCCGTCAGTCCCACTATTACTGGAAGGGTTAGTACAATAGGATTGATAGTTATTGGTAGGAGTAACCTTACATTCTGTACAGCCAGACCCACAAGGGTAACAAGAGGATGTAACAGATTCGTAATAGGTATAAGTACAATCAGCGACACGTCCTCCGGAAACTTTGCTTGAAGTAGACAGTTGCTTAACGTCCTTACCGTTCTTAAATTCATAGCCAATAATGAACTTTTCATCCCAAGTCATGGCCAGGACCCAGCCGGTAAAATCATATTTCGAAATATCTCCCTTATTCTGTTTTTTGTACTCTCTGTTAGGAATGTATTGCACTAATTGTGTTTGGATGTTGCCGGATTTATCCTTGTAAGTCAGCAAACATTCTTTCGCATCAAGGACATTCTCGATCTTAGCCTGTTTTTCGTCGTCGGACGCTTTATTATCCCAAATAATTACACCGGGCCTACCATTTGTTTTATATCTGACGGGGGCGGCAATCACTTCCAGTCCATTGGTCTGCTTTACTTTTTTTGCCGACCCCCAATAAACATAGCGTTCATATTTATTAGGTTCGGCTTGCCTGGCTGAAGCAGTTGAGGGTAAGACTGTATTGATAAAATAATTCTTTGCTTCTGCGACGGATATACTTGCTTGATCGGCAGGCTTAAGAGGGTTATTAATGGTGGATTCAGGGCGCTCGCAAGCCAGACTAAATACTAACAATAAGGCGGTAGAGAATAACAGTTTTTTCATTAACTTTAACTTGTTTAATGGTGAAACATTAGATTTAATTAAAGCCCTGCGTCCGGTCTGCAAACTGTCGCGGGGCTTTTGTTGTAAAAAACGATGTTGTCCGTTCATTAGCCAAGAGAATGATCGCTCTCTTTTCTGGAATCACCATTTTTCCGGACGAAATCACTCAAAAAGTCACTAATTAAAATTTTTTGTATAAAATTATCTAATGAGATATTAATAATGTTTTTTGGATATATATAAACAGTCTATAATTTAAATAGAGTATATAAATTGTTTAGGCTAATAAATACAAATAGTATACTAATGATCATGTTGATTTAGGTTTTAGAGATGACGAGCTAAGTGTCTGGAGGAATGAGATCTGGGATAAGTGTCATGAGAGAACAATATTTATTTAATTTATTACAGAAATAATATAACGAATGAAGTATATAACCCTAGGTCGCACCGTTCGGGACAAATAAGCTATTTACCAGGTGATTAGAAGCAAGGTTTGCCAAGCTAAGAGACTCTGCGGAACACACCAACGCTTAAAACGTATCCATTGATCACGAAGCTGCCCGTTATGCCATCGGCCGGAAAGGTGGGCTAATCCGCGCCATGACCTTCAATGCCCTGACGCTGACCGAAATGAGCGACTATCTGCAACGACGACGGGAAAGGACACGTACATAGGGTAGCGTAGCGTCTGAAGGGATTAACTATGGATTAATGATAGGCATAATAGGGTAAATCATGGATTTTATCTCTTTATATCCTTGATATGTCATACCATTGTTGACGCCAGGCTGCCAGTTCTGAGCTCCCTAAACCCGGTTCTATGCGCTTTTTACATTTACTGTTCGTGTCCGTTTGTTTGCTTAACGGGGCATTAGCCCAGCAACGAACCTCGTCGAATGGCCACGCCACTACGTTTCCGGCTACAGGCTATGTCCGGGATGTCAAAACCGGAAAGCCTATTCAGGGAGTTAACATTGTGGTTCTGAACGTATCGAAAGGCTACGTGACGGCCAAAGATGGATTTTATATTGTACAGTTACCGCCCGGGAACTATATCCTGCGCTTCTCTCATGTTGGCTATCGAACCAAAGAGGATACCATCTCGCTGCAAAAAACTCTCTTCCGGGAGATTACTATGGAAGATGATGCCAAAGATCTGGAAGAAGTAGTTGTAACGAGCGAAACCCCCGACCGCAATGTACGCAAAGTCGAAATTGGTGTTTCTCAGCTGTCTATTCGGAGCATTCGGCGCATACCCCCGCTGATGGGTGAAGTCGACATTGTTCGTAGCTTACTCTTACTGCCCGGTGTAACGACAGTTGGCGAAGGTGCACCCGGCTTCAATGTTCGGGGTGGTAGTGCCGATCAGAATCTGATTTTGTTCGATGATGCGCCGGTCTTCAATTCTAGCCATCTGATGGGCTTTTTCTCGGTCTTTAATCCTGATGTTGTGCGTGATGTAACGCTAAATAGAGGGGGCGTGGCAGCTATGTATGGAGGCCGGGCTTCATCGGTGCTGGACGTGAAAATCCGGGAACCAAGTGCCGAGAAATGGGGAATTAACGGTGGTATTGGTATCATTTCGAGCCGATTAGGCATCGAAGGGCCAATCATTAAAAACAAACTCTCGTTTCTGGCGGCCGCCCGCGCTTCATTCAATGATTTTTTATTTAAGCTGGCTCCCCCAAACCTGAAAGACACAAAGGCCAATTTCTATGATCTGACAAGCAAGCTTAAATACCAGCCCAACGAACAGCATACCATTACGTTGACAGGTTATGTAAGCACCGATGTATTTAAGCTGGCGTCAGACTCGCTGTCAGGACAGGAAATCAATGCGTCCTCAACCCAGTTTAACTACCAGACATTGACAGGATCGTTACGCTGGAATTATTTCATCAGCAAACAACTGAATCTGGCGACATCGGCCATTTTTAGTCGCTACCAGGCTGATCTGTCGTCGCCAGATTCAGCAAACGCCTTTCAACTAAAATCAGGGATCTGGCATCGGCAGATCAAATCTGATTTCACCTATACGCCCAATGAAACGCATCAGTGGCAGGCAGGCATCAGTGCCATTGATTATCTGGTTCAGCCCAATACCAGAATTCCCGGCCCTTTCTCGAACGTGTTGCCCGTAGATCTTGCCCGCGAACGGGCCTACGAACTGGCGGCTTATGTACAGGATGAATGGAAACTGAATACAGATGTGTCGGTTGTAGTGGGGTTACGCTATTCTACCTTGCTGAATCGGGGGCCAGAGACAGTACGGACGTATCAGGAAAACGGACCTCGCCAGGACGAAACCGTAGCCTCAACGAAAACGTATGGGGCGGGTAATATTTACCATTCGGCGGGTGGTCTGGAGCCCCGTTTGGCGGTTCGCTGGTCGGTAGGGGAAGGGAAAGCGATCAAGGCGGGCTATAGCCGATTGCGGCAATATATTCACCAGATTACGAACACAACAGCTGCCCTGCCAACCTCGCGCTGGCACTTGAGCGACAGTTATACAAAACCGCAAATTGCTGATCAATGGGCACTCGGGTATTTCCGTAATACATCCGACAACGACATTGAAGCGTCGGGTGAGGTGTATTATAAAACCTTGACCAATGCGATTGATTACCGGGATGGGGCCGAACTCCAACTGGCCGAAGCGGTCGAAACGCAGATTGTGCAGGGTAGTGGACAAGCTTATGGGTTTGAAGGATTACTGCGCAAAAACAAGGGCCTCTGGAGTGGTTTTATCAGCTACACCTATGCGCGTACGTTCCTGACCATGAACAGTCCTTATGCCGAAGAGCGCGTTAACAATGGCCGGGCTTATCCAGCTAATTACGACAAGCCGCATACATTGAACGTATTGGCCATTTATCGACCAACGACCTGGTTCAGTCTGTCGTTGAATTTTACGTATAGCACAGGCCGCCCGACCACGCAGCCATCGGCGCTTGCTAAAGTGGGGGGAATACTCGTACCCATTTACCTCGATCGAAATCAACAGCGCGTTCCTGACTATCACCGGCTAGATTTCTCGATGACGTTTGAGCAGAATCCGCTCAAGAAAAAACGCAACCAAAGCAGTTGGGTTTTTTCGATCTACAATGTTTATGCCCATAAAAATGCCTACTCGATTTTCTATAAGCTAAGTTCGGCGTCTTCTACCGATGCCTATAAGCTGTCAATTTTCGGAACGGCCTTTCCATCATTAACCTATAATTTCAAGTTCTGATCATGAATTATTTCAGACTGCTCATATATGGACTTGGGGTTTTGCTGGCCGTTTTCTCCTGCGTGACTGAGTTCCAGCCTGGCACAGTCAGTATTCCTCCTTCGTTAATTATTGAAGGGCAGATTACGGACCAGGCAGGACCTTATACGGTCAGATTGACCCGAACAGCCGACTATTCCTACAAAAGCCTGAATCTGCTGGAAACGGGAGCTACCGTAACCATTGAAGACAACCAGGGAAACCGGGAAACGCTGACCGAACAGGCACCCGGCGGTGTGTATCAGACGCGGGTGGGGGGCATTCAGGGCGTTGTGGGGCGCAGTTATAAAGTGACGATTGTAACCCAGGCCGGTAAACGCTATGAGTCAGATGCTGAAGTACTGCGAGCGGCCCCCCCTATTCAGAAACTATACTATGAATACACTGTAGAGGGCGAATCGGTTGTGAATGCCAAAAACCAGGGGTGGAATGTGTATCTGGATACCAAAGATCCTGAAACGACGGGAGATTATTATAAATGGGACTGGCAGCACTATGAACCGATTGATATTTGCCTGAAGCAGGAAACGAGAGATGGTACCCTTATTGGCTTTGACTGCTGTTCGCCCTGCTGGGATATTGTTCGTTGTTATAGCTGTATAAGTGTAAACTCCGACGTCAATATCAACGGGCAGGCCATCAGTCGTCAGTTTATTATGCGGGCGCCTTTTAAGTCGACCAGTCGCTATTACCTTGAGGTTCAGCAGCAGGCCATCAGCAAAGGAGCCTATACGTTCTGGAAGAGTGTCCGGCAGCTAACCACCAATACGGGTGGGCTGTTCGATGCGGCCCCTGCCATTGTTCAGGGTAACGTTCGTTGCGTGAGCGATCCGGCCACAATGGCGTTTGGATACTTTGGTGCGGCTGGTGTTTCGGAGCAATTTATTTATGTGGATCGAAGCACAGGTCAGGGCGTTCCTGATCTCGATCCACCAGTAACGGTGCCGCAGCCATCAGCTTGTGTGATCTGCGAAAATAATCTCTACAGAACGCGTAATAAACCTCGTTGGTGGGCCTACTGAATGGTTTGGTTACCTACCTAAAAAGTGATATTTTTGCGGAAATAAGTCGTATCATGGCTCCCCCGGTAAAAATTCTCGTTTTACGCTTCTCATCCATCGGCGATATTGTATTGACGACGCCTGTTGTACGGTGCCTGAAGCAGCAACTGCCGGGTGCCGAGGTGCATTTTTGCACGAAACGGGCCTATCAATCCATTGTTGATCACAATCCCTATATCGACAAACGGTATTTTCTGGAAGATAGCCTCAGTGATCTTATTCGACAGCTACGGGCCGAACGGTACGACTATGTCATTGACCTGCACAATAATCTGCGTACGAGGCTGATCAAACTTAGCCTCGGGGCAAAATCATATAGTTTCGACAAGCTGAACCTGCGTAAGTGGTTCTATGTCCGGTGGAAAGTCAATGCCATGCCCAATGTGCATATTGTGGATCGGTATATGGCAACCGTGCAGGCACTGGGCGTTCAGAACGACGGGCGGGGCCTCGACTTTTTCATACCCTACAAAGATCAGGTCGAAACCGAGTGGTTGCCCGATACGCACCGACACGATTATGTGGCATACGCCATCGGCGGGCAGCACGCAACCAAAAAGTTGCCGTTACTGCGTATGATTGAGCTTTGCTGGAAAATCGATCATCCAATTATTTTGCTGGGCGGTAAAGAAGACCGTGAGGTTGGTGATGAAATTGTTCGGGCCATTGGCAAGCGAATGATTTATAATGCCTGCGGGCAGTATAACCTCAATCAGTCTGCGTCGTTATTGCAGGGTGCACGGGTCGTATTTAGCCACGATACCGGGCTGATGCATATTGCGGCCGCTCTCAAAAAGAAGGTCTATTCAATCTGGGGAAACACGACTCCCCAACTGGGCATGTATCCCTACAAAACGCCTTATGTCGTGATCGAAAAAACGGGACTGGAGTGCCGCCCCTGCTCCAAAATTGGGTTTGATCAATGCCCGTTGAAGCACTTTAAATGCATGAACGAACTTCAGTTCGATTTCGAAGTAAAAGAGCTGCGGAAAAAAAAGAATCTGGAGTAATAAACGCTCCTTTTCGTTCCATAGCCTGATCTTGGTAAATCCACTGAGCAATTAGCTGGTAAAGGTGTCATCTGGTTTCAGCCAGACTACTTTTTGTTCGGCGGTATGAGCCTGGCCAAGTATGTCGCGGTAGAGGTCGGGCCGACGGGCATTGCGATACCGATGGCCACCAGCCAGCTGGAGTTTTTCGGGATTGCAGGTGGCGGTTATGACCTCATTACCTAATTGCCGACACTCGGCTATGACATCACCAAACGGATCGATGATCATCGAACAACCGTTCTTTAACTGATCATCGTCCATACCAATCGGATTCGAGAAAACGACATACACGCCATTGTCATAGGCACGAGCCGGGAGCCATTTCATTAACCAGGCCCGGCCTTTCATCCCATCAAACTCCAGACGGACAGAGGTCGGATCTGTTTCCCGATTTTCCCACAGGACTGGGTCTACGAATCCGGCACCTGGTCGGGGCGAAGGGGTGCCCATTGTTACATGGGGCATAAAAATGACATCGGCTCCCAATAAAGCCGTAGCCCGTACATTTTCGATGACATTGTTGTCATAGCAGATCAGGATACCGCATTTCCAGCCAAACAACTCAAAGACCACATACTGATCGCCGGGGAGCAGGTGAGGATTGATAAACGGATGGAGTTTTCTGTATTTGGCAATCAGTCCATCTTTTCCCACACAGACATAAGCCTTGAATAGCCGATCCTGTTGATCTTTCTCAAATAAACCGGCTAGGACAACGATGTCATAATCGCGTGCAATCTGTGTCAGGGTCTGAATACTATCGCCACCGGGTATGTATTCGGCCAGGGCCAGCATTTGTTCTTTCGATAAATGGCGGGCAAATGTATAGCCAGTAACGGAGCATTCATGAAAAGCCACGACCTGAGCGCCCTGCTGGGCCGCCTTTTCTGATAGCTGCCGAATCATGGCCAAATTATAGGCTTTGTCGCCACTGGCGTTCTCGAACTGGGCTGTTGCAATACGAAGATTTTCCATGTCTGGTTGAATTTGGCTCAAAAGTAGAGAACATAGAAAGGCCGCGATTGTATAAAACCGACAAATCGATTAAGGGCCGACAGGAGAGCCTAAAGGCATTAGATTAACGGCCAGACGCTGCGTATTGGCATCATATTGCGTAGGGGTGATGCCAACAAGGTTGGTAAACTCCCGAATGAAATGTGCCTGATCATAATAGCCAGTAGTATAGGCTAATTCGGTTAATGTGAGGGCCGGATTTTCGCGGTGAACTTTAAGGCAATGCTGTAAGCGAATGATTCGGGCAAACTGCTTTGGACGAATACCCACAATCTTTTCGAATCGGCGTTCGAGGCTTCGTTCCGTTACGCTCAGGTATTGAGTCAATGCCTGAACAGTCGTTGCCCCCTTCGTTTGATGAATACGATGAATGGACGCCTGAACCAAAACAGACTCGTAAGACAACCCTTGCCAGTGCTTGAGCAAAAAAATCTCAATTCGTTTAATTCGGCTTGTATTGTCCGCGTCATTTAAAATTTGCTCCTGCAAATGGCTGCCGTCATTGCCAAACACGCTGGAAATGCTAATCTGGTTATTCGTCGTTTCGTTTCCGGGTATACCCGAAACTGCATGTAATCCCCAGGGCTGTAAAACGACAATCAGCATGCCTAGTTTCCTGCCTGAAAGCAAAGTATGGTAGCGATTGGCCTGCCCGTAAACGAAGCTGTTGGGTAATGTTAATGGCTGGTCGGTACCGTAGTATTGCGTGAGCGGGTCAGCATACGTGAAAACAAAGCCAGCGTGCCCGTCGGGAAAAAAACGGTAAATAGGTGTACGGTCTACCTGGTTTTCAATGATCAGGTAATGCTTAACAAGGCTCGAAAGCTCAGGAGACGGTACTAGCTGCATTGATTAGCCTTCAATTTTCATACTGGGTGGCTGATTCACAACATCTAACTTAAAAACGTCGTTTCGCGAATAATGGCCGATACAATCAAAATCTAATTTACTCTTTGCCAGGATTGAAAAATCAAGATCGGCCGTAAGTAGACCCTCTTGATTCCAGAGCGGCCCGGCCAGAGTTTCGCCCAGTGGTGAAATGATCACACTGCCGCCACTGCTCATGATCTCCGGTTCGTTGACCAGATCGGGCTGGTAACGATCCGGATAGTCGGCCTTTCGGACAAACTGATTACTGGCCAGAACAAAACAACGGCCTTCCAGCGCAATGTGTTGCATCGTTGCCTGCCAGCTATCGCGGGAGTCGGCGGTGGGAGCCAGATAAATCTCGACTCCTTTCTGGTACATTGCCATTCGGGCTAAGGGCATGTAATTTTCCCAGCAGATAAGTCCGCAGATTCGTCCCAAATCCGTGTCAAAACTGACCAGCGTACTGCCATCACTTTCTCCCCAGATATACCGCTCAAGGCCGGTGGGTTTGAGCTTGCGATGTTGTCCGAGGAATGTGCCATCACTGCCAAAATAGAGCAACGAGCAATGCAGCGTACCGCCAATCGGATCTCGTTCCGTTACGCCGAGTGCAGTGAACAGTCGGGCTTTTCTGATGGCTTCACTAATTCGGCTAACCGGCAAAGAAGGCACCTCAATGCTGTTTGCCCAATAATCCAGCCATGTGGTTCGGCTTTTATCTGTCCGTCTACCCACAATGGCGTCGAACGTCAACCCACGAGGGTAACAGGGAATAAACGATTCCGGAAAAAGCAGCAGTTGACAGCCTTCCTGAGCAGCTCGCTCGATCCAGGAGATAACCAGATCGACGCTGGCTTCCAGATCAAACAAAGCTGGAGTGGCTTGCACTACGCCTACTTTTACGGTTTTAAACGTTGTCATTGATACAGTTTTATTTCTGGCAGATGTACGCAGTTGACCGGCTGCGATTACTGGTGGGAACGTTTCATTTACCCCATAACGGAAACGCTTCTCCGGCGCCAAACTCTGATCGGTCGGCAGGTAATTCCATAAACGCATCGGCGTCTAATAAATTGGCAAAATCGGCAGAACCGGAGCCGGGTAGTGGGTGCGCCAGTGTTCGGCCGTCCGGTTCAGAGGTTAGTCGAACCGGCAGAAAATAAGTGATCTCAGGCCGGAACGTGATGGGTTTCGCCAGTTGAGCATACTGAGGGGCGGCAATGGCCAAACCGAGCGATGCCCGCAGGTAAGGCATCACATAGCGATAGGCACAGAGCACCGTTGAAACCGGATTGCCGGGTAATGCAAAGACCGTTTTTTGCGACGTTGTGCCAAACCAGAGTGGTTTTCCGGGACGCTGGGCTATTTGATGGAATTGTTTCTGAACACCCAATTGGGCTAGTACCGCCGGTACAAAATCAGCTTTACCCGCCGAAACACCCCCGCTTAAAATCAATAGGTCGTTTTCTGCCATTAGCTTCGCTAAGTTATCAGCTAGCACCTCTTCATCATCGATTATATGGTGTAGTGTTGCCGTGATGCCCAGCGATAGCAAAGCGGCTCGAAGCATATAGGTGTTCGAGCGTCGAATCTGATAGGGCAGGGGCGTTTCATCCACATCGACTAATTCATCACCGGTCGAAATCAACGCTACGCGGGGAAGGGCCGTAACCGACAGCATTGCCTGACCCACTGAAGTCGCTACGGCAACGGCCGACGGGCCAAGTAACATACCCTCGCGGACTAATTCATCCCCGGCCTGTCGGTCCGTAGCACACCGATGAATATGTTGCCCCTGCTCAATGTCATTGATCGTAATTGTTGCCTGTCCATCGGCAATTGTTACGTCCTCATACCGAATAACCGTATCGACTCCCAGGGGGAGCATGGCCCCAGTCATCACTTCCAGACAGGCCGTTGGGTCGGTCAGCGTTTGTTGTGGTTGCCCGGCAAACTGTCTGCCAATTATAGAAAATGTTCGCTGGCCCGATGCGTAGGCCGAAAACGAAATCCCAATGCCATCCATCGCGATTCGGTCGAATGGCGGGAAATCACGGTCGGCACGAATGGCTTCGCGCAGTACGCGGCCAGTGGCTTCGGTAACTGGAATAGACTCTGCTGGCAGCGTCAATAGATGCTGTTGAGTAATGACAAAAGCGTCGGCAACGGAAAGCATGGGCAATAAATAATGACGAATGAATAATGGACAATGTACAAGGAAAAAATAGAATACAGTTAACCGTCATCTACCTTTGTATTACCATACTCTAGCAGGACTTTGGCTTAGAACCATACCACGGTTTCTAATAATGATATTAATAACCATTGTACGGTTCTAAGCCAAAGTCCTGCCTACTATTCATTCTCCATTATTCATTCGATTATGGATTCTCTTTCTCACCTCGACGCCAATGGAAACCCGGCGATGGTCGACGTTGGCGCAAAGGCAATAAGTCGTCGCACGGCCCGCGCGCGCAGTATCGTTGTTTTAGGACCTGAAATCATGCAGCATCTAACCCAGTCTGGATCGACCGGTGCCGATATTCAAACGCGCAAAGGCCCCGTATTCCAGACAGCCATTATTGCCGGAACCATGGCTGCCAAACGCACCGATGACCTGATACCTCTCTGTCACTCACTGGGCCTTGATAACTGTCAGATCACGATTACGGCCGCCGGACCAGATGCTATTGTAGACTGCCTTGTCTCGACTGAAGGCAAAACAGGTGTCGAAATGGAAGCGCTGGTTGGCGCATCGGTGGCGGCTTTAACGATCTACGATATGTGCAAAGCCCTTTCGCACGATATTATCATCAGAGAAACCAAATTGATGGAAAAGACGGGTGGAAAACGGGATTTCAAACGTGAATAAACCTGGCCGGTCCGCCGATGCAGTGGATTCGCCCGGCGTGGATTCGCTCAACGGCCTTGTGCTGATTGGTGGGAAAAGTATACGGATGGGGCAGGACAAGTCCGTGCTGGCCTACCATAACAAGCCCCAGCGCGAACATCTGACCGATTTACTACAGGCCTGTTGTAACAAAGTCTTCTGGTCGGTCAATGGCCATCAGGCCGCAGAACTGGCCGATGTGGAGCAACCCTTGATTGTCGATGCGTTCGACAACATCGTTGGGCCACTCAATGGCATTCTGTCTGCGTTTCAGGCGATGCCTGATGCCGCCTGGCTGGTAGTTGCCTGCGATATGCCACTGCTGACGGCTCAGTCAATTCATGCGTTGGTAATAGGACGTGATCCCGCTAAGCACGCTACCGCTTTCTATGACTCCGACGGTCGGTTTCCTGAACCGTTGCTGAGTATCTGGGAACCTTCTATCTGGCCGATTTTGCAAAAGGCCATTGCTGAGGGAGCCTATTCACCCCGCCGGATTCTGATGATGAATGATGTGCATCTGCTAACAGCCCCCAACATTCGTGAGTTAGTGAACATCAACGACCCGGCCGCGAAAGAAGCCCTGAAACATCAGCAGTGAACAGCCGGTTTAGGTAGAAACAGTTCATCATGAATCTGCTCAGGGATTGGTTGTTTGCAGCTACCGCTGTATTTTTTTGCGCAGCGGTTCAGGCTCAACGTGCTTCACCATCGTCAGAATTACGCGCCTTCAGCGAACAGCGTATTCGGCATCAGAAAACGCTTGGCTTTGCGCTGGGTGGCTACGCACTGGCTAACATCGCGGCCGGAAGTATTGCTGCCGGACAAACCTCGGGTGAGACGAAGTATTTTCACCAGATGAATGTGTACTGGAACCTGTTCAATTTGGGCATTGCCGGCATTGGTTTGTTGAACTCACGGAAAGCCAATGCCGATAACGAAACATTGGCGCAGGCCATAAGACGGCACGAAACGATGAAGCAGGTCTTACTCCTGAACGCTGGTTTGGATGTTGCCTATGTGGTGGGCGGAGCTTACTTGCGCGAACGCAGCCATTCTCATCCCGATAAAAGCGATCAGTTGCAGGGTTATGGTAAGTCGATCATGCTTCAGGGTGGATTTCTGCTGGCGTTCGATCTGGTCAATTATTTTGTGTTTAAAAGTCGTGGTGATAAACAGGAAATTAAGCTCATTTCGGCCGGGCCAATGGGCGTGGGGCTGGTCATCCCGATCAGGTAGATGATTTTTTGTATGGTTGGCAGGTAATTCCGGTAGATGCCTGAACTTATCTGGGTAGGGCTCGGTTTTGCGATAATTCACTAGTCGCAAGGCATCATGCAAACGATTTTACAACCTTTCCAGACGTTTATTGACAAAGCCATTGAGTGTATCCAAAATGACCCCGAAACCATCGGGTTAGCCATTGGTGGTTCCTGGATTACGAAAACTGTAGACGCCTATTCCGACATTGATCTGGTGTTGGTTACCAACCAGCCAATTGCTCCTGATCTGAGCCAGATGCGATCTTATACGTCCCGATTTGGTTCAATGTTGTCGTCGTTTCGGGGTGATCATGTTGGTGAACTCCGCTTGCTGATTGCCTTGTATGAATCACCGTTGCTGCACGTTGACATTAAATTTCTGACGCTTCCTGAATTTTATCAGCGCGTTGAAGACCCAATAATTGTTTGGGAGCGTGACGGCTTGCTAACTTCAGTTATTCAGCAGTCGGAAGCTCAATATCCTCCCTTCGATTTCCAATGGGCAGAAGATCGTTTCTGGATTTGGGTTCATTATACGGCATTGAAAATTGGCAGGGGGGAGTATTTTGAAGCAATGGATTTTCTTTCCTTTGTGCGTAATGTCGTACTTGGACCGATGCTACACTTGAAAAAAGGTGGCCTGCCCAGGGGAGTAAGGCGGATTGAAACAATGGCCGATCCGGCTGATCTGGAAAGCTTGCGTAGCACAATCGCCAGACCTGACCGGGACTCATTGATTGACAGTTTACAGGCATGCATTCGTTTATATAGTGAGTCGCGCGATTTGCTTGCTCCAGATACAGTACACAGACACGACGCGGCACAGATGGCCGTTCAGAATTATTTGACGACACTTTAACTCATGCAAAATCAGGAAATACCGGCGAATCAGCCATTGGCCAGCGACGATGACTTTTTGCGGGAGGCCATTCGACTGGCACGGGAAGGAATGGCATCCGGACAGGGCGGCCCATTTGGCTCAGTCATTGTTCGTAACGGCGAAATTGTTGGGCGAGGCTGCAACCAGGTAACATCAACCAACGACCCAACGGCCCATGCCGAAGTGGTCGCCATTCGCGATGCCTGCCAGAATCTGGGAACTTTTCAATTAGAAGGCTGTACGCTCTATGCCTCCTGCGAGCCCTGCCCAATGTGCCTGGGCGCTATTTACTGGGCACGCCCGAGTCGAATTGTGTATGGTGCTTTTCACTATGATGCCGCACGGGCGGGCTTCGACGACCATTTTATTTACGGTGAATTAGAGAAACCCCGTGAAGAACGCCGGATACCCATGCAACAAGCCCTGCGCGACGAAGCAAATGTCGTTTTCGATGAATGGATCGCTATGGATGTGCGAACGTTGTATTAAAGTCTACCACACTAGTTGGTCGGTCCACCGGCGTCTCATAGACATTCCTGTAAGTTCGTATCGGCAAAAACCACCCACTCGGGAGACGTAACGTATTACATCTCTACAAAAGCCGTACTTTTGCAAAAAAAACGGGTCGCTTACAGAGAAAATTTTCCGAAGCGGCTTTCTAAACGGTTTTCGTTATGCCAGGAATGGAATTTTTTGGAGCGGCCGAGCGCAAGGAAATCAATGATGTGCTTGAGACCGGTATCCTGTTTCGCTACAATCACGAAGCACAACGCAACAATATTTATAAAGCCCGTGAGTTTGAGGCTGAGGTTGCTAAACTCGTAGGGGCCAACTACGCTCATGCGGTTTCGAGCGGATCAACCGCCGTTCTGTGTGCATTGGCTGCCGCCGGGATTGGTGCTGGCGATGAGGTAATTGTGCCGCCGTTCACCTACATCGCTACGGTCGAAGCAGTTCTGATGGCGGGCGCATTGCCTGTTTTCGCTGACATCGACGACACACTTTGTTTAAGTGCCGATGGTATTCGTAAGGCGATTAGTCCGAAAACAAAAGCGGTTTGTCTTGTCCATATGTGTGGCCAGATGGCTGATATGGATGCCATCATGGCGGTTATTCAGGAAAACAACCTGGTGTTGGTTGAAGACGCAGGACAGGCCATGGGTGCGAGCTATAAAGGTATTTCGACGGGTTTGTGGGGTAAAACCGGTGCCTATTCGTTCGATTTTTTTAAGATTGCAACGGCTGGCGAAGGCGGGATTATGGTCACGAACGATGAAACGGCGTATAAACACGCGGACTCCTATTCGGATCATGGTCACGATCACATTGGTACGAATCGGGGTATGGAACAGCATCCCATTATGGGGTTCAATTATCGGATCAGCGAACTCCATGCTGCAGTTGGGGTAGTACAGACGCGCCGGGTTCCGGAAATTATTCAACGAAATAACATTCACAAAACCCAGCTCCTGTCGGCATTGGGTCAGGTTCCGGGCCTATCGTTCGCTCGTATTCCCGATACCAACGGCGATTCGGCAACGTTCCTGAATCTGCTGCTGCCCGATACGGAAACCGCTGGTCGGGTGATTGCCGAACTGAATGCCGCTGGCGTGGGAGGCTTCAACTACTGGTTCACGAATATGTATCATTTCATTAACCAGTGGACCCATTTGAAGAATATGCATACAGCTGCCGCTTTGCCCATCGAAAAATTCGGCGCTCCGCAAGATTATAACAACCTCGACATACCGAATGCACAGGCAGTAGTTGGCCGGTTGATCTCGTTCGGCATTCGGGCAACGTGGACCACTGACGAAGTCGATGCGCTGGCCGCAAACATCGAAGCCGCCGTTCGGAAAGCCACTCTGGTAGAAGCGTAATTGTTCAGTAAATATGGCTTAACAACACAATGGTAGCAGCACCAACACAAACCATACATAAGAACTTCAAGGGGGTCGAGAAAACCGTTTACGGGCGGGGTAGCTTCGATCAGCTTGATGCTATTCTGGCTCCGCGCCGGGTCGATAACGAGGGTTATTTTGTCTTTCTGGTCGATAACTACTTCAAAGGCAAACCGCTCGAAGGGCGCGTTCCGGCTCATGACGAAGACCTGACCTATTACATCAGTGTCGAAGAACACGAACCGACCACCGATCAGATCGACCAGCTCCGCGACGAAATTCTGGCCAAAAAAGGATTGCCGTCAGGAGTGGTTGGCATTGGCGGTGGGAGCATTATGGACATTGCCAAAGCGCTGTCGCTGATGCTCACCAACGAAGGTTCGTCAACGCTCTATCAGGGCCTGAATCTGATCAAAATGCCGGGCGTTTATCACGTTGGAGTACCAACCATTTCAGGAACGGGTGCCGAGGTTTCGATGACCGCCGTATTGACTGGACCAGTTAAAAAGCTGGGCCTGAAATGCGAATGGACGGTATTCAATCAGATTGTTCTTGATCCTGAACTGATTGCCAGCGTGCCCCGTAACTGGTGGTTCTATACCGGTATGGATACCTACATTCACTGCGTCGAGTCGGAGAATGGGCGGATGAATAATGCCTATTCCCATGCCTATGCCGAGCAGTCTATGAAACTTTGCCGGGAGGTCTATCTGGGCGAAAACTCAGGCCAGACACCCGAAAATGACGATAAGTTGATGGTTGCTTCGATGATGGGCGGCTTAAGCCTGACCTATTCTGAAGTAGGAGTATGTCACGCACTCAGTTACGGCCTGTCGAAAATTCTGGGAACTCGCCATTGTTATGCCAATTGCCTGATCATGAACCATCTGGAGGACTACTACCCGCAGGGTGTAGCCGAATTTAAGCAAATGGTGGCGTATCATCAGATTGATTTGCCGCAGGGCTTATCGAAAGACTGGAGCGACGATACGATTACGCAAATGGCGCATGTATCGTACAACCTTCCGCATATGTGGCTGCACGCCATCGGTGACAACTGGCAGGAAGTTATTACGATCGATCTGCTGAAAGACCTGTTCCGGCGGTTGTAAAAGAAAGACTATAGTCCCTGGCTAATGATGAAACGCTCGCTGAGAATCCTCCTGATTGTGTTCACTGTATTGGTGAATATCGGGTGCGACCAGGTGTCAAAAAAGGTAGTTAGAGCGAAGATTAGCTATGGGGAAAGTATTCGACTGCTGGATAACCATTTTACAGTAACCAAGGTTGAAAATACGGGTGCTTTCCTGAGTTTGGGCGAATCGTTGCCGCCATTTCTTAAACAACTGTTGCTGCTGATCTTGCCTCTGATCGCAATAAGCCTGGGTTTTGCTTATCTGTTGGTTAAATTCAAAACACCCCGGTTGTTTGTAATCGGAGCGTGTTTTGTGATTGGCGGTGGTATCGGCAATATGATCGACCGGATGGCTTACGGCTCGGTGACAGATTTTCTGCACATCAGCTTTGGTATTTTTCAAACCGGGATCTTCAACATGGCTGATGTATCGGTCATGCTGGGAGCCGGATTTATTTTGCTCTCGTCTTTCCTGAAAACCCAGAAGGATGAGAACCAGCTAATTTAAAACGACAAACCAATGTCTCAAAAAATCGTTCGCGTTGGCGACATCGAATGCGGGTCGGATGAGTTATTTCTCATTTCAGGGCCCTGCGTTATCGAAGACGAAAAAATCATGATGACGGTGGCTGAACAACTCCGGGAAATTCAGGAGCGGGTCGGCATCAAAATCATTTATAAATCATCATTCCAGAAAGATAATCGGTCAAGCCTGAGCTACTACAATGGCCCCGGTATCGAAAAAGGTATGAAGATTCTGGCGAAGGTGAAGGAGCAGTTCGGCTTTCCATTGCTGACCGATGTGCATTATCCGGATCAATGTGCGCCCGTTGCAGAAGTGGTCGATGTGCTGCAAATTCCGGCTTATCTCTGTATGCAAACGATGCTGGTCGTGGCTGCTGCTAAAACGGGGCGTGTTGTCAACGTGAAACACGGCCAGTTTCTGGCTCCGGAAAACATGAAACACCCGGTCAAAAAGATTGAAGATTCGGGTAACGATCAAATTATCCTGACTGAGCGCGGCTACACGTTCGGGTATAACGACCTTGTGGTCGATCCGCGTAGCTTCTACCACATGGCCCGTACCAATTATCCGGTTGTGTTCGACGTAACGCATGCCATCCGGAAGTACGGTATTCCTTCGGCTGATGCGAAGGGTGGAGCCCGCGAATACCTACCCGTACTGGCCCGCGCAGGTGTAGCCGCTGGCGTCGATGGATTGTTCGTCGAAACGCATACCTGCCCATCGGAAGCTCTTTGCGATGCCGCCAGTCAACTGGATATTCGTTATCTGGAAGAATTTTTGAAGCCGTTGCTCGAATTGCACGCGGTTGAAGTAAAATACCGCAATACGTTGCCAGAATTGGCCTAACTAATGAAGCATTAAGCGTGACATGTATGGAATAAAACTATATATTCCATACATGTCACGCTTAATGCTTCAGGTTGCTAAATGACTGAACTAGAACAGACTTTCACCGCACTTGGCGGTCAATTTGTAACGTCCGCCGATGCGTTGACGGAAAAGCTCAAAGCCATTCGGGCAATCGTTTTCGACTGGGACGGCGTTTTTAACGACGGCATTAAAACCGAAGCGGGTAGCAGCTCGTTCAGCGAAGTCGATTCGATGGGGACGAACCTGCTGCGATTTGGTTTCTGGCTGCATCATGGCGGCCAACTGCCAGCCGTGGCTATCGTGACGGGCGTGACCAACAACCTGGCCGATGCGCTTGTCGGTCGGGAGCACTTCCATGCCTGTTATTCGCAGGCAAAAAATAAGGTTGAGGTTCTGGCGCATTTTCTGGATCAGCATAATCTTCAGCCAAAAGACGTTGCGTTTTTCTTCGATGATGCGCTCGATCTATCCGTTGCCGAGGTAGCTGGCGTTCGGATCATGGTTCGCCGGAAGGCTAACCCATTGTTTACCAAATACGTTATTCAACACGGGTATGCCGACTATGTAACGGGTTGCCAAAGCGGGCAGTTTGCTGTGCGCGAGGGCTGCGAGTTGATGCTGGGTTTGCTCGGCCAATTCGACACAGTTATGGCTGAACGACTTCGCTACCGACCCGTTTACGATCAATACTATCAGCAACGGCAGGCCATCGAACCCGACTACTGGACGGTCGGCGTGGATGGGCCGGAGCGGAAAAACGTTTAATTGGCTGATGGATAGTTGATTTTATCGCTTCGTTTTTACGTCGACAGGTCCTTTATCTAAAAGTCAGTATCCAATATTCATTACGAAACATGATAATCGGTATCATTCCAGCCCGCTACGGCTCAACACGGTTTCCGGGGAAACCCCTGGCCGATATTGGCGGTAAGTCTATGATTCAGCGTGTTCTGGAGCAGGCATGGCAAGCCCAGTCATTGGACAAAGTTGTTGTAGCGACTGATGATGAGCGTATTGCTGAAGCCGTTCTGCGGCTCGGGGGCGAAGCCATCATGACGCGAACCGACCATCCCAGTGGAACCGATCGTTGCTGGGAAGCCTACAGCCGACTCATTGCCGAAAAAGAAGTAAAGGCAAGCGCATCGGATTATATCATCAATATTCAGGGTGATGAACCCTTTATCGATCCCGAACAGATCAACGAACTGGCTGCTATTCTTGACGGTACTGTCGAGCTGGCTACACAGATGTCATCCGTAGATTCGGCTGAGCTTTTGCATAATCCGAAGGAGGCCAAGATCATTATCAACGCACGAAATGAAGCGCTGTATTTTAGCCGAGCGGCCATTCCTTATTTATGGGGTCTGGACCCAGCGATCTGGCATCAGCATCATGATTACCATCGTCATGTTGGCTTGTATGCCTATCGGGCTGATGTTCTGGAGAAAATCACAGAACTCCCCCCTTCTCCGCTCGAACAGGCCGAATCGCTGGAACAATTACGCTGGCTCGAAGCCGGATATCGCATCAAGCTGGTTGAAACGCAGTTTCAGACCCCGAGTGTTGATGACCCGGCCGATATAGAAAAGGCTTTACGAAGCGTGCAGTAGTTGAGCGTTGGTTGTTTGGGGCTGCGTCCAGATTTGATACTGCACCCGCGCCCACACCAGTAAACACGGCACCGCTTTAGCGTTATAGGGCTGGAACAACTCCCGCTGAACCACCGCCGGGAAAATGTCGGTGGGGGAGAGCGATGTAAAGATAACGACCATCGCCAGCAGCATTTGATCCAGTTGTGTGGGTGCATCAAGCGTTATCCACCATAACGCCACACCCGTTACGGCCAGCACGTAGGTAGGCGACTCGGCCATTTTATTGAAGACGATCATAAACAGCAGAAAGTACGCGACCATCCGCCGTTGAAACAGCCGATCCTGCCAAAGTCCGAACCGCAGAAAGGGTAACAGAAATAGGATGGCACCAATGGTTTCGATGATGCGGTAATTGCCGTCGGTTTTTTCCATACCGAACCAGGCTTGTGCAATGCCCATCACTGACACCTGCAAACCTAACTTGCTGACAACGATGACATCAAACCATTCGCGGTATTCGGCCAGTAAATGGTCGAGCGGGATCATGGTGAGGGGAACGCTGCCAAGCAGGATTGTCCAGGCAATCATGGCCAGAATGAATTGTGGCTTTTTGGGATAAAAGAGAAAGAAGCCCGCAGCCGCCATTCCATAAAATTTAATAAATCCGCACAGCACAAAAAAGAAGGCTGCCTGCCAGACACGCTCGTTGCGAAGATGATACAGACCAAGCAGCATAGCGCCCACAATGAGGTTGTTGCTTTGCAGGTTCTGAGCGGTAATCAATGCTTCGAGAAGAATAATCAACAGGGCCGTGCGCCTTTGTTTGGCCGGGTCCTTTTCGTCGGATAGATAGAACCAGACGCCGACAAGAAGCACCAGTGTATTCAACAGGTTCCACAGGATGATGCCCAGCCAATCGGGAAGGTAATAGAATGGGCCCATCAGCCAGGCAAAGGTCGGGCTGTATTTATAATTGTCGAAATACAGATTGGGATGCAGGCCGTAAATACTTTTGTCCAGAAGCAGGTTATGGAACGGCTTGGCAAACATCAGGTAGTTGTTGTAATTGCCGAATCCCAGGAGATAGTTCTGAACTGCCACCAGGCAGAAAAGAAAAATATAAAGCCCAAGTAAACGGGGTAAGGTCAAAAATCGGAGGAAGCGTTGCAAAGCCAGGAAGGTTCGTTACTTTCCGTAAAATTAATCAGTTATTGTAGGACTTTCGCAAAAAGCCGTGCATGGTTATAAACTGTGGCACGGCTTTTTGCGAAAGCCCAAATTGATACGACTGACTGATTTATCTTTGTCTGATTATGTCATCTCATCACATTGTCCGCGAAAAGCAGGAGCCTGCCTTATTGATTGCCAACGGCGAAGCCTGCCAGCCTGAACTCCTGGGGCAACTTCTGGAATGGAGCCCGACCGTAGTTGTGCTCGATAGTGCCATCTGGCGTGTACTCGATCTGGGTATAAAAGTAGACGTACTTCTCGGCGATTTCGACCATAACCTAGACCTGGATTCAATCCGTGCTCAGCAGTATCCGCTCGACATTGTTCATACGCCCGATCAGGAAAAAACGGATCTCGATAAAGGGATCGAATACCTGATCGAACGCGGTTTTCCCGCGGTTAATATTGTCTGGGCTACCGGTCGCCGGGCCGACCACAGCCTGACGAATATGACCAATATCGTTCGCTATAAAGACCAGATTCGGATTGTGATGATCGATGATCACTCTAAAATATTTCCGCTCGTTGGTCGATTCGAAAAATGGTATGAAGCCGGAACACCGCTATCCCTGATTCCGGTTGGAACCGTAACCGGTTTTACGTCTGAAGGATTGAAATATAACCTTCAGGATGCTACTCTAACGCTCGGCTACCGGACCAGTAGCAGCAACGAAGCGGCCGAAGACGGATTCGTGCGTATCGAAGCCCAAACCGGCGATTTGCTGATTATGGAGTGCTGGGATTAATTTCGGCAATTATCCTGACCGTAGTTTTCGCTGCAAGGGTTTTTCAATCCAGGTATATAAGCTGTGAGCAATAAGAACCAGCAAAGCGAACAATACGCAGGAATTTGAACCGCTTACCGTGCGTTGCACGAGTCTGGCAATAACGCCGATGTGAATCAGATAAAATGCGTAAGAACTTCGACCCAATGCCTGCATGGCCGGATGGGCTAAAAATCGTTGTAGACCGGATGGCTCCTGAACCAGTCCAAGTAACAAAAGACCAATACCCACAGGTAAAATAAAGTTATAAACGACGACCTCACTCCCTAGTTGAATCTCTGAATTCTTTATCTCACAAATAATATATGTCTGCCAACCCAGGCAGCTACAGAGCAGCAACAATCCCTTGTATGTGACCTCGCGAATACGTGGGAATTTGTCCTGATGCCATCGCTGAGCAAGCCACATACCCGTTACGAACTCAAACGACCGGCCGAAAAACGTGTAAAAGAGCACGAACGGGAAACTGCCAAACAGGCCGTGCCAGTTCAATGCCCCGATGGTCAGCCATAAAAACAGGCCCAGACTTACCAGAGTGGCTGTAAGTAAGAGCGGTCCCCAGCGCCGAAGAAGAACGAACAGCCAGGGCGCTGTCAGATAGAAACATTCCTCAACCGTCAGACTCCAGCTTTGGGCAATTCCACTAAATTTATATGGCTCGAAAAAGCCTTTAGCCAAGGTTAGGTTGAGGACAAAGTCGAACCAATGTGCTGGCTTACCTTGCGCAATCGAAATGCTGCTTGTCAACAGTAGAAGTAAGGTATAGAGCGGAACAATTCGGGCGAATCGATTCTGGTAATACAGGTGCCATGACCAGTGTGTCCTGCTGAAATACGACTCGGCGTATCGGTGATAAATCAGGAAACCACTAAGCACGAAAAATACAGTGACACCCATGTAACCCTGCGCTATCAGCTGGTGTGTCCCCCTGTCGGTTGCGACAGGATTATAATGATGCAGAAAAACCAGATAGGCTGCTACGGCCCGCAATCCCGTCAAAGCGGGTACATAGCGGCCAACACTGTTTGATGGATGCACATTCACGGCTAACATCAGCGAGTCAGAATGATCCGGCCACGCAATTTCTCACTCAACCCGTCGGTAACGGGCCAGTTCTGTCCGGCTGCGCGAACGGTTAGCTGATACAGATACAGTCCGGCGGGGAGCAGTTCTCCCGAATCGGCGTGTCCATCCCACAGCCATTCATTTAGCCCAATGTGGCCAATAATGCTTCCCTGAGCTGCTTTTAGTCTACGCACCACACGCCCATGCAGATCGGAGATGGTCAGCTCGATTGAATCGGGGGCTTTATCACCTGTCAGGAGGAACGCAAACTTTATCTGGTCGCGAAACGGGTTTGGATAAACTGTCAGATCGGTAAGTTTCCGATCATTGATGACGCGAAAGCTTACCTGATAGGGGGCAGCCGCGTTACCTACCGCATCGTGGGCCGTGACCAGTAAGTGATAGAGACCTTCGGCCAGTGTTGGGGAGGTGTACCGTATCCGAAAGATATTATCGGTATTCGTTGGTCGAACAACGGCATTGCGCCAGCTAAGCCGTTCAAACGAAGTATTGCTGCCGGGGCGTTGCAAAAATAGGCCGATGCCAACTGTATCGCGCCGGATTAATGATCGGTTCTCGTCGGCCACGACTACATCGATGATCGGTTGAGCCGACACGGGCGCTCCGTCTTCGATACGGGTTCCATCAAGGGCTACTTCGAGCACAGGACCAAACTGGTCGGG
Source organism: Spirosoma aureum (assembly GCF_011604685.1). Classification (NCBI taxonomy): domain Bacteria; kingdom Pseudomonadati; phylum Bacteroidota; class Cytophagia; order Cytophagales; family Cytophagaceae; genus Spirosoma; species Spirosoma aureum. The sequence goes on along the minus strand of NZ_CP050063.1, from coordinate 7,900,353 downwards.
TTGAACGGTTATCGGCAGATCAAGCGTGTTATTGAAAAATGAAACCTCCGGGAGAATGAGGGGATTAATCGTTAGAATCATCCGGTTTACGCCGGGCAGTTTTTCAGTTGGAATACGCACCGTAAGAGGTACCGTATCGGTGGGTGTTGGTGCCTTTATTCGCCATTGGGTTACGAGCGGTTGCGCCAGATTCGCAGCGTAGATCGTTTGAAGCACAGTCAGAGAGTCCGTAAAAAGGTAGGGCGCGATGTTCGTAAACTCGATTGGCAGGGAAAGAACATCACCTTGTTGGATGTCATTTGGGAGGGTAGTGGCAAGTTGGATCTGCCCTTCGGGTAACCCCTGTACCGTACTGGCTGGATCAAATAGAAACGAACCGGTTGCCCATTCTTTCGGAGTTGAATCTGCTTCCCGAACCCGCCAGTAATACGTAGTTTGTGGTCGGGCCGTTAGGGTTGCCGGATAGTTAACGGTCGTTTCGGCTTTGATTCGCTGATTGAGTCGATTTGGCGTATCGAACCGGGCGGTTGTGTCAAGTTCCAGATCGAACGTATGAATTCCACTGGTCAGGTACTGAGCGGTTAGCTGTATGGTGCGAGCATTTACGGTGCCAGATAGGGGTGGATAGATCAGGACAGGCCCTTGTCCAATAACCGTAAATTCGGCCAACGCCCGATTATTGTCTCGGTTGAGTTCATGCACTGTCCCGACCGGATTAAGAATTACCTCGAGTTGATTCAGGCCAACCGCATGGCGGTCATTAGGTAGGCTTAGGGTAACTGTATCGCGGAAAGCAACCGAGCGAGGTAGCGACAGGTTATAGATTCCTGATTCATGGCCATCGACTAATCGGCGTATGCGGATTGGCAATGGCCCTTCCCGATATTGACCGTAATTTTCTATCACCACAGTCAATCGTACCGAATCACTCAAGGCTGTCAGATTCTGATTGCCCTGGCCCCGAATGGCTAGCCCACCCGCAGCAATGGCATAGTCGGGTGTATCAAACGGAAAGAGCCGAAGGGCCGGATCACCCTGCAACACCATCTGCTGCGAATTCGATAAATCCCATCCGTTGGGTACCTGCGCCAATGTACGCCGGATCGTTTCCTGCTGAATTTGCCCAATCGATCTGTTGAGTTGCGTACTGTCGGCCAATAGGTCGTAGAAGTGCCTGCTGTATCGGTCCAGCACATCTACATAACCCAAATGACTGTTCGCGATAACAGCAATGGCACCCCGATCGGGAGTGAGAACCCAATCGGAGCTGAATGTTGGACGACTATAAAATATATTGCCGCTGGCGCAACCATTGATCAGCATCAACGGATATTTGCCCCTGTTGACGTAGCCTAAGGCATTATTGGAACAAAAGCCGATGTCCAGATCGGTCACATCAAGGCTCGAATGGCCAAAGAACGTCATAAGGCCGACTCCTTCGTTTACATGCTTGGCCACATTAATGGTCTCAACCGGATTGTCGGTTTTCTTTGTAATGGCCGTTATGGTCGCCCCGAGCGATTCGGCCATTGCCCGTTTACCGTAGCCTTCCAGTAACTCCTTGAACATAGTGGCTTCGCTCGGATTGTTACCACCGCTCAAATGAAGCAATTTTTTACGCCAGGACTGGGCAACAGGCGTAGACTCAAATTCTTTTACTTTGTTGAGGTAGTCGATAACTTGCTGAGGACTTGTAGCATTAATTCGACCGGTCGGAATAGCGGGGACATCCTGAGGCTGGCCATCCAGACCAGCCGTGAATACGATATCAGATCCCGGAAAACCAGCTGTAGGTACCAGATCGATTGTGGCCTGATTTGGATCATGCCGAACGCCCGGCGTGCCACGACTATGACCGATCAGCAGCAGATAACTTGGCCGGTTTGCAGCCCCTTTGCTTTGCCGAAGCATCTGATCGGCAAAACGACGTATGGCCAGCGGATGCCGTTCGCCATAACTAAACTGATTGAATAGTTGCTGAACAGTTGTTGTCAACGTGTCATACTGGCCGCCTGTTACTGAAGCCCGATACGTGGCATAGGCTTTCACCGCGTCGGGTTGCCCCGCTGCTGGTTTCATTAGCGATTCGTGGCTGATGATGAGGTAAGTAGGCTTGCGGCCAGACCAATTTGAAAATAGGACAGGTGAAATGCTGGAAACGGCTTTAGGCTGACTACAACTCAGGAGGGTCCGGCTGGTTTCGGTGCTTTGTACAACCAGTTTTACCGAGGTGCCTGAACGTGTACTACCAATTCGTAAGGGAGCTGTTGGATCGGAAATGTCCCAGAACCGGGAATTTGTCAGTACATTGTCGAGGTCGACCAGTGAACGTCCGGTTGGATTGGGAATGAGTCGATACGAACGCAACGGTTGGCCATTGCCCACTAATCGCTGGGGATAACGCAGTCTGATATAGGATACTGAATAGGGGTCAGCCGTGTAGTTTTCGCTTGTTGAAACCGTCGAAACCAGAACCCGGCCATCGGCGCCTACATCAGACCAGAGCAAACCGGTGGCAAGACGGGCATTGTTGTAGAACTGGAAACGCAACGAATCGACTATCCGCCGGGCGCTGGCAGCAGCGCCAACATAGCAGTCGACTCTATGGTTAATGTAATCGCGGCCTACCAGCAACAGATCGAGTTGTGGTGCGGGGCCAGCCCGGAAGGCATTGTTAGTGGAAAATAGATTATCGTAAAATTTACCTTTTTGCTGAATAACGCCCGTATATCCTTCTCCAGCTTCGAAATGACTGTATTCGATTTTGGGAGGAATACCAGCTGCCCATCCGGGATAGGTATCGGTAAATACGCGTAGTTCTTCTTCCCAGTGATAGGCTTCGGGCGTCAGGTTGGTGAAGTCGGTATCCGTATAGGAACCCATTCGTTTACTTGGTTTACCATCGAGCCGCCAGGTCAGAAAGTAAGCTGTCGTGTCGCTGAAAAGGTTATAATACTGATGTGGCTGGGCATTGATGGGCCGATAAAGTAAGGAGTCCTGCGCGCCATCGTTTCTGCGACCATAGAATTCCAGAAAATCGCTGACATCGAGCTTATTATCGGCTTCGCCTTCCACATAGATTGCCTGTTCAAGACCCCGGTGAAAGAGCTGGATCGCTGCCGGATCGATTGAATTTATAGGAACTCCTGCTTTTTGTAATTCAGTAGCAGTAATTCGATATAAGCCATTTTGGGCTATCGGAATTTTAAAATAAGTCTGCTGATAATTAATCCATTCATTCCCCGGAAGGGGAGTTTGAGCCCAGGAATAAACAGCGAAAATGGGGGCAAAAAGAGCAATCAGGACGTTACGGAGCATATGGAATCATAATAAGAAATAAAGTTACAAATTTGTCGGCTCCAACTATACATTAGGTGAGCCATTCACCCGTTTTTTTTGCCGTTTATACTACAGAGCTAAAATTTTTAAAAAGGTACCTTGCATCACATAGTACCTTATACTACCTTTGTTGCAAGGATTTTGGATAATGATTATCCGTCGGTGGATTAGCCCGCATTAATCGTTGCCATCTGAAATTCGTAGCCGTTACAACCGGAGCACCGGACCGGGCCTATACTTAAATCAATACACCGATGAATATTGAAAATGCTCAGGTGCAGATGCGAAAGGGAATTTTGGAATTCTGCATTCTGCACATCATATCGAGGGGCGAGGTTTATGCCTCCGATATGCTCGATGAACTGACTTCTGCCCGAATAATGGTGGTGGAAGGTACACTGTACCCCCTGCTAACCCGGCTCAAAAACGCGGGGTTGCTCGATTATAAATGGGTGGAATCGACCTCAGGGCCACCACGCAAGTATTATATATTGACCGATCTGGGACGAAATTCCTTAGAATCGCTAAACGAAACCTGGCAGGAGCTTGCCGAATCCGTCAACTCAATTATTGGTAAAACCGCACAGCATAAAAAACCGACGAACGGCAATGCTGCTCCCATGACGAGTTCTGCTGATCCAACCAATCCTTCAACCACCGCTTAACCTATTCTCTTCTCTAGCGCCATGAAAAAGACCATAAGCATTAATATAAGTGGGGTCATCTTCCATATAGAAGAGGACGGCTACGATAAATTGAAGAGCTACCTGACGTCAGTACAACAGTACTTTTCGACTTACGAAGACAGTCAGGAAATTGTAACCGACATCGAGAACCGGATCGCCGAGAAACTGCTGGCTAAACTGAAAGCTGCCGATAAACAGGCCGTTTCTGTAGAAGACGTCAATGAACTCGTTGCAGCTATGGGTACTGTGGCCGATTTCGAAGCCGTGGAAGAGGAGGAAGTCCTCGTTACCAGCGGAGGTCGCAATTCGGCGGTTAACGGCGGACAACCAACTTCTGGCAGCGGCCAACAATCGTCAGCTCAGGGATCCAGCGCTTATTCGCAACCAACGGGAGGTGCCTACGCAGGTCCACGCCGACTCGTTCGTGACCTACGCCGGAAAACGCTCGGTGGCGTTGCGGCTGGTCTGGCCCATTATTTCAACATGGATGTCGTATGGGTACGCCTGATATTCCTGGTTTTATTCCTGGCTCTGCCGCCTATTGGCGAAGGGTTTGGTGCCGGTGTTTCGGGTTTCACGTTCATCGTCTACATTGCTATGTGGATTGCCCTGCCCGGCACAATGGGTATTGAAGAAGACAAAACCGTTAAGAAATTCTTCCGAAATCCCGAAGATAAAGTACTGGGCGGGGTTGCCTCGGGTATTGCAGCCTACTTTGGCGTCGATACGGGTATTATCCGGTTGTTATTCGTGCTGGGTATCGTGTTCTTTGGGGTTGGCTTTCTACTCTACCTCGTTCTGTGGATCATTGCGCCCCAGGCGAATACGCTGACCGAAAAAATGGAAATGCAGGGGCAACCGATCACGCTATCGAACATTGAAAACAGCATCAAGCAGAATCTGAATATTAATGAATCACCCAATAATGAAAGTACGCTGACGCGGGTGTTGCTCTTTCCGTTTCGGGCCATTGCCACGATAATCGGTGGACTTGGTAGTGCGCTTGGGCCACTTCTGAACGGAACGCTGACCATTATCCGGGTCTTTGCCGGATTGTTAATGTTGGTAGTGGCGTTCGCTTTGATGGTCGCCTGTCTGGCCGTGTTGGGTGCGTCGATCGGTATCGGGTCTGGTGGCAATTTCGGTAACAGCGATTTTCCTTTTGAATTATTCCGGGCTGATATAACTGCTCCAATGGTTCTGTCTGCTTTTCTGGTCGGATTTCTTCCCGCTTTTGGATTAGCTATTTTAGGTGTCATGCTCATCACAACCCGTAATGTATTGAGCAGCCGGACAGCCTTGACAATTGCCGGGGTATGGTTGGTAAGCCTGATTATTTTTGCCGGTACAGCCGCACCGTTGATCAACAGCTTCCAGCGCCGGGGAACGGTCGAAGAAACGAAAGTGCTGGCTGTACCAGCTGCTATTCCGACCTTTGACATCAACGAACTGGATAGCGATAACTGGCATGTGTCTATCGAACTTCAGGGCTATGATGGGACGGCACTGAATCTGGTCCAGCATTTTAAAGCGCAAGGATCGAGCCGGGCCCAAGCACAGGCAAATGCTCGCCAGATCAAATACGCTTACGCGATCAAAGACTCAACGGTTCGTTTCGACAATACATTAGAGTTGCAGCCAGGGGCTCATTTCCGGGCGCAGGATCTGGATATGGATCTCATGATTCCTTACGAAAAGCCTTTCCGCATGACTAAAGATTTCGCCCGGTTTATTCGGAACGAGTTCGGCGGGAAAGAGATCGACCGGATGCCATCCAGTGTCTGGAAGTTCACGAAAGATGAAGGATTGGTTTGTCTGAACTATCCACGGGAGAAAGACCGCAGCTACGATGATGAAGACAACGACGTGACTGATCTTACGGACGATGTGCAGAACGCGGTATCCAGCGAACTGGGTGACGATTTCGACCATATCGGAGATCATACCCGACAGTTTAATGTCAATAATTTTTCGAAAGTAGACGTTGGTGGTGCGTTTGTTGTTCGTTTCCGCAAAGGCACAATCTACAAAGTGGTGGCCGATGGGCGTGAGAAAGATCTGGACGATGTAAGTGTAAAAGTTGACGGCAATACCCTGAAGGTGTCGATTGATCGTAACGGAATATTTGACTGGAGTAACCGCAAGCGCATTGGCCTGACAATTACTGTTCCGTCGATTGATGAACTCAAATTGTCGGGCGCATCGAAGGCGAGCCTGACCGGGTTCGAGAAATATAATGATCTGAACATCGAAATGAGTGGTGCCTGCCGCACCGTGTTCGATGGCTCGGTCGAGAAACTTACGATAAATCTTTCAGGAGCCTCAAATGCGGTATTACGCGGTCATGCAAACCAACTTGATGCCGAACTGAATGGAGCCAGCAAGGTTGAAGCCACGAGCATGCATATCGACAAGGCGTCGGTTGATGCCAGTGGAGCCAGTCATGCAACCATGGGCCAGGTCGGTTCGCTCGATTCCGAAACATCAGGAGCCAGCAAGGTAACACGGCAGTAGTTTTGAATTGGTAACTGCGTCATTTAGCCAATAGGTACCTGATAGCTCTTTGAGCTATCAGGTACCTATTGGCTTTTATAGCTTTTCTGTTCAGGGTTTAGAAACTCCGTTAGCGACGCGCCACCTTATTGAGCGCCTTATTATTCAGTGCTTTTTGTAGCTGTATCTTGTATAACGCAGGCCAATTTTTACCGGTTAGGTAAAGCGCATTTTCCCTGGCCTGGAAAGCGATGCCATTAAGAACATTGGCCTTTGTGTCGATTCCGGCTGGCAAAATAGGCTCCATGTCGAGATACCCGACAACTTTTCCGGATTTCAGATCGATCTGGACAATTCGATTGGTCTGCCAGACATTGGCAAAAACATACCCATCTACGTATTCCAGTTCATTGAGATTCATAACCGGCCCCTGATGATCGTATATGGCCAGTTCGCGTTTTCGCTGAAAATCAGGAGAGAGAAAATAAAGCCGGTTTGAGCCATCACTCAAAATAAGCGTCGAATCGTTGTGGGTTAATCCCCAACCCTGAGTAGGGTACGTAAACGTCTTTTCCAGCGTAAAATTCATCGAATAGCGGAAACACACCCCAGATGTCCAGGTTAGCTGATAAATTTTATCGTTCATTATTGTGATTCCTTCTCCGAAATACTGGGTAGCTATAGGGATGGATTTAATGATCGATCCTGTAGGAAGATCAACCTGCATCAATTTAGACTTGCCATTTAAGCCCGTACCTTCGTATAAAACACCTTTATAGAACTCCAGGCCCTGGGTAAAACTGCTGGTCTGATGGGGATAAGTTTTTATGACAGAATACAGGAGGGTAGGCGGAGTAACATCAGACCATAATTCGATTCCGAGCGTATCGGAAAAAGAGATTTTATTGGCTGTAGTACCACTGATTACCAACTGATGTAAGCCTAATTTTTGATCGGTAGATCTCACCCGCAGTGCATTTGTAGTCCGTTGAATGATGCCAGCCGATCGATCGTCAATCATGACGGTTGCCTGGCTCAATGGCTGGCTCAATTGAATGGAAATGGTATCGCCAAGCTTATAGGTAGTGTTAACGAGGGCTGTTATCGATGGTTTCTCCAGATCATCTGGTGTCTTTGCTTCTTTCTTCGTATTCTGGCAGGAGAAACCTGCTAAACAGACGAGGACAATAAATAAAGAATAACGAACGCGATACCGAATGTGCCAATTCAACATTAGTTTTTTTTAGGGTATTTTGTGTTAGAATGCCCAAAACCATCGAATCCAGGCATGACTTACAAGTAATTTTGATGCTTACCTGTGCAGACAAATTAATGCTATTTCCTGAATATAGGCATGCTACACGTCAATTTTGGCCAATTCGCAACATACCTCCGTTCTGGTAAATTAATTGCGCGCCGTTGTTGTACCGTAGCAGACCCGTATGAGCCTGATAACCTGTTGGCAATGTAATGACATGTTTTAGCTCGGTGGTATCGATTGACGATGGGAGCCAGCCACAGGACCATACCTGCGGGTCATTCCAGTTTCCATTCCGAACCGTGCTTAATACATGCGCCTGAAGGCCAGGAGGCAAACCACTTCCAGATCCATTGATCGTTATCGGTTCGCTAAGCTCGCCCATGATCGCTGGCGACGTCGAATTAACCCGGAAACGGTATCGACCATTGGCCCAACTGGGCAGCGTAACCGTCAATGGGTTGCCCGTCCCTGAAGTCAATGTAGCCAGCATACAACCGGTTTCGCTTAGCATCTCTACCTGGTACTGGTTATCGACTCGTACCGGGACGCGCGAAAAATAGGGTACCTGAACGTTCTGACCCGGATTAGTCGTGAACGGGAAAACGTAGCCAGTTGTAAGCAGAACCGTTCGATTGGGCAGCGAAGGCTGGGTGTTGTTAAAATAACTTGTTGGCAGGGCCTGGCTCCACACATCGATCAGAGCAGGGCAGTCGTCCGAATCAAAGTGAAGGTGAAAACTATCTCCTTTGCGATAAGTTGGGTAGATCATGCCGTCTGTTGCCGGTCCCTGCCAGTTATTAATCTGGCTGGCCAGTGTGTTTTGGGCTGCAATGATATTTGGATCGGTTTCGTGGTTGACATATTCACTACCTAGGGCCGCCGGAATGTAACTAACCCGCGAAACAACCCAGCTCAGATTGCCAAAACCAAGTTGGGTGCGCGATTTATCGATAACGGTGTTGATGTTGTTGAGGTAATCGTTATAGGACTGATAATAGTTATCGCCCTCGCCCTGATGCCATAAAACCGCCCGGGCACCGGTGCGTTTCAGGTAATGCAAAATGGTTACGCCCAACACCCGATACGGCATATTTTGGGATAGATTTGAATAAGTTTCCTCCCCATTGGCCGTGTGTACCCAGTGCTTGGAGTTGGTTGCCGAATAAGAGGCTCCATAAAACATAACCGGCACACCAAGTTGAGTGACCAGTCTGTCGCCCAGGGCACCCCAGACATACAGATAAGCCCCTGGAAACATACCTGTATTAGCAATGCCGCTTGATAAATCGGCATGACTGACGTTAAAGGGCAACGAGTTTTCGGAGAACTGACCAGCCTGCCCTGTCCAGTAATTAATGATCGAGACCCGGTCATCGTTGGCCTGGCCGGTGTAGCAGTTTACGCCCCATGAGTTTGATTGCCCAGCCGTAACAAATACCTCGCCAACTCCGATCCGATCCATTGAGGTAGATGCGATTTCGGTATTCCCGGCAAACGCCTTTACCTGAAGATCATACCAGCCGCCTGTTATACCCGTCAATGAACCCTGAAAAACACCATTTGCCGGTGCATTGTCCAGCGTTATCCACCCCGTAGAAGTACCTCCCTGTCGTACGGTTAGCCGTGCCTGTATCTGGGTGGCATTTGCAGGACATTGCCCAACAATAGGCACATTGGCCTGATTGTTATTATTTCGTTGAATAACCAATCGGCTGGTAGGAAAAGTTACCTGCAACTGGGCAAAAAGAGTATAAGGAAAAAAGAATAATACGGATACAGCCGTTTTTAGTAAACGTCGCAGGAAATCCATGATTAATGAACAGTATGGATACTTAATGGCAGAGGTTGTACATTTAATGCACAAAAAACGAGCCAGAATAAACGCGTATTGTCTACGAATACGGTTATTCTGGCTCGTTAAATTAAAAGCAAGTTAAAATTGATATTTATTTATTTGATAATCAGTTGATTGTGTGTGAGATATGGTTTTTTGATGTCCCTCTATTGACCTGCTACATATTCCGGCGATATTGTCCACCTACGGCATAAAGAGCATTTGATAACTGACCTAGTGAGCATACTTTAGATGCTTCCATGAGACTGTCAAAAATATTGCCATTTGCTAAGGCAGTCGCCTGTAGGTTGGTCAGTGCAGTGATCGACTCAGCGTGGTGGTGTTCCTGAAAGGCCCGACAAGATTCTACTGCGTACCGTTTTTCGTCGTCTGTCGACCGGATCACTTCGTTCGGAACGAGGGTTGGCGAACCGCTGGAAGCCAGGAATGTGTTTACTCCCACGATAGGTAGCTGGCCGTTGTGTTTCAGGGTTTCGTAATACATAGACTCCTCCTGAATCTTACTGCGTTGATACATACGTTCCATAGCGCCCAGTACTCCGCCCCGTTCGTTGATCGCCAGAAATTCCTGATAAACAGCCTCCTCGACCAGATTAGTTAATTCGTCGACGACGAACGAGCCCTGCAACGGATTTTCATTTTTGGTTAACCCAAATTCGCGGTTGATAATCAATTGGATAGCCATGGCACGACGCACCGACTCTTCGGTTGGGGTGGTTATGGCTTCGTCGTAGGCATTGGTATGGAGTGAGTTGCAGTTATCGTAAATAGCGAGCAGCGCCTGCAGGGTCGTACGGATATCGTTAAAGGCTATTTCCTGGGCGTGCAGACTTCGCCCCGATGTTTGAATGTGGTATTTGAGTTTCTGGGAGCGTTCGCTGGCTTTGTATTTGTTGCGCATCGCTTTCGCCCAGATCCGTCGCGCAACACGGCCCAGTACGGTGTATTCTGGGTCCATACCGTTCGAGAAAAAAAACGACAGATTTGGAGCAAAATCATCTACGTTCATACCTCGGCTGAGGTAGTATTCCACAAACGTAAAGCCATTGGATAGCGTAAACGCTAACTGTGAGATCGGGTTCGCACCCGCTTCCGCAATGTGATAGCCCGAGATCGAAACAGAATAGAAATTCTGAACGCGGTTGTCCGTGAAGTATTGCTGAATGTCGCCCATCATCCGAAGCGCAAATTCAGTCGAAAAAATGCAGGTATTTTGTGCCTGGTCTTCTTTCAGAATGTCGGCCTGTACCGTTCCGCGCACTTTTCGGAGCGTTTCAGCTTTGATTTTTTCGTACACCTCAGGTGGTAACACTTTGTCGCCGGTTGTGCCGAGCAGCAGCAGTCCCAGTCCATCATTCCCATCCGGCAATTCGCCCCGATATCGAACAGCCTCAGCCTGAATATCGGGTGCACCATTCCTGGTTCCCTGCTCTTTTAGCCACTTCTCACATTGCTGATCAATGGCTGCGTTCAGGAAAAAAGCCAGTAGCATGGGCGCGGGACCATTGATCGTCATGGAAACCGATGTAGCCGGATCGCAAAGATCGAAACCAGAGTAGAGTTTCTTGGCATCATCGAGCGTGCAAACGCTGACACCTGAGTTGCCGACTTTACCGAAAATATCAGGCCGCATGGCCGGATCTTCGCCATAGAGCGTAACGGAGTCAAACGCGGTTGAGAGACGTTTTGCGGGCAGATCTTTCGACACATAATGGAATCGTCGGTTCGTGCGCTCAGGGCCACCTTCACCCGCAAACATCCGGGTAGGATCTTCACCTTCGCGCTTGAGTGGGAAAACTCCGGCCGCATACGGAAACTCGCCCGGAACATTTTCGGTCAATAACCATCTTAACACGTCACCCCAATCGTGGTATTTGGGTAGACTAACTTTCGGTATTTTTAAATGAGACAGCGTTTCTGAATAGAGCGGTTGCCGAATGACTTTATCCCGAACCGTGAACTCGTAGAACTCGGCCGAATAGCGTTTCTGCACATCGGGCCATTGATGCAGTAAGTTGCGACAGTCTGCGCTAAGCCGACTTTCTAATTCGACATATAGGTTCTGTAATTCGGCCTTAAGCGGATTTTCAGGTAAAAGCTTAAGTGTTCCATCAATCTGATAGAGCTGTCGCGCCAGTGTTGTCTGATCGTCAACAAAGGCGTTGTAGCGTCTGCTTTCTTCCACAATCTCTGCTAAATAGCGCACCCGGTCGGGTGGAATAATCGGCTGAGGAACCTGGCTTAAATTAGTACCTGACTCCACGCTCCCATCGCCGATCTCCATGCCTAATAAATTCATCAAACGGTCGAACAGGGCGTTCATGCCCGGATCATTGAACTGAGACGCAATTGTACCGAGAATGGGAAGTTCATGATCCGGTACGTCCCAGCGGTTGTGATTTCTGCGGTATTGTTTGCGAACATCCCGAAGTGCATCCAAGGACCCGCGTTTATCAAACTTATTAATAGCAATGACATCGGCGAAGTCGAGCATGTCAATTTTCTCCAACTGGGTGGCCGCACCATATTCGGCCGTCATTACATAGAGCGTTTTATCGGCGTGTTCGGTAATTTCGGTATCCGATTGCCCAATCCCCGATGTCTCAACAATAATCAGATCGAATTGGGCAGCCTTACAAACATCGATAGCGTCCTGCACATGTCGGCTCAGGGCCAGATTCGATTGACGCGTTGCCAGCGAACGCATATATACCCGAGCCAACGACCCGGCAGATGGGTTAATGGCATTCATTCGGATGCGGTCGCCCAGTAAAGCTCCGCCTGTTTTGCGCTTTGAAGGGTCTACCGAAATAATTGCCAGCGTTTTATCCGGGAATGTACGCAGGAAACGGAGCACCAGTTCATCCACCAGCGACGACTTACCGGCTCCTCCGGTACCGGTAACACCAAGCACCTTTATTGATCGAGTGATTGGCTGAATGAATGAATGGGGAAATTGGTCGGGTGCATTCTCGGCGGTCGTGATGAGCCGGGCAATTTGATTGGGTGAACCTGGAGACGCAAGGTTCTCCGAGGGGGATAATTCAAAATCGCACTGCTTTAGCAGGTCATCGATCATACCCTGAAGCCCCATTGTTCGTCCGTCGTCCGGGGAGTAGATGCGGGCGATACCATAAGCCTGTAGTTCAGCAATTTCGGATGGCAGAATTGTGCCACCACCACCGCCAAAAATTTTTATATGCCCTGCCCCGCGTTCATTCAGCAGGTCATACATGTATTTGAAAAACTCCAGATGACCGCCCTGATAACTCGTTACCGCAATTCCCTGCACATCTTCCTGAATAGCGCAATCGACAATTTCGGCAACCGAACGATTATGCCCCAGATGAATAACTTCAGCACCCGATGCCTGCATTAACCGACGCATCAGATTAATGGCAGCATCGTGACCATCGAAGAGTGAAGCCGCCGTTACAATACGAATTTTATGCGCGAAGGGTGATGATACAGGCTGCTTGGTTTCCGATCGTTGAGCTATCATAGCACAGGCAAGAATTTATTTATTACTGTTACTTCGTGAAATTGTACCAAAGTTACGAAGCAAATAGGAATCCATTCTACGTGAACTTTTGCCATGCACCAGGCTTTTGCATACTTACTCGTAAGGATAATAGGTTTTCCTGTTTTATAAAAATCAGACTATATCGTAAAGCTATTCCACCGCTGGATGGCAGACCATGATTAACTGTTTTGTCAGATAAAATCATGGTCTGCCATCCAGCGGTGGAATAGCTTTAGATCAAAATATGATCGCTTTATCGTGCTGGAACGGCGTCTTCAAATATACCTTTCCAGGTAAGTGCGGCTAGAACTCCGCCAACGATAGGAGCCAGGATGAATAACCATAATTGTTGTAAGGCTTTACCGCCCGCCAGAATAGCTGGTCCAAAACTGCGGGCCGGATTGACCGACGTACCGGTAACAGGAATCGCTACTAAATGAATAAGTATCAGGGTTAAGCCAATGGCTAAACCTGCCATCGTGCTGTTTCCCCATTTAGAGGTCGTATGGAAAATGACTAACAGGAACAGAAACGTCATTACCGCTTCCGTTATGAACGCAGATTCAGTATTGTAGGCACCCAGATACCCTTGCCCCCAGCCATTGGAACCCAGTGCCCATTCGTTCATCATGAACACAGGCGCACCACTTTGAACAATATATAAGACAGAAGAAGCCAATGTAGCGCCGATCAACTGGGCGACAATGTAGCCCACGGCGTCGTTGAGCTTTATTTTACCCGCTACCAGCATGGCGATCGTGATTGCCGGATTAATATGGCAACCCGAAATAGGACCAATTGCATAGGCCATGACAACGACCGTTAGGCCAAATGCAAACGAGATTCCCAACAGGCCAATTCCCAAAGGACCCGTAGATGAAATGCCGGAAATAACGGCAGCACCACATCCCAAAAATACAAGTGAGAAGGTACCAATTAATTCAGCCAGATATTTTTTCATGAGATTATCGGTAAATAGTTGAATAAAAACAATATATGGCTTTTGGGACGATAGAATCTAGGGAGGTAACAGTTTAATGAAAAGTATATATAAATTATAGAATATAGGCATAGAGTCTCCCCAGGTATGAATACTCTTTTCACACCAGGGGAGAGGTAGTGCTTCTGCTTTGATTTACTTCTTAAACGCCAGAGCTTTTACCGGTTGAATCCGATTGATGATGAACGTCGGTAGCCAGAGGGCAAAGGCAATCAACAAAATCGTTGCGCCATTCAGAGCAAGAATTGTTGGCCAGTCCCAAACGATCGGGACATAATTCATGAAGTAGTTTTTTGGATCGAGGGGGATCAGTTTGAAGCGATCCTGAATAAAGCAGATGCCTAGCCCGACGATATTGCCAATGAGCAATCCCCAGCCGACCATGTTCAGTCCAACGAATAAAAACATACGTCGGATAAGTGGATCTGAACCGCCCAGAGCCTTTAATAGGCCAATCATTGGTGTTCGCTCCATCATCAGAACCAACAGCACCGATACCATATTGAAGGAGGCAACAAAGGTGATGAGGGCCAATAAGATCACCATGTTACGATCGAGCAATACCATCCAGTCGAAGAGCGGACGGTACTGGTCCGTTACACGTGTCAGGCGCATATCGGGCGTCATTTCGTCAAAAATGTTATTGGCTGTGGCATCCAGGCGATTGAAATCCTTTACGAAGATTTCATAACTACCGACCGAATCAGGCCCCCATTTGTTTAGGCGTTGAATAAGCCGTATATCGCCTAATGCAATGGTCTTATCAACCTCTTCCAGTCCCGTTTCGTAAATGCCCACCACCGTCATTTTACGGGCGCGGGGTGGATTTCCCAGAAAATAGAGTGGTATGTTCTGACCAACTTTTACCTGTAGCTGATTGGCCATGTATTGACTAATCAGTAATTGTGTCGATCCCGTTCCGGTATCGGCCCCCACAGTTGGCACGGTGCCGGCTACGATTGAACCATGAAACAGATTCCAGTCATAATCTTTGCCTACGCCTTTCAGAACCACGCCTGTCAACTCGTTGCTGGTTTTCAGAATGCCTGCTTTCAGGGCAACTGCCTGAATATGCTGAACGCCCGGAATCCGGGTACTATCGCGATAAAGTTTGGTGTTAAGCGCAATGGGCGTTTCCTGATAGGAGCTGTTATTGGTAAATTTACTCGCCTGCAAATGAGCGCCGAACAGAAATATCTTCTGCTGGATGGTATTTTTGAAGCCAAACAATACGGCAAAAGCCACGATCAGAATGGATAGACCGAGTGCTATACTGATTATCCCGACGCGGGTAACGGTAGCTGAAAAACTGCCCTCAGGTGCGTGACGGACCTTACGAGCCAGAAAAATAGGTACGTTCAAAACGGAGTGGTTAGGCGTTAGTCAAGTGCATAATCGGAAAAGCCCGGGCAACTAGTGACTGATCACTAACGACGCCTGACTAACAACTGTTTTGTTCTAGTGCGTAAATGTAAGAGTTTTACGGAACGCAATTTGTCAATAATGGCTTTATCGCTCTCGCAACGGGGAGATTTGTCTGCTTGTTGGTTCAAATCAAACGTAACTGGTCTTGGTCTTTCACTCAGTTATGATATTATTACGAAAGGATATGACGGTTTACTTACACTGGAAAACAACGCCGAAGGAGGGACTACTTTTCTGATTCGACTATCTACTGATTCGGCTTCTTCATCCATAAAACCCTGAAACTCATTTTCGCAACTTATGAAACACCTTACGCTGATTTTTGCCTATCTGCTCATTGCCGCCTGTAGTTTGCTCCCAAATGCCTATAGCCAGTCAAGTCAAACTGGGCCCCTCCAGACCGGAGCCGATCAAATGACGCTCTATCTGCCCGCCTTGCAGGGAAAACGCGTTGGCATGGTCGTCAATCATACATCGCGAATTGGTACGACGCATTTGGTTGATAGCCTGATTGCACGTGGAGTGACGATTAAGACCATTTTCGCGCCGGAGCATGGATTTCGTGGAGAAGCCACCGATGGCGAGAAAATCAGTAATAGCCGTGATCAACGCACGGGTGTTTTCATCACCTCTTTATACGGGCAGAACCGGAAGCCATCGCCCGCCCAGATGGACTCGCTGGATGTGATCATTTTCGACATTCAGGACGTAGGAACGCGATTTTATACCTACATCAGTACCATGCATTACGTCATGGAGGCTTGTGCCGAGACCAATAAACCACTCATTATATTGGATCGCCCGAATCCCAATGGCCACTTCATCGATGGACCCGTACTGGACCCGAAGTTTAAATCATTTGTAGGAATGCACCCAATTCCGGTCGTTCACGGATTGACAGTTGGCGAACTGGCCCGGATGATCAACGGCGAAGGCTGGTTGGCTGGCAGCAAAACCTGCAAACTTACCGTAGTGCCTGTCAAAAACTACACACATCAGACGCCCTATGTGTTGCCGGTACGACCTTCTCCGAACCTGCCGAATCAACAGGCTGTATTGCTGTATCCATCACTCTGCTTTTTTGAAGGAACGGTCGTCAGTGTTGGACGCGGCACTGACAAACAGTTTCAGGTTATTGGATCACCCTACACAAAATATGGTCCGTACACATTTACGCCGGTAGATAAACCCGGCGCTATCAATCCACCGCTGGAAGGACTGCTGTGCTATGGGTTGGATTTATCGGCAATTGCCATCTCGAAACAGGAAATGATGCTGAATTATTTCTTCGACTTCTATAAAAAAGCCAGCGATAAAAGTAAGTTTTTTCTGGCCAATGGCGGTATTGACCGACTGGCGGGCACCGATCAACTTCGGTTGCAGATGATTGCTGGCGTATCGGAAGATAAAATCCGGCAAAGCTGGCAACCAGCGCTGGATGGGTATAAAGTCATGCGGAAGAAATATTTGCTATACCCCTGAAAAGAGCAAACGAGTGACTGATGAACGAGCGAAAAACTGCTACCAACTTTTTGCTCTTTCACCAGCCACTCGTTCACATTTGTTTGTGGTGCAGGCAAAATGCTCTAACTTTGCATTTTAGAGACCCATCCATGGCCACTGAGCAGATTCTGATTCTGGATTTTGGTTCACAGTACACCCAACTTATTGCCCGCCGGGTGCGCGAACTGAACGTTTATTGCGAAATCCATCCGTACAATCACATTCCAACGATTACCTCTGACGTTAAGGGCATCATTCTTTCGGGGAGTCCATCATCCGTCCGCGACGCTGATGCACCCGAAGTTCACCTGGCAGCTTTTCGGCATAAACTACCCATTCTGGGCGTATGCTACGGAGCTCAACTACTGGCTCATACGAGCGGAGGTGAGGTGAAGGCATCGGCCATTCGGGAATATGGCCGGGCTAAACTTGGTACTGTCAACAACGATAGTCCATTGCTGAGAGGTATCGACCAGCACTCACAGGTCTGGATGTCGCATGCCGACACGATCACGAGTGTTCCCGATAATTTCAAGATCATTGCATCGACCGATACCGTTCGGGTTGCCGCTTTTCAGGTGGAAGGCGAACCAACGTACGGTATTCAGTTTCACCCCGAAGTGACGCATTCGCTTCAGGGAAAAACGCTCCTCCACAACTTTGTCGTCGATATCTGCGGCTGTGCACAGGACTGGACATCGGAATCGTTCGTCGAAGCAACGGTTGCCCAGTTGAAACAGAAAATTGGTGACGACAAAGTCGTGCTGGGGCTGTCGGGTGGCGTCGATTCGTCGGTAGCCGCCGTCCTCATTCACCAGGCTATCGGCAAGAATCTGTATTGCATTTTTGTTGATAACGGTGTCCTGCGCAAAGATGAGTTCTCCGGCGTATTGGAGTCCTATAAAACGCTGGGACTGAACGTGAAAGGTGTTGATGCAAAAGAGCAATTCTATACGGCACTCACTGGATTGACCGATCCTGAAGCAAAGCGTAAAGCCATCGGCAAAACATTTATCGATGTATTTGACCACGAAGCACACCTCATTGAGGGCGTGTCGTGGTTGGGACAGGGAACAATCTACCCCGATGTCATTGAATCGGTATCGGTAAAAGGCCCTTCAGCAACGATCAAATCGCACCATAATGTGGGTGGTTTACCCGACTTTATGAAGCTGAAAGTGGTTGAACCACTCAATACATTGTTTAAAGACGAAGTGCGGTCGGTCGGCCGGACGCTTGGCCTTCCCGAAGCTATTCTGGGACGTCATCCATTTCCCGGTCCCGGACTGGCTATCCGTATTCTGGGCGATATCACCCCCGAGAAAGTAGACATCTTACAGCAGGTCGATGCGCTGTTTATCGACGGTCTGAAGCGTGAAGGTTTATATGACAAAGTTTGGCAGGCAGGTGCTATGCTGTTGCCGGTTCAATCGGTTGGGGTTATGGGCGACGAACGCACTTACGAACGCGTAGTAGCTCTTCGTGCCGTAACGAGCGTAGACGGGATGACCGCAGACTGGGCACATTTGCCTTACGAGTTTCTGGCCGATGTCTCCAACGAAATTATCAATCGGGTTAAAGGGGTAAATCGTGTTGTTTATGACATCTCCTCGAAACCACCCGCAACGATCGAATGGGAGTAAATAAAGCTCATGAATTGCGATTTTCTAAACATGAAAATGCCCGACGCTGGAGCGTCGGGCATTTTCATGTTTAAGGTCTATTAACGAAGCGAAAAACGAATAAAATAGTACAATATAAAGTATTTTATTGATTTTACGGGAAAAATCAACTCTTATATCGAATCAGTATTTAGGTTTGTAATTAAGAATTAGTCTAAATAAATATGAATTGCAACCTATATAAAACACAAATGCCCTCACTGATCCTGTGGTCATTGTGGCTGAGTCTGTTAAATCTTCCTCTTTTTGCCCAATCAACTTCGGGTACCATTGCCGGACGCATTGTGTCGGCAACAGCCCAGCCGCTTAGCGAGGTTACGGTCCGTTTATCGAATTCACGAATCGGAACGACAACAAACGAGCAGGGCGAATTTACGCTCAATAATGTGCCCGCAGGTACGCAATCAATCGTTGTTAGCCGGATTGGCCATTCACGCAACCGCCAGACAGTGACTGTGTCGGCAGGTGAAACCACGCGGTTAGCCGACTTCGTACTTCCTGAAACTACCGAAACGTTGCAGGAAGTGACGGTAGAGGGTAAAAACTCCTACAAGACTGATATTCCGTCGAATAGCCTTCGAGTGAAAACGCCCCTGCTCGAATTGCCCCAGAATGTTCAGGTGGTTAACCGCCAGTTGATTGCTGATCAGCAGATTTTCGACATGCTCGAAGGCGTTTCCCGCAATGTAAGTGGCGTTACACGGCAGGAGCACTGGGATAACTACGCCCGGCTAAACATGCGCGGTTCGCGGGTTTCGCCGTTCCGGAATGGCATGAATGTTTCATCGACCTGGGGACCGCTGGCCGAAGATATGTCGATGGTTGAACGGATTGAATTTGTGAAAGGACCAGCTGGATTTATGATGGCCAATGGTGAACCGAGTGGTTTTTATAACATCGTAACGAAGAAACCAACCGGCGTCACAAAAGGCGAAGTGAACCTGACAACGGGCAGTTTTGATACTTACCGTGCTACACTTGATCTGGACGGAAAACTTAGCCAGGACGGTAGTCTGCTATACCGGCTGAACGTAATGGGCCAGTCAAAAGGGTCATTCCGCGATTTTGAGTATAACAACCGGTATACAATAGCCCCCGTTGTTAAATATAAATTGAGTGACCAGACATCCATCACGGCCGAATACACCTATCAGTATTCACAGATGTCGGTGATTGGCTCGGCCTACATATTTTCGGCAAATGGTTATGGCGCTTTTCCGCGGACGCTCTCAACGGCTTCTGCCAACCTTGATCCGACAACGATTCATGATCATAGCTCTTTCCTGATTCTGGAGCATCAGCTTAGCCCAAACTGGAAACTGACCGGTCAATTGGCGTACTTCAATTATTCGCAGGTCGGTAGTTCGCTCTGGGCTGATTCGACAAAAGCAAATGGCGATATTTATCGGAATGTCAGCATTTGGGATGCGGCCAATGAAGGGAAATTTGCGCAGATCTTCGTCAATGGTGATGTTACGACGGGAGCCATTACGCACCGTATTCTGGCTGGGCTGGATCTGGGTAATAAAAAATACATTGCCGACTGGAATCAAACGTTCCCGTTATACGATAGCTCGTTTGTATTCAACGGAAATAAGCCAAACTATTATTTGCCTTCACAACTGTTGCCAACGTTTGATCGTTCGCAAAGCCTGCGTAATCGGGCGGGTGCCAATGTGCTGAGTCAGTCATACAGCGGTTTGTATTTGCAGGATGAGCTGCGTTTCTGGCAGGACAAAATCCGCCTGACCCTGGCTGGCCGTCTGACAACTGCCCGCGATAGTCAGTATGGTGAGGGTACCGATGAAACCGTATTTACACCCCGGGTAGGAGCCAGTGTTTCGCTGAACAAACAGACGTCGGTTTATGCACTCTACGATCAGGCGTTTGTGCCACAGGCGGGTGTTGACCGCATGGGTAATGCTTTTAAACCAATAACGGGCAATAACACCGAAATCGGTCTGAAGAAAGATTGGGCCGATGGTCGCTGGAACTCGACGATTTCGGCCTATACAATCACCAAGAATAATGTACTGACCACCGATCCTACGAATCCGAATTACTCCATTCAGTTAGGAGCGACGAAAACCAGTGGTATTGAGTTCGACCTGCGTGGTGAATTAGTGCCAGGCCTGAACCTGATAGCTAACTATGCCTATACGGATTCGAAAATCACCAAAGATACCAAATCCGAAAATGTTGGTTTGCCGGTTCCCGGCTATAGCAGACATGTAACAAATGCCTGGCTCTCGTATCGTGTACGTCAGGGCGCTGTGCAGGGGCTGGGTGTTTCACTCGGTTACCAGTGGCAGCTTGATCGATATGGCTGGTTTTCGGATGCTGTCGATAAAAACCCGACCATGCCAAACACGTTTCAGGCCGACGGGGCCATATCATGGCAGAACAACCGTTTTAACATAGCTCTGAATGTGAACAATCTGTTCGATGCATACATCTATTCGGGCGCTTATTATTCGTGGAGTAAATCGTATTACTGGCAGGCGCAGGCTCCCCGCAATTTCCGCCTGAGTATGGGTTTTAAATTCTAATAGTATTCAGTGACGATTTGGCGCAGACAGAGGCTTGGGGCGAAGCCATGCTGTTTGCGCCAAAAACGTGAACCTTATCTAAGCGTAGTATCTTTTTTGGCGTCGAACCGTGCTACGGTTATAAACTATGACACGGTTCGAGCCCAGAAAGATACTACATCTAACGACTGACTAAGCCGACGATGACAGTAAAAAAACTGGTTGGAACGATTCACCTTTGGCTTGGGCTCGCGTCCGGGCTAATTGTCTTTGTTATTAGCCTGACGGGCTGTGTGCTGGCTTTTGAACAGGAAATAAAAAACGCTACTCAGCCCTATCGTTTTGTTGAACCGCCGAAAGACGGCCAATTGCTTTCGCCTTCTGTATTGAAAGCGAAAGCTGAGGCTGTGTTGCCCGGTAAAGTGGCAAACGGTGTTTTATACGAAGAGACAGGACGGAGTGCTACGGTTGGCTTTTATAATGCTGATCCGGAATTCTATTACGTCGTTTACCTGAATCCCTTTTCGGGGGAAGTGCTGAAGGTTTGGGACGAAGATGAAGATTTCTTTCATTTCATCCTGCATGGGCATTATTATTTATGGTTGCCCGAAAAAATTGGCCAGCCTGTAGTGGCCTCGGCTACGCTTATTTTTCTTCTGTTACTGATCTCTGGGTTGGTGCTTTGGTGGCCTAAAAACAAAAGTGCGGCTAAACAGCGATTCAGCATTAAATGGAATGCAGCCTGGCGCCGGAAGAACTACGATTTGCACAATGTGTTGGGCTTTTACATGCTGGCTGTTGGAATGATCTTTGCCATAACCGGCCTGGTGTGGGGTTTTCAGTGGTTTTCAACACTGGTATATCGGACAACTGGTGGTACGGGCTCAGTTGAATACATCATTCCACCTTCTGATTCGACAGTAGCCCCTGGCGTATCGTCGGCCGCAACGGTGGTAGATAAAATCTGGCTAAAACTCCGACGGGAAAATCCAGCGCTGCAAGGCATTAATCTGT
This sequence comes from Spirosoma aureum, assembly GCF_011604685.1. Lineage (NCBI taxonomy): Bacteria > Pseudomonadati > Bacteroidota > Cytophagia > Cytophagales > Cytophagaceae > Spirosoma > Spirosoma aureum. Next base: position 7,878,044 of record NZ_CP050063.1, on the reverse strand, counting down.
CATTTCCCAAAACTCCCGGCGAATCAATTTTTTCATACGTCAATTATCGGCCTGGTACGTACTACAAGGTTGATTACCATTATTATGACCAACACACACTAAAGGAGTTATCGGTCGACAGCCCCTACACTGGTAACTATGCCGACGTGAATCTGGCAAAGAAGTTGAAACGGATGAATTATGATATTCATGTTGGTGCCATTTGGGGATTACCTGGTAAGATTCTGGCGTTTTGTGCCAGTATGGTCTGCGCCAGCCTACCCATAACGGGAACCCTGATCTGGTGGGGCCGACGGACCAAAAAGCGCCCTGTTAGCCGTGCCGTAGCCCGATCGATGGCTTGATGGGTTTTCGCAGATAGGACCCAATAGCTTATTCTGAACTTGTTTCTGCGAGAAGCGTAAAAAACTAGTTGTATCAATAAGGTTTTAGGGGAAAGATTTCTCAACTTTAGGCATTAATCCTAACATCTTTTATTACAATGAGAACTAAACACATTAGCCGGGTAATTACGCTAACGTTAGCCGGCGTATTAATGACAATGATGACATGGGCTCAAGGAGACAAGGCGAACCGGCCTAGTCCACCGGCTACAGCCAGTGGGAAAATTAAAGATGCTACCATCACCATCAATTATAGTAGCCCTTCGGTGAAAGGTCGCCAGGTTTGGGACCCTAGTGGTACGCTTGCTCCTTATGGAAAAGTGTGGCGGGCCGGAGCCAATGAAGCGACTATCTTCGAGACGGACAAAGACATCAAGGTCGAAGGAAAAACACTGCCTGCCGGAAAATATAGCCTATTTGCCATTCCTGATCAAAAAGAATGGAAAATCATCTTTAATTCTCAAACGGGTCAGTGGGGTATCAAACGGGGTGGAGAGGCCAATCGCGATCCGGCCAATGACGTATTGACCGTATCTGTAAAGCCAGCCACGGCGCCCATGACGGAACGGCTGGTGTATAATGTAACCGGCAAAGGAGTTGTTCTGAAATGGGAAACGGTTGAGGTGCCCATTGCTATTCAGTAAGCGACACGTGTAAAGAGCGATTCCCCAGGTTCATAGAGTTTTAAAACTTTATGAGCCTGGGGAATCGCTCTTTACACAATTGGTTCATCGACGACTTCCTGGTCCAGCCCACATTTTTCCATAAATTCATTGGTGAATACGGCCCGCGTCGGAGAGTCAAGGAGTTGATTCCGGGCCGTTAGCCACGCATCAACGGCGGCATCACCGTACTGCCGACGAATACGGGAGCCATCAAGATTGAAATTGACCTTTCCCCAATGCTGGGTGTAGGGAATGCCCAACGCATCGAGCCGATTCCAGGCGCGTTCCAGAAATTGACGCGTCAATTCAGATTCAATACCGTCGAGCTCCAGTACGCAGGTGATCGGAAAGCGTGTAAAGCCCAGGGTTGCCGGGGTTTTCTTTACCCATCGCAGGCCCATAATACCCGGAAAAGCGGATTCTGCATTCAGCGCAACGACTTCCTCCAATACACGCGGACTGTCTTTCGCATCAACACCGATAGCGGCACTGGAGGCTTTTCCCCGAATATTCGTATTCCCGAAAAAATCACTCATGGTACCAACCCAGCCATCAGTATCCTCCAATGCCTGTGGATAAAGCATATTGACGAGCGTAGGCACAAGTTTTCGGGGAGTAAGCTTATCCAATAGCGTTTGGATTAAGCCCATCGTATCATCGCCGTATGTAAAACCTGGTTTGAGTGGGGGAGGTGTTGCCCCAGCGGGTTTTGTGTGGTGTTTATACAAAATCCTGACGAACGGCCCCCGCGTCGGGTCGGTCCCGGTCAGGTCGAACTGATGCGGATTGACAATAAGCTGGAAATGATAGGGTTTGGCGTCGGGCGTTGGCGGTGGGAGGTTCAGTGCGTTGGTAATACCCGAAAAATCACAGTCGGTCATGGCTTTTTTGAGGGCGCTGGTATAGGGTACACTCTTCGCACTATATGACTTTAACCAGAACAGGGCTTCGATTTCGAGCATAATGCCATGAATGAAGCCAAATGAACCAAAACTAACTATGGCTGCATTGAACAGATTATCATCACGTATTACCTCAGTTACGTCAAGCAAGTCAAGGAAGGGTTGACCCGCTACTGGATACGACGCCCGTTCCAGCCAGATGTGTTTGTCGGGGCCGCACACGATATGTAGGCCCACGATGGTATCGTGCACGGCCCCAAAGTCGAACGCTGCGCCGTGGGTACCGGTTGATGTGGCTCCGGCAACAGTCTGCCCATTGCTGGCTCCCGATGCGCGGATCGACTTATTGCGAGCCTCAAGGAGTTGTTCCAAAATGTGGATCGTAGTGCCGCATTCAGTAAAAAACAGGTTATCCGCCGATTTGCCTGCCTGCAGATAGGCGGGTGCAACCGATGTATTTCGGATGGCAAAGGTTTGCATCAGCGCGTCGGTATCGATCATACCGCCATTAGTAACACCAACTTTAGCGAACGACCAGTTTTTGCCAATAGCCCGTAAACGACTATTATTCTCGATGGCGTGTTTGATGAGCCACTGAAAATTAGCGGTCGTTTGCCGATATTCAGATTTGCTATCGGGTAAACCACTGGGAATGGTCAGCTTAAAAGACGTGTCGGGTGTAAGGGGTTGCGTAAAGTTTTCATGGCGATTGGTCAGTTCTGAAACCACCAATTGCTGAAGGCCATTCGGTAAGCTCATGGTGCCGACGGGTTAAAGGTGGAAAAGATTTAGATCGAATCGGTTGGGGGTACGTAGGGTGCACAGCACCATCGTACGTGCCGTTTATTAACAACACCGAGCGTAACGGTCGATAAGAGATAATGCGCAAATGTAGATTTGACCGTTACGCCGTTGAGATGATTGAACCGGCGGTCGCAGGGAGGAGTGATATCGGTTGGTTGCTTTAATCCCCAGAAATAGGCAGTGGTAGTTTGCTGGGTATAGGTAACATTAGCTGGTGTGTTGCAGTCCGGCTCCGTCGTCACACGAGTGGTTATGCAACCAGGCAGGAGCGGAGAAACGAATAGCAAACCCAGCCCCAGTAATAGACCACGGATTCGACTAAGAAAAATAGAAGGTAGGTCTGATTTCATGGTAAAGTAGCTCAATATCATGCATTAGTCGGGAAGGAACAAAATAGTATAACACACTAGTTAACTCATTGAGGGAACGGTAAATACACAGGAAAGGGTCAAGACCTTCGCCATATTGACGAAGGTCTTGACCCTTTCCTCTTTAATAGTGAGTGTATAACCAGGCTAACGAGGTAGACTAGGACATCATCCGTAATCGTAATGACTCATAGCCCAGCTAATCAATTCTGATGTTAGCTGATTTTAAGCGCATCTTCGGCATTATTGATGCCAGATTTTGCTGCGTCGGCTACATCATCTACTTTGTTATTATAGGTATTTTTTGCCCGCTCTTTGTTATAGCTCGATTGGACTTCATTCTTGTAGTGGTCCACTTTTTTCTCCGCCTGGTTAGCATACCGATCAACCTTGTTTTCAGCGTTTCCAACCAAACTATCGATCTGTGATTTGACCTGAGCAACACCCTCATCCCACTGATCCTGTAAGTCATTGACACGCTGAGTCAATTGATCGCGGGTTTCTTTACCACTACGGGGAGCCGTCAGATAACCAATGGCCAGGCCTGCTAATACTCCTTTAAGAAAACTCATAATCTTAGTTGTGTTTAAATTCGTTCTGGGATAGCTTATATACGTTAAAAAGTATGCCAGAGTGTTTTGAAGAAGAGCATAGTTCTGATAAACAGTATATTATGGGTAGGTTGGTGCCATTTGTGAGACTTTTAACGAAAACGAATGAGTAGTTTATTCCACAAGATAGTAGTTGTTAATGGGCGCAAAAGTGTGGCTGAGTTACATACTGACGTACAAAAAAAAGCCGGTTCGCTGCAGACGAGCAGGAACCGGCGGCTATTCGTATATAAGCGACTAGTTATCGTTTTTCGGCAATCACTTCACGAATGTCGTCAATGATTTTACCAGCCAGATGATCGGCAGTGGCAAGGGTATCCGATTCGGAGTAGATACGGATGATTGGTTCTGTATTTGACTTCCGCAGGTGAACCCACTCTTTGTCGAACTCGATCTTAACGCCATCGATGGTGTTGATTGGATTCCGGGCGTATTTAGCCTGAATCCGATCCAGCACGGCATCAACATCAATATCGGGTGTCAGTTCAATTTTGTTTTTGGAAATGTAATAATTCGGGTAGGTCCGTCGCAGCATAGAAGCTGACTTTCCCGACTTGGCCAGATGGGTCAGAAACAGCGCAATGCCAACCAGAGCATCGCGACCGTAATGAAGGTCAGGATAGATAATGCCGCCGTTGCCTTCACCGCCAATGACCGCGTCTTTCGCTTTCATCATCTCAACCACGTTAACCTCGCCAACCGCTGACGCAAAATGCTGTCCGCCGTATTTTTGGGTCACGTCGCGTAGCGCTATCGTGCTCGACAAATTTGACACGGTATTGCCAGGCTTGTTTTTCAGGACATAATCTGAAACGGCAACCAGCGTATATTCTTCGCCAAACGGCGAACCATCTTCACAAATCAGGGCAAGCCGGTCAACGTCAGGATCGACCACAATACCGAGGTCCGTATTCCCTTTCTCCATCTCCTTGATTATATCGCGTAGATTTTCAGGTAAGGGTTCGGGATTATGAGCAAAATTGCCCGTCGGTTCGCAGTGTAATTTGGCGATTTTTTCTACACCCAGGGCTTCCAGCAGCATCGGTACCGCCAGGCCACCCGTGGAGTTAACCGCATCGACAATAACCCTGAAATTACGGGCTGCAATGGCAGCACGATCTACCAAGGGCAAGGCCAAGATCAGGTCAATATGTTTTTGAAGCCAGCTCGTATCGGTTTGATATTTACCTAATTTACGCGCTTCCGCAAAATCAAATGATTCAGCTTCCGCAATAGAAAGTACTTCGGCTCCATCCGTTGCTGAAATAAATTCACCGGCTTCATTCAGAAGTTTAAGGGCATTCCATTGTATAGGATTATGGCTGGCCGTTAAGATGATGCCACCCGCAGCCCCTTCGGCCGTTACGGCAAGTTCAACAGTAGGAGTCGTTGACAGACCAAGGTCGATCACATGCAAACCCAGGCCCTGTAAAGTAGCCGCTACCAGCTTCGATACCATTTCACCCGAAAGCCGTCCATCGCGGCCAATCACAACAGTTTGTTTCTCAGGGTTGCGTTGCCGAAGCCACTGCCCGAAAGCAGCCGCAAATTTAACCACATCCAAGGGCGTCAGTCCGTCTCCGCTGCGCCCCCCAATCGTTCCTCGTATCCCGGAAATAGACTTAATTAATGCCACGTGAAGGGTCTGATAAAAATTCTGATAAGTCTGCAAAGATAGGTTGCAGGGCGTAAGGGGCAAGGGGTAAGGGCTTAAGCGCAAAAAAACTTTGTGACGTAAGCTCCATACCGAGTCTTAAATGGTTATGCAAATAATAACTCCGATCGTAAAGTAGAATTAGCCCGCCCTATAAATGTTCCACTGATAGGGGCTGCCAATTCTGGTTTGGCCGTTGATGTCAGAAATATATGCCGGTTCACAACAAGTGACCCTTCGGTTGGATCGAAGCCCCGCCAGCCAGCGCCGGGCAGATATACCTCAACCCAGGCGTGTAGCTGATGCTCCTGTTGTGGATTTCCGAACAAATACCCACTCACAAAACGAGCCGCAATACCAAGACTCCGGCAAGCAGCCATGAACAACGTAGTATAATCGCGACAGGAGCCCTTGCGTAGCGTAAGCGTTTGCTCAGGCGGAAATGGCGACCCTACTTCGCGAATTTCATACGTAAACTCCCGAATGGTTTGATTCAGGGCGATTAGAAAACCCGTTGTCTGCCAGCCCGATTTAGCTGCGATCTGTTTGGCCCAGTCTTCAATTCGATGTGTGACACCAACGCGCTCTAAATAAGGTTGCAACAAATCCTGTTCATATTTGGGATAGCGAAACGGCACACGCTGGGTTTCAAACGGAAAAAGCACAAAGTCGAACGAGTTAAACTCGTCTGACTGAAGTTTCATCTCGGCCGTAACCATCAGGCGGTTAGTCGGATGGTTAAAATAGGCTAATTGTTGTACGTTGCCTTCTACATCAATGTTCCGCACAATCCGCGACGGTTTAGGGTCGATTATCAGGCTATAGTCCAGCATTTGCTGGTAAGGATAGGTCCGGGGGTATAGATACAGCGTTTGCGGGCCGAGTGCAACAGGAATATCATAGTTGTATTCAGATTCGTGCCGAACGTGAAGAAGCATGGTTTAGAATGATGAAGTAAAAATAATGAATCGATAAGACTGGTTCTATTAAGAATTCATCATTTACACTTCATCATTTAGAATTGGTTATACATTTTTAACCGAACGTACTTTCTCAAAGATTGGGTCCATCCAGTAGGTCGGTAATTTGCGGACAGAGTTACTAAGAAGCGCGCTCCACTGGTGCGACACTTCATCCATGTCTTCTTTTTCGAGCCGGTATTCGGTCATGTGAAAACTGTCTTTGGGGTAAATGACGACATCTAATGGATAATCGACATCGTTGGCGCTGACTCGGGTGGCATCGAAGGCGAGAAAGCCAATTTTTAACGCTTCGGGTAGGCTGGTTTCGTAAGATAAATTTCTGAATAACAGTGGCTTGCCGTATCCAGAGTTGCCGATTATCTTAAATGGTGATCCCTGATCTACCTCTACCCAGTTTCCCTCAGGATACAACAGAAAGAGCTTATGTTCTTCGTCGTCTTCCAATTGGCCGCCAACAATGGCGTTTAAATTGAAATTTAAACCGCTGGCCGTAATGGATTCTTTATCTTCCTGAGCCACACGCTTAACCTGTTCACCAAAGGCATTTACTGCCTTATACAGCTTGTTGAACGAGCGATCTCGTTCAGAAATCACTTCTTTAAAATACGTAATAGCCTTGTCGCGTACTGACCGCAGGCCCGACGTCATGATAAACAACGAGTGATTTTCGACTTCGTGAACCGAAATTTTTCGATTAGACGATACTTCGGTGCCAGAGGTCAACCGTCTGTCGGCAATGGCCACTAAGCCCGACGCGACTTTAATTCCTAAACAATACGTCATTCTGTACAGTGGGAAATCAGGAGCATCCACTCCGGGTGTAAACCCAACAAATATACGGGTTGCCCCCGTTTTTGTTTGATTTAAGATCCTGTTTTCTCAAAAACTGCCTTATTTCTTTGGGGCATTATTTGAAAATCGATGCCCCTGAGTACTGGTCGGCGTAGCATTTATAGCCTGTTTATTGGGCGAGGCAACCGCATTCGGCGTAGCAGCAATTCGTGCGCCAGATGCGCTGTTAGCCCGTAAATCTACCTGAGCTGTATCATCTTCACCGTTAGTTGTACCGTTACCGGGCGTACTATCCGGGTCACTCTGATTGCAGGCCATAATTTGAGCCACATTTGTGAAATTTCCCTGACTGGTAACTGTAGCTGTAAAAGACAGACTAGCTGTTTGTCCGGCTGCCAACTGGCCGATAGACCCGGTTACCGACGATCCAGACGAAGTCATACCGGAAGGGGATGAAACGAACTGCATGCCCGCTGGCAGGTCGTTTTTTACGACGATGCCTGTAGCATTCAGACCACCCAGATTGAAAACCTTAAGCGTAACAGTAATAGTTTGTCCTGCCCTTACATAGCGCTGACTCAATTCCATGGTCAGGCTGAGGTCGGCTTTACTCGGGTTTGGTGTAGGCTGATTACTCTGTATGGGCGGTAAAGGGGTTTGGTTGGGATTCGGCGAAGAAAATAGCGAAAGTGTTCCCGCTGTTGACGTGGTTCGTAAATCAACCATAGCTGCGTCGTCCTGTCCATCGCCAGTACCTGAATTCGGCTGACTGTCGGGATCGATCCTGGCCTGAGCCGTTAATTGTCCGGCATTTTGATACATTCCCGGCGCTGTTAGGCGAGCTACATACTGTCGGGTGACCGATTGCCCTGGTGCTACGTTTGCGATCGTTCCGCTTATCACGCCACTAGTAGATGTTAAAGTTGACGAAGAGACAAAGACCATATTGTCGGGCAATCGATTTTGCATAGTTACTGCACCAGCGTCGCACGAGCCTTCATTTTTAACCGTTAACGAAAACGTAACAGTGTCTCCTACGGCGGCAGTTCTTCGACTAACTCCCAGCGAAAGAGACAGATCGGTCATGGCGTTGCTGATCGTAATGCTTGTCGGGCTGGATTGACAGCCATAAACACCGTTCACGGCTTGTACGGAGTAGGCTCCTACCTGGTTAGCCAGAATGGAAGAAGTTACTGCCGACGTACTCCAGAGGTTAGGGCCTGAATAACTGGATGTTAAGGTGACACTTCCTGGTAAACAAAGTGACATTGAGCCGCTGACTGTAATGGTAGGAGTAGCTGGCCTGACCACACTTGGTACCGTGACGGCCGGAGGGAAAACTACTTTTTTCTGAGGATCGCGTAAACGTACTGAATAAGTTCCTGCTCCAACGGTTAAACTCTGAATGCTATCACCCGTGTTCCAGGTGTATTGATAACCAGCAGGCTGAGTTAACGTTAGTTGATTGCCCGGCGCGCAGGCGATACTGGTGAATGGTTGATTTTGGGCCAGATAAGGCTGTATGGACTGAAGATAGCTATTGCTGATGGCATTGGCCCATAAAGCCCCCACCTGGTTCTGGCCCGAAGCCGAAAAGTGGATACCATCAGGACGGTCAGCCGGTGAGTTAACATTATCCAGGTCAGGCCCCATATAGGTCAGGTAATTCTGTCGATTGATAACCTGAAGCTGAGCCTGCCGAACATTATCGAAGGGGGCGCCGACAAATGACGACAGGGCGATAATCCAGGCCAGGTTTGGCTTACCGAACTCCTGACGGACCTTGTCGATCACGCCGTAGTGATGCGTAACGATAAGATCCGTTGGATTACCGCGATCATTTTCACCATGCTGGAGAAGAATGGCCCGAATACCCGTTGAGGGTACGTATAAATTCATCAGATTTCGCAGATTGACGTAGGGCATTCGAATCGAATACTTGATGAAGCCGTGGTCAAAGGGAATATCGTAGGCTGCCTTGTAATTATATTCCATGTTGGTCCCTCCAAAACCAGCATTATAAATCAAAACCGGTACATTGATGCGCTGCACTAGCAAATCGCCCATGTGACCCCAGAACCACGACATTTTGGCGAAGGGAGAGATGCCACTAAATGTAGATAATTGACTGAATGTCAGTCCGGGTAAATAGCGTGTATCGGCGGTGTTTTCATATTGTAAAAACTCTGGGGTTGTTTGATCGAGAGGAACCACCGTTACACGGTCGTCAAGGGCTCCGGGCATCGTTGTGCAGTAGTCCGTATTATTAATAATGCAAGCTGACCCCTGTGCATTTGAATGACCAACGATGGCAAAGACCTCACCAACGCCAAACCGATCGACTGAATCAGATGCCACAACCTGACCATTTCGCTTTCCACGGACTTCAATTCGATACCACCCTCCCGTGATGGTTAAGGTACCATTGAATTGACCGTTGAGTGGATTTGTTTGAAGCGTAGCCCAGTTGGTCGTGGTTCCCTGTCCGCTTGTTCGAACAACGGCACGAGCTTCTACCGAATCAAACAGTTGGGCATAACTACCAGCAATCTGAACCGTCGCGTTGTTATTATTGTCCCGCTGGACAATCATGCGGCTGACCGGATAAGTAACATCGATTTGGGCAACAGCCTGTAATAGACCAATGGCCCATAACATAGCCGTCAACCCTGTTAGCAGGAGTGGCCGTAAAAATAATTTCATGATGGATAAAGCAGTACCTGTTTTAGATGCAGGAAGTTTACCGTTGCTGTATTTTTGTATACTTAAAAGATTATATTGTATACATTTCAAGGCAAAGGAAATTTCCATTATCAACACTTTGTAGCCAAATATAGTACTAATGGATTAATAAGTTATCTATAGAGTCACTGATATGCGAAAATTTAATCTATATCTAAGCTAGATTATTAAACGTGAGAGGTATTCAGTTTTTATTTTTTGTGATCGACTAAGAGCCAGTATATAATTCAGTAAATGCCTATAAACCGCCGAATTCAATTAATCGCGAGAGTGCTGATGATCAGCATTGTGGCGCTGTTAGTTTTCCACCAAATCGGTTTGTTTTGGATAAAGGTTTGTGTTACTTTGTCAATGAGAAGGTATTGAACCCCTTCGCCAATTCGCGATGAACTTTGACGACGAGGACGACGACGACAGTTTCATGGACTGGGACGGTTTCGATGAGGATTACGACCCGGAAGAAGCCCGCGCCGAAATGGAGGCCGAGAACCGGCGGATTAAGAACCTGCCTATCTTACGCAAGGCCAATGAACTCATGGAGTTAACGCAGGCCATTGTTGAAACGATCAATAAAGAAGACGATGTGCTGATGATGCATGAGCAGATGTTGGCTAATGCGATGATGCTGGCTCCTAAAATCGTTGGTGCTGAGGGAGGAGATCTCTACACACTACGAATGGAAAATGCGGTTATTATTAAGATGCATGCTCGGGAATTATTGGCTCAGACTTCTTATTGCAAAGCAGAAAAACTAGCAACTCCTGCCTATTTGAATGTTCTGCGTGATGAAATTGAGCAGTTTCGCCTATTATTTGTTGAATGGGTAAATGGTTTCGATAAAGATAATGATGCTCCTGATGACTGGGGTCTGTTTTATTGAATACGCAAAACAAACCCGATCTTCTCAGGATCGGGTTTGTTTTTTTAGATCGCCGATTGCTTCATTTTATTAAAGTAGAATGTGCTGCCTGAATAATTTCTACTATATCATTTATGCTAATTATTAAATCTGTGGGTTGATGCTTATAATCAGATAACTTTGTCCACGTAAAAATCTGTTTAGTTCATGAAATTTCGTTTACCGTTATTTTATTGGTTTTCCTTTACACAGTGTTGGCTAGTACCTGTTTCTGGTTTCCTGCTGCTAATCGCTTTCCTCCAACCAATCAAGGCTAAAGATAACCCTACTTCTTATGTAGCTATTAGTGAAACTAGACCCGGTGCAGATGTCGAAAGCCCGTTGGCGGATCCTATCACCCTATCCCTTACACCAGCTTCTCCAGCAATATGTGCAGGCAGAAGCGTTGCTCTGGCGCTGACAGGTTGTCCGGTTGCCGGCACAGTTCGGTGGTCGACTAATCAGACAGGTGCAAGCATTACGGTGAGTCCTGCTCAAACAACAAGCTACACAGCCACCTGCTCCGTAAGCGGGCCACAGGGAACAACGACTGCTTCGGCAACTAGCCAGGTTGTGGTCAATCAGCCAATAGTTCTTACCAGCAACCCGGCATCTACATCGGCCTGTGAAGGCGCTGCGGTATCGTTTTCGGTTACTGCAAACGGTTCTGGTATTGCATATTCGTGGTCTCGAAACGGAGTGCCGATAGCTGGTTCGAATAGTCCTCAACTGTCGCTGGCCAGCATTACTATGGCCCAGGCGGGAGCTTATGCTGTTACTTTATCGAACCAATGCGGGAATGTGTCAAGTTCAGCGGCCCAACTGGCAATTGCTCCGGGATTAACGATATCCAGTGCTGTTACACCCGCCAATTGTACGGGGGCCAGTACGGGCCAGATTTTTATTACAGCCTCTGGTGGTACAGGGCCGCGGCAGTTTCAGCTGAACGGGCAAGGATCTCAGGTAGAAAATATTTTCTCAAACTTAAAGGCCGGAACTTATCAGGTATCAGTTAAAGACGTTCTTGGGTGTACAGCCCAAACTACCGCACAGATTAAAGAACCTACGCCTGTAGTTTTGACCGTAAAAGTTGTCAATGCAAAATGTTCAGGTGGATCCGATGGGGGGGTATTCGTTGCCGCCACGGGCGGAAATGCTCCTTACCAATTTCAGATCAATGGTGGGCAGTTACAGACTGGGGAATCATTTTTCGATTTGAAAGACAAGACTGCCTACATCGTTACGGCAGTTGACGGAACTGGCTGTGCCACATCACAGACCGCCGTGATTGGGGCTCCTCAGGCAATTGATATAAAAGCTACTATCGGGTCGGCAAAATGTACGGGCTCTGCCGATGGTACGATTAATATTTTGAGCTCGGGCGGCACAGGCTCCTATCAATATCAGATCGGTGCGGGTGTCTTTCAGGCGGGAACATTGTTCACTGGCCTTGCGGCTAATACCTATGAGGTTACGGTTAAAGATGGGAGTGGCTGTTTAGGGAAAAAATCAATAGCTGTACCGGAACCATTGCCCCTGAAACTGACCGCTGCGGTTACACCAGTCAATTGTTTTGGCGATAATAGTGGTGCCATTACACTAACGCCAAGTGGCGGAACGGGATCTGTTCAATATCAGCTGACATCTACCAAAACGCCCCAGAAAAGTAATGTATTCAAAGCGCTTGCGCTGGGTGATTACACGGTTGTAGGGACCGATTCAAATGGGTGTACAGCACTCTTACCCGTTACAATTGGTAAATCTGATCCCCTGAAAGTACAGGCTTCCATCGTGCCAGCTACCTGTTGTGTTTGCCCAACGGGCCAAGTGGCGCTGACTAGCGGTGGTGGCACCGGAACAGGACGGCAGTTTCAGTTAATTGGTCGGCCGTTTCAGGCCAGTAATCAATTTGCAGGGTTACCGCCAGGTACGTATCGTTTCCGGATTTCCGACGAAGTTGGCTGTACCGATTCGGTGGCTGTCGCTGTTACCGATGCATCATCCATGTCGCTGTCGCCTGGTCGTATAAAAGATGTTCCGTGTACGGGTGGACGCGATGGTGAAGCGGCCGTACAACTCACCGGAGGAACCAAGCCGTTCGTGTTCTACTGGCAGACCGAACGGAAAGATACCCTGAAAGCCCGGACGCCAACGCAGACTGGCCTATCTGAAGGTACTTACACCGTTAGTGTTCTGGATAGTAATCGCTGTACGACCACCACGACGTTTGTTACGGTAAAAGCGCTGGCTCCGATCCCGCCAAAGCCGGTTATTACGCAGACAAGTACTAGCCTTTCGATCGTTGAGGTGACGGGTATTCAATGGTATGTAACAGTGGATACGAGCGCTGGCAAACCGGTGCCGAATGCGACGACCTCTACGTTAGTTCCTTTCCAGAGTGGCCGTTATTACGTTGTTGTGACTCAAGGGGGATGTGCATCTTTGCCTTCCAACTTTGTGACGTTTGTGTTAACGGCCTCAGAGCCCATTGGCGACTTGTCGGTGCGAGTGGTGCCGAATCCGGTCACAGATCGGTTGCGACTGGAAATTGAACAAACACAACGGCAGGCTGTACAGGTACAGTTAATCGATCAGTCAGGTCGAGCCGTTCGGGATTATCAAATTCCCGCATTTACGGGTAAAAAGCAGGCTGAGTGGCCATTGACCGGCATTTCTTCAGGCCAGTATATGCTGAAAGCCGAAGCTGGTGATCGCCGATCTGTAATTAGAATTCTGGTAGAGTAAGTCTTCAGTAGGCAGTCTTCAGTAAGCAGTGAACGGGCTGCCTACTGAAGACTGCCCACTGTCTACAGCCGTTCTTCAAACAACTTCAGAATCCGCTTGTATTCGTCCGTCCAACTCGAAGGTTCTACGAAACCATGATCTTCCATCGGGTACGCAGCCACTTCCCAATTGTCTTTTTTAAGCTCGATCAGCCGTTGCATGAGCCGGACCGTATCCTGAAAATGCACGTTTACGTCGACCATTCCGTGGCAAATGAGCAAATAACCCTTTAAGCCTTCGGCAAAATAAATCGGCGACGAACGACGGTAGGACAGAGAATCGAGCTGAGGTTCGTTCAGGATATTAGCCGTATACGGATGGTTATAGGCTGCCCAGTCAGTTACAGGCCGTAGCGCTGCCCCCGCTTTAAATACATCAGGGGTGGTAAACATGGCCATCAGTGTGATAAAGCCACCATAAGAACCACCATAAATACCGATTCGGTTGGCATCGACACCCTGCGTTTGTACAAGCCATTTCGCGGCATCAACATGGTCAGTTAAATCTTTTCCGCCCATAAACCGATAGATGCCCGTACGCCAGTCACGGCCATAGCCCGCACTAGCCCGGTAATCGATATCGAGTACAGTATAGCCCTTGTCGACGAGCAGGTTATGGAACATGTATTCGCGGAAGTACTGGCTCCACCACTTATGCGCATTTTGAAGATAGCCTGCGCCATGAACAAATACGACACTTTTGCCGGTGGGTCTTTCGGGCTTATACAAACGGGCATAGATCGTCTGGCCATCGCTGGCGGGGATCGTTACGAGCGTAGCCTCACGCCAGGGGTAACTTTTGAAGCCTTCAGTTTGTGAGCTGGTTAACTTGATGGGAGCACTACTGGCCAGTGTCTTCTTTGCAGCAGCCGACGGTAGACCAATCTCTGCCACATATAGCTCCCAGGGCTGGTTACTGGACGAATAACGGATGGCCAGACGGGTTTCATCGGGCGAAAGCGTTACCTCATTCGCACCGGTCATTGTTGTCAGACGAACGCGTTCACCGCTGTTCACCGCCATCCGGTAAAAGTGCTGCTCGCCGGGATGCACCTCATTGGTTTGCAGGAAAAAATAGGCTTTGTCTTTTGATGGCAGAACCTGCTGTACTTCAAATTTTCCTGAAGTCAGCTGCTTCTTTTGGCCGCCTGCCAATACGTTGATCGAATAGAGGTGCGAATAACCATCAGCTTCCGACTGAAACCACAGCGTTTGATTATCGGCCAGAAAGCCCATGTTGCCCGGCGAATTTGCGGTGCCAATACCAGGTCCGCCAATCCAGGCTTCATCGTGCTGGCGATCGAGCAATGTCAGTTTAAGCGTTTCGGGTTCGAACCGCATGATCCACCGATCTTTGTTATCCTGCGACCGAACGACAACCACACACAATTTGCCATCTTCAGACCATACTGGGCCATTGATGGTAACCGGACGTGTTTTTTTTGCTGTATCTGGTTTGGCACTGGAAACCGTTTTTAGGTATTCTGGCTTATCACCGATTCCCGGAATATCCTTGACGCTTACCGCCCGGACGGTATCTTTGACACTATCATACACGAAAAATTCCTGGCTGGCTAATGGAGCACCCACTTTAGTCCGTGCCGGGAGTTCTTCGGTATAACCCGACTCCGTTACATAAGTTGGCACCTGCGCATTTTTGGCATTGGTCGCATTTTTAGAGAGTCGGTAAGTTACAAAGCGCCCATCAGGACTGACCTGAGGATTAAACAATTGTTTGTCATCCAGGTAAATTTCTTTAGGACGTTTGGGCTTGTCTGCTTTGCTGATACGGTCTGCTTCGTCTTTCTTGGCCTTACGCTCTTTCAGAACCGTTGATAAGCGAAGCTGATCCTGCTTCAGAAATTTCTCTTCGTCGGTTAGCTTAGGCTCGGCTTTTTTAGCACCCGTCCGGAAATCGGTCAATTGCATCAGTTCGCCCGATTGAAGGTTGATGCTGAACAGATTGGGTGTACGTCGGAAAATAACCCGCTGTTCGTCGCCAGAAAAAACAGGATTGGCTTCCATCTCAACGGTATTGGTGAGCTGACGAATTCGCCCGGTCTTGACATCGATCCAGTAAATATCTCCCTGCCGTTCGAAGAGACGCTGCGTGCGTGCGCGATTGAAAGCCGCGATTGGTTCGGTCGGCAGAAGGCGACGATCGGCCGGACTTACCTTCTGCGGTTGCGATGCCGTTAGGGTTTTTCCAGTCGTGAAAGTCACTTTATACAGCGAATCACTTTTGTTCTTATCAGGATTCCAGTCAAAATAAAGTGTCTTCGAGTCGTCGGACCAGTATGGATTGGAGGGCGAAGTACCCATCCAGACCTTGGGATCCTGCATAATGGCGTCAACGGTGAGTTGAAGCCTGTCTGATGGCTTCTCGACCTTTGGTGAAGGCTGAGCAAAGGCATTCGCGGAAACGAATGCCAGAAGTAGTGGTCGATAGAGGTACGAACCACATTGATGAAGCGTAGTTTTTGTCATAAAACACATAATTCGGGTTGTGTGGCACAAATTAGCCACAAAGCTGCTAATCACGTAGCTTATCTAAAAAAGAGGCTACAGAAACTTTAAACGAGTGTGTCAGCGAATGCTGAACAACTGCTACGGTTATTCTCTAATCAAATTCTAATTTTTTTATGGGTAAGGCAAAAAATGCTAATCGGTAGTTTGCCGAAAGATGGTATCTTGCCTAATAAAATCCTTCTTTGCTTCGATGCAATACGTTGTTCATGCTTACGATCACACCGATGCCGATGCGCTTGACCGGCGTATGGCTACCAGGCCCGCTCATCTCGACTATGTCCGCGAGTTAAAAGCAAAAGGCCAGTTTGTCCTTGGTGGTGCACTTCTTGATCCGGTTGGACAAATGATCGGCTCTATGTTACTCCTCGATCTGGAAACAGAAGAGCAGCTGGCCGACTACCTCAAGTCTGATCCTTACATCGTTCAGGGCGTCTGGGACAAAGTCGATGTGAAACCTTTTCGTAGAGCCGACGTGTGAGAAATGGCGGCAGTGATTCAGGGGTCAACCTACTTTTCGTCCGAATGACTGCCCGTCGTATCGATGGCGCGACACTAACTACTCATGACTTATTTTGATACACGCAGCAATATTTGATATGGATGGGCTGCTGGTGGACTCTGAACCCCACTGGCGGGCCATGGAACGCGAAGTATTCGCAACAGTCGGGCTATACCTGACCGACGATGAGTGCAAACAAACGACAGGGTTGCCAATTCCAGATGTTGTGAATTATTGGTTTGCACGAGCACCCTGGAGTGAGGAAGCAGCCGCAGGCCGTAGTCATGCCGATCTTGGCGATGCCATTACGGCCGGTGTTCACGAGCGTATTGCCAACTTAGCCGAACCGATGCCGGGTGCTATTGAAGCACTGGAGTTATTTTTTCGGTTGGGAATCCCGACGGCTATCGCATCGGCCTCGCCTATGAGCCTGATTGAGGTTGTGGTAAACCGGCTTCGTATTCGTAACTATCTGACGCTCTGGCATTCGGCTACACTGGAGGCCCGCAATAAACCCGCACCCGACGTTTATCTGGGAACCGCTCGTAAATTAAGTGTACTACCCGCAGCCTGCATTGCGTTTGAAGACTCAGGGAGTGGTCTGATATCGGCCCATTCGGCTGGTATGCAGACCGTGGCCGTGCCTGCTGCATTTGAACTGGATCACCCCAAATTTACCATCGCCGATGTGATTATACCTTCATTGACTGAGTTTTCGATGGATATGCTAACCACATTGCAGAACAAAGAATATCATTCCTAAACATATAAACCTGTAACCTGGCCGGGCGAAATGAGTCTAGAAACTAGATGAGTGCCGTCAATGGTCTTTTCCGTTATTACCCATGCGTATTTATCAACTTGATGCTTTTACCGATCACCTTTTTTCTGGAAATCCGGCTGCGGTTGTTCCGCTGACCGAGTGGCTCCCTGATGAACAGATGCAGCGCATTGCCGCTGAAAACAACCTGGCCGAAACGGCTTTTTACGTTAAAACTGAAGGGGAAGCCAACTATCATATCCGCTGGTTTACGCCAACCCTTGAAGTAGACCTTTGCGGCCATGCAACATTGGCTACCGGTTACGTCGTATTTTTTCTGGAACAGAAACCAGAAACAGACCATATATATTTCAGCTCCCGAAGTGGTCCCTTGAAAGTATGCCGGAGTGAAGATGGCTGGCTAACGCTCGATTTTCCGATTGATGTGGTGCATAAGGCTAATTTACAGCCACCTGCCCTGTTAGCTAGTCTGAACGAAAAACCGCTGGCAGTTTACAAAGGCAAAACCGATTACATGCTGATCTATGAATCGCAGGCGCAGATTGCAGCCCTGGAGCCTGATTTTCGGGAAATGAGCACAGTGCCAGCGCGTGGTGTTATTGTAACAGCCCCTGGCGATGCCAATTCTGGAATTGACTTTGTATCCCGTTTTTTTGGCCCTCAGTCCGGCATTGATGAAGATCCGGTAACCGGTTCGGCACACACAACCCTCGTGCCCTACTGGTCCGAGCAACTCGGGAAGACAGATCTAACGGCTCTTCAGCTATCGAAACGGGGTGGCTATCTGCGCTGTAAGCTCAATGAAGCCCGTGTCGATATTTCCGGTCAGGTACAATTATACCTGACCGGAGAAATACTGTAATGGCTGGTTTGTGATTTTTGGTTTACGGCTTTCTCCGCTGACAACCGTAAACCAAAGCCATAAACTACTTACTGTCGGCAACGAACCGTTTCAGACCTCGTCGGATGGCTTTGGCCATATGCTGCCGAAACCGTTCATCAAGAATACGATCTTCATCGGACCTATTGCTCAGGAACGGTCCTTCGACCAGCACGTTTGGGTAGTCGGTAGGCGTGTTGAAGAAAAAATTAAAATGGCCAATGTTGCCAAATTCGGCGGCCCCCGTTTTCTGTAGTTCATGCAGGACTGCCTGACTCAGTGGCCGAAAACCGAGGTGTTTGTAGTATGTACTAACACCTTGTACGCGCGTATTGTCCGATGAATTAAAATGAATGCTGACCAGAAGGTCGGGTAAGTTTTGCCGCATAGCCAGAATACGCGCTGTTGGCCCGATAAGCGTATCGCTCATGCGGGACATCACTACCTGAACACCTGCCCGTTCGAGCAGTGAGCGTAACCGATTGGCAACATCAAGTGTAAAGTCTTTTTCTAAACGCCCCGACACATTTCCATTAGCACCTGTATTTGTGCCGCCGTGTCCTGCATCGACTGCAATCGTTAAGCCGCGAAGTTTGTGTTTCTGGGGAGGTCTCCGAATCCGAATCATCAAGGTATTGCGTTGATAATAAATGGAGTAACCCCATGATTGGCTGTGTTTGACGTCGATGAAAAGCCGTACAGTTTCGTCGGAGATCTGCTCAAACCAAACGTTACGGATTTCCTGGGCCGAAGCCAGCTGGGTGATCCAGTTCGTGTTAACGGTAACCCCAAATACATCTAGGATTAGCCTTGACGGATTAAGTTGCTGCTGGCTTCGGTAGGGAAAGCGGGCGGGAAGGCGAACGGCCACATAATCGAATCGAGATGCTGAGCCTGATTTTGCAGAATCCCCGTAAACAGTCCAGTTTCCGGTAAGCGCAGCTTTGGGAAAGGTGTGAAGCGTATCGATAGCAACCTGATCCCTGGGAATGAAGGCCGTTAGTGTAGGCGATAGCCTGACCCGCCAGAATTGATGTGTAGAGTCAACGCTGGCCAGCCCCGTCAAATTCAGTACAATTCCAGAATCGAGCGTTTCCATACGAGCGCCCCCCAGTCGATCAGTGCCGAGGCCGTAATACAAGGGCGTGAGCGTGGTGCGGGTATATCCCGTCAAGGTTGTGTCGTGAACAACGGGCAATGCCGTTTGACCAAAACAAACGCTAAGGGAGATTGTAGCCAGCAGGGCTATCAGTAAACTGTTGCGATTAGTTGATGCCTTCATCAATAGACGGCTTACCAGGGCCGTTAACGAGTAGAAAAATGCAAACTGCCAGCAGATTGACTGATGGAAATGTGTTTTGATATGTGTCATTGATAGCCAGATGAGCCATACCGACAGCCACACTAAAATTAATGATAAGCAGGATACTCGCCCAGCGAGTCCACAACCCCAACAGAAGCAAAATGCCGCCAATTAACTCCGTATAGACCGATAGATAGGCACCAATTGTAGGCAAAGGAAATCCCAGACTGGTCAGATACGACATAAATTCCGGCATTTTTTTGTCGGGCGAAAAAGCATATGGATACGAGACTTTTACCAGCTGAAAACCAAAAGCCAGCCGTAAAATCAGTACGCCAATCGAACGAAACCGGTAAAGTGAGGCCAGGTTCATAAGGGTTTAGTCAATAAAGAAGAGGCTATTGATCGCAAATTTCCTGTTTCTGAAATAGCCGAACGATTATTGCTAAATTTTAATTTGTAATGAATCTAAACAAGCGTACCTTTGCTGCGAAAACAACTGGTACGAATGACCGCCGAATTTTTTTCTCCTGAATCGCTTACTGCTCTGAACGATTCAAAACCGATTATCCAGTCGAACCCTTTCCTTAGTTATGACTGCGTGCTGAAAAAGTGCTGCAAGAAGTACAAAAAGGGCAAGCGCTGCAAGAAGTGCCCGGATTGATCGGTTTTTTTTCTTTGGCGAACGAGCGCTTTTGAGCATCTTCGTCCTATGGAACTTCACTATGTATTGAAGAACGGCCTGCCTTCGCAGCCGGAACTTGCTTCTTTATTGAACCTCCTCGCGACGGTCTTTACCAATCAATCACAAGCTGATTTACTGACTGAACTCAACTACCAACAAGCTCGAACGGGCATCCAGATTTTGCTTGCTCTGGAAAATGAGCAGATCGTAGGCTGCAAACTGGGCTATGAGCGTAAGCCAGGGCATTACTATAGCTGGCTGGGTTGTGTTGATCCCTCCTACCGGGGCAGAGGGATTGCCAAAGAGCTGATGAATCGCCAACACGACTGGTGTCGTGAGCAGAATTATTCCACGGTAAGAACACAAACTTATAACCAGTGGCGTGAAATGCTAATCCTGAATCTACGCTGTGGTTTCGATATTATCGGGACGGTACAGGGCAGGCATGGATTGACTATCGTTCTGGAAAAGATAATTTAAGAAGACCGCCGATAGTCTGCTCCAGAAAACAGATTTCTACAGCTTCAATTTCTCCACCTGCTCATAGGAACCCATTGCCCCGCTTTGTTGTCATTACGATAGATGCATCTCTATCTCCATATTCCGTTCTGCAAGCAAGCCTGCCACTATTGCGACTTTCATTTTAGCACGAATCTGAGTAAGAAATCTTCAGTAGTCGACGCTATCTGTGCTGAAATTGCCCTTCAGAAAGATTACCTGACCGAAAAATCGCTGGAAACGATCTACTTCGGAGGTGGTACCCCATCTTTACTGACTGAACCGGAACTGGCGCAAATCATTGAGACAATTCATTCGCATTTCCTCGTTTCGCCTACAGCCGAAATAACGCTCGAAGCTAATCCTGATGACCTGCGTGCTGAAAAGCTTCAGGTATTGCGTCGATACGTCAATCGCCTGAGTATTGGCATTCAAACCTTCGATGAAACTGCGCTTCGTTGGATGAACCGCGCTCACACGGCTACAGAAGCAGAAAACTGTGTATTTCTGGCGCGGGAAGCCGGATTTGACAACATGAGCGTCGATTTGATTTATGGCATTCCTGATTCGGGTCGTTCAGTACCGCTTTGGCAAACGGATTTACAGAAAATGCTGGAACTCGATGTGCCTCATTTATCGGCTTATGCGTTGACTATTGAACCTGATACTGCTTTTGGGCGCCGGAAACAGAAAGGGAAGCTACCAGCCGTTGACGAAAATCTGGCTGCCGAACAGTTTGAAGAACTGACAAAGGCACTCAGAGAGGCAGGCTATGAGCATTACGAAATCTCGAATTTTGCCAAACCGGGCCAATACGCCCGGCATAATACGGCCTACTGGCAACGAAAGTCCTACCTGGGAGTTGGACCAAGCGCCCATTCCTACAATGGTTTCAGTCGACAATACAATATTGCCAACAATGCGCGGTATGTGGCAACTATCCAGCAGGAGAATATACCAGCTACGATTGAAATCCTGACTGTTGCCGATCAGGTTAATGAGTATCTGTTAACTGGTCTCCGAACAAAATGGGGATGTTCGTTGACCGAACTGAGTAAGTTGCTTGGGACGGATTTTGTGCAGACTCAGGCCGCTGACCTTGCGGCCATGTATGCGTCTGGCTGGCTCACTCGCGACGATGATCGCCTGTGCCTGACCGATTCGGGTAAACTTTTTGCCGACCGAGTCGCTGCCTCCTTATTTGTCGAATAGAAAGCAGGTGATAAGCCCGGACAGTATCGTTATCCATCGTATTGCTTTAGCCCGTTTTACTGAACCATCGGTTTTTTGGTATTTTTGGCACATGAAACATTGGATGCGGGGAGCACTATGGGTTGGGCTAGTGATCATTATTCTGGGACAGTCTGTACGGGCTCAACCCATGCCACCAACAACCCCTATACCGGGCGCATCCGATCCGCAGGGAATTCGTGAGGGGCGATTTATTGGGGTCTTAATCGGAACAGCCGCGTTCTATACCATAACTTTATTGATGCTCCGTAAGCAATGGTACAAGAAAAAGGTACCGTTTCATTCCTTCAATGATAACCGTGAATGGCTGCAAATGGACAAAGTAGGCCATGCCGCCACCGCTTATTGCATGAGCCGGGGAGGTTATGAACTGATGCGATGGAGTGGCGTCAATGAGCAGGCCAGCATTCTGACGGGGGGCTTATTGGCCTTGTTATTCCAGACAACACTCGAAGTGTACGACGGTCATGCGGAGGGATGGGGATTTTCGAAAGGTGATATGGTGGCCAACATAGCCGGTACGGCTCTATTTGTAGGGCAGCAATATGGCGCTGGTCAGCAGGTAGTTAGCCTTAAATACGGCTTTCGGAAAACAATTTTTCCGCCCTACCGCCCGAATGTACTGGGTCGTACGACGGGTGTGCAGATGCTGAAAGATTATAATGGCCAGCAGTACTGGCTGTCGCTGAATCTGGCGTCGGTACTTCCGGTTGGACCTTCTTTTCCGCGTTGGTTAAACCTGGACTTTGGCTATAGCGGCAGTGGCATGATTGGCGGGCACGACAATCCACCTGTGTTTGATAAAGAGGGGAAGGAAGTCAAATTCGAGCGCTATCGACAGTTTTTCATTTCACCCGACGCCGATCTGTCACGAATTGGTACGTTTAGTCCGTCGTTGCAGCGATTTATTGGAACCGCGCAATTTTTTAAAATCCCGGCTCCGTCGCTGGAGTTTAATCGCGTCAATGGCCTTCGATTTCACCCTTTGCTAGTACCAAAAGAGTAACAAAATGAATAGGGGAAATAAGTAATAGGAGTTCCGCTTCGAGCCGTGGCACGGCTCGAAGCGGAACTCCTAATGTAATTCTGGCTGGATAGTTAAAGCCTGATTACCTATTTCCCCTATTGCTTATTGACGCTGAAAACTACCGGCGACCACCGCCAATGTCAAAGCCTACTTTAATACCTAGGTAGGCATTTTCACTTGTGATGGTTGTGTTAGCCAGTTTGTTATCTGTAGTCGGTGCTGCGTTGTATTCGACAGCTGCTACAAAGTGACCCGCCTTGATACCTCCCCGGATCATACCTCCAAATTTGGTATCGCTAACGAACGTCACGTCCTGATTAGTCTGACCATTATTTACTGTAACGGTACCCGCTGAAGCAATACTATAAAGTCCCACACCTACGCCAAGAAATGGCCGAACATTACCTTTCCCAAATAAATAATTTCCGGTCAATAGATAAGACCCAAAAGCACCTACATCACCTGTTGACGTGTTGCCATTCACAACAACGCCACGGGCGACAACAGCCCATTCAAGCCGGAGGCCAAGGTCAAAATTATCACTGAGACCGTATTTAGGCTCAATCGCAAACAGAACACCGCCCGATACACCCGAAGCTAGTGGCTTGGCATAGCCTACCGATAGATTTACTTTAAACGGCTTATACTCCTGTGCCGACGCTGAGAAACCGGCAAGAATAAATAAAACGAACAAGATGCGTTTCATGTGAGTGATATAATGAATAGTGAAACTATGATTTATGTGTGTGAACACATGCACGTAACTATTGAACTTAATACACTGTTTAGTTTCGTTCGTATAAAACTATTTTTTACCCGTGGTTCGTGATGAGTTTATTTACACAAATAGCCAGACTATAAAGCCTGGCTATTTGTGTTTTGTATTGATGATCAGTTACTTATTTCATCTCGCCGGGTATGACCATAATGCCTTTCTGGCGATTTTCGCGAAGAATGGTTAACTGAATCCGACGCCCGATCGTATCATCGGTCAGCAGCCGATGCAGATCATCGACGGTTGCAACGGGCTGACCATTAAATCCTACAATAATATCCCCCTGCAACAACTCTCCATTGCCGGCTACGCCATCGGGCTCTACACTCGATACCATTACGCCCGTTTTTGTAGTAAGCTGATTATATTGCTTGATTCGTTCAGTCAGGTTTATAAGTTGTCCGGCGATGCCCAGATAGCCGCGCCGAACCCGGCCTTCCATGATCAGCTTGCCCGCTACCAGTGCTGCTAAATTCGATGAAACGGCAAAACAGATACCCTGGGCAGGCAAAATAACTGCTGTATTGACGCCGATAACATCACCCTGTGAGTTAACCAATGGGCCACCGGAATTGCCGGGGTTCAGGGCTGCATCCGTTTGAATAACGTCATCGATGAGCCGTCCCGATTCCGAACGCAGGGTTCGTCCCAAGGCGCTCACTACACCCGCTGTCAGTGAATACTGAAAGCCGTAGGGATTACCTACTGCAATGGCTATCTGGCCGACCTGCACTTGCTTTGAATCCGCAAACCGAATTGCTTTCAAACCATCGGTATAGATTTTAATAACGGCAATATCGGTAGCCGGGTCGCGGCCAATTAACGTAGCCTCAAGTTCGCGGCCGTCTGATAAAGCGACTTCTATTTTACTGGCTCCTGCTACAACGTGATTGTTGGTGATTATATAGCCATCAGTCGAGATAATAAAGCCAGACCCACTACCACCGTCGTTATTGTCGGGCCTTGACTGGCTGGGTCTACGTCCTTGTGAGTTAGATTGACTATTTCCCGAATTACGTCCACTTACTTTAATCTGTACAACAGATGGACTTACTTTTTTAGCTACATTTACGACCGTGTTTGAGTACGCATCCAGTAAGATCTGATCTTGTTCAGGATTTCCTGCTGGTTGCGAAATCGTATCGGCAAATGCCACAAATTGCGTGTTCATACGATTTTGGTTTACATGACGATTGGAGTACCCTCATGATCTGTTCCAGTATAAATTCATCATGTATTATTGGGAAATAATCCGCCACTTTGTCATTTGAATTATTTTTGATCTGTATATTTGTTACTTAATGCTATCAATCCAGTCTTAATGTAGATAAAGACGAAATCTGGAGCGGACAATTTGACGTATGACTTTTGAGGAATACCTTATTCAGAAGAAAATTAATGGTGATCTGTTCCATCAGATGGAACCTGTGAGATACCTGGAATGGAAGGCTGAATTTGAACAAATACACCCCGATAGTTTTACCGTTCAGAAAAAATTTCTGTTAAACGATACCCGAAGAAAGTATCTTGTTCGTTGATAATGTATAGGCAGGCTGAAGGTCAACCTGCAACTAAATCATAAACCTACCTCTTATTTGTTATGAGCATTACGTTAGGAGAACTTCGTGGCACTACAGACGCTATGGTATATGCCCTGAAAGGGCAGGGCCTGGGCGATAGTGACGCTTTACTTGAAGCAACCAAAACCCCACAGGACCGTAAGGCTTTAGCGTCAGCTACGGGTATTGATCAATCGCTTCTGCTTGACCTGGCGAACCGGGCTGATCTGGCTCGCGTTAAGGGAATTGGCCGGGTTTATAGTGATTTAATGGAAGAAGCTGGTGTTGATACCGTTGTTGAACTGGCTCAACGTTCGGCTGTAAACCTGCACGCTAAATTGATCGAAATTAATAGCAAAAGACAGTTCACCCAACGCCCGCCATCGGTCGAGCAGGTTACTGATTTTGTGGAACAGGCGAAAAGTTTGCCCAGAATGCTGGAATATTAATAGCTGGCTGTGAAGCTAATTGACGTTAACTCGGATTGTAAAAGGTAAAGGGGGCGTAAATGGTGTTTAATCGACCGCTACGCCCCCTTTACCTTTTATAGCTGAGTCTCTTTTCTGCCAGGTTCGCGCAGGTAGCGATTTAGCCTGTCGTCGAGTTCCGACAGTGTTAGATTGGTAAACAATTCACCGTTCAATGCAAGTGTCATTCGACCGCTTTCTTCCGAAACAGCAATAATGGCTGCGTCGGTGGCTTCGCTCATTCCTAAAGCCGCCCGGTGACGAAAGCCTAAAGAAGACGGCAATTCGTCGTCATCAGAGACCGGGAGAATGCAGCGGGCAGATTGAATCCGCCCATCGCTGATAATGACAGCGCCATCGTGTAGGGGGCTATATTGGCTGAAAATGGCCAGTAACAATGGTTTTGACACCTCGGCATCGATCAATTCACCAGACTGAGAAAATTTTTCAAGATCGTCATTTTTGCCAATAACGATCAGTCCCCCCGAAAATTCAGCGCTGAGCGTCTTGCAGGCATCCAGAATGGGGCGAAGCGACGTCGTTGGTTCTGGAACGCTTGGTTGTCGTAATAGCCAGCGCCGTAACCATCGACTGTTGGCGACGTTGGTAGACTTACCGATGAGTAATAGAAATCGGCGAATTTCCTGCTGAAAGATAATTATCAAGGCTAGAGCGCCCACACTGATAAAATATTCCAGTATGGTTGTCAACAGGTTTAACCCAAACGCTTTAACGAGAAGGTAGGCCAGGTAAACCAGAAGGTAACCTACGAATACCCGACTGGCAACGCTGCCACGAACGAGATTATAAATCTGGTAGATAAGTAGGGCAACTAGTACAATGTCGAGCAGGTCGAGCCAGCCGACATCCAGAAAGCCTAAGTGCAAGGCCAGCATGTATGAACAGGTAATGGTTTGGGCCTAAATATAGTCAGATTCTGGCTCTTTGTTTACTCAAGACCTACCAAACAATTTTTTCATTCGGTGATGCCTAGGCCATTTCCTGAAACTATGGCCTAGGCATCACCGAATGGTTTAGTCTAAATTTGCCCCGTTTTCGATCGAAATAGTTTCGCCTTCTACGGCTATATAGGTTTCTGGAAAAATAGTCCTGGCTTCATTCACGAACGGATCATACTGCTTATAACGGGACGAAAAGTGCCCGATTAACAAGCGGCCGACGCCAGCATTGGCCGCAATGGTAGCCGCCTGTTTAGCCGTAGAATGATAGACTTCGGCTGCACGCTGGGCGTTATCTTCCAGAAAAGTGGCTTCATGATAGAGCAAATCGACCCCCTGCAATTGTGTCACAAGGGATTCGACATAACGCGTATCCGAGCAAAAAGCATAGGAGCGGGCACGCAGCCCTGGTGTGGTAACATCATCAGCTGCATGAATAATCTGGCCTTCATCAGTCAAAATGTCGCGGCCTTCTTTAAGCTGTTTCAGGAAATGCACCGGAATATCATCAGGAAGCCGTTCTCGAATGAGCTTTCTGGGATGCGGTTTTTCCCGAAATAAATAACCGGAGCAATCGATTCGATGCTGCAGCGGAATCGACTCCACGGTCAATTGCGGGTGATCGAGCAGGAGGGTAGGCGTGTTCGGGTCAACAGCTTGAAAATGGATCCGATAACCCAATCGCGAATCGGAAACCCGAAAGATGGTTGTCAGCACCTCATCTAAACCACGGGGACCGAATAAGTACAAATCCTCGGTTCGCCCGGCTAGGTTTAGGGTTGAGAGGAGGGGAGGTAATCCAAAATAGTGGTCGCCGTGGAGGTGAGAAATAAAGATGTACCGGAGTCGACTCGGTCGTATTTTCTGCTCAATGAGTCGGAGTTGCGTTCCTTCGCCACAGTCAATCAGCATGTAATCATTCCCGACGGTAAGCAACTGCGCTGTCGGATGAAACCGTAGCGTAGGTGTAGCCGAACCAGCGCCTAATACCGTAAGTGTAAATGCCGGATTAGTTGGTCGGTGATGTTGTTCATGCTCTTTGTCGGTAATGGTGCCTTTACTCGGCATCCCGGCTGATGCTTCCCCCTGCGTCGTACTCATCGTCATCCTCACTGCGAAAATCGTTCTCCAATTCATTCATGAACACGGCATCAACGGCTTCTTCTACGGTTGGTAAAATAGTAAGATCGCTGATATTGGCCTTGTCTAGAAACTCTATTAATTCATCATTCTTTGTAACTAACACCAATAAGCCTAGTTCGTTGGAACATTGGCGATTTATTTTACGTATGATTGTGATACCCGCCTGATCTACAGCTTGTACGGGCGCTATATCGACAATGATATTACTATAACCCGACCGGAATAAGGTACGGCTGAGGGTTTCGAAATCGGTAGAAATATCGCCACCGAACTCACTATCAGCCAATCGAATCAGGGCATATTGTTCGTTTCTTTCAATGGTGTAATTCATGAAGATTACTGGTTTCAGGTTCTTGGATTTCTATTGAGAAGATTTTAAACAAATTAGACGACATTCCACAAAAAATAGATACAATAACGCGAAATGGTCCTCTGAAAGGACACGAACTAAGCTAAGTTGATCGCTCAAACGGCCAGTGATTTACCGACGTTAGCTTCAATTCGCAGCAGTGGATCAGTGGCTGGATCGGCGGGCCGGAAAGATTGCCCGGTTACGGTTTCGAACAATTCGATGTAGCGAGCCGATATTTGCTGGACCCACTCATCAGACATTGCTGGCACTACTTGCCCGGTTTTGCCCTGAAATCCGTTGGCAATAAGCCATTCCCGAACAAATTCTTTAGAGAGTTGCTTCTGGGGCTGATTGGCCTGAAGATTTGTATCGTATGTATCGGCGTAAAAATAGCGGGATGAATCGGGTGTATGCACCTCGTCGATGAGGTAAACTTTTCCGTCAATCGAACCAAATTCGTATTTAGTATCCACCAGGATCAGGCCACGTTCAGCCGCCATTGCCGTACCCCGGCTAAAAAGGGCCAGCGCATAGTTTTCCAACTGCATATACTCTTCGTCCCTGACAATACCCTGGCTAAGAATTTCCTCCCGGCTGATGTCTTCATCGTGACCTTCGTGAGCCTTGGTCGAAGGCGTAATGATTGGTTGTGGAAGGCGATCGTTCTCCCGAAGTCCATCTGGTAAGGCAACGCCACAAAGTGTCCGATGCCCATCGCGGTACTGCCGCCAGGCATGCCCTGCCAGATAACCGCGTACAACCATTTCGACCGCGTAGGGTTCGCATTTCAGCCCAACACTCACGTTTGGATCGGGCGTATCGAGGAGCCAGTTCGGTACGATATCGGCGGTTGCCCGCAGAAAGTAAGCCGCTGTCTGATTAAGTACCTGTCCTTTGTAGGGAATTGGCCGGGGTAACACGACGTCAAATGCCGAAATCCGGTCGGAGGCAATCATGATTAGTTTGTCGGGGAATGAATAAACATCCCGCACTTTGCCGCGATAAAACCCCGTTTGGCCGGGGAACTGAAAGTTAGTTTCCTGAATAGCGTTCATTTATCTTAGTTTATAGTTTTTGGTTCGTTTTTTAGCGCTCAAGAAGGATAAACGATGAGCCAAAAACCATTATAATTTTTCCAGCACAATGGCTGAAGCACCGCCACCGCCGTTACAGATTCCAGCGACTCCGTATCGACCATTGTTTTGCTGAAGTACATTTGTTAACGTTGTTACAATTCGTGCCCCCGATGCACCCAGCGGATGACCGATGGATACGGCGCCACCAAAGACGTTCAATTTCTCCTGCGGTACGTGCAGAATCTCACTAAATGCCAATGGAACCACAGCAAATGCTTCGTTGACTTCAAAATAATCAATGTCATCAATTTTTAGGTCAGCCCGTTCAAGGGCCAGCGGTACCGCTTTGGTAGGAGCCGTTGTGAACCACTGCGGCTCTTGCTCCGCATCGGCATAAGCCAGAATTCGGGCTAGTGGTTTTAACCCCAATTCATCGGCTTTCCGGCGGCTCATGATCACTAAAGCCGAAGCACCATCGCTGATCGGCGACGAACTGGCCGCTGTTACCGTACCATTTGGCCCAAATGCAGGTTTCAGCGTTGGAATTTTGTCGTAGTTGACATTTGTATATTCCTCATCGTTCTGGACGGTTACAGTACTTTTACGGCCTACTACCTCTATTGGAACAATCTCGGGGCCAAACCGGCCACTCTCGGTACTGGTTTCTGACCTGCGGTATGACTGCACCGTGAAGGCATCCTGAGCTTCACGATTGATGGCATATTTTTCGGCGGTCTGATCGGCAAATACACCCATAGCACACTGATCATAGGCATCGACCAACCCATCGCGGGCAAGACCGTCTACCAGTTCAGCGTTACCGTATTTATAGCCAAAACGAGCCTTAGGTACATAATAAGGTGCATTGGACATACTTTCCATACCACCGGCAATGACTATATCGGCTTGCCCCAGCTGTATAGTCTGTGCGGCCAGCATAATCGCTTTCGTCCCTGACGCACATACTTTATTTATGGTTGTACATGGAATATTGGCTGGTAATCCTGCTTTCATGGCCGCCTGTTTAGCGGGAGCCTGACCGACGTTAGCCGAAACCACATTACCCATATAAACTTCCTGTACCTGATTGGCTGAAACACCAGCGCGCGTCAAGGCACCCCGGATAGCTGCCGCCCCCAAATCTATCGCAGATAAGGTTGCCAACACACCTCCGAACGAGCCAATTGGTGTTCGTACTGCCGAAATAATGACGACTTCATTCATAGTTACGTGTTGTTAATCGATGTTAACGGTGGATAGTCCTGATGATTATCTGACAAGCCGGTACATTACCAACGACTTCCGTTCTCTTTCGTTTTCATCGTTGAATGCCGGGCCGATCGAGTCAGCGCATAAGGCAGATCATCTTCCTGCATCGCATCGAGCAGTTGGAGTGCCTGTGCTTCACTAAGGTCGAGCCGTTGAAAGCGATGTAGTAACTCATCCTGCCGGGCTGATCGCTCAACCTGTTGCCCACCTGAAGGGCGGGGTTTATTCGGTTGATCTTTCCTGTTACCGGGCGATTTCTGGCGTGAATCTGGTTCGGTAGTTTTACCCGAAAACCGTTTCTTTATTAACTCAAAGTCATACCTGGCTGGTTCGTTATCCGGATCTTCGAGCAAAGCCCGTTCAAAAAATGTGAGCGCTATGGCACTGTCTTTTTGAAGACACGCCATCACACCCAGTTGTGTTGCGGCTACCGTTCGTAAATCAGATCGGTCGGAATGAAGCAATGCTTCGTACTGAGAACGAGCTTTTCCATACCGTTTAAGATGAAAATAGGTATGGCCAAGATTCAATCGCACTCCCGGATCGATCGTTGTTGTGATGCGGCTCAGACTGGCATACAGATGCATTGCCCGCGTATAATCGCCCGCTTTATAGGCTGCTTCGGCTTCCTGCCTGGCCTCATTATTTCGTGAAATCTGATTTAATGAATGGGGCGTGTCCCACCAGAGCCAGGCCGCAATGAATAAATAAATCATACGTCAATAACACGTATCGGTCGCCAAAAATAAGGCGAAACTTTGAGATGCACTCATAATCTGAATGTCCTTACTGTTACAATAAGGTCAAAGGCCAGTAATAAAAGTGCAGCCAGTAAAAAATAAACGTATTTATTGGTGGAAACAATCACACGGTTCTGGTCTATTCTAAAGCCTTGCTGCGTCATCAGAACCCCCGCCAATTCACGGATATATTGACCAGTATTGGCTTCAATGTATTGCCCACCGCCATCGCGAGCCAGTTCCTGAAGAAAACTTCGATTTAATCGACTTCGGACGATTTGCCGGGCATCGTCGCGAACAAAATCACGACCTTCACGAATAGACGAGCCAGTTTCTGTGCCAACGCCAACCGTAATAAGCGGTAAACCAGCTGTTTTCAGGCTTGCAAGTTCCGTACGATTGCAGGAGCCGAAATTTTCTCCATCACTGAACAGTACCAATGCTTTGGCGTTCAGACGGGTCGACGAATCGGTGATAAACTTTTGGCGGGCTAATTCGATCGCTGCGCAAAGATCAGTACCGCCCGTAGCTGCCTTGCCTGTGCGAATATCACGCACAAAACGTTTTAGGGCGTCGTGATCAGCTGTTAAGGGTGATAAGACAAAGGATTCACTCGATGTCAGAATCAGCCCAAAACGATCTGTAGACAAGGTGTCGCAGAGCTGCTGGATGTCATATTTGACGCGCTCGAGCCGGGAAGGAACTGCATCTGTTGCATCCATTGAGCGAGATATATCAACCAGCAAGTACACATCTCGTCCGGTTATTATCATATTTCGTTCGGCCTCACCAAATGAGGGGCCGAGTAAAGCAATGAGCAATAGAATTAAATAACTGCTACGGAGAAAAAACTTTGGAATAACTCCCCAAGCTGAAGTATTCAACTGCCTTGCCAGCCGAAACGTACGTAAAATATACAGGCTATACAGGGCGATGAATAACCCAATTAAAAAAAAATCGGTACTTGAAAATGAATAAAGCCAATTCATGAAAAGCCATAACCAGCCTGAAAATGACTGAGTTTGTTTCCTTATGTCAATGTAAGGGTGGGGCGAAAATAATAATTCTTAAAAGATTTTCTTCGTTACCTCTTGCTGAAAACGATGAATACCTCTATCTTTGTGTCCCAATCGTCCAGGAAATGGATGAAAGGGCTACGGAGAGATGCCTGAGTGGCCGAAAGGAACAGTTTGCTAAACTGTCGTACTGGTAACGGTACCGAGGGTTCGAATCCCTCTCTCTCCGCAGGAGCAACTTTAGTTGAACGATTCCTGTGATGATTCGGCAACAAAAAGCTCATTTTCGGGGTGTAGCGTAGCCCGGTATCGCGCCTGCTTTGGGAGCAGGAGGTCGTAGGTTCGAATCCTGCCACCCCGACTACATAAAAACCGCCAAATCTCTGTGATTTGGCGGTTTTTTTATGTTCGGACCGCTCGGCGGTCATTTTGTGGCAGTTCTGTGGCAGTAAATACCTTACTAATTCTGCGCCAGCAGGGGATGGAAGAGAATACAAAGGGTGGCAAGTATCCCTACAAAGATGCCCGGTTATCGGATGCCGGTGGCGATCTGACCAAACAATGGGTCGTCGTCTATTATGCCTGGGATGTCAGCTCCCAAAAGCTGGTTCGTAAGCGTATCCGGGTCGAGGGTGATTCCATCGAAGAGCGCAAAAAAGTAGCCAGCAATTACATCAAAGAAATTAACCAGCTCCTTAAAAAAGGATTTCACCTCAATTCAGCCCGGGCACCTGAGCCCTTGCCTGAACCCGAGCCAGCGCCAGCTAAACCAGGTGCCCCAGCCCAGCTGACTTTTAGCCAGGCGACCGAGTTTTACAAAAAAGTCAAAAATAAGGAGCTGCGGATCGATACGACAATGGATCTGTACGATCTCTACATCCGCCATTTTCAGGCGTTTCTCGACGAGAAAAAGATGGGCGATATCTTACTGAAGAAAATCACCTCGCGCCTGGCGCATGAGTTCTTTGACCAGGTAGATGTCGGCAGTCGCCACCGCAACAACATGCTCGGCTTTTTTAAGTCCTTTGCCACTTTCTTTATTGATCGGGAGGATATCGAAGTCAATCCGTTTCAGCGTCTCAAGAATCTCAAGGTCGATGAATCCGATGATCACCGGCCCTTTACAGCAGAGCAGAGCCGTGCCATCCGGGATGAAATCCTGGCCACTGGTAATGAGCAGCTCTGGCTGTTTTGCCAGTTTATTTACTTTCTGTTTCTCAGACCTGGTAAGGAGCTGCGACTGCTTCAGGTGCGCGATATACTGGAAACCCAGGTGAAGGTTGTCTCTGAGCGGTCCAAAAATCGAAAGATTGGGTTTCTGGATATTCCCACGGCGCTCGAGCAGGTTATTCAGCACTATAGACTCCGATCGTATCCAGGCCACTATTACGTGTTCACAATCGATCGTAAGCCAGGTCTGCAAGCCGTAGGAGTAAACTACTTTTATAAGGCTCACCGCAAGATCCTGGAAAAGCTGGAGCTTTATGGCCACGATTACGATCTGTATTCCTGGAAGCCCACTGGCGCGGTGACACTATATAAAACAACGAAGGACATCTTACGAGTGCAACGCCATTGCCGGCACTCCACACCGGATCAGACATATACGTATCTGCGGAAACACGGTATGCTGTTTGAAGGTATGGATCCGACGGATTTTCCGGCAATCTGGAGTTAGTTAGATTAATTAGTTAAGTAAGAAGGCATTAATTTTTAGGAGCTTTTGCAGTTGTCTTTATAAGTACATTTTTTGCCCAAATTCCATGGGTTTGGCTTTCTGACTTAGGATCTATTTGAGTTCCTCTTCCCTCTTTCACATCCCTAACCCAACTACCTAAATATACAGATCCATCAGCATTTTTGATTATTCCGTTACCTTGTCGAAATCCATTAAAAAATGTTCCTGTATAAATTGAACCATCGGGATAATAATATGTACCATAGCCACTGAATAAATTGTTTAAAAAGAAGCCTTCATAACGAGTCTGTTTTTTAGGAAAAAC
Source organism: Spirosoma aureum (assembly GCF_011604685.1). NCBI lineage: Bacteria > Pseudomonadati > Bacteroidota > Cytophagia > Cytophagales > Cytophagaceae > Spirosoma > Spirosoma aureum. Next base: position 7,843,647 of record NZ_CP050063.1, on the reverse strand, counting down.
TATTTTTCCCCAGCCTTCCATACGCCCGTTAATCATATCCCCTTCGTAAATAAACTCATAGTTGCCAGCAAGTCTATCGTTATTTGAGTGTGTTTTAAAATAAGTTACCCTACCTGTAAGTGTATTATTTAAAAAGGAGCCGGTAACAGTTGAACCATCGGGATAAATTAATGTCCCATGACCATGTTTTTGTCCATTATAAAACATACCATCATAAGTATAGCCCGGCTCGGTAATTTTACCGAATCCATTTTTACAGTCTCCATCAACACAAGTTTGGGCACTGACATGCAATGTCAATAAGCACAATGAGCTTAAGAATAAGGTGAATTTGTTGTTCATTCCTAATTATTTTTTTTGGGTTGTTGTCTTAACTTTTCATCAGCATAGTAGCGATAAAAAAGAAGATTTATGTTGCAATAACTTCCTGCGACCGGCCCGAGAAAGGGTCCTACTTCTGGGATTAACATAACACCGATACCTACAGTAGCGCAGACTGCTGTTCCCCACTTACCTTGATTAGCATCGTAAACAGCTTCAGCTACTTGTATCCCGGTTAACATTGCCCCGCCAGTTTGAATCAGTGCCAAACTTCCTGCTCTTGCGTACGGAGATATCATCACACCTCCGGATTGGATTCCAGCTCCTAGTAAGGTTAGTCCAATCATCACATTTTTTTCAAAATTTTCATAAAGGAATTTCTCCATAATTTCCTTATCGCGAGCCACACTTGCTGATTTACTTTCATTTCCATTTCCGCCGCCGCCATTTCCGCCGCCGCCATTTCCGCCGCCGCCATTTCCGCCACCGCGATTATCATCTTTGCCATTAGTACCAGTTCTGTTTTGCGAACCCGTCTCACTTTTTCCTCCGCCGCCATTTCCGCCGCCGCCATTTCCACCACCGCCATTTCCACCACTTTTTCCCTCAAAAACTATCCTACCTATTGGCTGACCGAAACAAGTTATTTGAAGGAAACCAGAAATTAGGATAAATAGCATTATCAATCTAGATCTTTTCATGGATTTAAGTAATTATTAGTAAATGAATTTTAAAATATTTTAAGCAAATTATACTAAATAAAAGCTTAAATAAAGTATTCAATCAATTTATTTATAGAATTGATCATCCCATATGCGGTAGTACATAGAACTCATTGTTTCGGGTCTGGCTGGATAGAAATACCCATGATACGTTATCCCATTGATGAGCAGTTGACGGGAGCACTTAACTCATTATTGAGAATGGCTAGGTGAAGTAATTTGACAGCATGATCCCAATGGTTTTACCAGTAATGTGGAGTTAAAAATCTTCTCGAAGCTGCTTGCAGGTAAGTATGCGGGTGGTTAGAAGATGAATTGCTTCGGATGAATATTTATTGGGTAATTCATGTAAACGCTTAATGACATCCTCAATATCCGAATCATCTTTAACAATGATGTATTTAATATCATCAGCATTAAATTCAAACATATAATAATCAGCTATATTTTTTTTGAATTCATCGATATCATAGACTTTCCCTTCTTTATGACCTATAAGAGGGACAAACTGATCACCCATTTTTACTAAAGAAGGGACCCCACCCATATAACGGCGGGTATGTGGTACAGTTACCCGCCATTCTCTTTCATCATAGTAAACCTGTCCAGTTGTGGCGTTTTGGTATGGCTTCATATAACCTAAGGTCGCTAATGAATTTAAGAGAGCGACTTGTAATTTGAAAAAAGTTTGATAATTATGAGGCATGGGGGGCACTCCCATAGAAATTCCTCTAGCTAAAGGGTAATTATAATAGTTTTTTATATGCTCGTCCGTTGGATCTTTTTCCCAACGATCTTCATATTCATTGTATAATCTGTTGAGCTCATTGGCAGAGTTACCTGCAAATTCTAGTAAGAAAGAGCCAGGATTTACATACGTTACGGGATTTAAACGCCGCCGGATACCCCATTCTTTACTCATGCCTAATCCATAAGATCCATACTGCTTTGATTGATGTGTAGTGCCATTATACTCCCATGAATAACCATTTATATGTTTGTCCAGCTTTGATAGCGGTAAATCACAAAAGCAAACCATAGGGATCATCATTTCCTTTAATGCGTCCTCCATATTTTCAAGCCCAAATTCTGTACAATAAGTTGGTCTAAAGCCGGTACCTAAGATGTTTATAAGAGCATCCTTTTGTGTGAAGTGAAATAGTGTCTTCGCTGTAATGATTGACATAATAAATGAATGTTTTAAATCGCTCAGCGAGTATATATATAATTGATTTTAAGTAGTTTACTCTGTCTCAAAATAGTAAGAAAATGTCCCGAATTGACAAGTGTTTGCAAAAAAGACATTGTAAAAACTTATTTATTATAGATTATAGTTGGCGGAGAAAAAACGATCGTAGGTAGCCACTGCTGGTCAGCTGAAGTCAACGGTATAAATACTGATATGCAGCCGTAATTAGGAAAGGTTGGCTGAGACGCGAAAAGAGTACATGATTTAGTTGATAGGCCGATGTGATCGCGGCTATCAGCGTTGCGGAACATAGTGAGCAAACGACGCAGTCAAGGAGCAGGTTGTAGCAAGTGGGTAGTGCCCACACAAAAACGCACGGAGTATGGTTAGGCGGAGAAACACGTAGGCGTTAGTATAGAAAAGTAGGGGCACTTTCGGATAAGTCCAAAAAGCCTACCGATAATACAAACTCCATAGATGAGCCACAGGTAAAAGTTAGGCTTTTTTATGCCTTTTTACTTATAGTATTTAAGATATCGAGATCAGAAGGTTTGATGTCAAATATCGACTCATCTATATACATTTTCTTTTGAGTCGTGAGGTTGTATTTTTTCTTTTCAAGCAGATCTAGAATCTCTATCATGTCGGACTTTGACGTTTTGCACCCAAAATACACCTCCCGAAGGCAATCTCTTGCAAAACCAACTAGGCTAGACTCTGGACGTTCAATTAAAACAGCCCTTACTTCTTGTTCATAACTCCAAATGTGAGATTTCGTAAAGACGTAATGACTAATGATTCGGTGATCAAGATCATAAAGGTTTTCTTTTTTAATTTGATGAGCATAATTAACCTCCCTTATAAAAAAGTCTTGACCACGGATTGGGTGAATATTAAACCCAAGGCACACTCCTTTATGATACTGAGCATAGTGACTCCACATTAAATTAACTAAATAACTTTTGCTGAAACAACATACACCACACCTCAGTTTTAATTCAGCATATTGTTCCCTACGGAATCTTTCAAATTCTAGGGCAGAGTTATTTGCTAATTTCGTCAGCCTACGCCGGTCACTTCGCCTTTTGTCAGCAAAGGCTTTATTAGCCCACTCTCGTATTTGTTTTGGAGTACCGGAATAATCAATTAATCCCTCATACATATCGAATGGGTCATTGAAATCATTTGGGCAACTAAATCTAAGTTTTTGCCCTTCAATGATAAGTTTTGCTTTCTCAATAGATGTATAGTGGTAAATGATTAAGGGTGGCAGGTTGTATTCGTCTAAATCGTCTTGATTATATAAACCTTCTTTAATTGCACTTCCGATATCTATTGACTCGTATCGAGGTACAAGTAGAGGCATTCCTTGGGGTAGGTACATGATTACGGGTAATTAATTGATTACTATGATTACTTTGCTAATGAGTTGTTTCCAATCTGCACCCCTCTCACTCGCAAATAATTATAAAGCGTTCGTTTAGAAATATGCAGCTGCGCAGCAATATCCTTTACGGATAAAGTCTTCTCTTTATAAAGACTCTCCGCAATCCTGGCCGTATGTTCAGCCTCTTTGCTAAGCCCTTCAGGACGGCCAAGTTTCTGGCCACGCCGACGTGCAGACTGTAGTCCAGCTTGCGTTCGCTCGCGGATTAGTTCCCGTTCGAACTCAGCCAAGCTGGCAAAGATCCGGAATACTAATCGTCCTTGGGCGGTGGTGGTATCGACGGGATCATTCAGGCTTTTCAATCCAATACCTCGTTTTCCCAGTGTTTCGACGAGTTCTACCAAGTGGACTAGGGATCGTCCGAGTCGGTCCAGTTTCCAGATCACAACCGTATCCTCTTCGCGCACGTGCTCGAGCAGTTTGGCTAGTTCCGGCCGATCCGCTTTTGCGCCACTGGCGTACTCCTGAAATATTTTATTACAGCCTTCTGCCTTCAGCGCATCCAGCTGGAGAGAGAATTTCTGGTCTTTGGTTGAGACGCGGGCATAACCGATTTTCATAATCCTCAAAAACTAACTGAATTTCGCCAAACAACGCCATGCGCGAAAGACATCTTCGTCTCTATTAGTGCATGGAGTTGTTTGTATGAAATGTTTAACTTTGGAATTTACAGATTGTAGCACAAGACCTAAAAACAATGAAACCTTACGTTATAGCAGCTTTTGTAACGCTAAGCTTACTTTCCTTGGCAAGGTTTTATCCCACCAAAGAGATATGCTTATTTGTCGCGATAACTTTATTTTTTGTTCCAGTGGCTTTGTCTATGTGGACTTTGCTTAACGCCCGCAACACGAACAGATCGAATTCTTAGGGCCAACACTGTCCGATTTTGCTTCAACCTGCTCTTTAAAGCTATTTCTCTGGAAATCGTACTGGAGATTTTGAAAGCGATTCAATTCTCTAATAAATTCATCCTTTTCTAATGGTGTGAGGTTTAAAAAACCACGTAGTACTCTTGCTACTTTTTCGTTCATTGTTATTTAAAGTTAAAAATTACCACAAACATCACATTCAGTTGCCTTCATCGAGTAAGGGACGGTTTTGCACTGTACACATTCTCGATTAAATTCACGGAGGCCATAACGCATGCCCATGCGCTTTTCTGGGTCTGTTACCTCGTAATTACCTTTCCCGATTCCACTAGCTCTTTCTGATAGAATTTCAAATTTGTGTTTATACTCATCAGAGTTTGCAATTGGATACTTAGCAAGTTGTTCAAACTCGCCACGTAATAGACTATATTCCGCTGATTTACCCATGTAACTAGTAAGCTTTTCATCTGACCCTACAGCAATCAAATAAGAGGAGACAATCAATTGAGCTATGGCAATTGGAGATGCAATCAACAAAGCCCAATCCATAATTTCTTTGTTAGTATAGTAGGTGCTGACCATACCTCCTAGAGCAACTGGGATAATTAGGCCCAATGCTTTTGACCATCGTAGCCAAACTTCAATTTTAGAAATCTTCTTTGAATAGATGTATGAGAAGCCAAGACAGTCCAAAGCATTATTCCAACAGTCTATTCGTATTTTACTCGTCAAGTCTTCCATTAGGGAGGAACACTAAGTAGGCGTTTTATATATATATAAGAGTTTACTTAACCAGCTACAAGATACAAAAAAGTAGCCGAATTAAGTAGACCGTTTTTTTAGCCTTCTATTCAGATAAAATGAATTAGTTTGTCCAGCTAAAGTCGAGTGCAAGTAACTAACCGTTTTTCCGAACCAGTCAATTTTAATCAGAGGTATTGTTAGCACCCTTCAGGCCTTTTGCCCTTCATTCATCTGATGGAAACGAAACTTTAAAAAGGCATTGTTGGTAACATTACTGACGGTACTCCGTTTTATTTTTGACCAATCAACCGTGTCATGACCTTTAATCATTCTCGACGCAGTTTACTGTCAATCGTACAGAGCAGGGAAACCTGGCTGACACTCAACGAACTTTTACCGGCTGTCTTCCCGGGAGTAAATCTTGTTTTTGCTACTCCGGCGTCGATCGCGCTGAGTTACTTAGATACTTCAATCAATGATGGCGATCCGCCACAATTAATTTTATTGGACATCTACCTGCCCAGCCGTGCAGACGGTATGAACTTACTCCAAAAGCTCAAACAACCCGATTCACCTTACCAGGCGATACCGGTTGTAATGATGAGTTCAACGGAGAGCACTTCAGATATAAATGAGGTAATGCGATTGGGCGCGGCTGCCTATGTGGTTAGATCCACAACATCATATGCGTGGATAAAAAGCCTGCAAGGTTTACAGGATTATTGGCCAGTATAAAAGAAAGGAGTATTAAAGTATATTCATTCTAAATTATATAAATATGGGTAATTATTTGTAAATAAAAACTTTAAACTATCAGATAAAATCACTCTATAGTTTTAATCTCTCAAAAAACAGTTATGGACACACCTAAAAAAGTCAAAAAGAAAGTTTGGGTAAAACCAGAAGTACAACAGCTCAACATTAATAGAGACACCTATACATCACAAGGCTTCTCAGAGGTAGAATCAGCCAAGGGAGGGGGCGTAAATCAAAAGAGAAACATACCCTCCTAAGGAATAGCATGTGGATAAAACGGGGTCACCCGTGCGGCGAAAAGCCTGGATCATTAGGTCCAGGCTTTTTTATTGATCTATAGTCTGAAGAGATAGCCCTGGCCGTTGGCTCAAAAAAATAATCATGCTGACTGCATACTAGTTTGACAAGCTGTAACGGACATAATTTCCCATTTCGTTTTTTCAATACCTATGGAAACTACAGATCGACAGCGTAGCTCATCTGACACCAAAGACCGACAGCGTAGCTCATCAGACACCAAAGATCGACAGCGTCGCTCACGCAAACTCAATGTTTCGCGCATCTACGGCTCCTGGGCACCGCTGGTTCTCACATTACTTTTTTTTGTCAGTTTACTACTGACGTATGCGCTCATCCAGCCCCACCCCCATACAGGACTTACGGGTAGAATTCTGTCGATGACGCCCCTGTTCAATAACTCCCCTGCTTTCCTTTTTTCTCTGGCTATCGCCAGCCTGATTGGGTTGATGTGGCTCCCTTCACTGGAAGCCTATTCGACTACTAAACCAGCCACCCCTGCTGGGGCTACCAGGACTAACGCCCGTTTAGTCCATACTGCGGAACGACATCCGGCCTCCTCCTCTTTAAATGTCCCGCACCGACCTATCCAACTAATTTCCCTGGATGCATCGACTATTCAGGATTCACTGCATCAAGGCTAGTAAAACAATAGCCGTTACCCAGCGGGAAGTGCTACGAATACTACCTGAAGTCCTTTTGCCAATAAAGTCGGTCATTTTACAGTATCCTTACGACCATGCAAACTGCCTGTTCGCGATTAAAAAAAAATCGACGTATTTCGTTGATTCAGGAGTCAGGCGTAGTCCAATACAGCCGTCTCCGTCAGCTTGGCCTTCAACTGCTGGTGATGTTCATCGGCGTTTTTTACTCGTTAGCCGTGCTGGAAGTTGATCCGGGGGAAACCGGCGATGGCTTTGGTGATGTCTTCGATACGTATGTTCACAGTAAACCACTTGGCAATCCAAATCCGGTAACGGTTATTCACGACCGTGATGGTGAGCAACTTGCCATTGTTGTGCAGCCCGTTAAGCCGCTGATCACGTTCTCTGCCAGTTGGTCAATTATTCCCTCCCTGCCGCTGCTGGCTTTTTATATACATAGACGACATAAACGAAGGCCACTGCATGTGCTGAACGCTGTCTGGCGTCTATGAGCACTTAGCTCACGTCTCTTTCACGCCCCGACTTCAGGGGGTAGCCAATCTCGTTTTTACCCGTAAACTGCAGGGAGCCTTCGGGTTCTCAGTCAGTCGAATCCTGTCCTGAATGAGCGACGGCAGCTTTGCTATGCCTGAGCCTTTTCAGCGCTGTCGGTATGCACGTACATGACTGATCGTTAGGCAACGCTTACCCATCAATTGGCGCAGCAGGTAGCTCTTAGGCTATGGCTGTTGGGCATGGCTATCCGCTTTACTTAGGCGATAGGACGATCAGGCTGCAAATCTCTATTTCTTTTCCGGTTTCGATTGCTATGTTTTTCTCAACTCACTCTCTGACTCATCGTTGGTCATCCTTAATTCAAGTACTCAGTGGACTCGTGCTGATCGTTTATACCAGTGCTGGGCAGCCCCTACGGTTCACATTCCCGGATTCCTTGCCTTTACCGCGAACTTTGCCTGGATCTGAAGCAGCACCCTGGTTAAAGAAAACCGGGTTTACCGATCGAACGAGCTGGCAGGTGGAAGCAGGCGGCTTCGCATCCTCTTCCGGCACTGTCCCTTTCTGGCTTCAGACCAATCAGTTTGGGACCGTGCCCAAGCTAGCGCCGACAGGTCTTATGAAAGTGACCGTTCACCGGGAGTACCAGGCTGCTACAAGCAGCAAAATCCCTAAAGTGGATTGGGGCTATGGTGTCGAAGTGGTGGGCTGGACAGGAACCCAAAACCAGGCTTTACTGTCAGAGGGCTATCTGAAGGGGCGACTGGGCAAGATAGAAGTGATGGCGGGGCGACGCCGACAGATCATTGGGCTGGCCGAAAGCTCACTGTCCTCGGGTTCCTACATCTGGTCGGGGAATGCCCTGCCTGTCCCGCAAGTGCAGCTCAGTATACCCGATTACATTCCGTTAGGCTTTAGTCGGGGCTTTATTGCCCTTAAAGGGCTTTATTCCCATGGCTGGTTTGGCAACGGCCCTTACGTGCAGAAATCGTTCCTGCATCAGAAAGCAATCTATTTGCGGCTGGGTAAACCCACCGCCAGGGTCAGACTCTATGGAGCCTTTACCCATCTGGCTCAGTGGGGCGGGTTTGCTCCATTTCTCGAACGGGACCCAACCAGCTCCTTTGATGGACAGTTAGCTCAAAGTATGGAAGCCTACCTCAATGTTGTGTTACCGATGAAAACGGATGCGCTAAAGAACCGGGCCAAGTTTACCACTTTCGATCAGAACCGGGTGGGCGATCACCGGGGTTCTGCGGAGTTATCGCTGGAAATTAAGTTGGGGCAGACGTCCCTCTATGCCTATCAGCAGCATTTCTATGATCTGGGCCGGAAGTTATATAACCTGCGCAACATTGAAGATGGCCTGTATGGGCTACGTCTGGTGAATCACAAGGCGAGGCCCTTTTTTGAGGAAGTCGTATTGGAGCTGTTCAATTCGGGGAATCAGGGCGTGCTTCAGTTTGGCAAAAGTCTGGGTGGGGAAGCGGAGAATTACTTCACCAATGGCCAATATCCCGAGAGTTGGTCGTATCAGGGGCGCACGCTGGGCACACCCTTTATCAGCCAGGCCAGCGATACACGAGCAGATTTACCGCGACTGCCCTTTTCGGGTTACACGCTCGACAATACGTTGATCGAAGGCGTTCATGGCATCAACAACAACCGGGTCAGAGCACTATATGGGGCCGTTTCGGGCTGGCTCGGCTCCGATTGGCACTATCTGCTTAAAGCGTCCTATAGCCAGAATTACGGCATGTTCGCGATCCCGTTTCCAGCCGAGACGATGCAGCTATCGATGATGACCTCATTAACCCGGTCAATTCGCTGGTTTGGTGGCTCTTCGCTGTTGTTTGCCGCAGGCTATGATCAGGGCCAGTTACTGGCTAGTGCCGAGCAGATTGGAGGCTATCTGGGCTTGCGCAAGTCCTGGAAAACCCACTGAACGATCTCTCTTTAATTTCCCATCATTCACTCTTTATAACGAAATACAGTCAGTTATGCATCTTCTTAAGCAACGAACCATGTATAAAACGGATTTGCCCGTCAATTTTCAGAGCTGGAATGAGTTTTATGACGAATTGGTCCGGTTAGGCCAAATTCAGCCGACCATTGATATTATACGGATTCGGGTGTTTAACATCCCGACTGCTTCCCATACGTCGCATAACAATGATCGTTCATTTACTCAGTACCTGACCTATGAGCGAAAATACATCGATCAGATGTGTCTGACCGAACTGCGACGGGCCCGTGGGGATTCGTCTCATATGTCATTTACCGTCGACGAATTAACCGAACTGATCCGGTTGGTCAGCAATCAGGCCTCTCGGTTGAAACACTGGGATCTGCTGGTCAAGCTTAATGAGGAACTACTCGCCCAACAGGTACGGGAAAAAGACAGGCATTCTTACCGAACGGTATCTGGCCACGAATTCAATGCGGATTAGCCGCTTAAAAATCCTGGTCAATTACCACTATGGAAGCTGTTGCTTAAACTAAACGATTAGCTGCGCACCCGACAAAAGCGAGAAATGAGCAACCCTCTATTTAGGTCCGAGGCCGGGCACAGGTAGTCACCGTGTGAGCGACCTGGTAGCAGGGGATTCCAGATAGTCACAGAAAAGAAAGCGCCCGGCAATGGTCAAACGAATTTTGATTCGGGCATAAAAATGGCTTCTTTTATAAGAATCATATTCTATATGGTGTGTATAGAAGCGGAAAGCCCGGATCACTCGATTCGGGCTTTTTTGTCGATCTATTGCAAGTGTGCTTTTCTTTTCCTTACCTTTGCCCCATGAAAAATCAAGGCCTATTTTCCTATAGTACGTATTGCACAGCGTTGCAAGCGGACTCATAGTGCCTGAATTTTCCCAGCCATTGAAGCCGCTTGTCAACCGATAAGCGGCTTTTTTTATGCTTCCTTAGCTCAGCTGGCCAGAGCGTTCGCCTTGTAAGCGAAGGGTCGTTGGTTCGAATCCGACAGGAAGCTCATTAGGGGAGTACGCCGGAGCTGGAGAGCCGGGGCAGACTGTAAATCTGTTGCTTTATGCTGAGTAGGTTCGAATCCTACTACTCTCACCAAAGGGTGCCGTACAGCCGGGATACTTCGATCGCCAATTAAGACCTGGCTGGCTTGTTGCCCCTTTTATAGAGAGGTGGGTGAGTGGCTGAAACCAACACACTGCTAACGTGTCAGACTTAATCGTCTCGCGGGTTCGAACCCCGCCCTCTCTGCAAATCAGAAGCACCCCGGCCTATATAGGTTCGGGGTGCTTCTGTGGTAAGCACTTATATTCCGAAAAGGAGGTACTGCTCTGACCCGTTGCCTAATTGTTCCGCTTCCGCAGGTTCAATTCTCTGCACCATTATAATGCAGAAACGGGGGACCAGTACCACCTACTCGACCAGGCGGCATCGGTCCCCACGGAAACGTACTAAACAATTAGGCACTGCAAAGCTACAAAAAAAGCCCGACCTTCTCAGATCGAACGTATAGGAGTAGTCAGAATAGGGTAAAAGCAAGGACTATTGAAAATGTCCCAAATCAGAAAGAAATAGTCCCAAATCAGAAGCAATGGGTAACATGGATTCGATGAAATTTGATTGTTAAATCGATTGTTTCACCTAATTACAAAACTGATTATGGCTAAAGTAGCCCCTTTTCATTCGATCAAGCAAACTGTTCACCACAACAATGACCGGTGTACAGAAGGAAACAATATTGAAACCGTTAATAAACGGTCAGGAACCGGCGGAAAGCCGCTCTGTCAGCATTGTGCCAGGCTGTGATCGACGCCAACAAAGACACCCGCCTGGGTGTCTAATTGCAAGGTGCCTACCGGGTTAGTTGGCTTAAAAACCACTTCCCAAAACGGCTGATGTAATTCATTGTCGTACACGTCAAATGACCTCCTTATCTGTTGAATAGGGAGGTCGTTTTGTAGGCAGATATGTGCCACACGAAGGCCCTCAAATTTATCGCCATAAAAACGTACGGTTGGTTCGGAGAAACAGTGACCTATGCCGCCCTGGCATGACTCAAACGTTTCAACCTGGTGGAGTTGCAGCAAGAGCACGATCTCTTTAATGCCTGCGTCGAGTTTGGCTTCTTCAATGGGATCGATGAGATGCCGATTCATGGCCGTATTCGAGGTAAAGTTTAGTTTAAGTAAACATACAAAAAAAGCCCGACCTGCTCAGGTCGGGCCAGTGCCCAATTGGTTTCGTTGTTAGTTTGAGTAGGCATTATGCCTTGACTTCCTGCATTTTTTCAAAGACCTGACGGAACATAATGAGTGTATAGTTCATACTAGCCAGATACTCGACATTGATATCCGAATCGTCCATTCCCTTCACAGCGCAGGTGCTTAAGAAATCGTGCACAAGCTGGAGATGAGAGACGGCTTCCTGGGAACCGGCAAACGTATTGGTTAAAAAATCAAAAAGCGGCAGCACATTGATCAGCCTACCGGACAAAGGATTCTGAATAAATAGGTGCTCAGGTATTCCAGGGGGTGTGTTACTCATGCCTGTAATGAGAATTAAAAATGAAAGTTTTAGTTGAATACGTCTGCCCAGCGTGTCGAGTCACCGGGCAATCCCGAAATTAATCCAAATAATCTTTCATATATTATATACGTATATACTTTTCCGTGTACATACAAAGAAGGAAAGCAGTCAGACAATCAATGCCGGGCTGCTTTCCTTGATAAATAAGCCGGAGTTTTTGTGTGGGGTTGGCTGAGGCGTTTTTGCTTATAGCCAATTGGATTAATTTAAAAGCTTCTTTTTCTGGGCCTCAAATTCCTCTTTGGTAATTACACCAGCATCCATAAGCTCCTTTAGTTTTTTTAACTCATCCGCTACGCTGCCGGAAGTACTAATTGCTTCTGACTTCTTGGCCGTTCTGTAGCGTTCAGGAGGTAGAATTTCACCAGCTTCGACGGCATTGTCGATCTCGATCCAGTAATTAACAATATTGCCAACGCCTACCTTGGCTATCATTGTGTAGCCAGTGCGCTTAGTACCGTATTGGAGCAACTCTTTTACGCGAACCCGCTGGCCGCTCATATTCGAATTGAGGTAGTTTCGCCTATCATAGGCATTGGGCGAATTGGCTGAGTTGGCGTAATTAAAGCTGGTTAGGGATTCATAAATAAAGGCAAACCGCTTGTCAGGCATTGACCCTTTTCCTAATTGAAGGGTATCATCTGTATGAACAACCCATCCAGTAACAGCCGTTTGGTAACCAGCGCTTAATTGCTCTTTAGAAACCCGATTTGTTTGACTCATCTGATCCCGCGTAACAGGCGATTGAGCGAATGCCAATTGAGCAATTAAAAGGAGTAGGACAATAATTGATTTCATGAAAACTGTAAGGTTATTGGCTTTGACTCAGGAGCGATGTTAAAATTGACTGTAATGCATTAATGTCGTCCTCGATAGCTGCTGCGGCTGCTACCACTGCTGCGATAACTTTTGGATGAAGATCGATAACTGCTGCTTCCAGGGCGACTTCGAGTATGTTCTCGAACGTAGACAGTCTTCCCTGATTTTGTTGTACGGGTATGCGCTCGCACGTGGACGGGCTTACTCATGTCCAGTGGCCTTAACCCAGAGTATGATGTGGTATAGGTTGAGCTACCCCCACCAAATAAGGACGAACGAATGCGAACCGAGTAGAGATACTGATAGCCAAGGGATCGAACCCAGCCGCTACCCGCCTGATGCCTTACTCGAACAAAATGGCCATCGGCTCTTTTCAACTTTTCCCAACTCATCAATGTGTCTGTTGGTATGACGCTAGCCATAATCAGACTCTGTTCATTAGCCATCTGATACAGATCTGTCGAGGTGTCGGCAAGGTAATAGTACTGGGTTTTGGCGCAACCCGTTAATAGGAATAGACTTAGAAGGAACAAGGAGAGGTGCTTCATACAACGATTTTGGTTAATGTGGGTAAGTTACCAAAATCGTATATAGTGAAAAGCTGAATTGTGTGAATGGCGGCAAAATTTGACATCCAAACAATTCAGCTTTTCTTTTTATAGTTTGTTGCTATCCCGGGCTTCCTGAATGTTGTCATCAAATTGCTCCCGGAGCCGGTAGTTCTGCATAATCGGCCGCTGAGCAAAGGCTTTCATCACCTCCCGCGTGGTCTGCTGCTCGGCAATGAGTTGCATTAACAGTTGATTCGACATATCGGAATTACTCGATGCGGGAGCAGCTGTTGCTGTCGGTATGGCCGAGGGAGCTCCCCCAGACATCGCCAACTGCGAGTAATTCCCCGTCTTCTGAGCCGAGTCCATGATCCGGGCAAAGTCAGCTACCACCGGGTTACGGAGCGATTTGTTGGAGATCACAAATTCGCGACCCGCTTCACCAGCAATATAGGAACGACGGCCTAGGTTAAACCGGGTTGGTCCATCAATAAAGCCAGATGGTGCTCCATCCATATCCTGTAACCCGGTGAACCCACCGTCCGCAAACGTTGGCGAATCAAATTTCTGGGAGCGTATGTTCGCAACGGCAGCAGCTGCCTGAAGTGTTGGAAGTGCCAAACTTTTAGCAATTGCCAAAATGTTTCCAGGAAAGGGAATGCTGGAAGCAGAGGCAATACTAGCCATGACAGCACGACTGTAGTTAATCGCTACTTCCCCTAACGCCCAGGCTTGCTGAGCGATCATGGCTGCCTTATAAATAGCCGTGTTCTCGTTGAAGAATTCCTTTATAACAACTACCGAGTCATTGAAAATCTTCTTCTTGGTATCATGAGTATTCTTGGCGGTCTGTTCCTCCTGTTTGGCCTTTTCCTTATCTGCATCAATCTCACTTTGCGTGATCGCTTTACGGGCGACTACCTGGTCTGCCTGGTTAGTCGTTATTTCACCCTCCAGCTTGTCACTGTCCATTTTTTTGCTTTCAGCAATGGCAGTCTGCTTATCTGTGAAATCTTTATAGAGGTCGAGCAAAGATTGATAATGGGCTTCATTTAAAATCTTTTTGGCTTCCAGAAATGCCTGCTCGGCATTTAGTTTGGCCTTTTCACCCTCTTCTTTGGTCATGTCGCCGTTGGCAACTGCCATAGTTATCTCAGCCAGCTTAATTTTCTTCTTAAGCTCCAGTTCTTCTTCAGCAGCTTTGCGTAGATTCTCCAGTTGTTTTTCCTGTTCCTCCAACTGCTTCTTGGTGTACTTCTCTTCAATCTCGCTCTTGTCGACAAGCAGCTTATCCTCGATGGCCTTCATCCATGCGGCCTTTTGGGTAGCCCCCGCCTTGGACTCCTTGAGTCTTTTTCGCTCTTGCTCTGCCTCGAATTCAGCCTGCGCTAACTCTCGCTCTCTGTCATCCTTAGTTGCTTTAGCTTTTAGATTTTGAGTAGCGAGTATAGCGTCCGCATTGGCCTTTTTCTTTTCATCGGCTAGCCGTTTTGCTTTTTCAGCTTCCTTTTTCTCATCCTCACTAGGGCCAGAGGGTTTGCCGCCACCCTTGCCGTCCGGACCACCGGTACTGGCTTTAGGCGTGCCGGTTGGGGTGATGGTCGGCACTTTCAGGTTTTCTCCTCGCAGATCCTTCAGTAGAGCCTTACGCCCTTCGATCGTTTCACTTAATTTTCGGTTGGCAGCATCCAGCTCCCTGAGCTCGTCCTGCGTCGCCTGAATCACATCCCAGGCACCCGTCGTTGCTTTCTTGCGATAGGCGAGGTTTTCAGCCAGCTGGTTTTCATCGTCTTTCAGCGCAGCGGTTTGCGTGCGAATCGCTTCCTCGTTTTTGACCTTCAGCATCGACTGCTGCACCCGGATAAACTCTCTGGCCTTTTCGGTATTGATGCCCAGTGCGTTCCCGTATTTATCGAACTCGGTGACCGCTGATGGCACGATGTTGGCTACCTCACCGACGATCTTCTTGAGTTCAGTCTGTTCATCTTTGGTCAGAATGGTTTTGGCTGTCAGTTGATCATGGCGAGTCAGGAGCGGGGTTAAGCTCTGATTTAGCTCCATAACCTTGGTTTTTTGATCCTGAAAAGCCATGGCTGCCGCATCCGATGCAGGCGTAACGGCTGAGTTGAGGACATTGGTGAGACTGGTTGCCCACTCGACCACTTGGGTAAACGCAGGAATCAGTGATGTTCCCAGCGAAACGGCCAGCCCTTCCACTCTCGCCCAGAAGATTTCCAGCTGATGATCGAGTGATTTGTTGTTGGTCGCGGCCTGCGAAAAAGCCTCCTGTGTACCGGTGATTTTCGTGGTTAACTCGGCAATTTCACCTCGATGGGCAATGATGTGCTGAGCCGCTGTAATGTTTTCCTTGCCAAATAATTTGGTCATTTCAGCAGTCGACAGATTCTTTTTGCCCAGGTTCTCCAGTGCTTTCTCCAGTCCTACAACCCGTGGGTTGGTATCGTCGGAGCCAGCGCCGAGGGTGAGTAATACGTTGCGGAGCTGCGTGCCGGCCTCGCCACCTTTCAGGGCGATGGTCGACAGGCTTTGCAGGACCGCATTCGTCTGCTCGAAACTCACGCCCTGGGCAGCGGCTACTGTACCAGTGTTTTTCAATGCCACACCCATGTCGACTATTTCTGCCGAGCCCTCTTTGGCACCCGCCGCAATGACGTTAATGAACCGGTTCGCCTGGTCAGCACTGGCACCAAATTGATTCAGCGATTCAGCAGTGACACTAGTCGCTTGAGCCAGGTCGATCTTACCGGCCTGCGCGAGGGTTAGTGCGGCCTGAGTTGTCTGAACGAGTAGCTCTTTCTGAGCCAGCAGTTCGGGCTTTGCTGAGGCCATGAGCTTGTAGGCCTCCAGCATCTCAGCGCCTGATTTACCGACGGACGGCCCTGTTCGAGCTGCTTGTTGATTCAGGTATTCTAGATCCTTACCCGTAGCACCCGTCACGGCGGAGAGCTCCTGGCTGGCCGCATTGAATTCCCGGTAGCTGGTGATGGCTTTGCCGACGCTGCCCACGATGGCTGATAGCGTAGTGGTCACCACATTGCCGCCCACAATGCCGGCCATGGTCGAGGCCGTATTGGCTTTAAAGCGCGACCAGGCCGTCGACGTATCATCGATGCGGGCCTTCATCTGCCGGTAGGAGTCCTTGAGCTTGTTGTGCTCGGCCAGGGCCGCTTTATAAGCAGCCGGATCATCGGCCTCCCGCATTTTCAGCAGGGCCGATCGGGCCCGGGTGGCCTCCAGGCCGATTTCTTTCAGCGAGGTTTTGGACTGTTGACCGTTAATGACCAGGTCGATAACCGCCCGGTCTGTCTGTGATTTTCCCATTTTGGCTAACGTGGTTTGAAAGCGTTAGCCAGTCGAATGATTCAGTAGTAACCTTACACGTGGATCGTCACGGCCCCCTCCAGGAAGTTCTCCAGGGCATCGAGCGAGACGTTCACGTAATGCTGGGTGAGTAGCTCCCGCAGCCGGTGTGTTTCGAAACCTTTGCGCCTCGAATACCACCGTTTGGGCTGGCGGGTGGTCGGCTCACCATTCTTGCGGGTCCGTCGCCATTTGGCTTCAGCGGCATCAATCCCATTGCCCACCCCCATGTCCACAAAGCGCCCGTACAGCAGAAAGCTCAGCTGGGTACCCAGCAGTCCACCGCCCGACGAGTCGCCATACACCCGACTGCGCCAGTCGGTCATCAACTTACCCGACAGCCGGGAGGCATAGCGACGCCGGCGGGAGCGCTTGCGGCTCGATCGGCGCGAGCTAGTATAGACTTTCTCGGCCAGTTCGCCCTGAAAGCGCTCGATGGCGATCTGATTCCAGGCCGAGAGAATGCCCTTCAGGTTGATCTTCTGGTTGATGTCCAGCTCTTTGTAGGTCAGTTCCGTCATGGCAGTATCGAATAGCCCTCACCCGGATCGAGCTGGAGCGTTTGGCGAAGTGAATTGGGTTTATCACCGGTGTCGTTGATGACGGGCCGCACCTGCATAATGATGTAATTGGTTTCCAGCACCTGCGTGGTGCCATTGCCGGTATAATGGAGCTGTCCTTCATCATACACTTCCCGGAACTGATCCGTCAGCGCATCATAGCCGACGTAACGTTTCCGTCGAAGGGTCAGATCCAGATTATTGACGACAGCGGGCGTGGTTTTGGCCTGATCGGCCCAGAATTTGACCGTGTAGGTTTTCACCGTCGTTTCATTGCCGATCGTGCCCGTTCTCGTTTCAGCACTGGCAACCCACTCGACCCAAACAATCGGATCATCAACGTCAGCCGCCTGATCGATGCCAGTGGGCAAACTGAGCACCTCGAGCCGAACAATGGCTTTGCCCGACTGGCCGGGCGAATCCGCCTGGAGTTTGGCGATCAGATAGATCCGGCGAATCTGATCTTCCAGGCAGAGGGCCACGGCCCGATGTAGCTGGAGCTGGGCGAGCACGGCCACCGGCAACAGGAGCGGTACCGATACTTTCTGGGTGTTATCCCGGAAATAATAATAGGCTCTGAGGAATTGCCGCCAGGCTCCAAAGCGTCCCCCGATGGTGAGCGCCTGCGAGCCGACGATGACCTGACGGCCGTCACGCACATCATTGGTCGCCAGCGGATAGGCATGCCCGGCGCTGTCCTGGGTCATACCCCGGTAGGAAAGCAGTTTCAGACCGATATCGTTGGGCCGCTTGCCCTGATCGGTCAATGAGCGCTCCGATGCTTTATAGTTTGGGTCGAGCGTGTTACCGGCCTGACGCAGAGTCGGAACCTGCCACTGCGCAGTCTGACCCGTCGGAGCGAGCGGTGATGGCTCGTTGATCAGCTGGCAGGTACCGACCTTCAGACTGATCGACTGTCCCCCCAGACCGGATACATAAGGAGCGGGCTGGATGAGGTTGCCTTTCTGATCTTTATACAACTCATCGCCCGAATCGATAAACTCAGCGACTGAAAAACCTTTCAGATCGGGCGAATCGATGTCGTAATTGCCCGACTGATACTCGGTCAGATCGATGGCGGCTCCCGCCCGCACCACATCCACAAAGCGTTCCATGTAGCAGGTTCGGGTATTGGCATTGAAACCGAAGACCAGGCCAAACCGCCCCTTGATGGCTTTCAGGAAGTCTGACACGCTCATATCGGGCAGGTGCATGCCAGCGGTCACCCGGTGGCCCTGTAGAATCCCGGTCGGATCCGAAAAGATCGGCCCGATTTTACCGTTCATGGCCGTCTGGTTGAGAATCACTAACCGTTGTACTTCCTCACTGGCCAGCCAGCTGGATTCGATTCGGTAGCCAGCCAGCGCCATAATACGCTCCAGCACCCACGATAAATAAAACTGGGGAGAAACCGTATAGCCGAGCTCTCCTGGCACAAAGCCACCGTCCTGATGAAAGCCTGGTTGAGCCGTCGGCAGGCGCTGCCAGACATTGACGTAGGTTTGTTTGGTAAAGCCAGGCAGTTTTACAGTATCGAGCGAGTCTTCCCAAAAGCCTTCGTTGCGAATCGGAAAAAACGTGAGTGGAAACTGCCCGGGGGGCATGGCCGCAATCGCTTTCATCCGATCCGCCAGGATTGGAGTCACAGTATTCACCGCATCGATAATACCCGTCCCTAACCGAATGACGTCCGGCAGTGCCTCCAGTAGCGTAAGCCGCCGGAGTTTGTCATACACCTCCGCTGAGTCGATCTTGAGGTACCCATTGAGTTTTCCATTCTGGACCTTAAACGAAAACACACAGCGACGGTACAAAACGCCCTCCAGCTGTACGGTGACGGGTAAGTTTTGACGAGGCAGAGCCGCATCCACCCGGTAGCCATTGCCCACAAATTTCTTATTCGCGTCATTTAGGGGCGCATCGATCGGATAGGAAATCTCAGCTGGCAGCTCATCATCCGTCAGCCAGGCGACAGCCTGCTCGGTGACCAGGTTCTGATCGTCGAACAGCTGGAGTGTTTCGCCCGCTTCGTTGGTGATGGCGATCATTAGAACGATGAATAAAAGGGTGTTGTCTTGATGATAGGGTAAAGTCCTTTTCCGATGAGCGTACTGCCAATGCCCGACGGATGTACTCGGTTGGTAGCGGTGCGATCGGCACTGGAAATATTCACGTCCGCTGTTGCGGTGGCATTCAGGCTATAGGCTGTACTGGCATCATAGTAATAGACCCGGTTGGCTGTCGAGACCAGGGCACTCATGGCCGACCGGTAGCCAGCTACGTTTGAGACATAGGGCGTCTTGTCCGTGACGGGCATTCCAATTAGTATGATCGATGGTTTGGGGACCGTTGGGTCATCGACTAAGCGGATATTCCACTGCCGGTTCCGCCAGCGAATGATCTCGTTGAGCTCATCGGTAAACTGCTGGGTGACCGCCGATGAGCCGGCATTGTTAAAGCCCACAAACACTGTCAGCAAATCAAAGGGAATGTCATCGAGTGTACCGTTCCGGATGGCTTCCACCAAATCGGTGGATGTTCCCGAGTCGAGGTGTCGATTGACCAGGCGGGTTATTTTCCCTTCAGCAATTAAACTATCCACCCCCACGAACGAATAATGCCAACGGCCCATGTAACGTTTACCACCGGCATCATTACCCATCGCATTCGCCCCCGACATGCTATCGCCGATATTCAGCCAAACCTTACGGGCATTCCAAACCTGGTGATTGGTGAATTCGGTGCCATTGACCATGGCCGTGACGGCCGCAGCCTTAATGGAATCACTGACGATACGTGGGGCTAAATATTGGCTGAAAACAGTGATCTGGGCACCTTCATAGAGGTATTTGGGCAGGGTAGCCCGGTATGTATTACCTGGTGCTGCAATGACATTCAGCGGGATCGAAGACCCGCCCACCGTATTGGAAGCCGAATAGTTCCCATGTTTGATAAAGCCCGCGATGGCCAGTGGTTGATCCGATTGGATAATCAGTTCGCCATCGGCCAGTACGCAGCCTGGCGTTACTGTAAATGTTGTCGAGGGGCCAGAACTGCCGGGTGTTCGCACTGTACGACTGGCTCCCGTCTGCGTACTGGCAAACGACATATTAGGCAAATGGCCCTCCTTCAAAATGCGGTAGGCCCGATCATCCACAGAACGGATGTGCAGGTCATTATTGGTTACCTTAACCGGTGGCAATACGCCAATATCAACCTGACGGTTTGGAATGGATTGTGCCAGGGCAGTACTGGCCAAAAGCAGGAGTGCAAGTATCGTTTTCATCTTAAAAAAGAGGGTATTGCAAGGGTTGATTGTCGCCGTCATAGATGTACTTATTGGTTCGATTGCCGTCTGATTCATCCGTGGTGACAGTAATGATTTTAGGCTGGGGGCCTGCTGCGGCTGCATTGGCCAGGGCTTTTGTAGCGACCGTTACGCGCAGGTAATAGCCCTGTAAAAGCGTAGTAACTTCAGCTTGCGTGTAGGTCTGGGTTTTGGTGTACGCATCTGTAATCCCATAGCCTGCCAGCGATCCCGGATGGCTGATCAGATCGGCAAACATTAATTGTACAGCGCCCTGTCGACCAGCCACACTTTGCACCAGGTTGGTGGCTGGATCGCCCGTGTCACCTTTGGGGCCAGCTGGACCCGTATCCCCTTTCAGGGTGATGTACTGTACAACAGTCAGACTTCGGGTCGGGGTTGGCGTTTTACTGGCCAGTAGCCAGCCTGCAAAACGAACCAGGCTACCCACCTTCACCTCGACGAAGGCTTTGACCAGATTGCTGGCGGGAAAGGTGATTTTTAGGTTCAGTCCGTCCCGACTCAGCGTCGGCTGGGGACTCACTTTTGCTGCCTGCAGTACATCACTCTCCAGCGCACGGGCGGTGATCACCTGGCTCGTATCGGAGGGAGCCAGGGTAAGGGTCGTCTCGATGGGATTGCCCAGATAGCCCGAATAGTTGAGCTCCAAGGGGCGGTTGGGCGTCTGGGCCAGTGCCGATACTGACACCAGCCACAGAATGAGCAGTTTTTTCATACTTACACTTTACGGAATCGGTACGGAATTACATGGCCCCCATTGGTAATAGGCAGACCCTCGTTGACTTTGGTGGCTCTCAGTCCCACGCTGGTAACAATGCCGTTCCAGTTGGGATCGGCGGTGCTGATCGAGTACGTCCGGCGAACGCCATCGCCGATCAGGCCGGTGAAGGCTTTGCGGTGAACTTTGCTCTGGTCGTTTTCTTCGCCAGGCTTGTACCACTCCAGCCAGAGCGCCGTAATGCCCTCCACCTTCATATCAAACTCGATGGTCTGAATACCTGAGGCCTCCCAGGCTCCATAGGGAGCGGCAAAAATGCCGTTTGCCGAGGTGACGTTGTTATCGGTTTTAACGTCCCCGATGTAGACTTTCCAGAGCCCATTCTCCTTGATCATCCGGCAATCGAAGTTCCACCAGCGGTGGTTGTCGGTCGTAAAATCAAAGTCGAAGCTCTGATCAGGGCGGGGCAGCGCGTTGACTTTACTGCGCACATCGGAAAACGAGGTGCCCAGGACGATGTAGCCCGCATTTTCGTAGGTGCCCGGATTGTCGTAATTGACCAGTGGGTTCGCATTGACGTAGCTGGAGGCATTGTCATCCCACTCCCCAAACACGCCCACAAACTGGCCCGTATTAAAGCGCGAATTTAATCCAACCCGAACCCCATCGCCCCGATCAATGCCCGGTGTATACAGACCCACCGTCACACTGTCCGGCCCTTCTCCGTGAGTGACCAGGCATTCGGGAGTCATGTAGGCTTTGGTGAAGTTTTGGTTATCCGAAAAGTCGGATTTGAACCGGTCCACGTACGAATTGGTCCACGGAGCCGAATTGGCATCGGCCATACGAACGTAGGTGAACGGCGCCAGTGAATACAGACAGGGCAGCTCCTGCGCCCGGGCCTGATAGATCATCTGCGGATTGGTGATGCCCGGCCCGATGATTTGCCGGGAGAAATAAGCAATGCTGGTTCCTTGCAGCCAGGCCCAACCCTCCTCGACGATATCGACGTATTCACCCGGAACGGCCCAGACACGGGGTCTGATTTTCGAGTAAAACATCTGGCCGTACTTGGGGTGATTGTAGATTCGGCTTGCCAGCACTTCGGATTCATCGTAAAACGGCCCCAGACTACCTCCCTCGACGACGTTGCCCCCGGTATCGAAGCCATATTGGTTCGTATTCTTGCCGGGGACCACCTGCCAACCCGAACCAGGCGTCCAGTAGAGCGACCCTTTCCACATCCACTGCCGACCCTTATCGCCAAAGACGGTGCCGTGACGCGGATCGCCAGGCAACGCATTATCGACCTGGTAGTCGTTAACCAGATTCCGATTGGTCGATTTAAAGGCGGCATAGCCGATTACAGCCCCCGTATCGCGCAGGAAGCCGACCTTGATCAGATCGTTCTCAATATATTTGAGCTTGAGGTTATCGTCGGTTTTCGACCAGCCCTCATCCGTCTGCGAAACGAAATCACTGCTGGCCGATGAGCCGGTGGTAATGCCGAGTTTGCTCGCCTTGCGTTCAGCGATCAACTCATGGCCATCATCATTCCAGTGCCGGGCAATGCCGGCATCGTCGTAATCCGACTGATAGGCCGGGTAATCCACCCGATCCGAAAAGTCAACGAACAGGTAATCATGCAGAGTAGCGTATTCCTGCAGAGCTGCACTGGAGACGGTATGCCCACCCCAGAATGAACTCCGCAGCATCACCGTATAGGTGGCTGCTTTGGGAATGGTGGCAATGAGTTGATCGAGCTCCGCAAAGAATTTGGTTTTATTGAACGTGCCCTCGTCGATATTCTCCCCGATCGAGAGATCGATCAGATCGAAGGCTGGTGGGCTATTGCTGAAATTTGTATTCAGATCGCCCGTGATCCGGGCTGCATAATTGTAGTCATCGGTCAGGTATTCGGTCTCGAAGGGAGACAGCTGGGAGGTAACGTATGCCTGAAAAGCCGGATACCGGGTTTTGATTTTTGCTTCCAGCCGGTGAGCAAAATCCTTGTCCAGACTCGAAGCCGCCATGCCTGATCCATGCGTCCATTCACTGCTTGGAATAATGGGCACGAAATTGAATGAATTTCCGCCGAAATAGCCCCAGGAGTAAGTGACTGGCGTTGGATTTGGATTACTGGAGCAATCCGGTGGAATCAGTGTCAGGCGGGTTCCTTTGGGAATCATGCAACCCGTGCCGACCACCGTACAGGGAAATCCGCCGCCCCGCACGGCCTTTTCAAAGGCTTCATTCCCTTTTATTGTTCGGGGGAATTTTGTCAGATCACGCTCGACGGTAATCTGATAGGCGTTCACGCCAGACGAGAAGGACTCGACAATTAAGTGTTCGGTTGCCATTATGCCAGGGGTGGTGGGGTTGGGTGATTGGTGATTTTCGGGGTGCGGTAGTCCATGCGCTGCGTAATCAGCTGATCGGTCAGGCTTGGAAATTGATTGTAGACGTCCTTCGGCGTTGCGCCAGCGGCTGCGTCGGGCAGCTGCCAGTAATCCAGAAAGGGTTTGCGGCCTGCCATCCGGGCCACATACGTGCCCGTGACAGGGCCATTGCCCTTATTGATCCAGATCTTGACGTCCGTCACCCGATCCACATCCTGACAGGGCCACCAGGCGAAGAGCCACATGGCCGGATGCCCGTCTTTTTCGGTCAGACCGCCCAGAATGATGGGTTTACGGGCAAAGTGCTCATCGGGGTCAGCCGGGCCATTGATGCCCTGTTTGAAGATCCAGAACCGAGGCTGGAGTAATTGCCAGGACGTGTCATGAATCCAGTTGAGGTTAGCCGCCCGCTGAAAGCCTTTCTGATAGATTTCCACGCTGGCTCTGGCCTTCGATCCATAATCGTTGTCGGCACCCAGTTCCTGGGGTTGCTGGGAGCGCATCCAGCCCCGCAGGTAATCGCAGAACAGATACATCGCAATGGCGTCACCCTCCACCATATCAGGCGACAGGGGCCGCTCATTCAATGCCGCTGCATCGGGTCGAGGTATACCGGACTCCCCCTCACCATCCAGTCGGAACTGGCGCAGTTGGCCCCGCATGGCCTCCCAGGTCGCCTGCCGATCGGTGGAGAAGGGCAGGCGTTTGCCCCCGGCCATAAACTCCATGTTCGAGCAATAGCAGGCGAAAATGCCGTAGAGCTTGAACATGGCCATTTTATAGTCATCCACGTAGATCGTGCACGACTGGCCGGTGATGGTCGTTGTCCGCTCGTCCGTCCGCCAGACGGGATTACTATCCCCATCCAACACAAAGGCATTGCCGATCTTCTGGAAATAGCTCTGGCCATCCATGGTGTGCTGGAGGTATTTGCCCACCCCGATCTGGAGTTTACCGGCTTTGAGCAACTGGGCCAGCGTGGTATTGGCTCCCAGCGGTGTTGCCTGCGAATCGCCCCGGTAGCATTCCTCGATGGTGCTGAAGTGCATATACAGCGGAATGGTGGCATCAGGTTCTGATAATGGATTCCCATTCAGATCGTGGGTCGCCGGGCGGTCGTAGAAATACGGGGCATAGGTAGTCAGGTTGCCAAACTCACCCGATGAACCGGAGCGAATCGTTACGCCATCGGCCGCAGCGGCATTGATACAGCCTTCGGTTACCCAGCCGACCATGCGGTACTGCTGTTCATGAGCCGAATAGCCCGTGCCATCACGAGGCACCATCTGTTCAAAATTCACCGAGAAGAAATCAATCCCGGCTCCCCGCCAGCCCGCATTATTTTTAAACAGCAGCCACCACTGCCGGCCGTAGTACCGCCCCGAATCGGCATCAGTGATCAGGATGTGCGGCCCTTCAAACGAACCATTGGGCTGCTGAGGACCGGCCCAGTCGAGCAGTTGCTGTTTCTTGGGATCACCAACAGACAACGAGTCGGCGGCATCTTTAGCCAGGTTATAAAACGAGCCCTCAATCATCCGACGCAGGGTTGTCGGATAATTGTCCTCATCTTCTGGCTTGGCCGATTCGGTGACGTGGGTGAAGCCCCGGCCAATGATATCGGTCACACTGTCCCAGTCGGTAAAGAGGGCACCCGGATACCCGATCGCCTTTTTGGCGTGCACCGT
Organism: Spirosoma aureum; assembly: GCF_011604685.1. NCBI lineage: Bacteria > Pseudomonadati > Bacteroidota > Cytophagia > Cytophagales > Cytophagaceae > Spirosoma > Spirosoma aureum. The sequence continues at coordinate 7,818,123 of NZ_CP050063.1, read as the reverse complement.
AAACGTGGGCAGCCGCTTGGGCAATACCGTATTGAGAGCCGTCTGAGCCGTAAAGACGTAGTTGTTACCGGTTAGCCGGGGCTTGAGTTGGGTAACGGCCGTTAGCCGGGGGGCAGGCGTCGAGATAAAGGTATTGCCGAAGGCATCCTGCCCTGATCGGGTATAGCTGTAGCTGGTGTCAAAACCGTCCCCAGTCGTCGGGTCGGGATCGACAATCACGTAATCGGGGTCCAGTATGACCCGCACATCACCCATCGTAGCGGCCAGCTCGTAGGTATTGTCAACGGGAGCAACCGGCCGGTTCGGCTGGGTTTTCGTCGCTTTTTCATCGGGGGATAAGCCCAGATAGCGGGCTTTGGCTTCGGCTTCCGCCTGCTGTTCCGTTTTAGGCGGCACCGGTTTATCATAGAGATAAAACCGAAGTTCCCCAGCCTTGAAGTCAGCCGGGGACGTCCCCCCGACATTGATTACCTCGATGTAATTACTGCTTGTTGAGGACATAGGTGTCACCGAAAACGGTTTCTAATGATTTTACAGTTGCAGAGCCAGCCTTGAGCCGGTAATAGGTTGCCCCATCCTCGAATTTCAGTTCGTCATAATCGGCCAGTGGCGGCTCCCAGCCAGCGGGGGGTTTTACGCCATAATAGCTTTCCGGGCCTGTTGGTCGGGTGATGCCGGGCAAGAGTTTGTAGTTCAGATTGAAGCCGACAGCGAAGATTTCATCGGGATCACTCCCCTTTTGAGCGATCAAGGCCGTTTTAATGCCAGCCCCTAAAAAAATGGGATAGGTATTGCCTTTCGGATCAGTCCAGTCGCCCACTTTGGTGCGGGGGCTACCGTAAATGATTCGGGGCACCACAACCGGGGGTGGATCAATCACAACTGGCGGTGGATCGACCACAATGGGGCCGCCGTTGCCCGGTGTATCCGGTATGTCCAGGTAGTCAATGACCTGTTGTCGGGTGAGCTCGACAATTTCCTTGGTGTCGATGTCGAGGGCGAGGAATTTTAGGTTTCTGGTTGCCATCAGTCTGTTGGTTACGGAGCGGTATAAATGGTTTGCCGGGCCTGGTTGGCAACCGGCCGGGTGATGGTCAGCGGGAGCTCAATCGATCGGTTATCCGCTGTGCGCAGGTACAGCGTAAATTCTGGTGGGGTGTCCCGAACCAGGCTACAGAGTTTTTGGTAGCCGGCAGAATCCCCGTCCACGGTTGTGCCCACCAGCCAGATACTCAGTTTCGCCTGTGCCGCATAGGTGCCTTGCGCTGGCCATTCGATGTTGTACTCGACACCGGCAGCCAGATCGGTTTTGACATACCAGTGGAAGGTCGCCGAGGTACTATGGAAGTAGCGGAAATCAACGGCCAGGATTTGGCTGAGCACCGGCAGATCGGGCTCGGTGGCATGAATCGTGAAATTGTCGAACGCACTTAACCCACCCGGATCGGTTACGATGCTGCGGAATAAATAATCAGCCTCGTCGGGCGGAGTCAGGCTCAGCACACCCGAAGCGAGCGACGCCCAGGCGGGTAGCGTGCCGGTGTAGGCCGTACCGTTATGAAACTGAAGGCTATGCGTCAGCGCATCCCCATCCGGATCGGTAAAGTGGGTACCTGGTGAGAGGTTGAAAGCGGACGCTTCGTCTACCGTGGCGTTCAGCGTACCGATTGGAGCAGCCAGGGTCGGTGCATGGTTGACGACGACAGTCCGGTTGACGACCAGCTCAAAATCATAGGGCACCGCAGGATGCAGCCCATCGCTACCATACAGCCGGATCAAATAAATTGCATCGGCCAGGGCAGCTTTTAGCCGGAACTCTTCCGCATCGGCATCAAATTCGAGATTGCTCACCAGACCAGCGCCGGTCTGCATGAAGGCCGACAGGACGACCGGATCGCCTTCCGGATCGACAAAAAAACCATCGGGGACCGGCACCGTTACATCGCCGGCCGTCGTAACGGGCGCGGGCGTCCAGCTGCCCGGTACGGGTGGGTAGTTGACCGGAGCCACCCCGGCGGTGAGAATAAACGTATCGCCAAACACATAATCGGGCTGGCCGGTCGGTGTCGTGGAGTCACACTTGGGTAATTGCGCAAACGTACGCCCATACAGATCCCGGCCAGGCGTGTAATCCGCCATGCAGGGAACGGGGGTTTTGGTGGTGCCCTTGACGAACTGGCTTTCCTGCCCTTTTTTGACCACTTTGGTCACGGGGGTGCTGGAAAGGACTTCGTTGGTGGTCGTATTGATCACCTTCAGGGTGCCTTGTATGATCTTGCGCTTTGCCATCTAGAAGGTCGTGGCTAAATGGGTTTCCACTTCATGCGTGATCAGGTAGCTGGCGTGGCCGGGCTCCAGATGAGCCGGGTCCGAATAGGGATGCACCCAGTCCGGCATGTAGAACCGGATGCCATCCATGTTCAGACTGGTACAGCCGGGATCCTGCGCTTCAGCCAGGGCTTTGTTGCTGAAATGGGGTTCTTCATCCCAGTTGGCCAGCGTATTGGGGATTCTTCGTAAGTTGAAGGGCAGTTTTTTCCAGATCTCCCAAATATCAAGGTTGTGATAGGCCGCAACCTTCTGCTGTAATTGGGCAACTTTGGGATTTTTCTTGTCGGTGTAATGCCCCTCCAAAACAATCTTGGCACGGGGTTGCAGGCCCCGGATGTAATCAATGATGTAGGTAATGGCCCCAAAGGCGGTAGTTCGGTTCGCAATCTCGGTATCGGTCGGATCGGCAAACCATTGCTCTTCGGTTTCCCCCAAAAACTGATCATTGTACAAAACCGATAGCACAAACACATCGGGCATCGCATAGGTACCGTTCAGGTAGGGCGTCAGGTTGCTCTCGTAGCTGCAGCTCAGGATAAATGCCTGCTCGCCGGAGGTAAACGAAGTCGGTGCCGATGCCCAGTTGGTATTGCCCAGGTTGGCCGAGCGAAGGGCTGCCCAGCCCGAAATCAGGGCGGTTTTTTCCGCCAGGGTATGCGCCCAGGCATAGGCGATGTTCTGCCAGTTTGCGCCCCCAACACCGCCTGACCGATCCTTGATGCGTACCGATGAACTGGGCACGGCCTTATTGATGCAGGTCATGCCCAGCGCCCGGCAGGCTAACTCGTGATAGCCCGATCCAGCCGGGATGGAGGTGCCGAAAACGATCTCGGTTTTACCAAAAGCAGCCGTACTGACCTTGACCTGGGGATCCAGGAAGCTACCGTACTCGATGTAGGCCATCGGCAGATCAAACTGGCCCTCCACGATCAGGTAGGTGTTCCGGTTGGCCGTATTGAAGGTGGCCCGGATGTAGGCCGTTTCGCTGGTCGTCTGGAATTTGGCCGCTGGCCGACTGGTCAACGCCCCCTCACCCAGGCGCTGGAAGTTCTCATCGAAGTAGGCAACAAAGTTACCGACCTCCGAGGGGGTGTACCAGGTGGAGGCTTTTACCTTAATAAAGTGGGTGACGCTGGTGGTCAGAAAAGGCCCCAGAAATCCCTCGTTGTTGATGTACTGGCCGGTCAGAATGGAGCCATCCCGGCGGTTAAACAGGTTGGCGGTGGGAATCAGCAGCGCATGGATGCTTTCGGCAATGGCCAGTGCCTGCGAGCCGTCCTGGGTAGTCCCCTTGTATTTTTTGTACCAGGGGATATAGCGGGCAGGCAGGGTCTGGCCCTCCACCAGCATAAAACTCTCCAGGCCAGTCGTGTGAACCGTGGGCCGGATAAAGGCGACTTTATCGGTGGTCAGAAACTCGTCGGTATCCCGATTGAATGCGGGTGCCCCGGTCAGGGGTTCTTTGTCTTCGGTAAACCAGCCGATGCCTAATTTCACCGAAGGGGTATACCAGGTATTGGGCTTGACCGGAATAAAGCCGCCGACCGAGGTGCCGACATAATCCGCTAACAGACTGTTGGCATTAATCAGCTTGTCATTGATTAGGTCGGAATCGGCCTTGTTAAACAGATTGATGGAATAGAGAATCTCGTCGGTGAAGCTTTCGGCCATTTTTTTTGCGTCGAGTGCTGTTTGTTTGATGCCCAGCGTGGTGGGCAGAATGGATTCGAGAAGGGGGACAAAAGGCTGATAGGTAGCCGGCAACACCTGGCCAGCCACCAGCATGAAGCTGGCGAGGATCTCGATGGGTACCGCAATCAGCAGGTATTCGGTCAGGGCCGGCGTGAAGAATTTATCCGTCGGCCGGTTATACACCCCCACATCCGAGGGGATCACATTACCCGTCGCATCGAAGAAGGCCACAAAGGTTTTGTAGCTGGGCGTGTACCAGCTGAGCGCCGAGACCTTGATTAAGTGCGATACCGTATAGGTCGAATCGGCTACGTACAGGCCGGTGTTGGTGATGTAGCGGCCAGTCTCTTTAAAGCGGCTGGCCGCTTTAAAGAGATTCAAGGTGCCCCGCTCGACGAGGGCAATGGCCTGCGAAGCTTTCAGATCGATGGCTGCTTCGCCCAGGGTTTTGCCCTTGACGATCTGCACAAATGGCTCGTAGTCGCCCAGCTCTTCGCCTTCGACAAACAGAAAGCTGTCAAAGAGCTCGTCCGGAACGGTGACCAGCGCAAATTTTGCGTTGCCGGGCGTGGTGAACGTAAAGTCATCCCGATCGAAGCGTTCGCCACCGACGTGCCGGCCCAGCTGATCGTAAAAAGAAATAAAGGATTTGAAACTGGCTGTATAGGCCGTATCCCCGTTGACGAAAATGGGATGCGAGACCGAGTTGGTTGGATCAGCACTGTAGACACCTTTCTCGTCGATGAATCGGCCCGCCTGAATCAGCTCGCTGTCTTTATCGAATAGATTCCGGCCGGTCGTAAAACGGGCCTGGTTGATCTGGCCCAATAAAAGTGCCTGACTGGCGCGGGCCGAAATGAGGGCCTGCTGGGTGGTTTCCCCCGGAAAAATCAGTTTAAAATTCTCGTAGTCGGTCGCCGTTTCGCCTTCCTGTACCTGAAACGAGTGCAAAATGTTGTTCGGCACCGTGCAGAGAATGTACACGCAGCCCGGTGGTGTGCGGAATTTATCTTCCGTGCGCACGTTGGAGGCTCCATCCAGTTTAGCTCCCGTAGCCGAGAAGTAGGCCACCATCTGCCGGTTGCCAGTGGGGTCAGTGCTATCCGAAGAGGGCGTATACCAGGTGTCCCCCTTGACCAGCATCGGATGGGAGATGGTGTAGTTGGGCTGATTCTCGTGGACGGTGCCGGTGTTGTCGATAAACTTGCCCGACTGATTGAGCCGGGAGAGCTTATTGAACAGATTCGTCCCCGTACCCAGAAAGTCGGTGTTGTGGGGCGAAACGGCCAGGGGAGCCAGGTACAGATTGGTGATGATGCCGGCTGACAGGCCGCCTTCCGCTTCTTCATCACAGCCGCAGTCATCGATCTCCAGGACAGTGGTCGTCGAGCCGGAGTTAAAGCCGATCGCGTTCAGGGCGGCCGCGATGAGCAGGCTCGTTTCGGGCCGGATGGCCGTCAGCAACACATGCAGCAGCCCATCCTTTTCCAGCGAGCTCAGCAGCTTGGTTAGGGCGATGAGCGACTCGGAGCTGGCCTCGCCAAAGGGGATCTGGCGATCAGCCGTCAGCTCGGCCGTAACGTTTCGACAGTAAACGGTATACACCGTGCCGAGCACAAACGGATCACCCGAAGGCAGCTCGAAGAATTTGTTCGAGGCTTGCCAGTTGAGCTGATCGAGGGAGTATTCCCAGTCAGCGCCGATGGGGGTGTCAACGCGAATGCCTGCCATAGTCTTATTGCGGCTCTACCGAACCCGTCCAGCTGGTCAGGACGGGCCGAATGCCGAGTGTATTTTTGAGAAGTTTCTTGGTTTCTTTCGCCGTCAGCACGTCGGAAAGTCCCGCCGAATCGCGGCTGAAGGGCTTATTGACCAGGTCATCCTGGTAGTCGATCTTGGTATCCTTGCGGTAGAAGAGCTGGGAGCCGGTCGCCTGGGTCAGATAGCCCTGGGCGGCATGCGAGCCCCAGGCATAGGCCTGGTTCCAGTTGCCCACTTTCTGCTCCGTAATGCTGCGCACGACGTCCGGTACGGTATGATCGACGCTGTCGACCACTGTCGGCTGCTCGATGGTAATGGGGCCGGCTGGTTCTAGGCCAATCGGCGGGGTGCCATCACCGACCAGGTCGGGATCGTCCTCGGCCGTAAAAAAGTCATCCTTCCAGCGGTAGACGAACTGAAACGAGTGGGCGAACAGATTGTCGCCGTCTTTGCTCTGCTTGATGGATTTACTAACCAGGGCAATGGGCAGCGCCTTGAGAACCTGCATGTGAAACAGGTAGGGCGAGCGGTAGAAATCGTTCCAGAGCGCCAGATCGGCCTGCGAGCGGTAACCCGTCGTAACCTCCTGAGATTGCTGGATGGCCACGTCGTACTGCTCATACTGGCCCAACTGGGCATCATAATGCGCCGGCTGGTAGCGCTGGGCTTCCTCGTAAAAGCGGTTCAGCTCATAGGAACCCTTGCCAAAGGTGGCCAGCGTTTCCACTGCGCCCAGGCTGCTCAGGTACGCGAAATAGCGGGTATACGGCTCGTAGCGGCCGTTGAGAATAAAGCGGTACGGGGCTGAATAAAAGCTGGTGGCCGTCTGGTTGCAGAGCCGGACTTTGTACTCGACGACCGTATCGTCGTCGTCCAGGTGCTCGGCCATGTTGAGCTGGGCCGGCCCCACCGCATAGGTGATTTTGGCTCCTTTGGGCCAGCTCTGGGGGGCATAGCGCGTTGTGTAGAAAACCGGCGAACCATCCCCCAGTGTCAGCTCGACCTGCAGCACAACCCCCGTCCGATCGGCGCGGGTATTGAGAAAGGTCAGAAACTGGGGTTCATCCGCCCGCACGTAGCGAGTGCCAGGGCCGAGCCGTAGCGCCCGATCGGTACCGGAATCCGACTGGCGCACCACGTAACTGGCCAGCTCGAAACCCTGACCCGCCTGGTGCTGGTAGTCCACACCGCCGAAGTAAGCCTGGCGCACAACATCGGTCTGGATTTTGCCCACCTGCTGGGGCTGGCCAAACGACTCGGCGTAGGTGACGTAGTAGCTGAGCTGCGAATTGGTGGAACCAGCCGGCTGGTTGAAACTCCAGGTGGGCCAGTCGGGTCCTAACTGGGCGTGCAGGATCTTGCCCACGTCCATGGTGGCAATACCCTCGGCATCACAGGCAATGGTGGGGGCAAAAATGCGGTTGAACGTAGTTTCACCTGGCCGTTTGACCCATACCTCAGCATAGACACCATATTGCTGCCGAATGATCGGATCCGCACCGGGCGTACCGACCACGACCTCAATGGCATTGCTGACGGCGGGTGCAGAAATGTTGTATTGAACGCCTGGCTCCTTGGCGGCCAGCACAATCTGGTGCAGGTTGATAAAATCCAGCCGCTCGGCCGTAAAATCCTCGTAAAAGGGGAAATAGGTCTGAAAGAACTCCAGCAGGGAGTCAACATAGTCCGCTGAGCCATCGCCCGCCGGAAATTCATTGGCCTCGGTTGGACTCGTGCGGGCGACGATGGGATGTTCAGTGCCGTTCCATTTCAGGCGAATGACCGTGCCGGCCGGTACGGGCCCCGAAAAATTAATAAAGCTCTGGGCCGGTGTTCCGAGTGTAGCCAACTGACCGGTTCCCTGGAACTGGTAGAGCATACGTCCTCCCCGGGTGAGGGCGAAGGGATCAGGTGTGCTAAGAAGGGTAACGGCCATGCCCGCGAAATAGCCCCCTGGCTGAGGGATCGGGCGCGACACCCGTGATGACGAGGCCGGATCCGGCTAGGGCAAATCCAGCCACTGCTCGGCATCGATCTTGACGCTGGTGGGCAGCAGCCACTCAAAGCCGTAGCCCCAGCCGTCGGCACTCTGCAACACGAACGGAGCCGGCTCCCCTTTGAATTCGATATCGAGTACCACCCCTTTTTGCTGCAGGGCCGAACCAGCGGTTCGCACATCCCTGCGCATGCGGTTGAGTAGGCTCAGCGCGATCGTGCGGGCTTCATCCCGCGCCCGCCGGCGATCCTGGGCATCGCCCGACTGACACTTCACCAGAACCGTAACCCCGCCCATCACCCGCAAACGGAAGTTATCGTGGCCCGTCTCCAGGTCATCCAGGTACTGGTCGAGCAGCAGAGCCGGCAGTCTGAGCTTTTTGGCGATCGCCTGCTCGATTTCAGCTTTGGAACTATCAGATACCACAAAGAAGTGGCACTCCTGCTCGGAATGGCGAAGGGCTTTGTGCTGGCGAGCCAGGTTTTCGAAGTAGGCAATGTAGTCGAGCTCGTTCATGTCAGGATTTGTTTTTGGCCAGTGCTTCTTCCAGCTCTTCGGCCTGGCGGATCTGCTCGTCGAGCACTTTCAGGGCCAGGTACAGATTGGTCTGCTCGATCTGGCCGATCTTGGTCACGTCGAGTTTGGCCATGTTGATGGCGATATCGAGCCAGCCCGCTGATTTGCCCGCTTTACTGACCGTACCCGTCGAGAGGGGCTCAGCGAACACCCGCCGAAAATGGCGACTCAGAAAATCGAGCGTATCGGCGAAGTTCTGGCTGATCAGCGCCAGCAAGGCCGGATCCAGATCGGCAAACAGGATGGCCCTGTGTTCGGCCGTGTGTTTATCAAACGTTTCTGCTTTGGGCCGGTAAAGAATGGCCGCCAGCTGGGGAAGATCCTTCGCCCGAAAGGCCCGGTCGGCAAACATGAACTCGCCGAAACTAATCTCGACCAGGCCGGCCAGCGGGCCGACGTAGCGCTGGCGCGTCAGGAGCCGACTGAGCCAGATGTAGGGGGTACCGAAGTGAAAATCGAAGCGTCGAAACGAGTGCACCGGAAAGCTGGCTTTTTTATCGGGCTCACCAATCCAGAGCAGTGTGTCGAGCAGCGATTGCCCCTGCTCCAAAATCAAGACAATCTGCTCCTCCGGAACGCCTTTCCGGCGCAAGAACCGGGCATCGAACACCCACCGCTGATGGCGCTTTTTCAGGCCATACAGCAGGTCCAGAGCCGCAAAGGCGGTTTCGGCCCGCTGGGCGATCTGAGCCCGCAGCCGCATGAGCGACACGGCCTGGTGGGCCGTCAGCTCCGCCCAGCCCGAGGGCCCGCTGAAGCGGTGGCGTTTGCCCCGAATGTGCAGTTCGATGGTGTTCATCAGGCCGGCTTTGATGAGCTTTCGGGCGTGGATGGATGGCGACGAATCGTGCCATTTCGAACCGGCAGGGTGCTTTTTACCTCGTCGAGTTTGTCGGAGAGGTGGTCCTTCAGATCGCCGATCGCGCTGGCTAATTGCCGGTTGGCATCGGCGGAGTTATTCTGAGCCGTAATGTGCTTCTCCTGCATGAGGAGCTGCTGAGCCTGATTGTCCTTCATCGTCGACATCAAGGCTTGATCTTTAACCTCCATTGATTTCCAGACTTTCATCAGAAAGAACAGGAGGGCGGCCACAAAAGGCGATAATTTAAGTGTATCGGTGAATAGGGCAGTCCATTCCATAAAGAGTGTAGTTTACAAGCGTGAAAAATAAGCATAGGCCGAAGCCAGTTTGGTGTCATATTGGTTGCGTTTGTACTGTTTACCGTTGTAAAGCCGGGCCAGATCCTCCCAGCGGTGTTCCCGCAGCTCGTCGTCGAGGCCCGTTGTCCGTAAATAGGTTACGGTCAGGGCCAGCTGACTGTCTTCGGATTTCTCCATCAGGCTGACAAACTGCTTGAGGTTATTACAGCCGCAACTGGCGAAATTGAAACCCATCACCTGGAACATCCCCCAACTCGAAGCCAGTACCGCTGCCGTCGCGTTGAGCGTGCAGGCTTGATTGAACAGTTGGTAGGAGTGAGTGGTGCTTTTGGGGATTTTGGGATTCCAGTCCGGATAGCTCAACAGCGGGTAGTTGGCATCATACCGGCCAGCCGTGCGGGCGTGAAAAATGTGCGGTTCAAAGCGGATCGTCACCCGGCCATCATCCAGAAAGCCCTGCCCGTTCGACTCAACGTGCGCGAGCGTTTGCACCTCGGCAATGCCGGTGCGAAGGGTTTGGGCTGCCTGAAGCAGGCCGGATTGGGTAAGCAGGCCTGCCATCAAAAGAAACCGGTTAAGAGCCCCAGCACAAACCCACCGCCCACACTCCAGCCCGCCCACTTCCATTTTCGCTTCTGCAGCAGGTGGATGTAGTCCACCGTTGCGGCCGCAATCTGATCGGGTGTGGCCTGCTCCAGTAGTTTTCGAACCTTGCGGGGCAGTTCCTTCACGACGGCATCCCGGGCCAGTTGCGCCTGACGCAGATAATCCTGGACCTGGGTGAGCTGGCCCTGCAGCATATTCATCTGCACCAGCAGCGTCTGGGCTTTGGCCTTATCGTACTGGCCCAGCCGAAACTGATCGTCCAGCGCTTTGCGCGTGGCTGCGATTTCAGCCTGAAGTGCCTTGATGGCCCGCTCGGAAGCGGCCCGGAGCGAGTCCGCTGCCACCAGCCGGGCTTTCACCCGGGCGTAGAGCAGGGTGTCCATCGCCACCCCACAGTAGTAGGGAAAGGGCTGATTTTTGACCATGGCCTGCACCGAGGGAACCGGCTCGGTCTGGCCATATGAGCATTTGCTCAGCAGCAGGCCCAGCACCACGCTAAGGCAGAGTAATGCGGCTTTGATCAAATTTCTCTTTTGCTTTTTCATAGTCGATTACGGCGGATTGGGAATGGCCCTGGGAAATAATGACGCTGTTGTTGGCCCGCTCAACGCTGCTCTCCAGTTGAGTGCGCACCGAATCCACCGGGGGCACTGTAGGAATCGATTGAGTAGGAGCCTGCCGGTGGGGCCCGCAGCTATCCAGCAATAGCAAAAAGCCAAGAGCCAGGCAGGCCAACAGGAGAAAGATTAGACTGGAGAGCCCCGGGAGGGCAGGTAGTTTAAGAATGTTCGCATGGCTTAGAGCAGAAAAAACGAGCCTTCCGATTGCGGCCCGGTGGCGGTAGCCGTTTCACTAACCGGCGGCAGCGCGGCAGACAGGGTGCTTTCGAAGGTGGACCAGAACAGGGCGGTCTGTTTCTCCAGATTTTGCTGGAGCCAGTTCAGGTCGTCCCGGCTCGGAGCCTGGTAGTACTGCGTGTTGCCAAACTGGGAGCCGTAATTGACTTTCAGTTTGGCCCCATCGATGTCGATGGCCAGCCCCGGCAGCGCTTCCAGAATGGTCTGATAGGCCAATGCTCGGCGCAGCAGCCGGCCCAGCTGGGCTTTCTGAGCGTCCGTTACGGTGTTTGGCAGCGCATCGATGCGAGCCTGGGCGGCTTCGCCGTAATTTTCCTCGACCGAGCGAAGCGCCGGCCGGAGCGCCCAAAACGTCAGCCAGCGGTCCTGAATACCGTAGGATTTGGAGAACTCAACAGGGCTCTTAAAAAAGGAGCTGTCGTATTCATCCTTGTAGGGAGCTTCACTCCAGCCCGGAAACAAAACCGAATTGGCGGCTACGAGCGTGATCAGATCGTCCAGCGCCTGGTAGCCGGTCTGGAGCAGCTTTTCTTCGAGCCGGTCGGTCTGGTATTGAAAGGCGGGCTTGCGTCCCTCGGAAGCGGCCACCGTGATAGCTCCGTCTTCGATCTGCACCTCGCCAAAGGGCAGATACTCTGCAAAGCCTATGTTGCCCACCGCCAGCCGGGTCAGCTTCAGCGCCCGAATCAGTACCCGGTCCGTCTGCTCGTCGAGGTTCGCATTGACCAGGCTGGCCAGCTGATCGGCCAGCGTCTGGCCTAAAAAGCGCAGCAGCACACTCTCCGCCGTCCGGCTTAAAAAGGGGCTTACATCGTCCAGGGTAAAATTGATCGTGACGGGCACCACCTGGCGAAACTCTTCGACCTGTCCTGAGAAAAATTTCATTAGCTGAGCGTTTTTTTAGTGCCCGCACCCGTATCGAGCGTGGTCAGGATGGTGTCACGAAACTGAAAGCGCAGGTTGGGAAAGCGGGCTTTCCAGCCGTTGTATTCCGCCACAAATTCGAGCGGCTCGAGCAGCATGTCCCGGAAGGGAGCCAGCATTTGCAGCGCAATCAAATACGCTTCCCGTTTGTCGGAGCCGCCCGACCGGGCCGCCTGGTTGGCTCCGCCCGCAAAGCCGAGCAGGACCGGATCCAGCCCAAACGCGTAGAGGATGTTGGAAGCTGCCTCGAGGTTATCCTCGATGTACTTACCGTCCTTCATGGCGTCGGTGATGGGCTCAATCTGGATGTGGTCGATAAAGACTTTCTTCTCTTTATCCCAGGTCATCTCCGTGATGATGCTGCCGCCGGCTTTTTCGACGTCGGTCAGCGCCTTGTTCATGCCCTCCAGCCAGGTTTTTTTGATGGCCCGCTTGGCGTCGGGCGTCCCTTTGGTGTAGGCATCTCCGTAGGTCATGCCCCAGTAAGTGGCATCGACCTTGAAGTGATACTTGAGCGAGACCTGATTTTTCATCAGGAATTTCTTGAACTCCGGCACGGCCAGGTGCACATCGAGCCAGCCCGATTCGACGATGCTGTGGTGATGGGCCAGGCTGTAAAACCGAAAGCCTGGCGTCGGATAGGAAATCGGGTAGATGCAGTTGAAAAAACGCTGCTCGCGCAGCCAGTCGGCCTTATCCCAGCGCCCGGCATCGAGCGCATGAATCTGCTTGACGTGCGCATCTGACGTGGTGGCATTGGGCCAGTTGGCATTCAGATAGACGTACGGCAGATCGCCCTCGGGCGTCATTCGGCACCAGCGGCATTCGTCGGCCGGTAGGGGGTTGAGGTAAAGAATTTTCTTCCGATTCTTGGTAACGATCGGCTCGGGAAAGGCATTGAAAAACCAGGCCACGTGCCCGGCCGTCTTGTGGAGGTATTTGCGAAAATGCAGCGAATGAATGAACTCGTTGATTTCCGGATCCCGAACGGCCCGCACGATCTCATCGCCGTTGTCGTCGAGATCGATCTCGACGGCCATCACCCCTTTGCCCACCAGCATGGAGGCTGTTTTACCCAGCGTCTGGGGAATTAACGGATCTTTGTTGTAGAGGTTGCGGATGCGCTGCGGAAAATCGTTGCCTTCGCCCCAGGGCATGATATCGCCCCCAAAACTGGGAAACAGGGCCAGATTCGGCGTGGACACGCTGGGCTTGGCCCCCGGTTGATCGCCAGTAGTTCGCTGGCCAACGGGCGTGGCCCGACCGGGTTTATCATTTTCCAGGCTGATGGCCACGTTATTGTGGCTCAAAACGGCTACATCGTGGGAGCTGCCGGCAAAGTAGGTTATGTTCATTAGACGACCTCCTGCTGGTTGAAGTAGAGAATCAGATCAGGATGCACGGCCACGATGTCTTTGCTGCCGACGGGCTGAAAGTTGAGCGTATTGCCCCCCGATTTTTTGGGTGACAACATGCGGCACCGGTGCAGCTCCCGGAACTGGCCCGCTGTACCCCGTTTGCGGTGAGCCGTCGCATAAACCAGGCTGACAACGCGGAATTTGCCGCTTTTGTCGGTCTGTCGCAGCTGCTGCATCATGTCGGCTACCTTGATCATACAGCTACGAAAGTGCTCCGTGCCGTACTGTCCGGGCGCGACAGGCGTGATGACGCGCATAACAACTAATGCATTAGTTATGTCGCCTGTTTTTGTGTAGATTTACCGGAAAACCAAAACCGTATTTGTATGAGTGCAAGACAACCCTGGCAGCAAGGCGGTATCGTCGGAGCCAAACCAGACTACAGTGGGGCCAGTCGCCACCAGACAGCCCAAAACGAGCAGCGCCAGGTTACATTCGATTTTGCTGAAATGTACATGGGCGTATCTCCGGAGCCTTTACCCAGAACCTACGAAGCCTTGATTGACCCGGGGCGCAAAATCGAGGTTTTTGAATTAAGTGGCGTTAACCTGTTCAATATGGCCGGTATTGGCGGTGGTTTTTATGTTTCCGCTGGCGGTATACCTGGCGGTATACCTGGCGGTATACCTGACGGTATACACCCGACCAGCCGTATACATCGTGAACCTCAGCGCATCAGCGCGGCTCAAATCCACAGTGAACTTTATGGGGAGGCCGACACGCTCCTGCTGCAGCCCGAAGCCTTTACCCAGCCAGAACCGGTACGATCGGACCGGATCCAGACGCTGATGGACATGGGTTTTATTAACCTGGAGGAGGTTACTGATTATAGCCGGCGATCCCTTGCTTTTGAAAAGGCGAAGTTGACCCATAAAACGCGTCTGGCCGATCACCAGGCGGCCCAGAAATACGCGCTGCTGTTTCCCAATTATAAATTTATTACGCTGGATTCGTTAACGAAAGTGCTGGCTAAGTACGGGCTTATCTTTAAGCCAACCATCGAATTTATCGGCAACATACCCGATAAAAATGTGAACGATATGGCCCGGTTCCGGCAGGAAATCAGCCAGTCCAAACACAAAAAACTAGTAGGCGATGGCTATGGGATTGCGGCTACTGCTGATCAGTTTGTTCAACGAAGCTACATGGGCGGTACCATGACCGAAGCGGAGTATAAAAAATGGCTTATTGAGGATCCGATTGTGCTGGCTTCCGTTAAAGAAGGATTCCTGATCGTCACCGCCTGGGGCGATGAAGCCAGCGATCCCGATGTGATCAACGAGCGCCATAATTAATCCATTTTCTCTCACTGGCCTCCCAAAAAGCGTCCCGAATTGGGACGTTTTTTGTATCGACTCCCATGCGATCGACTCCATTTTCCGTCGAAAAAGCGTTCGAACGGCTCGTCAGCAGTCCCTATTATTGGCGAAAGACCGGCCGGCCGCAGAGCCAGCGCCGGCGGCTGCTTTACAAGCTCACCAAGGGTGAAACCATTAGCCTCGACAAGCGTCGGGCCCTGCTGCAGGAGGCTGGCTGGCAGATTCAGCAACCCGAAATCTGGATCGCAGCGAGCTGAAAAATCAAGGGCAGTCTAATCAACTGATTGGCAGATGCTTAAACCCGTTTTCGATACCGCTACGGGACGCCACAACTCAATTTTTGCAAACGCTGAAGAGGTTAAGGAGCTGATTTTGGGCGATTTAGCCCAAAAAATAGGCGAAAAACACCCGTTTTTGCCACTATGCCCCCCATTGCCACGCACTGGCACAAAATGCAATTGCAATTGGAGGGGGTGATCATATATGATAGAGGTGGGGTGTTGCCACGCAAAACAGCATGAAAAAAGGCTGACCAATGGCCAGCCCTTCGAGGAATTGCAATGAGTAGTCGGCTTAGAAGATGGCATCGAAGCTCATTAGTGCCTGGCTCTTGTGCTTATCATGAGCACCAACCAGTAGCGTATCGGCGCAGTCCGAGAAGTGAGTTGTCTGCCGCTGATCGATCTCCTTATTCTTCTCATCAGCCTTGTCTTTCTTAAAGCCCGTTGCACCCTGGGCAATCTGGGCCTGCTGCATACTCACCCGGACATACTCCGTGTTCTGCCGGTTGAAGCGCACATCATAGTTATCGACATCGCCACCTCTCAGGCAACGGCCCCATAACTCATAACGCTTCTCGGGATCATCGGTATGGCCCAGGTATTCCAGGTTGACGACCCAGCCTTCCTTCTCCAGGTAGTCAGCAAAGATATCGCGCGGTGATTTGTTGCTGATGGCTGAGGTACCCGTGGCCGTGTGGTCATAGAAGTAGTTGACCTCTTTGGTGGGATAGTGTCGGTAGTAGGCACAGAACGCTTTGGCCAGATCCTCCAGTCGATCGGGGTGGGTCACATAGAGCTCCTTGAGGATTCGATACTGGCGGCCCCGGGGTTGGCCTGTTAGTAGGGTGTTGATGCTGGCCCCGTAATCCAGCGCCACGTCCAGCGGCAGGGATTTGTCCAGATCATTATCCTTGCGACAATCGTTGAATTTGCCCTTCCCAAAGTCATCATTGTTGAATTTGTCGATGTAGGAATAATCCAGGCTATCGTAAAAATGATGCTCGTCCAGATCGGGGTAGAACGCGGCTTCGGTCAGGAAGGGACGCCGGTTTAAGACGGCCGTCTCGAAGATAAATCGGGGCAGCCGGGCCTTGACGTCCGCCAGGGCTTTAAAGCCAAAGCCGTGGATGTTGTCCAGCGTCGAGGCTTCCGAAAAATAAACGGCATTCTTACGCAGCTCATCCCACTGGGCCTGAAGTTTGGCAATCGCGTTCTGGATGGCTTTGCGTTTGGCCGGATAGGCCAGTAGCTGCTCATAGAGCGCATAGATCTGGTAGCGGATCGTTAAAATAGCCGCAATCCGCTCAGGCTCCATGCGTTTGTCCTGTTCCAGGATCCACATAGCCGACTTCGAGGTCGGCATATCGGTGCAGAAGAGCAGGCTATGAAATTCGGGCTTGCCCCCGAAATAGCGATCATCCCCCCGGTTGGTCAACAGCAGCTCGCTGTCGAGCTTGGGTTTATTGAGGAATTTGGCTTCATCGCCGGCAATCCAGTGCACTGTTTTACCATTCGAAGAACCCGGCCGGTCCTGAGAGACCATACTGGCCACGGCCCCATTGCGAAAGAAAATGCAGTGTTCGGTGGTAATCGGCCCCACAATGGGCTGGGGAATGTTTAGTTTTTTGGGTGGTTTTTCCCGAACCCAGAAATCACGGCCCCGCACCATGCCCATCGCTTCCCAACCCTTGATGACCGGTGGTAGGGTCCGCTCCAGTAATTGCAGATACGTGGCGCCGACAAAACAGCCATGGCCCCGGGGCATGACTTCCACATTCCGAAAGGTTCGAGGAGCGATCAGGCCCTCGGATTTGCCCGTTCCCCGGCCCCAGACGGCATATTCCTCCGAAGCGCCGACGAGCATCGAGCGCATCTGGGGTTTGTTGTAATGGCGATGCACCACCTGGACGTCATCAGCCAGGCCCACCACCGACCGATCGACGCCGGCCAGCTGAAGGCCAGCGGCCAGATCATCCTGCAGGAGCTCGTCGAAATCGTATCGGTCGGGCAACGACCCTTTACTTGGCTTCGGTGACATCCTCGAATTGGGTGAAAAAATCGTCGCGTTTCTTTTTATCGCTGGCCGTAATGGAGCGGATCATGGTATCGAGCTTATCGGGATCGATCAGCTCGACGCCCAATTGCTCGGGATTGAAGGCGATGATGTTGAAGATGGTTTTGTTCTCCACCACCTCTTCGGGCTGATCGGCACCAGTAAGTTTGGCATAGAGCGTGCGCAGAGCGGCAACCGACCGGAAATCGCCTTTCTGGCGAGCCAGTTTGATGTCTTCGCGCACTTCCTCGATCAGCGTCAGCCGTTCCCAGGCCAGGTTGGGCGCATCGAGCACCGAAAAGAAGCGTTTGGTATCGGCCAGCAGGTTGCGGGCCGTGCGGTCCGATATCCCCGGAAAGGTCTTTTTGACGACAGCGATCTGTTCGGTGGTTTTACTGTAGGTGCCGGCCTGCAGCAAGCCATAGATCTGATTCCAGCGTCGAAACTGCTGTTCCAGGGCGGCCGGAATGCGCGTGCGCAGGGGATCATCGTCGGATCGCTCGTCGCGGGCCCAGCGCAGGACCAGATCGTACTTATCCTCCCATTTGGTCGCCGGCATCTGGGCCAGGCTTAGTTCGGTGCTCATAGCGATTCAGCTCGTTTGGCGCGGATGTGATAGTCCCACAGGGGCTTCTCATCGGACTCACCGTATACCAGGGCAACATGGAGCTCCAGCCCACCGCTGGCTTTGGCTTTTCGAATCAGGGCTCCGAGCAATTTTTGCTCAATGCCACTAGCCGCCGGATTATGGGTAAATGAGAGGACGGGTTCGTCCTGCTCATCAAGGGTGATTTGGATTAGCTCTGCTGCCATGGCATCGGTAAAGCGTTAATAGTTGGTGATCAGAATCTCCATGCGGCGATTCTTCATATTTTGTCGTTCCCCGATTTCAATGACATTGAGCTGGTTGGTACGAGCTAATTGCAGAATAAAGGGGTGATTGAATTCAGAGATGGCAAAGCGGCAATTGGACTCGAGCAAACAAGTAAACAGGTCAATCGAGTCGTTTTTCGTAAAGCCCTCATAGGTGCCTCCTTTGGTGTCGAGGTAGGGTGGATCGGCGTAGATGAAGGCTTTTTTGTGGCCACCGTCCCGGAGCGATATCCGACGGATGACGTCGCGAAAATCGCAGTTCATCAGCTGCACACCCTGCAACTGTTTTTGTACTTCGCTCAGGCGCATGAGCACCAGCCAGTAGGTGTTGGAACGGTCAAACTTCATGGTGGCCATACGCCCCATAAAGCCGAAATTGGAAAAGAACAGAAACCGGGCTGCTTTCCGGATCGGATCGCTCTCCTTGTTTTCCCGCCAGTATTTCCAGAGGTCTTCGTGTACCGGCATGATTTCCCAGAACCGGGCTAATTCCTCTTTGCGGGTTGTAATGACCTGGAAGAGGTTATAGACCTCCGAATCAAAGTCGTTAACAATGTTATGTTTCGACTTTTCTTTATTGAAAAACATCCCGCCAGCGCCAAAGAATAGGTCAATGAATAGGTCATGGTCGGGGAAATGGGGCGTAATCTTGGCGGCAATGCGACGTTTGTTACCGGGTCGAGTCAGTATCATGGTTGCTAAATTGTTTAGTTACTGGATTGAAAAGCCTGCAGCTGCTGGTCGAGATCGTGCAGCTCCGAGCGGTACTGGGCCAATTTGGTCTGGACGCGCTCAAGGGCGTCAGCCTGGTAGGTAATGGCCAGGGTCTGTTGGTATTTGGTGATGTAGGTGCGGACGCTGTTGCGCCGCTTGAGTAGATCGGCCGGGGACAAGCCAGTATCCAGCTGAGCGGCTTCGGGCAGATAGCCATGCGCATCGTAAAAGCGCCGGCGGCCGTAAATGGCGTCGAGCTCTTCCTTGATGGCCAGAATCCGAAAGGCCCACTGATGCGAATCGGCAGAATACATGACGCCCCGCTGGTACTGCGCCCGAAGGCGCTCCTTGAGGATCGTCCGTTCGTCCATCAACAGTTTGGCCCGCTCCAGTTGATCAGCCAGGGAGGCTGGATACTGAGAAGCCTGCTGCGCCTGCTCAGCCAGCAGCTCCTCCAATCGGGTCTGCAAAGCGACCGAAAGACGAAGCGAGTTGTACTCGTCTTCGCCGGCCTGCAGCATACTTAACACGAAGCCTGAGCCGATCAGCTGCTCATAGAGCTGAAGGCCCTGGTTGTAATCGGGCTCGGCGAGCCAGGCGGTGAGTGAATCGATCGTTTCTTGCATCAGGCTGAAACAAAGTGGCCCGGCAAAACCGGGCCCTTTGCCACTACTTAGCCATTCGACTGGCTGGTTTCTTGTATCAGATACGGCACCTGATCGGGATACTGGAGCAGAAAGGCCAGTTCCTCGGGACTCAGGTGCAGCAGATCGTAGGTTCGTCCCCGGAACTCGATCGGGATCGGCCCGTCGGGCGTTTGGGGAGAAAGGCCGTTGACCTGGTAAGCGGGTGCAGGCTTGGCTTTGGCCATGATCAGTCAGGGCGATTACGCAGCCGGCGTGAGCGGTACAGCCGCATTGTAAATCAAATAATCGGGCTGGAAGCAGAAGATCTCAAATTCGGTACCCCGGCCCCGACCCGTTGTCTTGTCCGTTTTGGGACTGGGTTTGACGTAGGCCACAAAGCGGGATGAGCCGATCTGAACGATTTTGCCGTCAGGCAGCGGGACTAGGAACAAAAACTTATCGTTTTTGGCCTTGTTGATGAAATCGACGATACCGTCCGAGAAGCCGGGGTAGAAGCATTTCAGCGTCGGTTTGAAGCTGATCCCGTCGATATCACCATTTAAGGCGATCTCCAGATCGGAGGTATCGATGGTTACGTAGAGAGTCTGAAACTTCTTACCCGTCTTCATGGTGTGCGGGGTCGTCAGAAGCGATTGCTGGGCGGGCAATGCGGCCGGAGCGGCAAAGGTGGCAATGTCGATCCAGGGCGTAAAATAGAGAAACTGGGCCGTTCCACCCATGTTGTTCTCGGTGCCATCGGGACCGATCAGATCGGCATAAGTCATTGTCGTAAAGACGGTTTAAGGTACGGTGGGTCTAAGCCCGGTTATAACAAAGCAGCGTGCAGGCTTACTTGACTTTGCGCAAAAACGAAACGCCTTCGACGATCAGCTCTTTGAGCAGATCGCTATCGGCTTCGAGTGCCGCCTGATCGACAATGACGCCCCGGTAATTGAAGGCCGGTTCGAGCAATTCGAATTTGTCTTTGCCCAGTTTGAGGACCGGGAAAGCCGGTTTTTCCTCCGCCACCGGCTTTTCAGCCAGTTTCTTTTTCAGATCGACGACGATATCAGCCGCATCGCTCAGCTCCTTATCGTTGGCCAGAATGGTTTTGGCCTGCGCGTCCACCTGGGTTTTTAGTTCCAGGTTGAAGGCTTTCGAGGCAACCAAGTCTTTCTCCAGGTCTGTTTTGGCGCTTAGCGCCGCCGTCAGTTGACCGGCTTTATCGGCCAGGGCACCTTCTAGGTCTTCGATTTTTTTATCTTTTTCGTCCACGATTTCTAGCGTGTTTTTATCCGGTGAATCTGCCTGGTACGCCTTGTTCTAGTTGTACCAGGCAGACGGAAGAGAATGAGAGAGCAATGGATTGGCTTACGCCTGATCGTTGACGTACAACAGATCCAGATCGACGAACTGGTAAGCCAGGATGAACTGGAACTTGCAGTAGAAGCCGTGGATATGGGGAACCATGTTGCCGATCGTGTTCAGATCAGACAGGAGGTCGGTACCCATTTTCAGGTTTTCTTTCTGCGTAACGATGATCCGCTGCGAGGCTCCCATCCAGGTAGACGGCGTCAGGATCCAGCGGTTGCCCGATCCGTAGACGTACAGTGAAGGAGAACCCGGTACCTGCATGAAGCTGGTGCCATTGGTGAACTTAGTAAGCAACGCATTCAGGTATTTCTGATAGACGTTGTAGCTCACTTTAAACTCACCGCCGAGCGCCTGCTTTTCAGCGGGCATCGACTGGTACATCAGCACCACTTTATCGAACGCGTTGGTGTCGGTGATGGCACCCGTAGCGATCTTGTTGGCGGCAGGCAGGCTCCCGTATTCAGCGGCCAGGATCGTACCGAAACCGGCACCCTGGCAGCGGTTGTTGATGTTGGTCCAGGAAGCCGGTGTCGAGGTCGGTGACTGACCGGCCGTGGTGATGACAGCGCACTGGTAGTAATCGTTGGTCGTGCCGTTGCTGAACAGGATCTTGTCGCCAACTGCATAGGCCGTGCCGGCATTGTACGGTGTAATCGACTGAGGATCGACCGCGAAATAGGCGTTGCGGTTGATTTCGTCGGCGATTTTCTTGGTCTGCTGACTCCAGTAGTACTGCCCGAAGCCGAGGGGGTAATCCTTCGCATTGGCTTTCAGGCCGCGCGAGAGATACGTACCCCGTAGCTCTTCCGGAATGATGTTCAACAGCTTCATCGACGTGCGGGGCGTGATGGTGCGCTGGGAGAACGTGCCGGCCTGACCGTTTGGCTGGGTGATGGTGCTGTCGTAGGGACGAACGCCATCGTTAGCCGTGTATTTTGGTAAAATGAGCGGGGTGTCCAGATTCTGGATCAAATCGACATCTTTGGCGATGTCGAGATTTTGAAATACCTGCTCAAAAATTACCGCCGAATAATCGCCGGCGTAATTGGCAATAGCGGAAATGTTGGATTGGGTTGCCACGTTTTAGCTGTCTTGATTGGTTACGGATGGGTGTGGCACCCGGGCAGCGAACTGACCAGGTGCTTCTAAGCGCCTGGTTTAGTCGTGCCGCTTGATTTTACTCTCGCGATCGATTAACTCCTGATCGACTTCGGAGATCAGTTTCTCGCCCGCTGTCGGCACTGTTGCTTCCGCTACTTTGCCTGACTTGGAGCCTAGATGACCAGGCTGATTGCCGAACTTCTCGGCTTCAGCGCGGGCATTATCCCGCTCCTGGGTGATGGTGGCGATCGTTGTGTTGGCTGTCGCCAGCTCGGCCACCGAAGCGTCCGCCTGTTCGAGGTAGGTCGTGCTGATGATGCGCACACCTTTGATGTTGAGCGAATCCAGCTCGGCATTGACTGCGTTGAGCTGATCGTCCGAGATTTCGGAAGCTTCGACGCCAGCCAGGCTCGAGAGCACCTTGTGTTTGTTACCAAACAGAGACATGTCAGTAGGGATTTGATTGGATTGGGGTTGGGTAGCTTCTGGAGCAGTAAGCTCTTCGGCGGTTATGGCACCGGTTGTGGGTGCCTCGGGCGCATCTGTGGGCGCGGTTGAATCAAGGGTAGTGCCCTGTAAAACAGGGATTTCAGTCGCTCCATAGCGACCGCCAGGAGCCGAATGTGTGCGCTTTGTGTGCAGTTCGACAATCTCGGCAACTGCCTGCTCCAGCGTAGCGTAACCATCGATAAGGCCCAGCTCGATGGCCTCATCGGCGTAGAACATGCCCCCCTCGAACAGGTTTGGGCCATCTTTCTCAATTGGCTTGAGCCGATCACCACGACCCGTTTTGACGGCCGTGTGGAAATGGCTGGCAGCCTGGTTGAGATCTTCCCGCATCGGCTTGGTGTTGCCCGCTAAGGCTTCCCGGTAGGGTTTGTTCTTTTCGGGCGACAGATCCGAGTAGATGTAGATCGTTTTGTAGCCCGCTTTCGCCATCGCTTCCGAGTTATCGCGCAGGGTGACAAAAACACCCGCCGAACCAACCTGATCCGTTGGCTGGGAAGCATAGATCTTGTTGGACCCAACCGAGAGCCACAGCGCCGCTGAGGCCATCATGCCATCATAAATCAGGGTGATGCTGGGCTTAGCGGGATTCCGAATGGCATCGTAGAGGGTGGGTGTTCCCGAGAGCTGGCCACCGGGCGAATCGACCAGCTGGATGGTGCCAATGATTTTGGGATTGGCGTAGGCTTCATTGATAGCCTGCGCATAATCGAGGGCACCAGCCGAACCACAAAACCCTTCTTTGAAGATGGGCCCCGAGATGGGTACCACCAGAATGGAGTTTTCCGGCATATCCGGATCGTCCAGGTCATGGCGGCTCAGCGAAGGCGTTTGGCCGCTGGAACCTGCCATCAGGGAGACGGCATAGGCCAGGGGTTTTTCGTCCTCCTCTTCCTCATCGCCAAAAAACAGTTTGGGCGAAAAAGTGCCGGTCAGGAAACTGTTGACGACCTCCAGATGATCATTGGCATACTGGGGATCGATACACCAATCCGTTCGAAGCAGGGCCGAGAAGGTCCGAAAGTTGCGATTCATGGGCCGAAGTAGCCCCGCCCGACGCAGGTAGGCCGCGACACCCGTGATGACGTGCCGACCCCGCAGACACAAAAAAAGCGACCACCCAGTAGGTGGCCGCTTTAACTAATCCCATGTAATTTACCTCGTAACGTATTCTTTTTTCTTAGCCATGCAGGATGCCCCGGCCAAAACAAAGCGTCATCAATACTTGACGACACAGCAGCAGGGGAACCTGGGTGAACCGGCGAGCGGAGTGAGCCAGCCGGCTAAACCGAAGCCAGGCTGACTGGATAAAAGCGGTCAGAAACCGGCGTAGTGCGCCTAAAAAAGCAGTACGGTCAGGCATTTCCACTCGGTTATAACCGATACGGCAGCCAGGCTGACGCGACCCAGATCGCCAGAACGATTTCCGATTGGACAGGATTTTAACCAGCACGTAGCCGGTGGTCATTAGCAGGAGCAGGAGGGCTGTAAGCATACTAAGCAGGGGTTTTAGAGTAGAATGGGAGCAGGACTGGTTGAACTGCCACTAAAACTGATCAGGTAGCCGCGCCGGCCACCCATTTGTTTGTCAACCTGAAAACGATACGTAAATTGAAGACTCTCGACTTTGGTACCAAAGACACGGACCAGGCCAATGTTGTCCTCGACAGCGACCAGAAAGCGGTGGCGGACCATTTCAGCCAATTGCAACCGACGCTGGGCGGAATCACCCGGCAGCCAGGCCTGAATGGCAATGGCCCAGACCGAGCCGTTATCGTCCAGTTTCTGTTCCTCCTCGATGGATTTGGTCTCGTCGGTACCGTAGGCGGTGAACCAGCGGTAACCCGTCACAAACGTCGGCGAACCAATACTGCCCGCATTCGGACCAGAGGGGGCCGGGGTGGGTAGTATCGCTACACCCACCACCGGCACAAACCGGACAAGAAAATTGCCGGCTGGATTATTTGCCCCGTCGAAGAGAAGGTCCGTCATGGCCCAAAACTGCTCGTAGCAAGGCTGCTTTAGCGCGACAAGCGTGATGACTCTAGGCTGCGATGGGCACCGGCCGGAACTGAACCTGACTGGCCAGCTGGGCATCGGCGACAAATGCGCTTCTGCCTTTTCGGTACCGCAGGTAGGTCTGCTTCATCATGGCCTCGCTCATGTCGGTCTCGTCAAAATCGTAGGTATCCAGAAACTCACGGATCCGGTGCATGATCAGCCCGGCGCTTTGCTGGCAGTGAAGAATGAACTCGTTGCGGATCATAAAATCCACCCAGTCGGAAAAGAGCTCCAGTTCGTCGTAATTCAGTAGATACTCCAGCCGGGTGACGTGAAACTGATTGATGCCCAGCCCCAGACGGGCTGTCATCTCCGGAGGAGCCATGATTCGGCCCGCCCGGTCGATGAGCAGCCCGTCATCAGGTTGGTTCTGCTCAATGCGCCGGTGCTCAGGGCGTTGCCAGCCCTTAAACTGGTGGGCTTTGCGGCCCTGGCATAAGGCCCAGATCCAGAAACTGGCGTTGGTAGCATCCGGGCAGGCAAGCATCGGATGAGGTCGGCCGGCGCTATCGCGCAGCTTGACAGTGACGTACTTTCGGATGCGCGGCAGGACCGGTATCTCGAAAAGAACAGGTTCAGAAAAGTACATTGAAGTTACGGAGAGTATGCGGCAGAAAATACTCCCGAAATATACTAAGAAATAGGATTATTATTCTACGTAGATCTACCTATGTAGTAACATATATTTTTTAAATGTCGTATTTTCAGGATAATAGTCTACACTAACCCCTAATCTGCTAGTGGTTAGTTGGTTGAAGGCGGAAACGAAAAGGTGGGAGAGGCATGCTGGTAGTCGATGAGCATCAGCAGGTATTTGAGGTCAGTGACCGTGCCGATGCCGAAGCTGAAGCCGTGAAAAAAGAACAGACCCGCCGAGGCCCGCAGGTAGCCATGAAAGCCCCGATAATTGTAGCGGCCCGGCCGGCCCGTATCCGGCATAAACCCCTGATGAATCAATACCTCATGTGTGATCTCCATGTCGCTACGATGGTTAAGAGCACAAAGGTAGCTCAGGATGCTTTTAGGATCTGTTTCCAGTCGGTGGTATAAGCCTGGCTTTACTGTTCTCCGTGGCGACCAGTAAAGCCAGGAAGATGGCGGAAACTCTCGGCAACGATGAGGTTGAAGATAATGCCTACCTTCTGGCAATTATATACTAAAAGCGTGACCAGATGGTCACGCTTTTGAGGTCGGCGATTACCACTTCTCTCCAGAGTTTTTCAGGCCAACGTAGCCGCCTGTTGCCACCAACTCCCAGTCGGTATAGTCCGGGCCCCATTGTGATTATTATTAGTGAGTAGTTAGGGTAGTGGCAGCAAGCGTTGATCAGCGATCGCTCGGCTATAAAGCGTGTCGCCCGTACTGGTCACCAGGTAGGGCAAAAACACTTCGGGTACGCTGGCCAGCTCGGCTTCCGTGATCGCCAGCTGAGCCTCGATCCAATCCTTCAGGATTCGCCAGGCAACGCGCAGCGCCTGCTCTTTGGTGCGGTTGGCCTTGGTGACTTTAGGTGATCGATTGAGCACTTTCAATACGCCTTCCCACCGGCAGGGCAATGCGTAGAGAGTCGGGATATTATTCCAGTCAATGACAAACGTCAAAGCAATTGGATTGCCCTCCGAATCGTAATCGACGACGATTTTACGGACGCCATTTTTTGAAAGGGTCTGCTGAATCTCTCCTACGGTTTTAGCAGCCTCGATTTTAGTCGTGTAATTGAGCATGATTTGACTTCTACTCCTCCAGTTTAATTCCCCATTTGGTGGCGACTCCGATCATTTCGTTGTTCATCAGCTCCATGGCTGCGGGCGTGAGCTTCAGGCTCGCCTGGAGCATAATCGTTAGCAGGTTATCCATCACCTGGTAGGATTCGGCCATCTGATCCATGGCCTGCTCGCGATCGTGGTAGTTGTGGCCCGCAATGTGCGCTTCAGCGGTTTCGAGCTGGAGTTTAAATTTCTGGGCGGCATTCTTCAGTCCGGCCCGAAATACCTGCTGTTTACCGCCGGGGGTGGCATGATCCAGCGCGTCCAGCGCATCGAGCATGAAGCCGACGGCCGCCATGATTTTAAAGACCAGGTCCGCCCGTTTATCGGCGAGCGGATCCTGCACAGTTGTTGCTTGCATGGGTTAACTGTTAGCCGCCGGATCATTGCCCGGCTTGATTAAATCTTTCAGCAGCCGGATCGCATCGACGCGCACCCGGGCCATATCAATCTTGGATTTAGCCAGGTCATTGATCACCTTGGCCTGAGCGATCGCTTTAGGATCCCGCTGCACCTTCGCTAACTGCTCGTCGAGAATGCGCCCCAGATCGCCTAAACCAAGTAGGCCTGTAGCGTGCTGCTGGATCTGCTCGATCGGCATGGGAGTGGCCGAAGCCACTTCCATGGGAGCTGAGTCAACCTCAGCCATAACGGCCGGGGGATCAACTGGCTTTTGAGTCGGTAAGGGTGCGGAGGGAGCAGGCTTGGGCACAATAGGCCGGGCTTCAGGAATGGATGTTGCTTGTACCAGCACTGCTTCCTGGGGAGCCAGATCGGCCGAAATCGGCATGTAGTAGTTCCATTTCTCCAGAAAGACCAGATTAGCAAACGACTTGGCTTTTTCTTTCTCAAAGTGCAGCGTGGTTGTGCTGTTTTTGGCGTCGATCTCGAAATCATCCAGCCGGCGCGTCTGGCCACTGGGCAGAATAAAGTATTTGCCTTTAGCTTTAGCAAGCGTCTGCTTGATCTGATCCGGCAGGGACTGGGTTATTGGCGTCTGAGTTTGCATGGGCCGTAAGTTGTTTTAGGGTACGTTCTAAGTGAATCTGATTGCGTTTTAGCTCGAGCAGTTCCGGATACTGGAGTAGCTCCTGCTGAAGCTCGGGATTTCGAACAGCCAGCAGGTGGGCGACGTAGCCGTCAGGCAGATTGATACTGCCCGAATTGCGGATGGCGTGTTCCTGTCGGGTGATCAATTCCAGGTTATCGAGTCGACAGTCCATGGTATCTTTGTTTTTGAAGACGACGATCATGCCTTCCGGAGCGGGGCCATAAGCCTGCTCCCAGAGATAGACATGGTACATAATCCATTTTTTCCAGGCGACCCGAATCCATTTATAGGCTAGCCCACCCC
Source organism: Spirosoma aureum (assembly GCF_011604685.1). NCBI lineage: Bacteria > Pseudomonadati > Bacteroidota > Cytophagia > Cytophagales > Cytophagaceae > Spirosoma > Spirosoma aureum. The sequence continues at coordinate 7,790,772 of NZ_CP050063.1, read as the reverse complement.
TTTTTTTATGGCTGTGTCGAATGCGAATCGGCATGGCCTCATCAAGGATAGCGTTTGAGGATATACTGCCTTTTTTAAACTGGCCTGCATTCAAACGCTTACTGAGTGTACTCAGCGACTCATGCGTTTTTTTGAGTCTCATCTTCTTTTGTCCCATCGACTTGACGGAACCGGCTTTTCGACCCAATGCATCCGCCATCTGTTGGATCGTCATCGTTTGCCAGTGATCGCGCAGGTATTGTTTTTCCGCTTCGGTATAGGCATCCTTACGCGATTGTTGGCCTTTACTGGCGGCCATAAACTTGGCCTCGGGCGACTTTTTGAGTTTTAGGAATCGCCAGGCGTAGGTCTGAACGCCAGCTTTGGGTCGATTCAGGGCTTCCGCAATTTCTTGCGTCGTTTTCGTTTCCCAGTTGTCACGTAGAAACTGCCTTTCGGATTCACTCCAGGTTTGAAACTGGTTTTTCCTAATGAACGCGGGCTCCGATTTATTGCTCGGCTGATTATCGGATGGTTGAAAGAATCGAATCTTCATGGCAATTCGTTGGTTTGGATGCTGGAATCGAACCAGGGTAAGGTTAACTGAGGAGGTCGATCATGATCCCGTCCGTATTTGCGGTTACGCACATGCTGAGGCATATCGTAACCCAGATGGCAGCGCTGGCAGAGCGCTTTTAGATTGTCATCCGAATTGTTAGTTGGATCTCGGTCCAGATGCGCCACCGTGAGAATAATCTTGGTTAGTCGCATGTAACGCAGGGCTCGCCAGATCCGCCAGCCGTGTGATTTGAGGTGCGTCAGGACGGTCAGCTGCAGCAACTCACAACCCGTGGCATAGCGATACTGATCCTTTATCAGTCGGTAGACATAGGCGTGGTTTTTGACACCACATTGCTCGCAGCGGCCTTTGGCCCGAACTTCCCGGATCTGGATGCTGATGGCCTCCCAGTCAGGGGGGTAATCTTCACGTCTCATTGGCATTTCCGTAGGTGTTTTCGTATTTGCAGATATGGCAGATCTGGAATTCATAGTCGATCGCATCGTACTCCCGGTTGCAGACTGGGCAATGTGTATCCAGATTCGGATCGGGCCTATCATCGTCCCATTCGTCATTGCTGTAGGTTTCGTCCTCTGTACACCCGCAGCTGATGCAGCCAGCGGGTGTGAGAGAGACAATACAATCGTCGATATCACCGTGGCAGTAGCATTCTTCGCCACAGATACAGCAGGGGTGTGCCATTGTTACTTGTCGGTTTCGTTCTCATCATCCCACTTAAAGCAGTTTGTCTGTTTTTCTGGATAACCAGCCCCCATTTTACTGAGTAGCGATTCAATGACATCATCAAGCATTTCGTCGATTGCGCTCGTTGTTGGGAATAGATGAGGTCGACGGGCCTTACTGATCTCTTCAATAATCAGTTCGATAAAGCGTCGACTATCTTTCATTTTTATGCCATAACTCCTGGCTGATGATTTCCGAAACCGCCGAAAGAGCCGCTTGGTATGAAACCGAATCACTATTTCATCGCCCTCTAACTGGCAGTGCGTTCGTGCCATGACTATAGAAAGCGAGGAGTATGGTAGCCAGCACTGTGCGCCTGCTGGAGCTCGTAGCCCAGGTCGTTTTCGGGCTCTGTGAGCCGGATCGTCGCCGTAGCCCGGATGTTACGGCCCGCCGGTTTGATGAAGAGCATGGTTTCGTCGTAGCTGCCAATTTCGATGGAGGTGAGGCTTTTTTTGTGTTCGTGGCAGAACCAGGCCGCTTCACTCTCCAGCTTTTTTTTGAACTCGTCGATCGAGTTAATCGAGCTGGTGTTCTCGCACCAGTGGGCGGCTACACTCAGCAGGTGTTGCTCCAGCCCATTCAAAGCCGGGCGCTGACCGGTTTCAAGGGTAAATTGGGGTGTCGTTGGCTTATTCATCTGTTTCATCTTTTAAGCGGTTATATTCCGAAGTGGTGATCTCGATCATGTCGGGGCGGGGCGTGTAGACGCATTTCTCGTTGATGTCAATCAGACAGTAGTCTTTGCGCCAGGAGCAGCCGACACTGCGCACCCAGGCTGTGCCGACGACCTGGCGTTCAAAGCCGACGATCTGGTTGATGTCGGTCTTCTGCACCACCGGCAGCCGACGGATCCGTTTCAGCAGATCATCGAATTTTCGGATGGCTTTGGGGAAAAAGAAATGCCGGGCTCCGTGCGAATAGACCCGCTTGTAGTCATTGGGCTTATCAGGAAATTCAAAGCCCCAGATGCCGCCAGCAATCACCTCGCCTGAAGTCACCACGCTTGTGCTGCCCACTTCCTGGCAGATTACCTGGGCGGCTTTACGGCACTCGTTCATCTTGTCGTAGAGGGCAAAGAGTTGTTGGCCCGTTGGACTCTGTCGGTCGATTTTGTATTTCACGATTTGTGGAGTTTTCGTTTGAGATAGCGAAGCGTGACCAGTAGAAACGCCCCGGCATAATGGGCCAGGGAGAGCTGGCTAAAGCGTCGATTTTTTAAATAATCGTCGAAGAGCAACAAGCTCACCAAGGCCAACAGCCAGGGCAACTGGTTTCCGATCAGGCTTCGGTTCATGGACTGAAAGAGCAGTGAATGTTCGGGTTTCATGGCGTTTGGGCTATAGGTTCCCCTACCCAGGCGGGCTGATAAAAAGCAGAGCCGTGTAGAGGAGGTGAGATTAAGCGGAGAACTGGTTGAGGAATCGGCCCAGGAGCCAGGTGATCACCAGTACAAGCAGGGTGAGCAGCAGCACGGCCGGCACCAACCAATAGGGTAGGGTGATCCACCACCAGGAGCAGTGAATCAGATGGGTGAGCTGGAGAACCACCAGCACCAAAAATAAACTCGACTGGAGCAGGGTAATTTTTAGCACCAGTGGCCAGCGAAGTTCGACTTCGACCCAGTCCGATTCCACCTCAAAATCATAGCGGTGAATCTCCTCTAGTTGCGAATACAACAAACGCTTATCCATGATCAGAAGGGTAAATCGTTGTTATCATCATCCGTGCTCGCGAAGGGAAAGCCGCCAGCTGGAGCCTGGGCCACTTGACTCGTCTGTGCATACTGGCCCGGGCCGGTCATGGGAGCAGGTGCTGGTGCAGCAGCAGGGCGCGGGGGAACCGAAGCGGCCGACTGCATCTGGAGCACGTTAATCTGCCAGGCGTCGAGGTTGGTCATGACAGCGTCTTTACCCGTATCCTTACGCTGGTACTTGCGGCCGTTGATATTGAATTTGACCTCGATCGTCTGGCCTTTTTTGAGGTTATCGACCAGGTTCACTTTATCGCCAAAGAGCTGGAATTCGGGTGTATTGGGATAGGCCGGATTGTCGGTGATATCGAGCCAGAAGCTGCGCACATTGCGATTATTCTGACCGATCTGCTTGGTGGTACCGGCCCCTAGAAATTTGCCGGTGATTGCTAATTGGTTTGCCATGGGAATAAACAGAGTAATGATTGATTAATTTGTCCGGTATGGATTAGCGGGGGGTATTCATAAATTTTGCCTGCACTTTTTCGTAGCTCATCCGGGCCAGATCATTAATGGTTAAGGACCGGTTGCGGGCCAGCGCCAGCACGTAGTAAAAGGCATCGGCGAGTTCCTTATTAAAAACCGTTTCGTCTTCATCCTTTGTGGCGATGGAAACCGGTGCCGCCATGACCCGGTTACGGAAGTACTTTTTTCGACTATCCAGCGTATAGGCCGCGTCGATCGCCCTGGTTATATCCACGGCCAGGGCAATAACCTGGTTCCGATCATCCTCCTGGATCGTGCTGTCGGTTTCCGGCCGAGTTTCACCCAGCACTTCGCCAGCTTCACCCATCAGGCCCAGCAGGGCAATCAGGTTAATGGGTCCCGGATTGTAGCCGATCTGCGCCTGCAAATCATTGAGCTTCGCTAAATAGGCATTGTCCGGATTCGCTTCAGCTTCCAGCTCATCGACCAGCTGGTAAACCTCAGACCATAAATCCTTTACGTCGGGGGCAACATCAGCACTGGTGGCAACGGTACAGGTTGCCAGGATGGTTAACCGGGCTTTTAAAATTGGGAATTTAGCATCCATACAATTCATGATTTTGGTAAAAGAAGTATCCCACTAAGGAATTGACTTGAATTAAAGTAAGTCGATCAACTTGTCCATTTCCAGGGCTGCGATGACAATAAGCCCTTTCCAGAGTTCCCGTTCATCTTCGTCGAGCGTCGTGTCGGCATCGAGCTGATCAACCATCTGGTCGGCGAGCTCAACGGCCGCCATGCCCGGCATCTGATCCAGGATGGTTTGCAGGGTTTCTTTGTAGGAATTGAGCAGGGTATCGAATTCCTCACCGTGCTGCTCTTTCATCGTCTGGCGAAAAACGAGCATTTGCTGTTTGTGCTCCTCTAGCGTTTGATCGTCGGGGTTCATGGACTGGTTCGTTTTGAGCGTAAAATAATTTCCTTGAGCCGGTTCTGCTTGTGCAGCCCAACCTGGATGTCTTCCTGCCAGATGGCCTCGTGACGGGCACATTTACCGACTGAGCTGATACCCGGCTGCTGCGCAACCTTGTCTGTGCAGTACATGCACTGGGTCAGGGCATCGCGGCTGTCATCGTAGCGATCGGAGTCGAGTAGCTCAGCCATGTTTAACCGTTTCGACTCCCAAAGCCAGTGCGTTGATGACCATCAGGCAGCTGTCAAAATTTTCGGTGCACTGGCGAAAACCACCGGGTTTACTGTCACTGATGATGTAGGCTTGATCCACGGTAACCGTATGTGGCTCGCCTGACGCTGACTGGAAATACAGGTAATGCTCGGTGAGCGTCGAGGGAAAATCACCGTGGTAGCGGTGCAACAAGGTCAGCAGTTTAGTTGTCATCGGTATTCAAATCGTTATGAGAAAAAATAGAAACCCCCTCAACGGTGATCGACTGCTGCTGGGCAATGCTGGCTTTCACCTGTCCCAGAAATTCGTTAAAGCCATTGATGGCTTTTTGCTGGCCAGGCGAATCGGGAGCATACCGCATGATCGTTTCCCAGTGGTCAGCCAGGCGCTTTCGGATGTCGGGGTAATTGAGTCCTTTGGCACCGAGCACCTTATCCGTTTGCTGCTGGCAGCTGAGCGTTATCTCCAGACCCTGTAAGGTGAGCGGAAAGGTTTCGTTCTCCAGTTTTTTAGTATCTACACCAGTCCGACTCACGCAGCCATCGAACAGCTGATAGCCGTGCACCATCTCCTGGACTTCCCAGACGCCCATATCATGCAGCACCAGCCAGGCGGGGATCACTGATTCTGATAAAGTACTGTTCGTGGCTGCGGGCTCTTCGCCCCAAGCTTTGTACTGTTGTTTTAGCTCAGATAGTTGCTTGCGAAGACGATCCGCAAGCCGACTGGAAATTTCCCGCGCTCGTGAATCTTCCAAGCAGGCAACGCTGGTACCGAGCTTTTCGAGATCGATGGTTATCTCGTCGAGTTTGTCTTTAAAATCAGGGTATTGGAACATAGTATAAATTGATTTGTTGGTTGCTAGAGTAAAATCGGGCCTTCAACGCGTTTGAGGGTGCCTTTCCGAATCCAGCTCATCACTTCGCTGTAGGGAAAATCCTGGGCGCATTCGGAGTCGGCATCGTAGAGCTCGACCACGGTTGCTTTCGGGGTGCCGGGCTGTTTGAAATAGCCGCCCAGGGCCGTGACCACCCAGAGCTTTCCGTTCCCATCCATCCATTTGCTCCAGCGGTAGAGGAGCAGTTCGTCCGTGGGCTGATTTTCCATTTTTCGCGTTTTTTCACTGTTTTTTATCCTGAAAATGAGGGTCTGTAGTGTACTACATTACTACACTTTGATAAAATACTGACTACCAGTGTGTTACGGTGATTTTAGTGTAGTATTGGTGTAGTGCGCCAAATACATTACTACAGGACTACACGATTACTACACACTTACTACAGCATTACTACATTTATTTTATTGATTATCAGGTTCTTATCCCTAGATGTAGTGTTGTAGTACGTTTTGGGTAGTTTTTCGCGTCAAAACCGGTTAATTCTTCACTTTTCGATGTTCCAGGCTTAATCCATACTTATCGGCCAGTTTTGCGTAGTCCATTTCGCAGCAACCCGGCCTGGGCAGCGTGGGCGCATCGGACCGGCTCTCCCCGTCGTTGCGCATGCGAAACTGCTTTTTCATGGCATCCCAGTCCGTCATGTCTTCAAAAGCCGCGATCTCACTTTGTAGCGTATCCTTATCGGCAGGGGCTTTCTGGTAGATGCGCCGGTAGGTCTGGGCATAGAGCGTGTAGAGCTGGGGGAACCAGAGCCGAATCATCATTGTCTGCCCCGTGGCTTTGAAGGCAAAGTGGATCTCTTCGTGAATCTGGTACTGATCGTAGAGCTGCTGGACAATCTCGAAGAATTCCGACAGGGCCGTTTTTTCGGACATGATCCGGTATTGCCGACGGATGTTGGTCGCACCCAGACTGACCAGCTCCCGCAGGATGTCCAGAGTACTGTCTGACTCGGTGATGGCAATCTTTTTGGCGCTGGCCAGCGTAAAGGCCACGGCCATGACCTGGGCCATGTTAGCGTAGAAACGCTCGGGCATTTTATCGGTTTTGAACTCGGCCTGCAAATGCTTGTGGAGCAGATCATACGAGGCCGCGTACTGACTTTCGATGAGTTGCCGGTGTTGCAGCAGCTCGACGGTCAGACAGCCCAGCCCGGCTTCCTGCAACTCCTCAAGCCTGTAAAAGGCCTGACGCTGCGCATCGGTCTTATCCTGGCTGGTGATGGGCACAAACACGCAGCGCGAGAAAAAGATGGGATTTTCCGGCAGGTAGTTACTCGTCAGGGCCAGCGCCGAATGAATCTCGATGGCATCGGTCTCCGAGCTGGTATTGTCCCTGGAGCGGTGATAGCCATCGTTGTCATAGGCGGCCTGAAACAATCCCTCGCAGGTCAGGTCGTTATGAAACTCATCAAACCAGATCGGTACGTTCGAGCCCTGCGACATGAGCTTGACCAGGGCGGCTTCCGTATTTTTGGATTTGAGGTTAACCCCTTCCTGCTTTTTGCCGTAAGCCGATGTCAGTACCCGGATCATGCTTGACTTACCGGTGCCGGCACCACCTTTAAGAAACAGAATCGGCGAGAAGTTTTTGTGGTGCAGCGCTACATCGCGAAACAGGGCCATCAGGTTCCAGCAAAACGGAATCAGCGCGTTTTCGTAGCCATGGGCCTGGGCATACAGATCAAAAAACGCATTGACACTGATGGTCGTATCGGTCAGGGTAAACCGGTGCGCCTTGTGCTTTTTCTGGGCCGGCATCGAGAGTACCATCGGTTTTTCGTCCTTGACCGTCTCGACCATACCAAATTCATCCGGCGTGAGCATTTTACCGTTGACGGCCTGGTTGGCAAAGAAAAACACGCCGCTGGGCACGTGATAGCCGTACCGGATGATTTTGATGGCCCTGGCAAACCGGGTCTGGCTGAAAAGAAAGCTTTGCAGCTCGGAGAGCTCACCGTCGCTGATTTTCAGCGAATACTGCTTGCCGGTAATGATCTTTTTGAGCCGGAAAGCCGAGCAGAAATCCTCGTGGGGTACTTCGATGTAAATCGGATCACCCTCACGCGGCCGGATCTCCAGAATCCAGGTTAAATTCTCATCCTCATCTTCGGTAACGTACTTGATAAACAGGTGAAAGTTATCGGCTACGGTGGCCATGCCGCCTTTGCCCGATCGGACCAGCATCGACTGGTCCCGCTTTTTATACCAGACCGCTCCGGCAATAAACTCATCGTCGTCTTCGCTCTCGGCAGGTGCTACAGCTGTGGTTTGCTTGCGGATCCGTTCAGCCTGCTGGAGGAGTCCTTTTGCTTCGCAGTCGAAGACAGTGGCCAGCTTTTTGGCGTACTTCTTGCGCCAGACCTCATCGGTAACACAGGCCAGTAGCCCCACACTTCGGGTTTCTCCTTCAACCTGCTGGGCCAGATCGTCTTGCTGAGTCCACTGCGTAGCCAGCCAGAGCAGGCCTTCCTGCGCTTCTTTGGCGATGTGTTTGGCCAGGTTGAATTTTAGAGGCAGATCGGCCTGACTCATCAGCCAGCGCGACCAGTTATCGGCATCGGACTTGCTGATTTTGCCCTCCGATTCAATCGTATCGGGCAGCAAAAACACCTGGACCCGAAGACCCGCTTTTAACAAGGCCTCGCAGTCCCGCAGCAGCGCCTGCTGGCCCGCTCCATTCTCGTCGACATCATAGATCAGGGTCACTACGTCTCCGAGCCGTTTGAGCAGCGCGATCTGGGCGTCCGAGAGGGCCGTGCCCCCTTTGCCCAGGGCATTGTCGACACCAAACCGGTGCAGGCTGATTACGTCGAAATTACCTTCGGTCAACACGATCGATTTGCTGCGGACAATGGATCGTAAGGCATGATCGAGCCCGAAGAGCTGCTCGGATTTTTTAAAAATGGGCGTCTCGCGGGTGTTGAGGTATTTAGGGTCCCGGCCGTCGAGGCTTCGGCCGGTAAAGCCCGTCACCCGGCGGTACTGATCGACCAGGGGAATCATGAGCCGCTGGTGAAAAAAGTCCCGTTTCTTGACGCCATCCTCGACGCATACCCCAGCGGTAACGGCCGGCACAAAGGCCGCCTTGTCAATCAGGGGACTGGTCAGAAAACGCCAGTTATCGGGTGCGTAGCCCAGCTGCCACTGCTGGATGAGCTCCGTGGTCAACTCGCGGGCCTGCAAATACAGACTGACGGGATGGTCGGCCTGGGTCAGGACGGATAGCAAATGCTCATGATACTTTCGGCCCACGGCCTTGTTGATATCATAGAGCTCCAGCAGCTCCTCTTCGCCACCAGGGGGCCGCTGGCTCGGTTCAGAGATCGAGGTCATGGAAGCGGGAACGGGTTCGGTTGATGGGTCGTTCATAAATGACGGTTTCGTTGTATCGGTCGGCGACGTAGTGGACGGCTTCCGAAAAGGTAAGACGCTTGAAATCCTGCACGAATCGGAAGAGATCCCCTCCCTTTCCGCAGCCGTAGCACTTGAAGATCTGCTTGCCGGGGCTGACGGAAAAGGAGGGTGATTTCTCGGTATGAAAGGGACAGCACCCTTTGTAATTGCTCCCTGCTTTTTTGATCTCCCACAGCTCACCGATAATGAAGACGATATCAGCCTGGGCGCGAAGTCTGTCCAGAAAATACGGATCGATCATGGGGTTGCTTAGTGGTTTTTTGTAGCTTGCAGGTGTGTTCGGATTGGCGTCTGAACCGCTATAGAAAATTTTACTCTGCCTGGCTTCACTCGATACCAGGCAGTTTTGTTTTTAGGGCGGTGTCCATTGCCCGATGGGTGATGACAACTTCTTTTTGATGCGGGTCAGCAGGGCATAGTTCCAGGTAATCTGCGCCGTTACCTGCTGGCTAAGCCAGTGCTCGGGTTGTTTGACGAGTCGCTCCAGGGTCTCGGCATAATCGTTTTCTACCCAAAAACGGTATTGGTTGAACTGGTAGAGCTGCATGTCCGCCAGGCGCACCAGCAGCGTCGTACAGCAGGGTTTGGGCTCCAGGGCCGGGAGCTGCTCAGACAGCGTCTCAATCAGGGTCAGACACTCCAGACTGGTGAGCGGAAAGTGGTTCCGGGGCTTGAGCTTCCCGCTGGTCAGATCCTGCAGCGAACCCGAGAGCAAGCCAACGATATATTCGATCTCGCAGTAGGTCAGTTGTACCCAGCGGCATTCGAGGGGTGAGGCAATGCCGGGTGTTGGCCGCAGCAGCGGATGAGGAATCATTTTGCAGACATTCATGGCTCGGTTGGGGTCATGCCATCCAGCCCAAAGCGGGTGTTTAGCGTGGTTTCCAGTAACTCGTGGACTGGTTTTAGTTCTTCGGCCGTTGGTACGACCGGATGCGAGAAGTCCGGGTTCTGCTCATGCCAGCCCAGGTAGGTGGTTACCTTACGCTGGGCTTCGAGGAGCTCCTTTCTGGGTAGCTCGGAGAGCGTACCGGCCTGAAAGTGGGCGATGATGTCGTCGAGCAGGATCATAACCGGTTGCGTTTAGGCGTGAACGGAGGTTGACTGGGTTTGCGAAAAGCCATCCGGACAATATGAATGGCGGTAAAGCAGAGCAGGCTGGCCAGTGGCCCGTAGGCCAGATAGGCATGGAGTCTGAGAAATGTCAGTAGCGTTTCCATAGGTGAAAGCGGATATCGGTGGTGTTGGTGCTCAGTACGTGACGGATGGCCCGGAGCTTGCCGGTGATCTGCGTAAGCGGTATGTCGGCCAGAATGGACTGCTCGTGCTCGCCCATCCAGGTGATCTGGGCCAGTAGATACTCCAGCAGCAGGGCGTGCTCGAGTCGGCTCATGACTACGTTCGCCGGTTCGCTGGGCAACAGGTGGCTCAGGGTAACAATGTCGAGTTTGGTAAATCCTTCGGGTCCGGGATGGCTGGCCGAGTCGGGGCCCATCAGGAGCTTAATGAAGCTATGATCGAGCAGGCGCATCAAGAGCGTAACGTGGTGGAGCATGATGCCCTCGAAGGCAAAACTGACCTGTTGAAAGCTGTTTTTGCGCGGGGGCAGGCAAACAACCGCCCGCATCGGGCCGGGAATTAACTGGATGAGGTTCATGGAATTGGCGATTTATTGGCTATAGAAATGGATTACTCAGGAAAACCAGATAGGCTAATGGTAGCCATCTTGATCCCACCATTCAGGGTGCCCCAGGTGAGCCAGAGCAGATAAGTGGTCGGATTGAATAAGAAAGGCTTATCGCTCAGGGAGCGCACCTCTTTATACAGTGAGCGGGCGTTATCGCTGAAATAGAGATGCTCCTGGTGGCAGCGGAATTGCATACAGTATTCCAGCCAGGCGATCTCGGCTGTTTGTCTAAGGTGCAGGGGCGTAGCCGCGGCTAAATCGTCCTCGGAGGCAGCCAGTGCCTGAAGGTGTTCCATTAGCTTGGTAAAAGCCCGGTTCGGTGTTTTGCGGTGTTGGGTGATCTTGATTAACATGGCTCAATGGCGATGGTTGTCGTCATGGCTGGGCGAAAGCGATTGAATGATCAAGGGATACGTACCGTTGGCATCGGGCGCAAACTGAATGTTGCCCAGTTGGTCCGGCTTGGACGGCAATGGACTGGCGGTAAGCCGCTGATTGACGTAGTAGTCATCGAGCTTATCAGCGGGTAATTTTAGAAACGCTGTCAGCTCTGCGGGACTGTCGGCATGTCGGGCTTTCACCAGTACACTATCCGGTTGCGACGAACGGGAGTGGGTAAACGTTTGGCAGCTGGATAGTGTGGCCAGCAGGGCGAATAAGGCTAAGGCTTTCATATGAAAAAAGATAACGATAGTTATAGTATTATACCGATAGTTATCGGACGATGCCGATAGTTATAGGTGATTAACTCACAAGTTTTTGGCGGTTAAGGCGTTTCCGTGCCTTCTGTGCTTTATCCTTAAAATAGACTGTTGCCTGTTCGACCGCGATCGTAATTTCTGGATCAGATGTCTTGATATACCAGGCATTTCGCCAGCGGGTCGCGAAGGCTAAACTGTCCAAGTCGGGGTTAAAGGCAATGACTTTCAGGATAACATCCTGCATTCCAACCGAGTCTGGTAAGTCGGCTTTTGCTCGGCTCATTCGGTCTTTCCATTCCTGGACCGCTGCAACCACTTTATTTCGCTTTGTTGCCATTTGTCACGGATTTTACACTTCTTGAGTAAGCGGGCTTTGCGCACTGCGCTTTTAGCTATACTTTAGCCTTTGTAAGTGGCACTTGTGTAAGTGTTCCTTTTATTAGTGGTACGAAGTAAAGATTCTCTTTCATAAAAAACAAGAAAATCTTACAAAATATTTTTTCATCGTGTCAGAACTCTCCATTATGATTCAAACTTTGATAGATCGTAAGGGTCTGAACCCTACTGAGTTAGCGCATCAAATGGGCATAAAACCTCAGTCTATTTATCAGTGGTTAAGTGGTAAGACTGAGCCAGGTAAGAAAAACTTACATCGCTTGTCTGAGATTTTCGGGGTTTCAGTTGGAGATCTAATGAAGGGAGAGATATCGGAGCCTAGCATTTTGGCAAATGACGACTTGGCCAACAAAGCAAAAACTGCTAAAGGCTTTGCAAATGAAGTTTACACTTACATTCCATACCTAACGGCAAAAGCCCAGGCAGGATTTCCCCATATTGTATATGACGATTGCCGACTTAATTGGATTGAGGAAGCCTATGCCGTTATACTGCCGGAAGAGTTGAAGAAAAAGCAATCCTTAGTCATTGATGTACTGGGCGATAGCATGGAACCTCGAATCGTGAGTGGAGCCAAAGTACTCGCCGTGCACGTACCCACTAATGACATTCGCTACGAGAGCGGAGGGATTTATGCCGTATTGTACGCAAATCGATTCGTCATCAAGCGCATTAAAACCAATACGTTGACAACGACAAAAACCCTGACGCTGCATTCGGACAATGCGGAGTTTGGTGAGATCATCGTGGACGCTGAGGATATCCAGTGCATGTGGAAAGTCGTCGCCAAGGTCTGGGAGCCCGTCTAACGTTTAGTAATAACTACACCTCGTCTGAGCACCTGAAAAGTAGTGGCAGTTTTGTGGCAGTAAGCCTACCGGTGTGGCAGCTATTTTTCGAGTAGTCTGCCTGATTTGGCGATTCCCAGCCTGTTCTGGGATATGTATTGGGAAATGGGAAGCGAATTCGAATCCTGCCACCCCGACACTGAAATTCCAGACAAGCAACCGATTAGCTTAAGTGCTGGTCGGTTTTTTTGTGTACGTATGTGTACGCTTTGCATTTTGAGATCAGTTCCAATATTTGTGGAGGGAATTAAATTTTCCAGGTTTTTGGTATTAGCCAAGTCTAGAACATTTTGGGAAGTTTATTGCCCCCTAATTCAGTTTCTATTGCCTAAGTTCATCCTGGAACATTTTAAGTTGACTTCCATCAACATTGTTACGGAATCTTTCAGGTTATCTCAAAAATCTGGTTATTTACCTTTCTCTCAATGAAACGAGTCTTTCCTTGACTGCAAGCCTCGCTCGCCAAGGAGATTGTTAATGATGACAAGCGTTCTTTGTTCGACAAAGACGTAATTGAAACTTATGGCTGTTTACTAAAATGAAGCCCTTATCAATGCTTGTAAGCTCAGGAAATAATCATTAAAGCGAGTGTGAATATCGAAGGGACAACCCCAGCTGGTAAGTTCCAGTCGGTTGTAAGATCAGGCTTGTTTGATCCGTCAGCCGGTATCGGGTCCCCAACCCGAGCATTGCAGTAGGCTACGGTCGCGTTAGTATCATCAATCTTTTGAGTCACTTCATGGATGAAACCAGGATTGATACATTTGACATACTTATTGTAGTTAACTAACAGTCCGTTAGAAAGATAGGGAGATAATCGGTGAGCCGATGAAGTATAACTGATAAGTACCGGCAAGTGGAAACTTCGATACGTATTTGGTTTCCTTTAAACGAAAGATTTGCATGCGGTTGCAGAACGAAGTGCCTTTCACAGCTCTCAGTACTCGAGCTAACAGTAGAAAGATTGTACATTTATCCGGCAGGAGATACTTATAATTCTGGACAAATAATTAGTGTTAAACGATCTATTGTAAAAACTGCAAGTGAATGGAAAAAAGTGACAGAATAAAAACAACTTTTTTTCTCTTCCTAACCACGAATCACAGTAAATGACAGGCTTTACACCTGGTCAGCACGAAATCTGGCCGATACCACTTTACCCGGCTATTGACTATTAACTATTTATTCCCTAATCTTACTCTTCAAAAAAAACTAAGACAACTTGGACACACCAACAAAGGAGTTTTGGAAAGATAGAGCCGAATCAATGGCCAGCGAGTTTGATCTGATTTCAAAGCAAATCAACTGGATTGAACTAAAAAAGGGGCGGGAAACGGGCAGTGAAAACTTGTTCATAATAAATCCTCACCTAGCATTTCTGGAGTTTGTCAATAAGAGAAGGCAGGAAGCTGAAAAGATTTGTTGTAAATAGTGATTGAGACCAAATCGGATTATACGCTATTAACTCAACTACATCCTGTTTAGGGAACTGCCAGTACTGGTAAGTAAGATCGCGAGTCTGATGCGTTCCCTCACTGACATTAAAGACCGTAAGCAAAGGACCAGGCGGATAAAAATGCACAGTCCACGCTGGGCGAACCAGATCGCGCCGGGTTTAATTAATAACGGCACTCCCTGCCTGAAGAACTTCCAATATCAGAATCTCCTGATGCCGTAACTACCTCAATAATAATAGGGTAGTGCTCAGACAAGCTTGTACATGCTCACATCGCCGTGTTCTCAACTTCAATATACTTATCAGCATATTGAACTGTTTGACTTTTGTTATCGATCGATTCTTCTCATAAAAATGCCAGCTAATGGAATGAGAGACAATTCTCCAGGTTCGTCTCCTTTGCGAGTGTACAAGAAGTTCAGCAAGACCTTGAACCAGATTGCCAAACGGCTATCCAGGCATTGACGATCAGCAAAGTTGTGCTTAAAATAGTGTCTTGAGACATAAGAAAACTTTCCGAAATTAGCAATGCTGTGCTATTCATCAGAAGGTTTTTATGTTAACAGCCTTTTTAAAATTCGGAATGATGCCTATTGGTATGGCTTAATTTTATGGATTAATTCGTCTCGACAGTCTGGCTATCGCGCGTATTCTTCTGAACAGCGATTGCTCCAAATAAAGCCAACAGAAAAGCAAATGAATAAAAGCCTTTCTCGCTGGGTAATAATGTTGCATTCCATAAGCCTATAGTCAGTAAAACAATGGCGAGAATAGTAGAAAACCAGCTCAGACCATAATAAATATCTGTGACCGGAACCCGTTCTAATCGGTCTCGCACGCTTTTTTGTACAGATATCACTGAAAAAAGACCATACATCAGTACCGTGAAATAAAATCCTTTTTCATTGAGAAGCATGTCGGATCGCCAAAGACCAATTAAGAACCCAAACATCCCCGCACCCAAAGCTAACCAGGATGCTCCAACAAATGCCATTGATGGTTTTTGATTCATTTCTGTAGTTTTGTTTACTAGTGCAATCTGGTTTAGCATGGAATTAGATTGCAATGATTTGATGCTTCAAAGTTGGTGGAACAAACGATAGTAAACGATTGGAAATGAATAGTTGGTAGGAACGGGTAAATAAGTAACGTATTGGGCTTACGGTTCCCAGAAACAAGGCCTGATATAGCCAAATTTGTATTTGCCTGAATGGTTGATTCGTTACTATAAGCTACTGCATTCAATGGTCCATTTTTGCAAAATAATAGAAATGGGCTTACTTTTGGGGTAACTAAACACAGCGTTGAAGGGGAAAATGGTATTAATTGCCACAATCAACTAAACAAGTCGAGCTAATTGGTTTATAGTTTCGACCTCTGTCGTGTGGGCTTATTAGTATATTTTTTGGGTCCTGTAGCTCAGTTGGATAGAGCATCTGCCTTCTAAGCAGACGGTCAAGCGTTCGAGTCGCTTCGGGATCACATTGATAGTCAGGCACTTGCACTTCAAAGAGGTGAGTGCCTTTTTTATTTGATACACAATTTGCTACTAACTGAGCGGGACTTTTATGGCTTTGCCTCCATTTAGTGATTCGGCTTGAGTCGATGCCTAACTCGCGTGCAGCCTCCTGCACGGAGCCTTTGGCATGGGATAACTCGACGGCCATTTTCCTAAACGTCTCGTCGAATACACGCCTTTTTTTCATGGGTAGCTTCTGGTTTGTCCCCAAATGTGCCTAAAAACTGCCTCCAGTCAAATGTAGCAAGTCCACTTGTGGAGGGGTGTTGGATACAATAGATAACGCAGATCAGGCTGGTTTCAGGCAATAAGTGGGGTTATGTGATCATTGAGTTAGACAAAACCGCTGATGCAGTGAGATTCGTGACGGCTTTAGTTCGGCAAGTATATTCAAACATCTTGCTCGGTTGTTTATCCTCAAGTTAGAAAAGGCGCTTCCCGATGCCATTATCGAGATGGATGTGCGGATGACGCGCGATAGCAACTTTGTTTTGCTGCATGATGCGACCCTGGATCGTGAGTCGAATGTAACAGGAGATGTGGCCCAATGGTCGTTGCCTGATTTAAAAAAGATCAGGCTCAAAACACTGAGCGGTGAGCTAACCGATCAGCCTATTCCAACCTTTGGCGATATACTGGCCTGGAATCAGAATCGGTATGTATTGGCCCTTGATGTAAAGCCCGGAATCGATCCGGTGCGCGTTATGAACGAAGTGCGTAAGCATCAGTCCGAATATTGTGTTTTTGTCATTTGCTATTCACTCGCCGACGCACAGCGTGTTCGTGATAAGTATCCGGCTCTGTGGCTGGCAGTTGGCGTAAATAGCATGGCTGATCTGGAGCGATTGGAAACGAACCCACTGGCATCAGGACGATTAATTGCACTTACGCCCCAGAAACCCCAGCCAATTGCATTCTATGAGCGTCTGCACAAGCTCGGTATTCCATGCTCTATCGGTACTTACGGACCCACTCAGTTAGACGAAAAGCCACTGTCCGAAGCCACGTCTGGGTATCGCGAACTATTCCGGCAAGGCGGTGATATTGTAACCACTGATCGGCCAATTGAGGTATCTGCTTTATTCTAAACGATAGCCTGATCTGGTTTCGGTTAACTATTTTTTACCTTCAACACATCCGTTCCGGCCTGGTAGCCGGAAACGATCATCCGGCCAATATCGTCGGAGGTGAATTTCATCATGTTCAGATAAAGCGGCTCCGTAGGCCTGATGATTGTTAACTGAAGTTTTCGTCCGTCGAGTTTTTCCCGATCGGCAAAACGTTCGGCCCAGGCAATGTCGTTGTTTACCAGCTGATTGACCGTAATGTCCTTAACCCGGTCCATCAGGTTCAATAGGTTTCGGTAATTGAACTTCTCGTTGTAAATCTTGCGGGCATGGCAGGCAACACAGGCAATGTCAGTTGCCCCGTCTTCAATCGCCACGCGCAGGGGGGCTACTTCACGCAGGCCGCCGTCCAGAAAAGCACGTCGGTGATCGCCACCAATCTGCACGGCGGGCATCAGAAAAGGCAGTGAACTGCTGGCATACACATATTCGAGAAAGTCGGGGTCCTGGGCATCAGCATAACGCATATCCCCTTCTATAATATCGACAGCGCCAACTTTAATCTTCAATGGACCTTTTCGGATGGCATCCAGATCGACGTGACTGCGGATCAGGTTTTTGATGGGGGAGTTGTCCAGTAGGCCATCAAACCGGCGGATGAGTGTGTTATACCCTAGTCGGAATCGCGATCGAATAACGGCTACGTCGTCGGGTTTAGTAATGTTTCGAATCCAGAACTCAATCAGGTATTTACCCACTTTTTCCCAATCGATATGGCCGCTTTCGGCATACTGACGGGCCGTTTCGTTGGCAATGAACGTAGCGTTAAGGCTACCCACCGAAATGCCATAAAGTTGATCGGGAACAAAGCCCGACTCGAAAAGAGCCATTACGGCCCCTGCCTGAAATGCGCCTTTTAATGAACCTCCGCCCAGAACGAGCGCTTTAATGGGCTTTACTTCGGAAGAAACTGCTGTTGGATGGGGTACGGGGGGGACCGGATTGTTGATCATAAACGACGCATGAAGTTGAGGTAGATTAGCAGTAAGTTGCCAGTTTTTGCGGTATAAACAAAAGAGAACAGATTATAAAACGGCATTCGGGAATATTGGTTTTATGGCTGGCTTTTTCGGCGTCTGCGCTTTCCTTGCTATACTTGCCGAAAATTTAGTCGATAGTTTATCGTCGATAGCCGTTTGTCAAGAGTTAAGAGCACATATTACGCGTATCTGTTGTTGACTTAATACAAACGTTCATTGATACTCTACTATTGACTACCGACTCCAATATGCCTCTTTCAGTCGCTGATATACAAGCCCCCATTGCTGCCGAAATGGAGTTATTCGAGCAGAAATTTCGGGGGCAAATGAAAAGCGACGTCATGCTGCTCGACCAAATCATGAATTACATCGTGAAGCGGAAAGGCAAACAACTCCGCCCCATGTTTGTGTTTTTGATGGCAGGCGTCTGCGGTCAAATTACCGAAGCAACCTATCGGGGGGCGTCGCTTATTGAATTACTCCACACTGCCACGCTTGTTCACGACGATGTTGTCGATGATTCTAACTATCGGCGGGGTTTTTTTTCGGTGAATGCGCTCTGGAAAAACAAAGTTGCCGTATTGGTTGGCGACTACCTTTTATCCCGTGGTTTATTGCTATCGGTAGACAATGGTGATTTTGAACTCCTCCAGATTGTTTCAACGGCTGTTCGTGAAATTAGCGAGGGTGAATTACTCCAGCTCTACAAAGCGCGTCGGCTGGACATCACCGAGGCTGTTTATTATGATATCATCCGTCAAAAAACAGCCTCGCTTATTGCGGCTTGTTGTGCGGTTGGAGCGCGTTCGGCAGGGGGTGATCCTGCAATCGTTGAAAAAGCCCGCACCTTTGGCGAGAAAGTTGGTATTGCCTTCCAGATTAAAGACGACCTCTTCGATTACGGTACGGCTGAGGTTGGTAAACCGTTGGGCATTGACATCAAAGAGAAAAAGATGACGTTGCCGCTTATTTATGCCCTTAATAAAGCTGGTTATCTGGAGAAGCGTCGGGTCATTAATATCATCAAGAACGATAGTGAGAATCCTAAAAAGGTAGATGAAGTAATTACGTTCGTCAAAAATTCGGGCGGAATCGAATACGCAACTCAGGCTATGAATAGCTATGTTATTGAAGCCCAAGCGTTACTAAACTCGTTTCCCAAATCAACCTATCGGCAGTCATTGTACCAGTTGGTTCAGTATACCATTGAGCGGAGTAAATAAGCAGGAAAGCGTATCGAATGACTATACAGCGTAATTTTTCGCTGTATAGTCATTCGATACGCTTTCCTGCTTTCTGCGTCTTCTCTTCAAATAACCCATGGTAGTCGGGACTTTCGGTTTTCATCCATTTATCCCAGAACGTGAAATAAAGCCCAAAGTTGAATCTGAATTGTGAATGATGAAGCCCATGATGCGTTGCGCCGATCAGCCAGCGACCTAGCCAGTGCCGGTCGAAATCGCGCGGGTAAATTTCGGTATTCAGGTGATTGATCGCGCTCGAAAAGGTCATAATCAGTAAGAGTATCCCCACCGCCGAAATGTGCAGAGGCAATACAAATGTCAGGACCGGAATGACAATAGCCTGAAGCGTACTTTCAATGGGGTGAAACGAAAAGGCTGTCCAGGGTGAGGTAGTAATGCTATCATGGTGGGTTTTATGCACCCAACGGTAAACCCCTGGTCTATGCATCCAGCGATGAAGCCAGTAATAGTAAGTTTCGTGAATAAATAACACCAGCAAAATACTGATCGGATACCAAAGCGTCGAGTGTGTAGCAAGATCCGTATAAATCAGCGTGTATCCTTCCTGATAAGCCAGAATTACGCCTAATGCAATGGCCGTAAAAATTAAGGATGTCAGCACCGACCATCCAATTTCGCGACGGTCCTGACCTGGTTTGCGTGGGCGTGTTTGAACGGCCCGGTGTGCAAACTGATCTTTCATGGATACCTTGAAGAGCCACCAGAACAGGATCGAAAACAGGACATAACGCCCGAAAATAGCGATGAAGAAAAGTAAAGCTGTCAGCCAGAACGAAGCTGGACCATTGATCTGAATCATGACTGCATGGAGCGGTCGGTTAATCCGCTTATAGGGTCAACCGGATGGATGCGTTAATGTTGGAAATTTATCTATCAAGATATACTCGTGGAAAGGAGATTAGGATTTATCGGGCGTTCATAAACGCTTCATTCGGCCCGTTGGTCGGCCCATTGATTTGTTTGTACCTTTGCCAAAAATGAACCCAATCAAATAAGCACGGCTTCATGCGCCTATATTCTCCTGTTCTGCTGCTGTCGTTACTGGTGGCAACGACCTTTGCTCAAACTAAAAAAGCAGCCACGCCCGTAGCTTCGGCTTCCCGCCAGACATTGGCCCGCCCTAAACTCGTTGTCGGTATTGTGGTTGACCAGATGCGCTACGATTATCTATACCGGTACTATGATAAATATACGACTGGTGGATTCCGGCGAATGATGGACGGAGGCTTCAATGCCCGGAATAACCATTATCATTATGCGGCTACCTATACGGGACCTGGGCACGCGGCCATTTACACCGGGTCTGCTCCTGCACTGAATGGTATCGTTGGTAATGATTTTTATGAACGGAATATTGGTCGTCTGATGTACTGTGCCGAAGATACCACGGTCAATACAGTCGGGAACACCGGAACTGCCGGCAAAATGTCGCCCCGTAATCTGCTCGTAACCACCATCGGCGATCAGCTTAAACTGGCTACCGACGGACGAGCGAAAGTGGTTGGCATTGCGTTAAAAGACCGGGGGGCTATTTTGCCCGCTGGCCATGCCGCAAATGGTGCTTACTGGTTCGATTCAAAAGACGGTAATTTTATCAGCAGTACTTTTTACCAGAATGAATTACCGAAGTGGGTACAGGATTTCAATGCCCGCAAATTGCCCGAGCAATTTATTAGCCAGAAATGGGAACCAACGCTGGCGATGAATCAATACACCGAAAGTACACCTGATGATGAGCCCTACGAGACCATACTGGCGGGCGAAACGAAATCCGTTTTTCCTCACACGTTTGCTATTCAGGCGGGTGGCAGCAAATATGAGCCGTTAAGAACCAGTCCTTACGGCGATCAGATTACCAAAGAGTTTGCGCTGGCAGCCATAAAAGGTGAACAACTAGGGCAGCATGATGTAACGGACATGCTTTGTTTAAGCTTTTCATCACCCGATTATATAGGCCACGCATTCGGTACGCACGCGATCGAAACGGAAGATAACTACATCCGGCTCGATCGTCAACTAGCCGATATTTTTGCTCAGCTCGACGCAAGCGTTGGTAAGGGTCAGTGGCTGGCATTTCTATCTGCCGACCACGGTGTGGTTGATGCGCCCGGCTTTTTGCAACAATACCGAATTCCGTCGGGCGTGAAAAGTTATGGTGAAGTGGGCGATGTTGTCAAAGCAGCACTTGAAAAAGCCTATGGTCCAGGGCAGTGGATGCTCTCCTATTTCAATCAGCAGGTTTACCTGAACCATGCTTTGCTAACGGAGAAAAAGATCGCTATTCAGGACGTTTATGAATACCTGAAGAGCACATTACTCAAGCAGCGGGGTATTGTCAATGTTATCAATCTACATAATCTTGGGGCAGAAGCTCTACCATTGCTGCAGGAGAATCTATTCCGTAACGTTTTTCACCCTAACCGCAGTGGTGATTTCTACGTTATGCAACCACCGGGCTGGCTTGAAGGCCGTACCAAAGGCACAACTCACGGCACAACCTACACGTACGATACGCACGTTCCGTTCCTGATCTACGGTTGGGGTGTTAAGCCTGGGCAGACTTTCCGCCGAACTCATATCCACGACATTGCGCCCACCGTTACTGCTCTGCTCAGTATCCTGGAACCTAGCGGCTGTATTGGCAATCCGGTTGAGGAAGCTATTAAATAAATGAGTGAAAGTGCGAAAGAGTGAATGAGCGAATAATAGTAATGACAAAAGACTATTCTTCACTCTTTCTTTCATTCGCACTTTCACTCATTTATAAAGGTTACTTCTTTGAACCCAAAATACCTCACTAGTTCCCCTTCGGCGATCGCTAATCGCCCAACTGCATCTACGCCGACAATTGTACCGCGGAATAACCGCTCTTCATGCTCAAAACTGTGTTCTTCCTGATAACGATAAAGGGTTTGCAAGTAATTGATCTTTAGATTATCACGCTGGCCTGAACGCAGTTGAATGTATCGTTGTTCTATTTTCTCACAAAGTGAACGAAGCACACCTGGCAAGTCATAATTGTCAGGCAGGGGTGCCTGTTGCTGTAAGGATGTGGCCGTTGAGTAACTAAATTCCGTTTGGTTTATGTTCAATCCAACTCCAATAACTGACCAGGCAATACGCTGCCCTTGTAAACTGTTTTCGATCAATATACCACCTAATTTCTTGTCTTCTACGTATATATCATTTGGCCATTTAATGCGCAACGTAGCACCTATGAGTGGTTGCAAGGTGTCATATATACCGAGCGATATGGCCATGTTGAGCCAGAATTGTTCGGTTGGGAACAGGAAGGATGGTTTGAGAATCAGCGAAAATGTCAGGTTTTGAGCGGGTTTTGCCTCCCAAACATTGCCTCGCTGACCACGACCAGCCGTTTGATTGTCTGTTACGACAATAAGGCCTTCGGCTGGCTCTTGCTGGGCAATCAAAGCAGACGCTTCGTCGTTAGTAGACTGACAGCTTGGCAGATATTTAACTATTTGCCCGACAAAAAGCGTTTTGGGATAGATTTTGTACAAAATATTGTATAGTTTAGTAGTAGGAAGTCAATGAATGGTGCTCTGGATGTTTATATATCCATTATGTAAAGTACCCGCTGGTTGGCTTATCGTGCAATGTTAAACCGAAAGCATGAGAATTAACAAAAGCAATGAGTTTTCAGCCGAGCAAATCCGTGATTTTGTCGTGCGGGGAATGCTGGAAAAAAAAGGGCAGGATATCGTCGTAATGGACCTGCGTAATGTAAAAAATGCCATTTGCGATTATTTTGTTCTTTGTTCGGGTAATTCCGACACGCAAATTGATGCCATCTCGACCTCAATAGAGGAAGAAGTTTATAAAGCCAGCCGCCAGGATCCCTGGCATAAGGAAGGTAAATTGAACCGGGAATGGATTTTACTTGACTATGTGGATGTGGTTGCCCACGTATTTAAAAAAGACCGCCGGTCGTTTTATGACCTTGAACAACTCTGGGGCGACGCCGAAATTCAGCATATCGACGAAAGTATGCTGGCAACGGTGAGCTAGGAACAAGGACATTTTCAACCGTCTATCGGACAGGTTTACCGCCTGTCCGAACCATTCCGTTATAGAAACATTAGTCTTCGAAACGGTGTTACTGTTAAAATCCGTTATGTACAACCTGAGGAAATGTCAGAAAACAATAATAGAAATCCGTTAGTGCCCCGGGGTGGTCCGAGAAAACCTAATTTTCAGGGGTGGATTGTTGCGCTGCTGATTGCTGCTATTCTGGGTATTACGTTCTTCAACAAAAGCTCTTCGACGCACGAGATTTCGCAAAAGCGTTTTGAGCGGATGGTGAAAGAACGTGAAGTTGCTGATGTAGTAGTAGTTAACGATAAAATTGCTGAGGTAACACTAACCCAGCAGGCAGCTCAAAGTCCGAAATACCGCACTCTTTTTGCCGATAAGCCCTATTTTGGGTCGAGTCACGGGCCTCATTTCCAGTTTCAGGTTGCCTCTGGTGAATCGTTCAAGAAAGATCTGGATGTATTACAGCAGGGCGTTCCTGATAATGAGAAAATCGATTTTCGATTTGAAAGCCGAAGCGACTTTGGCAGTATCATTAGTACCTGGGGCTTTTTGATCGTCATGATCCTGGCCATGTATTTTCTGCTGGGCCGGATGTCGGGCGCTGGCGGGCCAGGTGGTCAGATTTTCAATATTGGTAAATCTAAAGCCGCCCTGTTCGACGCCGATAACAAAGTGAAGATAACCTTCAATGATGTAGCGGGTCTGGACGAAGCCAAGGAGGAGATTAAGGAAATTGTTGATTACCTTAAAAATCCGACCAAGTTTACCAAGCTCGGTGCCAAAATTCCTAAAGGGGCTTTATTGATTGGCCCTCCAGGTACCGGTAAAACCCTGCTTGCGAAAGCCGTTGCCGGTGAAGCGGGTGTGCCGTTCTTCTCGCTGTCGGGTTCTGACTTTGTTGAAATGTTCGTGGGTGTTGGTGCTGCTCGTGTGCGCGACTTGTTCAAGCAGGCGAAAGAGAAAGCTCCCTGTATCATTTTCATTGATGAGATCGACGCAGTTGGTCGTTCGCGGGGTCGTGGCTCGATGCCGGGTGCCAACGACGAACGGGAGAATACACTGAACTCACTGCTGGTTGAAATGGATGGATTCGCTACCGACTCTGGTATCATTATCCTTGCCGCTACCAACCGTCCTGACGTACTTGACTCTGCCTTGCAGCGTCCGGGTCGTTTCGACCGTCAGATCAGTATCGATAAACCCGATATCGTAGGTCGTGAAGCTATCTTCCGGGTGCATTTAAAGCCAATTAAACTGGCCGCAGATGTTGATCCTAAGGAGCTCGCTGCGCAAACACCAGGCTTTGCCGGAGCTGAAATCGCCAACGTTTGTAACGAAGCAGCTCTGATTGCTGCCCGTAGTGATAAAGAGGCCGTTGATATGAAAGACTTCCAGGATGCGATGGATCGTGTTATTGGTGGTCTGGAGAAGAAAAATAAGATCATTTCTCCTGAAGAGAAAGAAATTGTCGCTTATCACGAAGCAGGGCACGCAGTAGCTGGCTGGTTCCTCGAACACGCCGATCCGCTCGTAAAAGTAACGATTGTTCCCCGTGGTGTTGCAGCACTCGGTTACGCGCAATACCTGCCACGTGAGCAGTATCTCTACCGTACCGAACAGCTAATGGACGAAATGTGCATGGCATTAGGCGGCCGGGCTGCTGAGGATCTCATCTTTGGTAAGGTTTCGACCGGTGCGCTGAGCGATCTGGAACGTATAACGAAACTGGCTTATAGCATGGTGACGATGTATGGTATGAACGATAAAATCGGTAATGTATCGTTCTACGATTCTAAACAGTCGGATTACGCATTCAATAAGCCTTACTCGGAAGAAACCGCTAAGCACATTGATGAAGAAGTCCGGAAGATTGTCGATATCGCGTATACCCGTACGAAAGACCTCTTAGCTGAACATCGTGAGGCTCTGGAAATCATTGCGAAGGAATTGCTTGAGAAAGAAATTCTGTACCAGAACGATCTGGTGCGTTTGATTGGCAAGCGTCCATTTGAGCGTGAAACGGTTTATCAGGCTTACAAAAATAAAGGCGTAGCTGAAGCACTGAAAGAAGAAATCGGTAAAGAAGCTAAACCTGCTGAAACGGAGCCTGAATCGCTTCCGCTCTAAGCAAACGAATTCTAAAGACAAAAAAGGCATTCATCAACTGGTGGATGCCTTTTTTGTCTTTAGAATTTTCCTATTTTTTACCAAGCTCAATCACCTGCATATCCAGAATCCGGCCAGCATCGAGCGTAAAGCGGATTGCTGTTCGCATCTGATGGAATCCTGTTTTACCAGCCGCACCGGGATTGATAAAGAGAATCCTGTTAATAACTGGATCGCGAACAACTTTGAGAATGTGCGAGTGACCACATATAAAAATGTCTGGTGGATTGAGTTGTAAATTGGGCCGGACAATAGGGTTGTACCTGGGTGGAGTACCCCCAATATGTGTCATCCAGATGTCCAAATCCTCTAAACTAAATCGAAGGTGTGAGGGTAAATCACTCGCTTCCTGATCAATATTGCCACACACAACGCGTAACGGCCTGAACGATCGTAGCTGATCAGTGACCGACGGTGCACCAACGTCGCCTGCATGCCAGATTTCATCACATTTGTCAAAATGAGTGAAAATTTGCGGATCAAGGAAACTATGCGTATCAGAAAGCAGTCCAATTCGGGTCATGTTGCAGATTGAGCCGCACTGGCGGCTGTGGTCAATTGATAAACGTATGTTGCGAGTGCAAATGAGCCGCAAGGTACCTCCGAAAACGCAAACGGTTCGTTAGGAAAGTATCTGCTCTTTCATTTCTGACCGGATACGCTTCTTGTCAATCTTGCCTACACTCGTTTTTGGAATTTCGGGCACAAATAATATTCGGTCGGGCATATACCATTTATGCAATTCACCACGATCGATTCTGGACTGTAAACCTGCTTTGATCCCTTCTGTAGTCAGATTGTAGCCGGGTTTCTGCACGATGAGCGCATGTGGTCGTTCGCCCCAGCGGTCGTCGGGCAGGCCAATGACAGCCGATTCGGCTACGCCCTCTACCTGCGATAAAGCATCTTCCATATCGAGTGATGATACCCACTCACCACCTGTTTTGATAACATCTTTGGTTCGGTCGGCTACCATAATCCAATGATCGGGTGTTATACTGGCTACGTCGCCGGTATGGAGCCAGCCACCGCGCCATAACTCGGCCCCCCGTTCGGGGTCGTTGTAGTAACCTTGCGTTGTCCAGGGGGTTCGTACAACAATTTCACCTAGCGTCTCGCCATCATGGGGCAAAAACTGACCGTCTTCGTCTACTAACCGTGCTTCTACGAATGGTGCAATTCGACCCGCACGCGTGCGAAACTCAACTTGTTCATCTAATGGCAAGGCCCGTTCGGTATCGTTTAAGTAAACGACGGATAGGATAGGAGCTGTTTCGGACATGCCATAGCCTGCCGTCACGTTAATGCCTAAATTCAGAGCAGCTCTGGCCAGGCCTTTTGTCAATGCCGACCCACCGATCAGTACGCTCCAGCGGCTAAAGTTATCCTGATATTGTTGTGCAAGCGGGCTATTGACAATCATATTCAGAATGGTTGGAACACAGTGGGAAAGTGTAACGCCTTCTGTAACAATCAATTTGCAAAGCATAGCCGGTTCATACTTACCCGGATAAACCTGTTTTGCTGCCATAAGTGTGGCCAGAAACGGGAATCCCCAGGCATGTACATGAAACATGGGCGTAATGGGCATGTACACGTCGGTGCGTGATTTGAACGGTAATGCTTCATAGCCAATCAGATACGTAAGCAAGCCCATCGTATGCATGAACAACTGCCGGTGGGAAAAGTAAACTCCTTTCGGATTGCCGGTTGTACCAGTCGTATAAAACGTTGTCGCCCAGGTATTTTCATTGAAGTCCGGGAAGTCATAATGATCAGATACGTCTCTGAGTAACGCTTCATATTCACCTGAAAACCCAGCCGGAACCTGTCCAATCGCATTAAGGTCCGTATAGACTTTATCGCTGATAAGAACAAACGTCTCGACGGTTGTTAGCTGATCTTTTACCGCGTTTAGAATGGGCAGGAAATCTTCATGCATCAGCACGACCTTATCCTGTGCATGGTTCATCGTATACAGAATCTGAGCGGGTGAGAGCCGTACGTTAACCGTATGCAAGATGGCTCCTATGCTTGTCACACCGAAAAAGCACTCAAGATACCGATGACTATCCCAGTCGAATACCGCAACTGTATCGCCCGGTTTAACCCCAAGACCCGTCAGTACATTAGCCAGCCGTCGAACGCGCCGGTTAAACTCGACATAGTTCATTCGGAATAAATCCCGGTAAACAATTTCACGGTGCGGTTCATACTTAAGCGACTCTGCCAATAGGTTTTTTATAAGCATGGGTGGCTCAAAAGCCTCGGTAGTGCGGGGAATCAATTTCGTCTGGATCATAATTGGCGATAGTCTTTATGTAAAAAACGTAAAAAACGAGATCAGGTTGAACTATCAGGAGAAAAAATAGTGATTTACGGAAAAGGTTTGGCTTGTGCGTAAGAAAATCTCATTCATCTTGCTGCTGAGTTTCTTTCTATTGGTCGAAAAACTCGAAAGGAATTCTTGTCTCCTGACAAGTTGGCAGTATAGTCGATTGGCTAGCAAGTATAAGATTAAAGAACATCATCTTAACAGAACGGCGTAAACTAGTGAATCGAACTGATGGAGAGGAGATGTGGTAAGGCAGCAACTTTGTAGATTATTAAACGATCAAAAGCCTAAAAAACATAACCTAACTATGAGACTAAGCAGGGCTTGCTATTTTGCTGGTGTAATTGCGGTAGCAGGAAGCCATTGGGTAAGCGCGCAACAGGCGCACGTTAATCTGGACTGGAATCCGCAAAAGAATACCCAGAATCTGGTTCCGTTTGGGGCTAATCTGGTTTCGCCCGACGTGCGCGACGATCATACAGTGACGTTCCGGTTAAAGGCACCTGATGCAAAGCAGATTTTACTTACTGGTGGTCCAATTTTGCTGGCTCTGGCGGCTAAAGATCCTATCCCATTTCAGAAAGGCAACGATGGGGTCTGGTCGTTGACCGTTGGACCGGTTAAGCCCGATATTTACGTGTATAAATTCATTATTGACGGGGTAACCGTACCTGATCCGAATAATACCCTGACGGGCTTTGCCGATCAGCCAGGCTACAGCAATCTGGTCGTTCATGGCGATGGCCCGGCTTATTACGATGCACGTCCTGTACCGCATGGAGTCGTAAGTCGTCATATATATCATTCTGAAGTGCTTAAAGGCGAACGCGAAATCTACGTGTACACTCCGCCTGGTTATACCCCGAAAAAGAAATACCCGGTACTTTATCTCATGGGCGGAAGTGGTGAACTGGCATCGACGTGGAGTATTGACGGGCGGGCCAATTTCATTGCCGACAATCTGATTACTGAGGGTAAAATGGTACCAATGCTGATTGCGATGCCCAATAATCAGGTCGTGCACCGAAGCGATCCGAAGCATACTGAACAGACATTTCCCCTGATCGAAGAAGAGCTTAAAAAGCAGATTGTGCCCTTCATCGATAAAACCTATAGTACGCGTGCTGATCGAAAAGGCCGGGCATTGGCCGGTTTGTCGATGGGTGGTCGGCACACGCAGTTAGTAGGGCTTAAAAATCTGGATTTGTTTAGCTCGTTCGGTATTCTGAGTGCAGGCGATCTGGAAACAGAGACTGTCAGCGCTGCTTTTCTGAACGATCCAGCAGCGAATCAAAAAGTTGACTACCTCTTGGTAGGGCAGGGTACAGGCGAAGTGACTACGATAGGAAAGCGGGCGGTTGCGCTACACGAAGCCCTGCAAAAACACCAGATCAAACACGATTATTACGTGGGGGGCGTAGGTGCGCATGATTGGGGAACCTGGCGACATTTGTTGTATTACAAGTTACTGCCCAGCTTATGGCAAAAGTAAGAACCTTAAGTAAGGCCGTATAAAAACTAAAAACCCTTTTTGCACGTCGTAAACACCATATATTTGGAAGCACCTACCTCGTTACTATATCTTCACATAACAATTTCTGGATGTATTGCATTTATAGTTTAGTTGTCCATAGCAAGCCCTCATAAATGCGTTCTCATCCCGGAAAATCGCTATGCGATTCGATGCCAACGTTATAAACAGTTATTCTGAGTATGGTTCTTATTGTCGATGATAGGCCAGAGAATATTCTTCCGCTAAAAAAGATTTTAGAGCTTCATAAGTTTTCAGTCGATACCGCAGAGTCAGGTGAAGAAGCGCTAAAAAAGGTTCTTAAAACAAATTATTCCGTTATTATCCTGGACGTACAGATGCCCGGAATGGATGGCTTTGAAGTAGCCAATGCCATAACGGGTTTTAGCCGGTCAAAAGACACATCAATCATTTTTTTGTCGGCCGTCAATACCGAAAAGAAGTTTATTACAAAAGGATACACCTCAGGCGGGGTCGACTATTTAACGAAACCGGTTGATCCTGATATTCTGGTCTTGAAAGTTAAAACACTGCATCGGCTCTACGAACAGCAGCAGGAGCTAAGAGCAGTTCAGGACTCCCTACGAAACGAAGTTGATGTAAGAAAGCAGGCGCAGGAAGAACTGGCAGATCGAATACAGGAGTTACGGCTTGTATTGGCTTCACTGCCACAGATGGCGTTTACGGTCGCAACCAATGGGCGGATCGAATATGTGAACGAGCACTGGTTTAACTACTCGGCTAACCCAACGGCTTTCCCCCAAACGCATCACGACGATGATGACATCGGCAACGAATGGCCAATTTATTTAGAAAAAGGAATTGAATTTACGCGCGAAGTTCGCCTGAAAGAGATTGCTTCCGGAGCGTATAGATACCATCTTTTACGAATCATACCCATAAAACAACAGGATGTCATCGTGCGATGGGTCGGAACATTTACGGATATACATCCACAAAAACTGGCTGCCGAGCTACTTGAAGAACAGGTTGCAACCCGGACAAGTGAGCTACTGCTGAAAAATTCCGAACTGGAAACCACAAACCATGAGCTTCAGCAATTTACCTGGGTTGTATCGCACGATTTAAAAGAACCGCTTCGTAAAATTCAGCTTCTTCATGACCTCATCAAAGAGAAATACCTCAAGGAAAACCCTGAAGCCATTTCGTACCTCGACCGATCAATCAGATCGTCGGCTCGTTTATCGGGGCTGATCGATGACCTACTGTCGTATTCGCAATTAGCGATGCCTGCGGTGTTCAAGCCGACCGATCTGAATAAGTTGATTGATGAAGTTCTGGTCGATTTTGACGATACTATTAGCAAAAAGAAGGCGGTTATTACTGTCGATAAGCTACCAATAATCGATACCATTCCGGGCCGGATCAGGCAGGTCTTTCAAAACCTGATCAGTAATGCGCTGAAGTTTTCCCGACAGGATGTTGCCCCGATTATTACAATTAGTGCAGAAATCATTGAGAGCAAGCGAATCGATAGTGAGCCGGCACCCAGCGGTAATTTTTGCCGCTTTCTGGTATGTGACAATGGGATCGGATTCGACGAAAAGTTTCTGGACCGAATCTTTATCATTTTTCAACGGCTCAATAACCGGACCAGCTACGAAGGCACTGGTATTGGGCTGGCCATTGCAAAAAAGAATATCGATAAGCATAATGGCCTCATTTCGGCCAAAAGCCGTGTGGATGAAGGAACTTGTTTCATCCTTATACTACCCGTTCATCAAATGAATGAGCCCATTGCTAACTAATAAGCTGTTTATTAATCAGTAATTATGCCCAGGTTTTCGACATCAAATTCTGTGATAAGGCAACTGCAGATTGTTTTTTCGATCTCAATTGTTTTGCTGGTTGTCAGCCTTTTCGCTTCCTATTATAGCATTCAAAAGCTAATTGCAAACTCCCAACTGGTCAATCATACCAATCAGGTATTGATTGAGGCTGAGAATATAATTTCATATGCGAAAGATGCGGAAACTGGTCAGCGAGGCTATCTGATTACACGCGATCCCACATTTTTACAGCCCTATAACGGAGCTTATGAAAAAGTGCGTGGCAGTTATAATACAGTAAATGAACTGACCGCCGACAATGCTATACAACAGAAAACGCTTGTTGACATAAAATCACTCTATGAGGCAAAGTTTATCCAGATGCAGCGGGTCATTGACCTAACCAGACGCTATAGTGCCTTTATGAAAGATACAGCCGCGCGTAATGACGAAATGGTGCGCGGGAAAAAGATTATGGATGACCTCCGGGCGCTGGTTAATCGGGTAAAAACAGATGAATCGAAAATACTTGAAACACGTATTCAACAGCAACAGATTTATATTACATACACCCCTTTTCTATTACTGGTGGCGGCTGCGATCTCTATTATGATCACCATCAGCACCTATATACGGATTAAAAAGGATCTTGATGACAGAATCGCGAATCAGTTAGAGGCCGAGGCAAAATACAGAGAAACAACGGAGCGTATCAACGTGATGGAGGACATTACAACCGACATTGCGGAAGGTAATTATTCGGTGAGAAGCCAGGATATACGGGATGATGAGCTGGGAAGGATCGGTAATGCCCTCAACACGATGGCAGCCGCCCTCGAAAGCACATTTAGTGATTTAAACGCCAGGAATTGGCTGCAAACAGGGACGCTAACCGTAAGCGAAGCGATCCGTGGTGAGCGGGATCTACAAAAACTGGCGGGCAATTTGATAACGGCCATCAACGAATATTTGAATGCACCGCTAGGAACGGTTTACATTATTGACAATGCATCAAATTTTAAATTGGTAGGCAATTATGCCGCTAACCATGCTCCAACTACAGTTGTGTCGGGCGAAGGACTGATTGGGCAGGCCATCAAAAGTAAAAAGACGCTTATTGTTCATGATCTGCCCGAATCGTATTTGACTGTAAATTCTTCGTTAGGAAGTACGTCACCTGCTTCAGTAATCATCGCTCCCTTAATATATGCCGATGTATGCATAGGCGCGATTGAAATAGGGCTCTTACGAAAGCCTGAGCCATTGGAAATAAGCTTTTTAGAGTCAAATCTGGATGCGTTGGCAATTGGCGTAAATTCGGCGCTGGATTACGTTAAACTTCAGAATTTTCTGGAAGAGACACAGGCTCAGTCGGAAGAGCTTCAGGCTCAACACAATGAGCTTGAAAACGTCAACGCCGAACTGGAAGCTCAGGCGCAAAAACTTCAGGCTTCTGAGGAAGAATTGCGGGTGCAGCAGGAAGAGTTGCAACAGACCAATGCCGAACTGGAAGAACGAAGTGTACTGCTGGAAGAGAAAAACGAAGAAATTCAGAGAAAGGCCGAAGAACTGGAAATAAGCACGCGGTATAAGTCTGAGTTTCTGGCCAATATGTCTCATGAATTGCGTACACCACTCAATTCAATCTTACTCCTGAGCCGATTATTATCAGAAAACAATGAAGATAATCTGACATCGGATCAGGTCGACTACGCAAAAGTTATTCAATCTTCGGGCAATGGTTTGCTCGGATTGATCGACGAGATTCTGGATCTGTCGAAAATTGAGGCTGGTCAGATGAAGCTCGAATACCTCGACGTATCTGTTCAGGAAATAACCGATGAACTCCAGTCTTTATTCGGGCCGCTGGCTGACGAGAAACACCTGGAGTTTAAAGTCGATATAGCTCCGACCGTACCGACGGTTATTGAGACCGACAAGATGCGGGTCGGGCAAATCCTTAAAAATCTGATTTCCAATGCAATTAAATTTACGTCAGCGGGATCCGTTACGCTTACTATAAAAAGATCTCCACTGACCGATGCGTCATTGCTGCTGGAAGTAAAAGACACCGGAATTGGCATACCTCCCGAAAAGCAGCAATTGATTTTTGAAGCGTTCCAGCAGGCCGATGGGTCAACTAAACGGAAATATGGCGGAACGGGTCTCGGCCTGTCTATCAGCCGTGAACTGGCGAAACTACTGGGTGGAGAAATTTCGCTTACCAGTAAGGTGAATGAGGGAAGTACCTTTACGGTACAATTGCCAATCGCCAATGTACACGGAGCTATATCAGCCGAACCCACCTATGTAAGCAGAAGTCCGGAACCAGCTCCCATTCCGGCAAAAGAGGTAGAAGAATCTGAAGCCGTTAATCAATTTATCAGTACGGTCATTCCTGAATCGATTCCTGACGATCGAAATACGATAACGGCTACAGATAAAACAATCCTTATTATTGAGGACGATACCAACTTCGCCAAATCACTACTGGACTACTCACGTAAGAAAGGGTACAAAGTCATCGTGGCTGTCAGGGGTGACGAAGGGCTAAGGCTGGCCAGTATCTACAAACCACTGGGTATACTGCTAGACATTCAATTGCCGATTATGAGTGGCTGGCAGGTAATGGATGCCTTAAAAGCTGACCAGCAAACCCGACACATTCCAGTGCATATTATGTCGTCGCACAAGCTGAAGAAGGAGAGTCTCTTGAAAGGTGCCATTGATTTTGTTGATAAGCCGGTAGCTTTTGAACAAATGCAGGAGGTCTTTAAAAAAATTGAGTATGTTTTGAACCGCACGGCCAAAAAAGTGCTGATTATTGAAGATAATCCGAAACATGCCAAAGCGTTAGCGTATTTTCTGGAAACATTCAACATTAATTCCGAGCTGAAAAGCAATATAACTGAAGGAGTAGAAGCCTTAAAGCGGGAAGAAATAGAATGTGTTATTCTGGATATGGGCATTCCGGATAAAAAGTCATACGATACCCTCGAAGAAGCCAAAAAGAATCCAGGGCTTGAAAATCTGCCAATTATCATCTTCACCGGAAAAAGTTTGTCAATGGCTGAAGAATTGAAAATTAAAAAATATGCAGATTCAATTATCGTAAAAACGGCTCATTCGTACCAGCGTATGCTGGACGAAGTTTCACTTTTTCTGCACCTGGTCGATGAAAATAAAAAATCGTCAGGTCCGCAAACGAATAAAAAGAAACTTGGTGCTTTAAGCCAGATATTGACGAATAAAACGGTACTGATTGCTGATGATGATGTCCGGAATATCTTCTCGCTTTCGAAGGCACTGGAAAATTATAAAATGAACGTCATCACAGCGCTGGATGGTAAAGAAGCGCTCCAGAAATTACAGGAAAATCCGGCTATTGATTTAGTACTGCTGGATATGATGATGCCACAAATGGATGGTTATGAAACAGCTAAAAAAATTCGTGAGAATTATCAATGGAAATCGCTGCCTATCATTGCGGTAACGGCCAAAGCAATGACTGGTGATCGGGAGCGATGCATTCAGGCAGGCGCGTCAGATTATATAACGAAACCAGTTGATATCGATCAATTGATGTCTTTATTACGTGTCTGGCTTTATGAGCGGTCTTAATTAATTGTACTACCTGTAATTCTTACGCTTTAGCCAGTCTGGAGCCCTGATTGAACAAGAGAAAATGGTTAAAAAACGTGTATTAATCATTGATGATGATGCAAGGAATATTTTTGCATTAACTGCTACACTAAAAGCAAAATCATTTGATTGCATAGCCTGTAATAGTGCGCAGGAAGCACTCGATTTATTAAAGACCGATGACACGGTGGATGTCATACTGATCGATATGATGATGCCCGAAATGGATGGCTACGAAGCAATTCCCCGCATTAAAAACATTGATAAGCGACGTCATACGCCCATCTTTGCCGTTACAGCGCAGGCAATGGTGGGTGATCGGGAGAAGTGTTTACAGGCCGGGGCAACCGATTATATCGCCAAGCCTGTCGATGTGGATAGATTATTGCAACTATTGTTGCGTGTTTAATTGAATTGCGTAATGATAGAAGAGGCCGAAGTTGACCAATTAGTAAATGATCTGTATGAATTATATGGATATGACTTCTCCAATTATTCCAGAGCATCTTTGAAGAGACGAATAATCCGGCTTTGTACGCTGGATAAATTTCCAAGCTTTGCCGAGTTCAGGCATCGTGTACGATCAGATGCGGATTATTTGAAACGGTTTGTGGAAGAAATTACCGTGACCGTTACCGAAATGTTTCGTGATCCTCTGTTCTATAAATGCCTTAGAACTGACATATTAACTACATTGACTGCCAAACCATTTATTCGCATATGGCATGCAGGCTGTTCGACAGGTGAAGAGGTTTTTTCAATGGCTATTTTACTTAAAGAAGCCAAGCTTCTGCATAAATCATTGATCTATGCCACTGATTTAAATCCGGCGGCACTCGAAAAAGCGAGAAATGGTATTTTTCCGCTGGCTCACATGAAACAGTATTCAGAAAATTATATAGAATCTGGTGGCATAAATGATTTTTCATCTTACTATACGGCCCAATATGGTCAGGTAAAATTTGATGAAAAATTATCAGAAAAAATGATTTTCTCAATCCATAATCTAGTCTCTGACCGATCATTTAATGAATTTGATTTAATTCTTTGCCGAAACGTATTAATTTATTTTGATAAGCCTTTGCAGGATCGTGTATTTGATTTGTTTGATGAGAGTTTAGCCCAGCTTGGCTATCTGGCGTTAGGCTCAAAGGAAACACTAAAATTTTCGATGGTTAAATTAAAATACAAGCAATTGGGTAAGGAAAAAATATGGCGGAAAATAGGTTAAATAGCCCTGTTAAAGCTGTTGTCATTGGCGGTTCTGCTGGTAGCCTTGATGTATTGTTAAAGCTATTGCCAGCCTTACAACCTATTGTATCATTTACGGCAATCATCGTATTGCATCGCAAAAATTCCGGTGAGTCTACTTTGGAGGATTTACTGGCTGGTAAAACAACTATTCCTGTTCGGGAGGTAGAAGATAAAGACTCGCTTAGGCCGGGCATTATTTATGTGGCACCCGCAGACTATCATCTCTTAATCGAAAAAAATCTGACGTTCTCGCTGGATGATTCAGAAAAAGTAAACTACAGTCGCCCTTCGCTGGATGTAACGTTTGAATCGGCTGCTGATGTGTTTGGTGATTCTTTGGTTGGCATTTTATTGTCGGGGGCCAATTCAGACGGGACATATGGCCTTATGTCCATCAAAAAAGCAGGCGGAATCACAATTGCTCAGACACCCGCAACAGCACAATCTGCTTTTATGCCTCAGCAGGCTATTGTGAATGTTCCTATTGACTTTATTCTGGATATACCTGAATTGATTTCGTTTATCAATTCATTGAATAAATAATTGTAACAGCAAGCTTTAGGTAAAATGAGAAGTTGCGTTTTGAGCACTACCAGTACTTATAATAGAGGATAACTAATTGAAAACATAGTACCAGAATCTAACACCCATGTTGCGCCCTAAATTAGCCTGGGTACAGAATTCTGCCGCTACTGTTATTGATGGAAGTTATTCCGGACAGTAAAAAAACAAGCTTAACCTTGAATGACTTTACCAGGAGAGATACGTTGGTAATGGGGTAGAATGGCCAGGATGAATTACTTTATGGCCTTGACTATACATCTTGGAAAGGCGTTCAACCAGTTTGCTAATACCCCATGAGTTTACCGCAAAATGACCCCATTGATTTATCCGAAATAATTAACCTGTTTGATGTTGAGCGGCTGGCGGTTGGCAACATGACCGAAATGGCCTACGAATACGTAGCCAGTGGAGCCGCTGACGAATTTTCACTCCGATGGAACCGGCAGGCGCTGGATGCCATAAAACTAAACACAAGAGTGCTTGTGGATGTCGGCGAAATCGATACCCGGACATCGCTGTTGGGGCTCGACTTGCCCTATCCAATTCTGATCGCCCCCACCGCTTACCATAAAATCATGCACCCGGCAGGCGAACTGGCTACTGCTCAGGGCGCTAGCACTGCATCGGCTGTTTATGTCGTTAGTTCATTCACCACCACGCCCCTTAGCGAAATCGCCCGTGTAGCAACACAACCTTTATGGTTTCAGCTCTATGTAAGAGACGACAGAGAACTTACCAGGGCACTCATTCAGGAGGCTGAAGCACAGGGTTGCCGGGCGCTTTGCGTTACGGTTGATACACCCGTTGCTGGTGTCCGTAATCGTCAGCAACGAGTTGATTTTGCCATGCCGGATGGCGTGAGTA
The DNA here is from genome assembly GCF_011604685.1 of Spirosoma aureum. NCBI lineage: Bacteria > Pseudomonadati > Bacteroidota > Cytophagia > Cytophagales > Cytophagaceae > Spirosoma > Spirosoma aureum. Next base: position 7,753,630 of record NZ_CP050063.1, on the reverse strand, counting down.
CACCCCATATGGCTGACGCCTTTGCGCTGACAAAATCCCTGACCTGGAAAGACATCGAGTGGTTACAATCATTCGTCAAAATTCCCATTCTGCTCAAAGGAATTTTGAATCCTGACGATGCCGACTTAGCCGTTCAGGCGGGTGTTTCGGGCATTATTGTGTCCAACCACGGCGGACGGAATCTAGACACGGTGCCTGCTACGATTGAGGTTCTTCCTCGTATTGCCGAAACTGTAAACAAGCGAGTACCGATCTTAATGGACGGTGGCATCCGACGGGGAACGGATGTGGTGAAAGCCATTGCGCTGGGTGCGGATGCGGTATTGGTGGGGAAACCTATTTGTTTTGGGCTGGCCTGTGGTGGAGCAGCAGGCGTATCGAAAGTGCTGACAATACTCCGAACCGAACTTGAACTGGCTATGGCTTTGACGGGCAAAGCCACGATTTCGAGTATCGATCAATCCGTGATTTGGCAATAATGCCTGCAAGTTGATAGTCCAGTTTATTTAGGTAAAGCTGGTTTCTGATCCTTCTGCAATGCTTCCAGAGCGAAAGTCAGATAAACCAGTGGTGCGTTCCAGTTGATGGCAATTTCGTTGGAGGCATATGAACAATCAGCGTCGATATAGACTTCATCAGCTACAGTGCTGGTATATCCCGCGCATTTATCCTGCCGTGCGGCATTTGCGTTAGTCCCCCCTGATAATAAACCCGGAATCGGCTCCACAATGCCGTCAGCGATAGAAGGCCGGTGATGGGGATGCATGGGTGTTTTGTCGCCAAAGCCCGTTACGAAGGAGTAACCCACTGCATTCCGACCAAGTAAGTAGTCGAGGTTTCCAAGTGCATACAGCAAATACTGGCTTCGATTGGGGGAGTCCGTGAAGCGATAGACCTGGAGCAAAGCAATTCCCTGATTAGCTGCTTCGGCGCTACTTCCCCAGATAAAATCCTTGGCCGACTTCCCCATAACCGTTTGGAAAGCCTGTTTGTCGGCACCCATAAGCAACGAATCGGCCATTGTTGTCAGGTGTTGTTTCACTAAGGGTAAATCTTTTTTACCGAGTGAAGTGAGGTCGTTGCCGAAGCGGGCCAGTGTGTAATAGGCCAGGGTACGAACCTGCGGCCAGGCTGGCAAGGGCGTTTTCGTATCGGGAAACAGGTTGACCGCTTTATAATAAGATTCGTCTTTAGTGGTCGCGTAGAGTTCGGCGGCAGCCCAGATCCACTCATCGCTGGCATTACGGTCTTCGTAGCTTCCGGTTACGACATCAGGATCGAATTTAGCATTCATGTCGGCCTGATTGTACACGACTGTTGGATTGGCTTTCGCCCAAGTCCAGGCTTTCGTGGCTGCCGACACACAGGAATCGGCCAGACCGGGTAATTCACGATTATATGCTTTGTAGACGCGCCCGGCCTGAGCCATCACAGCCGCAAAATCGAGGGTAGCCGTAATGCTCTTCTGGACGACATAGCGATCATTAACGGCTTTGTCGGGCATAATCATTCCGTCGAAACGAGGATTCGTCAGTTTATGATACACACCACCGTCAGTCGGGTCCTGCATGGTTAGCATCCACCGCAGATTCCAGAGTACCTCATCGAGCAGATCAGGAATTTTATTCGTGCTTTCTGGAATATCGGTTTTTAATGCGTTCATGTCGGCCGGAAAATCTTCGTATAGCGACAGAAGTGTGCCCATCGTTATGCCCGAATTGACAATGTACTTGTTGTAATCACCCGCGTCGTACCAGCCTCTGGTCGATGCAATAACCGTACCCGCTGGTCGATCTTTCGAAGCCGCAGATGGATGAATGAGTACGCGATTGTCGGGATGACCCGCTGGCCGTGCCCATTTTCCGGCAAATTTGGCGGGTAGCTCAGTCGATGCGCGCTGATAATAGAAGCCTTTCAGCGCCCCAATCGCCAGGTTCTTATGCACACTGGGCCGAATTTCGAACGGGTAGGAGTGACCTATACCCGGAATCACCACAACGTAAGTGCCAGTTTTGGTAAACGTAGAAAAATCAGCAGTACGGGTTGTTTTTCCTGAAATCGCATTCTGCCGGGCTTCACCCAGATTCCCTGAAAAGACAACCGTTTTTAAATCCGCCGAAACCAGCTGAAAAGCTCCCTGTGTTTCTCCGACTACAACCGCAATTTTCGCAGCATTGGGATAATAACCAAGCTGGTTGAGCCGAATCGCTTCTGATAACGGTTGACTCTGGACCGGTAATCTACAGGCAATCAGTAGCAGAAGAGAAAGGTAAAAGGATAGCTTTACAGGAATGGTCATAACGGGTTCAGGTTGCGATTGGGGCTTTTATAAGTGTAGCGTAGATGGCAATCTGCCTGACCGTAGGGGGAAGCTGTAGCGAAACGCTTTTTCTTTACAACTTGATTTACGGCCAGGCAGATTGCTGCCTACGCTACATCTTTTTTACAGGAACTTTATTTGACAACTTTCATCTTACCCTGCATGACATAAAAGTGCCCTGGTACTGAGCACTCATATGTATAGTCGCCGGGTTTATCGGGAGCGATAAAGTAAATCGTCTCGTTTGTGTTGGGCTGAAGCAGATTGGTATGATGTAAAACCTTGTCAGACTGCGGAATGTAGTTTTTCTCCTGCCCTTCAAGGCCTAATTTCATAGCCAGTTCGCCAACCTGAACTGCTGTGCCGGGTGTTACTACCACGAAGTTATGGAGCATGTCATCTTCATTGTTGAAGACAACGCGGACCTTACTACCTGCTTTTACCTGAAACTGCTCAGGAGCAAACTTAAGCCCTGGTTTAGTACCGATCGTGATCGTATAATCGGGTTCTCCCCACGACGCCGGCATTTCCGTTACCCGCTTGGCTGCACTGCTGACAGCCGTTTTGGCAGCCCCCGCTTTAGTCACGGGTTTCCCTTTCGGGCTAGTCGACTTTGTGCTGACCGGTGGTGCCGATGACGTAGATGCCATAGCCATATCGGAATGATCGTGCTTTGGCGCAGCGGCTGCAATGGCCAGCTTTTCGCCGTCCGGTATGTTGTTGAGGGTGTAATAGCCGACATTATGCAGCAAAGCCCGGCCGGTTGCCGAACGAACACCCGGTGTTGTAATCTCATGAATATAGCCTAATCGGAGACTATCGATCACCAGCCGTGCTTTCAGCCCATCCTTTGATACGACAATACCCCGAATTGGGCAACCGCCCCGGTTAATGACCGGACTACCATAGGTAGCGTGATACTTATAATTGAAGCCAGTAACTTTATAAGACTCAGGATTGGCCGCAAGCTCAGGATCGACAGGAGCCGTAAACTCGATCTCAAAACCGTCGGGCATCGCATGAATAGTCTTCATTTCAAAGGGTGTTCTACCCGTCCAGACAACGCGTTGCAGGCTATAAAGCTCCTTCCCGGTCGAAGACCACCCCCGGCTGGTCATGCCCACAAACATAGAGGCATCGTGCCCCCATGCCATACGCAGTACGCCCGACGAGAAACCTTCGCGGAACGGGAAAACCACGCCCTGATATTCGCCTTTAACTTTTTCGAAATCAACCCGTGACAGGATACTTTGTCCTTGGTCGCCAACGAATACCTGGTTGGCAAAAGGCCCAAATTTCCCGTTCGTATTGTCGCTCATGAACCCCGATGTCGATATGCCCAGAATACCATGCGGTAACCATACTGCCGGAGCCTTCAGGGCTGGTACGCGTTTGGCCACATCATATAAAGGTTCGCCCGTGTTTGGCACTTCATCTTTCTTCAGTTTTAGCGGAGATCCCGGCAACCCTGTCCAGCGAAGGCTTTCGGCATTGCCCAGAAAATCGCCTTTTTCTACCCGTGAAATACGGCCTGAGCCAACCCAGTCGCCCTGATTTTCGGTGTAGAAGAAATCACCCGCAGCATTCATGCCGTAACCAGCCGGCGACCGCATTCCGGCGGCAAAAGGCATCATTTTTCCATCTGGCGTAATTTCCAGCGTCCAGCCACGCCAGGGAACCAGACTAACGCCATGCCCCAGGCTATTGCTCCAGCCTACGTTTAGCGTAACCAGCATGTTTCCATTCGGCAGGAATGTTGGACCGTACGAATATTCGTGATAGTTACCCGACAATGGCCAGGAGAAAATTTTATCGTACGAATCAGCCCGCCCGTCGCCGTCCGTATCCCGCAAACGGGTAAGTTCGCTCCGTTGGGTTACGTAGATATCTCCATCTTTATAGGCAAGTCCCAGGGGCTCGTGCAGCCCAGAAGCAAACCGCTTGTAGGTTGGCCGTTCAGTTCCACTTATGTATGGATTCGATACGATCCAGACTTCGCCCCGTCGGGTACAGATGGCCAGACTTCCGTCGGGCAACGTGGCCATACCGCCTACCTCCAGAATGATATCTTCCGGAACGGGCAGGGAAATCAGTTTATAAAAATCATCCTCTTTTTCCGGATCAGCTTCAACTTTCGCTAAACCTTTGGGGGCTGGAGCCGGTTGCTTACTACTTGAACTAACTGGCTGTCCGGTTTTGGATTGGATCTGCGCCCAGCTCGATAAAGGGCTTAAACAGGCCACGCTGGCCACAACCAATGCCGTTAGAGCCCGTGAATTGAGATTATGAGTATATGCTTTCATCTTGTTTTTCGGGAAGTTGAGCGCTTACCAGACAATTGAATAGGTGACCGTGCCCGTATTATTCGTTGCGTTTATCGACATTAACAGCTCTTTGGTGTTTGCGGCAGTAGTGCGAATAACCGGTTTTTCTTTACCGGGAAGCTCAATAAAATACTGCTTGTCATTAATCGCATACATACCATTAGGTAATTCGGTAATATCGCTTCCCGATGCGATTCGACACCAGATTCCCTGCCCGGCAACAGTCGTTCCGGGAGCCACTGTAAATGTGTGCGATAACTTTCGGCCTTCATCGGTTGACGCAAATGACTCCCGTACGCTTGCCGTGCCCAGCGTGTATTTGAAAACAGGACGCCCTGATTTGTCGATGTCGTAGCCCAGGTTTGAATAGGTAGCATTGGAGTCGGGCCAGGCTGCATTTTTGTCTGCCAGCCAGGCAAGTGAAGGCTTACCCGAAAGTTCGATTACGCTGCCCAACGGAACCGAAAGCTGTGTTTCGCCCCGGCCGTGCCACATGGGCGTTGTTTCCAGGAAATCGCCCCGCCAGATTTGCAGAAATTCTCCTTTCGCAAGATCGACAGTATAGTTGGCATCACCTGGCTCACCAACCGATATGGTATGCGTATGTTTCAGGCCGTGGTGGTTGACGAAGCCTCGCTGCATAACGGGTTCGCTCCTGGCCAGCAATGAGATTTCACTAACCGGATCTTCAGCCCGGATAATTTGATTCAGGGTTGTATACTGAAATCCAGGTCCTTCAACAGATAAGAGAATATCATTGCTTCGGGCATACCATAAGCCAAAGTTTTTGTAGTAAGATAGTTCAAGCGGATAATCACCTGCCTCCAGATTTACCTTTGTCGATGCCGTACCACCATCTTCAGTATTAATCGTAAGGAGTTTTTTACCCGCGATTTTCAATTCGCCAGCTCCATTCCGGACGTTCGGGTTAACCTCTGCCGGAATCCAGCGCAGGTTCAGGTTGAGCAGGTATTCGCCCGAGCGGGGGATATGAATTGTACCCGTAATTTTGCCCGCAAAATTGTCCTTACTGCCAGGTGCCAGATGGGCCAGTACATCGATCGGCATTTCCCGTTTCGGTGTAAGCGAAGCCAGCTCATCAACAGATTTGAATTTACCATCGTATGCGCTCAGCTGTAATTTAGTTAGCGCAACGGGCTCAATGGCATAGGCTTTATATTTAATAGTACGAATGGCTACCGGACCATGATCACCCTGAATCATGAGCGGGCCCATGGGTTTTTCATCCTGAAAAGCCGCCGATCGGGTTGGTCCGGTTACTTCAATATTTTCGTGGATGGTTACCCCATTCTGAATCACTTTAATAAAACGGGCGTTGGCAATTTTTTCGCCTTTTTCGTTGAAACGGGGTGCGCGAAATACAATTTTATAATGTTGCCACAAACCCGGTGCTTTGCTGACATTCTGGGCGGGAGGGTGACCTTCATAGCCTTTTCGGCCTTCGGGTCGGCTTTCGTCCCAGCGTTCGTAAATGGAACCGCAATCGACCGGCGTCGGCACTTTCACACCCCAGCTATCGAACAACTGAATTTCGTACCGGCCTTGTAGGTAGATGCCTGAGTTGGACCCTTTCTCCATCATGAAATCCAGTTCCAGTTCAATATCGCCGTGTTCCATTTTGGTGAACAGATGATCTTTGCTTTTCCCGGAAAGATCATTGACCAGTATACCCGTTCCTGATTTGACGCTTCCACCTCCGCTCTTATTGAGATCGTAGAAAACGTCACCGGCGAGTTTCCAGTTGCTGCCAGTTGGTTTAAAGTCGTTCAGATTCTGGAAGTTAATTGTTGTATAAGGTAATTCAGGTTTCTGCGCCGATACACTAGCCGCGTAAAACAGTAAGCACAGGAGCAGACAACAAAGAGGGCGTTGCATGATTTGTTATAAAAAATTGATTGAATAGTCGAACGAGTCTTATAGCCCGTTCTATAACACATATTTACTAGACAAAATCCTCTCTCATGGGAGTAAAGACGTCGACCAGAACACCTGCTTCTACACAGACGGCTCCGTGCCGGATATCCGGCGGAATATAATAGGCGTCGCCCGTACGGAGAGTTTTTGTTTCATCAGCTATGGTAATGTCAAAAGCACCACTCTCAATGTAGCTCATCTGGGTATGTCTATGCTCATGAGGAGTGCCAATGCCACCCGTTTCAAAGGCAACTTTCACCATCATCAGGTTGGTGTCATAAGTCATGATTTTACGTTTGACGCCCTCGGCAACCGATTCCCAAGGAATAGTCTGGTCATCTACAAAACGAGTAGCGAATGATGTTTCTGTCATTGCCAATTTTTTCTGGTAAGAGGTTTGATGTAAATAAATCTACTTCTAGACTGAATTATTCAGCAAGTTAATTCGGTTTTTCGTCTGTCCGATTAAAAACAAAAAAGCCGTCCCGAAAATCGGGGCGGCTTTCCGCTTCTATCCACACCATTTCAAGACCAACGACCGGGCGGCCGTTGAATCTTGATGTTCAACCTTCCCTTTGTAAAGGATCGTTATGCTAAAACTAGCAATTTCTTTGTTAGTCCGGGAAACACTAAAATTCCCAAAGGACTAATGTCAATTCACACCACAAAGTTGGTGAGTTATTTTTTATTTAACGCTATTTATGACTTAAAAATTACTTAACGTAGCAAATTGTAAGTTGGAAATTCGTATATGCCCCAATGCCATCGGCTAAGTTATAAAATAATTAGACTTACCAGAGCCTAACTAATTTTTTTATCTGATTGATAATGAATGCAAAGTCGATAAAAATAGGGCAAAACCAGGTTTTTAATCAGGCGAACTTATGTTAATTTTTTGCTAAGTATTTATAATAACTTTTTAACCTCCAGGACATCAATCTTATTCCGTTTGGCGTTCTCCAGCGTCTCCGGTGTATAGTCAGATAGTCGGATATTATCCTGCATGTCGGCCCGTTTCAATAGGTGTTGTTCCAGGTATCGATCGAGGTGTTTACCGGTCAAACCATAGCTGAAAAAAAGCGATATACGCTCCCCCTGCTGTTCGCGAAACAAAAAATCCGGCAGGCGATTTTCCAGGCCAACATGTAAGGGTAAATTGTTAAATAATTTCATTCGTCGGGCGTTGCCGCTGTGCAGTGTACGCATATTCCAGACGACAATATCGCCAGCGCGCGTGTCGGCAAAAACATCAGTTCCATCTGCCGCCTGGTGGCTGCCTGTTTTAAACCGGATACCACCACTATACGTATCATGGTCCTGCAAATAAATGCCGAAACGAATGAGCGGATATGTACCTTCCCAATCGGCTCCCTGACCAAATTGATGGCGATCAATGTTATCCCGGTGGAATCCTCGGGTGCCGGTTCCAATCTGGTAGGTGCTGTCGGAAAAGTAGACAGGGGTATCGCCCAGCAATTCTGTGGCAATTGTTACAATTCGTGGGTCGTAAAGAACCCACCCCAGACCGTCTTTGCTAAGCAGGTCGCCCTTTATCGACGAGGCTTGTTTGACCTGAGCAACTAAACCTTTTTTTTGCTGCTGGTCACGATGATCGTAAGCGGCCTGTCGTAGTTGGGTAACTTCTTCGGTTGTAAATACATTACGAACAATCAGATAGCCCTGCTGTTCAAATTGCTCCCGACGCGTCATGGTTTGTTTGTAGTTATTGTTGTGCCGCTTTCAGTAGTCAGTTTATCATAAATGATGCCACATAAACTAACTACGGCGAACCTAAGTTTGGAATTATCCGACAACGTTAGTGCCTGCCTGTATTTCCTGTACCGATATAATCCGGGCCATATCGTCCCAGAAACTAGGGTATGATTTGGCCACTACACCCGGTTCTTCAATCACGACCTCCTGCTGCATGGCCACTGGTGCGAAGGCCATAGCCATACGATGGTCGTCATAGGTTTCGATGGTGGCTGGTGATTGATAAACGGAACCCGATCGCCTAACCTCATACCGATGATTGGCTTCAATTTCTACCAATTCGGCCCCGATTTTTTGTAATTCGGCCTGCAAGGCAGCTATGCGGTCTGTTTCTTTAATCTTGAGACTTTCAACACCTGTCAGCGTCAGCACAACACCGTTCATGGCAGCACAGACAGCAACGGTCTGGGCAAGATCGGGGCAATGGGTGAAGTCCCAGGCAAGTGTTGTTTCGGCTGGTCGTCTGGTCAATTGAACGCCGGTTTCGGTAAAGGTGCTTTCGACGCCCAATGGCCGCATAATTTCAACAATAGCGCTGTCGCCCTGTAGTGATTTCGCTTTCAGGCCTATCAATTCAAGTTCAGCAGTTTCGTCCAGAGCGAGCGCTTCAACGCTGTACCAGTAACTGGCACCCGACCAGTCCGATTCAATGGTGTAAGATTTTGGGGTGTAGGGGCTTGGCTTAACCGTAATGGTCTTTTTATCCCAATCGGTTTCAACGTCAGCACCAAAATACACCATTTGCTCCAGGGTCATTTCAATGTAAGGCTGTGAGCCAATAGCACCCGTTAATTCGAGCGTCAGACCGTTCGGCAGGGTAGGAGCTATCATCAGCAATGCCGAGATGTACTGGCTACTGACATCACCCCGAATACTTACTTTAGCTTCGGCCGAAGGCGTAAATCCATTGATCTGCAACGGTGGGTATCCGTCATTTTTCAGATACGTAATATCTGCTCCCAGCGTCCGCAACGCATCCACCAAAATACCAATGGGTCGCTCACACATACGGGGAGTACCGGTCATGGTTTTTTTCTGGCCCGTTACGGCGAAATAGGCCGTCAGAAAACGCATCGTTGTACCAGCATCGAGTACATCGGCAACAGCATCGCCTGATTTTAGCAGACGGATCATTGTTTGCGTATCGCGGGCGGTCGATAAATTACGCAGATCGCAGCGAAAGTTGGTCAGCGCATCAATAATGAGGGCACGGTTGCTTTCGCTTTTCGACGAAGCCAGCGGAATGGTGGCCCGAACAGGGCCAGTTGGGGGAGTAAGTTTAACGGCGTTCATTCCTGCAAAGATACAGTATCGTCAACCGTTACGCCAACTTAAGTGGATAGGCAATCAGGTGCCTGAGGTAATTGAGGAGAAATGAGGTAATTACATGCACCATTTCTGGCCCCAATTACGCTTTACGTTTCATGGGCTTAATACGTTCGCAAGACTTTCAGACGATGATTTCGGTTGATCTTTATGTGTGGATTACTTAGCCAGTGAAACAAAATACCACTCAATATAAAGGCTCCGGTAACAGGGAGTACATTGGCATTCAATTGCCTGTTGTTGACTACATCGGCGATCAGATAAACGCCCCCGGCCAGCGGGAAAATGGTCCCTGCTGCCGTTACAAAAGGTATTCGTCGGTGTAGCATAATTTTTTGGACCTCGTCGAACCGGAATGTTACGGGTTCGTCGCGGTTCATGACTTCGTTGGCCATCAGGATCGTGAAACTAGTATCCGTAACGGCATACAGTTCTTCCCTGAATTTTTCGCCCCGCGCTTTAAAGTGAAGTTCATCGCCCTCAAAAAAACGATACCTGCGAAAGCCGCCGAGAGCATGATTTACATCCAGAGCAAGATACCTGGAGGGGCGTATCAGAGCGGAGTAAGCCGTTCCTTTGCGCTGAAGAAGTTGTTCGGTTGTGAGTGTGTCGGTTGGCTGTGCTACTGAAAAACGACTGAAGAGTGCTGCCAAAAAAAAGAGTGAAATGGAGAGGAGGGAGTGATGTGACTTCATGCGTACGTAAATGGCGTTGTTTGGTATAACGCAAAAGACGAGGATTTGGCTGAATTTTTAGCGAAGTTTAACCTGTTCGCTTCGTTAATTTGTACCCATGATTACTGCGAACCAACTCCGTTCATTTACCGAACAAATCTTTATCGCTATCGGCTGTTCGGAAGCCGATGCCCGTTTAGCTACCGATGTATTGGTCAGTGCTGACCTGCGTGGTGTCGATTCTCACGGTGTTGCGCGTTTGCCGGGTTACGTTCGGCTTTATGATCATGGCCGAATTAATCCGCAGCCTCACATTCGAATCGTGCACGAGACACCGTCTACGGCCGTGGTTGATGGCGATCGGGGCCTTGGTCTGGTTGTTGGGCCGTGGGCGATGCAGGTTGCTATTGAAAAAGCGCGCATTGCCGGAACGGGCTGGGTGGCTGTCCGTAATTCCAACCACTTCGGTATTGCTGGCTACCACGCCCTGCTGGCGGCTGATCACGACATGATTGGACAAGCTATGACGCATGCTGCTCCACTTGTAGCGCCAACGTTTTCGCTGGATAAACTTCTGGGTACTAACCCAATTGCGGTGGCTGTTCCGGCCGCAACAGAACCTACTTTTCTGGCCGATTTTGCCTCAACGGCTGTTGCATATGGAAAGCTGGAAATTCTGCAACGAAAAGGTCAGGATATTCCGCTGGGTTGGGCGCAGGACGCAGATGGGCAGACAACGATTGATGCCAATGCCATTCGAAACGGGGGCGCATTATTGCCTTTAGGCACTGATCGCGAGCATGGAAGCCATAAAGGTTATGGTCTGGGGGCCATTGTCGATATTTTTTCGGGTGTCTTATCCGGCGCTAATTACGGGCCGTGGGTGCCACCTTTTGCTACGGCTGGTTTTATGCAGGCTAACGAAGGTGTTGGACAGGGTACTGGCCATTTCTTCGGAGCGATGCGTATTGATGCGTTCCGTCCTGCCGACGAGTTTAAAACGCATATGGATACCTGGATTCAACGATTCCGACAGGCGAAAGCCATTGAAGGACACCGGGTGCTGATTCCTGGTGATCCGGAGCGTGAGATGGAGGCCGAGCGGCTCGTTCATGGCATTCCGCTGGTGGAACCGGTCGTAAAAAGCCTGGAAGAGCTAGGAGAGCGTTTTGGCGTGAGCCTGTAAAATGACAGGAGCGATTTAGACGGGCTTACACTTTTCATAACCAGAGAAATTTAACACAGAAAGACCCGGCATAAGCCAGGTCTTTCTGTGTTCTGGTAAACAAAAAGGGAAGCTATTTGCCAGTTACTGCTTTCTTAAACGTGCCATCCGATCCGAAGAGCAACACGACATGCTTGCTGTCGGTGGTTTTGATCAGGACAACATAATCCGTGCTTTTTTTCTCCTGAACAGCCTTCTCGATCGTTGCACCCACGTAGTTGGTATTAATGTACGTTGTGATGGCTGCGGGTAAGCTCGATACCGCAACGACCGTTACATCTGGTCCCCGACCAGGACCGGCATGACGAACAGTATCGCCAGGGGCAGGGCGTGGATGGCGTACAGAATCACCGGGAGTTGGTTTCGGGTGATGAAGCGAATCAGGCTTGGGATGGTGGAGCGAATCCGGTTTTGGATGATGCGCAGAATCACCCCGCATGGGTCCGCCTTTTCCATCGAGTACTTTCTCAAATGTCCCATCGGCTTTAAAAGCCAGCAATTTAATCGTGCTATTTACTGAAATAACAACGACATAATTGCCTGCTGGGCCTTTGCTGGCTTCTTTAATCGTAGCACCCGCATAGTTGGTATTGATATACGTCGTAATGGCCGCTGGCAAGGTCGACACATCGACAACTGTCAGACTTTTAGGCCCACCGGTCGTTCCGGAGACAGAGGCCGACCTGGCCGAGGCATCGGCCGTCGTTGGGTCTACAGAATTACGGTTACAGGCGTTCAGGCTTAGCGCAAGGGCAGCCACGCAACTGAAAACAAGCAGTGTTTTCATGGAAATTGTTGTTGGTTTTGTTTACTGGTTAGACTAGTGAACTAGCCTGAGCTTATCTCCTGCGCTAATTCTACTGCTGATACGCCCTAAGTAGATATACTGTTGCAAGACTCTTAAAAAATGTTAAAAAGGGCCAAAATGAAGCGATAAAGCATGTCGAGATTAAAATGTACTGAGGGAAATACACTTACAAAATCTTCCTGGCTTGAATCCAGATCAGATGAAAGCCAAAGAAAATCAGGCACTTCGCATGTATAGATAAATACATTTATGTTTTTCATTCGGAGGGGTGCCACGGTTCAAAACCGTGGCACCCCTCCGAATGAAAAACATGGCATTATAAAATAGCGTATACTGTAGCCGCAAATTAGCGGCAATAAGCGTATCCATTAATTCATAGGCGGACGGGATCTTATTCCATACGGGTATTGGCTAATTCTGATCTTTCTTACGTTCCATTTGTAGAATAGTGAGCTAAACTGCATTTCTGTTTGGCCATTTAAATAAACGGCAATATATTGTTCCATGAAACGAAAATCCACCGCGCAATCTCAATCGCAGACGCTCAACGGAATGACCCAGTCGCAGGGGCAGCTCACAGCCAATTTTACCTTTTCCGACTATCAAACCGAAAATTTTTTCGATGAAATGTTCGACGGAGAGGCGCAGGTTCGAGCAGGATGTGCACCTTTCCAGCAACGGGTTGAGCAACTTACCCGTGAAGACATCATTGGTCGACAACATGCTGCTGAACGCGCCCTGATGAGTATGGGTATTACCTTCAATGTATATTCGGAAGGCGAAGGGACTGAGCGGATTATGCCTATTGATATTATTCCAAGAGTCATCGAGTCGGCTGAATGGGATAACCTCGAAGCTGGTTTAATTCAACGGATTAAGGCGCTGAACATGTTTCTCGACGATGTTTATAACGAACAGCGTATTCTGAATGATGGTGTAGTTCCCCGCGACCTGATCGAATCCAGTAAGTCATTTCTTCCGCCTTGTCTGGGTGTCAGGCCACCTAAAGGCATCTGGTGTCATATTACCGGAACGGACCTTATCCGGGGTGATGATGGCCAGTTTATGGTGCTGGAAGATAACCTCCGCTGTCCGTCGGGCGTATCGTACATGCTGGAAAATCGCGAACTCTCGAAGCAAACTTTTCCTGAAGTACTGACGCAGACGGGTGTTCGACCTGTATCCGATTACCCGATGCGGTTGCTTCAGATGCTTCAGTACATTGCCGATCGCCCGAATCCGACGGTTGTTGTTCTGACACCGGGTATTTACAATTCAGCCTATTTCGAGCATTCGTATTTGGCTCAGCAAATGGGGGTTGAATTGGTCGAAGCCCGTGATCTGGTCGTGTCGGGTGGCTATGTGAAGATGCGTACAACGAAGGGATTTCAGATTGTGGATGTGATTTACCGACGCATTGACGATACCTTCCTTGATCCGCAGGCTTTTAATCCGGATTCTATGATCGGCGTACCGGGTATTTTTGAAGTCTACAAAAAAGGACGCGTTGCCCTCGCCAATGCACCCGGAACGGGCGTTGCCGATGATAAAGTTATTTATGCCTACGTACCGCGAATTATTCAGTATTATTTAGGCGAAGAGGCTATTATTCCAAACGTCAGAACCTACATCTGCCGCGAAGAAGAAGACTGCCGGTATGTACTGGAAAACATTGAGCAACTCGTTGTAAAAGAGGCTAACGAAGCGGGTGGCTACGGAATGCTGATTGGCCCTAAGGCTACGCCCGAAGACCACGAATTATTTAGAAAGAAAATTCAGGAAAATCCACGAAACTACATCGCTCAGCCAACGATCTCGCTTTCGCGGGTGCCGTGTCTGGTCGGCGATCATGCCGAAGGGCGTCATGTTGACTTACGGCCTTACATTCTCTATGGCGATGGCGTTAATGTTATTCCAGGCGGACTAACACGGGTAGCTTTACGGAAGGGATCGCTCGTGGTCAATTCGTCGCAAGGGGGAGGTGGCAAAGATACCTGGGTATTGTATTGATTATCTGGTGGGTCTTGTACATGGAATTGGGTAACGGAGCTAATTTGTGATAAACGAATTAACTCCGTTACCCAATTCCATTTTTACTAATACCTATCTTTATGCCCCGCTAATTCAACTTGTCTTGCTCGATTTAAGCATAATCATCGTCAATTATAAAACGCCTAAGCTCATTCTGAACTGTCTGGCGTCAATTCATACGTATACGGAAGGTATTGATTTTGAGGTTATTGTTGTTGATAATCAGTCGGGCGATGATAGTCAGGCTGTTATTCTGGCACAGTACCCGACTGTTCGTTGGTTCGATATGGGTTATAATGCCGGTTTCGCGCGGGCCAATAATTATGGCATTAAGCAGGCAAAAGCCCGAACTGTACTATTGCTCAATTCCGACACTCTGCTGACTGATAACGTACTGGCCCGATGCGTCGATGTACTGAATAAACAACCCGATGTGGCGGCCGTGAGTGTTCTGCAACGAGGAGCCGATGGCCAGCTCCGACCTAATCTATACACGACCTTTGGGCAGATGCGCCGGGCATTTTATATTTTGCCCGCCGGAGCGTTTTTTCAAAAGTGGCTTCAGCGGCTTGTTCCTGACCCGCAGTATTCTGATCCAAATCAGGTTGAATGGCTTTCAGGAGCATTTCTGATGACGAGACCATCGACAATTGCCCAGGCTGGCGGATTGGACGAAAGCTTTTTTATGTACGGCGAAGACGTTGAGTGGGGCTATCGGTTAGGGAAGCAGGGGAGATTACTGTTACTTCGGGATGCCAGTTTTATTCATCTTGAGTATGGAAGCAGTGAAGATAAGCAGCAGCATGTAGTAACGCATATTAACCGATTTAAGCCACAAATACAGGTGTCGCAGTTGCTATGGGTTCGAAAGCAATACGGCATTGGCGCGTATCTGGTGCTTATCCTGCATTATCTGCTTATGATTCCCATTGTGTATGCCTGGAAAATAGCGGTGAACCTGCGTGACCGGCGACTTCCGTGGGCAGATTTGGAAAATCAACGGGCATTTACGCAGCAAGTCGGTATATTTCTGCGATTTTTCTGGAAAACCCTGTTCAACCGGCCTGGGTTTTATAAAGTATAATCAAAAGTCAGAATACGAACAAAATCTTGCCCGAAAGGTGAAAACAGGCAGTTTCTAGCCCAATAGGAAATATACTTTTTGGGTCTGAATTCGTTGTAAGTGAAATGCGATAATTCTATGCGTTTAGTTTATACAATTGGGCTCATTGCCCTATCTATGGGGGCTATTCTCTGGCCAACCATCAGCCAGGCTACGCACGTACGGGCAGGTGAAATTACAACCCGACGACTTCCCGGAGCTTCTTTAACATATGAGATAACCCTAACTACGTACTATGACGAAGTAACGGGGAAAACAGCTGCCGACGATGCTAATTCCTATACGTTCTGCTTTGGTGATGGTACGCAGGCAGAAGTGAAGCGATCCGGGCGTAGATACATTAACGGACGGACGTCATCTGTAAACACGTATGTGACAACTCATACCTATCCAGGACCTGGCGCTTATACGATTGGTGTCCAGATCGCTAACCGGAACAAAGGTACCCTGAACCTGCCTCCCGCCGGAAGCTCTGATCAGATTACGTTTTATGTGTCGACAACAATTCTGATCAATGCGGCTCTGGAAGTTAACTCAACGCCTGTTATGCTGAACCCACCATTGGATTCGGCTCGCGTAGGTCAGAAATTCTGCCACAACCCAGCTGCTTTCGATGCTGATGGTGATAGTTTGGCGTACCGGCTTAGTAAGCCTCAGGAAGGTATTCCCAACAGTTGCCGAAGTCGATTTATTCCCGCTTACCTTGATCCCGCCAGTAATTTTAGCTCGGTAAGGGAAGATGGTGGTACGCCACCAACCTTCACGATTGATGCCCGAACAGGGGATCTCTGCTGGGATTCGCCTGGACAGGCCGGTCAATTTAACTTCGCCTTTATCATTGAAGAATGGCGTAATGGCGTACTGATTGGCGAGATTACCCGCGATATGCAAATCATCGTAATCGATCAGCCAAACAAGCGCCCGCTCATTGTCGGCGCCGAGATTTGTGTGGAAGCCGGTACGCTGATTCAACAGGCGATCAGGGCTACTGACCCCGACGGTCAACGTGTCATCATTACGGCTTTTGGTGGGCCCTTCAACGTGAACAGCGATGGTCAGCCTTTCCCTGCTGGTCAACTGGTGCCACCTGAATATGCTAAACTGATCAACGGAGGTGTATCTCAGGCTCAGCCTGCAACCGCTACTTTCTCCTGGCAAACCAACTGCAATCAGGCGCGGGAGGAACCGTATGATATTACCCTCAAAGTCAATGATGTGCCGGGTAGGGGCGCTGTTTCGCTTGCTTCGTTTGCTACGTTGCGTATTCGACTCTACGCGCCGTCGGTCAAAAACCTGACAGCCCGCCCCACGGCCACGGCCGCTGGGCGAGCCATTCAACTCAACTGGACCGCCTATAGCTGCGGGCGAATCGCTTCGATTGGCGGAGCAAGTGATACGACTAAACTGATCATTTATCGCAAAGAAGGCTGTACGCCTATTGTCTCCCAAAGTTGTACGACTGGATTACCCGCCAGCTACGGCTATCAGGAGATTGCCCGTATTCCCTATACAGCGACCAGCTACATCGATACCAGTTCACTCAAACGGGGCGTCAGCTATTCGTACCGGATCGTAGCCAGCAATCCCGGCATTGGCAACAACGGCGGACTTAGCGTGGTCTCTACCGAAGCCTGTCTCGAATTGCCGCTGCTGGCTCCCGTGATGACACAGGTTACCGTTGATAGCACGGATACACAACGAGGACGGATTACCGTTCGATGGACCCGACCTTTGGGGCTCAACCCCGGCGATTTAGGCGCTCCGTACCAATACCGACTCCAACGAGCCACGGGGCTGGCCGGTGCTGATTTTGTCAACATCGCAACCATCAACACGAACCTCCAGGCTGGGGTAGCAGATACGGTGTTTGTCGACAGAGGCAGCTCCGTGAGTGCGCTAAATACGACCGCGAATGCATATCGCTACCGGGTCGAGTTTTACTATACGGGCACCAATGGCCAGCTCACCCGGCTGGATGTGACTGACCCCGCTTCCAGCATCCGCCTGGCTGTTACTCCCGCCCAGCGACAGGTCGCCCTGAGCTGGCAGGCCAACACGCCCTGGTCTAACGATAACCAGACCCACGACGTCTATCGGAGCCGCTCCGGTCCCAATGGGCCCTTTAACAAAATCGCCGAGGTGCGGGTGCAGGGTGCCCAGACCTATGTCTTTACCGATACGGGCAACGATACCTTTGTGGCCGATGGAAATACCAGCCGTCAACTTTCGGCCGACAGCAGCTACTGTTATCGGGTGATGACCCGAGGCCAGTATGCCGACCCTAAACTGGCTACTCTGGGTATACTGATCAATTACAGTCAGATCATCTGTGCCACACCGAGCGATACCACCAAGCCCTGTTCGCCGAATCTGGGACTGGATAGTCTGAACTGTGCCAGCCTCAGCAGTGAGAGCCTGTGCGGTCAAACCAGTTTTACCAACAAGCTCCACTGGACCCTTACCAGCGGGCCCACCTGCGATCCCAATGTGGTGGGCTATAAGCTGTATTATGGACGCTATCAGCAGGATAAACCGGCCGAACTAGCCAGTATTCCCGCTCCTACGACGAGTTTTGACCACACGAATCTGACCACGGTGGCAGGTTGTTATTATGTGACGGCTGTCAGCAAGTCGGGTGTGGAGAGTTTGCCTTCAAACACAGTCTGTAATGATGCCTGTCCGGCTTTTGTTCTGCCGAACGTGTTCACGCCGAATGGGGATGGGAAGAATGATCTTTTCCAGCCATTAAAGTGTCCCCGATTTGTGGAGGGTGTAGCGTTGGTGGTGTACAACCGGTATGGCAGCAAGGTTTACGAAGGCACGAGTTCGACCCTGGCCTGGGATGGCAAATCAAGCGACGGAGCCGATCTGCCGAGTGGTTTATACTACTATCAGGTAACGGTACGGTATGCGATGCTGGATCGTGAGGCACCGGCGCAGGTGCTCAAGGGTTGGGTGCAGATTCTGCGCGAAGGAGTCAGCATGAAATAAATTAAGCTTAGAAAAAGTAATTGGGGTGAGTAAGGGATTGGCTAAACCAATTACCTTATTCACCCCAATTACTTTTTTTACAGAATTGCCTTTATCTATCGCATATTGTGATATACCATCTGCACGTCATCGTCTTCTTCGATACGTTCGATGAGCTTTTCTACATCGGCAACTTCGTCGTCGGTTAGTTCCTTGTAATCATTGGGAATACGCTCGAACTCGGCCTGTTTGATATCATAGCCTTTTTCTTCCAGAAACTTCTGAATAGACCCAAACGCCGTAAACTCACCATAGATCACATACTGATTCGCTTCATCGTCAAATTCTATTTCATCGCCCCCAACATCGATCAGTTCCAGTTCGAGTTCTTCCTGATCGATACCGTCGGCCGGAATGCGAAAGACGGATTTCCGGTCGAAGAGAAAATCGAGCATACCCTGGGTGCCGAGGCTACCACCAAGTTTATTGAGATAGCTCCGAACGTTAGCTACCGTACGGTTGTGATTGTCGGTTGCTGTTTCGATAACGAGCGCTATGCCGTGTGGAGCATAGGCTTCATAAACGATCTCTTTATAGTCTTCCTGATCCTTCGACGAGGCTTTTTTGATCGCCCGGTCTACGTTTTCCTTCGGCATGTTAGCCGCTTTGGCATTCTGGATAATAGCCCGCAGACGACCATTGGTGTCGGGGTCAGGACCACCGTTTTTAACGGCGATAACGATATCTTTTCCGATGCGGGTAAAGGTCTTTGCCATTTGCCCCCACCGTTTCATTTTACGCGCTTTCCGGTATTCAAACGCTCTTCCCATTGTGGTTTATGGTTTATGGTATTCGATTTTCAGCATTCGGGATGCGGTGATTCATGCGTCAGACAACCACAAATAGAATGCTGTAAGCTGTTACCTTATACTTGTTGCTCAATTATTTCTGAATTCAAAATGGGAACGTCAACCTGACCGCGCATCAAATCCTCGAAGGTCTCGCGCTGGCGGATCAGGTATGGATTTCCGTCGTATACCAACACTTCTGCCGGACGAAGGCGGGCGTTATAGTTGGAAGACATACTGAAGCCATAGGCCCCCGCATTCTCGAACGACAGCACATCGCCGGGTCGTACGTCAGGAAGTGGCCGATCAGTAGCGAAGGTGTCTGTTTCGCAGATATAGCCAACGACAGTATACGTTTTCTCGTTACCCAGTGGGTTCGAAACGTTTTTGATGTCATGATAAGCGTCATACATCATGGGCCGGATGAGGTGGTTCAGCCCTGAATCAATGGCTACGAACGTTCTTGTCGGATTTTCTTTAACGATATTGGTCCGTACCAGTAAATGACCGCATTCGCTCACCAGAAACTTACCGGGCTCGAACCAAAGCTCCAGTTCCCGACCATATTGCTGGCAGAAAGCCTGAAATGTTTCGGAAACCTTACGGCCCAGATCAACGATATCGGTGATGTGATCGCCCGCTTTGTAGGCTACTTTAAAGCCGCTACCGAAATCGATGAATTTAAGGTCGGGATAATCGCTGGCGAGTTCGAACAAAACTTCGGCCCCACGCAGAAACGCATTGGCATTTTTAAAGTCCGAACCTGTGTGAATATGTAAGCCTGCTACCGACATGTGATATTTCTCAACCACAGCCCGAATTTCAGGCCGTTGCAGAATGGAAATGCCAAACTTGGAATCGGCATGGCCAGTCGAAATCTTGATATTTCCACCTTCGGCGATATGCGGGTTAATCCGGATACTGATCGGGACGGCACCACCATAGGTTTGGCCAACCCACTCCAGTAAGGGCAGGCTATCGACGTTCAGTTGCAGACCGAGGTCAACCGCTTCACGAATTTCATCGAAAGCCACTCCGCTGGGCGTAAACATGATCTGGCCGGGCTCAAAACCAGCCAACATACCCATACGTGCTTCATTGACCGACACCGAATCCATTTCAACACCCTGCTGCCGCATCAATTTCAGAATCGATACGTTTGTCAGCGCTTTGGCCGCATACTTGATCTTTAGGTTAACCCCGGTAAAAGATGACCGGAGCAAGCCAATTTTTTCGATAATTTTGTCTGCGTCATATACGTATGCAGGCAAACCGAATTCTTCGGCAATCGCCAACACGTCAACGCCCTGAATCTGATAGTTGCGGTCTTTTAGTTGCATGGTTTCAGTAAACGAACCGCAAAATTACGCCATCTTTCTACTATGTACAATATTCGACACATACTCTTGTGGATACTGTTTGTCAACCCGTTGCTTACAGCCGGGCAATCGGCAAAAGTAGCGCCTGCCCGTAGTAAACTCCAGGCGGGTCCGATGGTGGGTTATTCTGATATGCGGGAGGTCATGTTATGGGCTCAAACCAAAGAGCCAGCCCGTGTTCAGGTTCGCTATCATGAAGCCGGGAAACCCACGCCTGTTTACCTGACGAGTGAAATTCAGACCTCCCGGCAAACGGCTTTTACAGCCCACCTGCTCGCCGATCAGGTGGAACCCGGCAAAAAGTACGAGTACGAGCTGTTAATCGGGGGCAGAAAGGTGAGCCTGCCCTACCGGACCCAGTTTCAAACCCAAAACCTGTGGCAGTGGCGGACGGACCCACCGGCTTTTCGTTTCGGCGTAGGAAGCTGCACCTACGTCAACGAGGAGGGCACTGACCGGCCCGGTAAACCTTATGGTGGAGGCTACGAGATTTTTACGGCACTGACGGTTCAGAAACCTGATTTTATGATCTGGACCGGCGATAACACCTATACGCGTGAGGTAGACTGGAACAGCCGAACGGGCGTGTTACGTCGCTATACCCACACCCGTTCATTACCCGAAATGCAGCCTCTGCTGGCTTCAACGCATAATTATGCCGTCTGGGACGATCACGATTATGGCCCGAATGATGCCGATCGGTCTTATTGGCTCAAACCCGTTACGCTCGAAGCCTTCAAGTTGTTTTGGACTAACCCGAATTTCGTTTTTCCGGAAGGCTGTGCCGGTACATTTTTCTGGAACGATTGCCAGTTCTTTTTGCTGGATGACCGCACGTTTCGGGCCCCAAATGAGAAACCCGATGGACCGGAGAAAGCCTATTTTGGTGATAAACAGATTCAATGGCTCGTCGATGCGCTGACATTTAGTAAAGCTTCCTTTAAATTTATCATTACGGGTGGGCAAATCATTAATCCAACGGCTGCCTTTGAGAATTACGCGATCTATAGCACCGAACGAGACCGGTTGCTTAAGGCGATCACGGAGGCCAAAATTCCGGGGGTTCTGTTCATTACCGGTGATCGCCACCATTCGATTCTTCACAAACTTGATCGTTCGGGCACCTACCCGCTTTATGATCTAACGATCTCACCACTCACGTCCTCAGTTGCACAACCCCGCGCTGATGAGTTAAAACAGCCGACCTATGTTGACGGAACGTTGGTAGCAGAGCGAAATTTCGGATTGCTGAGCGTTAGCGGTCCGCTCAATGATCGGGTTCTGACTATTAAAGTCCATGATCAGAAAGGAGCTGAACGCTGGAGCCGGGATATTCGGGCCAGTGAATTGAAATGAGTATGCCGTTTATCGTTTTCGGTTTTATCGTTTACAACGGCTCTTTGTCAGGTGCCAACGAATACCGATAATAGACTATCTATTTTTCTAAACCCGTTTATGAATCTTAAAAAGTTTTCTGATTACAACACACTTTCGCAGTATACCGCTGAGTATATCGCAGGCATTATTAATAAAAAGCCGGATGCTTTACTTTGCCTGGCATCGGGTGATACGCCAATTGAAACCTATCATCGATTTGTAGCGCTGGTAAAAGCCGGAAAGGTTGATATTAGCCAGTGCACGTTTGTTGGGCTGGACGAATGGGTAGGTTTCGGCCCCGACGATGTGGGGAGCTGTTCGTATTATGTCTACCGGGATTTGTTTAATCCACTCAACCTTCGCTCGGAGCAAGTTCATGTTTTCGACGCGAAGGCCAGCGATCTGGCCAGCGAATGTAAACGAATCGATGGGGTTATTCGGTCGAAAGGCGGGTTAGATCTCTTGCTGGTTGGGATGGGCATGAACGGTCATATTGCGCTGAATGAGCCTGGTACACCCTTCAATCTGGGTTGCCATGTTGTTGAACTGGCCGAAAGTACCAAAATCGTTGGACAGAAGTATTTCGAAACTGAAACTACCTTAACCAAGGGTATTACCATCGGGTTACGTCACCTGGCAGAAGCGCGGAATGTGGTGCTTCTGGTTAGTGGCGAGAAAAAAGCACCGATGCTGCGTCAGGCACTGACGGGGCCTATTACTGAACAGATCCCGGCCAGCATGATCCAAACGCGTCCTAATGCACGTGTTTTGGTCGATGAAGCCGCTGGAAGCTTGCTTATTTGAAACTGTTGACCCAGACCGAGTAGCAGTGCTCTGATTTTTCTGCAAGTCATTGAAATCAGGGCACTACTACTCGGTCTGGACTGAATTACTTCAGCTTGAGCACACCCAGTAAAGCATCTGTACCAAGCTGAACACCCCAGGGTATGCCCGCCAGATCGACCATGTAGTTTCCATTGTGGTTAGCGAATGGGGTTTGTTTACCTTCTTTTCTGGCGGCAATAACCTTGTCCAGCGGGGCTGTTCCGACGAATATAAAATCATAAACAGATTTCTTATTGTCCAGAACAAGATGATGGAAATCTTCTGACCCCATGGCTGTGGGTAAACCAGCCGAAATCAGACTCCCCTTCTTTACTACTTTTTCCAGGGTTGTATTCACTTTCCTGACGAGCGCTGAATCGTTGACAACCGGAAACGAATAGCCCTTTTTCTTCATGATTGGATAAAGACCCATTGGCAGCCCATTGCTAAAGGCTATGCCGCTATCAATTCGGCTGACGCCGTCGTACAGCATTTTTCGGGTTTCGGGTTTAAGCCACCGAAAGTTTATTTTTACCAGTGCCGAAGCCGGTATTACGTTGTTATCCTGACCAGCCTGAACGGAACCAACAGTGAGCACGGCCGGTGTCTGCGGATCATTGCTTCGGCTGATTATCGTCTGATATTGCAGGATGGCCTCGCTGGCCATAATAATCGGGTCTTTAGTTGTTTGTGGGGCAGAGCCATGTCCGCCGATACCACGAAATGTAACGTCCAACTGATCGGTGCCTGCCATCCGAGTGCCCGGAAGATTCATGACCATACCGGTTGGAAATGGGCCCGTATGCATGGCTAGTAAATAATCGGGCAGGGGTACATTTTTGATGAAAACGGGGTCTTCCCGCATGGCTCTGGCACCCATTATTGGTTCTTCAGCCGGTTGAGCGACCAGTACCAGGGTTCCTTTCCAATCCTGCTGGAGCGTTTTCATGAGTTTAGCGATGCCCAACAGCCAGGTAATGTGTGCATCATGTCCACAGGCGTGCATCGTTGGCACCTCATTTCCATCTGGCAGTTTTACGGTTGCGGTGCTGGCATAGGGTAGCTCCGTTGTTTCTTTAACCGGTAGCGCATCCATATCGGCACGAAACATAACCGTTGGACCGTCGCCATTTTTCAGAATGCCAACAACACCCGTTTTGCCAATCCCTGAATAGACCTCATACCCTAAACTTTTTAGCTCTTCACTGACAATATCAGCCGTTCTGGTTTCCATAAAGCCCAGTTCCGGATGGGTGTGCAGGTCTTTATACATAGACACAAGCCGGGCGGAGTCGGTATAGGCTAGCTGACGTACTTTGACAAGGAGCGCATCGGATGGTTGGGCAGTAGATCTAAACCCGAAAAGTGCAAAACAGACAATAAGACAATACCTGATCGGAAGGGAGAGGAAATATAGATTCGCCATGAACAACAAAATTGAATTATAAGCCAATGTAATCAAATGGCTGCCCGATCCAGTGTATTTTACTGTGAAACTTAATTGATGTTATATTTTGTATAATTGCTTATTTGTAAAATAATATTTTAGTGATTAGTTGAAATTCATTGTGCTGACTTCACCACCGATTTCGCCTGCCGTTGACCAACCCTACCTTGCTCCGGAAGTGTTTATTGCGGAGTCGTCATTGTCATTCTTGGTCATTCGTTGTATGTTCAGCAATCAATGACAACTCTAAACCGAATGCCTCAACATTATACGTCCATTACGTCCCGCCGAACTGAAGTCCTTGCCGGTATTTCAACATTTCTGGCAACGATGTACATCATCGTTGTTAACCCGTCAATTTTGAGTCAGGCCGGTTTGCCATTTAGTGGTGTATTGACGGCTACGGTTTTGTTGTCCTTTTTTTGCAGTCTTATGATGGGGCTCTATGCACGCAATCCAATTGTGGTAGCACCGGGCATGGGTCTAAACGCTTTTTTTACGTTTACGGCCGTTAAAGGAATGGGCATTCGGCCCGAAGTGGCGCTGGGAGCCGTGTTTTGGGCCGGTATTCTGTTTTTGCTATTGTCGGTGCTGAATGTGCGTTCGGCCATTGTCCGGATCATTCCACTGCCCATTCGCTATGCCGTTTCTGCCGGAATCGGTCTATTTATTACGCTGATCGGCTTCGAGAATGCCCGATTTATTGTTGCCAATCCGGCAACGCTGGTCAGTGCTGCTCACCTGACCGACCCGATCCTATTGACTTTCGTTTTTGGCTTGCTGTTAACCAGTATTCTGGTTGTGCGCGATGTGCCAGGAGCAATCATTATCGGGATTATTCTGACTACATTGGCTGCCTGGCCCATTGGGCGGTATTGGGGCGATGCATCGGCCATTAACTTTGGCCAAAAAACGCTGGTCAATAGTCAGGGCATATGGGCGGCTCCCGATTTTTCATTAATTGGAAAACTGGATCTAACCAACTCGCTGACCTGGGCACTATGGCCCGTGATTTTTGCCTTTGCCTTCACCGATCTGTTCGACAGTCTCTCTACGTTCGTAGGCGTTGCTGAAGCAGGGGGTTTGCAGGACGCCGATGGCCAGCCCCGGAATCTGAATCGTTCATTACTGACCGATGCCGTTTCAACAACACTGGCAGGCTTACTGGGAACTAGTCCCGGTACCGCCTATATTGAATCGGCGGTCGGCATTGCGCAGGGTGGGCGAACAGGCCTGACAGCCATCGTTGCGGGCTGTTGCTTTCTGCCTTTTCTATTCCTGTCGCCATTGTTATCGATTATTCCGGCCATTGCAACGGCTCCGGCTCTGGTATTGGTTGGGGCTTTCATGATGAAGCCCGTTACACGAATCAACTGGGGCCAATTAGACGATGCACTGCCTGCTTTTCTGGCACTCGTGCTGATCCCGTTCAGCTATTCGATTACCCAGGGCCTAATCTGGGGATTTCTGTCATGGACAGTCATTAAAGTGGCAGTCGGGAAGAGTCAGGAGGTGCCCATTGGCCTGTGGATAGTCGACGTGTTTTGTGTGTTAGCCTTATTCTCGGCCTAATAAATACAAAACGGCCCGACTGAAATTTCAGTCGGGCCGTTTTGTATTTATCTTAGTTACTTATGCGTTGGCTGGTGTACAAAACTCTTCCAGCGCCATTTCGAGGTGTTGAGCAATCATTTGTGCTGAACGCCCTTCAATATGGTGCCGCTCGATGAAATGTACCAGATCACCATCTTTAAAAATACCGATGGCTGGCGATGATGGTGGATAAGGAAGCAGGTACTCCCGCATCTTGGCCGTAGCGTCCAGATCGCCACCGGCAAATACCGTCACCATTTTGTCGGGTTTAACGGCACTGGCCGCTAAGGCCGCCTTTACGCCCGGACGGGCTGCACCCGCTGCGCAACCACATACCGAATTGACAACGACAAGCATCGTGCCTTCAGCATTTTCCATCGTGTTCACCACGTCGTCGGCGGTGGTCAGTTCCTGAAACCCGACGCTCGTCAGGTCTTCCCGCATCGGGACAAGCAAATGAGGAGGATACATAATTAGTTTACAGTTTTTACAGTTATTAATGATCCGCCGTAGCGGTTTGCAATCATGTCACTGACGGTTTAATGACCCGGTAGCGACCGACTGCTATGTTTACATAAATCCTAATTCAAGTTTGGCTACTTCCGACATCAGTTCAGTAGAGTAGGGGGGATCAAAAGTCAGTTCGACACTTACGTCGTTGACTCCATCAATAGCCCGTACCTTCTCTTCGATCTCCGCCGGAATTGACCCTGCTGATGGGCAGGAAGGCGAGGTCAGCGTCATCAAAATATAGACGTTATTGACCGGGAATATTTTGATGTCGTAAATCAGCCCCAGCTCATATACATCCACCGGAATTTCGGGATCATATACGCCTTTAAGGGCTAGTACGACTTGTTCTTTCAGTTCTTCGTCTGTCATTGCAAAAGACGTTAATGCGTAAATAGTTAGACGTTATATTAGTCTGCCTGAGCAACCTGGCTGGTGTAAGCGCGGCCGTAGGCTTTCATGCGTTCAATCATTGAGGCCAATCCACCCGCCCGTAGTGAGGTAATCAGGTTACCCATACCAACTCGTGGAATGAAATACAGATCAGCTTTGGCAATATCTTCGGGTTTTTCGCCCGATAATACCCGAATCAGCAAACTAACCAGCCCTTTTGAAATTTGTGCCGTTTGTTCGCTATCACCGTTGAAGTAGAGCCGATCGTCTTTAAATTCCGCATCGACCCACACCTTTGACTGACAGCCCATAATACGGTTTTCGTCCGTTTTACTGGTTTCGGGCATGGGAGGCAGTTTTTTGCCCAGATCTATAATGTATTGCGTCTTGTCGAGCTGATCCTCGAACAAGTCGAATTCTTCGATAATTTCGTCCTGTTTCTCGTTAATGGTCATCCTCAAAATTTTCCTAACTGGCTGGCTTGGTGCCTAACGCCAATAATCGTTATCATATCATTGAGGTATATATAGCAAGCGATAATTTCCTACTAATATTTCCCTAAGATGACTAAGTTCTTTTTCTGGAACTTTGCGGCCCATTTCCGGAAATAATACCGGTAAACTTAGCTTTTTAGTCAGTTTATTTGACCAGTTGTCAACGTAAGCTAACGGAGAGCGTGAAAGATAATGGAGAACATCACGTAAGTCTTCTTTGGCTTCGTCTGTCCATATTATCGGTGCACCTGTATCCATTCTTTCATTTCCCGCATAACATCCTCATTCTTGTGGCCCTTATTATGGCTCATTTCATCCATCGCCTTTTCATAGCGTTCGAGTATAATGAGCCGTTCCACTGCCTCATCAAGAGATATTTTCTCCGGTAACTGGCTGAATGATTCAATAATAGCAGCTGTACTGATCATACGAAAAACAAGTTAGGCATTATCAAAGCATCATTTTCTGCACCCGACGCAGACCCTGCACGAGCCGATCAACCTCTTCTCTGGTGTTATAAACCGCAAATGACGCCCGCGTAGTTCCTGCTATTCCGAAACGTTGCATCAGCGGTTGGGTGCAGTGATGACCCGTTCGGACAGCTATGCCCTGCTGATCCAGAATGACGCCTGTATCCTGATGATGAATACCATCGAGCACAAACGAAATGACGCCGATTTTGTGCTTAGCCTGACCGATAATGCGTAGACCGTTCAGCTCACTCAATTGTTCCGTAGCGTATTGAAGCAGGTCGTTTTCGTGGGCAGCAATATTTTCTTTACCTAAGCCAGCCATGTATTCCAGCGCCGTTTTAACGGCAATCACATCGGCAATATTGGGTGTGCCAGCCTCGAATTTATATGGCAGGTCGTTATAGGTCGTTTTGGCAAATGTGACTTCCTTGATCATCTCGCCCCCGCCCCGGTAAGGCGGCATTGAGTCGAGAATATCTTTTTTACCATACAGGACACCCATGCCTGTTGGGCCATATAATTTATGAGCGGATAGTACGTAAAAATCAGCGTCCAGTGCCTGCACATCCAGTTCAAGGTGTGAGCTTGCCTGCGCTCCATCGATCAGGACAACAGCGCCAACGGCGTGGGCTTTATCAATGATGGTCTTGACCGGATTTATCGTTCCGAGCGAATTCGAGACGTGAACGCAGGAAACAAATTTTGTTTTCTCCGACAAAAGCTTTTCATACTCGTCGATCAGCAATTCGCCGTTGTCATCAACAGGAATAACCTTAAGAACACATCCCTTTTCTTCGCACAACATTTGCCAGGGAACAATGTTGGAATGGTGTTCCATAGTCGAGATAATGATCTCATCACCCTCTTTCAAAAACCGGCGGCCATACGTCTGAGCAACCAGATTAATGCCATCAGTAGTGCCGTAAGTAAAGATGATTTCCTGCCAGTGTTTTGCATTCAAAAACGCCTGGACGGCCCGGCGAGATGCTTCAAATGCCGCTGTTGCCTGCTCGGCCAAGTGGTGAATACCCCGGTGAATGTTAGCGTTGTAGCCTTCGTAATAGCGGGTTAAGGCATGAATGACCGGAAGCGGCTTTTGATTCGTAGCTGCATTGTCGAAGTAGACCAGTGGACGCCCGTTCACTTCCTGATCAAGTACGGGGAAGTCCTGACGAATTTTTTGTATATCGAGGGTACTTTCTAAAGCCGACTGCATGGGGTATTCGCGATAAAAGAAATAAATTAATCAAAACTCTGACCGAAAAGTCATACTTAAAACGCAAAGTAAGGGTGATTAGGTTCGGGTAAAATCCCTGAGAATTGGAATCGTGAATAACGCAAAATGTGCTCCTTTAGATTAAAAGCCCTGTTTGGAGTTTTCTCTAGAAAAGGGTTAAGGGGCTTTACAATCAACTTGTTATGTTGGATTTATTACAGAAATAAAGCCAAATACTGCCAGATAAAGCTCAGAAAAGCACCTTGAGAAAATACAAAATCCCAATGAGATCTTTACCGACTCTCAATGGGATTTTGACTGGAATGGCGATTGGAATTATAGAGTCAAGCTACTGAAAGACGATAAGATAATATGACGTCCCGACTTATTTAATAAACCGAATGGTCAGCGGATACCGGTAATATTCGCCGTTATTCGCTTTAACAGCGGCAATAACGGTGAAAACAAGCCATACGACTCCCACTACCCAAATGAGAAACACACCGATTAAAATGAGCATCAATAAAAATGATAAACAGGCCGCAATCGCTATTGTGATGTTGAAGTTTACGGCTTCTTTCCCATGAAAGTCCACAAATGGGGACTTTTCTTTCTGAATCTGCCAGATGACCAATGGCAACACGATACTGCCAATCAGCACAAATGAGCCGGGTAGGGCGCTTAAGTGAGTGAACATTGCCCACATACGAGCGTCAGACTCGCTAAGCGGTACGGGAGCGGGTGATAAAGGCGGAGTTGAGGGCTGATTCTCCATGATGCAAGGGGTTCGTTTAGAGGTAGTAATTTGGCGTAAAATTTTGTTTTACACAATGTTATCCACAAAAAACACTCAGTAAATGATGCAACTTCTGTGTCTTATCAGGTATAGAAAAACACAAAAACAAGAAGTCCCGGTTTTGCTAAAACCGGGACTGAAAAAATCCTGCCTTATTTACTCACTGAATGACTGCTCTAGAGGCAGGTTCAGTAGTTCGTCATTACGACAATTCAACCACACAGTCGTCCTGTTCGACCACAACGCCTTCTTTGAGCGCGATCTTATCGACCTTCCCTGCTTTGGGTGCTGCTACGATACTCTCCATCTTCATGGCCTCAATCACAAATAGCGGCTGGTTTTTCTTGACCTCATCGCCCGCTTTAACCAGTATTCGCGTGAGCCGACCCTGTAGGGGAGCGCCCACATCGCCCGCTTTACCAATCTTGGCGTTCATCGCTTTTTCTACCTTCGACGCTCTGTCGCGAACCTGAACCTGGCGGCTCTGTCCATTCAGTTCAAAGGTGATTGTCCGCATTCCGAACTCATTCGGTTCTGACTTGAACAACAGCCGAACAAGGATATTTTTACCCTCTTCAATGTTGATCAGAATCTCTTCGTTCTCCTTCAGACCGTAGAAAAATGCCGGGGTCGGAATAATGCTGACATCGCCATATTGCTCGTTGGCTTTATAGTATTCGTCATACACCTTCGGATACATCTGATACGACAGATAATCTACGAACCCATCACTCAGCGGGTATTTCTTCTGGAAAGCGGAAAAATCGGCGTCGAAGTCAATCGGTTTCAGGTGCTCATTTGGACGCCCGGTGATGGGTTGGTCGCCCTTAAGGATAATCTGCTGAACCTCTTTTGGGAAACCGCCTACGGGTTGGCCCAGAATTCCTTTCATCAGTTCTTTCACCGATTCGGGAAATGACAGCGATTCGCCCCGAGTCAATACGTCATCGGCAGTCAGGTTGTTGGCGGTCATGAAAATCGCCATGTCTCCAACCACTTTCGACGAAGGTGTTACCTTCACAATATCGCCGAACAATTGGTTCGCTACGGAATAGTTCTTCTTGAGTGTCTCAAATTTGTCGCCCAGGCCCGTTGCAAAAGCTTGCGGTTTCAGGTTTGAGTACTGCCCCCCCGGAATTTCGTTCTCATACACTTCGGCGCTCCCTGCTTTCATACCCGACTCGAATGGGTAGTAATATTCGCGGACGTCTTCCCAATAGTTGGAGTATGCATTGAGCGACGATAAATTGATGGGACATTCGCGTTCATGCCCCTGCATCATGGCGACCACGGAATTGAAATTCGGTTGCGAGGTCAGGCCAGACAGTGCTCCCAGCGCACAATCGACAATGTCGACACCGGCATCGATGGCTTTTAGATAGGTCGCGGCCTGAATGCCTGCCGTATCGTGGGTGTGCAGATGAACCGGGATGCTCACCGCTTTTTTCAATTCGCGCACCAGTACATCAGCCGCCAGTGGTTTCAGCAGGCCCGCCATGTCTTTAATGGCCAGCATGTGCGCACCTTCGTCTTCAAGCTGCCTGGCCAGATCCAGGTAATATTGCAGATTATATTTCTTGTGTTTTGCCGGATCGAGCATATCGCCAGTATAGCAGATAGCCGCTTCACAAAGGGCATCTGTCCGTTCGCGAACGGCCCGAATGCTCACCTTCATGGCTTCATTCCAGTTCAGTGAGTCGAAGATCCGGAAAATATCAATACCCGTTTCCCAGGATTTTTCGACGAATTTTTCAATCAGATTGTCCGGATAGGCCGAGTAACCAACCGCATTGGAGCCCCGGAACAGCATTTGGAGCAGCATGTTCGGCATAGCTTCGCGTAGTGCAGCCAGACGTTTCCACGGGCTTTCGTAGAGGAACCGCATCGATACATCGAACGTAGCTCCACCCCATACTTCCATCGAGAACAGTTCGGGATGGTTTTTGGCAAATCCTTCGGCTACTTTTTGCAGATCCTGTGTTCGAACGCGGGTTGCCAGCAGTGACTGGTGACCGTCGCGGAAGGTCGTATCGGTATAGAGAACGCACTTCTGATCGAGTACCCACTGCGTAAAATTTTCCCGGCCCAATTCCTTCAATCGATCCCGATTACCGGCAGGATAGGGGCCAAATGTATCGTAAGGAGGAACGATAGGTGTCCTGAAAAATTTGGTATCATCTTTCTTTTTTACCTCCGGGTTGCCGTTGACAATGACATCGGCGAGGTAGTTAAGTACCCGCGTCGAGCGGTCCTGTGGCTTCCGTAAGTCGAATAGCTCGGGGTGTGATTCGATAAACGAAAC
The DNA here is from genome assembly GCF_011604685.1 of Spirosoma aureum. Taxonomy (NCBI): domain Bacteria; kingdom Pseudomonadati; phylum Bacteroidota; class Cytophagia; order Cytophagales; family Cytophagaceae; genus Spirosoma; species Spirosoma aureum. The sequence continues at coordinate 7,721,468 of NZ_CP050063.1, read as the reverse complement.
CCGGGCTTCTCCGCGCTGAAAAATTGGGTGGCTGATTACATTCAGCAGAAAGCCGATGTTAGTCTTTACGCCCCGAATCCGGAATTCCAGTAAAGCACGTGTCAGGCGTTGAGTGGCTCCCTTTAATGTTCGCCCCCGCGCCGATACCTTTACGATCATCGAGTCGAAGTAAGGCGAAATTTTCATGCCCGCGTAGCTACTGCCTTCGTCGAGCCGTATACCAAAACCAGCCGCATTACGGTAGGCGATGATCGTGCCAAAATCTGGCTTGAATCCGTTGGTTGGATCTTCGGTAGTGATACGACACTGAATCGCGAATCCATTCAGCGGTATTTCATCCTGATGGTGGATGTAGATCCCATTATCGGATAGTTTGTAACCCATCGCAATCAGGATTTGCGTCCTGACAATATCGATGCCCGTTACTTCTTCCGTGATCGTATGCTCAACCTGAATTCGAGGGTTGACCTCGATGAAATAAATGTTTTCGTTTTTATCAACCAGAAATTCAACTGTACCTGCGTTCGAATACTTCACGGCCCGGCCCAGCTGAAGCGCATATTCGTACAGTTTCTGTTTGGTTTCCTGCTTCAGGCCAAAAGAGGGCGCTACCTCAACAACCTTCTGGAATCGACGCTGAACCGAGCAATCGCGTTCGTATAGGTGAACGATATTGCCGTGCTGATCGCCAAGGAGTTGTACTTCAATATGTTTGGGATCTTCAATGAATTTTTCCAGAAAAATGGTGTCATCACCGAACGCATTACGAGCTTCATTTTTGGCCTCCGTAAACGCTTTTTCAAACTCTTCGGCCTGCCGTACCACCCGCATCCCACGTCCACCGCCACCCGCAGCGGCTTTCACCATAACCGGAAAACCAATCCGCTCAGCTTCTAACAAGGCAAACTCCGGGCTCATATTTTCTTCCCGAGAATCAGGAATAAGGGGAACCCCTGCTGTAGTCGCCAGATTTTTCGCTCTCACTTTATCGCCCAGCGCATCCATCGCTTCCGGCGACGGCCCAACGAAAATAATGCCCTCTTCGCGGCACCGACGGGCTAGCTTTACGTTTTCAGATAAAAAACCATATCCTGGGTGAATCGCGTCGATCTTATGCCGTTTAGCCAATAGAACGATACCTTCTACATCGAGGTAGGGTTTCAGAGGTTCTTCGTCGCGGCCGATCTGATACGCTTCATCGGCCTTGTAACGGTGCAGTGAATAACGGTCTTCGTAGGTGTAAACGGCAACAGTCGTGATGCCAAGCTCGGTAGCAGCCCGCATGATACGGATAGCGATTTCACCCCGATTGGCGACTAATAGACGTTTGATGGGACGGATGTATTCCTTCATAATTCTCAACAAAAGCAGCTTAAAGCTATGAGATTGTCAAATGACAAAGCAAGATTGTTGAAAATTCTGAAAAACCATCCATTCACCGTAGGATCATTGGATAAGACAGGATTTTCAGGGAATATTACAGGAGTGGATGGTTTGCTTTGACCCCTATCCGTATTCGGATCTGATCAATATAAAAAAATACAGTCTGTTGCCAGATTTTCGCTCATAACTGTGCCGCGGTTTTATCCACAGAAAATAGCGGGCTGCCAGAAAAACTACTTAACTGTTTCTTTCCCTGCCCAATAGGTAACCAACCCGACGCCAATTTTATTAATGAGATCGGCAAGTGAAAAGGCGATATGAAGCCAGTTCGTATCGAAACTAAATACCGTCAGAATATAACCGATTGGATAAACACCCCAGAAAGTAACAGTACTAAGAGCCATCAATCGATAAGCCCATTGTTCCTGGGGTAAGGCATGGCTTGCAAACCGCTTCCAGAATTTGCGGAGGGTAACGGGAATCATAACATAGCCAATCGCTGCAACCCCGCCCCAGAGTAATTTTGGGCCAACCAGAATTTCGTTGTCGAACGCAAGTTGTTGCTCGCCAATGTAGCCTGCCAGAATCATAAAGAAATCAGCCAGCAGCATAATTAGTAGCGGGCGCTTAACACTTCGTAAGTCGATTCTTAGCATTAATACCATGTTGAGCAGCAACAAAGGTGTTGTAACGGCCCATTCCATGTACCGATATTGGCCAATGGCGTTGTAGGATTCCCGAATAAGTGTTTGCCGGTTTTCTGCATCCGAAAGAGTGGTCAGTTCGGCTAGCAGGTCGTGGTAGTAACCTTGTATGAAGAAGTAGGAAAGGCCCGCTATGGCTGAAATAATAGCCACAAGGGTCTGCGATGTCTGATAGCTGGAACTGACGCGGGTGCGCGCCGATAGAGCAAATATAAAATTCCCCAGAAAAGCGTACATGGTCACCATCAAAAGGAAGTACGTGACCATGGGAAGTAAGCCAACAGCGCCTGCCGTTGGAATAAACGTATCGGATAGCTTCATAAAAAAAACAGTACTGTAGAATGAGAACAGGCTCATTCGGCAGTACTGTCGCTTATACTTAATATTGGTTAGTTCTGCTTGGGTAATGCGGCTTTAGCCTGCGTCATTTCGGTCTGAGCTTTCGTGACCAGCTTCTGAGCGTAATCTCTCAGCGTTGCATTTTTTCCATATTGCAGATATGTATTGGCCAGATCAATGGCATCCTGCCGGTGATCGAGCAGAATAGTAACGAAGTTTTTATCGAAATCACTCGTCAGCTTATCTTCAATACCACCCTGCTGGAGTTTCAGCGCCATTGCCTGTACATTGCGACTCTGTTGCTGAGTGAATGCCTGATTCGGGCGGGATGGCTTAAGCTGCTTCAGGGTTTCGTCGATCAGAGCCGCATCACCTTGGGTGGCCGTTAATAAAGTCTGGGCCATCTGTTTCAACGATGAATCTTTACCATTCTGAATCTCCTGCTTCAACAAATCCTGTTCGCCCTGCGTGTGAAGCTTTGTCTGGAATGCATAATCAAAGTCGGGGTCGCCCGTTGGCTGTAATTTCTTGATTTTATCCATCATTTGCCGCATTGGTTGCAGCAATTGCGATTTAGCCGGGTCAGTCGTTGCTGTAGATGCCGTAGCCGCGCCGGTAGTTGCCTGCGCACAAGCGACTAATGAGCCACCAGCCAATGAGCTGGCCAGCAGCCAAACGAAGATATTAGCGTGTAGGGTTTTCATCGTGTTTGATTTATTATAAGTACGATACGATAGTTGGATAAACGCTGCCAAGTTAAGCAGCTCCTTACTAAAGACAAACTAAGACAAAAATGGTTTAACACATTCTTCATGTTGCTAGACAGAATTGTTATTACTCATAACCGTAACGGTTTGCCCGCTTATAGGCATCACTATCTCTATTGTTGGCCATCGATCATGTAATAGATCCGCCAGAGCCCGCAGACCCCATTCTTCGCTCCGCAGGTGTCCAATGGAAATGACGGCTATGCCCGTATCATCTACGGCCGGCTGTGCTGGCTTTCTATATTGACCGGTCAAATAAAGATCAGCGTCGCGGTCGTAAGCTTCCCGAATTAAAAGCTCATTCATCGCCCCCACAACCGCAATTCGACTAATCGTATGGGCTCCCGTTGGGCAACGGCCTGCTTCGGCTCTATCATAGCCGCCAAAGAGGCTGTTAACTTCCCGAAGTAGGGCATCAAATTCCTGTCCGACAATATCGAACAACATACCAATTGGGCGCTGGGGGAGCAATTCGCCATTGTCAGCTGTTGCCTGCCTGAATCCCAGGGGTTCGGGTTGTCCAAGTTTACTCATTAGGCTGGCCAGTAAGGGATTGTAACCCATTGTCAGTGTTTCGTCGAACGGCAGATGATGCGATAAAATGCCAATATCCCGAGGCATTCTGATCGTATCGAGCTTCCACGGGCGATGGATCCAGAGCGCATCGATTTGATGACCTGCAATCCATTCGGGCAAATCAGGCCAGGGTTCGAGGACCAGGCCCAAACGCGTAACGGGCTGGTCAGAAGGGTGATAGATTCCGCCTTGTTCACTAGGATCATAACGATCGATAGAAAATTCGTTTTTCAGAAAATCAGCTAGTTCCTTAAGGCTGCACCATTGATTATTCATACGCTAAATACCTGCTATTTTTGACATAAATTACTTGTCATCAACAGGCAGGTTAAATTTAATGATCAGGTTGTCAACTAAATAAACCCCGCAAAAGCGTTCCTGTTCACTATTTTAATCTGCCGTTTGCTCAAACCCGTTTGACTTTGTTCTAAATAAAGTAGTAAGTTTGCGGTCTAAATGTGCCCGCTACGGCGGCCCGAAAAGCCCATGAAGTTCCTCGCTTAAAAACCCACGCGGTTTTTTCTTCTTCAAGTTCCTGTCGCCCATCTGGGCCGATCGTTTCCATTTTCCTAGTCTTCATGCATTGTCTGTAGTCATCGTGACTTCGGCATAGCCTTTTTGATCCAATGACCAAATTTTTTCGGTTATTCCTGGCCGCATTACGTGGTACAGAAACCAATTTTACGTCCGGTAGTATCAACCGGGCCATCTTTTTACTGTCGGTTCCGATGATTCTGGAAATGGTCATGGAGTCGTTGTTTGCCGTTGTCGATGTGTTTTTTGTCGCCAAAATCGGTACAGAAGCCATTGCTACTGTGGGTCTTACCGAATCGGTACTGACCATTGTATACTCCATTGCTATTGGCCTCAGCACAGCAGCCACAGCCCTTGTATCCCGCCGGGTTGGGGAGGAGAACCACCGGGGGCAGGTACCGTGGTGGGGCAGGTAATTCTGGTGTCAACAGCATTAGGACTCTTCATGGGCGTGGTCGGTTTTGTCTTTGCCGAAGACATATTGCGGCTGATGGGTGGCGACGAAAAGCTTATTGGCAATGGTGTAGGATTCACCCGGATGATTTTCGCCAGCGCGCCCGCCATCATGCTGCTCTATACGCTGAGCGGCTGTTTGCGCGGTTCGGGCGATGCATCGGTGGCGATGCGGTCGCTGTGGCTGGCCAACGGCGTCAACATTGTGCTATGTCCGGTATTTATTTTCGGACTGGGGCCCTTTCCCGAACTGGGTGTTATGGGGTCGGCGGTGGCAACGACCGTTGGTCGGACGATGGGCGTTCTATATCAATTAAACGCCCTGACGCGCGTGAAAGGGGCAATCCAGGTGCTGCGCTCGGATGTTGTACCTGATATGAGCCTGATCAAAAATTTGCTCAGTCTGGCCGTTGGCGGGACCAGCCAGTTTCTGGTTGGCTCGGCCAGCTGGATATTCCTGACGCGTATTTTATCGACCTTTGGTAGCGATGTAGTGGCTGGGTATACCATTGCCATTCGGATCATTGTGTTTACAATTCTGCCTTCGTGGGGTATGGCCAATGCGGCTGCTACGCTGGTTGGACAGAATCTGGGGGCTAATCAGCCCGAACGTGCCGAAACCTCCGCCTGGCGGGCGGCTTTCTGCAACATGCTCTTTTTAGCAGCCGTTGGCGTTGGTTTCTTCCTGGGAGCCACTCCCATAGTTGGCTTGTTCGACAACAACGTCCGTGTAGTAGCCATTGCGGTAGAATGCCTGCGCGTATTCTGCCTGGGCTATCTGTTTATGGCGTATGGAATGGTATTGAGTCAGTCGCTCAATGGCGCGGGCGACACCCGTACCCCAACAATCATCAACATTTTTTGTTTTTGGGTCGTTGAAATTCCACTTGCCTATACGCTTGCTCACCTACTGAACTGGGGTCCTGAGGGTGTATTCTGGTCGGTAGCTATCAGCGAGACATTGTTGGCCGGAATTGCCATCTGGGTTTTCCGACGAGGACACTGGAAAATGGTTCAAGTGTAATGCTATTCAGTTGGTTTCGGCAGAATGATCGGGCAGATTCGCTGTCGAAACTTTTAGTCAAAATGGCCCGTTATAATTTACAGGCTTATAGCTTATCAGAAAGAAACCGGTTGGGTTAATAACACCTGATGGATTGATCATCGCATTGGCGGGCAGTTTTTCAGGATCGGGTTTGCGGACCTGATAGTACCTGGAAAATACGTTCTTTCATAAGCTATAAATCGCCTAATCACCTTTAAGAATTTACATGGTCGACACTCATAAACAACCCGAAACCGCTGTGTTGGTCGCGCTGATTACGCAAAAGCAAACCGCCGACCAAACCAAAGAATACATAGACGAATTAGCGTTCCTGGCCGAAACGTCGGGCGTTAAAACAATAAAATCATTTACTCAAAAACTCGATCGGCCCGATACCCGGACCTTTGTGGGCAAGGGAAAACTGGAAGAGATTCAGACCTTTATTCTGGCTAATCCGGTCGATAGCATCATTTTCGATGATGATCTGACCCCTGCTCAGGTGCGTAACCTGGAAGCTGAATTTAAGGAGATCAAAGTCCTCGATCGGAGCCTGCTTATTCTGAATATTTTTTCGATGCGGGCGCAGACGGCCCAGTCGCGTGTTCAGGTCGAACTGGCCCAATATCAGTATCTGTATCCACGTCTGACTCGAATGTGGACTCACCTTAGCCGCCAGAAAGGTGGCACGGGAATGCGCGGGCCGGGTGAGAAGGAACTTGAAACTGACCGACGGATTGTAAAAGACCGGATCGCGTTTCTGAAAGAGAAACTCGCCAAGATCGATAAACAAAGTGTCACGCGCCGGAAGGAACGAGACCGGCTGGTGCGGGTAGCGCTGGTGGGTTACACAAACGTTGGTAAGTCGACGCTCATGCGAACGATGGCTAAAACGGACGTATTTGCCGAAAATAAGCTCTTTGCTACGGTCGATTCGACGGTTCGGAAGGTAACACTTGGCAATATTCCGTTCCTGTTGACAGATACCGTTGGGTTTATCCGCAAACTACCGACAACGCTGATCGAGTCGTTTAAATCGACGTTGGACGAGGTACGTGAGGCCGATATTCTGGTTCACGTGGTGGATGTATCACATCCGAATTTTGAAGAGCAGATTGAGGTCGTGAATACGACGCTGGCCGATATTAAAGCCGCTGATAAACCGATGGTGCTGGTTTTCAATAAAATGGACCAATTTGTACCAAAAGACGAATGGGCAGAGAAAACCACTTCGTTGGACGACGAATTCAGTGATGACTTGTTGCACGAAGAAGTTGTCATTCCGGTTGCTGTGCGCCGAAAAACGGCGCTGGAGTATTTGAAGAAAACCTATCTGGCCCAAAAGGCAGACTATGTGGCCTTCATTTCGGCACAGACTGGCGAGAACGTCGGTGAGCTACGGGAGTTGCTTTATGATCTGGTCATGGAGAAGCATTACCAGATTTACCCAAATTGGGTGCATGTACCACTAACCGAATCGGCCGAATATGGCGACGGTTTGGCAGGTTGACGGATTTTCGTCAAATTTGTATTTACAAAGACGAGCGGTCAGAATGACCGCTCCTTTTTTGGTCTCGTAGTTCAACGGATAGAATAGACGTTTCCTAAACGTTTGATATGGGTTCGATTCCCGTCGAGACCACAAAAAGTCTATATAAGTCATTGATTAATATTATTTTGTGTAGGCATTTTTAAAATTTGTTGACAGATTATTATATACATTCTAAAAAGTAAACTTTAAATGATTTAGGGACTTTACCTTTCGACAAGTCATAAGCCCTCTTCATTTGCAATACTTTTCTCATTTTAGGCGTAGGCTTACTTCGGTAATGCATCTTTGCATAAGGCTTATATATCTCATTGTAGAGATTGTCTGATTTTAATCCAGGTTCAAAAGTCTTATCTAGATAGCGATAGTATTTTGAATACGTTTGACTTTCGTACAATGTCCCTTGTAAAGCTTTACGGGATAAATAATATTTTCCAGCTAAATATAGAGTTCGGCAACGTTCCCCTGTCATTGGACAAACAAAGTACCATACTTGACCTTTTGCCAAGTTACTTGGTATTTGCGTCAATGCAATTTGATAATTTACTGACTTTCCGTCAATCTAATAATCTAATTCAATATAATTTCCCGGTTTAGTACAATTATAATTGACGCTAACGTTTTTAGTTCCCCTTTTATTTCCATTACTGTATATCGTCAACCGAAAGTGGACAGATGCGGGCGAAAAGAGAAGAGATGCCTTTAACCAATTTGTAGTTTCTGAAAAATATGACCACAGCGGTGGGCCGCTTTTCCGCCGTTGGGCCATCGTTAGCTCCGGTGCGACTTGATTTTTTCCGTTCGGCTACGATTTGTTCTTGTCGGCCCCAGTATGCATCGGCGGGGCGTACGTTATTGATCGTTCGCACCGATTTCTATGGGCTATGCAAGCGGTGACACATAATTTTTGTTATATTTTTCGCCCCGACGCACAACTGCGTATACCCGATGGATCAGCCGCTCGGCGGTCCGATTGTTACGAACGGCATTCAGCACCAGCATCTTATTCTTATCCTCACCTACTTTACGTTGGTAATAGCTCTGAAGCTCCCCCTTCATTTGAATAACCGACATAGCCCCTAGACGAAACAAGGTTTTCAACCGTTTTCTAGCTTGGTGACTGAGTCGGGTCTTACCCCGGATACTAGTGCCTGAGCGATATTCAAATGGAGCCACGCCCGCATGGCAATCGGACGGCCGAAGCCGCCATCTGCTTAGGATCAGTGATGGCCTTCATTTCATTGGTAACCACCAAGATTTCAGTCGCTGTCGCTGGACCGATTCTTGGGACAGAAACGATCCAATTAAAGAGTTCTTTAAGGCGAGTATCAGCTTGGATAAGACTCTGAATCTGGTGATCAATTACTTTTTGCTCTTCCTTAAGGGCCATCAACGACTTTCGGCTATTACGTTGAAGTTGCTTTTGTAAAAGGGGATTGACAAATGACTGCGCTGGCAGCCCGGTCTTGTTCAATGAGTGGCCCAGCTAATAAATTATACGCCTGAATAAGCCGTTGGCGGGCAGCACTTAAGAACGTTAACTGCTGAATAAGCTACCGAGGTGGTTCCCATAAGCGGACCTGATCACGAAAGCGATAGTGGTACGCCACCGCGGGCATACTCCGCAATCCGTTGAGCATCGACGGTGTCATTTTTGCCCCGCTGCATACCGCCTGACTGCTTGATTTGTAAGCTGTTCTCTAACCAGATAGGTACATGTAGCTTATGCAAAAAATCTAGTAAGTGGGCGTTGTATATCCCTGTGTGCTCCATACAGAATAGGGCTTCCGCTGGATTCCAGGTAGGTAGTTGCTTTAACTGACGTTGTCTCTTCACCTTTTCACCGCATTTGTCCACTTTTACTTGACGACGTACAATCGGGCTAATCCGCAAAACCTGCCCCTCGACAGGATCAATCGTTTTCGAGAGACTGCCGAGGAGTTTGTTTACCCCAAAACGTTCAACAGCCGAACCTATTTCCAAAACCTGCTTGGAACAACTAAAACGGACAACGAAGCAGTCTCCGTAGTGTTGCACTTCAGTCCCGAACGCAGTAAGTATGTAGAAACGAAGAAAATTCACCCAACGCAGAAAGCAACTCGGCTACCTGATGGCAGATTAGAGGGCCGGCTTCTGGGCGATCTTGACCCGTCGTGGTAATCCAGGCCCGTATAGCAACACAGCAGTGCCCATTTGCGGGCAACATCCGCCATATCATGCAACGGCAATTGCCAGAGTTTAGTCACATGCGATTCCGCAAGGAACCGGATCGGCCTATCCTTTAGTAGGGAAGGTACGCTTTCTAAGCAGACGGTCAAGCGTTCGAGTCGCTTCGGGATCACATGGAATTTTAAGCACTTAACATTTTATGTTGAGTGCTTTTTTGTTGTACCTAACAACAAAATGTTATTTCCTAACATTTCTATGTAAGAAGGATATATTAACACCCGTTTTAGGTAGTAGTTTGTAATGCAATGGCATTTGGTAATTTAGCCGTTTAAAATCAAAAACGGCTTTTTATGCGCTGGATTACCCGTGAACGTCCTAAAATTGACCGGCTTGCCTGCCCCTGGCTGATCCGTAGATTTATTGACCCGGAAGCCGAAATTATTTTCGTACAGGAATCGCAGGTACAAATGAAAGCGCAGGAGTTAGACGCGACGCCATTCGACATTCCGGGAGTAGAATATACGCATTACGAAGGCCGCTGCACATTTGATTATTTCCTGGAGAAGTACGCGCTAATAGATCCGGCCCTACAGATAATAGCTCCCATTGTTCGGGGCGCCGACATTGATGATCATTTGCTGGCTTCGCAGGCTGCTGGACTTTGGGCCATTTCGGCAGGTATGGCTTTCAACATCCGTGACGATCATGAATTACTGGCACAGGGAATGATTTTATATGATGCACTTTATAGTTGGGCAAAATACCTACAACGCCAGAAGCACACGCAAAGCCCGACAGAAAAGCTATTGCTACAGGTACTTCATACCTACGAAAAACCGAAGAAAAAAGCACCTGTCTGGGTAAAGGAGCTTCGGGAAATGATTCAGGATCAGATTGATACAAACCTGTCGTTGAGCCTGAAAGGCTTATCGGAAAATCTGTCGGTCAATCCCGCCTATCTGTCGCGAGAGTTCTCGCGGTATTTCGATAATCTGTCATTTGGCGAATACATCCGTAAACTTCGTATCGAAAAATCGCTTCAGTTACTTGAATCAACTGCTTACACATTGTCTGAAATAGCTTACCTGACTGGATTCTCTGATCAGAGTCATTTTAACCGGATTTTTAAGAAACAGATTGGGCTAAACCCCTCCGAGTACCGAAAAAGCTGGCTAAAAGGTAAAGCAGATACAAAAGGTTAATTCTATTCTATTTTTCGCGCAAAGACGCCTGTAGCATTGTAGTGGAAATTGTTTCCGATTACGATATGCAACGACGTTACTCCCTTGGTTCGGGGCCTGATTCATCCCCTAAAAGAATATCTGTTCAGTTTTTATTCTGGCTACTGATCGGGATATGGCCAATAGATGTTAGTGCGCAGACCACCGTACCAACTCCACCCCGAATGGCTGGTTATCTGGGCATACTTCACCCGTTGGTTACCATTGATGGCAATGGCAGCGAGACTAATTTTTCTGATTATTACGTCGTCGGATTTCCGATCGGGCTGAACCTGTGGAAGACCGATCGAGTGGGCTTTTCGGCCGAGATTGTCCCCATTATCCGTGCAGAAAACCATGTCAGTCGGGTTAGTAATGTGTTGTTTCACCCCGGTATACTGCTTGGTTTAGGAAACGGGTTCACGTTTGCGGGTCGACTGGCTTTTGAAACAAACGGGCGCTATGGCGTTACCCCTGTATTTAACAAAGTTGTAAAGCGGAATAAAGACAGTTCTTATTTCGTAGCCATACCCATACCCGTTCGGTTTGGTAATGACCGCTCTGCTTCAGCCGCCGTTGGGTTTCAGTTTGGTATTGCGTTTTAAAAATGCATATTCGTTGTCGACTTAACCTTTCTGCCATGTCTATGAAACGAAGAAATTTTCTGCAAACGGCGATCGTAGCAGGTGCCATTCCCATTTGTTCGACTTCCGGTACCGATGCGTTACTCATTGGGCCTACCCCTGCATTGTCGGCGGAAGAACAGGACGTCATTGCAACTGCACTGGGGAAAAAAGGAACTTACAACGAAGCTCAGGCTACCTACTCAGTCCCCTTACCACGTATGGATCTGAAAGTGACCCTAAAAGGTGAACCTGTTCCTATTCCGTTTGGCTTCGGTGGATGGGTTGCTTTCAAGAAAACACTCGACGGAAAGCAGACTGTTATGATGAGCGATACGGTTCTACTCGAAGAAGAGGTGAACCCGTTGATTGATGCGGTTCACGCTGCCGGGCTGGAGATTGGTGCTATTCACAATCACTTTTTTTACGAACAGCCCCGCATTTTTTACATGCACCTGCACGGTATGGGCGATGTGAGCAATCTGGCAAAAAAGTACGCACAGGCTATTCAACGTACGAAACTTTTTCCGGCCAATCAGCCCAACGGAACCCAATCAGCAACAGCTTCCCAAACGGGTAAGGAATTGTTTGATTTGCCTGCTTTGGATGAGATTGTGAAACATAAAGGAGTAGTAAACGGACCCACCTATAAATATACTGTAGGCCGCGATGATGTGCAGATTACGGCGATGGGTGCAGAAATGACTGCGGCTATCGGATTAAATTCCTGGGCGTCGTTTGCGGGTCAGCAGTCTGGCGCCCATATAGCAGGCGACATTGCTATGCTCGAAAGTGAAGTGAATTCAGTCGTAAAAATCTTACGGAAGAATAACCTGGAAGTGGTTGCACTCCACCACCATATGCTGGGTGACCAACCACGAACGGTGTTTTTACATTACTACGGTCGTGGCCCTGCCACCGATCTGGCGCGTGGCTTTCGGGCAGCACTTGATCAACTTGGTAAAGGAACACCAGCTATGAAGCATTAAACAAAGCAATGGTTATCCCGACAACTGCTTATACACGCCGACAACTTACGGTCTATTTTCTGAAGCTAGGCACATTTGGTTTCGGCGGTCCTCCCGCCTTGGTGAGCGCTATGTACCGCGACCTGGTTCAGGATCGGAGATGGATTGATGAAACTGATTATCGGGAAGGTGTAGCGCTGGCGCAATTAGCTCCGGGGCCATTAGCAGCCCAGTTGGCCATTTATCTTGGCTATGTGCACTATGGGATTCTGGGCGCTACGATTGTTGGGGTGGCCTTCGTATTGCCTTCTTTTTTGATGGTACTGGCGTTAGGCTGGGCATATGTACACTTTGGCGGATTGCCCTGGATGCAGGCCATGTTTTATGGCGTTGGCTCAGCTGTTATTGGGCTTATTGCCATTGGAACGTATAAACTCGCCAATAAAACTGTCGCAAAAGATGGGCTAAGCTGGGGGCTGTTTATTGTCTCGGCGGTTACAACGGTCGTTATGGAATCGGAGTTATTGTGGCTAGTAGTTGGTTCAGGCATTCTATACTGGTTTGTAAAGGCATCGCCCTACAGTCTACCTGGGCGAACCGGCAACGTCTGGGCTCCCGTTCTGACTCAGGTGTTGGCAATACCCACTGATTCGATTTTATGGAAACTGGCTATTTTCTTCGCCAAAGCTGGGGCTTTTGTGTTCGGTAGTGGGTTGGCTATCGTTCCATTTCTGTATGGTGGTGTTGTCAAAGAATACGGCTGGCTGACCGAACAGCAGTTTTTAGATGCCGTTGCGGTGGCCATGATTACCCCTGGTCCTGTTGTCATTACCGTTGCGTTTATCGGCTATCTGGTAGCCGGTTTTTGGGGTGCGGTTGTGGCGGCACTGGCTACATTTCTACCCTGTTATCTGCTGACAGTTTTACCGGCTCCCTACTTCAAAAAGTATGGTAAACATCCGGGCATCAAGGCGTTTGTCGATGGCGTAACCATTGCCGCTGTAGGAGCTATTGCCGGAGCCGTCGTTGTGCTGGCCCGTCGGCAACTTATCGATCTGCCTGCGATTGGCATTGCACTCGTAACCATATTACTCCTGTACCGATTCAAAAAACTACCCGAACTGGGTGTGATTGCCGCAGCGGCCATTCTTGGAGTTCTGTTGCGTCAGGCGTTGTAGGAATTTCGATATACCTTCTGCTGGTTCAGACTTCATATCAAATCCCATTCTTTCCGGTATTCCCTGAACAACATGGCATTGGCTTCGGAATTATGCCTGAATTTTTCTTTGCGGGGATTCCACTCCAGTGGCTGACCAAGCCGGTACGAGATCAGGCCGAGATGCATGGGCATTGTCATTTGGCGGGCATAGGCCAGATTAGACTCCGGTTGCTTGCGTGATTTTACTGAATTGATGAAATTTTGCTGATGCCCCGGCGACCGTTCAAGGGTGATAGGGACTTCGGCGATATCGCTCATAATGACCCCATTGATCGTGATTTCGCGGGTGTTGTAATCGCAAAGCAGTGTGCCTTTCTCGCCCTCAAAATAAGCTCCGATACCACGTTTTTCAGCCCCTGGCACATTAGGTGGTGTGCTGGTCCAATGAAGTTTCAGTCCGTCGAACTCATAATCAATATCGATCCATTTGGGCGCGTCGCCAATACCTTCGGGTGCTTCGCCCTTTGCAGAAATACGCTTCAGGCCAGTCGGATTGATGGCCCACCACACGACATCGGCTATGTGACACCAGAAATCCTGAAACACACCACCTGAATAATCCAGAAAGTAGCGATACGTAAAATGACACCGTTCCGGCGTATACAGCGAGACGGGAGCGGGCCCCTGCCACATATCCCAGTTCAATGTAGACGGTGGTGCCTGATAGTTGGCCGGTCCCAGCACGGGCGGAAATCCGGTTTTCCAGAGCCGAACGGTATGTACCTTGCCAATGGTCCCACTCTGAATGATTTCTACAACGCGGTGGTAGTTGTCGCCCGCGTGAATCTGCGTACCTAGCTGAAAAATGCGGTCATATCGATTAAGGGCTTTGAGCATTTTCTGCCCTTCGCGGACGCTGTAGGAGAGGGGTTTTTCGCCATAAACGTCTTTGCCGGCCTGAAACGCCATGATGGCAACCTGGGCGTGCCAGTGGTCGGGGGTAGCGCAGGTAATAGCGTCGATATCGGAGCGGTCGAGCAGATGACGAAAATCGGAGTAGGTTTTGGCCGTCGTGTCAGGGTGTACTTTTTTGAGCGTATCCAGGGCTTTGGCCAGATGCGTCTCGTCCAGATCGCACAGTCCAACGACGTCAACTTCGGGTAGATTGGCAAACCAGTTCAGGTGATTGGTTCCCATACCGTTCAGGCCGATGTGGGCTACGCGCACCCGATCGCTGGGGGCAACTTTGCGTTTCAGTTTAGGGAAGACAGCTAAACTCAGCGCAGCCGCGCTGCTTTGTTTCAGGAAATCCCGGCGAGTCGGTTGAAAGGTCTTCATGTAGAGTAGGCAGGTTTGTATCGCAAACGAGTCGGTTCTTTACCTGAAGAAATAAGGTGTCAAAATTCTACTGTAAACGCGGTGCTGAGATTACACAACTGCCAGTTACGGGCGATTTTCAAATCATTTGTTCAATACCGGCTGCTCTCTGTTATACCCCAGACAATATTCATTCCAGACGCTGTGCAGATAAGTTGTATAATGCTTGAGAAATGTATTTTCAATATGTAAGTTTTCGATTAAAGTCTCTTTTTCTGCCAGAAGTGTCTCAACGGTTTCGGGAAGTTCTGGCTTTGGGCAATTCGTTATGTGGTAGTTTTTGAGTACGTCGGGAGTAGTTTCCAGCGCATTGGCAATCTCAGGCAATCGTTTGGCGCAACGCTCGTTATTGTTTTCAATCCGATGATAGGTCGTTTGATGGACATTGATTTTATCGGCTACATACTCCTGTTTGATGTGATGATCATTGCGGTATTGCTTGATGTTCTCTGCTAATCCCATAATGGTATGAAGAAGTAGATTCAAGACGATGAATTTGTTGGGTATGACGATAAATAACGACATAAGTAATGAAATATATATTTTTGGATACTTTTTTTTCTGATAGAAATTTTCAAATTTAATATATTGATAATCAGTGATATAGGCAGTAGGTGGTAGATGCCTATTTATGAGTAAACAATTTATTTAACGGTATAAGTAGGATTATAAAAGCATAAAATGGCATAAAAAAGCATAAAAAACGCATAACAATGAGCCGATGTAGGCTACATCTTTGAGCTATCGCTTCGGTGCGGAGTGGCGGCAACGACCGACCGACCAATCCGACAATAGCTCGTGAAATGGCTTTATTCGACACGCTATCAAATACTACCGACGAAAATGCAACGGCAACACTTTACGCCCTGGTGAAGGAGCTAGGTGCAAAAGTGACGCGTGCAACTGTTCAGGAAGAACTCTCGCAACATCCTGACTTTCCTAGCTTGCTTAGTTTAAGTGACCTGCTTACCGATTGGCATATTGACAATACAGCCCTCCAACTCAATACGACCGAGCAACTCCGTGAATTACCAGTACCTTTTGTTGCACACCTCCATAAGAATGGTGGTTGGTATGTATTAGTGACTGCTTTAACAGGCAACCGAATTACATATAGTGACAATACCCAGGGACGTAAGAGCGATTTATTGACTGACTTTGAAAAGAACTGGTCGGGTATAGTGTTGTTGGCCGAAACAAACGAACAGTCTGGTGAATCCGACTATAGTGCCCATCGTAAACGGGAAGTCCTTAATGAATTACGCGGCCCGTTTGCGTTGGTTGGCTCACTGCTTATTTTTTTTGTCATCATCCTGAGCGTAGCGAAGGACCTTAAAGCAACGGACTGGTTCCTGCTGGCTACAAAGTCAACGGGTTTGCTACTCAGCGGTTTGTTGGTAGCTAAACAGTTGGGCAGTAAAAATGCCCTGGCCGACCGTCTATGTAGTATTAATGCCAAAACCAATTGCGATGATGTACTTAACTCCCCAGCCGCCAAGCTGTGGGGGTGGCTCAGTTGGACCGATGTTGGGTTGCTCTATTTTGCAGGTGGCTTGATTACAGTTTTAATTATAGGTTTCCAGCCTGCTGTCCGCCCATTGCTGTCCGGTTTGGCGTGGCTGGCGTTGCCCTATACCCTGTTTTCGGTCTATTATCAGGCTCGCGTCATTCGGCAATGGTGTTCGTTGTGTCTGGCAGTACAGGCAGTTTTATTAGTAGAGGGAATGCTGGCGGCTATTCAGTTAAATGCATTGCCTGATTTTGTACAGCCTTATCTGCTCATACTGATTACGTTCTTATTGCCAACACTGGCGTGGGTAATCCTAAAGCCATTATTAGCTCATCTTCCCAAAAGCCGCCAGGACCATAACGAGCTAATGCAATTTAAACGTAATCCTGATTTGTTCCGGGCGCTGCTATTGCAGCAACCGGAGATGCAGCCGATTTCTGCCGATTTACACCCGATTGTGCTGGGTAATCCAAATGCGAAAAATATTCTAACGATAGTAACTAATCCATACTGTAGCCCTTGCGCTCGTAAGCACAAAGAAATAAGTGGCCTCCTTAGTCGAAATTCTAATATAGGAGTTCGTGTTGTTTTTTATACTTCAGAAAATAGCAATGACAGAATAACTAAGCTTGCTCAACATCTATTGGCACTAGACTCGTCGTTAGTTGACGATGCGCTAACAGCTTGGTTTAGTCAACCGCAACACAATTATGAAAGGTGGGCCTCCAAGTTCCCTGCCAATTTGGAAAATACTTTGCAAGTAGCACTAGAGCATGGACGTTGGTGCCGGACAGCTCAGATCACCTTTACACCTACTTCGTTCCTTAATAATTTTCGCTTTCCCGGCTACTACCACATTGGGGACATCACTTGGCTACTTTCAAGTGATGTAAATGAATCCATCGCGTTATTATGAAGACTGTTCTTTTTTATAGTGACTTAAATAAGGCACTACTATTCCATAGTTGGTTTGTATCATCTACCTCAAGAACAGGATTACACTATGCCTATTTAGACACTAGCTCGCTATTGACAATTTCTAATTAGCATGCATTCTGTCGAACAGTTGTTGGCCAGTACTATGCTTGAAGTAGTGTTTTTTGATAATGTACCAGTGACCCAAGGCGTTTTGAAACGACTTGGCTTATGAAAGTTGGATTTGAATTGTTCAAATCATATAAATTAATTTTTAACCTTTAAACAATTACGGTATGAAACATGTAATGTCAAAATTTGCAAACAAAATACTTTCTAAAGAAAAAATGAAGAAAGTGACTGGAGGTCTCCTCGATGGTTGCCCGGCCGGTGCGTGTTTTGAGAAATCAGACTGCGGATCTGGTTGCACAAGTTGTAGCTCACCTGACGGCAAACAATATGGCTCGTGTAGTTAAGTGAATTGAGAGGTGGGCTTAAATAGAAACCGTGTCTGTGATTGGATTGATTTGGTTATCAACACTTGAACATACATAGGTTTCTATTTAAGCCCACCTCTCAAGTATTTACTTAGAAACTGTTTAAGCGTTTAAAAACGGTGGTGAATTAGCTGTTTTTTGCCATGCTGTGGTCTGCTAATAAACTGTCTATGAGCCGACTTTAACCGGCCGGCCGAAACAGATGCTTCGGGCCTCAGCATGACTAAACAAACGCATGGTTTGGATGAAAACGGAACGTTTAAATAGCCTCATACTCAAAAATACAACTGACATGAAATTCCAACGAAATGCTGATCGATTTTCCTTGCCGCAAAGTAGTTCTTAAATCATTTCAGTTGTTATCCCAGATAATAAATAGGTGGAACCTCCATCAGTACCAATAATAAGCAAACTTCATATTCTTCTAAAAGTCATAACCAATAAATGAAACGCTTATGAAGCCTTTTCTACTGATTTCATTGTTCGTAAGTCCAGCGTTGGTCTGGGCTCAAAGTAACGTTTACACGATTGAAGGAAGATTAGGGAAGGTTAAACCAGCAGCCAAAGCTTATGTGCGATATATAGTGGGAAATACAGGACATACGGATTCCTCCCTGATTCAGAACGGGAGATTTACCATCACAGGAAGCGTCGATGAACCCCAACATGCGTGGCTATTTATTGACAAGTCATCCATCCGGTTCTATCTCGAACCCGGCACTATTTCTGTGACTAGTCCTGACTCCATTCAAAACGCTGTTGTTGGCGGATCACCGATGAACATCGATAATCAGAAGTTGAAAAAAAAGCTCAAGCCAACTGATGACCAGATGGCGCTATTAGAGAAGCAATATCAGGCAGCTACGCCAGAACAGAAAAAAGAGAAGGAATTTAAAGGGCGTTTCGAGAAGCGGAACGAAGCCATTTTTGCCCAGCAGAATAAAATTAAAGCGCAGTTTATTCAAGAACACCCAACTTCTATGCTGAGTCTGTATGTCCTGAAACAATATACAGATTGGTTTGCTCCAGAAGTTTCTAAAGTGGAACCGATGTTCAGCAGTCTCTCGGAGGCTATTAAAACCAGCAAAACCGGCAAAGATTACGCTAAAACGCTGGCTCTACTTCAAGCCACTTCGGTTGGGGCAATGGCCCCTGAGTTTACGCAACCTGATACTTCGGGGAAAGCCATATCCTTGAGTAGCTTCCGGGGGAAATACGTGCTGGTTGATTTTTGGGCGAGTTGGTGCGGTCCCTGCCGGGCTGAAAATCCGAATTTAGTTAAGAATTTCAAGCAGTACAAAGACAAAAACTTTACGGTACTGGGCGTTTCGCTGGATCGGCCTAATGGTAAAGAAGCCTGGCTGAAAGCCATTCATAAAGACCAACTTGACTGGACACAAGTATCTGATCTAAAACATTGGGACAGCGAAGTAGCGAAGCAATACGCTATTCGGTTAATTCCCCAAAACTTCTTGATCGATCCTGATGGGAAAATCGTTGCGAAAAACATACGGGGTGAAGATTTAGGAAAAAAATTAGCTGAAATTCTTGCAGACAAGCCTTAATAATTAATCCGTTTGGATTGTGCTAAGTTCGATTTAGGTAAAGATAAGTATACTTACAATTATTAAATACAATTAAGCTGCTATAATAAATTACACTATTCACAGGGCAGTTATGTAACTTTCGTGGCAGTTGCAAAATTTCTTAACCCGCTTATTTGAAGAGTTTTAGCCGTTATTTTAGTTAGACAAAATACTCGTTTTTTGACGGAATAGTTGCTTGAGCGAGTATCTATGAGACCTTTGCAACAATCACTTTTCATATGAGGCCGTTCACGCACTTTACTCAACTCGACCAAATGGATTGCGGCCCAACCTGCCTGCGCATGGTAGCCAAGCATTATGGCCGTTCCTATACAGTGCAAACACTGCGGGAGAAATCTCAGATTGGCAAGGAGGGCGTATCGTTGCTGGGTATTTCGGAAGCCGCTGAAGCCATTGGGTTTCGGACGATGGGCGTCAAGGTTTCGTTCGAAAAATTAGCCACGGAGGCACCTTTGCCCTTCATTGTACACTGGGATCAGAACCACTTTGTTGTAGTCTATGACGTTAAGAAAGCTAGTGGAGGGTGGATGAACCGTATTAAAGGTGGCCGGAAGGCCATCAAAGGAATTGATAATGACGTATTGCCTAAACCGTTCATGCACGATTTCAGGATCGATAAGGGCGACGTTATGATTTCGCCTACTGGATGGGCTGAGAGGGAACAGTTTAGACAAAATCCTGCCCCGCACTCCTTTCCCTTCGCAACCAAAGGCACAGTTTATATAGCTGACCCGGCCAAAGGGTTAGTCGCTTATTCGGTCGAGGAGTTTTGTGACCATTGGTTATCGTCGCAAACAAGTGAGGAGCGTGAGGGTGTCGTATTGCTGCTCGAACCAACTCCAGGTTTTTTTGAACAGGATGACGAGCGGACAAATGCTTACAATTTCGAGCGGGTCTTTGGCTACTTATGGCAGTACAAAGGGTTGTTGGTACAACTTGCGCTGGGGCTGGCTGTCGGCAGTGGGTTGCAATTGTTATTCCCGTTTCTGACTCAGTCGGTTGTGGATGTGGGCGTCAATACGCAGAATATTCCCTTCATATATTTGGTATTGGGTGCGCAACTCATGCTGATGGCTGGGCGGCTGTCGGTCGAGTTTATCCGAAGCTGGATTCTATTGCACATCAGCACCCGCGTTAACCTGAGCATCCTGTCTGATTTTCTGATCAAATTGATGCGCTTGCCCGTCTCTTATTTCGACAGTAAACAGTTCGGCGATCTCATGCAGCGCATCGGCGACCATCATCGGATCGAAAGCTTCCTGACCAGTCAAACGATTTCGGTGCTGTTTTCGATGGTCAACCTCGTCATTTTCGGCGCAGTGCTGGCCATGTATAACCTCAGCATTTTTAGCATTTTCGTGGTGTCGAGTCTCCTCTATGTTGGCTGGGTGGTGCTATTTCTGCACCAGCGCCGGAAACTGGATTTTAAGCGGTTCGATATATCCGCCAAGAACCAGAGTAGGCTGGTGCAACTGATTCAGGGTATGCAGGAAATCAAGCTGGCCGGTGCTGAACGACCGATGCGCTGGGCGTGGGAGCGATTACAGGCAAGGCTGTTTCGCTTGCAAATGCGTGGGTTGGCCCTGAGTCAGTACCAGCAGGCCGGGGCGTTTACCATTAACGAAGGCAAGAATATTTTCATCACATTTCTGGCTGCTCAAGCCGTCATCAACGGTCAGTTGTCGCTGGGAGGTATGCTGGCCATGCAGCAACTAATTGGTCAGCTAAACAGCCCCATTGAGCAACTGATTGGCTTCGTCCAAAGTTTCCAGGATGCCAAAATTAGCCTTGAACGGCTTAACGAAATTCATACGCTTGCCGATGAAGAACCGGCTGAGCACGTTTTCCTGACGTCCATACCTGAGTCAGTTGGGTTGCATCTGAAAAATGTATCATTCCAGTATATGGGTGCTGGTAACGAACCTGTTTTGCAAGGCATTGATCTATTGATTCCTAAGGGGAAAACAACGGCCATCGTTGGTATGAGCGGTAGTGGTAAAACGACATTACTGAAACTTTTGCTACGGTTCTACGAACCGAACAAAGGCGAAATTCGATTGGGCAATGGCATCTCACTGGGTGGCATTCCGCTTAAAAGTATAAGTCATACGTTCTGGCGAAGTCAATGCGGAGCGGTTATGCAGGACGGTTTTATCTTTTCCGATACCATTGCCCGGAATATTGCTGTGGGAGTAGACCGAATTGATGCACGAAAATTAGAGCACGCCATACAGGTTGCCAATCTGCGAGAGTTTGTTGATTCATTGCCATCGGGTCTGCATACAAAAATTGGTGCAGAGGGTAGTGGCATCAGCCAGGGTCAGCGACAGCGAATTTTGATTGCCCGAGCGGTTTACAAAGACCCTGCTTATCTCTTTTTCGACGAAGCCACTAATTCACTAGATGCTAATAACGAAGCCGTGATTGTGCAGAATCTGGATGCATTTTTTCGTGATCATACGGGACGGCCACGAACAGTAGTAGTCGTTGCGCATCGACTCAGTACGGTTCGTCATGCCGATCAGATTGTTGTGTTGGATAAGGGGAAAATCACGGAAATAGGTACTCATGCCATGCTCGTTGCCAAGCAAGGAAGCTATTGGCAATTGGTGAAGAATCAACTGGAACTAGGTATGTAGTGTTTTCAGCTGTGTCGCGTTCTCAAACTCGACATTACTAAAAAACAAAATCAAGCTAATCAATTCAATCAAATGAATCCCGGTTCAGATTACTTTACCGAACTACGCTCTGAGGAGGTACACGAACTGTTGGCCCGACCACCGAAATGGTTGCTTCGCTGGGGTGTTACGGTCGCCTGTCTGGCTGTTATCTTGGTATTTGTTGGTGCCTGGATGGTTCATTATCCTGATCTGGTGCGGGCTTCGTTAAAGCTCACCTCTGCCAACGCGCCCAAAGCTATTCTGACCCGTACCGACGGTAAACTGATTCGTTTGTTTGCGCACGAAGGCCAGACTGTAAGGGCTGGAACAATACTCGCTTTTCTGGAAAGCACCGCTCATCACGATCAAGTACTTCGGCTGTCGCACGAACTAACCAAAGCCTGGTCGATAGCTAGTCAGGGTAATCTTGACGGATTGGATCGATTGGATTTATCCCATTACAGCCAATTGGGTGAGTTACAAAATGATTACCAAACCTTTGAGCAGGCGCATATTCAGCTACGAGCTTACCTGGCTAATGGATTTTATAGTCACAAAAAAAGGCTTTTGATGCAGGAAATCTCCGATTTACGGGCATTGGCCCACAACTTACAGGAACAGCGTCAGATACAGGCAAGAGATATGACGCTCGCCCAGGAAGACTACGCCATTCAGCAACAGTTAGCCAGAGACAAGGTGATTGCTCTGCTTGAGTTGAAAAGGGAGGAAAGTAAAGCCATCGCTCGGAAACTACCTTACCAGCAAACAATGTCGGCATTAATTAATAACCTTACAGCGCAACGGGCAAAGCAGAAAGAGATTCTGGAATTAGCGAAGCAGGTAGCCGAAGAACGGGATAAATTCTTGCAGACCCTCAACACCTTGCAAAGTGCAACGGATGCCTGGAAGTTGAAATATATACTTACTGCTCCCGTAACCGGACGCGTTTTTTTTGCGGGTATTTTGCAGGAGAACCAATCCGTTGGGATCAATCAGGAGTTATTTTACGTAGCGCCCCCCAACACTACCTATTTTGGTGAATTACGTATTCCGCAACAGAATGCCGGGAAGGTGCAGATTGGGCAGAAAGTGCAGATAAAATTTGTAGGCTACCCCTATCAGGAATATGGGATTGTGCATGGGCGTATTGCAACTATTGCAGACGTTTCTCTAAAAGACAGCGTATTTCTGGCCAAGGTCACCCTCAGTAACGGCTTAAGAACGAGTTATGGCCAGAAGTTAGCCTATAAAAGCGGCATGGCTGCTTCTGCCGAGGTTGTTACAGAAGATAGTCGCCTGCTCGAAAAGTTGTTTTATCAGCTTAGGAAATTCACGAAGGGGTAGTGATCGTTTGGTTGATGAAACGAATTGATGTTGTCAATCCAATGATCAGCCATTGATAATCGCGATCGTTAGCCGACTCACGCATACAAAACCCTAAAATGATCCTTTCGTCAAACAAAATCGGGGTAATGCAGCTATGAAGCACTGTTTTATTTTCTTTCGAATCATTAGTTTTTGCTTCTTGGTCAGAAATAGTTTTGCTCAGGATAATACAGGTATTGCTATATCGATGCTTAACGAATTAAACAATATTCAGGTCTTTGTAGATCATAAACTGATAAGTGATTGGTCAGGAGTGAGAAGGCAAATTAAGCTCAGAGACTTTTCGGTCGCTTTCGATTCAACATCCAGCAGGACCAACAAGGAGTATTATTCAAATCTTATTACTAGTCAGGCCAAAATCACGCTAATCCGTAATGACAAACAGATCGCTTTTGCTGTGTGGCAGCAGGGGTATCCAGAGCCACTAAACAACTTCTATACAGTTGTTCAGTAAGGAGACCGTTATGAAATGAAATTTACACTTATTGCTCAACGAAAGACCGGAGAATAAGTCTCATTAGAAAACAAACTTGTCTATAATCTTCCGCTCTTTTAAAATTTGAGAGTGCTATGGCAATTTTTGTGAAGGGGGTTATTTTAGAACGTCATGGTTAACCTTGGAACGGGTTAACTGAATCCATGAATGTGAGCCGATGAAAAAGACTGGTTTGTGGAGCAGTAAAACAACTTTCATTCGCAAGTTTATGAAAGGGAAATGAAGATGGGACATTTCAAATTATTGTTTACTACAAACTAATGAAGGTAATTTACCATGAATCACGGACACGAAACAAGTTTTGCCTTTATATGACGAGGATTTTACAACAGAGACGAGTACTACAACAGTTAGTACTATGTATGATAAGTACAAGCTTTACTTTTTGTACGCAAACAAGTGAAAATAATTCGCCCGAAATTACAAATGCCAATCAAATTAAGCCATTATATACGAACCGTGTTATTCGGTTTTTCTCAAATCAAACCTGGCAAGACACGTTGAGCATAGACGTTAACGGAGAATCAATAATTACAGGAGAAGTCTTTTTGAATATTACTAATTATAAGGGGGAACCTATCTACAAAACCGTTTTCCCCGCTCGTAAATTGTTAAATCATGAAGGGCTAATTATTCCTGACAGGGATGAGCTGGAAATTAAAAAACGAATTGACAACTTTTTTTCGCCAACGTTCTTTAATCAAGTTTCCATTATGAACAACGATTCATTAAGTATACCTGATTCCAGTATGGCAATTTGGAAAACCATCCAGTCAGATCCTACGGCCATTTACTTTTCCTACTCTGTAAACAATGACACTGTAAACAGAATCGCGTACTCTAAGATTTTACAAAAGACAATAGCCATAAGTGGACGTAAAATTAAAACGAATGGCCCATAAAAGCGGCATGGCTGCTTCTGCCGAGGTTGTTACAGAAGACAGTTGCCTGCTCGAAAAGTTATTTTATCTGCTTAGGAAATTAACAAATGATCAGTGATTGTTTGGTTGATAAAACGGATTGATGCTGCTATCCCAATAATCAGCCATTGATAATCGCAATCGTTAGCCGACTCACGCAAACAAGCTTACCGTTTTCATCGGTGATTCGAATGTCCCATACGTGCGTGGTACGACCCGTATGAATGGGTGTGCAACGGCCATATACCCATCCCTCGCGCACGGAGCGGAGGTGATTGGCATTGATTTCAAGTCCGACAGCCCGTTGCTTAGTTGGATCATCGAGCAGCATATAGGAGGCCGTACTACCCAATGATTCGGCCAGAACAACCGAGGCTCCTCCGTGTAAAATCCCGAAAGGCTGGTGAGTCCGACCATCGACCGGCATTCGGGCGGTCAGATACCCTTCTCCTGCTTCCGTAAACTCAATGCCCAGATGTTTAACAATCGAGTCGGCGTGGGCAAACTCCAGGTTACTCAGGTCAAAGCCTGCTTTCATAATGCAGCGAATTTTGTATAATTTTGCACCCGAATACAACGGAAGACAAAGCTAAGAGCTTGCAACAAAAAACCATATATTTAATTCGCCACGGCGAAACCGATTATAATCGGCGGGGCGTGGTGCAGGGAAGTGGCGTTGACTCAGATCTCAATGAGATGGGCCGCGCCCAGGCTATGGCATTTTTTCAGGCCTACCAGCATGTTCCCTTCCAGAAAATCTATATTTCTGGCCTCAAACGGACCTATCAAACGGTTGAATCGTTTATCGAACTCGGTATACCCTACGAAAAACTGACGGGTCTCAATGAGATCAGTTGGGGCATCATGGAAGGTAAAGTTCCGGGCAATATAGACAATGAATACTACCGAAATCTGATTGAAGCCTGGGCATCGGGCAATACGGCCTTGCCAACCGATGGCGGAGAGAGTCCGGAAGAAGTTGTCATTCGTCAGAAAGTTGCCATCGATGTTATTTTATCACATCCCGACGAAGAAACGGTTCTGGTTGCCATGCACGGGCGGGCCATGCGAATTCTA
This sequence comes from Spirosoma aureum, assembly GCF_011604685.1. Classification (NCBI taxonomy): domain Bacteria; kingdom Pseudomonadati; phylum Bacteroidota; class Cytophagia; order Cytophagales; family Cytophagaceae; genus Spirosoma; species Spirosoma aureum. Next base: position 7,695,537 of record NZ_CP050063.1, on the reverse strand, counting down.
CTCTGCTGGCTCACGAACCAGCCGTTGTCGATCATGGACCAGTTTGAGCATAGCAATCTATGTCTGTACAAACTTCGCTACGATTACAACGAAAAAACATTTACCATCGAAGTGGCAAACGATACATCGCACTTGCTAACATTGGCATTGGCGTAAATCAGGATCAAGGCAGGGTCTCAAGGTGAAATCTGGTAAAGTAATTAAGCGGTTTTCATCCTTCGTTTTTCCCATTCCTCCTTTTCCACTTCCTTTGATGTAGTTATCCCAAAATTTGAGTTAAAATCTTGTACATTCGCTTATTGTCCAGCTAAGGGCGGTAAATGGAATGAGTACTTCAAAACAAAAAATATATTGGTTTTGCCAGCTCTTTGGCTGGTCACTCCTCATACTGGTGGAGTATCTGGCGTATGTGCTTGAATCAGGGTTTGATCCTGATGCGCTTTACCTGGCCATCGCTAATATTTTTCTGGGAATTACGCTGACGCACCTCTATCGATTGATGATCCGGCGATGGAATTGGGTGCGGCTGCCTTTCTTCCGGCTTGTTCCGCGTGTGCTCCTGTCGGTGCTGGTACTGGCCATGATTATGACATTGGTCAATATTCCGATCGACAGGCGTTTATTCCCACAATATTTTATTGAAGAGCCCTGGCCGACGATTGGCTATTTGCTTACCTGGGGTAAAAATATGCTCGCCTGGGTGCTTAGCTACACCGCCTATCATTACGTTGAAGAAAACCGAAACGCAGAAATTGAACGGATTTTGCTTAAAACCAGTATCCGGGAAACAGAAGCGAAAGTATTGCGGTCGCAGTTGAATCCGCACTTTGTTTTCAACGCCTTGAACAGCATTCGGGCGCTGGTTTATGAAAATCCTACCAAAGCGCAGCAGGGCATTACCCAACTCTCCAATCTGCTCCGCAACTCCCTGCTGGCCGACCGGCGCAAAACGGTCGAACTGCGTGAAGAAATCAAGACTGTAGAAGATTATCTGGCCCTCGAAAAGGTCCGTTACGAAGACCGCCTGACTTCCCGCATTGAGCTGGATAACCGGACGCTGTTCTGGCAAGTGCCCCCAATGATGCTTCAAACTCTGGTCGAAAATGCCATTAAACACGGTGTTTCGACAGCAGTAGGTGGCGGATTCGTTGAAGTTCAGTCAACCATAGTAGCCGACAAACTGCACATTACCATTCGTAATACGGGTGTGCTGGGCGATAAAGAGGCATCTGGAGGATTCGGGCTGGCCAATACGGCTCAACGGCTCGAACTGCTCTATGGACCCGAAGCTACTTTCCAGATTTTTCAGGAAGATGACAATATAGTCTGTGCTGAAATTAGTATTCCTACCCAGTCGGAGGGTATATTTCGACGTGAAAAAGTAAAGAATGGTGAATTATAACCGGCTCGCCGGAGCGATGATGAATTGTGTCGATCGGTGACACTCATTATCGTTCACCACCTATCACCCATAATTCCCTTATGAAGACCCTTATTATCGACGACGAACGGTTAGCCCGCAACGAACTCCGCCGGCTACTGGAAAACTTTCCGAAAATTCAGATTGTGGGCGAAGCTGCCAATGCAGATGAGGCCCTGCCAATGATCGAAGACCTCGAGCCTGAGCTACTATTTCTAGATATTCAGATGCCGGGCAAAAATGGTTTCGAATTGCTACAGTCCATTGAGGGCAAAACGCCGGAAGTTATTTTTACAACGGCCTTCGATGAATATGCTATCAAAGCCTTTGAATTCAATGCGCTCGATTACCTGCTCAAACCTGTTGAGTTAGCCCGGCTTTCGGAAGCGATTCACCGCGTAGAAGAAGAGCAACAGCACGCGGGTGAAACACAGGGGCCGTCGATTGGGCCAACGTCTAAAGTCCTGGGCGAGAACGATCAGGTTTTCGTGAAAGATGGCGAGAAATGCTGGTTTGTTAAACTCGGCAAAGTACGGTTGTTCGAGTCGATGGGTAACTATGTTCGCCTGTATTTCGATGACCAGAAACCGTTAGTGCTAAAATCATTGAATGCCTTGGAAGATCGGCTTAATCCGGCCACTTTTTTTCGAGCCAATCGTAAGCATATTATCAATTTGCAATGGATTGAAAAAATTGAACCCTGGTTTAGTGGCGGGTTACTTGTCACATTACGGGGAGGAGATAAAATCGAAATAAGCCGTCGTCAGGCGATACGATTTAAAGATTTGTTAAGTTTGTAATTAATGCAACCCAGTAATTGGTTAGTAAACAATCGGTTATTAGATTATTAGTTTAATAAATTGGGTAATGCTACTATTGCCTGATTTACGAGTTTACTTAGTTGCCAATTACTCAACAATTGCAGACTCCTGTGCATGAAGTATCTTTTAGTCGCGTATCTTTTTTTGGGCTCAACAGTATTGTTTACGTCCTGTAATCACCAGTCAGGGCCTCCTCTACTAAAACGGCAACAATACAAACTTGCCGGAGCCAGTACCTGCGATACGTCTGTCAATAAGGGGGTTGATGTGTCGGTTTCTTATTTTCTACTCAACGATGATTCGCAGGCGGCCCGCACCATCAATGACAGCATGCGCCAGATAAGTGTTGGCAGTATTGTAGGCTGGCTCGACAGTACAACAGTTGCTAATAATCCAGAAGCTCGGGTTGACCTGAACAAAGCGGCAACACTGTTTGCAACCGACTACGAATCCATGATGAAAGATATGGATAAACTAGGCGGTTGCTGGGAACTGAAAACTACGGCCGATACTGTTTATACGAGTCCAAACGCGATCACGGTTAAGATCGAAACCTATGCGTATACGGGAGGGGCTCATCCTAATTCCAATCTGGCATTTTACACCTTTGATCGGGAAACGGGCAAAACACTGGCTTTGACCGATTTGGTAGAGGATACAACGGCCCTGCTCAATGTAGTTGAAAAGGCGTTTAGAAAACAGCAGGACCTGCTGCCCCAATATAATCTGGAAGAGCGCGGGTACTTTTTGCGGGATGGTCGTTTTTTTCTGCCAGCCAATATTGGGGTTGGCCGTGATGGTCTGATTTTCTACTATAATCCCTACGAAATAGCAGCCTATGCCGTTGGTCCAATCGAGGTAACCGTGCCGTATGAACAACTAAACGGTATCCTGCGCGACTCCTGGTATTAGCTCAATTTGAACGGTAGATCCTAACACCACATGACATTCGAACAATTTAAGGCTGGACTCGGTCAGGCACAGCCTTCCAATGATCTGCCCCCGCTTCTACAGGCGCTGTGGTACGATGCTAATGGCAACTGGGAACAGGCGCATACTATTGCTCAGACTCGTGAGGGCGAAAAGCCATATGACCGCATACATGCTTACCTCCACCGAAAAGAAGGCGATCGATTCAATGCCAACTATTGGTATCGCCGGGCTGGTGCATCGTTCTTCGACGGCACGCTTGATGAAGAGTGGGCCGTTCTGGTAAAGCAATTGCTTGGTTAACGAGTAGAAAGGAAATCAGAGCAATCTATATTCTGATTGGCGTACAGGGCTGCCTCTTTGGTGTGCGGTCTGGTGCTTCAACCTGACCTCTGCGGATTGCCAAACCGCATCCGGCCTAAACGACGCGGTTTGGAGAAGCCGATATCACAACGGCTGCTTGACAGACTAATTCACAGAGCATAAGACACATAAAAAAAGGCCGCTCAAGAGGAGCGGCCTGCGTTTGTCGATGAATTGGTAATATTTTGTGACAGCTTAAAAAGACGAAGAATAAGTAAATGTCTTTTTCGCTGTGTCTGAAATCTTTTAGTTCGCCAGTTCTTCTTCAACCAATACCTGACTTACAGGAGTCAGCGGTAGATTGAACGCATCAGCAACACCTTTGTAAACAATTTTGCCATCAACTACATTCAACCCTAACTGAAGGTCCATGTTGTCGCGGCAGGCTTGTTGCCAGCCTTTGTTAGCTAACTGGAGTGCATAGGGTAGGGTAGCATTCGTTAATGCAACAGTACTGGTGTAAGGCACCGCTCCCGGCATATTTGCTACGCAGTAATGCACAACGCCATCGATGATGAATGTTGGATCTTCGTGCGTGGTTGGGCGGCAGGTTTCAATGCAACCTCCCTGATCAACGGCAACGTCTACAAGTACCGTACCCGACCGCATTAATTTCAACATATCGCGGGTAATGAGGTGGGGAGCTTTGGCGCCCGGAATCAAGACGGCACCAATGATCAGATCGCAGACCTTGATCATCTCACGAATGTTGTAATCGTTCGACATCATTGTCTGAACGTTGGGCGGCATAATGTCCGACAAATAGCGTAAACGTGCCAGACTAACATCCATGATTGTAACATGCGCCCCTAAACCGGCAGCCATTTTCGCGGCCTGTGTTCCGACAATTCCACCACCGAGAATGAGTACGTTAGCCGGTTTTACACCCGGAACGCCACCCAGAAGAATTCCACGACCTTTGAGCGGTTTTTCAAGATACTTGGCTCCTTCCTGAACCGCCATCCGACCAGCTACTTCCGACATGGGTACGAGTAGTGGTAAGCTACGGTCGGGTCGCTCCACTGTTTCGTAGGCCAGGCATACTGCGCCTTTAGCCAGCATAGCCTGAGTCAGCTCTTCCGACGAAGCAAAGTGGAAATAGGTAAACAGTAATTGATCTTCTTTAATAAGGTCATATTCAGCAGCAATTGGCTCTTTAACCTTCATAATCATTTCGGCGATGCCATATACCTCCTCGATAGTCGGGAGCATAGTCGCACCAGCCGCAATGTATTCTACGTCCTCAAAACCACTGCCTTCGCCAGCGTTGACCTGTACATAGACAGTATGGCCATACTTCCGAAGCTCAGCAACACCAGCAGGTGTCAAAGCAACGCGGTTTTCATTGTTTTTGATTTCCTTCGGAACACCAATAACCATGATATCTGGGACTTTAAAAGTTGTTGATTGAGAAAACAAAGGTAGGCTAACAGGTTTTCTTTTCTACTAGTTGCGTACTATTTGGGAAATATGGATAATATTCGAGTTATTAAAAGGAAATTATCCTATCAGTAAGCTATAATAGGCTTATCTAGCGTAAAAATTCCGTTATGGTAAATCTAGACTCAATTGATCATAAAATCCTGGGCTTACTTCAGGAGAATGCCCAGCTGACGATTCAGGAGATCGGACAGCGTATCAATCTGTCCAAGACTCCCGTTCATGAACGTATTAAACGGCTTGAACGCGAAGGCGTTATCGATCGCTATGTAACAATCCTGGATAAAAAAAAACTGGGAAATATATTGATGGTGTATTGCCAGGTAACACTGGACCGACAAACACGTGATGCCTTCGCTGACTTTGATGCAGCCGTTCGCGAGTTACCAGAAGTACTGGAGTGTAACCGGGTTTCGGGCACGTTTGATTATCTGCTCAAGATCGTTAGTCGCGATATGGAAACGTATAACCGGTTTTATCAGGAACAATTGTCTGTTATTCCCGGAACGCTGCATATAAGCAGCTTTTTCGTAATGGCTGAGGTCAAAAATTCAACCATAGTACCGGTTGGGTGAAGAATTTATAGCTTGTTATCAGCCATTAGATCAGGTGATTAAATCCGGCAGCCCTGGATACCCAAACAAATCTTTTGCTTCGTGTATCCAGGGCTGTCGGACTCGATTGCCAATAGCTGATTTAATTACCTAACGCATTGTAGATCAATAGCTGGTTTGTGGTAACAACCCGGTCACCGGGGGTCAGGCCGCTCGCCAGGAATGTTTTTTGCCCCACCGTTTTGTAGATGTTCACTTCGCGTACAATGGGCTGATTTTCTTTATTGACAGCCACCACAAAGTTGCGATTTTTGTCGAAGACGACGGCCCCAGCCGGAACTGTTACGCGCTTGTCGCGGCCGGGATAGGTCACGCTCACGTTGGCGAACATTTCCGGTTTTAGCCGATAGTCAGCGTTGTCGAGGGTTACTCGTACCTTCAGCGTCTTGCTATCGGGGTCGAGTACATTAAAAATCTTATCGATCCGGCCATGAAAGACTTTGTCAGGGTAGGAGAGTGTCGTAATTGTTGTTGGGTCGCCTTCATGAACATTAGCCAGATCGGACTCATATACGTTAGCCATCACCCATACGCGATCGAGGTTCGAAATGGTGAACAGATTTTCGGGATCGTCGGAACGAAGCTCCATGCCGGGAGAGGCTGTCTTTTCAACGATAAACCCACTCATTGGCGCTTTCACAACGTAAACCGATCCATTGCCGCCCAGAATCCGACGCCGTTCCGAAACGCGATTGACTTCACCTTTTGCCGCTAACAGTTGTTCTTTGCTGGCTACCAGTTCCCGTTGCGAACTTAAACCAGCCTGCGCCATATCTTCGGTAACCTGAAGATTCTTCTGAGCAACAGACAATTGCCCACGGGCCGATATACCCTGTTGCTCCAGGTCGGCAAGATCGCCCGACCGGATCACGGCTAATGTCTGCCCTTTTTTAACAAAATCGCCTAAATCGGCTTTGATCGTCTCAATATGCCCACCAACAAGTGGGAACACCTTGACAACCTGATCCTGATTAAACGTGATTTTTCCGGTCAGATTCAACTCATTGACCGCATTTTCTAACCGGGCTGTATCAAGTCGGGCCGTAGACAGCAAATTCGTTTCGTGGCGTTCTGTCGACGTTGCATCGTCCGATTGGGCCGATGAGCCGCAACTACTCAGACTACCCATCAGGAGCAGACCAGCTAGAGCGGCTATTGCCCGTTGCCGTAGTCTGATATCGGTCGATGAACGGACCAGAAATCCGAAGGCAGCTGCCATTGGTTTATCGGTACTTAACCCCAGGTGGTCGCGAATTTGAAGCGGGCGGGAGCAGGGCAATAGAAATGAATACTTTTTCATGACTTAATTTTGAAAGGGGTTGGTACCAACGGCAAAGCTTACTTCTTCCAGGCTATGCATCCGGTCATTCTGGAGTTGGGCAAACTGAAGCTGACTACTTTTATAGGAGTCAAAAAAATCCAGAAACTCAACCACATCAATATTTTGCTTTTTATAGTTAGTCGTAACACCATCGATTAACCGCCCGAAATCATCGTTGAACCGCTGGTCGAAGGTTTGGAATAGTTGCTCGGTCTGAAGTGCTTTGGTATAGGCCCGTTCCACATCGCTGTCAACCTGCAAATTGTACGCGTTCAGTAATTGCTGGCTACTTTGAATACGAATTTTAGCGGCCTGAATATTTCCCTGATTCTTATTGAGTACAGGTAAGCTGATGCCTATACCAACCCCAAAATAGTTTGGAATGTAGCTGCCATTTCGGTCGTATGTTCCCTGAAGGGTCAGGTCTGGTACAGCCATCGCTTTTTGCAGAGTCAGGTTCTGTTGTTCCTGTTTTGCCTGATCTCGGTAGCCTTTTAAATCAAATCGATGCTGTTCTGCCAGCTGAAACAAATTGTTAATAGTCAGACTGTTTACCGTAAACCGATTGATGGCTTCGGGCGCTACTACAGGTTGTATGGCTGTGGATGGACTTGTATTGAGCAAGACAATCAGATCTGCCTGATCATCAATTATCCGGCGGAGCAGTTGTTGCCGTTCGGTAGTCAGGCTAAACAGATAAGCTTTCAGACGAGTCAGATCTTTAAGGGGCACATTGCCTTTGTCATACTGTTGCTGATAGAGAGCAACGGTTTGCTGAAGGGTCGTAATTTCCTGGTTATAAACAGTTAGCGTCTGCCGGGCATAATAGAGATCATAAAAGGTGGTATGGAGCTGATAGGTCAGTGTTCGCAGAAGGTCGTAGAAACGGTCGGATGCCAACTCTGTGCTCGTTCTGGCAATTGCAAGCTGTTTGTTCCGCTTACCAGCCAGCCGGATCAATTGCTGCACTTGTACAACCTGTTGAGCATTGCTCTGCCGAAACGGGAGTACTTCCCTAGTCTGTTGGTTATACGGCATTGTTTCGACGTAAATGGCCGGATTGATGCGCAGTTGCGATTGGATTTCATACGCCTGATTCTCTCTAATGCCAAGCTGCGTAGCCAGTACAGTCAGGTTATGGGCTTTAAACTGTTCGTCTGCCTGAGCAAGCGTCAGCCGAAGCGTATCGGAAGCGGGAACTGTAGGTGTATTTGTGTTTATAACCGGCGTTTGAGCATTAGCGAACCCGGTTGATAAACTCAGCACAGCCCATACCGTCAGTGCGGTACGTATGGGGGAAAACAAAACCGATGTCAGTTGCAAAATCATGTTGAACAATGTGGTAGACATTATTTCAACAGCAAAGGTCATCAGACGCAATTAAAGGCTGCTTAAACCAAAATTAAAAGGTTGTTAAACAAAACATCTAAGTAATTGTACGTCACCAAAACCGTAAATTCTTTAAGTATTACTATATTGATAAAAAAGGATAATTTGCAGATATGCAGCCTGTTAGTGGTATTTTTATTTTAATGAATCTTTAATCACATTTTTGTCAATTACTTAGGCTGTAAAACGACAGCAACCTACCCTTATTCAGAGTAGGTTGCCGCGTTTTTCAAGACGTTAAGTAAATCAAATTTTTGCACTAGTTGACTTTAAGCGCATCCTGCGAATCTTCAACGCCAGATTGAGCATTGTCGGCTAAATCATCAACTTTAGTATTGTATTTAGATTTTAGATTCTCTTTTTCTTTATTGAAAGCTTCCGTAGCCTGATCTTTATATTGATTGTATTGCTCTTTCGCTTTATCGGCGTACTGATTCACCTGCGACTTAGCTTGCTCGAAACCATCTTTTACCTGCGAAACACCTTTTTGTAATTGATCTTTCAGATCATCGGTCCTTTTGCTGGCTTCTTCAGTTAATTTGTCTCGTGTTTCCTTCCCACTCCGGGGAGCTGTCAGAATGCCAATAACGATACCGGTGATTATTCCTGTTAAAAAATCGCGTGAGCTTCTCATTTTTCTGTTCGTTTTAGGTGATTGGTGATCAATTAGTATTTTGCTTTCTTCTTGACCTGGCTAACAGCGTCCTGGGTTTTTGAGACAGCACTGTCGACATAGTCATTATATTGGCTACGTATATTATCCAGACCCGATTGCAACTGGTCTTGCAGGTCTTTAAAGAACGAATCCGACTCAGACGAGATTCGTTTGCGGGTTTTCTTGCCACTTTCTGGAGCTAACAAAACACCGACAATAGCTCCTACTGCTAATCCCACTAAAATTCCGGGTAACGATTTCATGATTGCTTGATTTAGTGTGTGATTCATTACGCCGTTCCTATAGAAAATTTTGTACCAGAACGTCGCAAATGTAATAAGTGTCTGACAGAAAACAAGTTATTGAATATACTGAATAAGCCAATATAGATATACTGAGGAGTATTTTCCACAAAGGGCCCCAATAGTTCCTCACCCCATTGTTAGTACAATCTACCATTAATTTGGGGCATTTGCCTGATTGTAGGGCCAAATAATAGTGATAAAACAAAAAATCCCTACGCTCAACTTGGCGTAGGGATTCCGTACCCACCGTAACTTGTACTTAACCTAAAATGAAACCACCTAAACCTAAATGTACCACCTTGTTAGGTATGTTGTGTATGTCTTTAACCAGACTGGTCTGGCTGAAAAAGGTAAGTTGAAACTAGTACGCCTTAAACCCCTCTTCCCTGAATCAGGCGCAGGATAATTGCAATAACAGCGATAACCAGTAATACGTGTATCAAACTGCCTAACCCAAAGCTATTAAATCCTAAGAAGCCAAGCAGCCAGATGATAACTAATATAACAGCTATCGTATAGAGCAAATTTCCCATAACGTCAATTGAGTAAATCAGAATTGATTGTCTCGCATTCGTCATTCTTAGTAGAAAAAGTTATGCCAAAAGAGGTCAGATTGGTGAAAATGTAACAAAACATAGCTTACAGTGTTGTAAATGAGCCTTTACTATGGCTATCATAAGGGTAACTAATCAAAAAGGACTTATAAACAGGTAACGACAACTGTGGACTTAATTCTACAGTTGTAGAAATAACGGGGAAAAAAAGCCCATTATACCAATAGGATTTAGCCATATATCAGACGTTTCCCGAATTTTTAATGCCCCTTTAAAAGCCATAATTCGCCCATTATCTGCATTTTACTAGGTATATATACGTGTTCTGAGAAACTTAAATTTTCTTCGGCATAGATTTATATAGAGTATAAATAAATTTAGTCCATTGGATTAAGCGTAGTAAAGCGATGATGGGAGTTAGCACCAGACCGAAGTTCAGGCCGACCATAATGAATCCAGTTTCGAATAACAAGCGGGTTCTAATTATTGACGACGAAGCAGATATTTGTTTATTATTATCAGGCTTGTTAAGAAAGCTAGGATATATTCCAACTTGTGCGCACTTCATTGAAGAAGGGCGTCAATGTTTGAATACACAGCAGTTTGATGCTATTTTCCTGGATCTAAACTTGCCGGATGGACTAGGATTTGACTTGCTGCCGTTTATTAAGCAGGACCAGGCGGAGGCTAAAGTAATCATGATAAGCGCCTTCGATGGACAGGCCGAACGCAGGCGTGCTACTGAGCAGGGCGCTGACTATTTTGTGGGCAAACCCTTCACACGTCGTTCGGTTGAGCAGGCTTTGCAAACCATTCAGGTTTGAGTATCTTTGTTTACGCAGCCGGAAGTACCTTTCTCGTCCTTTCATTCGTTATTTAGCTGGCATAGGTTGCCCGAATCGGCTGCTACTACTTCATGGAAAAGATTTTAATCGTTGACGATAACAATGATATATGCCTGCTTCTCGAGCGTTTTCTGAGTAAACAGGGTTATAAAACAGCGTCGGTCCAACGGGGTGAGGACGGTCTCATACTGTTACGAAAAGAGCCGTTTGAATTGGTTATCTGTGACTTCAAACTACCTGATATCGACGGCCTGGAAATGTTACGCCGGATAAAGGTGTTACATCCAACAACAGCTGTTATTATTATTACCGGCTACTCCGATGTGCGGGTTGCTGTTCAGACGGTAAAGCATGGTGCCTACGATTATGTGACGAAGCCACTTTACCCCGACGAAATTCTCTACACAATCAAGAGTGCTCTCGAACGACGGTTGCAGTCGCTGAACCAACCCGCTGACTCATCCGTTTCTCCCGCTGCTTCGGGTACTGCATCGGCCAAACCAACCTCAGTAAGATCAAGTAAGAGTGTTATTGCTCCCGATGGCAAGCGATTTATATTTGGTAAAAGTCGCGTAGCCGAACAACTTCAGAAACACATCGACCTGATCGCTCCAACCGATATGTCAGTTATCATAACTGGCGAAACCGGAACAGGAAAGGAATTTGTAGCCAACGCCATACACCTCAAAAGTAAACGGGGCGATAAGCCTTTTGTCGCTATTGATTGTGGTGCACTAAGCAAAGACCTGGCTGGCAGCGAGCTGTTTGGACACGTTAAAGGAGCCTTTACGGGCGCAATGGCCGATAAAGCAGGTAGCTTCGAGTTCGCGAACGGAGGCACACTGTTTCTGGACGAAATAGGAAACCTTTCCTACGATAATCAGATCAAATTATTACGTGTTCTGCAGGAGCGCAAAATCCGTCGGATTGGTTCTAATCAGGATATTGCCGTCGATGTACGGATTATCGTTGCTACCAACGAGGATCTGCGCGAAGCCGTAAGACAGGGCCGTTTTCGGGAAGATATTTACCATCGGATTGCGGAATTTGAAATTCACCTGGCCCCTCTTCGCGAGCGTAAGGCGGATGTCATGATCTTTGCCGAGCATTTTCTGGAACTGGCTAACCAGCAACTGGAAAAAGACATTATTGGCTTCAACGATGAAGCAAAAGACAAACTCAAGGATTATTTCTGGCACGGCAACCTGCGTGAGTTGCAGAATGTCGTCAAGCGAGCTGTACTACTGACGCAGGGTGATTATATTGAAGCGGATGTATTACCACAGGAAATCCTTTCTCCGCAATACCTGACCTCCGATACTGTAAGTGGAGCCCAGGTAAGCTATGATCCGGCGCGGCCTGGTGTTCCGGTTATCAGCCAGTCTGCTGCCAATTTGAAATCTGTTTCAGAAAACGCCGAACGAGCTGCCATTTTAAAAGTTCTCGAGAAAACGGGCTACAACAAAACCAAGGCTGCCGAAGTGCTGAACATTGATCGTAAGACGCTGTATAATAAGCTCAAAGCGTACGATATTCATCTATAGATTCCTTATTTAAGTTATAAACGGATTGAACGCAGCCATTCTGTGTTCAATCCGTTTATAACTTAAATCACCAATTAATTAAAACTAAAACCTACTGATAATAGTCCTACGCCGTTTTTAGCATTGCCTAATACCGTACGGGCAGCTCCGCTGTTCGCAATATTTTGTAGCCCCTGTTCATACCGGGCACCGATAAAGGCTTTACCAAAATAGACATTCAGACCACCAGCAAGACCATAATCAACTTTGTTAAAATTATCTCGATTGATGGCAGATGTTCCCGTTCCAAAATCACCGTTCGAATTGACGTCTGAGTTTAGCAGGTAAGACACGTAAGGTCCTGCCTGTAATTCAACAGATTGACCTAGTTTGAAGGTTGCTAAAACAGGAAGTTCCGCATAATTGAGTCGAAACGTGTTTTTACCGTTAAAACCTAACACATTATAATCGGCAGAAGCCCCTTTAGTTGTATAAAGTAACTCTGGCTGGATGGCAAAAAACTCGCCGAGGGGAGCCTGGGCAAACACACCTAAATGGAAGCCAATTCGTTCGTTCTTGTTGGTGACGCCCTGGCTATCATAATACAGAGAACTGGCGTTCAGACCGCCCTTGATACCGGCCCGAACACGACCCTGAGCCCATGTATCGGTGGTTGTTGATACATAGACGCCAATCGTTAAAATAGCAGCCGTAAATAAAGCATTCACTGAGCTTTTCATAGTGTTGAATGTTGGATTGTGAGGCAGGAACACGTCCCGCTTGCCTGACTTAGAGGTAAAAATTCGTGCCAGAGTTTAAGAGTTACCTATTCTATGGACGTCTGGAGCTGTATTTCAATGGATTCAGCATTTTTGTAGAGCCAGTAGGTATGTATTCACCAATTAGCCGTTTTACGTATTTTGCGGACAGTCTTCCACAGTATGGGGAAGAATCCGTTCACTAGAATGAATATGGTTACCGATAGCTTATCCGATCTACCGTTTTCCGATATGCTTAATTTATTGCCCGATGGGGTTGTGTTTCATCAGGCTGAGCGTGATGAAACAGGCATCATTGTGGACTTTCGGCTCCTCTATTTTAACAAAGCATTTGAGTCTTTTGCTCCATCGCCCTATAAACGGGAACTGGGCATGTATATGCTGGGCGATAATCGGGAACAGGAAGCCATTCTGGGGCCAGCCATGCGGCAATATGTGCAGGTTGTTGAAACGGGCGAAATGGCCACACACGTTTTTTATGATCCCAATCTGAATGCGACAATCAGCCTGAGAGCCCGAAAAATGGGCGATGGTGTATTGGTGACACTACGCGATATAACGGTTCAGCACAGGGCAGCTCAGCAGGCCGAAATGCAAAACAAACTTCTGCATGGAATTCTGAATACGTCGCTGAATGGAACCGTTGTGTATGAAGCCATTCGCGATAGCCACGGTACGATCATTGACTTTCGGTTTCGACTATATAACCAGACTGCCCGAAAAGATATTCTGGAACGTATCGGCAGAGACATTGCCGATCATACACTGCTGAGTATCTATCCCGACTCACGCATAACGGGTATGTTCGGACTGTATGCGCGAGTTACGGAAACCGGCGAATCGGTACGCACGGAACATTATTTTCCCTCCGTAAATACCTGGTATGATGTTGCCATCGCCAGGCTGGATGATGGTTGTGTCGTTACCTTTATGGATATCAGCCAATTAAAAAAAGCGTCCAGGCAGGCCGAAGATCAAGCCGAATTTGTGAGTAAGCTGCTGGATGGGTCATTGAATGGCCTTGTATCGCTTGATCCTGTTCGGGGTAATGGGCACTTAACCGATTTGCGCATATTATCGGCTAATCGAGCCGCCGAAGTTTTCTTTCAGCGAAATCAGACCGAGGTTGTGGGGCGCGGATTGCTGGAGTTATATCCTGAAAGTGTAGAAATGGGCCTCTGGACTATGTTTGAGCAGGTACTGAAGGCCAGACAGGCTGAACGGGTGGAAGCCTATTTACAAACTGACAAAGCCGAACTCTGGCTTGATGTGTCTGCAACCCCTCGCGATGGAGATGGACTCGTTGTCTCATTCATCAATATTACAGAGCGGAAAAAAGCTGAACGGCATACCGGTACCTTAATTCAGGAGCTTCAGAAGACAAATAACAACCTGGAACAATTTGCCTATGTGGCCAGCCATGATTTGCAGGAGCCATTGCGAAAAGTGGTGTCCTTTGGCGATATGCTGCGAAATCAATACGCTGATACGCTGGGAGCTAACGGGGCTGATATGATCAACCGCATGCAGTCGGCGGCCTTCCGGATGCAAATTCTTATTAAAGACTTGCTGGCCTATTCCCATGTGGCTAATGCAAGGGAGGCATTTCGCGACGTAGACCTTAACCAGCTTGTGGCAGACGTAATCAATGATCTGGAATTAGTCATTCTGGATAAACAAGCAAGCCTGGTGGCGGGTGCATTGCCTACAGTTAATGGAGATTCCAGTCAATTACGCCAGCTTTTTCAGAACCTGATTAGTAACGGGCTAAAATTTAGCCGGACAGATGTAGTGCCACAGGTACAGATCATGGCCGATCTGGTACTAGGGCGCAAAGTGACCCGACCAGATGGAACGAATCTATTGCCAGAATCTCTGGCGAATCGGGGCTTTCACCGGATACAGGTACTCGATAATGGGATTGGATTTGACCAGCAATATGCCGAGCGAATCTTTCAGCTTTTTCAGCGATTGCATACCCGGTCTCAATTTACCGGAACGGGTATTGGCTTATCCATCGTTCAGAAAGTGGTAGAAAACCACCAGGGTTTTATTCGTGCGGAGGGTCGGCCCAATGAGGGATCAACTTTCATTGTTTTGTTGCCTATTAAAACTCTATAGTTAGCAGATTTTTTTTATTTTTGACCAATTTACCTACGTAGACAGTGTGCGTTTGCCTACTTACAGACTTGAGTGTGCGATCAGCCATTTAGGCTGGTTTAAAAGGATGTAATTGCAAGTAAATTACCGTAACTGCTTAACTTAATTGATTGTATGCACCGAAAGTCTATTGTGATGACTATTCTTATTGCCGACGATGATGCCGACGATCGTATGTTTCTCGAACAAGCGATGCGGCAGAATGGTTATAATCAGGCAATTGAGTTCGTGGAAGATGGCGAACAACTGATGGAATATCTGAGGCAGCAAGGACGTTATAATGAACAGAACGCACCCTGGCCCAATTTGTTGATTCTGGATTTGAATATGCCTCGTAAAAACGGGTTTCAGGCGCTTAGCGAAATTAAAGATGATCCAAAGCTTCGTCGTTTGCCCGTCATCGTTATGACAACATCCTCAACCGACGAAGATGTGATTAAAACGTATAACCTGGGCGTTAACTCGTTTGTGACAAAGCCCTTTAACTTTAATCGGCTGGTCGAGATGATAGGAGCACTTAAAGCCTACTGGATGGATACCGTTAAATTACCCTAGTAGACTCAGACAGTTTTCTGTTTGTTTAATGGCTAAATTTAACGTTGCATTATAATTGAAAACTGTGGGTTATTGCCCAAAAGTATATGACTGCTGAATCTACTCTCAACGTTTCTGTAAAAAATGATACTATCCGCGTTCTCCTGATTGAGGACGACGAGGACGATTATATGTTAACCCGTGCACTGGTGTCGGCGCGGGAAAATGGAAATATTAAGCTGGACTGGGTCGATAGTTATGAACGGGGGCTGGAAGCACTGAAAAAGAACGATCATGATGTCTACCTGGTCGATTATCGACTAGGGCATCATACCGGTATTCACCTCATTCAGGAAGCATTTCAATTAGGTTGCCGAGCTCCAATGATTCTGCTGACGGGTCAGGATGATTTGACGGTCGATCAGTCGGCCCTCGAACTTGGTGCCGCCGATTACCTGGTGAAGGGGCGTATCGACGCTCAACTGCTTGGACGCAGTATTCGCTATGCACTTCGGCAGGCCAGCGTTCTGGCCGAAGTTGCCGAGAAGGAAAACAAATACCGGTCACTTTTCGAGCGTTCAATTGATGCGATTTTCGTAGCTGATGAACAACTTCATTTTCAGGATGCTAACCCATCCGTTGAGCGCCTGCTGGGCTACAGTCGCGATGAACTACGTAAACTGAACCCCGCCCGGCTTTTTGTCGATCTGAACTTTCTGAGGGAGTTACGCTTCAACGTCCGTGAACATGGCCAGATTAAGGACTTTGAAACGACACTGATCAGCAAAAGCGGTCGGAAGCGAATTTGCCTGATTTCGGTCTGGGCCGTTGAAGATAGAGCCGGTTTACCCGAATGGTATCAGGGCATTGTCCGCGATATTACCGATCAGAAACGGGCACAGCAGGATCTGATTCTGGCCGAGAAGTTGACCATGACCGGCAAAATTGCACGTAGTATTGCCCACGAGGTTCGTAATCCACTGACCAATTTAAGCCTCGCGCTGGAACAGCTCAAAGATGAGCTGGAGATGGACAATGAGTATGTGACCATGTTTACCGATATTATCGGGCGGAATGTAGATCGCATAGGGCAACTCATCACCGAGATGCTTAATTCCTCCAAACCACGTGAACTCGAACGTCGTCGGCAGGATTTCAACGCTGTTGTAAAGGCTACCCTACAGCTTATCAGCGACCGAATTAAACTCAAACGGATGCGGCTTGACGTACATTTTGCAACGGATGACTGTACGGCACTACTTGATAGAGAGCAGGTAAAAACAGCACTTCTTAACATTCTTGTCAATGCGGTTGAAGCGATGGAAGAAGGTAAGGGAATGCTGGTTGTTAAAACCTATAGTACTGAAGATAACCGGGTATATGTGGAAGTGATGGATAATGGCGGAGGTATTACCGAAGCCGATCGTAAGCGACTATTCGATCCATTTTTTACCGGCAAATCGGGGGGTATGGGTCTTGGCCTGACGGCTACGCAGAATATCATCAATAGCCATAAAGGCTCCATTGAAGTGGATAGTCAGGTAGGTCAGGGAACTACCTTCCGGCTGTATTTTCCGAAATAATTTCGCTTCTCTTTTGTGTTCGCTTTTTAGTTACTGCGCGATTTCCGTCTATTTTTCTGAAATGAAACGGTATAGGTAGGGAGCTTTGTGCGCTCCGCCCCTGTATTGTTTGTCTAGCCGTTCCAGAATACTTAGACTAAGCATCTTTCGCTGAAAGCTGGACCGATGCAATGACTGCCCCAGAATAGTTTCGTAGAGACTTTGGAGGTCGTTCATCGTGAAGGATTCGGGAAGCAAATTAAAACCAATCAGCTTACGATCTAGGTCAGCTCGCAGAGTGTCCAGCGCTTTTAAAACGATAGTCTGGTGATCAAGCATCAGTGTAGGTAAGGCAGCCAGATCGTACCAGGTACAACTATCGGAAAGCAAATCCGGAACAGGCACTGCCTTAGTAAAATCAACGAGCGCATAATACCCTACCGTAACAAATCGGCCCAGCAGCCAGTGACTGTCCATGGGTTCCAGGCCTTTTCCTGCCATGATAGCCCGTAAAGGAGTAGGGTCATGACGGTTTAGGTCGCCAAACGTATAGAACTGTTCCAGGTAAATATCGTGCAAACCAGTTCGTTCGGCGAGTACGCGCCTGGAGGCATCATTTACATTTTCACCCGCTCGAATAAAACCACCCGGTAGGGCAAACAGGCTCGTGTTTCGATACTCCAGCAATAAGATTTTCAGTTGGTTATCATGAAAGCCGAAAATAACGCAGTCGATTGCCAGACCCGGTAAGAAACCGGCCCCATCTGATCTGCTTTCTTCCGGAATAAGTTGATCGTTCATGCTGTCAGAATTCTAGCCACAAATAACAGAAAATTTGGTGATCTCAATTTAAGCGATTATTATTGTCTCATTATGCTACAATAATAAACCAATAACAAATACAATAGACGATTTTTACCCATAATCAGCCCTGACCAACTGATTCTCTACAGAAAACTGACTGTCTACTAAGTCCTGCTAATTACCCTTTTCCTGTTTATCATGAAAACTCCTTTTATCGCTTTGCTCGCTATGCAGCTAACAGTGGCGGCAATTGCTCAATCAAACATTGAAGTCCCTCAGGCCAAAACCGCCAACGGCACGGTAGAGGGTACTACCGAACAAAGTGGTATTCGCTCGTTCAAAGGAATTCCTTTTGCACAACCGCCCGTCGGTGAGTTACGCTGGAAAGAGCCGCAGCCCGCAAAAAACTGGCAGGGTGTTCGTCCTGCTAAAAAATTTGGTCCCCGTGCCATGCAGCTTGCTCTTTTTGGCGATATGGGCTTCCGATCGGACGGTATGAGCGAGGATTGCCTTTACCTGAATGTATGGACACCTGCCAAATCGGCCAAAGAGCGACTACCGGTTCTGGTTTACTTTTATGGCGGTGGCTTTATGGCTGGCGATGGTTCAGAGCCACGCTATGATGGTGAGAGCATGGCCCGTAAAGGCATCGTTACGCTTACTGTGAACTATCGCCTTGGCTTATTTGGATTCTTTGCCCATCCTGAACTAACAAAAGAGTCGCCACATCGGGCATCCGGTAACTATGGCTACCTCGATCAGAATGCTGCTTTGCGCTGGGTACAACAAAATATCGAAGCGTTTGGAGGAGATCCTAAAAAGGTAACAATTGCGGGTGAGTCTGCCGGTTCGGTCTCGGTCAGCGCTCAAATGGTATCGCCATTATCGAAAGGCCTGATTGCTGGTGCTATTGGTGAGAGTGGGTCTCTACTTGGAACATTGCCGCCCGCTCCGCTTTCTGAAGGGGAGAAAAATGGTGTTGAATTCGCCACGAGTGTCGGGGCAAAATCGCTGGCCGATTTAAGGGCGATGCAAGCTGACAAACTGCTCGAAGCGACCGCTAAGGTTCCTTTCGGCCGCTTCTCGGCTACGGTCGATGGATACTTTTTTCCAAAGCCACCATCCCAGCTTTTTGCCGCTGGTGAACAGGCTCATGTTCCCTTACTGGCTGGCTGGAATTCGGAGGAAATGAACGCACGGGTTGTGCTGGGCCAGGAAAAGCCAACCCC
The DNA here is from genome assembly GCF_011604685.1 of Spirosoma aureum. Classification (NCBI taxonomy): domain Bacteria; kingdom Pseudomonadati; phylum Bacteroidota; class Cytophagia; order Cytophagales; family Cytophagaceae; genus Spirosoma; species Spirosoma aureum. Next base: position 7,676,289 of record NZ_CP050063.1, on the reverse strand, counting down.
CGAAAACTACACAAAAGCGGTGCAGAAATTGTATGGCGAACAGGCCAGTGAAGTTTTGAAACTGTATTCGGGTACAACCGAAGATGAAATCATACAGGCAGCTACTGATCTGGCCAGCGACCGGTTTATTGGCTATAGCACCTGGAAATGGGCTGATATTCAGAGTAAAACGGGTGGCAAGCCGGTATATCGTTATCTCTATTCACGCCCAAGACCGGCTATGACACCCGAAATGGGTAATGCGGCCCCAGGTCTGGCGGGTGGTGTTGTGAAGAGCGATGCTCCTGCTGCCAAAGCACCCCCTGCTCGTGGAGCCGTGCATTCAGCGGAGATCGAGTATGCCATGGGCAATCTGGCCACAAACAAAGTATACGCCTGGACACCTGACGATTATAAAGTGTCGGAGGTGATGCAGAACTATTTTGCCAACTTCATAAAAACAGGTAATCCGAACGGTTCTGGTTTGCCAACCTGGTCGGCAGTCACGAATGGAAATGCGGTTCCGGTTATGCACATTGACGTAACCACCCGGCAGGAGCCTGAACAGAAAAGAGGGCGTTATTTATTCCTCGACCCGCTTTATAACAAGCAATAGGCAGATACAGGTTTCGGTCTGAGGTTCAGTTTATAGTCGTTTACAAATTAGTCCCGCAGTAGCTACGTCTTTCAGAGCGTATGCTGTTGCGGGACTTTGTTTTGGGAATCGGAGCATATCGATTCAGAATTATATAGCAGAACATGATGATTGACGACTACTCAACTTGTCAGTAGTGGACTTGTAAAGCATCGCATAAGAATAATTGGATTTTACTTTTATTAAATAATAAGTTACCAAAAATAATATTTAGGAAATTATAGTTTTATTATATTGCGTAGTAAGTCCTATTTTTGATCTGATTTTAGTTCATTTTAGCCCCATATTTGGTGAAGACATTACTTTCGATCATTTTCTGGGCAGCAATTAGTCCTCTGGCACTAGCGCAGATTGATTCCCTGACTCTGCCACCACGTCGTTTGACGATATACGACATTGAAGTAGGCGGTTTACTTGGATCGGGTAGCCGAACTCCCTTCTGGTTACAAGCGAATCAATTTGGTATTGTTCCCGCCAATAGTCCGGCTGGTTCGGTGCGGGTTGGCCTTACTGAACGCTTCCAATTTAGTACCACTCATCCTAATCGATCGATTAGTTACGGTATTCAGGCAGTTGGTAATGCCGCCAGAACGTCGGCTGTCCTGTTGCCACAGGCGTATGTATCCCTTGATTTAGGCCATTTTAGCCTGTGGGGTGGACGTAAGAAGGAAATCATTGGCTTGGGCGATTCAACTTTATCATCTGGCTTTTACTCCTGGTCTGGCAATGCCTTGCCGATAACGAAGATACAGATTGGCACAAATGGTTTTACCCCACTAGGTTTTACAGGAGGGTTGGTTTCTGTCCATGCTTTTTTTGCCCACGGCTGGTTTGCTAATTCCGATTCCATTCAACAATCCTACCTGCACCAGAAAGCCCTGTATGTTCGAATTGGTCGACCTGATTCGCGCATCCGATTGACAGCGGGCGTATTGCACAATGCACAGTGGGGGGGGCATTCTGCGTATTTGCCTGCCAATGTGGCTCAAAACGGACAGTTACCCAATTCGTTTAAAGACTATCTGTATGTGCTTACAGTTCGGGAGGGAAGCGAGTCTGACTCCCCCAATTTAACCGAGTTTGATCGGGTTAATCGCGTTGGTAATCATTTGGGATCAATAGATTTCAGTGCAGAAATGGCCTTGGGGCCGTGGCAGGCGATGGCCTACTACCAGCATCCATTTGAAGATAAGTCGGGCGTTGTTTTCGTCAATATGCCGGATGGATTATACGGGTTGACATTGCAGCGGCAGCCAACAAAATCGGGGGGCTTTCAGATACGGCATATTTTGCTCGAATATTTCAATACCATGAGTCAGAGTGGCTCGCTCACCCATACCGGCTCCCGCTACGATGGACAGGACGACTATTTCAACAACTACCAATATCTCGATGGATGGGCACAGAAACAGCATGTGATTGGTACACCATTTCTGTCGCGCCGGGCCGATTTGCGACCCGAACGTCAGAACGAACAACCAAGCAAGCGAATCTGGGCAATTGCCAACAACCGTGTTCAAATGGGGCATCTGGGATTGTCCGGAACAATTGGGCAAGGTATTCAGTGGCAAACTCGCCTGTCGATGAGCCGAAATTATGGCACCTATCGCCATCCTTTCGACGAACCTGTATCGCAGTTTTCGGGCGCAGCCTGGTTAACATGGCCAATTACCTGGCTAGGTGGTTCTGAGCTTAAGACCGCCCTAGCGATCGATCAGGGTCAATTGTACGAGAATTCCGTAGGGGGATGGGTAAGTATTCGGAAAATCTTGAAAACAACCAAATAGATGACACACACCTATCAGTGGTTTTATCATCGGCTGCGTTCTATGACCGTCTCGGAAATAATGTTCCGAACGGGAGAATTTATCCGGAAGAAAGCCGGTCGCCGACGAATGGGTTGGCAGCCAGCCGTACGGCTGACTCACTTACCAGAGCCCTTATTGCCGTTCGATCCATCAGAGACGCCCGTCGTAACCTTTTCGCCCGAACAGCCCATTTTTCGGCATACAATTGATATTAACGAACCCATAGACTGGCATCTCGATATAAACACGGGTCGGCGTTTCCCGCTGATTTATGCCAAAGACGTCGATGTGAGAAGTGGGCGTTGGGGGAGTGCCAAATACGCCTGGGAGATTAATAGATTGTTGTTTTTGCCTCAGTTGGCCGTGCAATACCGGCAAACTGGCGATCAGCGGTTTTTGACTCAATTCCTGGATCTTAACCGATCATGGTTCGCATCAAATCCATATCTGACCGGCGTAAATTGGTACAGTAATATCGAGGTCAATATCCGACTGATCAATTGGTTTATCAGCTGGAATATTTTAGATGCATCGGCTCTGGCGCAGACTAATAATGATTTTCGATTATTTGTCGAAACGAAGTGGCTTCCGGTTATTTACCAGCATTGCGTTTATAGCCGAAGCAACCCATCCTACCATTCTTCAGCCAATAATCACCTTATTTCAGAATATGCCGGGTTGTTTATAGCCGCTTCATTCTGGGCCTTTCCCGAATCACCCAGTTGGCGGAATTATGCAAAGGCTGGACTGGAACGCGAAATTCAGCTGCAACATAGTGCAACCGGTATTAATCGGGAGGAGGCTGCTGAATACATTCAGTTTATAACAGACTTTTTCCTGATTGCTAACGTAGTAGGTGATAAGGCGGGCGATCCGTTTTCAGTAGCCTACACCGCCAAACTCAAGCAGATTCTAGCTTATATCGCTCAGTTTCTCGACTGCGAGGGTACGTTTCCGCGCTACGGCGATGAAGACGATGGTCGGGTACTATTACTCGATGATGCGCATCCGCATAACAATTTTCAGTCGTTGCTGCGGTCAGGGGCCGTATTGTTTGGCGAACCATTGTTTAAACAGCAATCGGTGAGTAGGGGGGGCACTCCGCGCTTCGATCTGAAGAACTATATTTTGTTTGGTGCGGCCGGTCGGTCGCTTTTCGAGGCTGTTCCGGTCACCAGTGAGCCATTAGGCAGCGTTTTATACGAGGAAGGGCATTTCATTTTTCGGAAGCAGGAAATGGCTCATGACCCATCGAAGTTCCGGGAGATTTACATCCATGCCGATGCTGCTCCGTTGGGCTTTTTGTCTATTGCTGCTCACGGCCATGCTGATGCCTTATCGTTTTTGATGCATGTTGATGGACAGGTCTTCCTGGCTGACCCAGGTACGTATTCTTATCAAACCGATCCTGAGTGGCGTAACTATTTTATCAGCACCCGAGCCCACAATACCGTTTGTATCGATGGTCAGAATCAGGCGTTTCAGGCCGGTGCTTTACTGTGGCTCGATCACTATAAACCGCAGATATTGTCGTCGTTATCCAACGACCAGGCCGATGAGGTTGTAGCAACGCACAATGGATATGCACGACTTCAGTGCAAACACCAGCGAACCTTTCGGTTTGAGAAAGCCAATGATTTGTTATCGATACGTGATTTGGTGGAGAATTCTGGTAAGCAGGCCCGGCTTGTGGAGGTGATGTTTCATTTTGGACCAAACGTTCGTGTAGATACACTAAGTCGCAATAAGTTTGTTCTGAGTCATCCTGTTACAGAACGGCGGGTGTGGCTAACAATAGCCTCTGGCCTGCGTACAGAGATAATGACTGGTAAAACTGAGCCAATTCGGCTAGGTTGGTACTCAGAGGGATTTTACCGCAATCAGGCAACGACAACGATCCGGGCCTTTCTCATGCTTGATCCGGGACGGACGACTACGCTTACTCACCAACTTGAAGTTATTGAGCCTGCCAATGTTGATCCGTTGATTCATAAGCAGACTGAAAGCCGGCGGTTACTCCAAAAGCAGTAATCGTTTATGGGTAACGGCTAAAACTTGGCTAGCTTGTAGAATATAGAAAATCCGCTTCTGATTTGTCAGAAGCGGATTTTTGGTAATTAACGCTGGTCTTTAGCTGAGTTGTCGTTACGGCCAGGCTTTACTGCATCGTAGTTGGCCGAAGGGCCACCAACGCGCGCTTCATCGTAATACATAACTTTCTCATCATATATCGATTTTCCTGTCCAGCAATAGAGGCCAATTTTCCAGAATGGTTTATGATTCTGGATGTAGCCTATTGAAATTGCTTGCTCGTTTACTAAAAGAACACCGTCCTGCCATACCTGCAATTGGCCTGTTTTTCCAATTGGGTCCCATTTGACATGGACTACATAATCAACCCAACGGTCAAAAATAGCGGCTCCCAAATCTATACGCTTCATTGAAGTAGGACTTTGCAACGGCTTAATAATTGGTTTATTAGACGCTGAGTAAACCAGTTGCATATCATTGGATTTGATTTCAATGCACAACGGTGGAATGCTATCTTCAAATCCAGCATCAGGATGGCCATGCCATTGGCTAACTATTACGGTTTGATCTTCATTCGCCATTGAAGATGAAGGCATATAGGAGCTATAACCATACCATCTTTCAGTTTCGCCAATGGGTGTATTGCCCATAGCCAGTTCTGAATGTAGCATATCATTTGTGCCATTAACCTGGCTAGATTTCCATGAGAAACGCATGGCTTGTTTTCCGGCGCGTTTCTTATCGCTTGTAATTAAGCCGGCTGTTGGCGTGCGTAATTCGGTACGCCAGAAGTTAGCGATTTGATTATTTTCAAATCCATCTGTATAAAGTACACTTGCATCTTCACGAGCAGAAGAATGGCTTTCGCTCTCTGGTGAAATCGTATCAGCCTGGGTGCAGCTACTGAGGCTTATATTGAAAAAGAGAGGCAATAGGGTTGTAAGCACGGCTAAACGGACGAGTCGGTTAGTAGCCTGAATATACGTGAATACAAGAGAAAAATTCTTATTAACAGAAGTGGTTAAATAAGTAAAGGAAGTAAAAGCACGGTTCATGTAAGTACACTGTTTTTGGAATTATGACAGTGTACTTTTTTTTCAGTCACAAATTAGACTCTTGGTTTAGTGTTAATTGATTTTTAATGTGACTATTTTAATATGTTGATAATGAGTAGTTTATATTTTGATGGCTATTTTTTTGACTTGGATTTATTCAAATTTGTATGTTTGTGTAATGCTGATAATGACTCTATCAGATCTATTTTTAAGTTTAATTTAATAAGTAGAAGTACTTATATTAAAATTTAGTGAAAATTACGTATTGGTGTTTTTTTGATAGAAGTAACAAAATGCATAATGTTTTAAGTGGCACCCTTTAAAAGTGATTAATTTACTATACGGTACAATTTGATGACTATCATTACTTTTTTTTTGTCCTTATACACAGTTTAGATTTCAATTTATCTGTTAACAGAAAATGCCCGTGATCATGGTACTACAACCATGATCACGGGCATTTTAAAAGAAATAAAACTATCTATCCCACAGAGGGATGTTCAGTAACCAGCGATGAATCGGCAATAAGTGGTGCTGTTTCGACGGTGGAACCGAATCGCTTCCGAAGCCTGGCTGTAGGCTTTTCAATATAATTGTAACTTAACAAACTAAGTAACAGTCCAAGTGGTACGGCTGTCAGGAGCCAGGGAGCCTTAAGACGCTCTCCGCCAATCAAATTTTCTGCTACACTTACGCCAACCCAGTGAAACAGATAGAGCGAGTAACTCAGCTTACCAATGGTCACAAGCCAGGGTGTACTTAGCCAATGCATAAGGGTAGTATAAGACTTTCCATACAGCACCGCTGGTAGAATAACGCTTAAGGCTAATGCCTGTAGCGAATAGCGCCAGGTTTCTCTAAAAGTGCCGTCTCGGTAGAGGAAAGTAAAAAATAGTAGCCCAATCGCTCCGGCGAACACAGCTGGATGCCCCACAATACGAATGTAACGGGCTACCTGGTCTTGGTGTAAAATCAGACTTACAAGACAACCAAACATAATGGCATCTAGCCGGGTATCGGTGAGATGGTAAATTCGGTAAACGGTCAGTTCCGTTAAGCCTTCTGTAGCAACAAGGTATAAGCGCCAGGCTAGCACTGATACAATACTGATCCCCATAAGTGTTGCCAGAATTTTAGGCCGACGGTAGAAGGCCATAAATAGCAACGGGAAAAAGAGATAGAAATGTTCTTCAATGGATAGTGACCAGGTAATGTCGAAAATACGAGTACAGTTAGCGGGACTAAGGCTTCCGCCAAAGAGCATATAGTAATTACGATAATAAAACAGAGTCGACAAGACTGCACCTGACTGAAACCCACAGCCCATAAACATCGTAAAACCAATGGCAATAGCAACCATAAAAAACAGAGCAGGATAGAGCCGAAGGACCCGTCGGATGTAGAAACTTTTCAGGTCAATCCGGTGCTCTTTTTCATACTCTGCAATCAGAAGTCTGGTAATCAGGAAACCACTGATAAAGAAAAATAAAGTAACGCCAAACCCACCCGGAATCACTTTACCTAATCCATAGTGACTGATAACGACTACCATAATAGCGAGTCCCCGAAATCCGTCTAAGGCAGGAACGTAGCTTTTGCCTGCGAGTAACGTCGTATTTGCTTGCATACCGAAGATTGGTTTAGGCTGTTTTCACCAGCATAGATTCATAGATACCGCGCAGTCTTGGAAAGATTGTTTCAGGTTGGTATTGCTGAACAATCCGCCCCGAAGCGGCTCCCATTTGTGTAACTAGATCAGGTTCGGCTATAAATCGGAGTAATCGATTATAGATCTCTTCTTTGTCGCCTGGGGGAACCAGAAATCCATTAATACCCTCATGTACTGCTTCGGCAGTACCACCAACTGGCGTTGAAATAATAGGCAGATGGTAATTCATGGCTTCCAGAATTGAGAGCGGTAGCCCTTCGTTGTAGGACGGTAAAATATATACGTCACTAATACTCAGCAGCTCATGCTTCTTTTCGCCTGATACCCAGCCTTCGAACCGTACGAGTGATTCGAGTTTATGCTCAGCGATGTAAGCTTGTAATTGTTCGGTTTCGCCGTTACCACCCACCCGAAGCAATAGACGACCATTAAATGCTGCCTGATGAAGACGTACCGTATCCAGCAGGTCGAAAATTCCCTTTCTATGGCCAATTGCTCCTAGGAACAGAACATTGAGTGGTCCGTTAACTGGCTTTAGATCTAGTGGCGAATCTTTGGATTCGCGCTGATGAATAACATTGCCGAGAACCTCGAGACGTTTTGTCTGGAAATTCTGGGCAAAGAAATCTTGCCAGTAAGTCGATAAGCCAATAACCATGTCGGCATGTTCAACCAGAAAACGGATGAAACGTTTGCTTACTGGATCGCTTTGCAGATAGAAACTCTCAAACCGAGAGCCATGCATATGGTAAATAACCTGCTTGCCAAAACCATATTTAGCAGTTATGAACAAGACTAGCTTGCGATAGAAACTACCATGCGATGAAGCCTGAAGATGCACAATACGAATGTCATTATCAGTCCATAAGGTTTGGATAAATCGACCATACTGTTTTAGGAAGAACGGAATCAATTGCCACTTTTTCGCAGTTGGTTTATGACTGGTAACACATTTGTAAATGGCAAAATGACGGGCATATACATTCATAACACTGCCGATACCACCTCGGTAGTTTATATGATCAGGGCCAGCGGTCAGCACTTGTTTTGCGATGCCTTGGGGTACTAAGGCATCATCGTTTTTGGGAGGAGAAGTGGCAGTTATCATCGTGTTTTTAGCTTATCAATAGCTAGCCAGATACCGACTAGCCGTTTGTCGAACATCGAAAGTTGTACAGGCATGTTGCCGGGCACTGGTAGCCATCGTCCGGACAGCTTTTGATTCGTAATCCAGCACCAACCCCCGAATGCGTTCGGCGAGTTGATGTGCATCGCCCGAAGGAAAAGAATAGCCAAATCGATCGTTATCGATCAATTCCATCGGGCCGTCAATGGCTGATACCAATACCGGTACTCCGGCGGCCATACCCTCTGCTACTGTAAGGCCAAAGCCTTCATAGAGAGAAGGCTGTACCAGCAAGTGATAATTTTGTAATTCCTGGTATAAGTCGGCCCGGGTTTTTAGGCCTGCAAAGGTGACATAGTCGGTCAAGCCAAGCTCATTGGTTAATTGTTGCAAATAAATCCTTGAATCACCTTCACCCACGAACTCAACCCGCAGATGAGTAAGGTGGTAAGAGTAAACCAATTCACGTAAAGCGTTTAACAGAATATGCTGGCCTTTTTTATTATGCTGTAGGCGACTGATTTGCACAATTCGAAATACATCATTTGCTGAATAGGCAGTTCTGGCTACAATCGCTTCTGTCCGGATGCCATTATAAATCCGGTACGCATCCAGACCTGTTCGTTGCAAAACATCCTGCCGAACGATGTCGGAAATTGCAAATAGTTTATCATAGCGACCAAAATAGGAGGTTGGTACCTGTACATCGTGAATCGTTAGATAGCGCCGTCCGGTGCGACCCCAGAGTAGCCTGGCAATCTGATGATTATGGCAATGGACAACATCTGGTTTTAGTCGGAGTAAGGCTGCATTTAATTTTGTAATGTACAGTGGATTTCGGCTACCCTTTGGGCGTCCAATACGCAAAATCTGCACACGAGGATCAATTGTCGCTATCAAATTGACGTCGATCTGCTCATTGATCAGTAATAAATATACCGTTGCATCCGCACATTGCTCGTTGAGAATATCCACCAGCATGGTTTCGATTCCACCCGTCTCTAAACCAAAGTTGATATGAACGATTTTCATACGAGCTGAGATTGCAGAGACATTGCTTTCAGTAGCGTATTCAGAACCATAGCGTCTGGACGAACCCAGTTATGATAATAGGCGTAGTTACTCTTCATCATAGCAATTAGTTTGTCCTGATTCTGACGTAGATAATTGATTTGATTTAATAAAGAGTCAACAGAGTCGAACGTAAGGTAATTGGCTGGTGTGCTGAAATTGCCCGGCAGATCATATTTTAAAGGCTCGGATACAATAGCCTTTGAATAAGATACATACTCGGCTACCTTCCAGCCAATGGAGTCGTGCAGCCCGTTTGTCGCTACACAAATAGACGCTTCCTGAATCAACCTGAAATAGTTCGACTGTCGTGTTAACGATTTAGGCATAACCAAATCGGGGTAGGCTGAGCGGGCAAAGGCAGAGTCGGAGATACCCCCAACAAAGTAAGAACCAAATTCTTTTCGGCAGGCTCTTATGCAGGCTGCCCGCAATTCATTCATGGAATGCCTTTCTTCTACCAAATCTTCAGGTAATGCCTGCCCATACGGGTCTCTGGAGCGGGTTAAGTATAAAATGGAGTTTGGGTAGAAATAATCTTTTTTAATTGCAGGAAGTGAATTCAGAGTCTGAAATAAATGATCACCGTAATATTCTTGATTAAATAGATTAGCCAGTGTTCTGCTCTTTCCAATCAGTAGCTTGGCAAACTCTTTTGACAATAGTTTTGTGTGCAAAAGCTCACTGTACAGCTCGTTATGTAATTTAACATTCAGGCCAAGTCTGTAGATGTTGGTATTTGTGAGCGTGCTGTTTAACGCACTTGAGAAGGACCGTTTGAAATAAAAATCACATGAATTCAAAACCTTATCCAGCAGTTTTACATTCTCCTGGAGCGAACAGCTATGATCAAATCGGTATCCATCGAGCGTATCATAAATGAGATTTACTTCACCATCAATACAAGCCCGCACGATTGGTAAACTAGCGTCAACAAAAACAGACTCATTGGTTTGATGAAGGCTTAGTTGAATTAACCCCTGTTTACTCAAGGCTTTAAAACCAGTAAAGATCTGATTAGCATGAGGAGGGGTAATGGCCTTATGATAGAACAGGCTTACGTGCATTTTCATAGCGCAGGAAACGTTTGATGTGAACTTTGAGCAGACTAATTTGGATTCTACGCATATTTTTAGAATAAGCAGAAGCTCCGTGCTTTAGCAGCGTTTTCTCGATTTCTTTCAAGAATTTGTCGGTGCCAGTTGTTGTCTTGGAAAGCTCCCAGTTTCTGAAGCCGGAAAGGGGTACATTGACTTTGGAGTAGTAAATGGGCCCCCAGTCGAGTAGCCTAAGCCAAAGGTCCAAATCCATGCAATAGTGAATTCTATCATCAACATACCCTGCTTTTATAACACTATTCCGGTTATAAAAGGAAGAGGGCTGAATGATACTATAGTCTTCATTTAGCAGATATTGTTTATCCGGAATTTCCCGATGTGCCAGATTATGAACACGTCCGGCAGCATCAATTCCATTTTGTAGGGGAATATAATAGATGGAGCCATCAGGATGTTGTTCATACAGTCGCACGATTTCGGCAACACATTCGGGATATAAAATGTCATCAGAATTAAGCCAGCCAACCAATTCGCCTGTTGCCAGTTTAAACCCTTTGTTAATTGCATCAGACTGGCCTCGATCTTTCTCATGAATAACTATATCGATTTGGGAACGATAACGCTCAACGACTGACATTGTCTGATCAGTTGATCCACCATCAATAATAATATATTCAATGTTCGGATAAGTTTGATTCAGTACTGACTGGATAGTGGCTTCAATAAAACGCCCCTGATTATAGGAAGGTGTTATGATAGACACTTTGGGGAGTTTTACATTCATAGCTAGTGCGGTTTTTATTGATAATAACGTTTAAACAGATGCAAAGCCCAAATCCTGACTATACCTGTACAAGGGGCTGATTATATATTGGCTGAGCCTGATTAGGGCTTACGGAGACAGCACCAGGAGAATAAGCCATTTTTACAACAATAGCCGCCAATAGTAATAAGTACGTTCGAAAAGGAATCATCAGAATCTCGGTTCCTGTAAAAGAAATCAATAATGTAAGTGAAAGTGTCGATAGGCCGAGTGCACTGAACGGAATTGATCGATGTTGATAGAAAAAACGGATAAAATGGATCATTAACAGAACGAATAAACCTGTCCCTAAAAAGCCCAGTTGCAGAATCAGTAACGACCATGCAATATCACCAGTATTTATTTGTGTGGTTCGTTCAAGACGTTCGTTAAATACGCCGACACTAAAAGGTAATTTTTCAGCTTGACGCGTATCTTCTGACAACAGGCCAATACCAAATACATACCGGTCGGGTTGGCTAACGACATAGTCTATACGTTCGAAGAGATGGGCCATCCGGTAAGCAAACGTGTTATTGTCATAATCTTTATTGGCAAATGACTGCTTTCCGGTAAAAGTTTGTTTAAAATCATCAAGGCCTTGAGTCAGTCGGTTGTTTACGGGATCGACCGTTAAAAGCCCAAAACCAATCAGTAGCAAACCCGCTATGTATAAAATGCGTCGTTTTTGCGATTGATGGAATAAAACATGCAGACTGGCTACCAAGGCTAAGCAAAACATATAGTTGCGGTGCATAGGAGCCACTACTGTCAAGATCAGTAGACTCAATACCAGTTTATGGATTACTTGAGATTTACAATGAAATACAAACAGATAATAAAACAGCGTAGGCGTTAAAAACATTGGCGTGTTATAAAACCGGATAAATCCAGTTTCTTCCGATCCATGAACTGTTATTTCACTACCGGCTGAACCCGCTTGAAGTAATGCGACACCAGTGGGTATCTGAGCTAGATATAGGATACACTGAATAACTGTAATAACGGCTAATACATGTAATACACGAAGCAAAACAGGAGTAGGCACCATGACAAACACGCCGAAACTGAGCAGACACAGGTAATTTCGAAAAACTTTAAGAATTCCTATAAGATCATATCCTAACACCTGATAACTATAGATGGCATCCAGTGCAATAAAGGCCAAAAAGGCAAGTAGCCAGCGAAAAATACGCTCATGTCTAATAATCTGCCTTATTGTATCGAAGCGATGAAGAAAGACGCCCAATACAAAAAAAATAGCCATATCTGTCGGTTTCTCGACAGGGGCTCCCGTTAACAAAACGGCGGATGGAAGTATCTGGAAGCCGTTTGTGATTAATAAGAGAAAAGCCAGCAAAGAATATTCGTACCGTTTGTTAATGAATAACATTAACGCCAGCAATGTTAATAAGATGCCCAGCATATGACGAATGGTTTAAGCAGGTAAAACTTCCAACTGCGACGAATTCGCATTGTAATCAATAGGCGCTGATTGTATATAGCGGATAAACTGGGCCGGGTTTCCGGCCCAGATCTGATCTGCCGGAATAGCTTTGCTCACAACCGAACCTGCCCCTACAATCGACCGTGGGCCTATTGTAACACCCTTAAGAATTAATACATTAGCCCCAATAAAAACATCTTCGCCTATCTTGATAGGAGACGTTCTGGTTCCTTCTAACTGCACGCGACGTAACCTATAGTCGAGCGGATGAAAATCTGTATCCCAAAGACTGCTGTTGCCTCCAAAATTGCTATATGAACCAACATGTATGCTACTGGTCACGAAAATAGCTGTTCCTGAAAACCCACAATTGTGGCCAATTTCCAGCGTTGCCTGATCACCTACGTAAATTGAAACAGGTCTGTTGATGCCAACAAAATTGTATGAAGTCGACGAGCGAAACGTAACATTATCGCCAATATGAACGGTAGCTGTTCCCGAAATCCGCAATTGAATTGGTCCATAGAACCGAACATTCTGACCCAACTTGACGCGTGGGTAAAATAGCTTGATTTTATGATAAGTGATAGTTGATCGAATCAGAGCTAGGTTTTCTTTTACCATGCGGGATATGTTACGCAATAACTTTCTCATGGTCAATTAGATAGCTATAGATTTCAACATTTTGTAAGAATTCCGCAGGAGTAAGCCATACAGAATTACCGTCAAAATGCCTATTACACCAAGTCGTAGCCAGGATTCATGTAGCAGTGAGTTACTAACCAGGGCTATTCCACTAACTGGAAGTACAATTATCAAAAATCGACGTATATGAGCCATGTCAATTGCCAGTTTTCCAAGGTATTTTTTCTGATAATACAGGCATAAAACCATAGAAGTAAGAATAGCTATGGAATTTCCTAGTATAAATCCATAAATGCCCATGACGCGGTAGGTTAGCAGAATGACAAGTAGATTAACGCCCACATTTGTTAACTGTATCCAGACTGTTTTACTGACATGCTGGCGGCTCATCAGAAAATAATAAGGGGGAATTGACAGGCTGTTGATGACGAACGTTGCCGAAATATAGAGGGTGGCTGTTACGATGATGGTAGTGGTCGTTGGCAACCATAATAAAAATAAGTCTGGCAATGCGAGCGATAAAAACAACAGGAAAGGCATCATAATCAGTAGCATTCCTGTTTGATAACCACCCAAAAGTTGACTAAGCTGGTGGGGATCGTTTTCACGCGCAATTTTTGGGTAAATCGGATAAGTAACCTTCGTTACCAGTGCCCACAGCTGTGATCGAACTTTATAGGCAATCTCTAAATATCCCACTTCTCTCACACCAATCAGGCGTGCAACTAACACTTTGGTCATAGGCTCAAAAAGCATAGTTAGTAGACCAGCTGCGTACACTTTAGAACTGAATGATATCTGTTTACGAGCTATTCGGACCAGGTTAGCTCGCAAGCCTTCTAATTGCAACCATCCCCAAATTCGCCAGGCTGCTATAAGTACCAGACTAAACCAAATTATAGCAGCCGCCAGAATAATAAATCCGATTTCAGGGAGTCCATAACCGAGGCTAACGACTACTATAAGCCCACCCCAGTATAGGATGCTGTAAATCAGCTGATAAAAATTCGTCAGGTACATACGCTGTTGGGAGTCCAGAACCGTAGTGAATGTTTGACCCAGCAGAATAATCAGATTGGCTACCACAACACATCGATATAAGGTAGCCACCTGAATATAAAGCTTGGTCGACATACCTAGCATAGATTGCAAAATGTATGATTGTTGATAAATGGCAAGCGTACTTAACGGAACCATAATCAGCAGTAGCAGTCCAAGCGTCAGGGCAATATCATGGTCAGACTCTTTCGATTTCCCCTGTACCGACAGAAACTTAAGTAAAGCGGTGTTTAAGCCGAGGTTAGCAAAAATGTTAAGATTGCCAGCCAATGTTACGATTGAGAAAGCTCCATAAGCTTCATCACCTAATGTTCTGATAAATATAGGTATACTGAAAAAGGTCAGACCGGCTGTTAGTACCAATTGTCCAACGCCACTCAATGAATTTTTATGCAGTAACTTCATGCTTATCAGATAAGTTGGTGGTGTGAATCAGTGCGCCTTTTCGTCACCTTTCACCATTTTGTAGGCTGTCCAGAAACAGATTTTAAGGTCCAGCGGTAACGATTGCCTGCGGATATAAAGGTGATCGTAACGGACTCGGTGCTTCATGTCAAGCACATGAGCCGTTTCGCCCCGGCAACCCCGCGATTGGGCCAGCCCTGTAATTCCTGGCTTTACCACATACCGGGCCGGGTAACCCGGCAACGTTTTCCAGTGTTTCGCATCCAGTTGAATCGGGTGGGGGCGAGGCCCCACAATGCTCATATCGCCCAGCAGCACATTAAAAACCTGGGGCAGTTCGTCGAGGTTCGATTTGCGCAGGATGCGCCCAACGCGGGTTACACGCATATCGTTTTTAGTGGCCTGCCGAAATTCGGCTTCCCGTTCGTAAGTCATCGTACGAAACTTGAAGCATCGAAATGGACGACCATTCCGGCCCGTTCGTAATTGCATGAATACGATTGGGCCGGGTGAGGTCAGCCGAATGAGCAAACCAATTACAGGCACCAGCCAGATCAGCAGCGAAATAATGACCACACTGGATACCATAACATCGAACAGACGCTTTACCCATCGGTATATCTGAGCCGATCTGGTTGTAGCATTACCTTCTGCTGAAAACGATTCGTTGATTACCGCTGGGTCATTGAGCGACGGCAATGAAAAGTCGAGCATGTGAATGAGCGGGTTAGTAGTCCGTTAACTTAAAGTCATTTCGTTAGCGCCGTTTACGGGCCGACGCTTTGGCTACCTGATTCGATTCTTCGTAGTAGCCACCATAATTGCTGTAACCGTACCCATAACCATATTGATACGACTCACCACCGCCTACTGCGTTCAGAATCAGGTTCAGACGCTGGAAACGATGCTCTTTATAGAGATTGTCGATCATTCGGAGGTACGCCTTGGGCGTGTGATCATGGCGTACCATGAACATCGTCGCATCGACGAATGGCGCGATTAACTGCGCATCTGTCACTAAACCAATCGGTGGTGAATCGACAATAACATAGGCAAACCGCTCACGTAACTCCCGGAACAACTGCTCTAAAGCGGGGCTGCTCAGTAGCTCGGCCGGGTTTGGCGGAATCGGTCCGCAGGTAATAATGTGGTAGTTCGGAAAGCCCGGAATCTCCTGTAAGACATCATCAAGCGTTGCCTCCTGAATTAAGTAATTACTAATGCCAATTGTATTGGTAATTCCAAGCACCGAGTGAATTTTCGGTTTACGAAGATCCATTTCCAGGATTACAGTCGGACGATCGACTAGTGCCAGACTGGCTCCCAGATTCAGCGACAAAAACGATTTGCCTTCGCCACTGATACTTGATGTGAACATCACGACCTGGCTACCGGTTGGGTTGCTGCGCAGAAACTGAAGGTTAGTACGCAAGGCTCGGATCTGCTCGGCAATGATGGAGCGTTGCCCCGATACCATAATCAGTGGATCTACATTTCGGCTGGAGACAATTTCGCCTAAAATTGGCACCTGCGATATGGCCTCTACGTCAGATCGGCGGCTAATGCGGTTGTTTAACGCATCACGCGCACCCAGTACCCCAATCGGTAAAACCAGACCCAATAGACCGAACATCAGAAAAATGGTGCTTTTTACAGGCTTGATAGGCTCACTTCCACTGCGGGGCGGATCGATAGTGCGGCTATCGGCTACGGTTGACGCATACGAAAGAGCCGTTTCTTCCCGCTTTTCCAGCAGATAGGTATACAGATTGTTTTTGATTGACTGCTGGCGGGTGATGTTTACCAATGCCCGTTCTTTAGTCGGAATCGTGCGAATTTGAGCCTCTAACTGCCGATTGGTCGATTTCAGCTTGGATTGCGTACTGCTGAGTGTCCGTTTGAGGTTCTGAATATTTTCGGACAGACTCTCTTTCGTTGCCTTAATCTGTGAATCCAATGATTGCAGAAGTGGGTTATTGATCGTCGTTGTCCGGCTCAGTTGATCCCGCTGTAATTCCAGCTCGCTTACCTTTCCAACTAAACCAAGTAATACTGGGTCACTGATTGTAAGGGCGCTCGGAGCAACCCCTCGCTCAGTCGATTTGCTGTTAACGTAGCGTTCGAGATCCTGAATGATGCCTAGCTGAATGGTTGCCTGATTCAGTTGGTCGTCATTTTCTTTCACCGTTTCCAGAAATACGGCCGCCTGCGAACTTAGATCAGTGATTCCTTCAGCCGATTTGTACGATTCAACGCCTTTTTCAACGGTCGATAATTCGCCCGCAATGAGTTGTAAGCGCTCTTCAATAAAGTTCAGCGTATTTGATGCGACAATGTTTTTATCGACGATAGCAGCCGAATTGTATTCGGTGATTAATTCATTGAGTACCGCTTCACCTTTTTGCGGAACGGCATCTTCGAGGGTCATCTGTAATACCGTTGACGCCTTACTGCTTGGATCGACGGTTAGCCGCTTCAGAAAACCATCAACTGTTTTTTGCCGGGGCGACACGCGCACTATAATTGGTTCTGCGCTGGGTTTTAATGGATCGCGGGCGAATATCCGCAGACGACCATAAGGTGTTTTGATGCTCTGATTAACTGGGTAAACAGCATCGTCAATACGAACAGATCCAGGTTTTTCAACCGTAATCGTTAAATCTGTTTCGTAAAGGATCGGGCGGCCTTTTTCAACAATGACCCGAATTGGCGATTCATTGTAAATCTCCTTTTTAATTGTATTTGTAGGATGAAAATACTGCACATCCAGGCCAAGCCGGGATACGACTTTGTCCATGAGCGCGTAGGACTTCAGGATTTCCATTTCGTTTTCGATGACTTTCTTGGGTGTGAAAATGTCCATTTCTTTCAAAATGTTGTCTTCACTAAGCCCTTTCTTGTCGTCTTTGATCAACAGGCTGGTCTGTACCTTATAAATGGGTGTCTGGTATAGCAAATAGGCATAAGCAGCACCCGCAGTTAATAGAAGCGAGAGCACAAACCACTTCCAGTGTTGTGCATACCGCATAAGTATCATCCGCAGATTAGGCGTATTCTCGGCTTCATACACCTGGTACGGAGCATACGCATAGTTATTCTGATTGGACATAGTGATGCCTGTTTATTTAGATAAAAGAAAAGCCTAGAAACGCGAAAAGATGATGGCGACGAACGATAAGCCGCTCAGCACAATGGGGAGCAATTGATTGGTACGGTCGGCAGTGGCAGCACGGGCGCGACCCGGTTCTACATAAACCACATCATTTGGATGCAGATAATAATAAGGAGAGGTAAACAAGTCACGGCGGGTTAAATCGATTCGCGTGAATGTACGCTGACCGTTTTCTTCACGAATGAGCAGAACGTTATCCCGGCGACCATAAATTGTTACATCACCCGATAAACTGAGAGCTTCCAGGAGCGTGATCTGTTCGTTCGGAATCGTATATAAAGAAGGTCTTGTTACTTCACCCATGACCGAAATTCGAAAATTCTGATTCCGAACATTGACTGTGGGTTCTTTCAGGTATTCTTTTAACGACTGCCGCAACTGGTCTTTTATTTCAGTTACCGTTTTACCCTTTACGTCTACTTTTCCGAGCATGGGTACCTCAATTTTACCCTCATTATCAACGATATAGCCATTAACAGAAGGTAGCGGAGTTGTGCTGGCAATGGTATTTGTCTGAGGTCCTCTATCTGCTATAGCAAAGGCAGCATATGGATTGAAGAACGAAGAAGCTTCAGGATTCAGACTGTTGACCTGTATCGACAAAACATCACCTGGCTGAATCGTAGGTACGTAGCGAGCTGCAACTGTCAACGCA
Organism: Spirosoma aureum; assembly: GCF_011604685.1. Classification (NCBI taxonomy): domain Bacteria; kingdom Pseudomonadati; phylum Bacteroidota; class Cytophagia; order Cytophagales; family Cytophagaceae; genus Spirosoma; species Spirosoma aureum. The sequence continues at coordinate 7,657,652 of NZ_CP050063.1, read as the reverse complement.
TCGGCTTTGCCGGGTTCTTGCTGAAAATAAGAAAGATGTTTTGTTGATACGCAACTAGTTAGGCAGGTGCCTCCTAATACGAAGCTTACTAGAGCAACCCGTATGCGTTGACTGCGGATAAAGCGATTTAAATAAGACCTCATAAGGCTAACGTTTTGTGTACTGTCTGAAATGAAAATGAATTAAATAAGCTAGTTCAATTCGTTACTACTGGCGTCAATCTGTGAAGCAAGATGCTACTATACATATGATTGATTGACAAGAGAAATTTGATTCTAATAAGTAAATATACTTCTTGCTTCATTTGTGAGTACTATGCAAATTTAGTAAAATTTTTATTTACGAAAACATGATAAAGTTAATTTAATGGTTGGTATTTTTAAAATAAGCTAAAAAAGGCCTCCAGTCATCATTTAGTCTTATTTATTGTTTTTTTTATTATAAGATACAAGTACATTATCTATCGTATGGCCAGTCAAAGCTTATTATCTGATCTATTTTTTGTGTATTTATTTGGTAAAATGCCGTTTCGATGAAATAAAATACGGTTTGTGTCAAATAGGCTATTACCCATAAAAAGCTTGCCTATTTGGTACTTGAGGCCCTTTATCGTAAAAATTCAAGCAATTTTTCGCATATTATTATAACTTAAATGTTACCTTTATTGTGATATAATAAATAGTATATAAGGAATATGTTATTGATATGATAGCTTTAGTAAGATTCTTAGGATTGCTTGTAGTGCCCTACATAGGCTATTCGGCTCAAATAAAGCCAGATTCTACAGATAGAGGGGCTTCCCGTCAGTCCGTTAGTGCACAATTAGGGACAACAGGCGTTGGTGTATTCTATAATCGTATACTTAGCCAGCCGCATCGATTGGTTGCACGAGTTGGCGGACAGTACATGGCCTACCGAAAAACGGTACGTGTCAAGACAGCTCCAGACTCATATATAGCTATTGATCCTGATTTTATGATTGGCATTGCTCAGGCAGGCCTGAAATGGTACCCGCTACAACGTAGCTCCTTTTTCGTTGTCGCTGGGGTAGGTTACACGTGGCATCCAAATCTAAATTTCGTTATTACCTCCAACGACAACCTGAATCTGGGAGGGCTGGAGTTGAAACCAGAAGACGTAGGTACGGTTAATCTGGGTTTTCGCTGGCATCCGGTAGTTGGTTACCTGGGTTGGGGATTTGGACAGACAATTCCCGGCAAACGCATTGGCATTGGCTTTGAGATGGGCGTATATTACCTCGGCCGGCCGAGCGTACAGCTTAATTATGAAGGATTTCTGGAAACGACAACGATCGACGAACAGGTGCCGGTTGTTGAAAGGAATCTATCGAACTATCGCTATTTGCCTTCCATCAATTTCACTCTTTCATACGCTCTTCATCGTTCCAAGTAACTGCTATACTGTATGAACCGTCGTTGCCTACTGTATTGCCTGATCGGATTACCGGCCTTGATCGATTCTTGCCAGAACCCTCTCGACGGAGTTGAACTCCGGGTAAAAGATCCCATCCAGGCGGGGGTAGTCGAATACCGTTTCTACGACCCGGCCGGAAATCCGGTACCCGAAACCAATCGGGTAAAAATTGCTGGTGCTAACGCTGCCCAGGTTGTAACCACACTGAATACGACACGGTATAAGATTAACGCGGATGGCAATTTGCTGCTGGCGGCTTCGCCTTCGGTGACCCTGTCCAATCAAACACCGTTTCGATTTACAGCCGTGGTTGAAGCCGACGATTATCTAACAGTTGTACAACCGATTACTCTAACAAGCTCCAGTCGGGTCACGCGCACTGTTCGTCGGATCAATATGCTTAAACCGCCTAGCACGCTTACGGCTGCCCGTACGACTGGGCGTGCTACTGCAGATGGTACTGTGTCGGCAGCTCTTGGTCTGACAACCGCTGAGCAAACTAAGGGCGTCGATCATGCTTCGGTAGCTATTGGTGCAGGTACGAAACTAATTGACCGCGATGGCCAGCCTGTGAGCGGGGGGCTAACAATGTCGGTTATTCACACGAATGCACGCACTAGTAATGCGACAAGCCAGGTGCCAGGGGGCGGTGTCATGTCGTATGTCAACGGGCGCAATGGCGCGCCGTCACTTGGTACTTTACGCATAGCCTCAATTGCCGGGTCAGTGACGTTTGAGATCTATAATGAAACCTATCAACTGGCGAATAAGCTTTCGAAACCCGCAAGCTGGTCAATGGAACTGAATCCGGCCACGATCAATGGCGTAACTGGTCGGGCCGTACAGGCTGGTGATTCGATACCGCTCTATAGTTATGATGCCTTTACGAACCGATGGCAGGAGGAGACCCCTGGTGTCGTGAAGCTCAATAGCCAGACCGGTACTCTTGAGTATCAGGCACAGGCTCCATCGGTAGGTGCGTATGTGGCTACCTGGGCTGAATCGATCTGTGATGTGGGGCCTGTCTTTAAAGTAGTTGGCAGCGCACTCAGTAACGTAGATGTGAATTACCTGTGTAAATTAATTGATGCAACTACCGGAGCGCAGGTAAGTTCCTTTTACGCCAATGCCAATAATAACTCGATAATCAGGGTGTATAACCAACCCAAGGGACGTCAATATAAATTGCAGATATATGACGAAACTGATGCCTGGGGGAAAGGCAAAAAAGGTGGCTTAATTGCGGAATCGGCGAAAGCGGCCACCTGCGACGAGACGCAGATTCCGATTAATCTGAGCACGTTACCCGTACCGCCAATTATGAAGCTGGAATTTAATTTCTCCTGCCCTGGTGGCATGACGCTGGATGAATCTGCCCTGCCTGCCGAAATCCGAACTCAGTATAGTTTAGCCGGTAAGGACAACTGGCATGACCTGATCACGGCTACGCGTACCCAGCGAAAAGTATCGTCCTACAAAATACAAATTGGACAAACCTACGACTTCCGGGCCAGCACCGATGGGGGCGCATCCTGGCCACTTCGTCAGAACGATTATCTGGTCGATAAGCCGGAGTGGGTACTGAAAATCAAGGCAGAAATGTATTGTAAGTGAGCAGCCAGAAATCATACCCTGAGAGTATCCGGCATTTATAAATTTCGGCATGTAACTTTCGGACGAAATCGATCGTGGTGCGGGTGTTGTAAATTCGCTCTGTTAACCGCTGATCTATCGTTTACGAAATTCGCCGACTCATGCAGTTGTTACTTCACCGCGTTGATTTACGCCTGAAACATACCTTTACCATTGCTCACGATAGTCGCGACGTACAGCCGACGCTTATTGTCGAACTGCGCGATGGCGACTACCGGGGATTTGGCGAAGCGACGGCCACGCGCTACTATGGCATCACTATGGACGGGCTGATGGGCGCTTTCGAGTCGCTTCGTAACCGAATAGAAGCCTATGACCTGATCGACCCTGAACTATTCTGGGCCGATATGCAGCCGTTTCTTGTACAAAATCCATTCGCTCTCTGTGCGCTCGATCAGGCTGCCTGGGATTTATGGGCGAAAAAACAGGGGAAGCCACTCTATAAGCTCTGGAACCTCGATCCTGCCCAAAGCCCCCTGACCAATTATACCATCGGTCTGGATACACCTGAGCGGATGGTTGAAAAAATGCAGGAACTGCCCTGGCCGCTCTATAAAATTAAACTGGGCCGGCCCGAAACAGATTTGGCAATTATGCAGACGTTGAGAAACCATACGGATGCCATGTTCCGGGTAGATGCCAACTGTGGCTGGACTGTGAGCGAAGCAATTCTAAAAGCAAGAGCACTGGCTGAATTAGGTGTAGAGTTTATTGAACAACCCCTTCCAGCCAATGATTGGGCCGGAGCCAAAACGGTGTTTGAACAAACGGCTTTGCCCATTATTGCCGACGAGAGCTGCATCGTTGAGGCTGATGTTGACCGTTGTGCCGGGTATTTTCATGGCGTCAACATCAAGCTAACCAAGTGTGGAGGATTAACTCCTGCCCGACGTATGATCGCCCGCGCCCGTGAACTTGGTCTGCGCGTTATGGTCGGCTGTATGACCGAATCGAGCGTCGGTATTTCAGCCATAGCGCAACTACTTCCGCTACTCGATTACGCTGACCTTGATGGGTCATTGCTTATTGCCAACGACCCGGCAACGGGGGTCACATTTGATTATGGTCGCGTTATCTACGCTGACCGGAATGGAACCGGGGCAAGTTTACTCAAATCGGCTGCGTGAGTGATTCCACGGCAGATGCCTGTTTAAGTCAATAATTACCAGTCCACAACAGTACGACAGCAGACGCCTCGGGCGTGTGCTGCTCGAATTTTATGAATTTCAACATGTCAGCTACTTTCACCATAGGCGGCCTTCCAGACCGGACGATTACTTACCAGGAGCGGGAATACTTATTTTTTAGTGGTACAGCTTATTTAGGGTTGCCCCAAAATCCGGCGTTTCAACAGCTACTGGCTGATCAGATTAGCTGCTACGGCACGGTGTTTGGGAGCTCCCGAAACGGCAATTTGCAACTCAGTATTTACGAAGAGGCCGAAGCAAAGTTAGCCGCTACCGTAGGGTCCGATACCGCTTTAACCCTGTCGTCCGGCATGATGGCTGGGCAGGCCGTTGTGAATTTATTGCAGGCACAACAGACCGCGTTTGTTTACGGGCCTAAAGCACATCCAGCAATCTGGAATGGGCCAAACGTGAGCATACCTTCAGTGCGCTTTTCTGACTGGACCGCCCAGCTACCTGATCAGCTACAGAAAATGACTCCCGGCCCGGTTGCAATTCTGGTTAATTCGATTGAGGCTGTCCGCTCAGAATATTATTCATTTGACTGGGTCGATGACCTGCCCACCGACCGACCGATAACCCTCGTTATCGATGATTCGCACGGGTTAGGTGTGCTCAATAACGGACGTGGAATCTGGCCGCAGGTGGCTCAGAAGCCCAATGTTAATCTGATTGTGACGGCTTCTACGGCAAAAGCAATGGGATTGCCGGGAGGGGTGATTTTTGGGAACCTCGAAACACTGAATAAGCTACGTGGAACCGCATTTTTTGGCGCTTGTTCGCCCATCCCGCCGGTTTATCTGGCTGCTTACTTACAAGCCGGTACGCTTTATGAAGAAGGCTGGGATAAACTCCGGCAGAACCTGATCTTAGCCGAAAGACTGTTGGTCCCGACTGGCTTGTTCACACATGCCAAAGGATATCCGGTTTTCTTCACCGAACAGGATGATTTATACCCTTTCCTGCTCGAGCGGGATGTATTTATTTATTCATTTGCCTACCCGACAGCCACCGATCGGGCTAATTCCAGAATTGTTATTAGTGCCTTTCACGAACTGGCTGATATTCAGAAGCTGGCCGAATGCGTGTATGCGTATTGTTTTTAAAGGCAGGTGCTACCGAGATAGACTAACGATTTGAGTGTCAAATCACTCAGCGTCGATATGAATCTCCTGATCGATTTTTTAATTACTGACTGCCACAAAATGCGATATAGCGACGTAACGGATAGAAAAACTCTGTCTTATGAAAAAACGTTATGCGCTTTTTGTATTGATTCCGCTGGCTTTTGCCGCCTGTAGTAAAAGCAATGATGCTGCGCCCGATGCGGGAACACAGGTTGCGGGAACCTATCAGTTAAATTACATCCGGCAGGATTCTGTTAACGTGATCGACTCTCTGGTTTTGCCTTATATCGTAGGAAGTACGACAATTGCTTCCGGGACAATTCAGGTCTCTCGTTTGACTGCCTCTACCGATAGTGTTGGCGTTTCGTTACAAATTCAGGGTCAGAACTCAAGTTCGGGCCTTGGAGTCGTTACTGTGCAGGCGAATGGTAATACGTATGATCTGTATGACGGTTCCAGTAAAATTGGAACGGCCGATGGAACAAACATTTCCATCGATACAGACCCACAGGATTCTCAGCCCTATCGATTAATTCTAAGAGGTAAAAAATAAGAATAACAGCAAAACCAGCAAAGCTCGCTGGTTCAGATACGTTCGACAAAACAGAAAGACTCCGGTCTACTCTTATCCAGACAGCAGAAAGGACGGCTGTTAAGAGTAGACCGGAGTCTTTTTGGTACGGGAAATCTAATGCTTTCTGGAGCTTCCGACTACTTCAGTCCCTCCAGAAATGCCAGACTACCTGGCATCTGCTCCATCGAGCGCGACGACTCGTCCTCGATAAAAAAATGCTTTACGCCGGATTTCTTTGCCTGTTTCATAATGTCTGCAATACCAACGTCGCCCTGCCCAAGCGTCACATTGGACTCTACATCTGAGTGGCCGGTGTTTGTGTCGGGAGTCCCCGGCTTGCGGTCTTTCAAGTGCATCAATAAGAACCGTTTATGGTATTTCTGCAAGAGGGCAACCGGATTGTAACCCGGGGCTTTTACCCAAAATACGTCCATTTCGAAGTTGACGTATTTGGGGTCCAGATTTTCGGCTAAATAATCGAAAAATGTGCCATTCTGATAGGTCTGGAATTCATAACCATGCGTGTGATAACAGAATGTAATGCCATTTTCTGCCAGCAATCGACCGGCCGTATTGAACACGTCAATGGCACGATCGGCATCCTGAATTGTGAATGCATCGCCCCCATGAGGAATCCAGGCGCAGGTAACGTATTTAGCCCCCAATACCCGAGCTTCGGCTAAAATCTTAGGAACATTGTTATCCAGATCTTCGTAACTGGCTCCCGTACTGATTGCCTTGATCCCGTTCTGGTCCAGAAGTTTGCGGAAGTCGGCCAGACTGAGCCCATAAGTACCGGCGATTTCGGCCTCTCGAAATCCTAACTGCTTCACTTTGGCCATTGTACCCGGAACGTCTTTTGCAAACTGGGTCCGAAAGCTATAGAGTTGCAATCCTACGGGCGCAGCTTTTTGCGCCAGCGTACCAAAGCCGGATAACAATAGCCCGGTCAGCAGGAGGTATAGTTTCATTTTCATAGGGTATAGGGTTATCGTTTTCAGTTTACGATAGTCGGTTTGGTACGCTTGAATCCAGCCGGTATTCGGTTGGCTGACTAATCGTAAACCAACTAATGTGAACTATTTACCTGTCTGTGTGGTGAATGTACTTTCAAAAATCTTGTCGGCATTGCCTGTTTCGAAACCTTCGCGCCGGTGCTGGCGGGTAATCTGATCGGGAGCTAAGTTGCGAAAAGGAGGCAACACCCGTCGTTCTGCGAATTCGACATACGATCCGGCAATGCGAAAAACATCGCCCCCCGCAAATTCGGCGTCAATCATTTGTGCCACAGTTGATGCCTGCCGTAAATCGCCATCAGGGCTAACTTTGATCGTACCACCCGCCGAATTGAGTCGAAAACCTCGATTTGTTAGAAAATCCACGAATTCGTCGATGGTATTATAGCCTGGTTTGAGGTTGTGAACGCTGATGGTAAAATGATTCAGGTAATACCGATTGTAGATCACCCAGGCGGCATATTCGCTTTCTTTCAAAAGCGTCTGGTAATCGGCCAGGGTAGGTGTTGTCCAGAGCGGTTGGTGCAAAAACTGATCGACGGCGTCGGCATCATCAAGATTCAATGCATCGACCGGGTCGCTCGTTACGGTGTCGGTGTAGCGGTGAATAATGCGTTGAGCTTCGTCAGATAACTCGCTGACACGTAGTTCGCTGGCAAAAATGCGTGGGTATTTCGGTTCAGGTGGAGCGTACCAATAAGCTGTCAATTTCTTTTCAATAAAATTGTACTCATCGCGCTTCTCATACCCGTAGTGCCTGAAAATTTTCTCGAACGAGGCCAATCCGAGATGAGGAACCCCCATTGTTCGGAAGGCGATGTGGTCGTTTTCGATCTCATCTGGTGTCTGAATAACGCCTTCATCAATCATGGCATTGATTACATGTTGTACGTCAGGGACACGCTCGCTGTACCGGCGCATCAGGCCACCGAGCACGGCATCGAGGGTTTGAGTGTCGGTAGAGTTGTGAAGTGAAGAAGTCATGATTGGTTTACGGTTTGTCGTTTATGGTTTTCAATAGACCGCACCTAGCAGTGCCAGTCAGTCAAAACCGTTACAGTTAACTAATTCGCCACTGGCTTCTGGCCAATAGCACATCTTTGCCCGATTCGTCGCTATAGTCGATCCGATGAATTATGGTTTCATTTTCTTCAGAAATGGATCGGATGCGAAGCTGGTCACCCCAATGCGTTTCGGTTCGGTAAACTAAATCAATTTCGGCTAATTCCCGCGTTTCCAGCCGCTTCTTATCCACCGCTTCGAGTAACCACTCTACATACGACACATTGTTGACGTGCTGATTCTGATCAATACTGAACCACCCAACAGTTACTTCTTTTTCGTGGGATGGTTCAGCCACACTAAACTGAAAGTCGGGTTTAAGCGATAGCCTGGGTAATGAGCTTATATCGGCTGGGACGGCTAAGGCACGAATGAAATCCGGAAGTGGCACCATGGATCGCTTATCGATACTGAATACCAGCCATGTACTGGCAGCATCGGCCAGCAGCGTATCATCATCGGCCACCACCCGAAAGTCGCGATGAATAAAATATTTCTCAACGGAGGTTGGGTAGGTTATTACCCGAATTGTCTGGCCGTAGCGAGGATACTGGTGCATTCGTAACCGGAAGCGCATTAGCATCCATCCATATCCCTGTCGAGCAAGATCATCGATTCCAATCCCATAATCGATTGCATTCCGGTTCGCTGATTCCTGCATTAGGTTCATCAGCGCCAGGATGCTCAGTCGCCCGAACGCATCAGTTTCGTAGCCACGTATTGTAAACGTGTCGGTCTGAATAAAAGCCATGCTGTAAAGGTAATACGGCACAAATAAGGCCTTGTGTAAATCTTATCCACAATGCGTCTGAATCGTCCTGAAAAACCCGTTCAAATAACGCCATCTGGAATAGACGAGACACGCATAGTGTTTTCACAAATGGATGACGCAGGTAACTGTCAAAACGGAAATTAGTCTTCAATTTAGTACGGATAAGGCTCTCTATCAGTTCAAAAGACTATCCCTGCTGTAAGACTCTTGTTGCTGCGACTGCACTACCTGTGTCAAGTGAGGGGGCATTTGCAATTGGAAGTGTTATACGAAATTTGGTTTCTTTCCCGATTGTAGATTCAACCTTGATTTTTCCGCGGTGGAGCGTGATGATGCGTTGTGTTAGTGCGAGGCCGATTCCGTGACCCCGAATGGTCATTGTCGATTCGGAACGGTAGAAGGGCTCAAAGATATGCGGCAAGTCTGTGGCAGGAATGCCGTGCCCCTGATTGGTGAATGTCAATTGAATCTGGCCGGGTTCAAATGAAATTCGGACCAGTACGCTTTCGTCGGGAGAGTATTTGCAGCCATTTTCCATCAGGTTCTGGAAGGCCGTTTGTAACAGCGATTCTTCACCTACGATCACGAGGTCTTCTTCTTGGCTGGGTAGATTTTCAAAATCAATGTCAATCTGATAGTCAGGTCGTTTTTGGATAATCTGGCTTTGCGCCTGCCAGAGTAATTCATCGATTCGAACGGGCTGGTAGTTAAGTGTGGCTGCATCCGCACTCGCACGAGCCAATTCCAACAAACCGTTGACAAGCCGAATCATGTTTTTGACCTCATCGAGCAGGCCATCGAATGCAACTTCATACTCATCCGTAGAACGGGCCTGAAGTCGTGTCACTTCAATTTGTCCCATCATCACCGTGAGTGGGGTCCGCAATTCGTGCGATGCGTGGGAAACAAAACTTTTCTGGGAAACGAAAGCTTCTTCAAGTCGACTCAATAAGGCATTGAAGGTACGGGCCAGATCGGCCAGCTCGTCGCGCTGACGCCCAACGCGAAGCCGTTCGTGGATGTTTGTAGCCGAAATCGCATTTACCTGAGCAATCAGTTCAGCTACGGGTCTGAGTGCGTCGGTAGCAAACAAATAACCGGCAATACCGACAATGAACAGGCACAATATCCAGCCAAAAATCAGAATCTGGCGTAATCTGTCAAGTTTACTGAATCCATAGCGATCATTACCCGATGCTACAATAACAAATGATTCGCCCCGCTGAGTCTTGTAACGAACGCCAACAGCCTCAATATCGCCTAATCGAACATACCGGGACTGTTTCAGGGTAACTTTTCGCAGAAAGCTGGGGGAAATCGGAAAACGGGGCCGTTGGTTGCCCTGATTATAGAGCACCAGACCGCGGTCATTGTAAATGGTAATCTGTTCGTCGGCCATAACCGGCAGATCGGCCTGAGGCACCTCACCAACATCTTCACGCAATCGTACGGTGGTGAATGCTTTCTCTTCCAGCCGCTGCTCAAATTCCTGTTGCCGGAACTGATCATAGAGGTAGTATACCGATACCGAAAATAACAACAGGATCGAAGCGACAAGCAGTACGAAAAGCAGCGTTAAGCGGGTACGGATATTCATTTTTTGACCAGTTAGGAGCAAGAAGTGAGAGCAGAGGAGATACGGTTGGATTGACCGCCCTTATTCTATCTCCCCGTTTCTCGCTTCTTACTCCTCTTTGAGCATGTATCCCATACCAATCACGGTATGAATCAGTTTCTGGGGAAAATCCTTGTCGATTTTTTTACGGAGGAAATTCACATAGACATCGATGACGTTGGTACCTGTGTCGAAATGAATATCCCAGACCTTTTCAGCAATATCCACCCGCGATACAACGCGTCCACGGTTTCGCATCAAATAATCGAGTAGACCAAACTCTTTGGCAGTGAGCTCTATTCGCTTATCGCCCCGACGAGCTACTTTCTCATTCAGGTCTAGTTCCAGATCGGCCACCTTTAGTACATTGGCCTGCATACCGGCTTCACTACCCCGTTTCGTGAGCGCACGTAAGCGTGCCATTAGCTCCCGAAATTCAAATGGTTTCACCAGGTAGTCATCGGCACCCGACTCAAAACCGGTTAGTTTATCATCGACCGACCCCATTGCAGTCAGCATCAGCACTGGTGTGCTTACACGCTCCTGACGGAGTGCCTGCACCACATCAAAGCCGTTCATTTTGGGTAGGTTAACGTCCATAACGATGACGTCGTAGGCATTACTCAAGGCCATATTACGCCCTAGTTGCCCGTCGTAGGCTACATCCACCTCGCAGGATTGCTCCTCTAAACCTTTTTTTACGAACGAAGCCAATTTGGGCTCGTCTTCAACCACTAGAATCTTCATGTCGGAAACATACATAGCTATTTTCTGATTTAAAAGCGGTAAACCGGTTTATTAGTTTAGCATAATCGCGTTGAGAGAGGATTTCGTACCGAAAGCCTTATTCTGATCCAATAGACCTTAGTTTTTTTAATAACTGATGTCGGGCATTTTTTTATTACATATTGTGCATTATTAATGCACTTTTAAGATCAGTGTTGTCACATTCATACGGTTCGACGTTGATTGGCGGGCATCGAATCGAACCTCCTGCCGTGCATCCGGACGAAAAAGGTAGCCGACTACTTAAGAATTTTACCGATTGAAGAGGATTTAGCCGGTTGATCAGACAGCTTATATTTAGTCTAAGACTAAGCTAACTCGCTTTGCTTCTGGGGAATAGGAATGGGTAAAAACGTCTACACTCCCCCAGATATTTTCTACACTTAAACAAATTGATGCGGCAAAAACACAGTTTGTTTAAACTGACTTTTGTTTTGTATCGAATTGATAATGAGAGCTATGCTTTTATAGAGGTAGTATCTGTACGAATACCAAAACGAATTGGCACAATTAAAGCATTCTGTTTTGTGTACAGACAACCAACACGATATGTGGACACCGACTCATTTTCCTGCCGCTATGCGCTCACTCAATCCGAGTACTCGCGCTAAAGCCATTGAAATTGCGAATCGCTTGTTGGAGCAAGGTGCGCTGGATAAACAGCGGATTGTTGCACTGAGTGTGGATGAAGCCCGTAGATTGGCTCGTTTGGTTCAGTCGGAGCCAATTACTAAAGGTTGGCAACCGCACGTGTAGCTAATCTCCTAACCTATTTATAAACTCAACTTAGTGATGATCTGGAAAAAGAACATTTACGATTCACTGACAGGCTGTGCTGCCCTGTGTGACGAATTTGCTACGGAATGCTCTCGTTCTGAGGATATTGAAAATTGGTATCGAAGCATTTTTCTTAATCTGGATTGTGCCGATCTGTGCCGTCAACTAGCCATGTTGTATGTGCGCGGGTCAGAAAATACACGCCTATTGGCTAAGGCTTGCATTGAGGTCTGCGAAAAGTGTGCTCAGGAGATGAGCCAGTTCGATACGACACGTTGCAAACAAGTGCAGACGATGTGCCAGCAAACTATCTGTAGCTGCATTGGACTTTTAGATATGGCTTACCAGACAGATGCTGAGTCTAAAAATCCAGCAACCACGCCTGCGTCGCTATTCTACGGTATCGATCTGCGCGAAACGCTTTATAATTAATCGGTTAATAGTCGTCAGTCGGTAGTCATTGGGGTTAATTGGGCGTTCAATCCGATTAATATCCTTCGGCTATCGACTGACGTTTTTACTCTACGTTATGGAAACTAAATCACAGAAAAACCCCCAATTGGATAAGGTTCGGGAATTAGTAGAAGACATTCGTATCGCCATGATGACGACTGTTGACGAAGCGGGTCATTTGGTCAGTCGGCCAATGGCTGCCTTGCAAATGGATGAAGATGGTACGATCTGGTTCTTCACCAAACGTACTTCTCCCAAAGTCGATCAGATTGACAATAATCAACACCACGTTAATCTGGCTTTTGCCGACGTAGGTGATGCCGATTACGTGTCAATTTCGGGAACAGCCGACGAACTTGACGACCGGGCTAAAGTAAACGAACTATGGAACCCGCAGGCCAAGGCATGGTTTCCTGAAGGAAAAGAAGATCCGGAGTTGATTCTGTTGAAAGTACACACCGATATGGCCGAATACTGGAACGCGAGCGATAGTACTATGGTACGATTGTTTCAGCAGGCTACGGCGGCTATTACAGGCAATCCGCCAAAAATGGGTGAAAATGCCAAAGTATATAATTAACGAATGAAAGCGAAAGCGAGTGATTGAGCAAACACCTGATGGATCTGCTCATTCACTCGCTTTCATCGTTATGATCGTTACTCAAATCAATTCGGGTTGGCAGGTTATTAATCAGCAGGCTCATGGTATGCTGGCCGTGCAACTGGCGCTGCACTGGCAGGTCCGGAAACGGCCAACAAACTGGATCGAAACCCTGGTCGCCCTGACGGAGCATGATGATGGACAAGACCCGTGGGAAGGTCGTAATCATTTAACGGAGGCTGGTGCTCCGCTTCATTTTCAAATTCTCCAGTATTCGGTTGAGCAATGCCACCAGATGATCGAGATTAGTCTGCAGAAAAGTCGCTGGAATGCACTGATGCTATCGATGCATACGTCATTTCTGTATGAACCAAAACGTGGTCAGGATAAAAAACTGGATGAGTTTCTTAATCAGCAGATTGACAATCAGAAAAAATGGCGAACCATGTATGGTGCAACAAAAGTTGCAGCTCAATACGCCTATGATTTTGTCCAGTGGTGCGATGCGTTGTCGCTGGTATTGTGTATGGACCAGCTACCGCCCGAAGAGCGACGACTGGAAATTAGCGTTGGCCCTGACGGTATTGCTAATTACATCCTTCAACGAAAAGATGGATCATTGTCTGTAGATCCCTGGCCGTTCGACGAACCCATAGTAAAAGTTCATGTCGAAACGTTTGAACTCGATCAACTGGCCTTTGCCGATGATAAAGAGCTATATAATGCGATTCAGGGCGCAACTTTTGAGGTGAAAGAATGGACGTTTAGAAAAAAATAAGCTTGATACGCCATCGCTTCATGTTATGGCGTATCAAACCAATAGCTACTATTTCATCCGTAGCAGCACCGACGAACGGGCTGGAACATTGTATTCATGGCCTCCTTTGATTGTTTCCATGGGCGACTTAAATTGGCCGTCGTAGGTGTTGACAACAACCTCCCACATCGACTGTTTGCGGCCTACCCTTGGCAACATGAATGGGATGTCTTCCCAGAAGGCATTTAGTATCCAAAGCAATTGCTCGTCGCCGATGTCCTGACCATCTTCGGTTTGTTCGGTTACGCGCATCCCGTCGATAAACAGGGCTAAACAATGTGTGCCTGGATTATTAAGGTCAGCACTGGTCATTTCCTTACCATCGGGCCGTACGTAATTCACTTGCTCATTGCCAAAAAATTTGCGTCGGCTTAAAATCGGCATCTCCCGGCGAAGCGCAGTAAGCTGGCTGGTAAAGTCGAAAAGAGCCTGTTGGTTTTCGTTCCAGTGCCAATCCATCCAGCTGATTTCGCTGTCCTGATTGTAGCCGTTGTTATTACCGTGTTGAGTCCGGCCACATTCATCACCCATCACAATCATGGGTGTTCCCTGGCTGAGCAGCATTGTTGTCAGGAAATTACGCTTCTGACGTTCGCGCAGAGCATTTATTTCTGGGTCATCGGTGGGCCCTTCAACACCGCAATTCCAACTTAAGTTATCGTTCGACCCGTCGCGGTTGTCCTCACCGTTGGCTTCATTATGCTTATCATTATAAGTCACCAGGTCATTGAGTGTAAATCCATCGTGGGCTGTAATCAGGTTGATACTATTGGCCGGTGAGCGCCCATCATTGGCATACAGATCCGGGCTTCCCAGCAAACGCAGTGCCGTTTCGGCGGCTTTGCCATCGTCTCCTTTCCAAAACGCCCGGAGCGCGTCACGGAATTTTCCGTTCCATTCTGACCAGCGTACCGGAAAGTTTCCAACCTGATACGACTGAATATCCCAGGGTTCAGCAATTAACTTTACCTGCGCCAGAATAGGGTCCTGGGCTACCGTATCCAGAAATGACGATACACGACCAATTTCTTCATCCGTACGAATAAGCGCGGCTGCCAGATCGAATCGGAACCCATCGATGTGCATATCCGTAACCCAGTAACGCAGGCTGTCCATGACCATCTGCAACACACGGGGATGGCTCAGATTGAGCGTATTTCCTGTGCCGGTATAATCCATGTAATATTCGGGCTGATCGCCAACCTGGTGGTAATAAGCCCGGTTATCGATACCCTGAAACGAGAGCATAGGCCCAAACTGATTTCCCTCCGCGGTGTGGTTATAAACAACATCAAGAATGACTTCCAGGCCAGCTTTGTGCAGATTTTTGACCATCTGCTTAAACTCGGTAACCTGCTGACCTGCCATTCCCGATGAAGAATAGGTATTTTGGGGCGCAAAGAAACCAATGCTATTATAACCCCAATAACTTTCATCCGTAAACTGGTGCACAGGTAAAAGCTCAACAGCCGTGATACCCAGTTTTTTTAGATAGTCGGTACTTTCTGCTGAACCTAACCCGGCATAGGTGCCTCGAATCTGCTCATCTATTGTCGGATGAAGATGGGTAAATCCCTTAACGTGCATTTCATAAATCACGGAACGATGCAAGGGAGTAGCCGGTGCCTGATCATCTTCCCAATCGAAGGTGGGGTCGACAATGACCGATTTAGGCATGGTTGGACCACTGTCTTCATGATTCATGATCAGGTAACGATCATCCGACGGGTTTTTGTAGTCATAACCCAGCCATGAATCATCGTGATTGACCGGCGCATTGATAGCGCGGGCATAAGGGTCTAGCAGTAGTTTATTAGGATTGAAAAAATACCCTGCCTTGGGATCATATGGACCATCTACCCGATAGCCATATAACTGACCCGGCTGTAATCCTTCCAGATAAATATGCCAGACAAGATCAGTATGTTCTTTAAGTGGAATTCGAGCCGTTTCGCGCCCTGGGTCGGCTGAGTCATAGAGACAAAGAAAAGCAGCTGTACTATTTTCGCTGAAAAGAGCGAAGTTAACCCCTTCGCCATCGTAAGTAGCACCAAGAGGATATGGTTTACCCGGCTTTGATTGGACAGCCTCTTCACCGGAGGTTGCCGATGTATGTTTACTCATAAAATTTTGTAGGAATGGTTCATCCGCCTAATAAGGCAATTAGTTAAACTCGATCCTGAGCGTTATTAGCAGCATTTGGCGTTACAAACGATACGATAGTTAATCTGTGTTGATAACGTCAAATCAAGACCTGGCTTTACTGGAGATAACTTCCTGAGAAAAGATAATGTTTTGGGTATAATTAACCGCTTTTACACATTTATAATTATAATCAATAGGAATAGTAGGGTATAAACAAAAAAGCCTGCTCCCAATGGGCGCAGGCTTTCCGATCCCACCATTCACTACACTACCAAGGCCAGACGAGCCATCGAGGCATGAGCTGACTCAATGCTCTGTTTTTGACGTAACAGTAACTCGCGGGTACTGGCGACTAAGTCCGTTTCCTGAAGAACAGAATTATAATTTTCGAGGGCTTCCTGATCACCCCGTTTGCATTCCTCTACGGTTGCTTTATCATCATCACTAGAGAATGTAGCTTTCACATTTATCCAGGCCCGATGAAGATCGGCGGCAAAGCTGGTACCGTTATCCGGTTCTCCGCCAAGAGTCCGGATTTCCCGATCGATCTCTATGGCAAACTCACCCCGCTGCCGCGACTGGGCCAGAAACAGGCTTTTAAGCTCAGTATCTTTTACATTGTCTGCGGCCTCTTGATAGCCTTTTTCTGCATCGTTATTACGAGTCAGCAGGCGGTTAAGTTGATCAAGGATTTCTCCACGGGTTTCTTTAACAGTCATAACGTTGTTGGTTTGGTTGTGCTCTAAATTGAAAAGATTTCGTAACGTTCGTTGTTGTTGAGTAAATCAGAAAAGCTTACAGCAATTCTTTTTCATTATTCACTTTCCGCATTTCATCAGTTCTCTGATTAAACACCGGTAATCAATTGTAAACTATTTACATACTGTGTTATGCTCTCTTTTACTGACTGTATGTACGTTCTTTTGCTCTTTTGGGGAGGCTGGCAACAGTGTTTCTGGCTCTACCTTTTATTACATTCTACCTCATCGCCATAATTCACCGTTGCCAGCGTCCTGCCAATTTTTAATTAGTTGAGTCTAATTTTCCATCTTTAGCATCTCGCTGCATTTGCTTGTTCGCAAAGACGGCGATATCTACCCGGCGGTTTTTCCGACGACCAGTCTCTGTTGAATTGTCGGCAACGGGTTGTGATTCGCCGTAGCCCATTTCATCGACACGAGACGTTTTTACGCCCTGGGCTTCAAGGAAGCTGCCAACAGCGTCGGCCCGTTGCCGCGATAATTTAAGGTTGTGATCATCTGAACCTGTCGCATCAGCATGCCCTTCTATCCGGATGTCGGTGTCTTCGTATTTGTTCAGCGTCTGAGCAAAGTCAACCAATTGTTTCTTGGTCTCAGATTTTAACTCATAAGAATCGACATCAAATAGAATATCGGAGCCGAACGAAATTTTTATTCCCTCGCCGACACGCTCAACCTGAGCATTTGGCATACTACGTTTCATTTCTTCGGCCTGCTTATCCATCCGACGGCCAATAACCGCCCCCGCTGCTCCACCAACCGTAGCGCCAATGATGGCACCTAATACAGTGTTACCTTTTGCATATTTTTTGCCGATAATGCCACCCACTAAAGCACCACCACCTGCACCGACGGCGGCCCCTTTCTGGGTTTTATTCATTGAATTTTTTTGAGATTTACAACTTGTTATGACACCAGTAGACAAAAGACTCGCCGTTAATAACACTACAAGCGACTTTGTTCCAATTGATTTAAGTTGATTATGCATGTTGTTGTGAATGATTGGTACTGCCTATAGATAGCCAAAAGCTATACCAGTTTAATAGGATGTTTGCCGTAGCTAATAAGATAATCCAATAAAGGTCACATAAACAGCTATTAGACAGTGAGTTGCCGCAGGATAGGATAGACTTAAATAGATACTTATACACTCAGCAGCAATTGACAAAATAGAGTAAAGCGGGAAGCTGAATGCCTACTTTGTGGAGTCTGCTCCACAAATACCACAGTCCGCTAGTAGATTATTGAATTAGTATAGATAAACGCGTGTAAGCACGTATGAAACCTATCAATAAGCCAGTATGAAAAACTTTATTCATTGATAGTCAATCGGTTGTTGATTTTTTGCCGAATGCATTTATCCGCGATATGACAAACGAAAATCGCGAAAATCGCGTTTGCTTATATGACGAGTTCTTGCTCGATTCTCCATAACGCTTTCATGATTAGACTGAAATCCCTTCTATCCCTTCTGCTGGTTGGTGGCATGCTTTTTCTTGCTCCTACCAGTTGTAAACAGGACAATGGCCCTGATCCTGTAACCAACTTTCCACGGGTACTCACAAAAAGTTCATTGATTGGTGAGTACACCGCTGATCAATTACGAAGTCGTTTTACGGGTTCGAGCCAAATTCTTCAGGCATTCGTTAAGTATAATATCAGCGTTTACCGGCTGGAATACACAACGACCAACACCGATGGTAAAAGTATTACCGCTTCGGGAGCTGTAATCATTCCTACTACAACCACTGCCGCTCCTTTGCTAAGCATGCAGCATGGCACCCTGGCTGTAGAGGCCGATGCGCCTTCGAACTATCAATCGACAAGCGAAATCTACACCTTCGGTGCGCTATTTGGCTCACAGGGATATATCATTTCGGCGCCGGACTATATTGGTTATGGTGCTTCGAAAGCTACGCCCCATACCTACGAACAACGAAATGGTTTAGCGACCTCTTCGCTTGATATGATTCGGGCAACGCGCGATTTCCTGAACGATAAGGGTGTCAACTGGAACAAGCGACTGTTCATTGCGGGCTATTCGGAAGGAGGCTACGCAACGCTGGCGTTACAGAAAAAAATTGAGGAAGAAACAGGCAGCGAGTTCAATCTGGTCGCGTCGAGCTGTGGGGCTGGTGCTTATGATAAACCCGCGTTCATGAAACAGATCATTAACGAAACGACGAGTGGTGTGCCCAGCATTAATCGGCTTTACTTATGGGTGCTGCTGACGTATGATCGACTTTACGGCCTTAATCATCCCATGTCTTACTACTTTAAAGAACCGTATGCAACCCAGATTACGGCTACCGGCAAAGATACTGACATAAACGTTAGTCTGAATCTGGCATTTACGGATGCGTTTAAGCAAGGCATCAATACGGGAACGGATAAGACGTTTCTGGATGCTATTCAGGATAATGATATTCATGACTGGAAGCCCAAAACACCACTTCGACTCTATCACGGTGACGCAGACAACACGGTGTTTTTCCTGAATTCAAAGAATACCTACGATGCCATGATAAAGCGCGGAGCTACCAACGTACAGCTAATTCCAGTTCAGGGAGCCAATCATGCTACGGCAATTTTAAGCTATATCAGCGGCACCTACGATTTCTTTAGTTCGCTTCAATAGCTAGGTTACTGGCCAGTACACGATGAAACGAACATCCCGACACCGCTAAACTGTCGGGATGTTGTGTTTTAAGCTTTAGTGAACCGTGATAATGGTGTAAGCCGCCTGATTGGGCTGCCGAACCCGCGAGCCTACGTGGGTTGGAGTTCGGTCATCATCATGAATAAGCAACAGTCGATGGGCATCTAAAGGAGTCAGGTCTTCAGCTTTGTGGTTCATGTGGAGCGGCTGCCCCTGGGCATCGCGTACGAGTGCAAACGGCTTGCCAGCGTAGAGATCGTCGGGCGAAATGGACCAGAGATAGGCATCCAGATTGCCATTCGACTCCAGCGACGTAAGCATCCAGAACCGTTTTCGGTACGCATCGTATTCAAGGCTGGACAAAGCCAGTGGCTTCGGAAGGGTTGGTTCGGCACTGGCAATATCAAAATTGTTGATGATTTTCCAGTCATCGGCCAGCCGGATTCGCTCAGTATTACCAGTTTGTTCGATAGTATAACTTACGGCAATAATTTTTGCCCGATACGAAAAGCTTTCGTACGATTTTCCCTCTTCCCGAATGCCAAATAATAGTTGCCGGTCTGTTGCGGCTAACCCCTCGATCTTAAAATACGGCATTGCACCCGGAAATTCATTGGTGGCGAGAACCTGAGCAATGCGCTGGCGGTAGGCAATGGACGTTCGACTGGTATCGTCGGGCGCCAGAATCAGCGGATGCTCTGGATCGCCGTTACGCCAGTACAGAATCGTGTTATAGCCGTCCCAGTCGTGACTACCCGCTTTGATTCGGTCGAAGCCAGTGGACAGAAAGACAAACTTGCCATCGGGTGTACGGGCAAAATCTTCATATTTTCGAGCGGCAATGAAGGCAGGTTGAGTCAGATAAACCGGTGCTTTGGTCGAGTCAGACAGTGTAGCGGGCGTTTTCATAAACACCGGGCTCTGGCCAGCAGGCATGTCTTTATCGTTCGCAATCAGAATGTTACTGCCATCGAAGAGTACAGCCGACGCTTCGCACCAAACGGGCTGCCCGTTGAGTGAGGTGCCTGCCGTGAAGCAATTTAATAATCCTTCTTCGGTGATGGCTGCTGAGGTGCCGGAAGGAAGTTTAGCCGTTTTACAACCATACGAAAATAGAACGGCAATCAGGAGAATGGTGGATAATCGAGTAGTCATAGAAAGTATATAGCACAACAATTCTGCAAACTACGCGATTACTGCCGCAAAACGAATCCTACACCATGTACATTTTCTATGCGGATATTCGGGTCGTTGGCGAGTCGTTTACGAAGCCGGGAGATGAACACGTCGAGGCTACGGCCCATAAAGTAGTCATCATCGCCCCAAACGGCCCGCAGCAGTTCGTCACGCCGAACAAGTACGTTTGGGCGATCGAGCAGGTAAGCCATTACGTCGGCTTCGCGATGGGTAAGTGTCTGTGTTTGCCCGTTACTGGTAAGGGTTAGATTCTGTCGATTGAGGGTTGTTGATACAACGAGAGGATGATTAACGTCTTTACTGGAAGCTGTTCGGCGAAGGAACACATTGATTTTCAGGATCAACTCTTCAATGCTGAATGGCTTGGTAAGGTAATCGTCGGCCCCGAGACGCAGCCCCTGCAATCGATCGTTTTTGTTGGACAGAGCACTCAGAAACAGAATGGGCACCTGCGTGTTGATCGCCCGGATTTGGCGGGCTAAGGTGAAACCATCGCTCTGGGGAAGCATCACGTCCAGCAGGCATACATCAAACGGCTCGGCCTGAAACATAGCCCAGGCATCGGCGCCGTTGACGCAGTGCGTAACAGCAAATGGCACGTTTTCGAGCGTATCCCGGATAACAAAGCCAAGATTGACATCGTCTTCAACGAACAGAATGCGGGCAGGCATCAGGAGCGAAACGGTGAAAGTGTGAATGTGCGTATGCGCAAAACGTTGGCTTTTTGTACGTTTACCCCTGCGCTCATGGTAAACGTACTTCCCAGGCCGGGTTGACTGTCAAGTTTCAGGTTCCAGCCATGAGCCTGCACGATTCGCCGAACATAATACAGACCAAGCCCAAATCCTTTCACATCATGCGTGTGCCCAGCGGGTATACGAAAAAACTGTTTAAAAATAGCTTTATGGTATTCGCGGGCAATACCGGTTCCATTGTCACTCACCGACCAGACCAGGCTCCCATGTTCGTTATGCGTGTGTAAAACGACGCAGGGTGATGTTGTACAATATTTTAATGCATTGTCAATCAGATTGTTCAGTATCGTTTCGAGATGATAGCGATCTGCCTGGAGTATAAACGTAGAAGCGGTCAGGTCAAGCATTACGTAAGGCGTAAAGGCATTGGCCGCATTGGTCATAATGTCGTGCAGATCGACCTCTGCGCGATCAAGCAGGAAACCCTGGCGTTCGGACCGGGCTAATTTCAAGACGTTATTAATTTGTTTTTGCAGACGATGACTTTCTTCGCTTAGAACCCGTGCATATTGTTTTAGCCGGTCGGGCTGTTGAATGATCGTATCGGATTGGAGTACATCGGCCGCAATCCGAATGGTCGATACGGGTGTTTGTAGTTCGTGGGTGATGTTGTTGATAAAGTCGCGCTGCACTTCCGTCAACCGGCGTTGTTTGAGCACTACAGCTAATGTATAGCCAAAAAAGACAACGACCAGCAGTACGGCTACAGTCGACCATAGCCAGCCACTCAATTGTCCTGCCACAAAACCGGATTGGTTCGGGAATCGAATGCCGAAATAATATGTGTAGCGGGAAGATTTGGGTAAATTCCGGCTCCTGGTGACAGTTGTGCTGCCTGTACTGACATAAGCCCCGTAGACCATGCGGTCGCTTTCGCAGTTATAGATTCCGTACTCGAAATCGGTAATCAGATTATGTTGCTGAAGTGATTTCTGTATGAATGCTTCGAGCGTAACAGGATCGATGGGTGCGTCGGTATTGACGATAAAATAATCGGCCGAAAGCTGCGTGACTGCATACCGGTTAAGGGTAAAATGATTCAGGCGCGCTACGTCATCGGCCACATCCTGCAAGGCAATAAATGCCGACTGCCGAAACTGCCTTTCGCGCAGAGCATAGGCATTGCGCACCCATATTGCCTGCACCGCCAGGATGCCGATAATGGATAACACGGAGAGAACGACCAATAAGCGCAGACGTGACATAGTAGGGGTATCGAGTAATTGACTGGTTGACTAATTGGCTGAGAAAACTCGTTCAGCAAGTCCATAAGTCAGTCATTCAAAGATAGCCGATGTGTTGTCGTGCGCAAATCGTTAACAACTCATTAACAAACGTTAGGAAGCATTTAACAGCGTTGTGATAACGGTAAGAGTAGGTTTGCAATGTCGCTCGGGTGAGCGGCTTATTAAGCAATAAACCTTACCAAATCAACTCTTTTTATGAAACGTATCCTGTTCTTCGGTTCACTGGTTTTGTTGATGGCATCTGTTGCAATGATTGCTCCATCGGCGCTTTTCAACTGGAATAAGTCAACGCATGATTTCGGAAAAATTCCACAGGGCAAACCTGTAACGGCCGAATTCTTCTTTAAAAACAAAGGAGAGTTACCGCTGGTCATAAATCACGCTCAGGGCTCCTGCGGCTGTACGGGTGTCGATTATCCAAAATCAGCTATTATGCCTGGTCAGTCGGGTACTATTAAGGCTACGTTCAATGCCGCTTCACCGGGTGCTTTTAACAAAACCGTATCGGTAGAATCAAATGCTGAAGGTGGGGTGCAAACGCTCTACATCAAGGGAGAAGTAACGAAAGAAGGCGCTTCAGCCCAGTAAATCAAGGGATAATCAATCCGTTTATTCGCTGTCACGGGCTGGGTCTATCTGGTACTCTTCTAATTTATAGTTCACGGCCAATTTAAACCTATAAGGTTTAAATTGGCCGTGAACTAGGTTGACGAATCTGTTAAACCTGGCGGTGCCGATGCATGGCAGTATTGTAAAAGAGCATAAAAAATGCCTGGAACCAGAAGCTCTCCCAGGCATTTTTTATGCTCTTTTATCGTGGAAATTAGTACTTCATCTCCCCACGATCCTTTTCCACCGCCGAGCGTCCCTCTTTCATCCAGCTGGGCATCGGTGCATCTTTGAGGTAATAATCAAAGTATTGATACAGCCGAATGCTCAGGTCTTTCGCGTTGTGGCGTTGGGTTAGGTTGTGGCCTTCACCGTTGTAGACCAGCATCCATACGGGCTTGTTCAGGCGACGAAGCGCGGAAAACAATTCAATCCCCTGATACCAGGGAACGGCTCCATCGGCATCGTTGTGCGTCATCATTAAAGGCGTTTCGATGCGGTTGGCGAAGAAGAGCGGAGAGTTCTCGATGTAATTCATGGGCTTGTCCCAGAGTGTCCCACCGATCCGGCTTTGTGTTTTTTCGTATTGGAAGGCGCGGCTAATGCCCGTTTCCCAGCGAATTCCACCGTAGGCCGACGTCATGTTCGCTACCGGAGCACCTGCTTCGGCTGCCCGGAACAGGTTGGTACGGGTTATAATGTAGGCCGTTTGATACCCTCCCCAGCTTTGACCCTGAATACCAAGCCGGTCGCGGTCAACGAAACCTTTATCGAGCAAGCTCAGTACACCCGGAACGATGCAATCATAGGCATTCGGGCCCGGTTGCCCGGTTGTGTATACGATGTCTGGTATGAACACCAGGTAACCATTCGAAACGCAATATGGAACGTTGATGGTTGATCGGCTGGGAGCCGGAGCCCGATAGTCATTTAAGGTTTCGGCATTGCGCTCGTAGAAATACGTCAGCATAGGGTACTTCTTCTTGGGGTCGAAGCCTTCTGGCTTGAAGAGTAACCCTTCGAGCTTGATACCGTTCGTGCCAATCCAGTTTACAATCTCTACACTGCCCCATCGAATGCTGTCCTGTTGCAGATTCACGCGGGTCAGTTGCACGGGCGAGGCCAGTGTGGTATCGGTTTGGAAGAGATTAATGGGTTCCTGATAGTTTCCGCGATAAAAGGTCACAATTGGCGCATCTTTGGCTTTATTTAACCCAAAATAATGGTGATTACTACGTGTAATCACGGCCGGTTCAGCAACGGCCAGTCCATTCTTGCTCTTCAAAATACCGGTTGCCTTGTCACTTTCCCAGATGCCGGTCAGGAATAATTCGGTTTTGGGATCAATTGGTTTTTCAATAGCACCAAAACGACGGCCGGGTGAATCATCACTCTCGCTATCTATATCGGCACGGCGCAACCGAATTTTGTTTTTACGACCCCAGCCAGCAGTGAGGTTAGTTGGCTTTTCGCGACCAGTTGGGTCAATCTGCCAGATGTCATACCGGTCATAAAGCCAGACATAACGGTCGCCGGTTGTCCAGCCCGCCGATCCATAAGAGCCGGGCAGGTTTGGGGTATCGTGTTCTTCATCGAAAAACTTGCTGGGCAAACCACGAGTCAGATCGATGCGTTTACCATCCAGCACCGACCACGCACGCCAGAGTGAATCACGCTCATCGAACCAGTACGCATATTTTCCTTCGGGAGACATTCGTGGCTGCGAAGCCATCACGTCGTTTGCAATTCGCTTCTTATCGCCTGTTTGCGCATCGATTAGATACAGATCCGTATGGCCGGGATCCCACGATGCCTGAACCTGATAGGGGAGGTCACTCAGGCCCAGCAGATAGCGGGTACTCGACTTCTCATCGAAAGTAACGGTTGGTACTTCCCGGTTGGCTAAAGGGATCACTTTGCCAGATGCGAGGTCATAAAGCGTCAGGAAACCGCGTTCCTTTTCTTCTTTGAGTCGTCGTTGCTGCATCGGTTGCAGACGGCTGTCTTGCCAGGTCCAGACATCCATTCTTACCTTCTCATCATCGGGCGTCAGCGTATCTTTCGTAGGCTTCGGCGGAATGGGTGATGTAGAAAAATAAAGCCGTTTGCCATCGTCCGCGAATTTAGGCTCACGAAATTCATTGACGGACCAGCCTTTAGGCAAAGCCGTTGCCAGTGTGTCGGCAACAACACGGAATGGCGCTACAACGGCCGGTGTTTTACTCGCCTTCCCTTTTGGCGGAGCTGGGGGCGACAAATTTTTATAATAAAGCGTAAACACTTTAACATCTGCACCTGCGCTGTCGGCGGAGGCCATCCAGGCTAATTGATCGCCCGTTTTATCGATAGCCAGCCCCTTATAAATCTTTCGTTTTGAACTGGTGTCGATGAGAGCCGTCTGGCCGTTGGTTGTATTGAATAAAAACACTCCAGGTACAGCGGCATCGCCCGTTTTAAGGGAATCGTTGGCCGATTCTTTGCTGTAAAATACGGTACGTCCGTTGTCGGATACGACCACGTTCGAGACATAACGAACCGTTTTGCGTGTACCGTCGGCCAGATTCAGGAGGGTAAGATCGTCGCCTTTGGGCTTTTTAACCGGTCCTTTTCGAGTGGCTACTGTAGTCGTCGAAACCGGTGGTGAGGGTGTGAGCGTATCTTTCTGGGCAACTGGTTTGGTAGCCGGTGCTTCGCGACTGTCCCGGCGCTCCTGCACAACTGCGAGCCATGAGCCTGCCTCTTTACCAAACGCAAATGATTTTACGTTGGGCATTTTGGTTGGTTTACCGGTTGACAGATTCAGCACCAGCAAACTATCCTTCGGCATTTCATCAGGCTTTCTCTTTTTCAGTTTGGCTTTTTTGGTATCTGCCGCACGTGCTTTTAGCTTCATGACCAGAAACTTACTGTCGGGCGTAAACTGTGCCAGATAGCCACGGGGAAAAACATACCGTGTGCGGTTGGTACTGCCGCCAGTACTGGTGACCTCAAGGCGTCCGTCACCTTCCTGTAGGTCAATCTGGTAAGCAATCCAGCGACCATCGTTTGAGATTTTTTCAGACCGCACACTTTGCCATCGGTCATAATCGGCGGCAGTGAGTGGGCGTTTTTGATTCTGAGCAAATAGGGAACCTGAGAGAAATAAACAGAGTAGAAGTTGATTGAAGCGATTCATGTATGAGGAACGTTAGCAACCAACGAAAATACTGTAAAAAGGGTGAAAATTGATAAAAAAGAGATGTTTAAGTTGTAGTATGAAGAATTATTTCAAATTCTTCATACTATCTTATAATTATCATGTTTGTTAGGCTCTGGCCATGCTCAGGAAGTGGATTCATGTAAATTGATCAGGTCAGTTAAATTTTAAATAAGGAGACAAATAGCGAGGGCGAATTCATTCCCGTACCAACTCGGCTACGCCAACGCCCGAATCAGCCGCACCGTAGTAAACCCAGATCCGTCCATCGGGCCACTGGATCCACCCGTTTGAAAAGACGACATTGGGGAAAAAGCCTTCGCGTTCCCAGAGAAGTTCTGGCGTTAGCATGGGTGCATCGGAGCGGTCAAGCACTTTAGCCGGATCGTTTTTGTCGAGCAATGCCAGAGCCAGTGAGTAGGAGTGGGTCGGATCGGCACCATGATAACATAGGAGCCAGCCCTCATCGGTTAGAATCGGCTCCGGACCAGCACCAATTTTGGCACCTTCCCAGGCAAATGGGTTATCGGCCAAACCCCGACCTCCGAACAAAAAACGGTGATTGCCCCAATGGACGCCGTCTTCCGATTCTGCCAGCCAGATCGATGGTTTACCGATATCAGAAACCATGGGCCGGTGCAGAAGCATGTATTTATCGTTGATACGCTGCGGAAAAAGGGCGACATCTTTGTTGGGCGGGGGTAAAATCATACCGATGCGCTCAACAGTTTTAAAGTCCGTTGTAATAGCTAACCCAACGCCCGGACCATGTTCAGACACAGCCGTATACGTAATCCAGTATTTACCCTCCAGAAACGTAATACGGGCATCTTCTATACCGAAGGACTCATCCATTCGGGCCGGGAATAAAAACGGATTTTCGTCGATGGTAAACTGAATGCCATCGCGACTGCGGGCAATGCGCAAATGACTTAATGAGGTCAGATAGACCTTACCATTGAGCGTAACCACCCGTGGATCGTAGGGCGCAGCTGGCTCATTAAACTCTTTTATGGCTAACTCTGGTGTGCCATTCTGTTCTTCAATAAGTGGCACTAGTATAAATCCTTCTTTACCACGGGGTGCTTCGGCAACGCGCAACAGCAAAATGACCTCATCGCCAACAAGACAGGCTGCGGGATTAAATGCACCAAGTACCTCAAATCCGTCAACAGAAGGTTTGACATCACTTGTCTTTAGAATTGGCTGGTCAGATAATCGACGAAGTTTATAATTTTTCATTGGAAATTTCGTGTTCGTTTATTCGTAATTTCTGTGTTCCGACAGCGGCAATTAGCTGAGGACTACAAATAAATCAACTCAAAACCTGATGGTTTTCGGTGTGTTAATAGCGTAACTTTAATTAATTTATGTTAATGATGCTTTATAAATTATTTCCATTTAAACCCAGATGTGACAAACCACGCTCTGAGATTATCAGAATATAAAAATTAAAACAGATTAGCTTAATAATAGTTTTTATACAGCTTTGATTAATTCATAATTACCTCGCAATAATAAATTAATCGTATTGAGATAGTATACGTGTACAAGCCAGAAGTTTCATGACTTGCGGGTAGTAAAGCCGAAGAATTTAGCAATAAAAAGTCGTAGATCTGACTAAGCAATGCTTGGCTCTGATTCGCCACAGCCCGAAATTTGCATAGCCCTGTGTTATACTAAGAAGAAAATACGAAACAAAATATCAGAATGACAAAGAATAAAATAATATATTATTAATGAATTATTTGCTTTTTAATAATTACTATATACTGATCAATATTCAGGAGGGAAATTCCATTTCATTTTCTGAAAATTTGCACAATACGTCCAGTATTTCGCTCAGTTTTTCACCAATTGATGTCAACGAATATTCTACTCTGGCAGGGACCTCACGAAAGTTATCATTCCTATTGATCAGCTTATACTGCTCCAACAACTTTAAGCGATCAGCCAGAACGTTGTCACTAATTAGTTTTAGATCTTCCTTTATGCTTGAGAATCGGTTATTCCCTTCTTCTATACTAAATAAGACTTCGGTTAACCACCGTTTGCTTAATAAATGAATAAGCTCGTTCAACGCACATTTTTCTTCAAGAAATGTTTGATTAAAATAATTGGTGGAGCTTAACTTTCTCATGGTTGTAACTAACTTTTTTAGGAGTAACTAACTATTACTAAAGATCTTGTCACGTGCAGTATTTACCTATTCCTTTGTGCCAGAATAGTTGTCAAGGCGCCGGGTTTGTTCCCTAAAGATACAGATAACGGTTTACATGTAGGTCTATGCAATACCGGAAATTAGGAAATTCAAATCTTAACATTTCAGTCATTACGTTTGGAGCCTGGGCTGCCGGTGGCTGGATGTGGGGTGGTACCGAAAAAAAGGAAGCGATTAAAGCCATTCAAGCCTCGTATGATGCGGGTGTAACCTCCATCGATACCGCGCCAATCTACGGCCAGGGGCTCAGCGAAGAGATTGTTGGTGAGGCTATTCGGGATATTCCCCGTGATAATGTTCAGCTGCTCACCAAATATGGAATGAGATGGGATCTGCCTCGTGGCGATTTTGCCATGAAAAGTAAAAATACGGAGGGTAAGCCTATTGATATTTATAAATATGCCGGGAAAGAAAGCATCATTAAAGAGTGTGAAGATAGCTTGAAAAGGTTGGGTACCGATTACATTGACCTTTACCAGATTCACTGGCCCGACAAAACAACCCCTATTCAGGAAACAATGGAAGCAGTTTCGCTGCTTATCGAACAGGGAAAAGTACTGTATGCTGGTGTTTGCAATTACAACGCCGACCAACTGGTCGAAGCGTCAAAGTATATGAATCTGGTTTCAGATCAGGTGCCCTACAGCATGGTAAAGCGTAGCCTTGAAAAAGAGGATTTACTCTATTGTAGAGAGCATAATCTATCGATTCTTGCCTATAGCCCATTGGAGCGGGGCTTATTGACAGGAAAAATGAAGCCAGGGTATACATTTGCCCCAGACGACCACAGAGGTTCATTGTATTTTTTTACTGACGAAAACCTACGGCGCGTCAATGCCTTTCTTGAAACAATCACTCCACTTGCGAGAGACAAACAGGTGACAATTGGTCAATTGGTTTTGAAATGGACTCTTGAGCAGCCAGGAATTACTATTGCACTCGTTGGTGCCCGAAATGAAAAACAGGCGCTGGAAAATGTTGCTGCCGCCGATGTAGAGCTAACCCTATCAGAAATAGAGTTCATTACCAATCAGTTAAATGGATTGACATTAATTAAGTAGTCCTTTCCTACCCCTTACCCTTTTTATCCTGATTTAAAACAAAGTCTGTGTTTAAGAATAGTGCAGGGATCTGTCTGGTCCCTGCACTATTCGTTTTATACCGCACGGTTCTATCCCTGAAAAAATAATGGATACTGTTTAAGCGATTACTCGTAATGAACAGCGTATTGAGGCATTAATGATAGGATATTTTGCAGCAAAGTGGTGTATTTTTGTTTCCCCTAATTCCTTGCCATGAACTACCTGATTTATCTGCTGCTGTACCTTTTTATCCATGCTGGACATGGTCAGCCACCGAGTGTTAATTACTCAGTTGCGTCCGGACATCTTCCCGTAGTTATTGCTGACGACCAGGGGGCGATGCACTTAGTGTATGGCCGTGATTCGACCATTTTTTATGCAACTGCCAATGGGCCTGAATTTCATTTTGGAACACCAGTTGCTGTGGCTACCCTGCCTGATTTAGTAGCTGGGGCCAAGCGAGGTCCGCAAGTGGCGATTGCTGGCCAGAACGTCGTTATTACGGCCGTAAATCGGGTGGGCGATCTGTTTGCCTATTCGATGAATCGAACTACCCGTAAATGGTCTACGGCTGTGCGTATCAATGATGTACCGGCCGTTGCTAAAGAAGGATTTCAGTCGGTAACTGGTGCTTCAGATGGCACTTTTCATAGTGTTTGGCTGGATTTACGCGACGATAAGCGTAATAAAATTGTAGGGGCAACATCGCACGATGGAGGGCGTAGTTGGTCGCCCAACAGGATTATTTATCACTCCCCCGATGGCACGGTATGCGAATGTTGTCGCGTGACGGTCAAAGCCAGGAATAAGGATGTCTATATTCAATTCAGAAACTGGCTTGGCGGCTCCCGTGACCTTTACCTTGCTCATTCGACCGATGGTGGATTGACCTATGCACCCGCGCGAAAATTGGGTAATGGTACCTGGAAAGTAACTGCTTGCCCGATGGATGGTGGCGCGGTAGTCGTGCCGGAAACGGGTAAGCCACTTACGGTTTGGCGTCGCGAAAACACGTTATACACATGTGTACCTGGTGAGCCGGAACAGGCCGTAGCAACCGGGAGGAACATAACCCTTGCCGGAGAAACCACAGCACCCGTTTTGGCCTGGGATGAGAATGGGACTGTATGGATGAAAATTGGGGGTGGTTTGCCTGCTGTTTTAGGTAAGGGGCAGATGCCCAGTCTGGCTGTGGTGGGGAAAACGGTCGTGTGTGCCTGGGAGTCTGATGGTCAGGTAATGACCGCCACTAAACCACTGGCTTCTAAATAATAGGTCTCACTCGCGTAACAGCGTTTATAACTGCGTAGCCATCTGAAACGCGGGTTCGGGTTGGCTGACTATAGTTAATCGCAGTCCCGAAATAGCGAGCCTTGAAAAAAACTTAAAAAAAATAGCGCAATAAGAGAGGATTATTCCTTGAAAAAAGGCGGAAAATCACCTATCGCGCTCCCGTCGGACAGGCTAACCCGTTGATAGCGAAACTAATTGTCTGATTTTTTAGGCAGGGAACCCAGTATGGTGTTTATATTCGTTTAGTCAATAATTTTACGGCGCGGCAAACATCTGGCAAAGTGCCGCGTTATGACGTTTGAAATCACTTAATAGACTCTTGCAACCATGATTTACCAGCCAACGTTTGATCAGGACGAAGACGTGCTGATGTTGAACCCTGACCCTGAAGCAGCCGCCTTTGACGACGATGATGAGGACGACGACTTCGACGGAGCCGAATTTGATGACCTGGGCTCCGGGGCTGCCAGCGGTTACGGCGAAGCCGATTTAGCTGACATTGAAGACGAGTTCAGCGATGACGATCTTGATCTTGATGAAGATCTGGACGACGACAGCATCGACGACGATCTGGACGACGACAGCATGGAGTAGAAAACTACTCTTGTACCTTACATGAACCCTTTAATCCCCGGAAAGCATGACACCATCTAAAGAAGAACCACTAGTTACGACGGCAGATGCTGATACCGAAGGCACTGCACCAGACGCCGACACCCAATCGTCGGCTGCAAGCGAAGCCGGTGATCGCACTTCAGAAGAAGGGTCGCGCGCGCCAAACGATCCTGCAGAAGGAGCGGAAAAATAGTTTCGGTGGGCAGTTAGTAGTGATCAATTTCCAATAGGGAACAGAACCCTGCTAACTGCCACTCGAAACTGTTTATTACTCGCTGATTACGGAAAGAAGCGTCTGGCATTTCATTTCAGTTTCCTGCCATTCGCGTTCGGGTACTGAGTATTCCGTCAGGCCAGCTCCGGCGTATAAAGTTGCCATCCGGCCCTCCAGCTTCATACAGCGGATATGAACAAACAAATCGCTGGATGATAAGACTGCATTATCGGAGTTTATGTTGACCGGCCCCAGGAAACCGCTATATAACTCGCGGTCGTGGGTTTCGTGTTGCCTGATAAAGTTGAAAGCTACATCGCGGGGGGTACCGCAGACGGCCGATGTCGGATGGAGCAACCGCAACATTACTGTTCCGAGTTGTGGGTAACGTACTGCCTGCGTGTCGACCGTGAATGTGGTTCCGAGGTGCATCAGATTACCCGCAATAATCGTTTTCGGCCCTTCTTCGAGGTATTCGCGCAATCGAATTTTCTTAAAGCATTCGATAATGTAGCGACTTACCAATGCCTGCTCTTCAATTTCTTTCTGCGACCACATCGCTTCTGATGGCCGTTTTGGTGTTCCGTCCGGTTCAAAAGCCAGTTGCGTTCCCGCCAGCGAGTTGGTCTGAAAAATGCCATCAGCGTTAACACTCACTAATCGTTCGGGCGTTGCACTTATCCAGATTTGCCCTTTTTCGGGAATAGAAACCGCAGAAACAAAAGCTGTTGGATATTTCTGACAGAGTTTATCGAACAAGGCAACCGCATTGGGCGCATCGGAAAACTCAAGCTGTTTTGTTCTGGATAAGACTACTTTTCTGAATTCAGCCCGCTGCATGGCTTCAACAGCTTCGGCAACGTTAGCTATATACTGAGCTTCGGCTTCCGGATCGACAATAGGTGTAGGCTTTACCGACAAAGGCTGCCGGGCTACGCGACGTTTAGGTTGTTCCGCGAGCAGTTCCTGAAATCGATCGGCCGTTTCCCCGGGCGTAATGACAACTGGTTGAGTCTGGCCATTATCCGAAAAAGCAGCCTGAATGTCGGCTCGTAGAAACAGTGTTCGGGCGGGAGTTTCGGTATCCGTATTCAGGTTATCGAATGGGCTGATAAGAAATCCGGCGGGTAACTCTTCCAGATCAGCTGAAACACGAGGTAATATGTCGTCAAAGGATACGATCAGGTGTTTGTCCTGCTGATTGGGCAGACGCCAAAGTGCTGCTGGTATGCCTAATGTGCGCGCCGTTTCCCAAAAATCAGTCGGGCTGGGCTGACTGGCTCGCTGTTGCGGTTCTGTTGGGCGCGTTGCTGAAACTATCGTACTAACGGGATCAGATTGCATAGTCGATAATCGACCGGATTAGGGACGATTATTACCATAACAGTTTGTAGGAGGAATTTGTGCGAAATATGATAAAACAGTTGTAAGGCTTTGGTTATGCGTTCTGTAGCGACTTTTGATTATGGTTAAACAAAGGTGTTACCGGGCAGAAACATAGTAAGAACAACGTACCAGCTTACAACTTCTACGGAACCTGAATCGATTCGTAAATACGTGCCCTAGTCTCTGAATTCCAGTGTCATACAGTTTATGCAGGAGTTAGAATCGTTATTCCCACTGAACCCGGCGATTACAGAACCATCGGCCAGATATGTGCCTCCAGCATTATTGCGGAGATAGATGCGCTGCCCGGTTGGGCGGTATCTGGCCGTAATCCGGTACTGAGCAATCGGTAAATCCGGGAAACGGGCGTAATCCTGAGTGCCGCGAGGGCCGCAGGTTATGGTTTCGGGCTGACCGGTTGAACCGTCAATTCGCGGACTGACCGGAGTAAAGGTAAAGGCAATGTTTTCCAGGTCATTAATCCGGCTTTTTTTGCTTTGGCTAATCTTTACCTCACCGCCATAAAACCGATCGGTATGACCAACTTTAGGTCCATAAAGGCGCCACTCAAAGTTGCAGACTACGCCGTCCTGCCCCGTGAAAACTTCGGGATGGTCGGGATGGAGGGTTAGTTGAAACTGGTGACCGTAGTACGTACGATCAATTTGAGCGGACATCTTCCAGACACCGGCAGGAATTTTGATCTTATAATTTCCATTGGCATCCGTTGTGCCTACCAGGTGTGTGTTGGCACAAAGGGTATTGGTCGCAATAATTTTAGCGTCTGAAATAGGGTTTCCCCGCGTATCGAGCACCTTGCCACTAGCGTAGCCTGCGTCTGATCCGGGTGAATAACCATTCTGGGTTTTGCAGCCTGCAACGATCAGTATAAGGCTTATCAGAAACAGAAGAGCCGTCTTTTTCATGCGTTGATTGGAGAGGAGTTGCCTGCGAAAGAAAAGAAGATCAGTTTTTAACCGACGCTCTTTTCTCTGTACAAAACTAGCATCGCCTGTATAGGAGCAATTATTGATCGGGATGAAGTGCTTATATAGCTACATGAACCGTATAATTTTCGGATTGACTGGTAGCAGGCATAATCGAAAAGTATGTTGCTGCGCTGTTCGGGATTTACTGAACACGAATTCAGCTAGCCCGAATGCCGATATTGCCGATTGTTCGGCGAACTGATCAGCATACTTGAAAATGGCTGGATCCTGAACTATTTCCCCATCCAGTCTTTAAAGGGAGTCAGTTTTTCCCGACTCACAACGGCCTCTTTATCAATAGCGGGTTTGAGCTGAAGCGCCAGCCGATTACCAAAATAAGGCTGGATCTGATCGACACAGGATACGGATATGAGAAAGGAACGGTTGATTCTAAAAAAATGCCTGGGGTCAAGCATTGTTTCCAGTTCGTCGAGTGTGTAATCAATGGCCATTTTCCGGCCGTCGATTGTCTTGAACTGATTCATTTTGTTATCACTGAAGAAGTAAGCGATCTGTTGTGTATCGACCGCAATCAGCTTGTGAGCATAGGTTACCAGAAACCGTTGCCGGTACTCTTTGGGTTGTAGTTTCTGGTGGAGCTCCTGCACCAGCTTTTCCATCGTTAGGGCGTTGCCGGTGTTGCCTGACCGATAGTGTGCTTTTAGCCGATGAAATTTAGCCAGGGCGGCCTCCAGTTCGTCGGCCTGAATGGGTTTAAGCAGATAATCGACGCTATTTACTTTAAACGCTTTGATGGCATATTCGTCGTAGGAGGTTGTGAAAATAACGGAGCATTTGACATCGATTTCCTTGAAAATCTGAAAACTTTGACCATCAGCCAGTTCGATATCCATCAGAACCAGATCGGGTGCACTGGTCTGACCCGGCCCATTCGCCTGCAACCAGGCAACGGTTTCCCAAATGCTGCCAGTAACACCAACTACTGTTGCTGTTGGTTCAACGGAAGCCAGCGTTTTAATGAGCTTTTTGGCCGCCATTTCTTCATCTTCAACAATCAGGATATTCATGTAAAGAGACGTTAGGACGTGTTGATGAGGGCTATTCGAAAATGAGAGGTTAATTGCTCATAAGCGGAATGGTTACCGCAAATTCATATTCTGTTTCCTCGACAATAATCTCGCACTGATTGAGGAGCCGGAATTTTGCCGCAATATTGGCCAGACCTATTCGGGTCGAAGGCATATGCTGGGTTTTCTTCTGGAGGTTATTTTTTACGATAAGCTGGCCATCCGACTTGGTCATGATCTGAACCGTCAGTGGTTGGGTTTTATGAATAATATTGTGTTTCACCGCATTTTCGAGCAGTAATTGCAAGGTTAGTGAAGGCAGTAAATAAGCCTCGTAACGGGGTTCTATGGCCAGTTGTAAATGAAGGCTATCGCCGTATCGGGTTTTGAGCAGATGGAAATACGACCGGATAAACTGCATTTCTGTTGCCAGATTCGTTAACTCATTTTCATTATTACGCAGCAGGTAACGGTACACTTTACTAAGTTCATCCAGAAACTTCTCCGCCTGTTTGGCATCATCACCAATCAGATACGACAGCGTATTGAGGCTGTTGAACAGAAAGTGCGGACTAACCTGTTGCTTGAGGCTCTCCAGTTGCGTTTGCAGATTTTCTTTCTTCAGTGCTTCGGTCTCTTTTTCGGCTTTCAGGAGTCGGGCGAAATAATAGACCGCTTCCTGAACGCCCACTATCAATACACTCCAGATCAAAGCACCGGGCAGGGTATTCAGAAACGATGCGGGTGGATAAGGTGCATGGAAGCCCGTCGCATTGATCACCGCCATGTCCAGCCAGTCAATCAGGATCGTGGCTACCCAGCAAACCGGAAGTACTAGTAAAATCCGCTTTTTGGTTTGTGAAAGCAGCGGAAACCATTTCCTGAAGAGCACAAGAATCCACCGATTGACTTCCCAGGTCATCGTCGTCAGGATCACAAATTCAAGCACAGCTTTGAGTGTCGCCACACCAAATGGCTGAACAAAAGTCTGGGTTGAATACAGATCAAGCAGCAACAACAGGCCAATACCGCTGACGCGTACCCATCGATCGTTGACTGGTTTCAAGTGATGTTTAGTTAAGAAAGTTACCCCGCGGTTGATCAAAGATAGCGATCGCCACGATTGACTGCCAACTGAAAGTTGATTGGATTGGGGAAAATAGACGTTGAATTGCCTGAGGTAATCGATCAACTGTAATGAAGCAGAGTAGCGAACAGCGCGAACGAAAAACGCAATTCAACGCCTGTCAGGGCTAATTAGATAAAGACTTTCATCAATTCAGTCCGATTCCGCTTTCAGACCATAAGCAACGCGTAAATCTTTGCACTGTCCGGCGTGACTCAGATACGTTGTCATCACGTCAATAGCTAATCACTTCATGAAAAAACTACTAATTGCACTCGTAACACTACTACAGGTGGCAGGTACTGTTTCTGCCCAATCGACGCCCGCACTGCCAACGCTTGCGTCTGATTATCAGGCCCTGGTAGCCGCTGAACGCGCCTTCTCTGCTTACACTGAACGGGAAGGTGTTAAAGCGGGCTTTTCTAAATTTTTATCGCCAGAGGCCGTTGTCGTGCTGAAAGGCGAGTTTGCACTTGGTAAGCCGCTGTACGAAAAAGCGCCCTTCTTGCCAGGTATTCTTTCGTGGCGGCCTGTTCATGCTGACATTGCTGCTTCGGGAGATTTGGGTTACACAACAGGTCCTTTTGAAGTGCGACCCAAAACCAAAACGGATGCACCCGTTGGCTTTGGCCATTATACAACGATCTGGCAGAAAAATAGCACTGGCACATGGGAAGCCATTGCCGATGTTGGTATCCGGCACGATGACCCAAAACAACCAATCGCTGATCTGATCGTTCCGGCTGTCTATAATCAGAAAATGCAGGACAAAATTGACACAGTAGCCCGTCGTATAGAACTGCTTGATGCTGAGTTGAAATTGATAAAACTGGCCGGTAGCCAGTCATTACGGGACGCTTATCAGTATGCTATAGGCCAGAATCAGCCCGTACGGCTTTATAGAGCCGGACATTTGCCTGCCATTGGTACTGACGCCCTGACTGTGGCCGAAACCGGAACAGCACCAGCTATCTACATACTTAGCCGGGTGGCTGTGTCCTCATCCGGAGATATGGGTATTGTGTATGGATACGTTGAACAGCAGGGGAAAAAAGGGCCGTTTGTACGCATCTGGAAACGCCAGCCCGATGCGTCCTGGAAAGTAGCGCACGAGGTGCTGGATTTACCATAAATCAGTAGCGTAGTCGTAAGTCAATTTGTTGCGGCTTATTCCTGCGCTACACCAAAATGCTTAGCATCGTATGTCTTTCAGCATCAGCTGTAACGATACATTTCCGTTGTAAAAATTTTGTTCGACCTGATAACAGACTGAGAAAGGCTCTCCACGACGAAGTTGATCGGCCAGATGTGCGAACCCGAAACCAATAGCTGTTAATGTATGCCCCGACCGGCCCTGGCGCAGGCTGACTTTCAGATGTTTTTCCTTCATGATAATCGGATCGCTGGCTAAATACACATCCTCCGTCATGAATACGGGCTGCAAATTGTGCGGGCCAAACGGCCCCATCTGTTTCACAATCCGAACCAGTTTGTCGTTAATCTCGCTGAAGTCCAGCGGCAGGTCAATGTCGATAAGCGGAGTAAGATGTTCTTCCGTGATTTTACGGGAGACCACTTCTTCAAATTTTTGGCGAAACGCGTCGATATTCTCAACCGACATCGTCATCCCGGCCGCAAAGGTGTGACCGCCGAATTGTTCGAGCAGGTCGGCACATTCCTCAATGGCTTCATAAACGTCGAATCCCGGCACCGATCGAGCCGATCCGGCGGCTTTATCATGCGACTGCGTCAGAATGATGGTCGGTCGGTGAAAATGCTCGATGCATCGAGAGGCTACAATACCAATAACACCCTTATGCCAGCTGGCATCGTAGAGAACGGTTGTTTTGGCGCTCATCATGGACTCGCTTTGCCGAATCATTGCCAGCGCCTGCTCCGTAATACTGGTAT
Source organism: Spirosoma aureum (assembly GCF_011604685.1). NCBI lineage: Bacteria > Pseudomonadati > Bacteroidota > Cytophagia > Cytophagales > Cytophagaceae > Spirosoma > Spirosoma aureum. The sequence continues at coordinate 7,619,344 of NZ_CP050063.1, read as the reverse complement.
CGAATTCACGTCGGCTGTTATTGTGCTTATTGATCGCCATCGCAAAATCATCGGCTTCTTCTTCCGCTTCGGCAAGCAGGAGTTGTACGGCTGCTTTGGCATGTTGAATCCGTCCGGCGGCATTGATCCGGGGGCCTAACCCAAATACAACATTTGTAATGTCCAGTTCCCGCGAAAAGCCTGCTACTTTGATGAGCGCTTTCAAGCCGGTACGCGGTGTAGTGTTAATGTATTTTAAGCCGTAATAGGCCAAAACGCGGTTCTCGCCCGTGAGCGGTACAATATCTGACGCAATGCTAACAACAACCAGATCAAGATAAGGATATAACTCATCCATCTCAATCTCTTTATAAAGACAGAATGCCTGCAATAACTTAAAGCCAACACCACAGCCACTCAATTCTTTGTACGGATATTGGCAGTCTTCCCGTTTGGGGTCCAGCACCGCAGCTGCATCGGGCAATTCAGTGCCGGGGCGGTGGTGATCACAGATAATAAAGTCGACGCCAAGGGCTTTGGCTTCGGCCACGCGCTCGATGGATTTAATACCACAGTCGAGCGCAATAATCAGCGAGAAACCATTTTCTGCCGCCCACTGAATACCCTGCTGCGAAATGCCGTAACCCTCTTTGTATCGATCTGGAATGTAATAATCGATCGTTGGATGGTATTTTTTTAAAAAGCCATAAACCAATGCCACCGAGGTCGTGCCGTCGACATCGTAGTCGCCATAAATCAGGATTTTTTCCTGACGTTCGGGGAGCATGGCCATTTGCAGGCGCATAATAGCCCGATCCATATCCTTCATCTCGAAAGGGTCATGCAGATGACCGATTTCGGGCCGGAAGAATGTCCGGGCTTCGTCGAAAGTATATACGCTACGCTGAACCAGGAGGGCGGCCAGTGATGGACTGACATTAAGAGATTGGGCTAATGACCTGATAGCTGCCTGTTGCTCCTCCGAATCAGGAAAGGGTTTGGTGATCCATCGTTTGGGGGTAGGTGGCGGTTGGGCTATCATAATTGCAAGATAAATCCGTTTTTAGAAAAACACTGCTTCTATGCTCATTTTGCTTTCGGCTATCAGCCTCTTTCTGTCTGGCGAAGATCCAGTTAAATCGTCTAAAAAAGCTAACCTAAAAGTCGACGTACAGAATGTTCGTACGTTGAAAGGTGCTGTTTATGTAGCTTTGTTTCGAACTGGGAGCGATTTTCCGGACGGAAAACCCCTGGACGGAAAAAAGCTTGAAGCTACCCAGAAAAGTGTTGAAACCACATTTTCAGTCGAACCCGGCGATTATGCAGTCGCAGTTTTTCACGACGAAAATGGTAACGGACAAATGGATAAACGCATATTTGGTATACCCAAAGAACCCTACGGATTTAGTAATAACTTTCGCCCAACCATGTCGGCCCCTAAATTTAGTGACTGTAAATTTAGCGTTGGCGATGCCGGAAAGACGATCAGTATCAAGTTGAATTAACCGTTTTCCGTCGCCCTGGATGGGTTAATTGTCAGGAAATTGACTGGTTTGATTAAACTACGTGGGAAAGTCCTGTAAATCCTATAATCTGTGTAATCATAGTTCCGAATTTATTCGTAATTTTGTCCGGCAAATAACACCACCTGTTTATTTGCCATGAGCTTAGATACGAGTAAGTTTCTTTACGAGGCTCTCACCTACGACGACGTATTGCTGCTACCTGCCTATTCGGAGGTGCTCCCACGCGATACGAACACCACCACCCAGCTAACCCGCAACATCCGCCTGAACATTCCGCTTATTTCGGCGGCAATGGACACTGTTACGGAGTCGGCGCTGGCAATTGCGATGGCGCAGGAAGGAGGCATCGGGATTATTCATAAAAACATGAGCGTGGAGGCACAGGCCGATCAGGTCCGTAAAGTCAAACGCTCAGAAAGTGGGATGATTATCGATCCCATCACGCTGCTTGAAACCGCCACCCTGTCTGATGCGCTGAAGATTATGCGCGAATTCAAAATTGGTGGTATTCCGGTTGTTGACGAATCCGGCAAATTAGTCGGCATTCTGACCAACCGTGATTTGCGCTTCCAGAACGATCTTTCAAAACCGGTTACGTCCATCATGACCCGCGAAAAGCTGATTACGGCGCGGGAAGGTCTGACGCTGGAAGAGGCCGAAAGTATTCTCCAGGAATACCGGATCGAAAAACTACCAATCGTTAATGCTGATTATCAATTGGTAGGACTGATTACGTACAAAGACATTCTGAAGAAAAAGAGCCATCCCAACGCCTGTAAAGACGAGTTGGGCCGCTTACGTGTAGGTGCGGCTGTGGGTGTAACGCCCGACCTGAACCGGCGCATTGAGGCTCTTGTGAAAGCCGGTGTCGATGTAATCAGTGTCGACACGGCTCACGGTCACTCGAAAGGCGTGCTGGATGCTGTCCGTAAGATTAAGGAACAGTTTCCGAAACTTCAGGTAATTGCCGGAAATGTGGCAACCGGCGAAGGCGCGAAGGCGCTGGCTGATGCGGGTGCCGATGCGGTAAAAGTAGGCGTAGGGCCAGGTAGTATCTGCACAACCCGGATCATTGCCGGTATCGGTATGCCGCAGTTAACGGCTGTATACGAGTCGGCGAAGGCGTTGCAGGGTACGGGTGTTCCGGTTATTGCCGATGGTGGTATTCGCTTTTCGGGTGATATTACAAAGGCTCTTGCCGGTGGCGCCAGCACGGTTATGATAGGTTCACTGCTGGCCGGAACCGAAGAAGCTCCCGGTGAAGTCGTACTATATGAAGGTCGTCGATTCAAAACGTACCGGGGTATGGGATCGGTGGAAGCGATGGAAGACGGCTCCAAAGACCGTTATTTCCAGGATGCCGAAGACGATATCAAGAAACTCGTTCCGGAAGGTATTGTGGGTCGGGTTCCCTTTAAAGGTAAAGTAGCTGAAATCGTTTACCAGATGGTTGGTGGTTTAAAAGCGGGGATGGGCTATTGTGGAGCGGCTGATATTACGGCCCTGCAACAGGCTAAATTCGTGAAAATCACTACGGCGGGTTCGCGTGAAAGCCATCCGCACGATATTTCTATTCAGAAAGAAGCACCGAACTATTCCGCTCGGTAGTTTATTGGTAACGCTTACTCTGAGTCAGTGCTTTAACGGCCCTGAGCGACCCGATCGGGTCGCTCAGGGCCGTTTTGTTTGCGCAGGATTAGGACCATGCTCTTATGGTGCTTCATAATCTGGTAACGTTTTGTGGAAACTGTTCGCCGGGCGAGCCGGTTGTCAAATGACCAGGGTTTCTTTTCAAACTTATGGCAATATAAACCAACAACGTAATGGAAAAACGTACCATTGGCAGTTCTGAGCTGTCAGTAGCACCGCTGGCATTTGGCGGTAATGTATTTGGGTGGACGGCCAATGAACTAACATCGTTTCAGTTATTGGACGCCTTTGTCGATGCCGGATTCAATCTGATCGACACGGCCGATGTGTATTCGCGCTGGGTTCCCGGAAATCAGGGAGGAGAATCAGAAACAATTATCGGTAATTGGCTAAAACGAAGTGGCAAGCGTGATCAGGTTATCATTGCCACCAAACTTGGTGGAGAGCTGGCTCCCGATAAAAAGGGATTATCGAAAGAATACCTAAAACGTGCAGTCGACGCTTCCCTCCAACGCCTTCAAACCGATTATATCGACCTGTATCAGTCACACTACGATGACCTGGATACGCCCATTGAAGAAACACTCAATGGCTTTGATAAACTAATCAAAGAGGGTAAAGTGCGGGTTATTGGTGCATCGAATTTTACGCCTGAGCGACTGGTTGAATCATTGAAAATCAGTGAAAAGCTGGGTTATCCAATCTATCAGAGCCTCCAGCCCGAATATAATTTGTATGATCGGGAAAAATATGAGACTCTGTATGAGCCAATTGTGCAGCAAAATGGCATGAGTGTTATAAGCTATTTCTCGCTGGCGAGTGGTTTCCTGACGGGTAAATATCGTTCGGAGACCGATTTGTCGAAAAGTCCGCGCGGGCAGGGCGTTAAGAAATACCTGAACAACCGTGGATTTGCCATTCTGAAAGCGCTCGATGAGGTCGCCGAGCAGTATAACGCTACTCCCGCCGAGGTTTCGCTGGCCTGGCTAATGGCGCGGCCGGGCCTAACGGCTCCTATTGCCAGCGCAACCAGCGTCGATCAGTTGCACGATATAGCCAAAGCTACCGAGGTAAAACTGGATAAATCAGCCATCGATAAGCTGACGACTGCCAGCGTCTGGTAGTTAATTTCGTCAGGATTCTTTGGTATCGAGTCATGCCACGGCTTTTAGGTTTGTTTGCGGTAAGATTTGATCGCCTACAGGAATAATAAACAGAGCGGGCTACCCTATTGCAGCGGTAAGGCCACTAAACCTATGGTCAGAACGGGCCGCCGTCGCGGTCAGGACCGGTCTGGCGTGGCCCGCTCTGTTATGACTGGCAAAGGTTCGTATAGAAATGTGAGACAACAGGTGGCATCGGCCTACTGTTAGCAAGCGGATTGCTTAAAAGCGCAGCCTGATCGGAAGCCCCAGCAAGTCATTCCTGTATGGAATATTTAGATTCCTATGAACAAAACATGCTCTCTTAACTAAAAATTATTCTATATCACATACATTTCAACTACCTGCTTCATCCATCACCTGCTTCTTTTTAACGAATAACAGTGGCTCGAACATCAGCTATCCCAATCGACGCTCGTTTGTAGAAAGAGTCCGATGGCTTTTAACTCCTAAATCAATTAGCCTTTACTATGGCGTACTGCCAATTGGTGGATATTCTTTTAATGGGTCCAATGGGGTTGCCTGCACTTTTTTATAATACTCGGCCCACTGTTTACTGAAGAACTGATTTACTTTCGTGACAGTCTCTCTACTGAGCACTTCAGCCTGGTCAACCAATTGATTTTCTGTTTTTGTTGGCTTTTCGGTCCGTCGATTTATATACGAACTGGCCTCCTGTATCTTCGATATTGGCGTATTCATATAAACATTGCCAAACCCTTGTCGCTCAGTCCGCTTGCCCACAATACCTTCCCGGGCTTTTTTCAATGAATCCTGGATGGTGATGGTGAATTTTCGCAACTCATCGTAGTCAGGCCCCTTCTTGTCCTTCAGTCGATTCTTTACACCTTCGGCAGCATCATTGGCTTCCTGAATCCGGTTAGTGATTTCACTTAGCTGACGAATGTTTTTATTTAATCGATCCTGTAATGCTCTACGCGCTAAAGCAGCTTCTTTATCATATGGCACACGTGGGTCAGGCTCTACTGTAAGCAATGTAGAATCTTTGGCGCCGGCATATGCAAATGATACCTTATACCGACCTGGCATAACCGGATTTCCAGTAGGCTCGCCACCACCTCGTCTACCCCCTCCAGCGCTAGGCATACGAATGGGTGTTTCCGTCAAATCCCAGGTTATTCGTTGTACACCTAATGCCGTGTCTGGTGCTAGTTTCAACGTACGAACTAGCTTGTCAGCTTCATTATAGATTTGTACAAGGACTGAATCTGCTTTAACGCGGCTAGCAATCGTAGTAGCTACCGGAGCCGCGACTATCGCATTGGATTCATCAGGTTTAGTTGCAGTTGTCGGCTTTTTTGATTTCTTCGTCAGGTCAGCGGGTTCGGTTGGTTTTTGTGCTCCGGCTTTCTGTTTTGGCTTTAAATAGATAGGCAGGGAAACTCCAGCTGGACGATTCGGTGCCTGATATAATCCCTCTGCATCCTTTCCATAGCCTTGTGGCCCCCGGTAAACGGCCAGATAAGCCGTTGATGGCTCAAAGGCAACTAATGACTGATCCAGAATTTTACTGCTTGAGGCTGCCAGTTTTCGTAAAGGTCGGATATTATCCAAAACGTAGATTGACCGCCCAAAAGTGGCGATGGCCAGATCGGCCTCCCGTTCCTGGATCGCCAGATCCATCGTAGGGGCTGCTGCCGGAATTCCACTATCCCATTGTGTCCAGATTTTGCCTTCGTCGATGCTGATCCATAACCCATGCTCGGTACCGGCAAACATCAGTCGAGGCTCAACCGGGTCTTGCAAGAAACAAAGGGCATAGCCTTTAGCTTCTTTCTCGCTCATGATACGAGTCCAGGTTTGACCAAAATCGGAAGTTCGGTAAATGTAGGGGGCCAGATCACTTCCCATGCGGTAGTGATTCGACACCACGAAGGCTTCTCCGGCTTTATAACGCGACGCTGTAATCTGAGCGATCCAGGCTTCTTTAGGGAGGCCGGGAATACGGCTGCTCAGGTTAGTCCAGGTTTTGCCCCCATCCTTAGTCAGTTGAACATTGCCGTCATCAGTACCCACCCATATAACGCCTTGCTGTAACGGGCTGGGGGCAATAGTTAGAATTGAGTTGTGGTTTTCGGCCTGGGTGGCGTCAATGGTCAGGCCACCACTGTCGTCCTGTTTCTGATGCGCTGGATCATTGAGTGTTAGGTCGGGCGAAATAGTTTCCCAGCTCAATCCTTTATCGGGCGATTTGTGCAAAAACTGGCTTCCTCCATAAAAGGTCTTTTTATCGAAAGGGTCCTGGGCAAAGCCGGCGTTCCAGTTAAAGCGTAAGCGTGTGTTCATATCGCCTATGATTGGCTTTACGAATGAAGAACCGCCCGTCAGTTTATCGTAGTGAATGACATTGCCCCCCTGCGACATGCAATAGCCGTACCGGGAATTTTCGGGATCGGGGATGACATCGAAGCCATCAGCTAAATTCAGTGCCTGCCAATGGCTATTCCGAATACCGCCAGTATGAAATGTGTAGGCGGGTCCCATCCAGGAGCCGTTATCCTGTAAGCCCCCGTAAATATTGTATGGCACTTCATTATCCACATTGACATGATAAAACTGACCGACCGGAACAGCTTCGGGATTGGTCCAGGTTTTGCCATGATCCCGACTAATGCCTAATCCCCCATCATTGCCTTCAATAATTAAGTTCGGATTCGACGGATGAATCCAGAAGGCATGGTGATCGGAGTGAACCTGGTCGGGGGTAGCCAGTGGTTTGAAGGTCTTTCCTCCATCTTCGCTAACCGATAATGGCGCGCTCAGTTTATAAAGCCGAGTTTCAATTTTAGGATCGACGTAGATCTCGTTATAGTAAAATGGACGATCGACGGCGACCGCTGGGTCATCAGTTACGAGCGACCATTTCTCCCCACCATCATCGGAGCGATATAGCCCATTTTTAGTTGCTTCCACTAATGCATAAATCTTATTGGGCGAACTTCTGCTAATAGCTAAACCCAGCCGACCGAAATCGCCTTTGGGTAACCCATCCGATTCTCCTTTTTTCTTCCAGGTTTTACCGCCATCGTACGTAAGGTATAAACCCGAACCTGGTCCTCCCGACGTAAAATCCCAGGGTGTACGACGGTGCTGCCACATAGCTACGAGCAATTTGCCAGGGTTGGTTGGGTCCATAACCATTTCGGCAACCCCTGATTTTTCATTCGTATATAGAATCTTTTCCCAGGATTGCCCACCATTTGTGGTCTTGAAAACACCTCGTTCCGGGTGCTCGCCAAAAGGAAATCCAATTACACCGGCATAGACTATGTCAGGATTCGACGGGTCAATGATAATCCGGTGAATATTGAGCGTTTTTTCTAAACCCATCGACTTCCAGGTTAAACCTCCGTCGATACTTTTAAAAATGCCGCCCCCCATATTGACCGAATTTCGGGGGTTACCTTCACCCGTACCAACCCAAACTACATTGGGGTTACTTTGCTGAATAGCAATAGAGCCAATGTTGATGGTAGGCTGATCGTCAAAAACTGGGGCCCAGGTTCCGCCCGCATTTTCGCTTTTCCAAACGCCACCCGAAGCCGCTCCAACATAGATCATATCTGGATTAGTAACGACTGCATCTATGGCCGTAATTCTGCCTCCCATAACGGCGGGCCCAACACTGCGAGCCTTCATCTGCTTAAATACAGACATTGGAATTGGCTGGGCCCTGACGCCCAGTAACCCTAGCAGTGCTGCTACGATTAACAAGGTTAATTTTTGAAGTTTTTGGTTCATTTTCGTGTAAAAAGAGTATCAGTAAGGAACTATGTACTGTAAGGTGCGAACCCGAAGGGAATCGTGACAGGGGGCAATCACTTAGTTCATCATAAGTGAGCCAACTGTTCAATTTGTTTCAATGACGATTGGTGAATACAGATTGTATTTTTTCATTCGTTCTACGAAGGCCGGTAACTCTGTTTGAATGAGTTTCTGAGCCATCGTCTGGTTTTCCTGAAGGCGTTTCTTCAGAATCTGGTAAACCTCCAGGTGTTGTTGGGCTGGTGGAAAGTCGGCGGTTTCAACGGCAGAAGCCAGGTACATCAACTTTTCGGTTGTCTGTGAATTCCAGCGAATACCACTCGGCATTTTCAACTGCATAAATTGTTCTTCTACAGCTATTAACCTGGCGGACAAACTATCGATGTCTTTTTTGGCCTCATCGATGTCTTTTTTATCCGCAATCATGTCCTTCAAATCGGCCAATTGTCGGCGTGTCCACTCAAGCTGATTAACCTGGTCAGCAATGGAGTTAAGGTCTTTTTTAATAGTTGACACAAATTCGTACTGCGCTGTAATGTCGGTTTCCGATCCTTCGGAAGTGGGGTCTTTCAGCACCTTTATCGTTTGGCTGTATGTCTTATCACCAACCGTTAGGGTAACCGTGTAGATGCCTGGCCTGACCAGAGGTGAAAATCCTCGGGAAGCAGCCAGTGCCGGTTTAGCACGCTTATCTCCCAAGTTTATCCAATGAGCATTGATGGGTTTATTACGGGCAATAATGGCCGTGGATGGGTCTTCTCGTAAATCCCACCACAACCGATTTATGCCCACTTTGCCTTTGTGATGCAGTTTACGGATTACCATTTTATTGGCATCACTAATCGTAATGGTCAGACTATCAGTTGCCTCAGCAGACAGCCAGTAGTTAAGGGGAGCGCCTACTGGTGGGTTTTCACCAGCCGATGGATCATCGAACATAGAATATGGATATGTCATTGGCCGGAACCGATAGGCAGACCTGGGTGCAAATAGGTGAGCTGCTGAAGCCGTCACCTCAGGTGTCAGTTGCCGTAAGGGAGTAATATCGTCCAATATCCAGATTCCCCGTCCGTAAGTACCCACTACTAAATCGTTGAAGTTTTCCTGAACGGCCAGCCAATACATAGGGGCCGCCGGTAAATTTGTCATGAGAGACTGCCAGTGAGCTCCATCATTAAAGGAGATATAAAGTGCATTTTCTGTGCCTAGATAGAGCAGGCCGGGCTTAGCGGGATCTTCCCGAATGTTACAGACATAGCTCAAGGTATTTTGCGGAATTCCTTCGATTATTTTGACCCAGGTTTTGCCAAAATCTTCTGTCTTATACACGTACGACTCAAAGTTCCCTAGCTGATGGAAGTCGACAGTAAGATAGGCTTTGCCCACTTTCCATTTCGATGCATCGATATTGCGAACCGTTCCCAACGGAGGCAGGCCTTTGATGTTAGCCGTTACATTCTGCCAATTGGTACCACCATCTACACTTACATGCACCAGGCCATCGTTACTCCCCGCCCAGAGTACTCCTTTTTGAATCGGTGACTCGTCGAAGGCATAGATCACACAACCGTATTCAACACCTATGTTGTCAGGAGTGAGCCCACCCGAAATGCCTTGTTTACTTTTATCGTTCAGTGTTAGATCGGGACTGATTACCTGCCAGCTTTGCCCGCCATTCGTCGTTTTATGGACATTTTGACTAGTCACATAAACTGTATTGCGATCATGCGGAGAAATTAGCAATGGAAAGGTCCACTGAAAACGATACTTTACATCCTTGGCAGGTGAGCCAAACGTGGCTTCCGGCCAGACCTCTACCTGTCTGAACTGACGATTCTTTTCGTTAAACCGTACCACTATTCCGCCACCAGCACCCGATCCGGATGCACTGGACCAAACAATACTGGGGTCGACCGGATCAGGGGTAGCAAAGCCACTTTCTCCACCGCCCACATCGAGCCATTCGCCCCGTGGAATACCGTTGAAATGATAGTCTGTACCATAATATCGACTTGGTAAGCGCGAAGACGGTCCATCCTGACGATTTGCATATACATTGTAAGGAATTCGATTGTCAGTTGTTACGTGGTACAGTTGCGCAACGGGCAGTTGAATCCGAAGCCAGGTTTTCCCCCGATTATAGGAAATAGATACGCCACCATCACCCGCTACTGCCTGCCGATTTCCATCGGTTGGGTCAATCCAGAGTTCATGGTGGTCCCAGTTAGGAACACTGATCCCGGATGATTTCTGGAATGTTTTACCCCCGTCTTTGGAAACATTATAAGCTTCGGCCAACACAACCAGCTCGTCGGCATTATCGGGCGATACTTGGCAACGGGTGTAATACGCACCCCGGCTTCCAAGTGTCTGCTCATAGCTAACCAGGTTCCAGTTTGTCCCTCCATCATCAGAACGCCATAGTTCACCCGTTTCAGCTTCTTTTACACCCGGAGGTGGAACGCCATCTGCCGTTTCAATCAAGGCATAGATTTTCTGCGGATCTGCCTTCGACATGGTAAGGGCGATCTTGCCAACAGCCAGTTTGGGTAATCCATTGCCGGATAATCGATTCCAGGTAGTTCCGCCATCACGGGACATAAAAATACCACTGCCTTTTCCTCCACTCTGACGGCCCCAGGTTTTGATATCCAGTTGCCACATTCCAGCAAACAAAATCCGTGGATTGGTGGGGTCCATAACCAGGTCAGAAGCCCCCGTACTGTCATTGACAAACAAAACCTGAGTCCAGTTTTTCCCTCCGTCCGTAGTACGATAGATACCTTTTTCCTTTTGTGGCGCATAGCTATGACCCTGGGCGGCAGCATACACGATGTCGGGATTGGTGGGATTAACGATCACGCGGCTGATGCGGCCGGTTAGGTTAAGACCCATGTTTTGCCAACTGCTGCCACCGTCGACGGATTTCCAGACACCATCGCCAACGGAAACGTTAGAGCGGATGTGGGGCTCGCCAGTACCTGCCCATACAATTTGGGGATCTGATGGAGCTACCGTAATGGAACCAATTGAATGAACGGGCTTGTCATCGAGTACCGGTTTCCAGGTCATACCCCCATCCACGGTCCTCCAGATACCTCCTGATGCTGCACCGGCAAAGTAAACAAGCGGATTCCCTGCAATACCGCTTACCGTGCTGATTCGATTTCCGACCGGGCCTATATGTCGATAATTAAGTTGTTTTAGCTGGGCTAACTCTATTTTTTGCGCGAGGGTTGTGTTAGCTGTTATTCCCAATATCCAACTGACAAACAGCATTACAAACTGACTAGAGCGAGACAGGTATTGGTTTGACATGACAGGTAGTTTATGAATAAGCTTTTGACTGATGCATACGTGCCGCTACACGCCCATAGTATATACTAAATCGATTGCGGCAATTGCGGATAATCGATTTATAAGGCCAGTAATGTAGATTGCCTTATATACTTGTTTGTCGATAAAATGTACTCTGAATCTCGATCTGAATTATCTCTGAATTGTGTCAAAACTGCAGATCAGCATACCTCTTTCACTGTAATTCAAATGTACAATAGGTAATTTGAATATATGCAATAATAAAAAATTAAATATTGATATATTGAAAAAATTAAAAATAATATTTTGCTATTTACATAGTATTAAATATAATAAAGAATTGATCTATTTAAACATAAGGTATAGTCTGACAAAACCTAATCTGACCAATACCAGCAATCCCAGCATACAATTATTTAGCTGCTGGGATTGCTGGTATTGGTTTAGTCAAACTACTACTTACTACCGAAAGTCATTTTTAAGCAGGGTCCATTGAGCCAACACTTTTTTGAATATAGCCTGTGCTTCGTTGGCAGCGGTAATCGCTTGTGTGGTTGGCGGCATGTCGGTATCCTGAAGAATGCCAAATATGGAATTGAATGCACGATTCAACGTTGTTAAGCTGGTTTTCAGAACATCGAGGCTTTTTTTCTGTAATTCAGAAGTAGCGCGAGTTTGGAGAGTCTGCGTTTCGCTCAGTAGGCCAATTAGCTGCTTCCGTCCTTCATAAGCAGCTACCGACAGGTCATGTTGCTGCTTTAACACCACTGGGCTTGCCTTTACACGCGGGTCCATTGTGATGGTAAGCAGTTGGGTATATACTTTACCATTCACACTCAGTTTAGCCGTATAGATTCCGGGTAGTACCCAGGGCGATGTAGGATCAGGAGCCGTTTGATGATAGGTTGCCGCAATTGGATAGGACGGGGGAATAGGTAAGGGTGTATAATGCATGTCCCACAGAAAGCGGTGGGCACCCGCTTTACCGGATAAAATCTGCTGTGGCCGAATCCAATAGGAGGGCAGGTTTACATCAGGAATGTTGTAGGGTTTATCATCGCTTCGGTATTGACGTATGAGTTTACCCCCTGCATCCAGGATATCCAGTGTAACAACCGTGTTCACATCGGTAGCGAGGTAGTAGTTGATGATGGCACCATCGGGCGGGTTCTGGCCAGCAGGTTCTTCCTGGGGTAATGGCGTATCCGTATTCATGTTCCAGCGAACGCGATAAGCCCGTTGAGGTTTGTAAAGAATAGCGTCCTGCTTTATCAGTTCAGTCGTTAACTGGCGTAAGGGACTAATGTCGTCCAGAATCCAGAACGAGCGGCCGTGGGTGCCAATCACCAGATCATTGTCTTTGATGACAAGATCACGAATTGAGGTAGCAGGCATGTTCAATCGGAGTGACTGCCAATGATCTCCATCATCGAACGAGACGTAAACGGCAGTTTCTGATCCGGCAAACAATAAGCCTTTACGAACAGGGTCTTCGCGAATGGTGTTTATCGGATCGTTGGGTAAACCAGTTACAATTTCCTGCCAGGTTTTACCCCCATCGTGTGTCCGATAGATGTGCGGGCGCATATCGTCGCAACGGATGCGGTTCACGGCGGCATAGGCGGTATTGGCATCAAAGTGCCCTGCGTCCAGAATAGACACTTTACTCCAGGAACCAACGGCGGCAGGAGTCACATTCTTCCAGGTTTTCCCCCCATCTCGGGTGATCTGAATATAGCCGTCATCGGTGCCGATCCAGATCGTATTCACGTCCTTGTACGAAGGGGCAATGGTATAAATTACCCCCCTTCGTGGCATGGTTTTCATCGCATCAGTGCGATAAACCCCCACACTTTCAGGGATATCAGGATAGGTTTCACGGGTGAGATCGGGGCTGATTATTTGCCAGGAATTCCCACCATTCTGCGTTTTGAAAAGCACGTTGCCCGCAAAATAAAGCGTTTTGGGATCGATAGGGGAAAACAAAACTGGAGCTGTCCGCACGAATCGGTACTTGCCACTACGAACAGCTTCGGGAGCAATGTTCTGTACCTGACCCGTTTGTTTGTCGAATTTGGTAACTTTCCCTCCATAGATAATATTGGGGTTGAGTGGGTCGGCGGCTACATATCCATACTCTTCGACACCCACCGGATGCCACTCCCGAAAGGTCACCTGGCCATCGTTGCCGCGACTGGCAATACCCACCGAACCGCTTTCCTGCTGGCCGCCAAGGACGTTATACGGAAAACTGTTGTCGGTACTGACGTGATAAAACTGCGCCGTTGCCTGATTATACCAGGAGCTAAATGTTTGACCGCCATTAACCGTAATGATACCCCCCTGGTCTCCAGCCAGCAGCATTGTGTTGGGGTCGTTTGGATTGATCCAGAGCCGGTGATAGTCATCGCCACCCGGTGCACCCCGAAAATCATTCCAGGTTTTGCCCCCGTCTTCAGATTTCCAGGCAGACACATCGGCAATGAACAGGATATCTGGATTAGTTGGATGAGCCTTAACCTCAGCAAAGTCACTACCACGGCCCCACAAGCGCGGATCTTTATTGAAGCGTGTCCAGCTTTCGCCTGCATCGTCTGAGCGGTAAACTCCGCCAAGTTCGGGAGCATCGACAGTAGCGTAAAGCCGATTGGGACTACTTGGCGCGATACAAAAACCAATTCGACCCAGTCCCTGCTCAACTGTCGGTAACCCCTTGGTTAGTTTCTGCCAGCTTGTACCCCCATCCGTTGACTTATAGAGTCCGCTTTCTTTCCCCTGCCATGCCCCATTTTCCCAGGGTCCTTCTTGTGCGGTCCAAAGGTCAGCGTAAACAACTGCTGGATTTTTCGGGTCAATGGTTACCTGAATCGCCCCGGTGTCCTGATCTTTGTATAATACTTTGTCCCAGGTTTTACCACCATCAGTAGTGCGATAGACACCCCGTTCGGTATTGGGGCCGTAGGGGTGCCCCAATACCGCGGCAAAAACACGATTTTCGTTGGTAGGATCTATCGATATTCCACCAATTTGCTGGCCGTCGCTAAGACCCAGGTGTATCCAGGTTTTCCCGGCATCGATTGATTTGTACATCCCATTGCCAACCGACAAATCCGGACGATGAAGCCCTTCGCCACTGGCTACGTAAATAACATTGGGATTTGATGGTGCCACAGCCACATCGCCAATAGAGCCAGTAGATTGATCATCGAAAATGGGAAACCAGGTTCGCCCATAATCGGTTGTTTTCCAGACACCTCCGTTGTTGACACCTATATAAAATACATTCGGTTGCTGAGGCACCCCCACACCACCAACGGTTCGACCACCCCGATGAGGCCCTATCATCCGCCATTTCATGGCGTTGAAGAAAGTGGGGGATATAGATTGAGCCTGTGCAACGACTATTGAGAAGATAAATGGCAGCAAGAGAAACTGCCGTTTCAAGGCATAAAGTAGACTCATGTAAAAAGTTGAGTTTAACGCTTAACCAACCAGATAAGAAGACCTGTGATCGTTACAACAGCGGTTGTTAACGCAAACAGGATATAAATAACCTGAGAAATCCAGCCACCATACCGACCAAAATGTAATTCCTCAAAAATGTGTTCGGCGATGTACTCCAGATCAGCACTGCGGGCATCGAACCCACTTATATAGTGGCCGTTTCGGGCATCTACAGTCGCCGAGACATTATACTTGCCAAGCATCCGAATGCTGTGCGGCATATTCCCACGAATAACCAATGTGCTGTCGCCCGGAATTGGAAAGTCGATTAACTCCGGCTGAAAATCAGCAATAGACCCTTTGGCAATTGCAATTGACGAGTCGATCTGAATCCGTTCGAATGCGATTGGAACTAGTTGGGTTTGTTCTGTTTTTTGCCCGTCTCCAAATTTCCGCTCGATTTGCTCCCAGTGAAAGAAAATTCCCGTCGCGCTCATCATCAGCATAAACAGCAAGGCAACCACACCCAGCCATTTATGAATATCGGCATAGACAATTCGGGCCGACTTATTCCAGCGAACGCCTATTTTGAATACACTCAGCAACGAACGTCGGTAATACCAGGTGCCGGTTAGTACAGAGGCCAGTAGACAGATACCTGCCAGCCCCATAATAAAGCCGCCAACGGGCTCCAATAGTAGATTTTCATGCAGCTCCCGCGCCCGTCGGACAAGCGTTGCTTCAGCATTTCGTGCGCCAATTATCGTACCAGTATAGGGATTGAGCTCGATCCATTTCCAAACGCCATTATCCATCAAATCAACCCGGACAGCCTCCTCTTTATGGCTTTCCGACAGTTGAATACTTCGGATCTGAGCAGTAGGATACTGTGAGTGTACCACCGCCAGTAACTTACCATACGATTGCCTCTGGCCAACTGACTCGAGATGGGTTTGATTTGGATTCAACAGGTTATCGACTTGCCGATCAACGACCAGAATCGAGCCGGTTATTGTGATGATAAGAATAAATAAGCCACCTACTAAACCTGAGATGCGGTGCAGACTATAAACTGTTTTATCAGAGATCATAGAATAATGACAAAGGAAACAATGGTATTTTTAGACAAGATGAGCAGGGTTAAACAAGATTTTCTTCGTGGTTATCCTGCTTAATCCTGCTCCCCTTTTTTTTGACAACCAGGTTAATTAATAATAATGGCTGGCACCTGCTGCTCGGTTACGACCTTATTAAATGTCGGTACCTGAGTGTTAACTACTTCTTTCAACTTATTGACCGCCGTATCGATTTGCTTTGCCAGATCGTCATAGACGGCATAGGATGACTTAGTTGGTTTTGCATCCGCAGATGAAACAGCCGAACCTACTCCCGCCATCTTATCGTTCAGGCGGATAGGGTAAGCCAGCGCATCCTGACCCGCTTTCGACTTTGGCTGCATGAGCGTGGATTCAATTTTGTCTAATTCCTCCAAAATAGGTTTGGCTGCATTTTTGAATTTTTCCGCGACTTTCGGTTCTTTAACGCCGTTCGTATAGGTATTGATTTGGTTCCGAATTTGCCGAAGCTGGTTAATTGACTTATGAGCTTCTGATAGCTTGCCATTTATTTTTTGCAGTAAGTCAAACTGTTCCTGTAACTCAGCAATCGTTGTCGTCAGTCGCGGGTCTTTCCGAATTTCGATAGGTTGCTCCGCAATTAACGAATCACCTAGCAGAAGTCGAACCTTATAGTTACCCGGCACGACTTTAGCTCCAGTTCCGCGACCAGACCACATGACGTTGGTTCCCTCAACAGTGGCTGCATCCGGGTAGCGCATATCCCAGACAAATACGTTCATGCCTGGATTTGCTGTAGCCATACCCGACTTCGGTGCCACTTCATCCTGATAAAACTCATTCATGACCTTAAAGGGCTGTCCTTTTTTGTCTTTTATATTTGAATACGTTATGATGGTATCATTTGAAGTAGTCATATATACCAGGCGCAGTTCCTTTTTCGGTTTACTTTTTAGATAATAGCGGGTAATGACCCCGTTAGGTGCATTTTCGCCTTCATCTAACGGGGTACCACGCCGGGGACTTCCAGCTCCACCATCCATCCGATAAGCATGGCGAGGTTTGAACAAGTAAACAGAAGTCACTGATTTATTTGCCTGTTTTAAGTCCATCAGCTCATGGAGGGGTGTGATATCGTCCATAATCCAGAAGGCTAATCCATGCGTTGCAATAACCAGATCCTTTTCACGCTTATGAATTTGTAGATCACGAACAGGGGTAACGGGCAAGTTCAAACTCAGCTTCTCCCACGAAATGCCATCGTTAAACGATACATAAACGCCCCGCTCTGTTCCGGCGAATAACAGTCCGGCTTTATTGGGGTCTTCACGAATCACATGGCAATGCTCATCAGCAGGAATACCCGATTTGATAGCGATCCAGGTCTTCCCATAATCGGTTGTCTTGAACATATACGGTGTCCGATCGCCCGACATATAGCGTTTGGCCGCTAAATAGGCTTTACCGGGTGTATGATCAGATGGATGGACCATACTCATAATAGCCAATTCAGGTAACATTGACGCTGGAGGGGTGATGTTCTGCCAGGTTTTGGCACCGTCGCGGCTGATGTGCATCAATCCATCGTCTGACCCCGCCCAGAATACGTTCTTCTCGACAGGCGATTCAGCAAAAGTGAAAATCGTAGGAAAAGTTTCGGCACCGGTGTTGTCTTTGGTAATAGGGCCGCCAGTATCGCCCTGAGTTTTGGGATCATTGCGAGTCAGATCCGGGCTTATATCCTCCCACGAATGACCATAGTCGGTACTGCGGTGTAGATACTGGGAGGTAATGTACAGGGTTTTGTTGTCGTGTGGGGAGAAAACAATGGGATATGTCCACTGAAACCGGTATTTCCGGGCCGAAGATGGCGATCCCATAAAGTATTCCGGGTACACATTGATGACTTGATTTTGATCCGTCTTTTTGTCGTAGCGCGTAATCAGACCATCATAACTGCCCCCATACGTTACATCAGGGTTATTGGGTTCGGGCGTTATGTATCCTGATTCACCACCCGATACTGCATACCAATCGGATTTGCCAATGGAATAACCCGTCGTGCGACTAGCAATCCGTATGGATGAATTATCCTGTTGAGCACCGTATAGATTGTATGGAAAATCATTATCCACTGCAACATGATAAAACTGGCAGGTCGGCACGTCGATGTCTGAAAAGGTAGCGCCACCATTGTAGGTCACTTCAGCACCGCCATCATCGGCAATGATAAAGTTCTGCGAATTTTTTGGGTTCCACCAGATATCGTGCGTATCCCCATGGTGAACACCAAGAACTTTGAATGTTTTGCCTCCATCAAAGGATTTCATGGCATTGACGTTCAGAACAATCAATCCATTCTCATCCTGCGGATCAGCCCCCATCATCATGTAGTACCAGGGGCGTTGCCACAAGTTTTTGTCCTCGTTAATCAGTTGCCACGTATCTCCACCATCATCGGAGCGGTATAAACCACCTTTGGCGTTTTCGACCATAGCGTAAAGACGATTCGAGTTAGCCGGTGAAACGACAATCCCGATTTTGCCCAGTATTCCCTTTGGCATACCGGGCTTGTTACTCAGGTTTACCCAGGTGTCTCCTCCATCTGTGGATTTAAACAGACCGCTTCCGGGCCCGCCACTACTCATCTTATAACTGTTACGGTATGCCTGCCACATTGAGGCATAGATAATCGACGGATTATTGGGGTCAATTTTCACAGTGGCTGCCCCGGTACTGTCGTTTTTGGTGAGTACCGCTTTCCAGGTTTTACCTCCATCGGTTGTGCGAAATACTCCTCTTTCTTTATTGGGTGCAAATGGATTACCCAGTGCCGCTACGTAAACAACGTCGGGATTTTGCGGATGGATCTCAACATTACCGATGGCGTCGGCCATCTTCAGACCAACATGCTTCCACGTTTTGCCGGCATCAGTTGACTTATAGACACCATCACCGTTGGCAATGTTACTTCGAATATCAGACTCTCCCATCCCGACATACACAATGTTGGGGTCGGAAGGCGCTACACCAATTGCGCCTACAGAACTGGACTTGAAAGTAGTATCTGAAACCATCGTCCAGTTGCCTCCTCCGTCGGTCGTTTTCCAGACACCTCCACCGGTTGCGCCAAAATAGTAGGTTAGGGGCTGATTCGGATGACCAGCAACGCCCAAGGCCCGGCCTGCCCGAAAGGGACCAATGTTGCGCCATCGCATTGCATTGATAAGGCTGTCAGAAGTCTGAGGTGTCTTGGGCTTTATAACTGGTTTCGCTTTCCGTTGAGCGAGTACAAAACCAGGCAACAATACCAGTAGCAATAAAGTACTAATACTGACAGTAAATCTTCGATTTACCATAAAAAGATTTGGTTAGTTTGCGATAGTGCAAAATAATGCATGGAATGGCATAACTGGGCATTAATTCTGCCATTCTATGCATTATTTACAACGTTCCTCGTAAACTAAGCACTAGGTTTCGACCCGGTGCACTGATACCTGACGCGAAAACCCGATAATTTCGATCCAGAATATTTTCCAGTGAAGCCTGAATCTGCAGATGCCGATTTACTTGATAGCTAGCCCTTAAGTTAATTGTTTGCCAGGCTGGCATACCCAGCGAAGTAGCATAGGCAATGTTATCTTCGCCAACCAAATTGTAATCACTTAACCGTTTCCAGCCATTGAATAATACATTTGCTTCTACCTGAAATTGTTTGATGGTTAAGCGGAGGCCACCCTTTCCGTAAATTGGTGGGATGTGATCCAGAGGATAGGCCGTTGTGTCGGTCAAAATGCGACCTCGTGTATAGGTCAGGGTGCCGAAAATTGTTAGTGATGACGAAAGCTCGGCCGTTAGCTGGGTATTCACACCATATAATCGGGCCTGCTGCGAATTGCCCTGCATAACAATTCGACTGGTTCGCCCATTGTAGTCGATTTGAGTTTGCCCGTTAAGGGTGCCAGCCTGCGTGGTTATGGCGTTGTTATAAACCGTATAGAATCCTTCCACTTCCAATGTGATCCGGTCTATTAGTTGTTTGCGAACACCCGCATCCAGTGAGTAGGTTCGCTCTGGTTTTAAATTCGGATTCGGGACAATGAGTGTACCAGCCACCGACTCAAATACTTTGGCCAGATCATCGACATTCGGCACGCGATAACCCGATGAGAGCGAACCTGCCAACCGCCATTCGCCTGGGAGACGGGTTACCCAGCCAAGACTACCCGTCAACGCACCCGACTGTTGAGTAATGTCGTTGAAGGGAAAGGGGAAAAACGTTTTATCATTGAATTTGGCAAATAATCGGTTGTAGGCATACCGGGCACCATAGGTCATCGTTGATCGGTCACTTACATCCATCGTTCCTGAAACATAACCCGACAGCGATTGCGTATTGGCTCCTCCATCGGGGTATCGGGTATCCAGTGGGTCAATCTTGCCGGTTTGAACATTTTCCCGGTAAGCTGTTGACCGAACGGTATTATACGTTCCTTCCAGGCCATAGCGCAAGGTATGGTTCGTGGCGAGTTTCTTTTTCAAATCGGCATTCAGTGTCCAAACATTTACTTGTTCTACGCGGTGTTGCAGTCCATAATTCCCGAATCGGCGGTTATGACGGCTTTCCTCTATGGACTGATATGCCGCTATTACATTCAGTTCGTCGGTGATGCCAGCTGTAAACTTTTTGGTCAGCCCATAGGAAGTTAACAGGCGTTTCTGTGGGCCGTAAAACCACTGAGCATGGCTCAGGTTTCCACTGGCGTCGGTTTCGGTCAATCGGTCATAGCGCGGAATATCGGTGCTTGTCGAATACTGAATATTCAAGAGATGATGCGTCCGATCATTAGGTTGAAACAGCACTTTCTGCAACAGGTCAATCTGTTTATAGCCGGAAGACACCTGGACATTCGGGTCTGGGTTGGTTAACTTAACATCGGTTTTATTTTCGAAGCCAGCATAGAAAGGTCGCAAACCCAACTGTCCAATATCATCGTTGCGCTGGGCACCCTGACGAAGATCTCCAAAATCAGATGCGGTTATGCTGGTTGCAAGCGCCCACTTCCGAAAGCCAAGATTCCAGTCCGCGTGAACTGTTTTCTCCTTCATCGCGCTACCATACCGAACAAAACCAGTAGCGTTTAGGGCGATTGTGCCCGAATTACTCAGTTTGGGTGTCAGCGTTTGAACGTAAATAACGCCCCCCAATGCATCACTGCCATAAACAACAGAACCTGGCCCCATGGCTATTTCCATTCGGTCGACACTGGCGTTGTCGACTGTCAGGATATTCTGTAAATGCCCACCCCGAAAAATGGCATTGTTCATTCGTACCCCATCGACCACAATCAGGACTTTATTGGCTTCAAACCCGCGAAGAATTGGGCTACCCCCACCCAACTGGCTTTTCTGGACCAATACATGGCCACTTTGCTGCAATACCTCAGCCATAGTTGGCTGATTCAAAAAACGTAGTTCGTTGCGCGTAAATACGCGGATGGGCTGCGCAACGCGTGATTGAAGTTCTGTTGTACGATTGGCAGCGACGATCACTTCGTTTAACTCCCGTTGCTTTTCCGCTACCAGTACAATGAAGTTCGTCGCGCGAATCTGAGCCAGCGTAAACTTAGCTGTTCGATAACCTATGTGCTGAAAAACCAGCGTATCAGAATCTGACGCACTGGTAATATCCGCGATTCCCAGGCGATTGGTAAAGTAAAGTGTCGCCAATCCGGATCCGGCCTTTCTGATTTCTACATTTTCGATGGGCTGAAGTGTGCCTTTATCCTGCACTTGGATTGGTTGTGCTAATAGTTCAAAAGAGCAAAGACTGATCAGCAAATAGAGGACATAATTCATAGGAATAACTTAGAAATGCTTGGCTCGGTAATCGCGACAAGCTGTTTTGTGCCTGAGTTTTTACTAGAGACCACTTAAGGTGTATTAAGATTTTTAATCATTTTTTAATTTCATAAAGCTATGCACCCAGACGATATTCTTTTCAAAAAATTTTGCATTCAACTGATATTTATTTTGTTTTTAGGCCTCAAATAAAAATAAATAGGCAGTAAAGAAGAATTAGTTTAAATTAAAATATGGCGTATTGGTGAAATTGAGAATTTGTTTCTCTGTTAGCCTATTGTGAAATGGTAGAGGACTTGCCTAAGTTTGTTTGCTTTTGATCTTATTCGCTATTTCCTACCGATTGTCTCGCGAGTTGATGCGCTCAAACGGCTTTATGAGTCCATATTTTGTCAAAACCCTACTCAACCAATGAAGTACATAGTTTTATTTTTTATCGGCATTGTTGCCAATTCATTCGTAAATAGTCCGGCATGGGCACAGGCCTCGATCCCCACCGATACAGCAGTTAATCCTGTTTTTAAAGGCATGGCCTGGCGCAATATTGGGCCTACCCGAGGTGGGCGGTCGCTGGGCGCAGCAGGTTCGCCCAGCCGCAAACAGGAATATTATTTTGGTGCAGTGGGCGGTGGATTGTGGAAAACTACCGATGGTGGCCAAAGTTGGGCACCCGTCACAGATGGTCAGCTAAAGAGCTCGTCGGTAGGAGCGGTAGCCGTGGCAGAGTCCAATCCAGATATAGTTTACATTGGAACTGGCGAAACCCAGTTGCGAGGAAACATCATGCAGGGAGATGGCGTCTACAAAACAACCAATGCTGGTAAGACCTGGACTAATATCGGTCTGAAAAATACGCAGGCGATTGCTCGTGTTCGAATACATCCAACAAATCCAGATATTGTATTCGTAGCGGCACTTGGTCACCCCTATGGCCCGAATGAGGAACGCGGCATTTTCAGAACGAATGACGGGGGGAAAACCTGGAAAAAAGTACTTTATAAGGGTGATAAGGCAGGAGGAGTAGATGTAATCATTGACCGAAAGAACCCAAACGTTCTTTATGCCTCGATTTGGGAAGTCTACCGGAAACCCTGGAAAATGTGGGGTGGTGGCGGTGCGTCAGGCCTGTTCAAATCCACGGATGGAGGAGATACCTGGACCGAATTAACTCGTAAACCAGGTATGCCAAAAGGAACTGTCGGTAAGATTGGGGTAACTGTCTCACCAGTCGATCCAAACCGGGTCTGGGCAATTGTGGAAGCAGAAGATGGTGGTGTTTACCGCTCAGATGATGCTGGAATGACCTGGAAGCACGTCAATGACGAACGGAAATTGCGCCAGCGTGCCTTTTATTATTCTCGTATTTATGCCGATCCACTCGACAAAAATGGTGTCTACTGCCTGAATGTTAACTTTTACAAATCGACGGATGGTGGCGTCAAGTTCAACAAATCAATTACCGTACCTCACGGAGATAATCACGATCTATGGATTGACCCCGCCGACTCTACCCGCATGATTACCTCTAATGACGGCGGAGGAGCGGTTTCGGTCAATGGCGGCAAAACCTGGACCGACGAGAACTTTCCAACGGCCCAATTGTATCACATTACCGCGACCAGCGATTTTCCTTATCACATTGCAGGGGCACAACAGGATAACACAACTGTAGCTGTTGCGAGTGAGGGCTGGACGAATAAACTGGTAAAGAGCAATAGCATTAAAAAAGCAGAATGGATGTATGAAGTAGGTGGAGGAGAAAGCGGTTATATTGCCCAGGACCCTAAGAACCCTGATATCTTTTATGCAGGTAGTCAAGGAGCATTATTAACCCGCTACGACCGATCGACCGGGCAAACCCGTGATGTGCAGGTGTATCCTCGTTTCTTTTCGGGTGAGCCGGCCAGTGCACTTCCTGAGCGCTGGCAGTGGACATACCCAATTGTGTTTTCTCCCAAAGACCCAAACCGCTTATATGTCTGTTCTCAACACGTTTGGGTATCAACCAGTGAAGGTCAGAGTTGGGAAAAAATCAGCCCAGATTTAACGTTAGCGGATACAACGACACTTGGCAAAAGCGGTGGGGTTATTACTATGGACATGAACGGTCCTGAAATCTACGCAACCGTATTTGCGCTTGCTCCTTCTTACCACGATGTCAACACGATATGGGCCGGTTCGGACGATGGTCTGATTCATATAACGCGCGATCATGGCAAAACCTGGCAGAATATTACCCCGCCAGACTTGCCTAAGCACACCCGTGTGAGTATTATAGAAGCCTCGCATCACAAACCCGGAACTGCCTATGTAGCCGCCAAACGCTATCAGATGGATGATCGGACGCCTTACATCTACAAAACGAATGATTACGGCAAAACCTGGAAAAAGATCATTACCGGGCTTCAATCTGATGATTTTGCCCACACGATTCGGGAGGATATCACGCGCCCTGGGCTGCTTTATGCGGGGATGGAACATGGTGTCTGGGTTTCATTTAACGATGGCGATACCTGGCAACCACTTCAGTTTAAATTGCCTGATACGCAGATTGCCGATATTCAGGTTACGGAAAAAGATGTTGTACTTGGTACGCATGGTCGGTCGATCTATATACTGGACGATATTGCACCCGTTCGCGAGTTTACGTCCGATCTGGCCAAGAAACCAGTTCATCTGTTTAAGCCTTATTATGCAGTCAGAAGGGTACAGCCAGCCGTATTTCAGTATTATTTAGCTAAACAGGTCGACAGTCTTAAAATCGAAATCCTGGATGCTGCCGGAGCGATTATACAGTCATTTAAGGGCAATAAACCAACGAACCCCAAAGACAATGAGGATGACGACGATGATGCCGGGAAACCAAAGGTCAAATTGCCGACAACGGCCGCTGGGTTGAATCGGTACGAATGGGATCTCCGATATCCGGGAGCTACTTACTTCAAAGGCATGATCATGTGGGGAGCACGTCCAACGTCGGGTCCATTGGCCTTACCGGGTCAATATCAGGTCCGGCTAACCGTGGGCGATCAATCATTTACACAGCCCTTCGAGATCAGACTCGATCCCCGGTTAAAGGGTGTTACCACCGCCGATGTTGATGAGCAATTCAAGATGGCGATGAAACTGCGTGACCAGACCAGTAAAGCAAACGAAGCGGTAATTCAGATAAGGACGCTAAAAGAAAAGCTGTCCAAACAACCCGACAGTCCGTCTAATAGAAAGCTGAAAGAACAGCTAAGTATTATTGAAGAGAATCTATATCAAATTCGGAACCAGAGTGGACAGGACCCATTGAACTTTCCAATCAAACTGAACAATCGACTGGCTTCGCTATGGCGGAGTGTGGAAAACGGCGATGCTAAACCTACAGACGGTTCTTACAAAGTATATGAAGAATTGTCTGCTGATCTGGACAAGCAAATGGCAGAACTAGATGTATTGTTAAAAACAAAGACGGTGAAAAGTATTGGTATGTGACCTTACTCTGTGCAGCACCTCCACAAGCATATTGCCCGCATTGTTCTGGTTAGTAGCGCCTGTTTACTTGGTGGTATTTATGGGTATTACTATGCCAGCGAATGGATGGCAAAATGGGCGTTTGCGCATCAATCGTATTTCGCAACGGATGAACTGATTCTACTAAAAATTCCTCAAAAAGTACTTTCTCACCAGAATGAGTATCTGGCTAGTGATGGAGAATTCGAGTGGCAGGGTGAAATGATTGATGTGCTCCATCGCGAACTTCGTTCAGATACGTTGTATATCTATGGTTTTCGGGATAAAGCTGAAACTGAACTCATGCAGGAAGCTGCCTGGCTCTATGAGAAAAAGGTGAATACCGATCGTCAACCCCTAAGCTCCCGTTCCCACACGAAACGAATCAAATGGTTTAGTCCCTTTATTTTGCCCCGGTCTGGGTCAATTACTCCAGTGCCAGGGGGCAACCTGTCCAAACAGACGGCTTTCTTTGCCTATTTCCCTATTCGCATCAGGCTACCACTACTGGAAGTACTCGCTCCCCCGCCCAATTTATAGGGAATCTCCCGTTGACTTGCCAGGGCAAGCTGTTCGGTCTACTTATTCTTCACTACATTATCTAAGCCGATAATGCCTGGTCGCGTGTCTAAAATTCCGGATCGGTACTTCCCGTCTGGCAGAACTTTCTGTTTCCAAACAATCACCTGCATTATGAAATCAATCTATATTCGATATATTATTGCTGTACTTATGCTAAGCGGAATAAGTACAATCCTGTATGCCCAGCAAGCGATAACGGGGCGTATTGTGGACCCAACTAATTCTCAGCCTATCGTTGGCGCAACGGTACTGATTGACGGGACAAGCCGGGGTACAACCGCTGATGACAAAGGGGAATTTAACCTGTCGGCCAATGAAGGAGATCAACTTCAAATTTCCGCAATTGGCTATCAAACGTTAACCGTACGTGTTAAAGCGAGTACACGTAACCTGACGATTGAACTGGACCCATCGAACACAGACCTGAACGAAGTGATAGTAGCAGGCTATTCGACACCCCAAACGATTCAGCGTACTGCTGGAGCCGTGGGTTTGATTACCAGCCGGGATATTCAACGAACGAATGGAATTCACCTCCAAAATTACGTAAACCTGATTCCCGGTGTGAAAGTTGAAATGCGTACCATAGCTGCCGGAAACCGGATCGTTATACGCGGTTATGGTAATCAGACTAACTTCAATGGAGTTGGGTACAAAGCTTATCTGAACGATATTCCACTCACTGATGGTGATGGCACTACTTTTCTGGACGACATAGACTTTACAACCCTGAGCCGGGTTGAGGTATTAAAAGGACCCGGATCAAGCTCGTATGGGAATGCGATTGGTGGCGTTGTTAATTTCTATACTGAACGGGCACCCATCGGCAAAACGAGCATTAGTCAGCAGGTTTTGGGCGGATCGTATGGCTTATTCCGAACGAACACATCCCTGAAAATCGGCACCGATAATACCAGCCTGAATATTAACTATGGTCACCAGAAATACGACGGATTCCGGACACACGGCGGTTCTCAAAAAGATTTTTTGAGTATCACCAGCGACACTTATATGAGTGCCAAACGGTCAATGTCGGTCTTTGTCGGCTACACTAATTCGTATGACCTGCTAGCCGGAGAAATAGACAGCGTTGCCATATTGGAACAACCCGAAAGCTCAGACCCGGTATATGTCGCCAACAATGCCAGCATTAAAACGGAGAGTGCCCGAGTTGGACTCAGTCACAACTACCAGTTCACGGATCGGTTTTCCAACAAAACAACCCTATTTGTGGGTGGACAGATCATTGATCAGCCCTTTGCTGCTGGGGTCAATAAGTCAAACAAGTTCAAATTTGGAGGCCGGTCTGTATTCACGTATAGCAATGATGCCAGCCCGTTACGACCTACGATTAGTGTTGGTGGTGAGTTTTTAAAGAACTTCAACTACGCCAAAGGATATGGATTATCAAATAATATTCTGGGAGCACTCCGCTCAGATCTGGAAGTACAGGCGATGCAGTACAGTTTATTCGCACAGGCAGCCCTGCAAATTGCCCCTAAGCTAACTTTATCGGCGGGTGCAGGCCTCAACTATGTGGAGTACGGCATTACGGATATGCGCGCAGCTACTACAACACCCCTGTATGTCAATGTGTCGGGATATAAGCGATTCAAGCCTATCCTGGCTCCTCGGGCCGCTCTCGCTTACCAGGTCATGAATAACGTGTCGCTTTATGCCAGCATTAGTAAGGGGTATTCGGCACCGAGTACTAATCAGGTAATCATTGCACAGACTGGCGTTGTGAACTATGATCTTCGGCCAGAACAAGGGATTAACTATGAGATCGGCAGCAAAGGGAGCTTTCTGAATAAATCACTCACCTACGAAATCGCCTACTTTAGCATGGCCGTAACGGATAAATTGGTTCCACAAGGATTCGCTGCCACCTCTACAGTGCCAGCTTATTCAATAACGACCAACGCGGGGAAAGTGCAGCACAATGGACTAGAACTTGCTGTTCAATATGCTTATCGTCCTAATGCCGGAGCGGTTTCGCTGATCCGTCCGTTTGTTTCCTATACCTACAGCGATTTTTATTACAAGGACTATAAAAGTGACAATAACAGCGATGCCAAAACAGTCGATTACACGGGTAAAAAAGAGTCGGGCATTGCGCCAAATCTGTTGAACGCGGGTGTTGATCTGGAGACTCGGGCTGGTTTTTACCTAAATGGAACGATGATGTACGTCGACAAAATGCCTATTAACCTGCCCAACAGCCATTTCGCCGATGCTTACACGCTTGTAAATGGGAAGTTGGGCTATCGTAGTGGCTTAGGAAATCACTTCAATCTCGACGTATATGTGGGCTCTGACAACCTCTTGAGCAGCACGTATTCGTCGCTGGTATTCCTTAACCTGGCCAATCCGGCAAACAACCGTCCACTAGCCTATAATCCGTCACCGAAGATTACTTTCTATTCAGGGGCAATGCTGAAGTATATATTTTAATTTTTTGTGCCTGTTCAGTGACACCATTTTGCGTCACTGAACACTAATCATCGACTAATCCATGAAAATCCATAAAATAGCCCTTTTAGTGGCGCTTACGACCCTTAGCCTCACGGCTTGTACATCTACTCAAAAAGATCAGCAAGCAACTGGTAAACAACGAATCGTCTGCGTTGCCAAGCAATTAACGGAACTGATATACGCTCTTGGTGCGGGTGATCAGTTAGTTGGTGTTGACTTGTCCAGTACCTATCCAACTGCTGCGCAGAAGCTAACCAAAGTGGGTTACCACCGTATGCTCAATGCAGAAGGTATTATCGCGCTTAAACCGACCGTTGTTTATCATGATGGTAACGTTGCACCGGAAGCGGTTATGAAGCAACTGGAAAAGGTAGGCGTGCCGATGAAGGTATTTCCAGATGCGCATACCATCCCCGAAGTCAAAGCCTTGTTTGATACGCTAGCCACCCAGTTTGGTGCCCAGAAACAGGCCGATAGTCTGAAAACGAAACTAGATGCTGATCTGGCCAAAGCTGCCGAAAGCGTAAAGCAGTATAAGACGGTGCCTAAAGTAGCGATTATCCATTTCGGCCGTGTCATTAACAACTACCTGGTTATTGGTAAAGCGGGAACTGCTTCTTATATGCTGGAGATGGCCGGTGGCAAAAACGTAATGGACACATTGAAAGGCATGAAACCGCTTAGTCCCGAAATCATCAGCAAAGCCCAACCCGACATCATTCTGGTTACTGATTTTGGCTACGACCGACTGGGCAACGCGGAGAAACTAGCAACGCTGCCTGGCATTGCCCTGACGCCTGCGGGGAAAAATAAAAAGATTTACCGCATTGAAGAGCACGATCTGATTTACTTAGGCCCTCGCACAGGTGAAAATATCTTGATGCTCATGAAGTTAATACACCAGTAATGAAATTATCTTCCTTAACACGGGGCAACTGGTACGTTCTTTTAGCGATTCTCTTGGTGCTGTCCATCGTGGCAGCACTGCGAATTGGTGCCGTTGACCTGACGTTCGACGATATCGGGCATATTTTACTGAATGGCATGGGTCTGACGAATACCTCTGTTGAACCTGTTTCGCAGGGGCTTTTTCTTCAGATACGACTCCCTAGAGTATTGCTTTGTGCCACGGTTGGAGCTGGACTGTCGGTATCAGGTGTTCTGATGCAGGCGTTATTTCGAAACCCTATTGTTGAGCCGGGACTGGTAGGTACCAGTTCCGGAGCTGCACTTGGCGCGGCTCTGGTATTTGTGCTTGGCAAGAACATCAATTGGGCCTTCACCGACGCGCTGGGGCTGTTTCTATTACCCTGCGTAGCCTTTACTTTTGCTTTTTTAGCCACCCTACTCGTGTATAGAATCGCATCGGCAAGCGGCAAAGTGAATGTGGCCACGATGATTCTGGCGGGCATTGCCATTAACGCGCTGGCTACGGGTGGCACTGGCTTTCTGTCGTATATTGCCCGTGACCCGCAAGCCCGTTCCATCACGTTCTGGAATCTGGGTACATTTTCCGGAGCCGACTGGACACAGTTCTACATTGTATTACCTGTTACAACAATTGGTATTTTACTTTCCCTTCGATTCACCAAAGCCTTGAATATACTGATTTTGGGAGAAGATGAGGTGCGGCATTTAGGCTACAACATCGACCGGCTCAAGATTCAAATACTGTTATTAAACACCCTACTGGTTGCTATCGGTACCGCCATGGTGGGGGTGATTTCGTTCGTTGGGCTGGTGGTGCCGCACCTCTTACGGCTACTAAAAACATCGGATAATCGGTTTCTGGTTATTGCTTCAGCTCTGCTAGGCGGATCCTTACTCACCCTAGCCGACACCCTGGCTCGAAGACTGGTTGCTCCCGCCGAATTTCCAATTGGCGTCATCACCGCATTTGTTGGCGCACCCGTGTTTATCTGGCTTCTAATTCGGAACACCCGATCATTTCAAAAAGGAGGGTTTTATGCTTAAAGCAGAAAATCTGTCCTTTCGAATTGGGGATAATCTCCTGATTGACGATGTTTCACTGACGCTGATGCCCGGTGAGTTTACCATGATATTAGGCCCTAATGGGGCCGGGAAAAGTACGTTATTAAAGTTGTTGTCCGGTACAGAAACGCCCAATCAAGGCCAGGTCTGGTACGGTGATCAACCCCTGAAGTCGATCCCTCTTAGCACTTTAGCCAAGAAGAAAGCTGTTCTTTCCCAATTGCTATCATTGCCGTTCGATTTGAGCGTAGCAGAGGTAGTCATGATGGGTCGTTACCCTTATTTCAGCCTTAATCCTACCGTTGCGGACAACCATATAGTAGATCAGTGTCTGGATAGGGTAGGCATGATATCCTTCAAAAGTCGTCCCTTTGCCTCTCTTTCCGGAGGGGAGAAACAAAAGGTGCATTTGGCGCGGGTACTGGCTCAGTTACATAGACAACCAACAGACCAGTCGATTAAGTACTTATTTTTAGATGAACCCATATCGGCCTTAGATATTCAGTATCAGCATCAGATTCTGAATTTGGTAAGTAGTCTGGCATCGCAGAACATGGTCGTATTTGTCATTGTCCATGATTTAAACTTAGCTCTGCAATACGCCCATAAAGTAATTCTGATGCATGAGGGACACCTGGTCGGCATGGGTACTCCCGACGAAATATTAACTGAAACCACGATCGAAACGGTCTTTCAGCTCCGACCCTGTTTTATGACCCATCCTCAAACTGGGCGAAGAGTGATGGTTTATTAATTGGATTGTGAGGTCAAACCAAAAACCGCGTTACGTTATAGACACGTGAATGAGTCTGTAACGTGATGGAGACGCATTGGATCATACATCAATCGTTTAGCACAACTTATTCACGGTCAATAAAATAGTACATTTGGCTGCGCCTGTCGAGGGAGGGATTGCTCCTTCATGGGCGTATCCGCCAATTGGGTCAGGGTTAAGCCTCCACCCAGACACTGCTGATAAAAGGTCATCGCCTGGGCACAATTGCCATCAAATAAGAGAAAAGGGGTGCAATGAATCTTGGTCTGTTTCTAGCTTTTAATACGTTACTTATTGAAAAACGTTTGCGTTTCGCTTAGATATAACGAAGCCATGTTTGCTCTTTATGACGCTCCTTATAGTTTCCATACCAATGACAAAGCGGGTACATCGCCAGGACAATGAAGACCCAAATGACATAAATTGCCCATAACTCCACTCCGCTGCCTGTTTTTGGTCGGCCGAAGTTAGAGCCGAATACCAGGTCAGACCAGTGGAATCCTTGCAGGAAGACCATGACAAAAACAAGCGGGTGTATCAAATACCAGTGCACCAGGAAATAGAACAGTGGGGTTTTTCCATACACACATACGATATCCGTCCATTTGTTTTTAACACCTTGTACTCCCGAAAGAATTAGAAACATGAGCCCCAGAAAAAGAAGACAGAATTGCAGTGATGGGGGATATTTGGTCACGTTGACGAATGATAGAAATGTGTAGAGTAGATTCTTTTGTGGGGACCAGTTAACCGGATCACCATAAACGTTAGCTACTCGTAACGCAGTAAATAAGCCCAGCGACAACAATCCTACCCTCAGAAAGATCCGTCGTTGTTCTTTTTCTGTTGACGTAAAAAAACTACCGGCACTGTAGCCGATCAGCATAATGCCGAGCCAGGGAACCGGCGGGTAGGCAACAAAAAATAGTTTCCCGGTAGCATATGGGAAAGCCATGGGAGAGAAAAGAGACATCAGAACTTTAAAGAGCACGTTGTCTGGAACCGGCACCAGGCTGACCAATGGATGAAGAGCGACGATCATACCTCCGATAACCCCTATCGTCCGGGGAGGCAAGCTTAACAGCAGGCTGAGGATAAGGAATCCAACCCCAATGGCGGCAATCACCTCAGCGATCAGGAAATCGAAATGTGGGTCGAACCACATGCCGAAATTGACCACACTGAATTCCACCACAACCAGCCAGATCCCCCTTAGAAGCAAAAAGCGCCTGGTAGCGGCCAGATCGTGTTTGGCGTTCATGGAAAGAAAAGCGGAGGTACCGGCTAGAAATACAAAAGTCGGGGCACATAAGTAAGTAATCCATCGGGTGAAAAATAAAGCAGGCGTAGTGGTGGTCAGGTCCGTGGGGGACTGCGATAATGAGGTGGTATGCATCAGATCCCGAACGTGGTCCAGGGCCATAATGATCATGACCAGACCGCGCATCACATCAATACTGTTGTTTCGTTTCATGCTTCTTGGTATTTCTCGGGTCAATCCGCTATGGCGCATCATCGCCAACGTTCGATGTCCTCTACCCACTTCTGCTGCTTCATGGTAAGACCAATTAGTAAGGCCACCCCGCTGTAGGCAAGCGCGTCAAACGCACTAGCCAGGAGATTGCCTCGATTGGCGACGGGGTTCGACAGTGCACCGGGGACATGGACTAGCCAAAACCACAAAAAGATCATCAGCGAGAGTAACAGGGCAATGATTCGTATCCGGATTCCCAGCATAATCGCTATGCCGGAAGCGGTTAAGGCGATTCCCGTCAGGTTTACCCAAAACAGGTGGTTTGCCATCCAGTCGGGAACGGTATTGACCAGAAACTCTGCATAAATTAGGTGGGAGATCCCATAGCTGGTCATGGTGTAGAGGAAAAACAAATTGCCATAGGGCATAATTTTTTCCAACACTGCTAGCTTACCGGTCAAGGAGTTCTCAAACGAGTAGGCTACCACAAAGGCACCACCAGCCAGGGCCAGTTCCTTCAAAGGAGTTGTCCACAAGCCTAAGTGATACAGTTTATTGGGTTCGGAGATGAGCTCGTAAGTCATATGGGTTCCCAGGAACAGCGCCATCCAGATCGCCCCCAGCAGGAGAGCCGCTTTTTTCCCGGTACCCGGTACAACCAGTAAAGCGCCCGTGATGATCAGATAGAGTCCAAAGAGAAAAGCGAATACATTCAGGAACGGAAGGTGAAGCTGATAGACCGAGAAAAATACATCTCGGAAGCTGCCAAAATAAACTTGTTGACAACCATACACAAAAAGAGCGGCCGCATAAAAAGCCTGGCCGATTCGTATCAGTTGTTTCATGGTGATCTCTCAGTGATGTATGCTCAAAAGTAAAGACAAGTCGTTACGCCCAGCCGTATTGTCTGTACACAACCCAATTCATCGGTATTCACCGTTGACCGAAAAATAGGGTCGTTGACCGAAAATAGGGTACCGCAGTAGCTCACCGACCCTTAAAACGCTTACCTTAGTTTGAGATGGCCAGCTCATGAACTTAAATCGAGACCTTGCATTTAATGCTATTTTTTGGCTGCTGTACTTCCTGTATCAGTGGTTGGGTCTGGCGTCTCTATACGGCAATTATCACGACTACTTTATCAACGCCTGCATGGCCCTGCCCGTCGCTTTCCTCTTTTCCAGGCTGGCCGTTCATTTCTTGCTAAAGAAGCGTTTGGTAGAAACCAGCCAGGCAATCGATTGGGTGTATCTGGCGCTCTTCTCCCTTGTTTTGCTGGTCCTCAGGCGGTATATCAATTATTACCTGATCTATCCCAGGTACTTTCCCCAAGCCCAGCATATGCCGTTGTTTTCGCTGGGAAAAATGCTGGTCGATTTTGTGAATCTATACACGATAGCTGGCTTATATGCTTTGTATTATTTTATACAATCCTGGTATGAAGAACGATTTCGAGTACAGCAATTGGTGCAACAGCAAACAACGGCCGAACTGGACCTGTTGAAAGCGCAGGTTCAGCCTCATTTTGTGTTCAATACGTTAAATAATATGTATGCGACAGCCTTGAAACGTAGTCCTGAGACGGCATCACTGATTGCTCATCTGTCGGGTTTTCTGGAGTATAATTTGTATGCATCAACTCAGGCGATAGTACCTTTAGCGACGGAGATTGCCTATATCGACCATTATATCGAACTTCAAAAAAACAGGTATGGCCCCAAACTGGACGTATCGATTAATCTCTATACCCCTATCGATGATATCCAGATCGCTCCGTTACTCTTGTTGCCTTTGGTGGAGAACAGCTTTAAACATGGCGTGGCTAGCTCGCCGGGATTCAGCTGGATTCGTATCGATATTTCCAGGCTGGACGGCAAATTTTCGGTTAAGATCGCCAA
Source organism: Spirosoma aureum (assembly GCF_011604685.1). Classification (NCBI taxonomy): domain Bacteria; kingdom Pseudomonadati; phylum Bacteroidota; class Cytophagia; order Cytophagales; family Cytophagaceae; genus Spirosoma; species Spirosoma aureum. The sequence continues at coordinate 7,584,846 of NZ_CP050063.1, read as the reverse complement.
CAGTAAGGAAGAACAAGGCCAAATCCCTGTATCCACTACCGGGGGGATTGGCTTGTCGAACGTAAAAAAAAGATTGGTATTACTCTATCCGGATGCGCATGAGCTAACCATTATTGACGAGCCTCATTCGTACCTGATTCGTTTGACAATTAAACCGTTGACAAATGACTAATTGCTTAATTGTTGATGATGAAGCTCCGGCCAGGGCGCTGCTCATTGAGCATCTTTCAACGCTGAACGGTTTTACCGTTTTAGCCTCCTTAGACAATGCGGTCGATGGATTCACGTTTTTGCAGACAAACCCGGTTGACCTGGCATTTCTGGATATTCAGATGCCCAGAATGTCCGGTCTTGAGTTGATACGATCGGTAAAGACCAGTCCGAAGATCATTCTAACGACGGCCTATCGGGAGTACGCGGCTACGGCCTTCGAACTGGATGCGTTAGATTACTTAGTGAAACCCATCACCCAGGAACGATTCATGCGGGCCGTTTCCAAATACCTGCACTATCAAAACAGCCCTGAGGTTCCTGCCCAGCTTCCCGGTCGCTATGAGGAGATGTATATGTTCTTTAAGGTTGGCCGGGATCAAACTAAAATTTTCCTGAAAGACATTATTTTTATGGAGGGATTGGGTGATTATATACGGGTGCACACGATTGAAAAGTCGTACGTAGCCTCCGAAAAACTAGGGTTTATGGCCGAGAAACTACCTGAGGATAAGTTCATTCGGGTACACAAATCGTTTATTATTGCCTGGGATAAGCTTCTGAGTTACAATGCTGATCAGGTTCATCTAGCGACCGAAATACTTCCGCTGGGCCGGCTATATAAAGGAATATTTTTCCGAAAGGTCCAGGAACGTATTCTTCTCAGGTGAGAGTCACCAGATCGACCCATTGAACTGTGGGCGTCGGCCATCCTACGTGGCTTGAAAAATGCACCTGTGTAGGTCGAAACATGGGTTACAGGGTTGGCTTTAGAAATCCCGGATCTGGAGCCGCGGCCGACCGCCTACATGAGTTGCTCAATGAGCAGACTTAGTACTGCCATTTTGAGTTCATATTGCAGCACAGCATCATCGTACTATAAAAATAAGGCCGTGGTTTGTTGGCGCATCCTTAGTAACCACCATCCGCGGCTGAGGTGCACGGCTTGGAGCCAAAGAATCCTGACGAAAAAATTGGATTAAGCAACTTTTACCAGTTCTTTAAATCAGCTTTACGATTCATCCAGCATTTTACGGTCTGTGATCAGGCAATTTTATCCGGTATGAGCCAACCAACCTATTCAAAACTGACGTTGCATCAGGTTATCATGCTGGTATTGTCAGTGTATGTTGTCCTGGCTCTGCTTATTCGGGAACTGGTGCCCATGTATGAGGATACCCGGCAATTACTCGACCAGATCGATACGGGTATCTGTGTTTATTTTCTGTTCGATTTCTTTCTGAGGCTCTATCAGGCTCCCGACAAACTGAAATTTATGCGGTGGGGCTGGATCGATCTATTGGCCAGCATTCCGGCTCTCGACTGGTTTCGATTAGGGCAATTAGTGCGCGTTGTCCGAATCCTGCGCATGGTTCGGGCGTTCCGTTCGATGCGCGAATTCCTGACATATCTCTTCCGAAACCGCGCTAACGGAACACTTTCCGTCGTACTGCTCAGTTCGGTGTTACTCATGATTTTCGGCGCGGTGGCGATTTTATACGTGGAAAAGGTGCCGGAAGCAAACATCAAAACCCCTTCCGATGCACTCTGGTGGGCGTTTGTTACAATTACGACCGTTGGGTATGGGGATCGATTCCCGGTTACAACGCTTGGGCGGTTCATTGCGGCAGTCCTAATGATTGCCGGGGTAGGTCTGTTTGGGACGTTTACAGGTTACGTTGCCAATTTCTTTATTGAAGAAGATCAGGAAAAAGGGCAGGACGAGATACACATACTGATTGATGAAATTCGTCAGCTACGGCAGAAAGTTGAGGAATTGGAAAAACGACTCATGGAATGACCGGCGTTTTAGCCTTATGATCATTTCCCTACTGTATCGACAATACTCGTTGGCAACTGATACAGCAACCAGGTTTTATTCCGGATCGAGGCCGCTTTTTGTCGAATAAGTCGCATAAAGTCGGCAATGCCGACCGGTTCATTGCCATTGGCGTGAATTAATACAAGACTACCTTGTTTGGGCTGTTGATTTTTGGCTAACCAGGCATCGCAGCCGATCGGGAGCAGGCCGAATGCCAGAACCCGATCAAACACGAACTTATCGGAAACCAGGCCCGGAAATCGGAAAAAAGGCGAGGGTATCAGCCCATTTTTGATCATTGCCTGTTCGTTGAGCAGAATCTCATTCGTGAGGTTTGTGTTGGGCTCCAGCAAAAAATTGACACTCAACGGCAGGCGCGGATCGTAGTGATGATAGTACGAATGATTGACCCAGGTAATAGTCAGGTCGCCCCGACTGACCAACCCTTTTAAATAGGCCAAATCCTGCGCATGGCGCGCCATCCACAAACCTGTAATGGTTATTGTGATCGGAATCGGTTTTTCTTCTGGTTCGAAGGCGGCAATTAACTGCTCAAATACCGAACGGGTTAGCGGTTTGTTTGAGGGACAAAGATCGATGGTCAGACTAAAGCCCCGCTCAGTCGTATCGGCCCGTTCCAGTCCGGCATCCTGTAAATTCTGATCGCGTTGATGTTCGGCACGTATGGCCCTTAGATACGGTGTTTGCTGAAATTGCTGGGCCAGCTTTACCCAGGGCAATGGTTGAACAGTACTGGAAGGCAGACTGACAATAGCCGTTTCAAGCGTTTGCGGGTTGACTGTCAGATAGCGTAACTGGCGATTTTGCTGCCACTGCCGCAAAATGACCTGTTGCGGCCGTTTAAGCGTTGTTCCGAAATAAACGCGGTAATCGCTCATCTGGCCCATGGCATTGGCACTGATCAGCATGACCAAACAACCGATTCTCAGAAAGCGTGCCATGACCCTGAACAGACTGGTTAAGTAGATTTCCTGCCGTTAAAGATAATGGACTGTGCTGTTTGTTCCGTGGGTGGTAAGGTTGATTTCGCGTATGCCAACACAATGATTATCAATGACCATATTCGTTGGGTCATGCTTCATCTGGAAAAAGGTTGATGGTGTCAGTAACATCATCAGATTACCCCGCTGAACCACTTTTTCGACATGGTAATGTCCACATACAACTGTTATATGGCATGATGAGCTTTTGGCTAACTCAAGAAAATCAGCACTTTGCCGAAACGGATAATGGGTGTCCATATAGGTCACATCGGCTGGCAGGGGCGGGTGATGCATAAAGATCAACACATTATTGTTGCGCAGAGCCGCCATGTATTCGCGTAACCAGGCCCATTGTTTTGGCGAGAATTCCCCTTTCGACGTATCCAGAAACAAAGTTGGCCGACCTTCAAGGGGCAAGGCGTAAAACAGTTCGTCGTTGTGGAGGTTGTTCGTTCTGCCGAACACCTCAGCGAGCAGTACCGAATCGTCGTGGTTGCCCGGAATGACATAATACGGAAAGGGCAACGTATCCAGCGTCTGCTTTACCCATTCGTAAATGGCGCGGTCGCCGATCGTATTACAGATATCTCCGCCAAGAACCAGACAACTGGGTTGTAGCTCTGTCAGAAAGGCCAGTGCGTTTAGAAAATTTTGCCGCACGTCGATACCCTGTGGCCTTTTATCGGCAGTATCGATATGGATGTCAGTGATAAAGGCGATTCGCATGATAAGGGAAGTCTGGGCCGGAATCAGCTCAGTTCGGGGTCAGATCGTTTTGGCTTCGTTCCAGTATACATCCATTTCAGCCAATGTCATATCATTGAGTGATTTGCCGTTGGCGCGCGCCTTCTGTTCCAGATAGGTAAAGCGTTTGATAAACTTTTTGTTTGTTCGCTCAAGGGCTGTTTCTGGATTTATGTCAATAAAGCGGGCGTAATTTACGAGGGAGAACAAGAGGTCACCAAACTCACCTTCAGCACGTTCGGTATCGATCAATTCGTTCGTGTCGGTGTTGAACTCGGCTTTAAATTCCTGCATCTCTTCTTCTACTTTTTCCCAAACCTGTTGTTTCTCTTCCCAGTCGAAACCGGCTCCGCGTGCTTTTTCCTGGATACGCATGGCTTTAACGAGAGCAGGCAACGAGCTCGGTACACCCCCTAAAACAGATTTATTGCCTTCCTTTAGTTTAAGTTGTTCCCAGTTTGCTTTCACCTGTTCTTCGGTTTCAGCAACTGTATCGCCGTAAATATGTGGATGGCGGCTTATCAATTTTTCGCAGACACTGGTCAATACATCGGCCATGTCGAACCGGTCTGAAGATTCTGTTGTCGATTCCGATGCTATTTTGGCGTAGAATACCAGATGCAATTGGATATCACCGAGTTCTTTACGGATCTCATTCATATCCTTTTCCAGGATGGCATCAGAGAGTTCGTAAGTCTCTTCAATGGTTAAGTGGCGTAGGCTATCCATCGTTTGTTTGCGGTCCCAGGGGCACTGAGCGCGCAACTCGTCCATGATGGTCAGTAATCGGTCAAACGCCATGAGTTGCTCCTGACGGCGGGGGGATAAGTCTTGAAATTGTTTCATCTGGCTCATAAACCAATAAGACGCAAAAAGTCATATTGGTTTTGGAAAGTTTCGTGGAGCGATAGCGTCAATCGATCAGGCTGGAGGATGTGCTGAGTTATTTTATACGGTCAACGGCTATCATTGCTTAAGGTAAAGGTAACAGAAAAAGAGATGTAAGGACAGGTCAAAGACTGATTCGCCTGATCATGGAGCTACGTATCGCTGACCTTATTTCTCGTAGACAAACGAGCTAAAATTTGTCCGCTTTTGATCGGAAAGCTGTCCGTTCTCGGACGAGAGGGATAGTTATGTTTTTGTAATGTCTTGAAAATCAGTAAATAACTAACGATGGCACGGCACTTGATGATTACAGAGACAAAATCTAAACTAACAGTCAGTGAAAATCGATGAAAGAGAACCAACTTGTGTTTCGGTCATTTTTCCGCTCAAAATTTGAATACTCATAACGTTTGCGGCAAAAACGACATCGGCAGTATCTAAGTCCGAAGGCAGGAAAAAACCTTCCCGGCAATCGGTAAATCGCCGGAGCAATTGCCGCCGGGCGATGCCATTGATGCAACCGGTTTTGAGCGAAGGCGTAAAAAGCGTTTGATCGTTGAACCAAAACAGGTTCGATGCAATGCACTCCGCCAGATGGCCTTCTGTACTCAGTAAGATGACATCGTTGAATCCGTTCTCCTGTTTGTATAAACCCGCCAGGATATATGGTAACGAATTAAGCGTTTTACTGGCAGATACTGGTGATTCAGATAACCGAATTGTGCTATAAATTCCTATTTTTGTCTGTTCGGTGATATGAAACGGTACGCCTGGGCGAGCGGTGATCAAGTAATTGATTTCGTGGCTGGTAGGCGTATACAAGCCACCGGGTTTGCGCCAGATCTGGAGTTTAATGCGAGCCGGTTGAGTCAATAAATCATTGGTCGAAAGCAACTGAAGAATGAGCTGCTGAACCGACGATTCAGTAAAATGTACAGGTAATTGTAAACGGAGAGCTGCCATCCCGGTTGTGAGCCGGGTCATATGGTCAGGCCAGAACCAAAGGTGGTTGTTTTCGTAACGGATGGTTTCAAAAAGGCCATCTCCATATTGGAAGGCCCGGTCGTCGACTGGTAGCCGAAACTCATCTTCCGTAAGTATATCCGAATTATAAACCAGAAACATGCTTAGTTTGCGCCGTTTATCCCAAAATAATAGTTGCCCCGAAGGTAAGTTTGTAACATTGAACCATCAAAATCCAGCGAACATGCAAGTGGCGTGGAAACAAGTCGGGGCCGTTGTTGCTCTGCTATTCACAACGAGTTTATCAGGAACGTATGCCCAGAGTACGCCCACTACAGCGTCGACCGGTGACGTTACTACAGCGTTAGCGGCTGGAGCACCCGCCCGGCTAAATTTATTGCAGTGCATCGAGATCGCCCAGCAAAATAATATTCTGATTCGGCAAGGGCAGTTGACGGTCGCCAACAGCGATTTGCAGTTAAGACAGTCCCGACTAAATCAATTACCGACCACTAGCTTTCAGACCAACCAGGCTGTTAATGGCGGGCGCAGCATCAACCCTCAGGACAATACATTCGTTCAACAGACCATTCGGTCCAGTAACTACCAACTGAATGCGTCAGTGACCATATACAATGGATTGGTACTACGTAATACGGTAAAACAAAATGAGCTTGCGCTCCAGGCTGGCCAGCAGGAGCTTAGTGCAACAAAAAACAATGTGTCGTTAACAGTAGCGCAGAATTACCTGAATGTGCTGACCGGTACGGAACAACTGGCTGTAGCACAACGGCAGGCTGATGTGACACGGGCGCAGCTCGAACGGACACAACGATTAGTGAATGCCGGATCAGCGCCCGAGGCAAATCTGTATGAATTACGGGCTACACTTGCCGGTAATGAAGTTGATATTGTGACCGCTCAGAATACGCTCGATTTGGCCAGGGTAGCGTTGCTTCAGGCTATGAATGTGCCCATTAACCAGGCGTTTGAAGTTGAACCCGTTAATGTGCCAGATCCGGGCTTGGACCCCTATACCGCTACGGTGCAGCAACTTTATGATGTGGCGGCTACGAATCTGCCCGAAGTAAAAGGGGCTGATCTGCGTGTTAAAAGCGCTACGCTCGGCGTTCAGGTGGCTAAAGGCGGCTTGTATCCAACCTTATCGTTGAATGGAAACCTGAACACGCTTTATTCGAGTGCCGCTCTGAGTCAATCGCCTAATGGTCAGTTTAATCAGCAAACAATTGGTTTTTATACCGATCCAAGTGGTAATCAGCTCCCCGTTTATGCCAACATTCCGGGCTCCGATATTAAAGGAATAGCGTACGGTAGTCAGCTCGAAAATAATTTTAGCCAGTCGGCCTCCGTGTTCCTGCGAGTTCCGATCTTTCAGGGTAATTTGTCCCGAAACCGGGTTACAACGGCCAAAATCCAGCAACAGACTGCTGAACTAACGGCCCAGAATACGCGACTAACATTGCGCCAACAGATTGAAACGGCCTACACCGGTATGAGAGCTGCCGCCAACAAATTCCGGGCGACACAAGTGCAGGTATCATCGCTCGAAAAAGCGTTTCAGGTTGCTGAGAGCCGATTAAACGCCGGAGCTATCAACGCAACAGATTATAGCATTGCCAAAACAAATCTCGACCGCGCCAGAGCTAGTCTGGTGCAGGCTAAATACGATTACGTTTTCCGAACCAAGATTTTAGACTATTACCAAAACAAACCACTCGCCTTCAATTAGCGAATGTGTGAATTGTTGAATGACCGGACTGGCGTTCACGAGGATGATTTCTCGTCAAACTATTCATAAATTCGCTCGTTCACAATTCAACCATTATGAGAAAGAAGTCAAACAGGATTTGGTGGATATTAGGGGGAATAATTGTTCTGCTTGTTGGCGGATTAGTCGCTGCCAAACAAACAGGCATGATTGGCAAACCTAAATCGACAGAAGTAGATTTTGCCACCGTTAAACGGATCAATATCACCGAACGGGTTAGCGCGTCTGGCCGTGTTCAACCACAGGTCGAAGTAAAAATCAGCCCTGATGTATCCGGTGAAATTATTGGTCTCTATGTTAATGAAGGCGACCCGGTTAAAGCGGGCCAGTTGTTGTGTCGTATCCGGCCAGATAACTATGAATCGATGATGGCTCGTGCCAAAGCGACCGTCAACCAGAGCCGGGCGCAGCTTGAGCAATCGAAGGCATCGGTAGCCCAGTCGAACGCACGTTTGATTCGGGCAAAAGCCGATTATGACCGAACCCGCAAACTCTTTACGGATAAAGTGGTATCATCGGCTGACCTGGAAACCAGTGAAGCTAACTTTAATGTAGCGAAGCAGGAAGTTGAAGCTGCGAATGCCAATGTTCGGGCTGCCCAGTTTAATATTCAGAGTGCAGAAGCCAGCCAGCGCGATGCCAGTGAGAACCTGCGTAAAACCACCATTTACTCGCCCGTTAATGGAACGGTATCGAAGCTGAACATTGAATTAGGGGAGCGGGTTGTTGGTACGTCGCAGATGGCCGGAACCGAGATCATGCGCATTGCCAATCTTCAAAATATGGAGGTGCGCGTCAATGTGAACGAGAACGATATTGTTCGCGCTAATTTGGGCGATACGGCCGACATTGAAGTTGACTCTTATACCACCGCTGGCCGTAAATTCAAAGGGATTGTTTATGAAATTGCCAATACCGCCAATGGTCTGACGAGTTCGTCAGGGGCAGCTGCTGCGGCTACGGTTTCGGCTGATGCTGTTACGGAGTTTGAGGTAAAAGTAAAAATTCTCAATAATTCGTATGCTGACCTATTGGCACAGAAAGACAAAAAGGGCTATCCATTTAAGCCGGGAATGACCGCTTCCGTTGAGATCATCACCGACCGGAAATCAGGTGTATTGGCTGTTCCGATTGCCGCCGTAACGACGCGCGGAGTTGGTATTGACGCCACCGGACAGAAAGAAAAGTCGGATGATGACGACAATAACGCCGTTCAGCCGCCAGCCGACCAGCCCGAAAAGAAAGATAAACCCAAAGAAATTGTCTTCGTCAATGTTGGAGGGAAAGCCACCCAGCGCGAGGTAAAAACGGGCATTAGCGACTTTGAGAACATCGAAATCCTCTCGGGCCTGAAACCAGGTGAACAGATTATTTCGGGGCCGTTTATCGCTGTATCAAAGAAGCTCAAAGATGGCGAACTGATTACGAAGCGTGATCCGAATAAAAATAAGAAGAAAGAGGATAAGGACGAGTAAGACCTGTTTTTAGGCCTAATAATGTGCATCTAGGGTTAAACATAAGAATGTATAGCCCAGCCGCTAATCGGCCTAAACAATGTAAAAACAGGCCTTTTTTTGATCGTATCCGGCCTCCATGCTGAATCTGAATTTTGATAATGAGCCACTTAAATAAACTTTCAATCGGCTGACTAGTTTAATCGAGCTTATTTCCTGTATCGACGCATGGTTTACTGCTGGCCACTTTACCGGGCGTATGCAGGATAACGGCTTGATGAGTCGCTAGCTCCTCCTGTAACGAACGACTCCCATAGGCTTTGTCGCCAACCAAAGCGACGGCTCGAAAGGGCGCTACCTGTTGGCGTAAAGCAGGCAGGTCATTGACCGAAATCGCTGTTAGTTGCATCAGGCTCGGGATTGGTATATACCCCAATGGGTCCGTAGCCACCATATACCACTTACACCGAGACACAAGAGTCGTATGGTGGCACAATAGCCTTTATCAGCCCATTGTGAGCTATGGTGGCGGCCTCAGGCCGCCGGGACAGAATAATGGGCAAGGAGTCGGTTAGCAGCACGTCATCTCGATTTTGCAAGTGCCGACTCAATTCATCAATCAACGTCTCAAAATGCCATTCTATCAAGCTGATGGATGACAGCTTGATAGAATGGCAACCGGGGAACCTTCGCCCCAGTGATCAGTGATAGAATCGTAGGTTTGCCGCAGCGTAAAGCGTTCTTTGAGTAGGCCGAAAAGATAAGTTGTCATCAGTTCCTGATCGGTGAAAGTGGGGCAATAATTATTGCCGCTACGGCCTTTAGGTATGGCCTTGGAAATGTAGGGCTGGGTGCGTAGCATAGCAGCCGCAAACGTAGTCGTTGAGGGCAATAAGTTGTAGTTATAGCATTCCACAAACTTACCCACTCGTTGCGTTTGTCACTTTTAACCCTTGATTCACATTACAGACCTACTGGCTCCTTTTTTTATTCAGGTTGCCATTTTTACACAGTCTCTTATCGGTTTGTAATCAACCACATTCATGAAGATTACGTATAAACTATAAGTTGGAAGACCGCTAGTTGCTACTCTTTATACCGCTTTCCAGCTCATAATCGCTTTGTGGGAATCGCCGTCTTCTTTGACAGAAACTTCCACTTTCAGCGTTGTCGACGAAGCTTCGATCACTTTCCATTCCGATACATCAGTTGCATCAGTTCCGTTAATGATGCGAATCACTTTCGTCTGTTCGTTATATGACCAGGTGCTGGGTTTCACGACCGAGGGGTCTGTCTGATCATTGGCGCAGGAAAGCTGACCATTGCTGCCCGATAGTTTACCACCTTTCTCGAAAACGACCGTGTTGTCTTTGTCGCAGGGACGCATAAATACCATCAGGTCCGGATCAATTTTACCATCGCCATCCATGTCGATGGCAGGGCTGATTTGAAAAGAGGTCATCATTAGACTTTTTCCAACGAAAGCCAGCGAACCTGTTCCAGTGGTAGTTCCATCAGGCTGAACAACCGTGTCATTTTCTTTCTTACATCCCGACAGCGAGACTAATAATACGGCTGTAACAGCCAGAATAAAGGTATTAAATCGTTTCATGAGTATTTGTTGTAGTTACTGTAAAAAGAGGATTTTGGCGCAGTCGACGGTGGTTTTTGCGTCGACGGTTCAAAGATGGCAGTCGGGAGGGGGTACAATCAATCAGCAAGCGGATGAAGCACCGTTTTGAGTCCGTGAAGCGGAAAGAAAAGCCAGTGGAAAGTCAGGCCGGTTTGATCAGTTGTATCACCACTTCGAACGACTCCTCGGTTTCGGTGATTTGAATAGGGGGGAGGTCCAGCAGACGATATTTTTCTGTAATATTCAATAATCCTTTCTGCGTAGATTTCGTGTGGCTGTTGAACTTACGCTGTAAATTGTTCCAGATGCAGAGCGCACCGGTTTCACTGGTCGAAATGCGAATAAGAAGCGGTCGATTGGCCGAAACGACATTGTGTTTGACCGCATTTTCAACAAGTAACTGAAGCGTCAGCGGGGGCAGCAGGTAGGACTGAAACGTGTCGGCAATATCCAGATCGACCCGAATGCCCTGGCCGTATCGGGTCGTGAGCAAATGTGAATACGAGTGGATGAACGTTAGCTCGGTTGCCAGTGTGGTTAACTCCCGATCGTTGGCCTGAAGCAGATAGCGATAAACGCTGGACATCTCATCGACAAATTGCTCAGCCCGCTGGGGCTCATCAGCGATTAGCGACGAGAGCGTATTCAGGCTATTGAACAGAAAGTGTGGACTGATCTGCACCTGCAACGCCCGCATCTGCATCTCCGTCATTTCCTGCCTTAACTGCTGAACGGCCAGGTCGGTCTCGGCCTGTTCGCGCAATCGTTGTTCACGCTCGTGAGCCAGTTCTTTATCGACCAGCGCCTTGCGGATCGATTCGCGCCGGTGGCGGTATGCGAGACCCAGCGAGAAACAGAGCAGTTCCAGAAAAATACCAATATGCAGATACGTTAGAGGAGCCTGCCAGAAGGGCGTAGGGTCTGGGCTGGAAAGATCGAGCCAGAACAGCGTAAGTAGCATAGAGGCCACCCCGCCCAAAACCAACAAGAGGGAACCGGTTATAAACAGCCGGGAAACCGCGTTTGGGCGCTTATAAATACGAACGACGATGTAAATGGAGAGTATCGCCAGGACAAGCCGAACCGCAGTATGAACAATTTCGTGGATCGGTTTCGACCACAAATCTGTCGCGAAGCAGAAAATCAACTCCACAACAAGGTACGCCAGTAACCCGGCCTGGGCATAGCGAAACAGCCGAACCAGTCTGGGATTACGTTTTTTTAATTCCAGAAAAGCCGTTGCAAACTCAAAATAAACAAAATAGGCGACCATTGGTCCAATGGTTCGCAGGAAATACCAGAGATTACCGGGTAAGTCAACGGTTCGCGACGGGTTCCGAAGTACGAAATAACTCAGCCAGACGAGCATGTAGAGTGTATACAGTCCATACACACGCTCCCGATACCAGAGCCACTGCACGACATTGTACAGGAGCATGGCTGTGAGCATTCCCAGAAATACCAGGACCCATGTTTCGTAAGTCATTTAGGCTAATGACAGTGTAAGCAGGCAAATTTAGGCACAACCTTGCAAAGGTCGTCTTTGTCGTTGCCATACAAGCAGTCTTAACCATGAACCGGACAAACAGGTTTATCAACCGAAAAAAAACGGATGTGAAACGACCAGGTATGGGTGTATTAATTTGAAGCCGGATTCAGGATGGACTGGTATCCTGAATCCGGCTTCAAATCAGACTATGACATTAGTTCATGAGCCCAATCGTTAACGTTTTGCTGTTGTTTCAGCAGGGCCGAAATGGCTCTGGTGGCTAAAATGTTTGAGTTGTACTGACGGAATTCAAGACCCATTCGCCGTACCTGCTGGCGGTACGTTTCATGGGCCAGCACCTGTTCGACACCCTGCCGGATCTGTTCTTGCTTAGGGTTTTCGGTCTTCAGATTGACACCCAGTTTGAAATAGCCAACCCGTGCTGCAATTTCATTTTTACCCTCATGAACACCTGCTACAACCATAGGCAGGTTGTTCTGAATGGCCAGCATAACTCCGCCGTAGCCACCATTCGTTACATACACATGAGCATAAGGCATTACCGCATTGAAATCGATAAATTCTTCAATAATCAGGTTTTTTTGCGGAAAGCGGGCACGCAATTCGGCCGTTTGTGAGCCACCAGTCGTGGCAATAACCAACGTTTCAGAATCACCTTTGTAGGCTTCCAGAGTAGGAATAATTATTTTTTCGGGATCTCGCTCAACCGTTCCCTGCGTAACCAGTACAACACGTTTGTATTGTTCGACCTCGGCAACTTGCTTGAATGGATGCTTGTGGCCATTGCTGTAGGGAAGCATTGGTCCAACAAAATGCACATTCGGGCTTATATCGCTGCGTGGGTATTCAAAAGAGGGCACACCGCTCTGTAAATACAGATCGGGCTGGCGGATAAAAGCATCGAACACGAAATCCTTTGTCGCTGGTAAGCCATGTTGAGCCAGTAGTTTATTATACAGGTCTGTGCAGGGTTTCAGCAGGTGATTAATGGTCATATAGCGCAGAAACCGGTGCTTTAGTTGCCCCAGCATAGAAGTAGCCGGCTCAAGGCCCATGCCGGTAGGAGGGAGATTTTTCGACGTTTCGCCCAGTGGTACAACACCGATGGCCACTACTGGAATATGGAGTAACTGCTTAATGAAAGGAGCGCCAGTAAACAACACATCGCAGATCAGCAGATCAAAAGGAAACTCTTCGTGAATGGCCAGCAGGTCTTCGACAAATTCAGGAGCCCGTAGCAGAAACACGTTATTGATATCGAAACGGAGCCGGGCAATGGAGCTTTTTATTTTTTGCCGCTCGGGTAATACCGTGTCCATGTTGAGCTGATTAATTTCCTGGGCTTTGCCGTACGGATAATAGGTAATACCCAACTTCTTGATTTTGTCGGCATAAGTTGGGCCTGTATACCAGCGCACGGTATGGCCAACTTGCTGAAGATGAACGGCAAGGCCCGTTAGTGGATTCAGGTGGCCATCCATGGGCATGGTGGCAAAAAGGATACGTTTGTTGTTCATTGTAGTTGTTGTTAATAAGCGGAATAGTGCCTGCGTGGCTATTATGAATCAAAGATGCAGATCGCTAACCACTGCTAAGAGTTATTTGTCGTTGAAACGGTAAACTTCGGCAACGAACTGCTTCTTACAAGCGTTTGATCGAAGCAGTTCGTTATCGGTTACTTCGCTGCGAGTTGAGCATCGGCGTTCTTCCTGGCAACGTCGTTATGAATCTTCGGTATTGTTTTGAGGTACTCGTAAATGGCCCCAACTTCATAGTCGGTCAGCGTTGGGTGTGGGCCCATTGGTGCCCGCAGTATGGAGCCATCAGGGCGAACTGCGCCTTTAACGGCCTTAATGAATTGTGCCTTTGTGTATTTTTTGCCGATTCCAGTCTGTTCATCAAAGGTTAGGTTGGCCGAAAAAATGGTTTTCCCGCCTTCGCCTTTCATCTCGTTACCCCCGCCGTAGAAACCCGCCGACTGTTCGGGATGCTCGCGGCTCTGTTTCGTAAAATCGGCTGAGTGACAACTGTAGCAGTCGGCTAACCCATTGGCCATGTACCGCCCGAATGCCACTTCGTCGGTGCTGTCAGGAATGGTCTGAAACGTTGGTTCATAGGGCTTGGCACCCATCATGGTGTGGGCCAGAAACTTTGTGACGAAACTATACTCTGAAACCGGCGCTTCCTGCTGACTTGCCTGAACCTCAAACCGGTCAGAGCGTAACCAGGCAATGATCGATTCAACGTCGTCATCAGCCATCAACGGGAATTTGGGCATGATAGGTGCAAATGTACCATCGGGTCGCACCCCCGTGCGCAGGTAGTATTTCAGATCGCCATCGGTCCAGTTGCCAATGCCCGCTTTTTTGTCCTGCGTGATATTGGGCGAGTAAAGCGTCCCGAATAGTTCGGGCAATTCGTGCATTGCTTTGCCCGTCAATCGGTTATCGTGTGCGGCATGACACTGAATGCAGAGAATATGGGCAATTGCTTCTCCGCGCTTGATTCGGGCCGGTGTTTTTTGAACCGTCAGGTGAGGGGCGGCCGGAGGATCATAAGAGGGAATCCCCGTCAGAGCAACATAGGTACAGAAACCAACGGCAGCCAAAACAATGCAGCCAACAATGATTCCCAGAATTTTAACGATTTTTTTCATGGTTTCTGGTAAAGAGAGTGATTCAGATTGCCGGTAAAGGCGTGGCAAAAGTGGCCTTTAAAGCAGCCTGATGGCAATAGAAAAGCCGGTGAAGTGGTAGAAACCGCTGCTGAAGTGATGCAGATACCTGATAAAAAACGAGCTGTGGCAAGTCGGCCATCAGCTCGTTTAAACGTCCCCTAATCCTGCCAGACCTGTGCTGTTGAAAGCATCAGACGAGTTTATTTGATGTTCCTAATTGACTGGTTACTGCCTGTTAGAATTTCGCTGTAAGACCTAAACGAAGGGCCGAAACGCCGTAGCCAACTTCGGCAAAGCCACCAATCTTTTCGCTGAACATGTAGCGGGCTCCCGCATGAATGCCCAGGTATAAACCGCTTGAGTAAGGGTTGTAATAATCGCCACTGTAGCCGTATGTGTCTTTGTAGGAAGCATGGCGGAAACCAAGTGATACACCAGCGTATGGATCAAATTTTTTGTTACCCGTATTGAGTAATTCGCCAAGGTGATAGGAAGCCCGTGCACCCACATAAACGAACGTATAGTGCCAGCTGTAACCGCTGTAATTATAGCCATAGCGGGCATAATCGACAGAACCACCTACCGAGATGTTATTCTGAATCGTTTTCTCTACCGATACGCCAATCGGAATACCACCAGCCGTATAGGCACCCAGACCAATACCGGCATTGATGTAAAGTGGACGATCGCCGGATGATTGCGCAGGCATAGTACGCACCGACGCGCCGGGCGTAGTGACTGGCTTTTGTGGCGCGGAAACGACTTTAGGCGAAGAAGCCATGTTGTGTGCTACCGGTTGAGCGGCCGATGTAGATTTGGTTGTTGATGCCGACGGTTGCGCAAAGCGGGTAGACATTTGGGCCGAAGCTGCAAAGCCGCTCATCATGAGCAGCGATAAAGAAAGTAAATAGGGTTTCATTAGACGCGTTGTTAAAAAGAGGATGATTGATTGACATGACCCGCTGTTTGTGGCGGTTGCTGGACCAAAATTGGCATGATTGGCCAGGAGAAATCAATTGCCAGCTGCATGAACTGTAACTTGTAGGACTTGAATCGGTATAATCTGGTTATAGGAAGTGAAGCAAATTCGTGGAGTTGTCTGTGCATCTCCATAGAAGGCACATTCGTGGAGTAGACAGGTGCGGTATCGGGCCGACTGATAGGCTGGCGTTCGAATAAATGCGAACTTGCCAATCTTAATTTTCACGCACATGTCTGAGCAAACCGCTACCGAGCGGGCTACCATGCCTGCCGCTTATAACCCAGTTCTGGAGCGACGAACCGTCGAGAACGCCAATCAGAATTTGTTGAAATACCTGCGGCCGGGGCTGTCGGTACTGGATGTTGGCTGTGGCTCGGGTGCGATAACGCGCAGCATTGCGGAGAAAGTCGGCCCAACGGGTCGAATTCTAGGCATAGATCCAAACGATAAACTGATCGAACAGGCGCGCCAAAATTCGGGTAGTCTGCCGGGCCTTGATTTTAGGCAGGGTGATATCTATACATTTGATACCGATGAGCGATTTGATCTGATCACCATTGCGCGAACACTGCAATGGCTAGCCGACCCAAAGGCAGCCCTTATTAATATGAAGCGATTCGTAAAGCCAGGAGGTTATCTGTCGGTGCTCGATTTTAACCACGAGAAGATTAGCTGGCATCCTGAGCCACCAGAAGCCATGAAAACCTTCTATGCTGCTTTCCTGAAATGGCGACAGGACGCGGGTTTCGACAATGCCATTGCCGACCATCTGGCTGATCTGATGAGTACGATCGGCTTTACGGACATTCGGGTAGAAAATCAATCTGAACTCGCCCAAAAAACGGACCCGACCTTTGCCGTAGCCAGTCGGTTGTGGGCCGAGGTTGCGGAGTTGCGTGGCCTTCAGCTTGTCAATTCGGGCTATATTTCGGAAGAATTACGCGTACGGGCGATTGCTGATTATGACAACTGGATTCAAACCGTTGGTGAGTCAATGACGGTCTATATGTTGGCTGTAGAAGCCAAGCAATGATCATTGAATCCGATAAATCATGCGCTAGGTCTCCGGGAAATGGTGCCTGATTTATCGGATTGAGTACGTCGGCCGCCTACAGTTTTTTTAGTAGTGATGCCGGTATTTTTAGGGTTGCAGCGCTGTCGTTCTGTAAAGCCAGTGAGCCAAAAATGTCATGGTCGGCAATGAAGCCAGTGCTGTCGTAGGAGGCAACCGTAGCCGTGTTGATGCGGTTGGTTTTAGCCGTTTGCAGCAGACTTCCCCGTTGGCCCGTCGTCGTCAGATCGTTGATTGTACTTTTACTAATAAGCACTCGTGCGTTAGTCATCGTAATAACCAGTTTGTCGGTCGTGAATCCTGCTAGTTTGCAGGTCGATGCGGTTGCGATGAGATTCTGTACCGAAGGGGCGATTATATACACAAACGGTTTATTATCGAATGCGTCGCCACCCTTGATTCGTCGGAAGTAGAACTCGGGTTCGTAGCGAACAATCAACGTATCACCTACTAGGCGATGGGTAAACGGAATTATGTTGTCTTTCTGCACCCGTATTTCAAACGTTTTTCCGGCCTCTATACCAACGGTTGTGTAGCTGTCGCCCGAATTGGCCGGACTTTTTTCTGGTTCGATTCGCACCGCACCAGTAGAGAGGGCACCAAGTTTGATACCTTCTATTTTCAATACGCTGAATGGTTTGATTGGCGTTGTTGAAAAGCCATAGAATGGGTCATTGAAATCAATCTTGTCGTGTTCAGCCCGTAAAGACATCACAGAACCAACCAGCGTAAGTAAACCCATTGCCAGCAGACTTATCAACAGTTTGTTACTTGTTTTCATAGTTATAGGTGAGAACAGTGCCGTATGTGGATAAGTCTTTGCAGTTATCCACATACCAACAGGATTGCGGTTACTTAGTTAAATTCAGCTTTAACGAAATCGTCATACCGTTGCTCAATTTCTTTCAGGTCGATATTGAGCAAATACATGGTGCGGAAAAAAACGGGCAGTTCCGTTTCCAGAAATTGCTCACGACGATAGGCTGTAATACGATTATTCGCATCGTCGGCAGCAAAGTAGCCGATGCCCCGCTTGTTGAAAATGATGCTCTTTTGCTGCAAAAAATCATACGTCCGAACAACCGTATTGGGATTGACTTCCAGTTCAATACCCAGGTCCCGAACCGACGGAATACGTTCGCCCGGTGGCCATTGTCCCAGCAAAATCTTCTCGCATACGTAATCAGCGATTTGCAGGTAAATGGCTTGTTTCTCTCGAAAATCCATAATTACAGTTCTTTTTCTGTGAAGCGGACGTAAGCTATAAACCACAACACGGGCGCTACCAGCAACAAAATTGCATTGATAATAAGTTTGGGGATTCCTGTCAACTCTACATTGTATCTGCCCCCAGTCTGTTGAAAGAAAAATACTTCCACGAACGGAGTCGACCCGTAACGTTCGCGAGCCGGGAATAACTGGATGATAATAAACTCATTCAGGAAGATGATCGCAAAGTAGATCAAAAAGGCGATGATGCTGGTTTTGACAAATGGCACTTTTGTGAAGTAAATAGATCCCAAAAAGAAAAAGGGGAGCGTTAGCCACGACAGGTAGCGAAAGTCAAAAGGAATGTTCGGTCCAAGCAAATCAAGTAATTGATAGTGAGGCTCGTTTGCGGGAATTCGGCTGTTGATTATGAAGAAGCAGATTCCTTCTACCGTGTAAAAAACACCAATAAAAACAGGAACGAACAACAATAGCATCAGTAACCCAACCAGGTATTTCTCCAGTTGCGACGCTGGCAGTGTCAGGTAAGGAATCCCCCTGAGTGGCGAACTCACGACCCGAAATAGCTCACTGGCAAACCAGGCACCAGCCCCGCCAAGGATAAAACTGAAGAGAATTCCATGAAATCGATAGATGCTCTCGCTGTAGTGAGCAGTTCTGGCAGTACTGGGTGCGAGCATCAGTATCCAGACGCCAACTAATACCCCAATGCCCATCAGGTAGGTACGGAGATGTTCGAATAAGTGCAGACGAAGCACTAAAGTAAATCGGCGGAAGTCGAAAGTTTGATTCATAGTGCAGGGATGAGGAAAGAAATAGCCAGCGAAAAGCAGTAAGGAACAACAGTGCCCATCAGAGCAGTTAACAGCAGAATAATGACAGCATATACGCCCATGGTCGTCATTGGAAAAGGACTTTAATCCGCTCCCGGTTAGTAACCACCGTATTGAAGAGCCGTTCCAGATCGACCTTACTATCTTCCTGCGCTGGGTTTTCCATCACAACGGCCTGCCCCCGCAACGACGGCTCAGCATATAAAACATGATCGGTTTCCATAACCGTCGATACCGTATTGAACAGAAGCCGATCGGAAATGTCGGCCAGCGAATGATTGAGCAGAATTTCGCTTTCGTCGAGAACAATCACCGCATCGATCAGATTGTCCAGATCGCGAACCTGGTGAGTCGAGATCAGGATAAGCCGGTCGGGGTCGAGGGCAGAGGATACAATTTTGCGAAACTGGCTTTTCGATGGAATATCGAGCCCATTCGTCGGTTCATCCATGATCAGAATACGGGTGTTGGCGGCCAGGCCAAAACTGATAATAATCTTCTTTTTTTGTCCATACGACATCGCCGTTAGCTTCTGGTCCTGCGGCACATCAAATTCCGTCAGGTAGCGACGGAACTGTGAATCACTGAAGTTTGGATAAAACGGCCCCATTGTATCGATGTACTGCTGGACGGTTATCGACGGCAGATAAATTTCCTCCGGAATAAAATAGAGTTCCTGCAAAAAGGAGGGTTGCCGTTTTCGAGGTTCAAACCCTGCCACGTTGACTCGCCCGGCAATGGGATAGAGCAGGCCGCCCATGAGTCGTAACAGGCTCGATTTGCCCGCTCCGTTTTTACCCAATAATCCATAAATGGTTCCCGGTTTCAACGACAGACTCAGATTCTGAAAAACCAGTTTTTTTCGACTGTATCCGAACGTCAGGTTGTTAAGGTCTAGCATTGATTGTTTGATTTAGTGTACTACTTGACTAATACACTGCAATGCTGAGGATTTATCGGTTTAATGTCAAGTAAAACGCTGATTTTATTTTGATAGGTCTATCAAACTATGACCGTGTCATCACCCCTGGTGAAAGATCTATAAACAAATATTGAGCTTTATGTGGTGACCAAATGGCTGTTTAGAAAGTATTGCTCAATCAATTCAAGACAAATTTTTTTTAGCTACTCAATTATTTTTTTTATGAATAAGATATTGATAGTCAGATTAATATTTTGACTGGAAGGTCGCCAATTATAAATGCCTGCTAAAAAAATCATAACCATTTAAAATATTAATCGCCCCTATTGCGACTATCCCTTTGAAGCAGCGAACACAGGCCTGTAGCGAAACTCAAGCGTAAGAAATCTTTAAACAAAATAACAACATGAATATTTGGCGAATAGCGGGCATAGCCCTGATGGCCGGGTTGGCCCTGTTTCTGGTAACGATTGTTTTGAAATTAGTCCTGATTGCTTCGGTAGGCTTCCTGTTGATCCGGGTTGTTGGCGGGCGGCTGATGGGCCGGGCGTTCGGTGGACTGAGGCAGGGAGGCTGGCAATCAACCGAGATTATTTCAATCGACAATCCTGCTTACCGTTCACCCATGAACCAGCGTGGATTTAGCCGTGTGATTCCCATCAACTAGGCAGAACAGGAAAACAACAACATAAAACGTAAACACAACAGTAAAGAACACAATCATGCATCACAATCAGGCATTTCAATCAGACTATAAAGGGGGTTGCGGCTCAATGGGCCGGGGTAAATTCGGTGGCTTCAAAGGCCGGGGTAGATTTGGTAATTTCTGGGGACGCCATACGGGGGGATTTTTTCAACCGCCGGTGAACATTGAAGAGACCGACGACAACTATGTTATTTCATTATTTGCGGCCGGTATTATTAAAGAGAACGTAACATTGACCGTCAAAGACGACATACTGACGATTGCCTATCCAGGCTCAAATCAGGATACAAACTCCGAATCGACCGCTCAGGGTAACTATACGTATCAGGAGCATAGCGTGGGTTCGTTCGAGCGGTCATTTCGGCTGAATGACAAAGTTATTGTTGAAACGATTTCGGCCAGCTATGCCGAGGGCATTCTGAAAGTCGTTCTGCCCAAAAATCCGGCTACCAACAAACCTGCGCAAACAATCACGGTAGGATAAGCGATTAGATCGGTAAGATGAGCAAAAAGGCCAGACTGTGTGTACAGGACTGGCCTTTTTCAATAAGTTCACGTTGATTCCGCGATGAACCGGATGGTTTACTGCCGTATCAGTGGCAGTTTTATGTCGACAATCGTTCCTGTTCGGGTAACTGGATTTTGATCCATAATAGAATAACTGGCTTCTGTACCGTAAAGGGCTTGCAGCGAATCAACCCGTTCGGTCGTAACTGTGCTACCCAGTGATTGGTGAGGCTGCCTTCTGGTTTGCGCATGTATGGCTGCGGCTTTTGCGCGGCCAATGCCATTGTCTTCAACCCGGCAGCGTAATTGATTTTCAGTCTGCTGGATAGAAACAATCAATATGCCTGGCCCGTCAGTTTTATGCCGTAAGCCATGTAAAATGGCATTTTCGACGAATGGTTGCAGTAATAAGGGGGGCATCAGGCAGGTCTCTACAGTTGGATCGATGGCAAACGTATGACTAAATCGATGATCGGCGCGTTCTTCTTCCAGTTCAATATACAACGTTAATGTTTCGAGTTCCTGCCTGATTGGGATCAGCGTTTCGCGGGAGTTTTCGAGAACCTGACGAACCAGCCGGGAAAATTTCTGAAGAAAGATCGATGCGGCATCCGGCCGGTTAGTCAGAATATAGGCGTCGATGGTATTCATACAGTTGAAAATAAAATGCGGATTCATCTGCGCCCGCAAAGCCCGCGTTTCGGCTTCGGCCCGCTGGCGCGTCAGCTCACTGCGTCGCCTTTCCTGACCAATACGCATACGATAGAAACCATACAAAAGCCCGAGGAGGCCCAGCAATACCAGACCTCTGAACAAACCGCTTTCATACCAGGCTGGGGCAATTTCAAATTGAATCGTAATGCCGTTCTGATTCCAGCGGCCCGTGTCGTCGCCATTCTGAACGACTAATGTATAGTCGCCTGATTTCAGGTTCGTTAGATTGAGCTCATTGGTTACCCCCAGATTGATCCAACCCGAACGATCAGTTAGCCTGTAACGAAAACGTATCGTACTGACTGGCCCGAAGCTCAGGGTTGTAAACGTAAAGCGAAGATCATTCTCGCTGTTTGCCAGCAGTAATGGTTTTGTTAGAATAACGGGTTTGTATTGCCCGTTGACCTGCATACTGGCAACCGTTAGCGGTGGCAGGGGAGTAGGTTGATGTAATCGGTTGATGTCGATCAGATTGAACCCATTTTGCTGACCAACCAGCAACAAATCGTTTGGCGTTATGGCAAACCCGTTTGTGGCGTCGTCGGAGAGCAAGCCATCTACTTCCGTAAATCGTCTGATCAGGCGGGTGGCTGGATTGAAGGTGTGTAAGCCCTCTCCGGTGCCGATCCATAGTCGATTGCCGTTATCTTCGGCAACACCAAAGCATTGATCATCGGCTAACTCTGGGGTCAGACCACTGTAAACAGAGCGCAGGCTGTCTATTTTTCCGTTGGTATCGGTCGTATTGACACCTCCTCCACCAGCGAACAGCATTCGGCCCTGTTTCCCGACTGATACCCGGGTGAAATAATCGCCGATAAACTGCTTATGATTATTAAAATCAGCCAGTTCCTGCAATCGGCGTTCCCGTTCATTATACCCGATCATGCCAAAACTTTTCGGATACCAGGCCGCTATCCAGATTCGGCCATCAGGTGACTCCGTCAGATCGTGGTAGCGATTTGTAGCCCAGAGTTCACGAGCTTTTTGTTCATTCCAGAGCGAAATCGGGCGCAGGGTATTGAGGTCAAATACCTGAATGCCCTCGTTTTTATGAAGCACCCATACGCGTTGATGACGATCAGCCAGTACTTTCTGAATAGAAGGCGATGAAAATCGGGATGACAGTTTAACAGCCTTAAAATCAGTCTTGTTTAGCTGGAAAATGCCCTGGTCGGTGGCAGCCCAAAGAGTACCGTTTACCCACGATAGCGTATTCGTTATCGCATCGACCGGATAGCGGAAAAGCTGAAACGTATTGGTGGCCCGTTTCCAGCGCAGCACGCCCGAATGCGATAAGCCTAGCCAGTAGGTATCGGCAGAGTCGGGTAATATTGCTTTGACAATCACCGCTTTTTGAGTGATCGATTCTGGGAGCAGAACCGTTTGTATGGCAGAAATTCCGGACCGATACTGCCAAAGCCCATCGTTGGTGGCTAACCAGATAATGCCGTTACCCGTATCAGGACTGATTTGTTGTACGGAAACACCCTGTAATCCATCAACGGTTATACTAGTCTCCAGCTTAGGCTGGAAAATTTTTAAACCATCATCGCAACCCAGCCAAAGTGTCATTGTACCCGATGAACCGACCACGAAAGCCAGGCTCCGAATCATCCCCGAGATAGGGTAGTGGCGGAGCGTTTCCTGATCGGGCTGGTACTGAAAGAGGCCATCATTAGGCGTTCCTAACCAAAGATTATCCGTATTGTCTTCGGCTATAGCAGAAAGATGCAGCGCTTTTCTGTTTGCCGGATTGACTGCTTCCGGGCCTAAAACGCAGTACATAGAATTCTTCTTACGGTCAAAACGATACAACCCCCGTTCGCTCAGAATCCAGAGTCTGTGTTGATGATCTTCAAAGAAATGTTTCCCCTCACCAGTCTGATCTGTTCCTTTAATCGTGTAGTAATAGTGTTTTTTTGTCGCGATTTCATACCTGCGTACAAGTCCGTAGCTACTCGACCAAAGATTTCCCTGCGAATCGGTGAAGAGGTTATTAAAGTGGTCGTTGACCGGGTCGGGGTCCGTGAAGTCGACCGAGTCGACGGGTGTAATTGACTGACCATCCTGATCGGCAATGAACAAACCGGCATTATTCCAGTAAACAGCCAATGAACCGTTTGGTAAACGGCTAAGGCTATTGACAGCCCCGACCTGGCTTTCCGGTATTTGCCGGAACGTATAGCCATCGTATCGACATAGCCCGCGCCGGGTCGCTACCCAAAGATACCCTTTCGCATCGGTCGTAATCGCAGATACAAAATTAGACAGCAAGCCGTCTTTTGTACTGAGTTTCTGAAACGTCAGGTTAGGTGATTGCCCGAGTACGAATCCGTTCAGGAATAGCAACAGGATGAACGAACAAAAGCCCTTAGCAGGTGACGTTTTCAAAGCCGTTTTATGGTTTTGGCCTTTAAATCAGCCTTCAATGATCCGGTAAAACACATCTTGATTCGTATTGCCAACGGGAATGACCGCTTTCCCGATGTAAATCCTGTTTCGCTCGATTGATTCAATCTGGTTTACAGCAACAATATAAGATTTGTGTACGCGAATGAACTGATTACCCGAAAGTTTTTCTTCCAGGCTCTTCAGGTTTTACAACGTTAGAATGCTTTCTTGTTTAAACCTATAAGGTCTCAAAGATCTTATAGGTTTGTAGTTGGAGTGAAAAATTATTGATATATAATTTGTTGATTATGAGTTGATTGACTTATAGTTGATTTAAGAGTTTAAGAAATATTCGAAGTTTCATGCAACCTGATTACCGAGTTCTTACATCTTCCTGTCAAATAACACAAGGAATACAATTCTGAACTTGATAAACTTCAAATTTCCTAAACTCTTAACTCCGATTACAACCATGAAAACGTTCAAACACCTCTTCACTGCCGCTTTAGTTGCTGCTTCGACTGCTACGTTCGCCCAGACAACGGTCATCATTTCTACGGATTCTGTTTCGAAACCACGCCGGACCGTCGAGCGAATCACCTCTGATTTCAGTATTTACGTAGGCTTTAACAATTTCGGTGGTTCGCTGCCAGCGGGCTATGATTTACGGCCGATTGGTTCTCGCTTTATTGCGCTGGGCTGGCAGAAACGCATTCCACTCCTCACGACTGGTTCTACAAAACTGCGGTTAGTAACCGGCCCGGAGATTGCCTGGAACAACTTCATGTTCGAAGGTCGCAACACACTGGTTGAGCAGAATAATCAACTCGTGATTGAGGCTGCTAATGTCGATCTGCATCGGTCGAAGTTAGTGACAACCCAACTCAATCTGCCGGTAATCCTGAATCTGCGGTTTAAGTCAGGACTGACAGTAGGAGCAGGGGCTTATGTTGGGATGCGGCTGGACAGCTACACGAAAGTAAAACCAGAAGGTGGATCGGTCGTTCGGACGCATGGTTCCTACAACCTGAATCCTGTTCGCTGGGGTCTGACGAGCGAACTTGGTTTCCGGGGCAGTGCGAAACTATTTTTCCGGTATGAGCCAAATAGCCCCTTCCGGTCGGGCGAAGGCCCCGATGCAAGCGTATGGGCTGTTGGCCTGAAACTGTAATTTGAATTGGGATCTATCTGATTTTTCTGATTGACTTTGATTTTGCTTTCAGTCAGAAAAATCAGATAGATCCCGATTTGGAAGCGTGTGCTGCTTTCTCTTCAAAGAGCAGATTTGTCAGTAGAGTAATTCAAATGGAGTCAGATGCCAACAGCTTATGTCTAAAATAGGCTGAATAAGGCTTGGGGCTAATACGACTCTGGCTAGTTGAAATCAGGGCATAATCAGCTAAAAGCAAAGGACCAGAAAAGTAATAAAAAAAATTCTGCGTCAAGCAACGTTCACTTTTTTCATGCGTCTTTGATCCAAAGTCGCTCTTCATAACACCAATCACAAACTAAATCCACTCATACAGCCGTTCAGACCGCTTGTGTAAGAACAGGTACTTTGCGATGCCCACTACCTACCTTTGCAATGTACTTCGACACAAACACAGGCAACCTTCTGAAAAAAGACAGTACCATGAAAGCGACATTTTACTCTTTGACATTATTTATACTGACGCTGACCACGTCGTTTGGACAGATCCTGACGCGGGGTAACGTAAGTGGGCAGGTAGGCACAGTGGCCGGTAAACCACTCGAATTTGCGACCATGATGCTCGTGAAAGCAAAAGATTCAACGCTCGTAAAAGGAGCTATCAGTGAAGTAACCGGTAAATACGTCTTCGAGAACATCGGGGCAGGAAATTACCGGGTAGCCGCTCAACAGATCGGGTACCGCAAAATATATAGTGATGCGTTCGTGATTGATGAAACGCATCCAGCCATTGAACTGCCAACACTGGCGATGACCGAGGAATCGAAAAATCTGACTGAAGTAAATGTGGTAGCAAAAAAACCATTTATCGAACAGCAGGTAGACCGCACGGTCGTCAACGTTGAAAATAGCATTGTATCCAGTGGTAATACGGCTCTGGAAGTACTGGAAAAAGCACCGGGCGTAACCATCGACCGCCAGAACGACCAGATTCAGTTGAAAGGCAAATCGGGGGTAATCGTCTATATCGATGGAAAACAGACGTATCTCTCCCAGCAGGAAGTTGCGAATCTGCTGAAAAATACGCCGAGTGATAACATCGCTACGATTGAGATTATTACCAATCCGGGGTCGAAATACGATGCCGCTGGTAACTCCGGGATTATTAATATCAAGATGAAGAAGAACAAGAATTTCGGTACGAACGGAACGTTCATCGTTGGAACGGGCTACGGCTGGGTGAATAACCTGAGCGGTGTTCGTGATGACCTGCCGAAGTTCAACACGTCTCTGAATCTGAACCACCGCGAGGGTAAAGTGAACCTGTTCGGTAACTATAGCTACGTGAATCGGCAGAGTTCGCAGAGTAACGAAATTAACCGTACGATTCCGTTCAATGGCAAGACGACCTATTTTGATCAGTACTCGTTCCGGCCAAACACGTTCGTAGGGCATTCGTACAAAGCCGGTATGGATTATTTTGTGAGCAAGAAAAGTACAGTTGGGGTTCTGGTCAATGGTTTTTCAAATGACTGGCGTTCAGCAGGTATCAACAACACGTACATCAGCGACGATAATCACCAGCTAACCAGCAAGCCGACTACGAAAACCGATGCCCGCCAATTTTTGTCAAACGTAACGGGTAACCTTAACTATAAGTACGAATTTGACGGAAAAGGGCGTGAGTGGACAGTTGATGCCGATTATGTTCACTACGGTGGTAAAAGCAACAACAACTTAAGTACCATCTATTATAACAACGCCAACGAAACGACCCGGCCAAATCAGGATGTGCAGAATAACATGCCTTCTACGATCAATATTATGGCCTTCAAAACGGATTATGTTCATCCGCTGAAGAATGGCGGTAAGTTTGAAGCCGGTCTGAAAACGAGTTTCGTGAAGGCCGATAACAACACCATTTACGATACGCTTCAGCAGGAAACAAAACAGTGGTTACCTGATGCAAGCCGCTCGAATCAGTTCAAATACGACGAGAATATCAATGCCGCCTATCTGAACTATGCCGGAAAGCTGGACAAGAAAACCAAAATACAGATGGGATTGCGGGCTGAACATACGCACTCAATCGGTACGTCGGTTACACTCAATCAGGTGGTTGATCGTAATTATCTGAACTTATTCCCGACTTTGTTTCTGTCGAGACAACTTGATTCGACCAATACACTGAATCTGTCGTATAGTCGCCGGATCGATCGCCCTGACTATCAAAATCTGAATCCGTTCGTGTTCTATCTGGACCCCTATACCTACCAAAAAGGAAATCCGTTCCTGCGGCCTCAGTATACCAACTCGATTGAACTGACGCACGTATACAAGAGCACGATTTCGACAACACTGGGCTTCAGCCGCACAACAGATTTTATTAACCGCGAAACACCCCGGCAGATTCCGGCAGAAAATATCACGTACGTAACACCCGAAAACCTGGGTTCGCTCGACAATATTAACCTGAATGTAAGCTTCCCGGTGGTGGTTGCAAAGTGGTGGAGAATGCAGAACAATGTAAGTACCTATTACACACATTATCAGACATTTTATTCAGGAACGCCCTATGAAGTGAAACTGGTAGCCTTCAATCTGTATTCGTCGAATAATTTCACACTGAACAAAACCCTGTCGGCTGAACTGTCGGCCTGGTATAACTCATCGTCTCAGTATGGTTTCTACCGTGCCCAACCGATGGGCGCTTTCAGCCTGGGCCTTCAGAAGAAGGTGATGGAAGGAAAGGGTAATATAAAACTGAATGTTAGCGATCCATTCTGGCTCAATAAGTTTAATGGCCGGGCAATGGTACAGGATATCAACTTCCGTGTTCGCTCGCAGTGGGAAAGCCGTCGGATTATGCTGACGTTCACGTACCGCTTCGGCAACCAGAACGTAAAAACAGCCCGTCAGCGTAATTCAGCAACATCTGCGGAACAGAGCCGGGTTGGAGGACAAAATTAAAAGGACGTATGAAGTTTGTGATATAATCTGGACTGCTAGCTTATATCGCCTATGGCTTACTTCATCGATCCTTAAAGATTAGTTTAGGTTAAGAAAACGCGAAAGCCATGCTCATCTTGAAGTATGGCTTTTTTGTTGTCTCATTGTCAGTATATTATGATTAGTGAGCTACACTTTTAGAGGGCAGAGCAGCCGCAAAATTTGAAAAGGAAAATGGCAGAAACGCCCCCCTCAATTGTCGTGTTTGCATGGCTTTGTTTGTGCGTATGACTGCTATTTTTGTCGTGTGGGAAGGGTGGCTACAGGTAAACAGAACGCCAGCTTCCTACGCAAAATTTATTGCTATGGAACAACAAACCGATTTGACATCATCGGGCTATGCTCCCGTGAATAATCTTTCCATCTACTACGAAATATACGGTGAAGGCAAGCCATTGCTGCTTCTGCATGGCACCTACATGACTATTCCGCTTAATTTTGCCAAACTTATTCCTCAGCTTGCCCGTACCCGTAAAGTAATCGCCATCGAAATGCAGGGGCATGGAAGAACGGCTGATGCTGACCGTCCATATACTTATGATTCCCTCGCCGACGATGCGGCTGGCCTGCTGAAATACCTCGACATCGATCGTGCCGACGTTCTGGGTTATAGCCTGGGGGGAACGGTTGGTTTAGCGCTCACTATACGCCATCCCAATCTGGTCAATAAACTAATTGTCGTTTCGTCGGTCTGGCAATATGATGCCTGGACACAGCCTGTTAAGGATCAGCTTGCATTTTTGGCCACAAAAGCCCCCGAATTTCTAACGAATACGCCGTTGAAAGTGGAGTATGACCGAATTGCTCCTGAATCGGAGCATTGGTCCTCGTTCGTAACAAAGGCGGCTCAGTTTGTTTCAACACCATTTGATCTGGGTGCCGACAACATCAAACGCATAACTGCGCCTGTTCTTTTAATTATGGGGGATAATGACGGGACTGACCTGAAAAAAGTGGCAGAGCTATATTCCCTGCTGGGAGGTGGTATTTCCGGCGATATGGCTGGTTTGCCTAAGTCGGAACTGGCGATATTGCCTGCAATGACCCATGTGGGGCTTATGGGCGTAGCCGATAAGTTACAGGCGCTTATAAATCCATTTTTAGACAAGGCTCAATAAACGAATTGGGCTCATTAATGTGCACTGACTATTGGGCAGGCGAACAGCAGTAGTCATTGCTCTAGAAGTTATACAGCCTTAATAAAGTCAGGACTTTCGTTAGAGCCGTGCTACGATTACTAATTACGCTTACAGAACCGTGGTACGGCTCTAAGCGAAAGTCCTGAAAGTAAGCGACAATAAAAAAGCCCGAGTTTTACGGACTCGGGCTTACTTGCTTAGATCAGGCCTAACTAGGGTTTTAGGAGCTTCACCTGCTGCCTCTCAGTAGCCGTATTGACCTGTAAAAAGAGAACGGATTTGCCCGTGCCGATTGGCACAGTAACCCGCTCCAGATTGCTAGCTTCAGTAAGGTGCTGCTGATGCAGAGCCCTGCCCTGAAGATCCAGTAAATTCAACTCCACAGCCTGGCCTGATACACCACTAATCTCCACATCAATTGATTTCCCCTCGATGGGATTACCCAGGACTTTAACCTTCAGACCAGTCCCTGCTTCGGGCACGCCTAACCGTGTCATGCTCGTGCAGATGGCAAGCCAGTTGTAAGCAAAGCTAGCTAGAGCGTTGAGCTGACGGGCATTCAGCGTGACTGAAGGATTGTCGGTATATAAATTTAGACTGTATGGCCCCGGATTGGTCGTCGCCATCATCTCATTAACCACCGAGAAGCTAATCGGATCACCACTCAATCCTTCATACAGGGGGGTGAATGTTACCCGTCGCTGAGTGGCGCTGAGGATCTCACAGGTTGCTGTCGAGACACCCACAATAGTAAAGCCAGAAGGATTCGTTGGTGATGAATTTACCGTCAGTTGGAAACTGGTCTGGGCAGACAGGCCGTCAGGGTCCAGTGCGGTAATGCTGACCATACTGACTCCTGTTGCAGAAGGTACACCACTGATCTGGCTGCCGTTCAGACTGAGCCCAGTTGGCAGGCCAGTGGCTGTAAACTTGAGTGATTGTTGATCTGGGTCCGAAAAATAGCTGGCTAAATCCAATTGATAAGCCTGGTTATGTAAGGCTGTCTGATTAGGGATACCGCGGGTAGTCGGCGGATTGTTTTCATGGGTATCCGTCTGACAGGAAGCCCGCCAGTTGTAACTGAAACGCGTTTCAGCATTCCCCGCCTGATTAGCTACCAGCGTAATGATTGGATTATCTGTATAGAGTTTTAATGTATAAGGAGCCGGAGCCATTGTGGGGGATAGTTCATTGACCACTGAAAAACTAATCGGATTGGCGTTCCGACCCGCGTACTGGGGTGTAAATTGAACCTGATAGCCACCTTTTGTATCGTCAATGAGCTGGCAGCTGACCATCAGCACCTCCGTAATGGCAAAACCGCTGGGTATGATTTGCAAACTAAGGGGAACAGAAGCTTCACTGGTACAGCTTCCCACCCTACAAGTGGCAGAGAGGGTGTAGTTCCCTGGCTGAGTAATGGAATAAACCGAGCCATTGGCCAGACCATTACCCCCTAATAGAGCCCAGTTGATTGTGCCATCAGGACAGCCATTGGCCGTTACCGAGATAGGCTGATTGGTCATTAGAGCACTGGCTGCTAGTGTCGGAGCCGGAGGAGTGTCCCTCTGATCCTGTACTGTAGCCAAAGCCGTTGCGCTGCAACCCATAGCGATTTGGGCAACAACTGAATAGCTGCCCGGCTGATTAACCGTGGCTGTGTTTAGGTTAGTACTTTGAATGCCTGGGCCTGAAAAGCTGATGGTGGCAGATTCAGCATAGCCAACAGCAGTTAGCGTAACGCTGGTAGTCAGACAATTAAGCGGGCCGCTCACTAGTAAACTTAGCGATTGGGGAGCGCAGGCCGTTATCGATGTAATGGTAAACGTGGTAACGGCCGATAACCCGCCGGGATCGGTCGCCGTAAGAGTGACCTGACTGACTGCACTTGCCAAGGGCGTACCGGAAATGATCTGGGTAACAGGGTCAAAATTCAGCCCATTGGCGGGGTCGATGCTGGCCGAATAGGTTAGGCTGTTGGGTGTTTCTGTGTCGGTGAATGCGTTTGCCGAGAACGAGTAAACCTTACCTACCGTAGCTGTCTGACTGACGATGGCGGTGGGTTGCGGGGGTGTGTTGGCCGGAGCGCAGCTACCTGTACGGTCAGCACAGAAAGCCGCAAAGTCTCCCCCGCCTGGTAATGCTGGATTGTTAGAAAAAGCTGAATTTATATTGTTTATGCCACATAAAGCTGAGAGAGATGCAGGAAAGCACCCACTTAACTGGTTTCTGGATAAGTTAAGGGTCTGTAATTTCGTTAAAGCTCCTAAGCTCTCAGGAATAGTACCGCTCCAGATGCTGGAGCTAAGATTTAGATATTGCAGCTCTGTCAGCGCCCCTATGTTACTCGGTATACTTCCCGGCAATCCATTTTCCGATAAATCCAGGTATTTCAGATGGGTGAGCTCACTCAGGCTAGCGGGTAAGGTCCCACTCAATTGATTAGATTTCAGATCCAGTGAAACGACTCGGCCGTTATTGTCGCAGGTCACGCCAAACCAGTTACACGGGCTGCATCCACTCATCCAATTAGCGCTCCGTCGCCATTTATCACCATTAGTCGCTATGAAAAGTGCTGCTAAAGGGGCATAATCCTGACTGACAGTATTTGGCTCCCCTTGAAACTCATAAGCACCCATATCAATCGTGCGGACCTGGCGCGGATTGCCAGCAAAGTCGGTATCGGGGCCAGTGTAAGCGGCAGTCTCACCGGCATCGATGGCTGCTGAGCAGGACTGAAGTCGCAGGTCGCCGTTGGCCGGATCGACAAATGAAGGACTGAGGCCCGAACTGCCCTGGCTATCAAC
The DNA here is from genome assembly GCF_011604685.1 of Spirosoma aureum. Classification (NCBI taxonomy): domain Bacteria; kingdom Pseudomonadati; phylum Bacteroidota; class Cytophagia; order Cytophagales; family Cytophagaceae; genus Spirosoma; species Spirosoma aureum. The sequence continues at coordinate 7,552,687 of NZ_CP050063.1, read as the reverse complement.
GACATATGGATAACCTTTGATCAGGCTGTGGCGTGCTATTATAGAACCTTCAAAGACTGGCTTAGGTGGATTGCTGTCTTCGTAGCCCTCTTCCGCTGAACGTCTCCAGACAATACAATTGATTAAGGTTGCCTTTCCAGAATGAACGCTTATTCCCGTGGCTCCACTTGTAAACGGTGCGTTCTCGGCTAAAATAGTGCAATTAGTCAGGATAGGCGTCCCTGTTACTAGTATGCCTCCCATAAACCAGGCGGTATTTCCTATGAGCGTGCAGTTTGTTAGCGTTGGACTTCCTCGCCCAAGACTCATCGCTCCCCCTGTAGTTATGGCATCGTTGTTAAGGAAGCGACAGTTGGTCAGAGCTGGACTTGCATCCTGGGTATACATCCCACCACCCTGACAGCCATCGTAGTTAGTGCTGTTTTTTATGAAATTACAGTTAATCAGGGTCGGGCTACTTTTCTGCATGGCCAGCCCTCCTCCGTGACCGCCACTCTTATTTCCTATAAAGTTGCAGTTAGTCAGAGTTGGATTGCCGTTCAGAATTGCCAGCCCACCCCCGCCAAAGGAAGCCGATGTCTGGGCACCGCCAGCCACGTTTTCTATAAAGTTACAGTTCGTGAGGGTTGGACTGCCGTTCAAAATATACAACCCACCTCCCGAAGCTAGTATTACGTCACCAATGTAGGCCTTGTTTTTTATGAAACTACAGTTAATTAGAGTTGGACTACCATTCCTGATGAACATCCCAGCCCCGTTACCGTAATTAATTCCATCGCTAATGGTCAGGCCATCGAATCGAGTTTGATTGGTTGCCCCATCAGTTGTGCTGACCACATGGAACTCTTGTTGATAAGGATCGGTAATAATGCTATTGGCACCACTCAATGTGGTTGATGAAGGTTGGTCGGTAGCGATGGGCGGACGCTCCGCAATCGTCGATTCTGTTCCTTCAAAACCACCGTATAGCCCCACTCCATTCGGCACTTTAAAACCAGCCTTTAGGTTACTTTCGCTCAGTGGTGCAGGCATGTATATCCCTTTAGCCACCCACACCTGCTCAACACCTGGCACATCCAACATAGCCTGTAAATTGCCTGAGGCATTTTGCCAGCTCGTGCCGTCACCCGTTGCGCCTTGTTTGACCCACCGGATCGATTGTGCCAGTGTAGGGGTAATGAGACTATAAATTAGTAGCCCTACGGCCATTAGTCGCCAAAGGCGTCGGAAGTAAAGATGAGAAGCCAATGTAGAAATATTTTTATTATCCCGCTTTTGTTACTATTATCGAATAAATATAAATATTATGTTTAGTATATTTCTTTAATATGAGAATTTTTCTTAATAAATTAATAGCTCGTAGTATGTAATAGGGCCAGGCGATCGAACTGAAAGGTAGTATGGGAAAATTAAGAAGCTGATCTTGCAACGTATGGGTCTAACTAACAACTTGACCGGCTCGTGACTTAGGTTAAAAAAAACTGGATTTCCGGTCTTCCATGTGAAGGTTTCAAGGCTCTGGTTGAAAAACGGATAAAGGCGAACAGGGGAGATGTAGCAGGTATTACCTGTACTAATCAACCAAAGAAATAAATGGAGAAGGGGACTGGCAAATAACCGCAATAGCCGGATTGGCGTCCTGACTATTGCGGATTATGCTGCAATTTTAAGTTAGGTTAAGAAAACGCGAAAGTCATGCTCTGTTTGTTGTATGGCTTTTTTTGTTATCTGCCAGTAATATACAGCGCTGTTCGCATATTTACCAAAATCTATTCTACCCGGTTAAAATCTGATCGAGTCAGATAGGATAGCTGGAGAAGCGATTTCGACTGGCTCCCTTTGGACTGAAAGGTCATCCAGCAAACGGCGCTTGAACGCAAAATCTATACGACAACTGCCTAACCAGAAGCTCCGTAGGCTATAAAAAAAGATAAGGTTCCCTGATCTTAGCAGAGAACCTTATACTGACTATTCCTAAACCCTTAACCTTTTCTACATGAAAAACTAACTTTTACCCTTTTCTGTTCCAAATACTCGACGAATTCAGTATTTAATTTAACTTACTGAATGTCAGAGTTTTCGCTAAGAGACTGATTCGCGTTCCAGAGGAAGTTGATCATCCGGGCCGTATGGTTGGCCTGGTTCATCCAGCGACTGGCTTCAGCATTGTTTTGCTTAACCAGTTGAGTATTGACTTGAGCGGCTGCTTCGTTAAACTTAGCACGGTCGGCGGGGCTGAGATTCAGCACAGCGGCCGGGCTTTGGTTGTAAAGCGAGATAACGCTCATAAAATTTTTCCAATTGGTGTTGCGCACCGACTTGGTAATGTGTTGTTCGTAATAAGAAGCAAATTGCTTTTCCGAACCATTAACAAGCAGGGCACTTGCCGGCTTGGTGGCTGCCGGGCTATCATCAGTGTTGGTGGTGGTAGCCGCGTCTGCCTGAGATGTCATCAATCCTAATCCAAGAATCAACGACGCAAAGATAACACGCGATTTCATTGTTTTGTTCTATTTTCGTTTCAGTTAATCAACGCACAAATGTCCGTAGAAGTTCTGAAAGTGCAAAACATATATAGGGGGCTATTCGGAATATTATTCCGAATTTACTATTGTTTAATTTTTAATTTATCGTTTTTGACTATTAGAATCTAATCGGAGCGGAATTATATTTGCATGTTTTGGTGGTAAAGACATAGAAAATATTCTTTTGAAAAAATGCAAAATTCTTTAAAAATTTATACTATTGGTTGTAATTGTTCATAGCAAATTGTATCCCCATAGTACAAAAAGCAAGCACTGCATTGCCGGCACGGTCCAAATAGTCGGGTAATTGAATCATTTCGTCTTCAGGAAACTGCCCCAATACGAAGTCAACCTGCTTTCCTTTAGAGAAACTATTGCCTATTCCTACCCGTAAGCGGGCGTATTCCTGGGTAGCCAACACTTCGTCAATATTTCGCAATCCATTATGACCGCCCGGCGAACCTTTAGGCTTCAAACGCAGCTTGCCAAAAGGCAGGTCTTTATCGTCAGTCACAACAAGAATATTCTCGACCGGAATATTTTCCTGTTTCATGTAGTAGAGTAACGCCCGCCCACTTAGGTTCATGTAGGTTGTCGGCTTTATGAAAAAGATTTGTTTTCCTTTGTGTTGCCATTTGGCCGTATAGGCCAGACGAGTCATTGTAAAGTCAAAATCATGTTGAGCGGCCATTCGGTCCAGAACCATAAAGCCGGCATTATGCCGGGTTAGTGCATATTCAGGGCCAATGTTGCCAAGGCCAACGATCAAAAATTTAGTCATTCGTTAATAACCCGTAGGCTTCTATAGTATAACGCCCACAAAAATAGTGAGCTAAAACCAGTGAGGAACGGCTGATGACTGCTAACTGAAGACTATTTTTACTCCATGAACCAACAACGCCTGATTCTTTCCAGTCCGCTGCTCGAAATTGTGATCAGCCGACTGGCGCAGCAACTAATCGAAAATCACCAGGATTTTGCCGATACGGTTATTTTGGGGATGCAGCCACGAGGTATCTATTTTGCCGAACGCGTCGGACGTGAGCTGAACCGAACACTGGGTTTTACTGTACCACTCGGTTATCTGGATGCAACTTTTTACCGGGATGATTTTCGTCGGCGCGATTCTCCATTGCAGCCTAATGCAACCCATGTGCCCTTTATTATTGAAGATAAGCGCGTAATTCTGGTCGACGATGTGCTGGCAACGGGCCGAATGGTACGGGCTGCCCTTGATGCGATGACCGCGTTTGGAAGGCCTCGAAAAGTGGAACTACTGGTTCTGATCGACCGGCGCTATAACCGCGATTTGCCAATCAAACCCGACTATACCGGTAAGCGCGTAAATACGCTTGAATCGCAACGTGTATTGGTCGAGTGGACCGAGCAAGGGGCCGATGCAGATCGGATTTGGCTGGTGGGCTGAATCTCTGTATCCAGTTAATAACAAGCTTTTGACACTTAGCTACTTATTTATGACATTTGAACAATATGTATGCTCCGGATTGGCGGGATTTTTGTAATTTCGCTGTCCGTAATTATACGTAATGAAACCTCTACAGAAACTACTTATACTTTTATTCTGCTTTATACTTGCCAGTAACCATAAAGAGGCCAGCGCGCAGACCATTTATACCGTTACCGGACTGGTTACAGATGCCCGTACGGGCGAACCTGTGCCGTTTGCCAGCGTCGCTCTTGTGGGCCGTCGGGTTGGGTCGCTAACCGACGAGCGGGGCCGATATACCATAAGCGCCAAGATCCTGACCGATTCGATTGCTGTAAGCTCCCTTGGATACGTTACCCAGCGCCAATTTATTGATCGCGAACGAACAACGCAGGCTGTTGACATCAAACTGATATCGGGTGGTGCCTCGCTTCAGGAAGTAACCGTCCGTGCTGGTGAAAATCCGGCGTTTCGCGTTTTGCGGCAGGTACGCAAAAACCGCGTTATCAATGATCGTAAGCGGCTGCTGGCCTACGAAAGCGATAATTATGTTAAAACACAAGTTGCTCTCAGCCACGTTTCGGACCGAATGCGCCGAAATCCGTTGATCAAGCGGATTAACGAATCGCTGAGCAAACATGATTCCATCATTGATAGCGAAGGCCATCGATTACTGCCGATTTTAGTCTCGGAGTCGGTGTCGCGTTATTACTACCGGGATAATCCGCAACGCAAACGCGAGGATGTGCGTAAAACCCGGATTAAAGGGGTGGCCGTCGATGATGCCGGACTGAGTTCGCAGTTGCTGGGAGGGACTAATCTGGTCAGCCAGAATTTCTATGACAACTATATTCCAATTTTAGGAAAGGATTTTGCTTCGCCCATTGGCGATAACTGGAAAAACTGGTACGAGTTTTTTCTGGCCGATACAACACAGATTGGTGATCATATCTGCTATGAAATTCAGTTTGACCCGAAGCGGCCCGAAGATCTTGTGTTTACTGGGAAAGCCTGGATCGACACGACTACGTTTGCCTTGTGTCAGATTGAAACACATATTGGTAATGGAGCTAACCTGAACTATGTGCGCAGACTGACCATTGAGCAGGAACTGGAGCCAACAATGGATACGACCACCGGGTCGTCGGGCATGGCTGGCTGGTTGCCTACTAAAATCCGGCTGCTGGCCGATTTGACGGGCGTGGGGAAGCAATCGCTTGGTTTGCGGGCCGAGGTGACACTTCGCAGCAGTAACATAGTCGTCAATAAGCCACACCCGATGTTGTTCTATGAGCAGCCCATCGAGCCGAGCGATACGGTGGCTACTGCCAATGAGGCCTACTGGCATGCCGTACAGGGCAGCCTTGCCGGTGCCGATTCGCTCAATAAAGACGATCTGAAAGCCCGCGAGATAATCGATAAACTCAGAGCAGTACCTGCCGTGAAAACCGCCGAAGGTATCGGTCAGGTTCTCGTGACCGGATTCTATAAACTCGGTGGCATCGATTTAGGACCCTACCCGTATCTGTTTGCTGTCAACACCGTTGAGGGATTGCGGACGAGAATTGGTTTCAAAACAAACGATGACTTTAGTCGTAACTGGATTTTTCGGGCTTACCTCGCCTATGGTACCTACGATCGCCAGTTTAAGTACGGTGGAGAAGTCAATTATCTCTTTTCGCGCCAACACTGGACATTAGCGGGCGTTAAGGTTGCCAATGACCTGGAGCGTTTAGGACTAACACCCGAATTAATCGGTGGAAATCGAATCTTCTATGCACTGAGCCGCTTTGGCCGTTATCGGGGTGCTTACCGGAGTATGCAGAAAGAGTTGTTCTTTCGCACCGAGCCTGTTCGGGGTATTTTACTGACCGCTACGTTAGGGAGCCGGACGTTTGATCCTATTTTCCCGTTTCATTACCGCATTGATCCCGATATGGGTGACCTGTCGCCCCTAAAATCGACTATTTTCGATGCCTTCTGGTCGATTGAAGCCCGGTTAGCCCGGAAAGAAAAGTACATTATGGATGGGAATGACCGAATTACACTCGGAACGAAACGGGCTCCTGTTCTAACAATTCGTTATACCCGAGGACTCAAGTCTTTAGGTGGCGATTTTAATTATGACCGGCTCACCCTGCGGGCGCAGCAGTCGTTGCGGCTTGGGCCACTTGGCCGGATGACGTACTTGCTGTCGGCTGGATTTACGCCGTCGACGCTGCCTGCACCGCTCCTGTTTCCACATATTGGCAACCCTACACCATTGTTGACGAACAATACGTTCAACAGAATGCAGTTTTATGAATTCGTGAGCGACCGATTCGTTGCCATTCATATTCAGCATAAGTTTGAAGGGTTATTGTTTAACCGGTTGCCGGGAATTCGGAAGCTCAACTGGCGATTGGTAGCCAATATCGATGCATTATGGGGTAGCCAATCGAAGGAAAACCAAGATGTTGAGACGTTTAAACCTCTGCCAGGAGGCATGAAGCCCATTCATTTTGGCACGCTCGATGGCGCTAAACCGTATCTGGAAGTTGGCTATGGAATCGATAATATTTTTAAACTGGTCCGTATTCAGGCCATTCACCGGCTAACTTACCTCAATGGTGGTCCTAATGGAATACCTATTAGTCCATTTGCCTTAAAGGCTTCTGCTTCGATTAATTTTTAATGGGAATAAGCTGTGTTTCGCGCCAATATTCGTGAAACACAACTTATTCTCTAGGGTATTAATTGACCTGGCCAATTCGTAAAAATACGGGGAAGGTAAGCTCCCGTTCGACTTCGCCCCAGATCGGCTTCAATTGCTCGCCAAAATCGGTTACAGGATCTTCTTCATTTTCGTGAATATACTGTCGTACGGCCGACCACGTTCGCAGGTAGTTGAGGAAACGGTCCAGTGACCACGTTCGATGGATTATAAATTCTTTGTATTGCGCATTCGCAAAGGGGAAGGGTAGGGTTCCATACGAATTATCGATATGAACCCGCTGCGGGTCCCAGTAGGGGCCAATACGATTCCGGTAGAAATCAAGTAAGATTGGGTCAAGGTCTTGGCCGAGTTTAACCAGGCCGTATCCCCATTCGGCGAGTATCGCGCCGGGTTTAGAAACGCGCCTGACCTCCTGGTGAAACGTATCGACCGAAAACCAATGCAACGCCTGGGCTACAGTAATGAGGTCGAAGGACTGATCGGCAAAGGGCGTTTGTTCGGCCTGGCTAAGCTGGTACCGGATATTCGGCTTCTTCACGGCCAGCACCAATTGCGTTTCGCTGATGTCTGTTGCTTCTACCTGCTCGAAAAAATCAGCCAGTACACCCGCTACCTGCCCGTTTCCGGTTGCGCAATCCCAGGCCAGGTGCCGCTCATTAACAGATGAGAGTACAAAATCATAGAGATCAGGAGGATAATCGATTCGAAACTGAGCATAGAGATTGGCGTGTCCCGAAAAGCGGTCGAGGGGCATCATACGGATTTTGTTTTAACAAATTTTAAACGTTTTTGAAGAACAATTGTCCAACGATTGGTTTAGTAGGAAAAACCGAAGCAAAATTGGGTTATAACCAGGAACCGTCTATTTTTGCGGGGTTGGTCTATAGCCGGTTATCAATTTGTTCCGTTCATTTATCGCTTACCCGATTCTCATGAAAAAATCGTTTGGATTTCTCTTTGCTGCGGCTGCCCTGGCCCTGGCTTCATTCGATGTCAATGCTCAGGCTCCGACCGCTGACATTCCAGCGGATATGAATGCCCTGATGAGCAAATATACGTGTATTGCCTGCCATCGCCCTAATCAAAAACTGGTTGGCCCTGCCTACGTAGATGTAGCTAAGAAGAAGTATTCTAACGAGGAAATCGTTAAACTGATCTACACGCCTGTACCGAGTCACTGGCCAGGTTACCCTCCAATGGCTCCAATGACACAGGTTCCTAAAGAAGATGCGCTGAAGCTGGCTACGTGGATCAATTCACTCGATAAGACCCCCGCTAAAAAAGGCGGCAAAGGAAAAGGCAAGAAAGCCTAACGCAAAAAAGCACCGGCCGAAACCCGGTGCTTTTTTATTGCCTTACATCTGATCGCACTATTTATAGGCCAGGCAGATCTACAGCCTGTAAAGCTGTAGACCTGGCAATGCTCCTTTTCTGGATCGTATTAGATTGAGTGCGATTTGGGTTCCACCGGCTGAAGGCATTAACTGCACTCTGATTCCCTTCGAGCCGGGTCAGTCGGGAAGCGAGTTGGCGAATCTCCTGCTGCAACGTTTTATTTTCCTTTTCGGTCTGTTCCATACGCTGCAACAAGGCTTGTGTGGCACTGATGTTTAGCATCGAGAGGGCATCATAATCGACTACCCGAAAATCGTCGACTTCCCGACCATATACAAAAAGTTTATCCGTCGATTCGATCCCACGTGCCGAAATACAGAAGGTTTTTTCATCAATAAGTTGACTGACTTTTTCTATGAATTCACCTCGCTGAGCATGAATCAGTTTTACTTTATCCCCTGCTTTTAACCCATGCGTTTTTTCAAGTTTTAAAATGAAGCCTGAAGGCGATTCATCGACTCTGGCTACCGCGTAAATATCGGGTATAAAGTCAGTTCGTTTCTGGACAGCCTGCGGATAAACACGCTCTACTTGCTGAGCAATTACTTTCTTCTGCGGGCTGTTTCCCTGTTTTACCACATCTTTGAAGGTATAGTTGGTCACGTCAATCTGACGGAGCGTTTCTAAGTCCCGTTGTTTATTGGACGTCCCGACAATGTTTTTAATACGGGCGTCTGACGTAGTAACTGTTTGCGTTGAAACAAGGGTATTGTTGGTTACGACATCATTTTCAACAAACAGTCCCATTCGATAACCATTTCCTGAGGCAAGCACAGTTGAGGCTGTGTTATAATTGAAAAACCGGGCGGATGTTGTAAAATTATACAGGGCTGATCCTGCCACATGCAGCGGGGCTTTCGGTGAACTGGTTCCAATACCCAGGGTCGCCGATGTAGTAAAAATTCCATTGGCTCCTACCCAGGGCGATGCATCGCCTTTAGGCCCCTGCGGTCCGGCAACGCCTGCATCCCCTTTAGTGCCTTGGGGTCCGGCAGGTCCAGTTGGACCCGGATCACCTTTTGCGCCCTGAGGACCAGCATCTCCTTTGGGACCGGCGGGTCCAGAATCACCTTTGGGGCCTGCCGGACCTATTGCGCCCGTATCGCCTTTAGGCCCCTGTGACCCTACATCACCTTTGGGACCAGTGGGTCCAGGAGTACCACTATTTACGGCGTAAAGGGCAAAGGGAACACTCTGTAACTGACTGACGCCCATATTCTGGTAATTCGTGGAGCCATCGAAGGCCACATCTACGCCCATAAACTTGAGACCGCTGTTCCAGGTAATGTCTTTAAAGGCTCCTTTCTCCGCGTTTCCTGCGCCAATTGTGAGCGTAAACAGACCAAAGGCATTGGTTGAGGCTTCCTGCGACTCCGTATACTGAACAGTGCCGCTGGGCGTACCATCAATGATCGACAGCCGGACTTTAATGGCTTTGCCTGCCAGCACATCGCCAGTAGCATTTCGAGCGACGGCCTGATAGCTGAAGCCCTGAGGTGGCTGTGCCTGGGCAACTAGTGTTAGAAATAGCCAGAGTGAAAAAAACGTAATGGTTTTCATTGCAGAATAGTGTGGTTAGCGTTGTAACACAATTCGGGTTGACTGGTTAATCTGAGACGTCTGGACATGCAGCAGATAGACGCCATCGGCAAAATCGTGCAGGTCAATCAAGAGCGGTTTGCCATCACTGCGACCCTGCCAGCGGGGTCGGCCCAGCACATCTGTTAGGGTTAGTATTGCAGCCTCGCCTTCAATCTGGAGATAGGCACGGGTCGGATTAGGAAATATGCGTAATGCAGAAGCCGGCAAAGGGCTAATAGCCGTTATCACATTGACGACATTGACTTTAAACGACTGCTGGAAACCCTGCGACAGAGAGCCACTCGCCCCGGAGAGCATGGTGGCTATGGGCTGCCCTACGGTGAATGCAAGACTATTGGTACTTACAGAAGCAAATCCACCAGCTGAAGCAATCAGTTGAGGGCTAAGGCTTTGTGCCTGAATAGCGTTAGCAAAGCCTACAAGGAACAGGAATTTGAAACCAAAGTGATACATAGGCGTAAGCATTAAGAAAATATAGTCTGATAGCTTACTTCTCGCCAAATGAGTCGTTTTAAGTCGTCCGAGAAGTTACGTGCTTTTGATTGGCAAGAGCATGTACAGTTAATTCTTTGATTTCAATGTATTCGACGTCAATCGTTAACAGACCTTCTGCCGCGCTCTAACCAAGTATTTTTCTATGCGATTTTTCAAAATCTATATCCAGAACCTACTATCATCGTGTTGCGCACGATTACGAAATAATCGGAACGCTATCGGGGTGTTGCTCTGGTTCTTAATATTCCCTCTGTCTATACAAAACTATTGCATAACTATAAATACGAATTACCGATAACTAAATGATAGTCAGTATATTGAATTAAAATTTAATTAATGGCCGAAACGTATTGATTGGGCAATTTCAGGCATACTAAAAACCCCGCCATGTCGACATAGCGGGGTACGGATTATTGGTTAGTCAGAGTTGTCTCAGACGGAATTTGAACAGGATTTGGGTAGCTTGGCGATTAGTCCTACTTACTCGTTAGCAGCCACAATCAGGCTCCGTTGCCGAACCGCTTCGTACAAGACCACGCCGGTTGCTACCGATACATTCAGTGAACCAACTGCACCGAGGAGGGGAATTTTGACGTGATTGTCGGCCATGCGCAACAGTTCGGGCGAGATGCCATCTTCTTCTGATCCCATAATGATCGCTAACGGACCCGTTAGATCGGTACTGCGCTCATAAAGATCGCGACTTGATTTTTCCGTACAGGCGACCACAGTAATGCCCGATTCCTGCAAATATTTTACGGTCTCCGATAACTCTGGCTCGCGACAGACAGAAATGTGGTTAAGCGCACCCGATGACGTTTTCATGGCATCGGAGTTGATGGCCGCTGCTCCGCGACCAGGAATCACAATGCATTGAATACCCGTGCACTCGGCCGTTCGTGCGATAGCACCGAAGTTCCGAACGTCGGTAATCCGGTCGAGAAGTAGAAAAAAGGGCGTTTCGCCCCGCTCATAGACATCGGCGATGACATTAGACAATTTAACGTACTGAACCTGAGAGATAAGGCAAACAACACCTTGATGGTTTTTTCGGGTCAGCCGGTCAAGTCGTTCGACGGGAACACGCTGGATGGTAACTCGTTTTTGAAAGGCCAGATTCTGGATGTCGGGATTACTTAATCCCTTTTCCATGTATAGTTTATCAATCTGCTGATCAGACTTGAGTGTCTCGATCACGGACTGAATACCGAACACCATTTCGTCAGGCTCCGGGCGGAATTGAGGTCTTGAATTGTTATTTCGGGTATGATTCGGGCGATTTACTCGCGGATTGCGCCGGTTCTCCATGCTTCGACAATCGGGTACCAAATCGGCTGATACTCAATGTAGCGCACCAGTTCGTAATGATCCTCGACAAATTGATTCGGTTTCTTCGTAAAGGTAAAATTAACTTCCGAGACGTTAGCCCGGCGATTGTAAACCCATACTTCGCGCTCGCGGTTCCGTTGCACACGATCGGGCGCACCCAGTACGATGTAAATCATACCTTTATCGGTCTTCCAGCCTTCTTTATAACTCGTAAACAGTCGGTTCGCTTCTTCTACGCGATCGAAATACGCTTTAAGTGTTTTTCGGGCTACTTCCTCATTGCCCGACATCAGACTTAGCCAGTAACGATCAAACGCTTTTTTTGTATCCTGAGCCTGGTTGAGTTCCCCAATCTCAGTGCTGGTACTCATATACAGCACTGGCTTAATGAGCTTTTCGGGGCGAGTCATTTTCGGAAAGCGTTTGTCGGCTACAACCAGACCAATACCCGACTCGGCCGTTGTATCTTCCACAAAATAATAAAGACCTTCGCGGGGAATGATAAACGGCTGGTTTGTGGTAATGGTCAGGGTTGAATCGACAGTTAGGGATTTAGGCGTCGGTTTTGCCGAAGTATTCATCGGCGACGAAGCTGCGTCGAAATCATGACGGTAACGAAAACCGAACAATGGTTTGCTGGTACCATTAACATCCCGAATAATAATAGTATCGCCAACGTTGGCGTAATTTCGCAATTGAGGTTTCTTGCCGGTTTTATCAAATAGCGAGAACCGGTCGCTTAGCTTTGCTGCTTTAAAGCGTAACGATAGGTCATTACGCGCTTTGGTCCCAGTATTTGTTTCCGTAATCTCCGTTAACAAAACAGCGTTAGCTACCTCTTTTGGCCGTTTTACCTCAAATGTGAGCGTCAGATAGTCGCCTTCGACACTAACGTTTTGTGTTGTCAGCTGAATATTCCCATACCCTAACCGTTCGCGGTTGTTGTAGTCGGGATACATGACGTACGCGATCTGAAAATGCTCAATAAAATCGGTCGGATTTAAAACGGGCTCACCTTTGGGCGTCTTTGCGGTCAGGTTCATATAAACCTGAACGGACGTGGTATCGGTAGCCAGAAATTTTCCTTTAATGGATGTAACGACCCATTCACCAACCTGTTTGGGACCCGCGTTAGGAGTCGTACCTGGTGTAGTGGCCGGGCCATCGTTTATTTTGACCGGTGCAGCGGTGGCTGGTGCTGCCGGACGGGAATCCCCCTGAGTTGAATTGCGCCGGGCTTCGGTACGAGCCTCATAGGCAGCAGTTGCCCGGTCCTGCTGCGTTTTTTTACTGGTTGAGCAGGCCGACAGAAATGTAATAAGCAGTAAAGCAGACAGAATACGCATAAACAATAGTAATCTCGCGTGTTTCGGATAGGAAATTCTTCAGATCACAGGGCTTTTAATTACCCGCTATAAAACGATTCTCAACCGTTCGAATGACATGTTCCATAGCATAAAGCAAAAAGCTTGTCGTTAATAACGAAAAAATAGCAGCGTTTGGGTTACGGGAACCATTCATTTTTCTTTACTTCATTACAAAAGACTAATTTTGTCGATTGAATTGCAAACGAAGATGCTGGATAGCAGACATTAGATACTGAATTTACGATCAATAAAGACAGTCTGATAACCCAAATTCACAATCCAGTATCCTGAAACGATATGTACAAAACCACCGAAATCACCTCTGCTGAAATCGCATCCGACAATCCCGTTCACCAGCGATTGTTGTTTCCGTACGTTGAAGCGGCTACCCTAGTGAGCGGTAAAGTGCTCGAAATCGGTTGTGGCTGGGGCCGGGGTCTTGAGTTGCTCACCCATGCCGCTGATCACTACACAGGTATCGATAAAAATACTGAGCTGATCGCTGCGCTTAGTGCAGAATATCCATCATCAACATTTATTGCTGCCAATATTCCGCCCCTCAAGGGTGCTAATGGCCTACCGCTTCCTGACAATACGTTCGATTACATTGTAACGTTTCAGGTGATTGAACACATCGAAAACGACGATTTGTTTATCCGGGAGGCCCATCGCGTTCTGAAACCCGGCGGTAAGCTGCTGCTGACAACCGTCAATAAAACGTTTTCGCTGACCCGCAATCCCTGGCATGTTCGGGAATATTACGCGGATGGATTAAGAAATCTTATTGGGCGATACTTTCCAAAAGTCGATGCCAAGGGCGTTCACGGAAACGGCAAAGTAATGACCTATTATGAGCAGAATAAAGCATCCGTAAAAAAATTGACACGGTTCGATATTTTTAATTTACAATACAAATTACCACGGCGGCTTTTGCAGGTTCCTTATGACCTGATGAATCGGCTAAACCGTAACCGGCTCCTCAAAGCCGACGGTATTGCGGCCGAAATCAACTATACCGATTACCTCGTCAGCACCGATCCTGCCGGAAGCCTCGACTTCTTTTATATCGCAACGAAATAAAAGCGAGCCGTTTCTGGAATTTACGTTTAAACAGCCTGAGGCATCAACTTAAGTCTTCTAAAAGGCTACATGAGTTGATGCCTATAAGCCTTACCAAAGGGCTGTGAGTTCTTACCTTTACTCAGAATAACGTGCCGTTGCAGGCCAGAGCGGGAAGCGTTCAATCGGGTAATATCTAGCAAGGTGATTTTATGACCTTTGATATTTGGGGTTATGTTTTGCCGGAATGGTAACATCCATTTTACTGCTGAACATTATCCAATGGATTACGTACAGAACGCGCATCTATGGGTTATACACCCTGTATATGCTGGCGTGGTTTTTACGAGTGCAGACATTTGGCGATTGGCTGCCACCCCAGGTATCTTATTTTGTACGCGCTACGTCATCGATGATTGCCTTCTACATTTATTTTGATTTTGCGGATGCCTTTCTCAACATTCGGCAACGGTTACCTGCTCTGTACAGGTTGTTTGAGTACATTAAAAGTTGCCTTCTGGTTTATATTGGTTTTCAGGCTGTTATATGCTTTGTACTAGCTGATTGGCACCCCGCTATTTATGAGGCTGCCTTCTCGATCATACGGGCACTTCTGGCCATAGCTGGCTTTTACGCTATCTATGAACTGCTGAAATTGAAGGATATCGTTTCCCGTTATTTTGTAGCCGGAACGCTGTTCATCCAGATCGGTTCGCTCATCAGCCAGGCATTCTCATTAATCAAACCCGTTGATGATCTTACGGGGCCGTTCTGGACCATTTCGCTGGCTTATTTGCAGCTTGGTGTTGTATTGGAATTGATCTGTTTTTCGCTGGGTCTTAGCTATGGGCAACGCCAGATAGCCATCAGGCATGCCATTATGGAGCAGGAACTGGCTCGTGAGCGCGAACAACGTCGTCGCGAACACCTCGAAGCCGAGTTGTCGGTCCAGCGTCTGGAGCAGGAAAACACGGAAGTCCATATCCGGGCCTTACAGGTACAGGTAAATCCACATTTTCTGTTCAACAGCCTGAATGTCCTTGATTCGCTTATCGACGATGACCCGGAGCAGGCTCGCGTCTTTCTGGAAGAATTGAGCACGGTTTATCGATACCTCCTTCGCTCCAATAAGGAACAACTGACCGATCTGGCCAGTGAACTGGCGTTTATTCAGTCGTATTTTAACTTACTCAGAACCCGACACGGTAGCGGATTGCAACTCTCGGTACAGGTTGATGAAGCGTATCTGACCTACCAGCTCCCTCCATTGACACTCCAATTACTGGTCGAAAATGCCGTCAAGCACAATAGTGTACTGCCCGATCAGCCACTCGTTATCGCTATTGCTACTGACGAAGAGGCTCAACTGTCGGTGCGCAATAACATTCAGCGTAAAACAATACGGGTAGCCTCCAATGGAGTAGGGCTGAGCAATATTCTGGCTAAATACCAGATGCTTGGCCAACCGGTACCGATTATTCAGGAAATCGATGGGCAGTTTGTGGTCACACTGTCGTTGATCAGTTCGTTGGAGTTACGGTCACAATAATTGATTTCGACGTTGGTGTGTGGCTCTTTTCGGCAACCGAATCGATCGGGATCAATACGTTTGTTTCGGGAAAGTAAGCCGCTGTACAGCCACGGGGAATGCTGTAGGGAACAACGATAAAGCGATGAGCTGTCCGCTGTTGACCACCATACTGGCTGTGCAGATCTACAACCTGTTTTTCCTGTAAACCTAAGTTGGCAATATCGTCGGAATTCATAAACAGTACCCGCCGTTCATTATAAATACCCCGGTAACGGTCATCGTTGCCGTATACGGTTGTATTGAACTGGTCGTGACTACGGACGGTCATCAACAGCAATTCGCCGGGTTGTAGCTCGTGCTGCGTGGGTGTATTGATCGTGAAATGCGCTTTGCCGTCTTTTGTCTTAAACGTCCGGACTCGTGGCCCGTTTGGAATATAAAATCCACCCGGTTTGCGAACCTGTTCGTTATACTTGTCGAAACCTGGAATGGTCTGCTCGATGAGGTCGCGAATAAGGTCATAATTTCCAGAAAGGCTGTCCCAATCTACAGTTGATTTGCCGTTCAGTGTTGCCTTCGCTAATTCGGCCACGATCGCTACTTCGCTTTTTAGGTGAGTCGAAATTGGATCAAGCACCCCGTGCGACTGTGCTACTACGCCGGTTGTACTCTCGCAGCTAATAAATTGCTCGCCGGTTGCCTGCCTATCGCGGTCGGTGCGACCAAGGCAGGGAAGAATCAGGGCCGTTTCGCCATGAATCAGGTGACTGCGGTTCAGTTTAGTGGAAACATGAACCGTTAGCTTACATTTTTTCAGGGCTTCGGCCGTATAGTTTGTGTCTGATACGGCCATCGAGAAGTTTCCGCCCATACCGAAAAATACTTTTGCCTTTCCTTCATGCATGGCCTGAACGGCAGCAACCGTATCATACCCATGCTGACGAGGTGGCTCAAAGTTAAAAACCCGTTGTAGCGAGTCTAAAAATTCGGGTTTGGGCTTTTCCCAAATACCCATCGTACGGTCGCCCTGAACATTACTATGGCCCCGAATCGGGCTGGCACCACCCCCTTCAATACCAATGCTGCCCTTCAATAACAGCAGGTTAATGACCTCATTGATCGTATCGACGGCGTTGCGATGCTGGGTCAGCCCCATTGCCCAGCAGATGATCAGCTTTGGCGTATATTTAAATAGATCGACCGCTTCCTGAATCTGGCCGACGGTTAGGCCACACTGGGCCGCCAGCTCGCCCAAATCGAAATGATCCAGACTCTTCACAAACGCGTCATAGCCTGCTGTATATTGCTTAATAAAGTTCTGATCCAGCACTTTTCCGGGTGCCGCTTTCTCTTCCTCCAGCAGAATTTTGCACATGGCCTTCATCAAAGCCAGATCGGAATTGATGCGTACCTGAAGGAACAGATCGGTTAATTTTTCTCCGCCAAATAGCACATCCCGAACGCTTTGCGGGTATTTGAAAGCTAACAGCCCTGCCTCATGCAACGGATTGACAGCTATGATTTTGCATCCGTTTCGTTTCGCCTGTTCCAGCGGGGTGAGCATTCGGGGAGCATTGGTGCCCGGATTCTGGCCGATTATCATAATGACATCCGCCTTCTCATAGTCATCATATTTGACCGATGCCTTTCCCAGACCAAGGGTTTCGGCCAGGGCTACACTGGTCGATTCGTGGCACATGTTCGAGCAGTCGGGCATGTTGTTGGTGCCAAACATCCGAACAAATAACTGGTAGAGAAAAGCCGCTTCGTTGCTGGTGCGGCCCGATGTATAGAAAATAGCTTCGTCGGGAGAATCGAGCGCATTGAGCTGATTACCGATTAGCTGAAAAGCATCTGTCCAGCTAATTGGGGTATAATGAGTCGCTCCCGGACGGAGAATCAAGGGTTGGGTCAATCGGCCCTGTTGCCCCAGCCAGAGGTCATTTTTTTCGAGCAACTCAGCCACTGAGTATCGTTGAAACAGCACAGGCGAGGCTGTATGTTTGGTCATTACCTCATCGGCAACCGCTTTGGCTCCACTTTCGCAATACTCGGCCACGCTGGACCGCTGACCGTCGGGGTCGGGCCAGGCACAGGAGGGGCAATCGAATCCATCCTTCTGGTTCAGATTAACAAGGGCTTTCCAGCCACGAGCGAGGCCGGTGCCTTGCAGAACATGCTCAAACGATTTGACGACAGCCGGTATACCAGCGGCTTCCGTATAGGGTTTACCGATTTCGAGGTCGCCGGTGAGTTCTTCGGGGGGCGTGTTCGGGTTCATATTAAGAGGGAATTAATCCAATTTTTACGGAATGCTGATGCGCTTCGCTACTGTTAGAAAAATAGCAGCAGGATACACCCATCGCTTCAATTTTATCGACAAGAGCCTGTGTCTGAGGCTGTTTTTTAGGACGAATTCGCCGAATATATACACAACGGATCTGTGCCGGAAAATGCCTTACGATCGACTCATAAATTACCGGGTCCTGCTGCGAATCATCTCCAAGTAAAATAAACTGTTGAACCGGATATGTTTCGATAATTCGCACAATTCGTTCAAATTTTGTCAGATGTTTGGTTTTTCCAGTTTGTAATACCTGCGCTAATTGCTTGAGCTGGCTCAATAGATAAACTCCTTCGGGAAGGCCGTTTTTTCGGGAAAACTCCAGTATGTAATCGTATAGATTCCATTCACTGCTCGACACATAAAAAAATGGGTTTGTGGCTTCAGGGCCGCTGTCCGCTTCGCCCAATAACTGGTAATGAGCCACAACGCCCTCAAAAGGCTCCCGGCTGTGTGCATTTTCGGTCAGAAGTACCATCAGCCGCTTGGTGATGGTGGCTGAATGTGAAATCAGAAACGTATCGTCGATGTCGGAAATGCAGATGAAACGGGTTGGGTGTGGAATCAGCACTTTGCCATCACCTTCGGCCAGAACTGTTTCGGGCGAAATCATTTGTGACAGCAGTTCTGCCCGAACTGGGTGCCAGCCGGGCGATAGTGGTTGTTGTAAGGGCAGATCGAGCCTGAAATAGCCGTCGGGATCTGTTTGTATCTGAGCCGTCTGCTCTCCATAATGAACCCGAACGGTTGCTCTGGGATATGGTTTTACCAGAAATAACCGGATGACTGCCAGGAGATTCACCAGCGGACTATCCCTGAATTTTTTTCGGGGGATGGCACTCCGCCGAAATACGTGGCCGTGAATTATTAACTTGTGATCATTACCAAAACCACGATAAATCTTCACAACGGGTTGATCGGTTAACCGGAGCCAGGTTAAGAATTGCCGATTTATCTTACCCTTCAGGCTTAAATTTTGTTTACTACTTGCTGGATGTCGATTCCTGTTCATAACGTATCAGTGATACACGCCACTTATAACCTGTAATCTGCTCAGAAGTTGGTCTTTTTATTCGCAATTAATCCAGTTTCTGGTGGCAAAGCCAAAACGGACTGGGAAACTGGTATTAATAATTACTTCACGAATTCATCCCACGATGCTGAACTTTTGTATCTCGATGGAAAAACCGATGAGGATAGATTACGTCAGAAACTTAATCAGCTAAAACCCGACCGTGTGGTTGCGGTGGGTGGCGATGGGACGATTAAATTCGTGGCCGAACAATTACTGGGAACAACAATTCCGCTGGGTGTTTTGCCCGCAGGGTCGGCCAATGGAATGGCCCGCGAACTTGGCATTCCGCCCGATATTGAGGGGAGCCTTAACGTACTTGTTGACGGGGTGCTGAAACCGACCGACGTTATTGCCGTGAACGGTGATATCTGTCTGCATCTGGCCGATATCGGCCTGAATGCACAATTGGTTAAACATTATCAGCAATATAATCTTCGCGGCAAGCTCGGCTACCTGCGTGGTGTCGTGAATGTATTGCAAAAGCGTCGATTACTTCGGGTTGAGATTAACCTGGGCGATGAGTGTATTTCGCGGGCGGCTTTCATGATTGTGCTGGCCAATGCACGAATGTATGGAACGGGAGCCGTTATTAACCCCGATGGCGACCCCTTCGACGGGCAGTTTGAGGTCGTTATTTTTCGGCGTTTGTCCTTCTGGGAAGTCCTGAAATTGTTCTGGCGGTATCAGCCTTTCGATCCGAAAAAGATTGAAATTTTACCGGCTACATCCATAACCATTGCAACCCACCGAAAAGCCTATTTTCAGATCGATGGTGAGTACATTGGCCGGATAACCGAACTGAAAGCTGAAATCCGGCCGGGCGTGCTGACGTTGATTGTACCGGAATAAAAACCGTTAAACGTTGTAAGTTCCGTCCCAATAGCAAGATGCTTTTGGGGCGGAACTTACAACGCAATAGATAGCTTTCTGTCGTCAATCAAATCGTTGTGTTTACTTCTCCGCCAGCTGAACTTCGGCCTGTTTCTGGGCTATGTTATTATTTAGCCGGGGAATGGTTTTTAAATAATCGTAGATGGCCGCTATTTCACGATCGCTTAACGAGAGGCGTGGCACCATAGGGTAGCGAAATATGGTTCCATCGGGCCGAACACCGGTTTTTACGGCTCGAATAAACTGTTCTTTGGTATATTTTTTACCAATTCCGGTCTGCTCATCGAACGTCAGATTGGCTGAAAATATCGTTTTCCCTGCCTCATCGGTAAATTTACTACCTCCGGCAAAATAACCCTTCGTACGTTCCGGATGTACCTTATCGAGGTCTAAATAATCGGCTGAGTGACAGCCATAACAATCAGCAACGGCCGTTGCTACATAGCGACCTACAGCCACCGGTTTTGTGCTGTCGGGCATCGGGATGGACTGGTTCGGAAAATCGCCCGGTTGAAGAATTGTCCAGGCCAACATTTTGGCTACAAAACTATATTCAGCAGGCGGAGCTTCCGTTTTAGAGGCTTGTACAGGAAACCGGTCTGACCGCAACCAGGCCACCACTGATTTCATATCTTCGTCGGCCATCAGGTTGTACTGAGGCATGAAAGCGGTTGTACCATTAGGCCGGATTCCTGTTCGTAAAAAATAGATAAGCTGGCCGTCTGTCCAGTTGCCTATGCCTTTTTCTTTATCCTTAGTGATATTGCGTGAATAAACTTTCCCGAAAATAGCGGGTAACTCATCCAGTCGTTTGCCGGTTAGCCGATTGTTGTTGTCAGCGTGGCAACTAATGCATTGCAGGTGGGCGATAACTTCCCCGCGTTGAATCCTGGCTTCTGTCGATTCGACGTGGATGTTGGGCGCAACAGGTGGATCATAAGTGCGGGGTGGGGTTACAGCGACGTAGGCGCAGAAACCACCAACCAGGAGCAGGATAACACCGAGTCCCTGTCCGATTCGTTTAAGGATTTTTTTAGCCGTTTTCACAAGATGTCAATCGTATTGTTCGATGCCGGAGCAGTTGTTTACTGCCCGAAATTCATGACCGACACTCGTTGGACAAGTGCCATTGGGGCTGAAACGACACGAAAGGCTGACAAAACGAAAAAAAGCTGCCTTAAAACGGACGTATAAATCATCGTCGGAGATTCATTCAATGACTTCGCTCGATTTAGCTAACAGAAACGATAAAAGTTGATTTAACGCTGACCCCAACACAAATGCACCTTTGCATGATAGAAAGGGTATTTGTGTACATGGGCAATAAGTCAGCAAGGGATAAACGGTCATCTTTATAGGCCCGCGTTTTGTCTTTTGTGATTTGAAGCGCGGAGAATGTAGTGCATTTCTGCTTTGTTAATGGGACCATTACTAAATCCAGAAAGACCCGTCTATTTTTTAGCTGTCAGAAATTTGATACCATGAACGTCAAAATTGTACTTAGTGTGATTGGGGCTATGGCCACCTTGTATGCTTGTAATACGAAGGAAACGACTTTGCCCATTGTAGGAACCTGGGAGTTAGTGTCGGCTACGACTACAGAAAAAGATACAACGTTTTCTACGTTTGACCCGAAGCACAAAATGATTAAAATCATTAACTCGACGCACTTCGCTTTCTTAAATCACGCTATAAATCCAGGTAAGGATTCTACGGCTGGTGAGTTTACCGCAGGAGGAGGAAAATACACGTTAGTCGACAGTGTTTACACAGAACATTTGGAGTATTTCAGTGATAAAGCCTGGGAGAATAATAAATTCCGGTTTGCGGTAAAAATTGCCGGGGATACGCTGATTCAAAAAGGCGTTGAAAAGGTTGATAAACTTGGCATCGATCGCATCATTATTGAAAAATATAAAAGAGTTACGGACTAACTTCATCCAATTGCAGGCGACGGAAACTAGTCTGGTTATCAGCGTATAAGCTTAATAAGGCTGTTCGGCAACTATAGACGTAAACGTCATTAATACGTAACAGGCTTATTCGCGAGCCAATGTAAGCCGGTAGGAGCGACCCTGCTGGCTTATTTATTTAAATCATTAATCCATCGAGACTCCAACCTGGTTCTGCCGAAACAAAACCGGCTACTCTACTTTTGACCTACAGGAGAGTTTGCCGAATCATAACTTGAACGCGGACTAAACGTTCCAATGATTGTTGTGATATAATTATCTGATTATCAGATATATTCGTTGCTGACGTCACAAAAAATATCTGGTGTAAAAATCGCAGAAAAATTTGCGTAGTTAAATGACTACGCTTATATTTGTAGTCAAATAGCTACGCAATGAATTTAAGACGAGATGTATTCCAGGCCATAGCGGACCCGACAAGAAGGGCTATCCTTGTGTTGGTTGCTTCGCAATCCATGACAGCAGGCGCCATAGCCTCAAACTTTGACACGGCAAGACCGACAGTTTCAAAACACCTGCAAATACTCACCGAATGCGAATTACTCAAACAAGAGCAAAACGGCAGAGAAATTTACTACCACTTAAATCCAAAAAGGATGAAGGAAATAGCAGATTTTATTGAGCCATTCCGAAAAATGTGGGATGATCGGTTTAATAAGCTGGAAGCAGTAATGGAAAAATACAAATCAAAAAAATAGAATGCTATGGGCCAAAAAACAAAGATTAATGCCGAAGATGGCAAACAGGAAATCGTAATTACAAGGGAGTTTAATTTGCCATTGGAATTGCTATTTAAAGCGTACGTTGAGCCCGAAATTGTCGAACAATGGATGGGGACGAAAGTGCTGAAACTTGACAATAAAAAGCACGGAAGCTGGCAATTTGAAACAACCGATGCGCAGGGAAACGTGGTCTTTCGCGCCAATGGGGTGATCCATGAGTTTAGTCCGAACCAGAAAATCACGCGGACATTCGAAATGGAAAATACGCCTTTTCCGGCCCAGCTTGAATTTCTGGAATTCGAAAAACTCACTGATGATACCAGCAAACTCACGATACATGTTGTCTATAAAACGGTCGCACTCAGAGACCAACTGCTGCAATTGCCCTTCGCTCAAGGCATAAATATGGCTCATAACCGCTTGCAGGACGTTGTAAGCAACTTAACAATAACACAGAATGACAAAGAGAAATAAAATCATCTATTGGATTTCAACCCTCTGGCTTGCCTTAGGAATGACATCAACCGGAATAGTACAGTTATTGAAAATGGATGAGGAAGTAGATAAAATGACGCATTTAGGCTACCCTGTCTATTTTTTACCAATAATTGGTATCTGGAAAATTTTGGGCGTTGTGGCCGTACTTATTCCTAAGTTCACTTTACTTAAGGAATGGGCTTATGCCGGGTTTTTCTTTAGCATGTCGGGCGCTTTATTTTCGCATCTCATGTCGGGCAATTCCATGAATAAACTATTCCCTCCATTGTTACTACTAACCCTGACTGTAGTATCGTGGTATTTCAGACCCGCGGATAGAAAAGTCATGTCGGTTTATCAATAAATAAATGGAACGATTTTTACGACTGCTTTTGAAATAATTTCAAGCTAAATACTTAAACAACAAAGTGAAATCATGAACGACATTAATAGCAATCAAATGGAGTTGGCAGAAGAACAATGTAAAGCACTAATCAGCACGTTGAAAGCCCGATTCGAAAAAAACATGAACCGACATAAAGGCATTCAATGGGCTAACGTTCAGGCAAAGCTGGAAGCAACTAGTGAAAAACTGTGGTCGCTCAACGAAATGGAAAGAACTGGTGGTGAACCGGATGTTGTTGGTCTTGATAAAAAGACGGGTGAATACATTTTTTACGATTGTTCAGCCGAAAGCCCTAAAGGTCGCCGAAGTGTTTGTTACGATCATGAAGCGCTGGAGGCAAGAAAAGAACATAAACCAGAAGATAGCGCCATCAATATGGCCGCCGATATGGGCATTGAGATTTTAACGGAAGAGCAATACCGGGCGTTACAGAAACTGGGAAATTTCGATTTGAAGACGTCGAGCTGGGTGGTAACACCTGTTGATATTAGAAAACTAGGTGGTGCATTATTTTGTGATCGACGCTACGGCAATGTATTCCTGTATCACAACGGTGCAGATTCTTACTATGCCGCCAGAGCATTCCGTGGCTCGCTTCAGGTGTAAATTTTGCAACACGATAACAAAGGACAGAATGAATCCTGAGGTTGATTTTTATTTTAGTAAAGCCCAAACGTGGCAGAACGAACTGGAGCAATTGAGACTGATTGTTCTTGACTGTGGGCTAACCGAAGTATTGAAGTGGGGATCGCCTTGTTACACATTCCAGAGAAGTAACATCGTTTTAATCCATGTGTTTAAAGAATACTGTGCACTTCTGTTTTTCAAGGGAGCCTTGTTACAGAATGCCGATGGCATTTTGATCCAGCAAACAGAGAATGTGCAGGGGGGACGCCAGATTCGATTCACCAATGTTCGGGAAATAA
Organism: Spirosoma aureum; assembly: GCF_011604685.1. NCBI lineage: Bacteria > Pseudomonadati > Bacteroidota > Cytophagia > Cytophagales > Cytophagaceae > Spirosoma > Spirosoma aureum. The sequence continues at coordinate 7,528,407 of NZ_CP050063.1, read as the reverse complement.
TTCAGCTGAAACCTCTCTTGAAAGCCTATATTTATGAAGCCATTGAAGTGGAAAAAGCGGGTTTGACAGTGAAATTTAAAAAAAGTACTGAATTCGCAATTGCCGAAGAATTCCAACATAGATTGGCTGAAATCCCTGCCTTAAAAACGGCTTTTGATGCATTGACGCCAGGGCGTCAACGAGCTTACCTGCTTTATTTTGCCCAGGCAAAACAATCCAGAACCCGAGAGTCAAGAGTTGAAAAATGCATGCCGCAAATTCTCAATGGAAAAGGCTTGAATGAGGAGTAATTTGATGTAGGAATAAATGAATCAGATTGTGCAATTGTCACAATTAGGTGGCTTCGTTTTTTCGAGCTGTGCCCCGTTTACTATTGACGCGCACGGTAACCCGGGCATGGTTCGAAGTGATTATAAGTTACGCCAGAACAGCCATCTCTGAATCGCAACTCCCTGTGTAAGCAACCCAATCTACTCAGGTATCATAAGCTGGCATTTTCGTTTATCGTCTCATTTTTATAGTCATGAATCTGACTCAACAGCTCCATGGATTTGATTAACGGGTCCCATTCTTTACCCGCAAAAATTAATCTAAACCATTTTTTGTCGCTATTCGCATAGTTGATATTACGGAAAAGCCAAACGGCGAGCAATGCGAAACTACCCGTTATAATAGCTTGAATCAGGTATAACGCAATACTGCCATTTTTCCACATGCTTTCAGTCCAATAAAAAGTGGTCCATACCGGAAGCTGAAGAAAAAGGAAGCGCGTAACCCAAATTGTTGACGATTTCAGTTTCGCTATTTTCTCCTGAGCGGCTACTATCGGTTCATTTATATCGACAAGCTGGATGAGGATTAGCTGATAGACGTAAATTCCAATGGCCAGTTTAGTAAGCAGCACCTGAATGCCTGCTGAAATGAGAAAAAATGGACTGGCGATAGTATACAGATTGATCAGTAAAACATCGACAACACTAACCCATAAAATGCCAATGATTATGGTAAAGATTTTCATTGGCTTCATCGAGGCTAAAAATGATTGAATTTTGATGCTGGTAATAGCTTCCAGGTTTTTTCTGTTTAGCAGCAGGTTTTCTTCCAGTTTTTTATCGTAAGATTTCCAGAGGGATACAAGGTCTCTATCTTCCATGGTTGCTATGCTTTTATGGTTGAAAATTTGCGCTTTAGTTGTTCTTTAATCCGGCTGATTTTTGTGGCTACATTCGATGAAGAAAGCCCCAGAATTTCGGCGATCTGCTGATGACTCCTTTCTTCCAGATAGAGGAGCATCAGTGCCCTATCCAACTCGTTGAGTTCGGCCAAAAATCGCTGTAATAAGTTGATATTGGCTTCAGTTTCATCCGGCTCGGCTTCGTTGAGCGTTAGCAAGCTATCATCTGACATGGGTAGTGCAATCGTCTGCCGGCGGGTATCCTTTCGATAAAAGGATATGGCTACATTCAGCGCTACCCGATAAATCCAGGTTGAGTGCTTAAACTGTTCGTTATACTGATCAAAAGTCTGCCATAACTGCACAATGATTTCCTGTACCAGGTCTTTTCGATTCTCTCCATCCTTGCAATAGGCGTTGGCAACCTTGTAAATAATGCCTTTGTTGGTTTCTATGACCGAAAGAAACCGGTCCTGTTTAGCCAAGATCATTCGCTTTGTGGATTCGTTTCTTCCTCTTTTTGTGGTTTCCTGAACTGTAGACACCTGCCGTTCAGGCCAACTTATTGATTACTTACATCGGATTTCTACCTTAATTATTCGCATGAAGGTCAATAATATCACAACCAGAATGAAAATAATGAATAACAGGCAAGTAGTCAGGTAGATAGATTCTGGAAAGGCACTCAGTTTTATCGACTAAATACCAAGCCAAACTGACTACGATTTAGTGCAAACGAGCCTTCTTTTGTGAGAAACAATTAACGCGATCAGGCAATGAGTACATTAGAAGAGATTCAACTCGTTGAACAAAGGCTACGTGAAGCGATGCTTGGCAGCAACATCGAAGAGCTTGACGCTCTTTTATCGGATGAGCTTCTGGTGACTGGCCCAGACGGTAAACTGGTTGGCAAGGCCGATGATCTGGCGGCTCACCGTACCGGTATAGTTCGTATAGAATCAATGGTACCTCAGGAGACAATTATTAAAATCCTTCCGGAAACGGCTGTTGTCTTTGCGCTAATGGCCATGCAGGGCTTCATACAGGATCAGGCTTTCGCGGGACTTTACCGCTATACGCGCGTTTGGAGCAGGCAGACTGGTAACTGGCAGATTGTTGCTGCTCATATTAGCCCTGCCACCTAATTTACAAAAGCGGAGCGATCGCAACCAAAATTAGCTAACTTGTGTCCCAACTGCCTCTATAGGTATTGGAAGGACATACGAAAATTTAGGAGACCTTGTGTAGCAATAAAGCATAACCTACTGTCCTCAATAATGCGAGCGAAAACAACCTTGGAAACTGCAGAAAATGAGTCTGAAAAAAGGTAAAAAAATCCTCATTACTATCTCGATGGTAATCATTTGGATGGTTACGTTCGGAATGCTCATCAATGCGCCGAGTCTCAAAGGAAAAGTAGCAATCGTGTCTACGGGTTTGCTGGTGAATTGCCTGATGGCGATCTATTATAGTTGCCTTGATCGACGACCTTCCAGTTTGAGAGAGTGGTTAAGGATGTAGCTCGACCGTAGTAATAGAGAAGGCAGTGCAAAATCTGCTGTTTCTGGATTAATTTTCGATCACGCTCTGTGATTGGCAGATCGCTGATGCGAGCAAACTGCTTTTGCATCCACCCATTTTCGGCAAACGCCCCTAACTCATGGCCGTAACTTCTGGTTATATGACCGCCGATAAGACAGTATTAATGAATGCTATTCGCCACTTCGTTCCGGTTACGGACAGCGACGAAGCGGTTATTGATCAGTTGTTTGAACCCTATCGTCTGGAACCGAATGATTTCTTTTTGAAGGCTGGTGAAGTTTGCCGGTATGTTGGTTTTGTCACGACAGGTTTACTGAGATATTACCTGCTCGATGATGGTGATGAGCATACCTACGATTTTTCGTCCGAACAGACGTTTACCTGCAATTACGAAAGCTTTCTGCCGCAAACACCTTCGACACGCTACATTCAGGCAGTTGAACCCACCACCCTGCTTCGTATCAGTTACGATAATCTTCAGGAACTCTACAAAAGACTACAGCATGGTCAGCAATTCGGGCGATTGGTATCCGAACAATTATTTGTAGTCATGCTTCAGAAACTGACAGCCTTTTACCGCGAAACAGCCGATGAGCGATACGATAGTTTTATTCGCCTTTTTCCGGATTTAATCGACCGGCTACCTCAATACATAGTGGCCTCTTACATTGGTGTGAAACCACAATCGCTGAGCCGAATCCGGGCGCAACGGGCCGGTAAGCACTATTGAACGATATTCACATAGGTGAATGCGGGCGTTGAGGCCGAGCCTGACCTTTGCATTGTCAAACTAACCAAACACGACAATGCAAACAGAAAAACTGCCTTTATGGGCTAAAATCGCAGGCTATTTTTTCGGAATCGCTTTACTTTTTATTGGCATTCGGTTTCTGGTACTTCCTGAAACTGCCGAACGGGGCTTTGGCCTGATTTACAACCAACCGACTTATGCCTTTCATTTTATTAAAGGCATTCGTGACTTTTTTACAGGATTGCTCTTAACCAGTTTTACGATTGCCAACTGGCGAAAACCATTAGCTCTGGCTGTGCTGATTGGATCGTTAATTCCCGTGGTTGACATGCTCGTTGTGCTGAATGCCCCAGATGCTGTTCCCGGAACAGAATGGATTCATGGCTCAACAGCGATAGCGTCGTGGATATTTAGCTACTTTCTGTTTCGGAAAAGCTAACTGAGTGTTTTCGTGTATATTTACTTGCGCGACTAAGTGCCTGGTTACCAGTTTGTAATCCTGACCGCCAGTAAGTTGTTGACACCGTCTATCTACTCCATTACTTATGAAAATATACGTCTATTTCGTGATAGGTGGGTTGCTGTTAGGGGCTATTCGGGTTTATGGCCAGGCCGATTATTCGGCTTTATATCCCAATCTTCGTCAGTACGTTGTTAATATACGCTTTACAACGAAAGGGTTGCCAGTGCAATCGGGGGTTCTGTTCGATTTAACCGACTCGACAATTGTGCTGGCTCCCATCCGGAACTTGAAACCCACCCTTAAAACCGTGATGAATCAGCATGGCGGATCAATGCCTGCCACCGATTCACTAAGGACTGTTTTAGCCCTGCGAACCTATCGCTATGCAGAAATCAGCCGGCTGACACTGCACCGGAAAGGGTATGCAGGTAAGGGTTTTTTAATTGGTTTAGGACTCGGTGCATTAATTGGGTTAATCGATGGCGATGATGATAAAGGTTTCATTCGTTTTTCTGCGGGTGAAAAAGCATTGATTCTAGGAATAAGCTTTGCTCCGGTAGGCCTTCTGGGTAGTGCATTAACGCTTAAAAGTGCTTATGCAAACGAGCGGCCAATTGCCACAGAAGCGCAGAAACGATTTCTAAAATTCACCATTATCGAGCAGATAAAGAAAGCAAATCTCTACGCGCCATAAAAATGAACGGCTTACGGCTGAAATCTTGAGCGTTACTGCTACTGGTTGACGGTAATTTTTACCTTTGCCGGTCAACTCTCGCTCGTTTTTTATGACTCTTCAAACCCTCGATACTGGTCTTTTTAAACTCGATGGCGGAGCCATGTTTGGCGTAGTTCCCAAACCGCTCTGGCAGAAACTAAACCCCGCCGATGAACAAAATCGCTGCACCTGGGCCATGCGATGCCTACTCTACGAACAGGGTAGTCAGCTCTTGCTGGTCGATACGGGTATCGGCGACAAACAGGATGCTAAATTCTTCGGTCATTATGACCTTCATGGAGATGCCAGCCTGATCAAATCCATTCATCAGGCTGGGTATTCGGAAACAGATATAACCGATGTGCTGCTTACTCATCTGCATTTCGATCATGTTGGTGGCGCTGTTAAGCGAACAGATGGGCAGCTCAGTCCTGTTTTTTCAAATGCGACTTACTGGACGCACCCCTCTCACTGGAATTGGGCTGTTCATCCGAATCCTCGCGAAAAGGCGTCGTTCCTGAGCGAGAATATTCTACCCGTACAGGAAAGTGGACAACTGAAATTTTTGGCTGATAATCCGTTTCCATATGCCGATATTTCGCTGTTGTATGTCGATGGGCATACCGAAAAAATGGCGTTGCCGATCGTAAAATGGAAGGGTCGCACAGTGGCTTATATGGCCGATCTGATTCCGTCCTCAGGACATGTACCGTTACCCTACGTCATGAGCTACGATGTGCGCCCATTACTGACGATGGACGAGAAAGCTCGTGTGTTGCAACAGGCTGCGGCTGAAAACTGGATTCTGGTTTTTGAGCACGATCCCGTAACTGAAGCCGCTACGGTTGAGATGACCGAAAAGGGCGTCCGTATCAAGGAGAAGGGCAGGTTAGCCGAATTGGTATAGCGCTCACGATTCATGGCTGCGCTATTTTGCGACAAACCAAAAGCTTAATCCTGCCGTTATGCAACCGTACCGTATTGATGAGCAATGAAAATTGGTTTGGGATTGTCGGGTGGCGGAGCACGTGGTATAGCCCATCTGGGGGTGATTAAAGCGTTGATGGAAATGGGCATTGGCTTCGATCAGATTGCCGGGACCAGTGCAGGTGCGATTACGGGGGCCATGCTTGCTCATGGATATACACCCGATGAGAGCCTGAAGATTATTGAATCATCGTCGTTTATGCGCCGGCTGCGCCCTACCTGGAATCGAATGGGGTTGTTACGGCTCGATCCAATTGTTGATCTGTATAGAAAGCATATTCCGCACGATTCATTTGAAGGGCTACAAATTCCACTGCATGTTGTGGCCGTCGATCTGAACGGTGGTGAACAGGTTGTCTTTGAAGCCGGTGAGCTAATCCGCCCGGTGCTGGCGTCCTGTTGTTTGCCCGGAATTTTCGAGCCGTTGCAGATCAATAAAAAGCAGTTTGTTGATGGTGGTGTTCTGAATAATCTGCCGGTCGATGTGATCGAGCATAAAGTTGATTTTCTGATTGGATCGCACTGTAATGTATTAGGGCCACGAAAGCCCATTACGTCTATGCGGGGTGTTATTGAGCGGAGTTTAGTGCTGGCTGTACAAAGTAAAACCAAAGATCGATTTGCGAAATGCAACATCCTGATTGAGCCGCCCCAGTTAGCGCAATATGCGACAACAGATATCAGTAAAGCGCGTGAACTATTTCGAATAGGGTATCAGTATACGCGGTCAATGTCGGATCAAATCGAGAAAAGCCTTAAGGCACCCCCTGTTGAGACATCGTAGTATAGGTGTTTTTAACTAATACAATCGCTGGGCTATGTAGGTCCGGCGATTTTAGTTTATAGACTCCCATTGACTATTGGAATAGGTTGCTCATACACAGCACTTATATGATATTTTTTTTTGTGCCAATTATAGGTTATATTATGTACTTAATTTGTAGCCATAGTGAAATTAATTTTTAAGTAATTATACTAAAGTAAATAAAATATTGAAATTATTATAATGTATATTAAATTTCGTAAATCTATATATAGAAAGAATAAAATATTGAAAAATGAGTATAAATCGGGAAATTTGGTAAGTATATCTCTTTGTATACTTTTGCAGGTAGTACTCTGTTTTTCTTAGCCTAAATAAAAAAATTTATGAGGAGAATTTTACTGGCGGGTATACTTATGGTATGCTCGCTCTGGGTTCCTGCGTGGGCCCAGGAGCGAACCATTACCGGCAAGGTTGTGGCATCGGAAGATGGAACCCTTATGCCTGGTGTATCAGTCGTACTAAAAGGGACGACTAGAGGAGCTAACACAGATGCCAACGGTGCTTACACGATTGGTGTCCCCGAAAAAGGCGGTAAACTAATTTTCAGTTTTGTCGGATCTGCCTCGCAGGAGATAGAAATCGGGAACCGCTCGGTAATAGACGTTAAACTCGAAAATGACTCCAAACAGCTTAATGAGGTCGTTGTAACTGCCGTTGGGATTCAACGCGAGAAAAAAGCCCTTGCCTATGCTGTGACGAACGTAAAGGGCGATCTGCTTCAGCAACGCTCGGAGCCTGATCCATTACGGGCACTCTCGGGGAAGGTGCCTGGGGTAAACATCACCGCGGGCGGTGGTGCGCCGGGGCAGGCCACAAAAATTAACATCCGGGGAAATACATCATTTACCGGTAACAACCAGCCGTTGTTTGTCGTAGATGGCATTCCATTTGACAACTCATCGAATGCGGCTGGTTCTGATTTCAACAGCAATAGTGTCGTCTCGAACCGTGCCTACGACATTGACCCCAACAACATCGAAACCATGACCGTTCTAAAAGGAGCGGCAGCGTCGGCACTTTATGGTTCACGGGCAGCTAATGGAGTCATCGTCATAACCACCAAAGCAGGTAGTAAATCGGCCAAAAAGGGCCTTGAAGTAACCTATAACGGCTCATATTCGGTCGAAAAAATATCGTCGATTCCAGACTACCAGGACACCTATACGCAGGGCTCAAACCAGCAGTATAACGGTGGCTTTATTGGTAACTGGGGAACGGTATTTCCGTCGGAAGTTGATCGGATCAATGCGCAGTTGGGCTTTACGCGGTATTCGAAAACGATTGAGACGGGGGCACCGGAAGGGCAGATTTATAATCCGCTCACATCACCTTACATTTCATATACTTACAGTCGGTATTTAACCGCATTTCCAGATCTGGTCGGAAAAACCGTTCCGCTGCAACCTTATGACATTATTGGCGGATTTTTTCGGCAGGGAACTGTTCTTGAGAATGGCGTAAACGTTAGCTCCACAGGCGATAAAACGACTCTCAATGCGGGCGTATCGCGAATGAAAAACAATGGAATCATTCCGAACTCAAGCACGCAGCGTACGTCACTTAACTTTGGCGGATCGGCCCATCTGGTAAATGGCCTGAACGTGTCGGGGAATGTGAACTACGTCAATACAACCCAGGAGAGCCCACAATCGGGAGCCTCTTACTTTACCGATTATAGCTCGGGGTCAACGGGTTCTATTTATGACCGGCTGTTTTATATGCCCCGGAACTATGACCTTAATGGCTATCCGTTCGAGAACCCGATCGATGGGTCAAATGTGTTCTTCCGCGCACTCGATAACCCACTCTGGACTGCCAAATACAACATTTACAACTCACGGGTAAACCGGGTTTTTGGCAATATGGCCCTGAGCTATGATGTGCTTCCCTGGTTAAATCTGACGGCAAGGGGAGGCATCAATACCTATCACGAAACCCGGAACAATAAAATACGTCCGGGCGGAACGGTTGTTCCGCTAGGTCGCGTAACGCGCACGGAACTGACCAATACCGAAACAGATCTAACCTTTCTGGCAACGGCATCGCACGATTTCGGCGAGCGCTTTTCGGTTCGATTGTTAGCCGGTTTCAATGGCAATGAGCGGTACTATACGGAAGCCGTTGAAACGGGTGACCAGGTGATCGATGCCAACGTATTGACGGTATCAGGGACCCTGAGTCAGAACGCAACCGAGTATAGCCGTAAACGCCGGTTATATGGTGTGTTCGGCGAACTTGGCCTGTCTTATAACGACTTCGCATTCTTAACCGCTACGGTTCGTAACGACCATTCATCGACTTTGCCGGCGGCCAATAACAGCTATTATTATCCGGCTATTTCGGGGTCGTTCATTTTTACGCAGGCTTTCAACATGCCGAAGACGATTCTGAACTTCGGGAAAATCAGAGCCAACTATGCCACAGTTGGTAAAGATGCCGATCCTTATCAGGTATTGACAGCTTATAATATTGGCCGCGACTACGTAAATGGTACTGCCTATTCGTTGGCGACTTTGCCATCTACACTGAACAATGCGCAACTCAAGCCGGAGTTTACGACTGAAACCGAGGTCGGGGCGGAGTTACAGTTTTTCAATAATCGAATCAATATCGATGCAGCTTACTTCTACCGCAAATCGACGGACCTGATTGTATCCCGTCGGATTCCGGCTTCAACGGGTTTCTACAATGAGGTGACGAACGCGGGGCGAATCGACAACAAGGGTATTGAAATCGCTCTAACGATTGTGCCGGTTCGATTGGCCAATGGATTCGAGTGGAATTCAACAGCGGCTTTCACGCGGTTGCGTTCGAATGTGGTTGATGCGGGTCCGGCCAACGAGATCTTTCTGGGTGGTTCCGGTCTGTCGTCGCTCGGGACGATGCACCGGGTGGGTAATCCGTATGGTATGATTTATGGCTCGGTGAATGCACGTAGCGAATCCGGGAAGCTGCTCATCAACCCAAACACCGGTTTGCCCTTTACGTTGCCGCAGTCGCAATTGTTAGGAAACCCAGCGCCTAATTTCACGTTAGGCTGGACCAACACCTTCTCCTTCAAAGGGTTTACGCTATCGGCACTGATGGACTACCGCGAAGGAGGAAAACTCTTCTCGGCTACGGCGGCTTCGCTGTTGCTGCGCGGTCAGTTGAAATCGTCAGAAGATCGGGAAGCTATGCGGGTGATTCCGGGTGTGTTAGGCGATCCGGCTACGTATAAAGCCGTTCTGGAAGATGGCAAGGAAGTGAAAAACACGATTCCGATGACGGCCTTCGCGTTTCACTTTTCGAATGGATTTGGAGCCTACGGAGCCGACGAAACAAATGTGTATGATGCAACGGTAATCCGGTTGCGCGAAGTAACGCTGGGCTATACGTTCCCGAAGGCATTCCTGAAAAAATACACAAAAGTATTTGGTAGCCTGCGTCTGTCGGCTTCGGGCCGCAATCTGTGGTTCTATGCGCCGAATATGCTTAAAGGACTCAATTTCGATCCTGAAGTACTATCGAACTATGCCGATTCCAACATTCAGGGTTTCGACCTCGGTGCGGCTCCTTCGACCCGGCGTTACGGCTTCAATATCACGGCTTCGTTCTGATACGCTCCACCAAACTTCTTTGATCAGACCTTATGAAATTTTTAACTACATATACGCAGAAAGGGTTGCTATCAATAGCCCTGCTGATGGCGATGAGCAGTTGCGAAGTAACCGATCTCGACATCAACACCGATCCGAACAAACCCTTATCGGCTGCCCTGAACCTGCTATTGGCGCCTGCCGAATTAGGGGCCCTGAATATTGGCGTTGTCGGCATTAATAGTAGCAGTACGACCTATTCTCCCGGTAATTTTCGGACCGTTTTGGACAATGCATCGGGCTTTTCAGGCATAATGAATAGCGCCGACAGCTATGGGCTTGATAACAACACCTACAACGGTACCTGGAACACGTACTACCGGAATTTACAGAACGTGGAGCAGATTCTGCGCGTCACTACCGACGGCAAGAATCCATATTATCGGGGTATTGCCCTTGCCATGAAAGCCTATGCGATGGGGAACATGGTCGATATGTTTGGCGATGTTCCTTATTCGAAAGCCTGGCAGGGCAATGTGGATGGATCTGACCGGAACGTAGCGTTTGATAAGGATTCAGAAATTTATGAGGACCTGTTAAAGCTTTGCGATCAGGCCGTAGCCGAATTTGGAAAAGCACAGGCCGTGGCTGTTTCGGGTGATGTTATTGGTGGCGGTAGTGCTGCAACGTGGATTCGGCTGGCGAAAACCATCAAACTTCGACTGTTGATGAACTCACGCAAAGGGCGCGCTACGGGTAATGCTGAACTCAAAGCAGCTTTTGATGCGGGCGGTTACATTACAACATCGGCGCAGGATTTTTACTACCAATATTCCAAGCAACTCTCGCCACAAGACGACCGTCATCCGTGGGCAATCAGCACCTATAATGCGGGGAACGGTTTCACCTACATTAACCATCAGATGATGGGCGAAATGATCCTGAATAAAGATCCGCGCTTTGGGATGTATTTCTTTCGTCAGACGGATAAAGTGCTGGATGCTGGTAACCCAACCGACCGGGGCACCATTCCTTATGGTGGCACCTATATACCAACACGTCCGGCCTTTCTGGCTGAGTACAAGCGTGTATTCTACAACGACAAGCAAGACCCAACGGCCGACGATATCAAGTTTCTGGCAGGCATTTTCGGCCGCGATCGGGGCGACAATACGGGCGCTCCAGCCGACGGTACACTTCGGACTGTTCCGGGAGCATACCCGGCGGGTGGTTTGTATGGCGGTCGCGAAATTCCGGCCAAAGCACTGACTGGTTCCCGAGATGGCGCAGGCGGAAACGGAATCTGGCCGCTTATCATGAGCTGGAATGTGAAATTCTATCAGGTAGAAGCCATTTTGGATGGAACGGGTGTGACGGGTGATGCGCGCGCACTTTTTGAGACGGCCATGCGCGAACAGATCGCTTCGGTGGTCAAATTCGCTCAGGCCGCCGATACCAAAACACCAACTCCGGTGGCCGCTGACGTTACTGCTTACGTCAATGCATGGCTGGCGCTCTATGATGCGGCTCCAACCAATCAGGGTAAATTGAACACGGTGGCCAAACAAATCTGGTTCTGTTCCTGGGGGCAGGGGCAGGAAATCTGGAATCTGATGCGTCGTACGGGCTATCCGGTTCAGGGGCCATTTAAACAGTTTTCGACCGGTATTCAGTCTCCAATCCTAAAACCGGGCCGCCAATATGCCTTGCGTTTGCCCTATCCGGCACAGGAAGGTAACCTGAACAGCAATGCTGCCAAGTATGTCTCAGATATAATTTTTGATCGGGACCCGGTCTTCTGGGATAAGGTTAAAGTAAAATGGGAATTCTAAAACTAGGTGCCGTATGTCGTTTTCTGTTGATGAATCAAGGGAACAACAAACGGCCTCAATACCAGAAACTTGTATGAAAAAGACACTTATATATGCCTTTACTGCCGCTTTCCTGGCACTGATTGGTTGCCGTGACGAATCAATGAACCCCATTCCGGCCTGGGAGCCTGGTGTTCATGGCTTCGGTGTATTTGCTGATATTACCGAAGGCGCGGTTGGCTCAAGCAATAAAGCCAATATTGCCGATTATGGGAAAAATTTTCCGCTTGCTGCACAAAATACGGATGCTGCCAAAGTGAACTTTAAGCTACGCTGGGTTTCGCTAGACAGTAAGCTCACTGTCAGTAAGATCGATGTCTATATCGATATGGTTGAGTCGTATACAGATCCAGACGGAAACCCGAAAACAGCATCGCTGGGTAACGGTGGGGTACTCGCTAAAACACTCACACCTGCCGCTGCCAATCGCCAGTGGAATGCGTTTAGTTTGACGCCAGCCGAAATCTATAATCTGTTCAAGGATGTAACGGTTAAATATGACAAAGTGAACGCTGTTCCTGTCTTTAACAATCCGAAGACACCCCGACCAGCTGGTGCCTGGTTTAACAAAACCGACAAATTCGTAATGACCTGGCGGTTGACCACCTCAGACGGACTCGTATTTAAAACCTGGGAGCCCGGTAGCATCTGCGCTGACCCAACTGCGGTGTCAGAAGCCAGCGCGAACTGTAGTCTGACCTGGGGGGCTCGCTAACACTTTCCGTATCTATCCTAACTGTACTGATAGCGAACCTCGACCGGGGTTCGCTTTTTTTCTATCTTGGTAGAATGAAGCTTGTATTCGGCACTTTTTTGTTGGTTATCTATTGGGCCGATCTGCGGGCGCAAACACCTACCTACATAGCCGATATTCGGCCAATTCTAACCCAACATTGCGCTCCCTGCCATCATGCTGGTGGAGTTGGACCATTTAGCCTGTTAACCTACGAGGACGTAGTTAAGCGGGGTAAGTTTGTTGCCAAAGTGACACAACGTCGCTATATGCCGCCGTTTCCTGCCGATCGCCAGTTTCAGCATTATTCAAATGAGCGGGGCCTTTCCGAGCGCGAAATCAATACGATTCAGGCATGGGTGCAGGGAGGAATGATCCGGGGAGCAGGAGGAGAACAGGGTATCGGGAGTCGGGCGCAAAATACTAGTGAATTCAAGGCTCGAGACAACCTGAAACCTGATCTTGTTTTACGAATGAAGCCCTATGCAATCAAAGGGGATGGGCGTGAAGATTTTCGCTATTTTCATGTGCCCATGAATCTGAAGCATGATATCTGGGTCGAAGGGATTGAATTTGTGCCGGGAAACCGCAAGCTGTTGCACCATAGCCGGTTGATGATCGATTCGACGGGCACGATGGCCGGGATTGACGGCATCAGCGAAGATGACCCACAACTGCGGAATTTCCAGCGGACACCCCTCGCCGATGAATTTCTCTATGGCTGGGTGCCCGGCAATGATCGGGTATTATTTCCAGCAGGTTCAGCCAAATTGATTCGGGCGGGGAGCGATCTAATCCTAAATGTTCATTATTCGCCCTCCTCAAAAGCCGATCAGGATCAGTCGGAAGTTCGTTTCTATTTTGCTAAAAAACCGGCTGAGCGCATTGTCCAGACGCTGACATTAACCGAAAATAACATCACGAACCAGCCATTTAAGCTCCCCGCCAATACGACACCAACATTCTTCATGAATTATGGTCCGTTGCCAGATACAATTCAACTCCTGTCTGTTTTGCCGCATATGCACCGCCTGGGCCGATCGGTGAGAGCGTTTGCCATTACACCCGATGGAGATGCACTCAATCTGATTAAAATTGATGACTGGGATTATAATTGGCAATTGACTTATTTTTTTCAGAAACCGCTCATTCTGCCGAAAGGCTCTACCATTATTGCCGAAGCCCATTACGACAACAGCGATCAAAATCCACTTAATCCGAATCATCCCGCCAAAACGATCGGCTACGGCTGGAACTCGACCGATGAAATGATGAATCTGGTGTTTTATTACATTAAATGATACAAAACGGCGGCATTCACTAGATCACTCGATCAGGCAGCCCACCGCTTCGGTGCGGGCTTCGGTAACGGGCCGCCCATTCAATAAGGCATCGAGGGCACTGTGGAGGTAGGCGTGTGCAGCCTGGGGACGATGTTTCCCCAAATCGACGTACCAATCGTCGATGGCGCCCTGATAGACCACCCGACCATCTGACTGCATAACGACTACTTCAGGCGTAACACGAGCCCGGAACTGCCGGGCTAATCGTGCTTTTTTATCGGGCAGACCCGCAAATGGAAGTTTATACTCCGTCCGAAACTGTTCAATAACGGCTGGTGAGTCGGTTCGAAGTGGAAACAGGGCAATGAACCGAACGCCCGATTTGCCAAATTCCTGATGAAGATCGGCCAACCGTCTGACATACTGCTGACTGATAGGACACTCTGTATTTAAGAAGGCGTAAACGGTTAAACCAGAGGAGTTACTATGATTAGGTTTTTGCCAGCTTGCAAGCAGTATCAAAAGCAAGAACATGCCAACGACCTGATGGCAATTAATAAAACCTCTGGCGATGTCATGTGATCGTGTATGCACGGATAAAACAACAGTACTAAACCTCTGATAGACGATTACGGGATTGTACAAGTATAAGCATATACACTGTGGGAAGCAATTGTTATTTAAATTTGTATCCACTTTTTGTTATTATTTTTTACTTAAAAATATATAAATAATGCGAATAGTGTGTAATTGTATTTTATCGTGAAGAGCTAATTTTATGAGTAATAACCCTATGACGCGTTTCATATTATAAAGTAGATATAATAGTTATAATTACTTATATATAATTTAGTTTGTCTTTTATATACAAAATTATATTTTGGAAATAGAATATTCTATAGAATTTATATTTATAACAGTGAAATTGTACTAAAAATTTGTATTGGTTTTTTGCACCATCTAGATTTGTAGAGAAAGAGTAGTTTCTTTTAAGTATCTAACAACTAAAAACGATGAGTAAAATTCTAACAATCAGCTTCCTGATTGCCTGTCTGCTATGCTCCGAAGCGTGGGCGCAGGAACGCAGGATTACAGGTAAAGTCACCTCTGCTGATGATGGCCTGGCAATGCCTGGTGTATCAGTCGCAGTGAAAGGCACCACACGAGGTGCAAACACCGATGCCGGAGGTAATTATAGCCTCACCGTACCGAATGAAGGGGGTACGCTAGTGTTCAGTTTTGTCGGAACCATCTCACAGGAGGTCACTATTGGTAACCAGTCTGTTGTTGATGTCAAACTGGTTACCGACAGTCGCCAGTTGAGCGAGGTAGTCGTTACTGGGGTCGGGGTAGCCACCGACAAACGAAAACTGGGTATTTCGGTTGAATCCATCTCATCGAAAAATCTACCGCAGACGCCAACCGCTTCTATTGATCAGGCTCTGGTCGGCAAAATCGCCGGAGCACAAATCTCCAGCGGTAACGGTACGCCCGGTGCACCCGTAAACATTGTACTTCGTGGCATCAACACCATCAACCGCGGAACGGCTCCTATTCTGCTGATTGATGGCGTACAGGTTGATGCGACCAATTACGATTCGAACGGAAATATCAACAACAACCCAACCGCTTTGCTGAGCAGCATCGACCCGAATACGATCGAGCGCGTTGAGGTTGTTCAAGGTGCTGCCGCTGCTACGCTATATGGTGCACAGGGTGCCAATGGCGTTATTCAGGTTTTTACCAAGAAAGGCAAGGCAGGTAAATTAAATATCGACTTCTCGTCGGGGATCACGCGTAGCGAATACCTGAACGTAGGCGGTGTTTCTAAAGCGCAGTCGCATGGATTTATTGTCGATGCTCAGAATAATGTGATTGGCACGTCAGGTAAGCCGCTTGAATTCAATCCAAACACGTTGCTCTACAGCGAAAACGTTCAGTATGATCCGCTCAATGTAAACAACAAAGCGGATAAACCGTATACGGCCAATTTGAAGTATCAGGATCACTACAGCTATTTCTTCCGGCCATCCAATACGTATAATAACAGCGTTGCACTGACAGGCGGTAATGATAAAGTAGACTTTGCCGTATCGGCATCGAATAACCAACAGGAAAGTAACGTCATCAACAATGGAAATTATCAACGCAGCAATTTGATGTCAAATATTGGCATACAGCTAGCCAAAGGATTGACATTCAGAACAACAACGCAGCTGGTTTATACCCGAAGCACGATCAAAACGAATGACCGGCTTATTATGTATGCCGTTAATAATGCCCGCCCATTTGCTGATTTCTCAGCGCTTGATCCAGATGGGAATCCTGGTATTTATTACGGTGATGCTGTAGGGGTGAACCATGCCAATCCAAGTTACTGGCAGAAGTACACCGATAATAAGGATAATAAAGTGGACGTAATTCAGAACTTCAACCTGAATTATAAGGTCAATAAATTCCTGGATTTAGATGCTAAGTATGGTGTCAACTATTCGAAGCAGGAAATCAGAACAACCTACGCAAACCAGTCGAAGAACCGGAACGTAATTGCGCTGAACAACAACAATTATCAGAACTATTTCGGTACTGATCCTACGGGTGAAATTGATAACAACAGCCTGACCACTACCTACCAGAACTTCCTGGTCAGTGCTTTTATCAATACCGATTTCCAGAACGATTTTAAATCGAAAATCCCAATCCGGACATCGACACAGCTCTCGTTTGATTATCGGAATCGGAACTTCCATCAGTTTTACACCTATACATTAGGCTTGCCAACGTACGATCCGTTTACAGCGGCTCAGTCGTCAACGTTCCGGGTTCCGGGCGTGAAAGCGCCAGCCGCAGGCCGCGCGGGTTTGCCAGGGGGCGGTGATTATACCGAGCCATTTATCACTTATGGTTACGTTGTAAACCAGCGTATCGATTATGGTGATCTGGCTGGTATTTCGGGCGGTTTCCGGACGGACTACTCCTCGGCCTTTGGTAGCGGTTCCAAACCCTTTACCTTTCCACGGGGCGATGCTTATTTCCGGTTATCGGCGCTCAAATTCTGGGAAAATAGCTCCGTTGCTGGCTTTTTCCCAGAGTTGAAACTGCGGGCTGCTTATGGACAGGCCGGTATTCAGCCAAAACCATTTGACCGCTACCAGGTCCTGAACACCGCATCGCTGGGTACAACGAATTCCTTTTATACACCCGCCAGCCAGCCGAACCCGGCGCTGGACGTAGAGGTATCATCGGAACTCGAAATTGGAACGGATCTGGCCCTCACACCGTCAAAAACCTCGAACTGGTTAAGCAGTATCCGGTTATCGGCTACGTATTGGAAACGGTCGACGGACAATGCTATTTTTGACGTAAGTGCAGCGCCATCGTCGGGGATTAACTCGATCAAAGACAATGCCTTCTCACTGGCGTCGGATGGTTTTCAGGCATCGTTGAACGCCACGATCGTGAGAACGCAGGATTTTTCGTGGAATTTTACGACCAACTTCGGTAAGCAGTCATCGAAGATTACGGCGGTTAAAAACAATGCTGAAGTCGTTGTTCTGTCCAGCGCGGGTAGTTCAAACTACGTGTTGAAAGCAGGCGAGAAAATCGGCCAGTTGTACGGGTATATAACCGTTCACGCAGTCGATCAGAAAGACCCAAACGGTAACTTCTACATCTCGCCCGATCAGCAGTCGCTCTATACCGTTGCGAGCAATGGCATCGTGGTCAGCAAAGCGACCAAGCAGCCCTTCTTCTCGGCCAATAAATACAGTTTTGGCGATCCCAACCCGACCTTCAATATGTCGTTCATCAACGAGTTCACGTTTAAGAACTTCCTGACGTTCGGCTTCCAGTTCGATTGGGTGCAGGGCAGCCACATCTACAACCAGACGAAAGAATGGATGTATCGCGATGGTATTCATGCCGACTACGCCAACCCGATCACCATCGATGGACAAACCGGTGCCTGGACGGCCTTCTACCGGGGTGTTTATGCACAACGGCAGGCAAACGGTACGAAGGATTACTTCTACGAAGATGCTTCGTTCGTTCGGTTGCGGAACGTACAGATTGGTTTTGATCTGAGCAAAATCATGAATGTACCCGTGTTACGTCGCGCCCAATTGGTACTGTCTGGCCGGAACCTGCTGACATTCACCAAGTATACGGGCTTTGATCCTGAAGTTAGCTCGGGTACGGGTAGCTCAGCCTGGGATCGTGGTACCGACCACAACACCATGCCAAACCTGCGTTCGTATCAGGCAGCGCTCAACATTGGTTTTTAATTCATAAGGCAACTCCTGCGAATGATGAATGGCAAGTATAGCCAGCAAATCGTTCGCCAGCGGGTAGTCTTCAACTCTTCAATGACTTATCAATGAAAAAGATACATATATTAGTTGCTACGCTGTTGCTGGGTTTTGCAACGTCCTGTAAAGAACAACTGGACGTAAAAAACCCGAACCAGCCGACGGTGAGCAGTGCCAATACGGAAACAGGTATCCTTAACTTAGCGCAGGGAGCCGCTTATATTAACGGGGCAAAAGAAATCAAGACCGACTTATACGACGGTATTCCCGGCTATTTTTGGTCGGGGGCTGTTGGCTTCCATGAGCTGATGGGCGATGCCATTGGCGAAGAAGCTGCCAACCAGTTCGGTAACCAGATTGGAGCGCCCGATTATGTGATTCTGGATGATGCTTCGAAAGTGTTGAATCCAAACGCACCTAATACGCAGTATGCCCTGATTCGTCAGGCCAACGTCAACGCCAACCAGGGATCAAATCCGCTATTTCATGAATGGTGGTATATGTACTCCCTGAATAGCCAGATGAATAAAGTGCTTCTGCTGGCAGATCAGGTTGCGTTTACGGGCGATGCTAAAGTCAAAAAAGCGACGATTCAGGCATGGGCTTACTGGTGGAAAGGATTCGCTTACTCGCGTTTAGGCTCCATGTATTACGCTGGCGTTATCAACAATGAGGCTAATGGCACCAATGCCAACTTTGTCGCGAAAGAAAAGCTGATTGAAGAAGCCAACGCTAATCTGGATAAAGCGGCTGCGTTACTGACGGCCGGTTCGACCGACTATACCGCCGTGATGACGCAGCTTATTCCTTCGTTTAATCAGGTGGGTAAAGGTGGAGTGCCGACTCCTGATATGTGGAAGCGTTCGATCAATACGCTGAAAGCACGTAACCTGCTGGTAAATACGCCATCGAAGACCATGACAGCTGCCCAATGGGCGCAGGTGCTAACGCTGACGACGGATGGGACAGGGGCAACCGATAATGTATTTACGGGCCGATCGAACCAGAACGGTGATTTTCTGTCTCCACAAACCGGTACGGTAGCGGCCAAAGCAACCGGCGATCCGGCGGGTGGAGCAACCTACAAAATCAGCGAACGGTTGATTCAGGATTTCAAAACAGGCGATCAGCGGTTAGCGAATAACTTCACCCAGCGAGCCACCCCCTGGATTGGCGAAAGCAGCCGGGGGAATGCCTTTAACACACGTTGGGCCTTGGTCGATGGAGGCAAGAAAATGGCCGGTGTTATTACGCTGAGTGATCGGTCACCCGGCGCTACGGAACTGTATCTGGCGGGCAGCTACGAAGAGAATGAACTCATGAAAGCGGAAGCACTGATCAATACCGGTAAAATCGAGGATGGTCTGAAATCGATTGATGCGGTTCGGAAAGCCGAGGGAGCTGGAATAGCTGCAGTAGCAGGTACGGGCCTAACGGCCGATCAGGCTAAAGAGGAACTCCGTCGCGAACGCCGGGTAGGTCTGGCATTCCGTGGCTTATCGTTCTACGATGCCCGCCGGTGGGGTGTTATCGACGACGTATCAAAAGGTGGTGGCCGTAAAGGAGCTGTGATTGTGGATAAAACTGGTAAAATAAGCACCAACGGAACAATCAATTACAATTTCCTCGATTATTGGGATGTGCCTGATAATGAGCTGGTTTACAACAAACCCGCTTCAGGCAGCGCTCCAACGACGAATCCGAAGCAATAAGACCTGGATTCGTAACGCGTAGGAAATGATTTACTAAAGAGAGATGCTACTACCCTGGAAGCATCTCTCTTTTATTTACTGGCAACGATATAGATAAAAATAGCGTACTATATTTAGGAGTGATTGCGACCGCGTTGATAAAATAGATATGGGCAGTTTACCCATGGATTTATACGACGAAATCAATTTTTTCGTTAAAAGCGGTAGCATCCTGATGGATTTTCAGTACATTGTTTTGCCGTCTAGTAAAGTTTCTACCCTAAAAGATTTTGCCTGGATTCTAATCTATACATGAGGAACTATTACAGTATTATTTGCGGAGTCTTATTGGCTATACTGCCCATGAGGCTATTGGCTCAGGGCCAGCGTATAACCGGTAGAGTAACATCAGCGCAAGATGGGTTGCCAATACCGGGTGTCAATATTCAGGTTAAGGGTACAACCACTGGCGCCAGTTCCGACGCTAATGGAAATTACAGCATTACCGCTCCGGGAGGCACGGCAGTTCTGGTACTGACCTCCATTGGTCTGGTAACACAGGAGGTCGCTGTCGGAAACCGTACAGTGGTCAATGTACAGATGCAGGAAGCTATCAATGAGCTGGCTCAGGTGGTTGTAACGGGTTACAATACGACCCAGCGAAAAGATATTACCGGTTCTATTGCTTCTGTCTCTCCCGATAAATTCAAAGATATTCCGGTGGCTAGCTTCGATCAGGCATTGCAGGGGCAGGCCGCTGGCGTGCAGGTGTCGCAATCGTCGGGTACGCCCGGTGGCGGACTAACGGTGCGCATACGTGGCAACACGTCAATTTCGGCCAGTAACCGACCTTTGTTCATTGTCGACGGGGTTCCGGTTGAAGATGGTAACTTGACGGGCCGCGATTTTGGTGGCCAGCAGGACAATGCGTTTTCGCTCTTCAACGCCAACGATATCGAATCCATTGAGGTGTTGAAAGATGCATCGGCAAAAGCGATCTACGGCTCCAGGGCTGCCAATGGTGTGGTACTTGTAACCACCAAACGGGGTAAATCGAATCAGAAAACGGGTTTCACTATCGATGTGCAGCGGGGCATGACCGACGTTGTTCGGCGGCCTGATTTGCTGAACTCGTCAGAATTGCTGGATTTGCAGCGGGAAGCTGTTACCAATGCCGGACTTGATCCCGATAAATTAGGGCTGGTGAAGGGCGTTACCGACGGCATTAGTACCGACTGGGTCGATGCTGTTCTGCGAAAAGGCGTTTACCAGCAGTACCAGCTGTCGACGCAGGGTGGTAATGATAAGACTCAGTTCTACCTCAGTGGAAGCTACCGCGATGAGCAGGGCGTTCAGATCAATAACCAGTTTACCCGCTATACCGGCCAGTTCAAGTTCGATCATAAAGCCACGCAGAAACTTTCATTCGGAACAAACATGACCTTGTCGCGCGCGTTCAACAAGCGCGTCAAAGGCGACAATTTTCTGGATGGGGTCTATTCGGGGGCTATGAAAAGCTTACCCTATTATGCTCCCTACAATGACCAGGGAAAACTGACTGTTCCCAACGATCCCGATTACCCTGGTTTTCCGAACTTTAACCCGCTGGCGCAGGCCGTTCTGCCCCGCTTCAATACGCTTACGGTTAAACTGCTGGCCGGTTTATACGCCGAATACGAAATTATTCAGAACCTTCGCTTCCGCTCGAAAGTCAGTATCGACTACAACAACGTAACGGAAGACAATTTTGAGCCATCGACAACGGCTATCGGGGGCTTTCTGGCCAGCGTTGGCGGTCAGGGGTATGGTGATTTCAGTAACTCGACACTCTCGACCCTGATCAATACAAATACCCTGAATTATAGCTTTCAGGTTGCCGAAAAACATCGATTCAATGCGTTGGCCGGACTTGAGATATTACAGCGTACCGAGCGTTCGGGTAATGTTCAGGGGCGTCTGTTTCCAAGCGATGATTTTACGTACATCACCTCGGCCGGTATTGTCGACCAGGGTACATCCGGCATTGTCAATAACAGTTTACTATCGACATTTGGCGAAGTTCGCTATGATTACGACGAAAAATATCTGGCCACCATCACGGCCCGTTACGATGGTTCGTCACGGTTTGGCCAGAGCAAGCGGTTTGGCGCATTCCCTTCTCTGTCACTGGCCTGGCGCGTTTCCAGCGAGCATTTTATGGAGAATTTTCGCTTCCTGAGCGATCTCAAGTTACGGGCCAGCTTCGGATATACGGGAAATGAACGCATTGGGGACTATCAGTTTCTGGGCACCTGGGCATCGACCACCTATAGCGGAGCAACGGGCGTAGGGCCAGCGGCATTGGCTAACCCGCTGCTGCAATGGGAGCGCACCCGCGAAGCAAACGTTGGTTTGGATGCTTCGTTTTTTAGCGGTCGGCTTAATGTAACGGTCGATGCCTATGATAACCTGACGGACAAGCTTCTCTTTGCGCAACCCATTCCCCAGACCACCGGCTTCAGTACCGTACAGGGTAATATCGGTAAGGTAAGCAACCGGGGTGTAGAATTGACAATTTCGACCGTAAACATCAATAAAGCGGTTCGCTGGAGTACCGATTTGAACCTGTCGCACAACGAAAACGAGGTCGTTGAACTGGCTAGTACCGAGCCGCTATTCCGGGGTTATACCGGAAATGGGGTCGGAGGTACCAATGTCATTGTGCAGGGGCAACCCTTAGGTACGTTTTGGGGTCTGAAATTCCTGGGCGTGGACCCCGCCACGGGTAATTCGATCTACAACGATAAAAACGGTGACGGACGCATCTCGCCTGATGATGGTCAGGTAATTGGTAATGCTCAACCGAAACTGTATGGTGGATTGACCAACCGTATTTCCTGGAAAGGCATCGATGTGAGTGCCCTGTTACAGTTCTCGTACGGCAATAGCATCCTGAATCTTTCGAATTCCACGCTGGTGAATACGGGTGCCGACATTCAGAATAACCAATCCCGGCAGGCCTTAAAGCGCTGGCGTAAAGAAGGCGATATTACCAGTGTTCCGAAGTATGTGTATCAGGATACATATAATAACTATTTGAGTAGTCGGTTTCTGGAAGATGGATCGTACCTGCGTTTGAAAAACGTATCGCTGGGCTATAACTTCCCGAAAAAATGGATCAGTAAATATAAAGTTGGCAACGCCCGACTCTATGCCTCGGCCACGAACCTCCTGACCTGGACGCGGTATTCGGGCGCTGATCCGGAAGTTAGCACACTCGATGGGTCAACGTCTGCACAGGGTATCGACTTTTTTACCTTCCCACAGGTAAAAACTGTGTTGGTCGGATTAACACTCACTTTCTAATTCGCATGGCTTCGACAGGTAGCGCAACGTTCAATATGATTCGCTTCGTACGATATAGTTTAGTAATAGCAATACTTGGTTTAGCCTCCTGTGAGCAGGTGCTGAACAAGGAGCCGGTAGCTCTGTTAGTTGACGATCTGGTGCTTAACGAGCCAAACGACGTACAACCCGTCCGGATCGGCTTATACAGTGCATTCCGGGGAATGGCGTCGCCTAACATGATTGCCGGTGACTTTACGGCTGATTACATTCAGCACAATGGAACGTTCACCGATTATCGGGAGCTGGGAACTAAGCAGATTACGGCGACCAATGGGGCCATCGACGCTTTATGGGGCGGTATTTACAACACGATCTATATTGCCAATTTTATTCAGGAAAAACTGCCTCTGGTGAGTGGCGTTTCTGAGGCCACGCGCAAGCAGGTAACGGCAGAAGCCAAGTTTATGCGCGGGTGGGCTAACTTTATTGGCGCATACACTTACGGCGATATTCCGAATGTAACAACTACGGATCAGCCTACAAATCGGAACATTGCCAGAACCGCCAAGGCAGATATCCTGACCGCCGTGTTGGCAGACTATAAGGCCGCGTTAACCGATTTGCCTTCTGTCGCATCCGGGTCTACGGATGTAACGACCAATGCCACCTACATGAATAAGATCAATTGCCAGGCAGCAATGGCCCGTTATTATCTGTACATGAAAAACTGGGCGCTGGCCGAACAAACGGCAACCACTGTGATTGGTTCAGGCGTGTATACGTTACAAACCAATTATTCCGATCTGGTGCTCCGGGATTTTACGGCTGAGTCGATTCTTGAAGTTGGTTATAACCTGTCTGATGATCCGGGTACGGGTAATTTTAGCTTAAATAACCTGTTTGTAAGCCGCCGGGAGGTCATTCCTTCCAATCAGGTTGTGGCCGCGCTTAACTCGACGGAGTCGGGTACGCGTAATTCCACAATCGGATTTAGCATTCAGAATCTAAAGGGCAACGACAATGGCTGGACCGTGCTTAAGTATGGCACCGCTTCAGAAGACAATAACAATATTGTATTGATTCGGCTTGCCGAGATGTACCTGATTCGCGCCGAAGCACGTGCTCAGCAGGGAAAGCTGACGGGCGCGAATGGGGCTGTTGCCGATCTGAATGTGTTGCGGACTCGCGCCAAGGCACCCGCTGTTTCGGTTACGGCTCAGGCCGATGTATTGCTGGCGGTTGAGCGGGAGCGTGTGTATGAACTGGCTTTTGAAGGACAGCGCTGGTACGATCTGGTTCGGACGGCACGCGCACAAGCGGTTATGTCGGCCTTTTCGCCAAACTGGAACAGTCGTTATGAAGTCTGGCCAATTCCACAACGCGAAATCCAGCAGAACCCAAGCCTGAAACAAAATCCCGGTTATTAGCAGAACATTGATTCAGTGGAAGCTACAAGATGAAAGATCAAACTACTTATAAACAATCCGGTCTGGAAAGACTAAATCCAGGCAGGCAGTGGTTAATCACCCTGCTGCTCGTTGTGGTCGTTGGCTGGATTGCAGGCGCCTGTCAGGAGGAAGACGTAAACCGCACCTTTGAGGGGCCATATTTTGTTCGGTTTACCGATTCAACGTTAACCTATAAGGAAAGCTACAGCAAGCCCATTGCGGTGCGGGTTCATAACGTTGGGCCGATCCTGAACCAGCCGATTACGGTCAATTATACCGTTAGCGGCACGGCTCGCGAAGGAAAAGACTATACCATTGTTGGTACGAAAGGAACGGTTATTATTCCCGCTAACAAGAGTTTCGGGGAAATTTCGGTACAACTGATCAACAATGCCAACAATATTCTGGATTCGCAGTCGCTTACGTTTGCCCTGACGGGTGTTCAGCCCAGTTCATTGCAGGTTGGGTTTGGTACTGGCGAAGTGCCTCTCGGTAAAACATTTACCCTGACCATTAAAGACGATTGCCTGTTTGGAGGAACCTATACAGGGAGTGGCGTTGTAGCCGGAAAAACGGCAACGGCGTCGGGCATAGAAATAACCAGTACCGATTGTAAGCTGTACACCCTGAGCAACTGGAATATTGGACTTATCAATTATGTGGTGGTGGGCAATAGTACGTTGTTTGGCTTTAATGCTGACAAACCAACGCTAACCTTTACCGATAATGGCGATAATTCACTAACGGTTCCGGCGCAGACCAATGGGGCCCTCGGCACGAATGGTTCACTGAGTGGCAGTGGCGCCTGGAATCCCCGCAATCGCCAGATTACATTGAATCTTCAGGCAAAAGTTCGCATTCAGATGACTCGGGATACAGTTGTAACATTCCGGGATACAACGCTTCTTTTTACACAGACATATACGCCCCAATAATCTGACTAATACGCTGAATTATGCGCCAATTTATACGCTTACTGCTGATTCCTGGTATAGTCGGGTGGCTGCTGGGAGGGTGTTCCGAGAAGCTTGAACCGAAACCAACGACCTATAGCCAGTTACTGACGGGCACTGATAAAAAAACCTGGAAGATGGTTTCGTTTCAGATTTTTGACGACGGTACTGGATCTGCTGTGATACCGGTTAATCAAAGTGGTATAGACCCCTGCATTACGGACGATCTGCTTACTTTTTATGCCAATGCCGAGCACAAACTGGAAGCAAGTGAAGGAGCCACCAAATGCGCAGCCAATGCGCCGGATATTTACCTGACTGATAGCTGGGATCTGGTCAATGCGAATGCAACCCTTGCGTTTTATATCCCTGTGCTGGATGGCAAGTATCTGGCAACACTTAAAACGCTGACAGCAAACGTTTTGACGATTGAGCTGTATTTTCAGGATATAAACGCCAGCTATCGGTTTACGTTCAACTCTGTTACTACCAAATAGGCGTATGTTTCGATTATTACTCTGCCTGTCAGTCGTTGTGATTCTTGGTCAATCCGTACAGGCGCAAACGTTGAAGTCAGGCCAGTGTGCGACTATGGAAATGGATAGTGCGCTTCGGGCAAGATTTCCACAGCTTGGCACGCTCAACGATTTCGAACGGGAGTTACAGCTCAAAATGATTGAGATCAAGAAGCGGATGGCTTCCAGTCGGCAAACGGCAACGGTCATCACCATTCCGGTAGTTGTTCATATCGTGCATAATGGAGAACCTGTCGGTAGTGGGCGAAATATTAGTGCCGCGCAGGTACAGGCGCAGTTGGAAACACTCAATGAAGATTACCGTCGTAAGGCCGGAACGCCCGGCTTTAATAGTAATGCGGTAGGCGCCGATATTGAAATTGAATTTTGCTCGGCTGTGGTTAACCCGCAGGGCCAGAACATGGCCGAACCGGGTATTGATCGGTATAATGGCAACCGGGCTAACTGGAATACCAGCGATATTGATGGCGTATTGAAACCCAGTACCTACTGGAATCCCGATAAATATTACAACATCTGGGTTGTTGACCTGAATGAAGTCGTTGCAGGTGGTGGGCAACTGTTGGGGTACGCACAGTTTCCGAGCCAGTCGAATCTGCCGGGTATACCTGCTGCCAGTCCGGCTAGCACCGATGGCGTTGTCATTGATTACCGTTCGTTTGGGAATGCCAGCAAAGGTAACTTCCCGACTATGCGGCCTACCTATAATCTGGGCCGTACGCTAACCCACGAAACAGGTCACTGGCTTGGGTTGCGGCACATCTGGGGCGATGCCAACTGCGGTGATGATTTCTGCGCCGATACGCCCCCACAGGCGTCGGCCAGTAGTGGATGCCCAACCGGTCGGGTTAGTTGCGGAGGAGCTAACATGGTGCAGAATTACATGGATTACTCCAATGATGCCTGCATGAATATCTTCACGCTGAATCAAAAAGACCGAATTCGGGCCGTTATGGAAATCAGCCCGCGACGAAACAGTCTGCTGACCGCCAACGTCTGTGGCACACAGGTCGTTACCCGCCCTACATCGAATTTTCAGGCCAACACCCGAAAAGTACTACTCGGGGGCCAGGTGCGGTTCAGCGACCTGTCGGGTGGTTTTCCGACCAAGTGGGAGTGGACCTTTGAAGGGGGTACACCGTCTACCTCTACCGAGCAAAATCCAACGGTTACCTACGCTCAGCCTGGCAAGTTCAAAGTAACACTCGTGACAACGAATGCAGTCGGCCAGTCGGACCCGCTGGTTCGTACCGAGTATGTCGAAGTCCTGAATCAGGGACTTTGTGCCGAAATTACCAACTTTAGTGGGACACCTACAGTAATACGGGAACCGGGTGGAACGGGCTATCTGGCCGGTCAGAACAGCAAGAAAGCGCAGGCTGTTTCCGAGTTTTTCGATAATACGCTGAGTTATAATAACCTGGCTGGGGCATCGCTGAAATTTGGTGTGGCTAAAGCAGCCAAAGGAGCAGCTACCGAGTCGGTTGTAACAGTGACCGTCTGGAACGGTCGCGGTTTCCAGAATGGCCCCGGTGCTATTCTGGGTCAGAAAGACGTTCCACTCCGGGTCATTCTTGACGACGTAGCCAACAATCGCCCAACAACGGTAACGTTCGACAGGAACGTACCGCTTTTCGGATTGTCTTACCACATTGGTATTACGCTGCCCTACGCTGCCGGAGATACCGTTGCGCTCGTAACCTCTAAAAATGGTGAATCCTTATTTGCTACCGCCTGGCGGCAAAACCAGAAAGGCGACTGGCTTCGTTATGCTGATAGCCTGGGGATAAACGTTTCGCACAACATTACCGCCCGCATTGGCATGAAGCCATCGGTGCAGGTAGCGTCCTCTTCGGTGTTTATCGATCCGGGTCAAACCGTTACGCTGAGCGCCACGGGAGCCAGCGTTTTCAACTGGACAGGTACGGGCCTGAACACAACCTTGGGACCACAGGTCGTAGCACAGCCAACACAAACCACTTCCTATACGGTGTCTGGCTCGGGTGTAGATCTGTGTACGGCGCAGGCCGTTGTGCAGGTGTATGTGCGGGCGGGCACCGTAACGGCCAACAACCCGCTGGTTGAGCAGGCCCTCTCGGTAACACCTAACCCAAGCGATGGGCAGATGACCGTCTCGTTCAGCAGTCCGCTCAAGGGCGCTTTGGTACTGGCCGTACGTAACCTGAATGGGGTTGAAATTGTCAGGCAGGCGCATCAGAAAACCGCCGATACCTTCGAACAATCGCTCAATCTGCAATCAGCCTCGGGCGGAGTTTACTTTGTGGAAGTCCGAATTGGTGATCAGGTGTTCAGGAAACGGGTCGTGAAGAATTAGGCCATAAACCAAACGGAGCCGAATTAAAATTCGGCTCCGTTTGGTTTATGGCTTTGTTTTTAACCATTGTAAACAGGTTAGGGCAGCCTTGTCTAGCTGCCCCGTTACTTATCTCATTTTAATCGCATAGATGGGAGCCAGCAACCATTCATTTGGTGCTATTTGTAGTTGTTCATCTTGATTATTTTTAAACAGATTATCCCAAAAACGTATTGACTGGCTGTAAATTGGGTTATTCGGGCAGGGAGTTGCGGTAGTATATGCTACGTAAACCGGTAGCGTAAACCAATGCCCCTTCGTCTGTGTGCAAGTCGTACAGAGCCAGTATTTTTGGCTCTCCAAAATTTTATTTTCGCCCAGTTTCTTTAACTCCTCACGCAGATCACCATTGAATGCAACACTATCTATTTTCCCCGTTTCAGCCAGGTGAAAACGAAAGTAGCCCATCGCAAAATAACAGCCGGCATCAGGCACGTTAGCCCTTAATGCAAAATCGTCCAGAAAATAACTAGCCGATTTCTGTTTACCATTTCTAGGTTCAGTATAGAGAA
Organism: Spirosoma aureum; assembly: GCF_011604685.1. Taxonomy (NCBI): domain Bacteria; kingdom Pseudomonadati; phylum Bacteroidota; class Cytophagia; order Cytophagales; family Cytophagaceae; genus Spirosoma; species Spirosoma aureum. Next base: position 7,499,336 of record NZ_CP050063.1, on the reverse strand, counting down.
ATCGTACTGGTTTTTCGGTTTGCGCTTGGGTAAATTCCAGAGAAAAAAGGAATAAAAAATATACCCAGGACCACTTATTAACGACAATCTTTTTTACCCAGTGAGCCATTTTTATAATTTGTATTCGTTAGTATAATTCTATTTTGTTCTGATGGTGATAAAGCCTTAAACTGGGGCGTAGCCCCTAATCCTCCCCAAGCTAAATCTATAGCGTCTTGTTGAGGCATACCATATAACCCCACTAAAGCCTGGGCCATTGGTTGTACATAGTCTGATGCCATATTGTTGTGATCAGCATCGTTGTCAAGTGGTTTACTATTTATTTCATGATAGTATCCATGTACGAGTTCATGAATCAAGGTAGCCGCAATATACTCTTCACTTGCTTGGCCTAATGCATTTGTATTATAGTTTAATTGGCCGTTTCCACTTGATGGTAAATACCAGCCATCAAGTCCTTTGTCAGCATCATATCCCTGTTGTAAGAATATTTTCTTTTGGGTGTTAGACGACATAAGATTTATCATCATCTGGCCCACTTTCTCACCAAAGATTTCAGTGCCTCCACTTGTCATATTAAATACAAATTCGGTAACCGCTTTAAGGCAAGGGTCGGTTAAATTGACTTCAATCTCATTAATATAGGGTCCTAGTTTAGTAGAAGTAAATTTTAGGATTTGCCCACTCCCCGAACCAGTCCCTGTACCTCCGGGATTGGTATTACCTCCAGGATTGTTACCACTACCATCATCTGAGCCCGTATTTCCCGAATCGCTGGAGCCGCCGTCACTGCCCTCCCAATCTCCCGCCGGCTGGCCATTATCACGATATTTTGCTGCTTTTACAGTTACCTCCTTAAGTAGAACGCACTCTTCGCATGGCTGTTTTCTAGCTCCTGGACTTGAATCAGAAAAACTTACCTGCTGACTGGCTAAAACCGTATTGGTACCGCAGATTTTAGCGGTAATGGTATAGGTATTTGGCCCTTCTCGGTTGTAATCCCATTCTGCATGAAAACCATGATAACGGGCTGCTGGATTGTTACCAAAAGCAGGGACTAAGTCCGATCGATCTTCCCGTGCTTTGCCCGAAGCCACTTTAACTCCATTGATATAAATATCGATTATCACGGTTTTATTCAAATCGCTTCCATCTAATGCCCAGCCCCAAATCCCTGTGCTGGTTAGGGCATCAACATGGCCTTGAGGGCTAGCTACTGAACAATCACCACTCGCTGGTGGATTTGTTGTAGTTGGCGGATTTGTTGTTCCTCCAGTCGGGTTGGCTTTTGGGTCCTCTTCTGCAAAGCAACTGGCTTGCCCGTAACTAACGGCTTCGAGCCAATGGCGGGGTTTGAAATTTGATCCGTCAGCATAGGCGGCATACCAGTACCCATTATACTGATGTGCGTAGATTACTTCTCCCCAACTGGTCGTTAACAAATATTGACCCTGGTTGAAATTGCACCCTCCGGTAGGCGGGTTTGGATTTGTGGGCGGATTAGGAGTAGACGAGCAGTTAACAGCAACGACCGACGAATTGACTTCATTGGCATCGTTGTTGACCTCCCGCACTTTGGCATTGTATGAACCACTGCCACTCATCGAAACGGTCTGACTAAAGGAGGGACCAACCAGATCATTGATTGCATTCACAATAGCATTATCCTTAAAAACCAGAATACTTATGCGATTGCTGTTACTGGTTGTTAAAGATCCGCTGATAGATAGGTTAGATCCTTCACAATTAGCGGTTAAGACGATGTTGTCACTTGCTACCCTGGCAGCAGCTTTATAGCTATTGGTTTTGATGGATAAGCGAGCTTTCTCCACAAACAGACTAGCTGCATTAGCATTTGCCTGTCCACGCAGGAGTCTGAATGCTGAGGCTTGTCCTGCTTTCGTAAAATAGCCTTTCAAAGTATAGGTTACACTGGGGTTGGTAGGCGAAAGCTGAGTACCAATGTAATCAGCATAGTCCCCGCCGGTTTGTATAAACCCATCAGGAGTTAGAATTTTTATTGCAAATGCATTTGATCCGGGAAGAATAAACAGTTGCGAAGAAAGAATGTCGAGATAGTGAGCGGTTATGGTAAGTTCCATTTCTTCGCCCGGAGCGACTGTCTGTTTGTTGGCCCGGAGGGTAAATCGGATGGGGTCATTATCAAAGCGGCTGTTTTGGCCTTTACGGGCTGGCGAAACAGGGACAGGCAGTTTTCTCTTGCTGACTGACAGTGTGGGCATGTCGACCTTGTCGACAGGTTCATCATTCGCAAATCCACTGGAACTGATCGACAGAACAGTTATGAATAGCAATGTGTAGTGTTTAAGTAATCTTAAGTTCATAATTAGGCTATTAATTTGCGGCAATAATAATAAAGGCTAACCGAAAAAAACAGTCTTATTATATAGTTTTTTATTTTTAGATTATTTAAAAATATAATTTATTGAAAGAATAGATTACTTTTTTGTTAATATACACTTGTGGGGGTTTCGTCTTAGTGTAAAAAGAAACCACGCAGTAAGGTATGTTCAAGTAATCTGGAGTCAATTAAACGGCTTGCGTTTGTATATGAAGCCGCTTATCAGATTCAACTGTTTGATTGAACAGCGAGAGGGGATAAGGTCCAATGGGCGAAGATGACTTTAATCCCAAAGATGATTACGCTTCAATGTTTGAGGCTGAGGGGAAGGCAATTACTGCCTGAACTATTGTTGACCTTCAGGATTAGTCTATTCTGACCTGCCAATTGTTGATAACTAAACTTATTATTTACTAGTTTAGTAAATCTATTCGATACAAGCCACTGACGCATGAATCAGCCTGTTGCTGCTCAGCCTAATCCACACCCACCAGAAGAACATGTATTGCTTCGTTCGTATGATCAATTGCAGACTGCCCTTAGTATAGGGCTGATTGCAACCTGGTTCTGGGATATTGGCAGCGATAGAGTTTATGGCGATTCAAACTTGTTTGAGCTTTTTGGCATAACTGATACACCAGAGGCAAATGGATTGCCACTAAGCACGTTCACCGACAATATTCACCCCGATGATCGGCCCCATGTCACGCGTCTGATCGATGAGGCCATGCATCTGGATCGCAGTTTCGAAGCCGAATATCGAATTGTTGTCGATGTTCTTGATCCAAAATGGGTTCTTGCACGCGGACGATTGACCTATGATATAACTAAACGACCCGTGACGTTCTCCGGCGTATTGGTCGATGTGACGGATCGGAAACGCGCTGAAATTCGTGCTCAGGAGGTTGAAGGACGGCTACGCTTAGCGATTGAATCGGCTCAATTAGGAACCTGGAACCTGAATCCATTGACCGGAGAACTGGTCTGGTCGGATCGCACGAAAGAACTTTTTGGACTACCACCAACTGCCCAGATAGATTATGCTGTGTTTTTGCGGGGAATTCATCCCGATGACCGGGCGCGAACCGATGAGATTGTGCAGGCTGCCCTGAAACCAGGAAGCAATGGGCGTTATGATATTGAGTACCGGACAGTTGGAATTGAAGATGGCAGGCTTCGCTGGATTCGTGCCAACGGCCAGGCTTTCTTTAATGAACAGGGGCTCGCCAGTCGATTTACGGGAACCGTCATTGATATTACAGCCAGTAAACGCACGGAAGAAATACTGCAGGAGCGGGTCAATGAACAAACCAGGGATCTGGAACAACAGACGCACCAGTTACGGACTACGCTGGATGCTTCGCTCAATAGCATTATCGCCATGACCGCAATGCGTGATGAGGCCGGTATGATCATTGATTTTATGATGAATACGGCCAATGAAGCGGTTGTCAAAAGTAACTTTATGACGCCTGATCAGATTATTGGCCGGTCGTTATTGACAGTATTTCCTGGAAATCGTGAAAACGGCTTTTATGACTTGTATGTGCGGGTTGTCGAAACCGGGCGGGCTGAAGGCAGTATTCAGTATTACCAGGACGAATTTGGACTGGAGGGATGGTTTGAAGTGTCGGCCGTTAAACAGGGTAGCGATGGCGTTGTGGTTACCTTCAACAACATTACCGACCGGAAAAAGGCCGAGCTGGCGGCTTTACAGCAAGCCGCCGAATTGAAAGAGGCTGTTGCCGAATTAAAACGCTCGAATGAAAATCTGCAACAGTTCGCTCAGATAGCCTCGCACGATTTGCAGGAGCCACTCCGGCGTATTCAGTCGTTTAGCGATATGCTGAAGAGTCAATTTATGGATAGCCTGTCAGATGGTGAGACCGATTTGATCCGTCGTATTCAGAAGTCGGCCCGGCGCATGCAGATGCTGATTAAAGATTTGCTGACGTATTCTCAACTCACAACACAGCGAGAACCCTTCCTGCCAATTTCGCTGACCAATGTACTGACGGATGTTATCAGCGACCTTGAAATGACGATTGCCGAGAAGAACGCCATTATTGACACGGTGCCATTACCGATTATATTGGGTAGCGCATCGCGGCTTCGACAGCTTTTTCAGAACCTCATTGCCAATGCACTTAAATTTGCGCAATCGGGCCAGCAGCCCCTACTACAGATCCGTTTTCACCCGGCCCTGACCGACGGACTTCCCCCGAAACTTCAGGATCAGTCCGGGCGAACTTTCTGGCTGATTACGGTTGCCGATAATGGAATTGGCTTCGACGAAAAATACAAAGACCGTATTTTTACACCGTTTCAGCGGTTACACGATCAAACCATTTATAGTGGAACGGGTATCGGGCTGGCCATTTGTCAGCGCGTGGTCGAGAGTCACGGTGGCGCTATCGATGCTACCAGCCAGCCGGGTCGCGGATCAACATTCAACGTGTTTCTGCCCGTTTTTGAGTCTTTACCGGGCAAAATTCAATAAACCGCCAGGTGGTATTCATCAGGATTTCGTTCGCTGGAAAACAGTTTGGTAGGCAATAAATGTTTGTTTGGCTGCTGCAACAACTTCATCGGGATTGTCGGCACCTTTTCGAACCAGAAAAGCGCCGAAATCACGCCAGCGATGACCGGTTTCTGCCCCATACCCTTCATAAAAACGGGCTTTTGCCAGCAACGGCTGTACTGCCTGATTTTTCTGGAGGAGTTTCCAGATAACCGTGCCGCCCAGCATTGAACCTTCGCCAACATAGGCCGCTCCTAACAAAGCACCCGGCGACCAGCCCGCAAACAAGGCAGGCATTGGTTGAGGAAGGGGCAGCGACAGATAGGCCAGATCGGCCGTTAACCACGTTGTTTTTTGTCGGGTTTTAGGTTCATATTCCTCAAAGAAAGCAGGATGTCGGTCGATGGCTGATTCTAAAGCCTGATGAAATGCCAGATGGGTGCGAAGCAGATGGCCGTATTCTGCGGCCGATAGGGTCCCATTTCGAAGCGCTTCGGTATAGAAAAGCTGCTCCGTTTGCTCATGTAGCGTTCGGGTTTCGTGTCGGAGCCGTTCGGGTAAAGATGTCATTTGTTATCGATTCGGGTGTTGTTTTCAAGCCAGAAATCATACAGACGGCTCAACAATTTTCCGGTAGCCTGATAAGTACCCGGCTTTACAACATAGGCGTTGATCCCTGCTTCGTAGGCAGATCGGATATCGCTGGGGTTATCGGATGTGCTGAACGCAATGATTGGCAGAAATCGAGTGCGGTCGAGGTTGCGGGCGCGCTGTACGACCTCAATACCACTAAAACCGACCAGATTAAGGTCCAGTAACAATAGTTTAGGTAATGGAGCGACCTGCTTTTGGTATTGACCCTGGCCTTCCAGATAATCGACTGCTTCGGAACCGCTGCTCAGGATGGTATAGGTGATGGGGCGCTGTAACTTTTGCATCAGCCGGCTGAATATATCCGCATCATTCGCATTATCTTCAATGTATAGAACATCTGCCATACGTTATAAGGTAGTCGCTATCGGTAAAGAAACGTAAAAAGTTGTTCCCCGGTTGGGTTCGCTGTGATACCAGATCTTACCCTCATGCCGGTTTATAATTCGTTTAACAATGGCCAGTCCAACACCGGAACCTTCAAAAGACCGGGCATTTTCTAATCGTTTGAATAAATCAAACATCTTGCCCGCCTGTTTCATATCGAAGCCGATACCATTGTCTTCTACTGAATAAATGACTTCGCCGTCAGTTTGTTTTCCCGTGACATGAATAATGGCTTCCGGAGATAAGCTCGTATATTTAGCTGCGTTACTAAGCAAATTTGTAAATAACTGAATGGCCATCGTTTCATCGGCCACTATGGGCGGTGTGTCGCCAATGTCTATTGTTAAGGACCGGTCTTTGGCAGTAACCAGAATCTCTTCCCGAATACCCTCCAGCAAATGACGCATATCAATTGGCTCGGTATTCAACTCAGTACGGCCCATTCGTGAATAGTACAAGATATGCCGGATGAGGGCCCGCATTCGCTCCGTAGAGTCAATAACTTTCTGGAACAGGACGTGGGCATCCGGTGGAAAGTCCTGACCGTATTCTTCAAGCAGAATTTCCGAATAACATCGAATTGACGATAAAGGCGTACGCAAATCGTGCGAGACGGTGTAGCTAAAGGCATCCAGTTCATCATAGGCCAGTTGCAGCCGCTGGTTCAGGACCCGGATTTCGTTAGCCTGTTTGGTAATTACCTGCAAAACATCTTCGCGTAGCTTGATGACCGCCGACACTTCGGCCTCCGACCAGGGTTCCGATGTGTTCCGGACGGTTTGTGTCCAGGCTTCAAAACTTTTTCGGGGACTAATGCGCTCCTGCCCATTTTCGCCGACTGTTACGGGCTTATCCGGGTTTCCGGCCCACGTAACTTGCTGAATTTGTTCGGGTTTAAACCAGAAAACATATTCATTTAGCTCTTTTGACAGAACAGTGGCTAAAAGCCCTGATCCTAGGTCCCGAAACTCTTCGCTGGGTGGATACAGCGCAGCGAGTTGACTCGTCTCCAGAAACGTTTCGGTATCGCTGGCTTTAAGCCAGTCGGCCAGTGCACGAATGTCAGTCTCGCTGGGCGTCTTGCCCAGTCGATAAATGTGGTTATTGAACAGAAGGGCCGCTCCGGTGGCTTTTGTCAGATCCAGAATAGTATGTGATCGTTTCGTGAGGGCCTGCACTACATTCTCATCGATCAATAATTGCTCATGAATGTACTGGCCATGCTGACGATAGAGCAACAAATTACTCTGATCTTCTTCGTCCTTCCGAAATTCAAGCGCGGTCGATAGCAGCTGGCTCACAAATTTGGCGGCTTGCCGCGCCGGATAATCGACAAAGCGGGGAATCGTGTTGTGGCATGAGATTAACCCCCATAGCTCACCCCGATACAGCAGCGAAATACTCATGGACGCCTGCACGCCCATGTTGTTGAGGTATTCAATGTGAATGGGTGATACCGCTCTGAGTACGGAATGGGTAAGGTCTAATGGACGATCCTCCGGCCAATCTGGCTGCGATAAGATACGGGATGGTGTACTGGTGGCATCGGCAATCAAACGTACCAGATTAACTTTATATAATTCACGAGCCTGACGTGGTATATCGGATGCCGGATAATGCAGCCCCAGATAGGGTTCCAGATGGGGTTCTTTGGCTTCGGCAATAACATGCCCGTGCCAGTCGGCCTCAAAACGATAGACCATAACCCGGTCAAAGCCAATGATCTTTTTTACCCGCTGAGCCGTATTTTGTAATAGATCCGTGAGGGTTCGACTTGCCTGAACCTCCGTCAGGGCCTGCGCAATCAGTTGCTGATTCCTGAGCGGATTATGGTCGCCAACGGGTTCCCATTCCAGAATAATAAGCCCGTTATGTTGATGAGTGATCAGGTTCCAGGCTTTTTCGTTTATAACGAATTGATGTGGGTTCATACTATCCCAGGAACCGCTTCGCCGGCCTACGTTCAGCAGTTCAACCAGCGCATTGACCGATAAATCAGTTTTGGCTGGTATCGAGCCAAGCGGTTGCCCCAGTATCTGGTCAGCAGAAATGCCAAATAGATCGGCAATATTGTCACTCGCATGAACGATCGAATAAGTATCGGGCAGAATGGCCAGTAAATAGCCGTAGGATTGAATGGAGCCGAGAATGTGGATCGGCTCTCGTTCACAGTTAGTTAGGTCAACGTTTGAAAGAGTCATTCAACGAGAATAAGTTCGCAGATTGCCTGGTATAAACAGATAAAAAACACAATGACGGTTTGCAATATAAGCATAGACGAAATCTGTTTTATAGAAACCTATCGATGGCGCTATTGTTTTCTATGAGTAACTTTCAGGCCTCTTTCTGTCAGCTAGTTAGTGAACTGGCGGTTACATTATTCGTATGCTAAGGGAGTACTTTTATGGATCCGTTGGCTAGCTGATTAATGCCGAAAACAGTAGAACCGCTGATAGCTCCGTCTTCTCTATATCTAACGTTTTTATTGTTTATGAATAACTGTTGCAACGCCATATTTCAAGTACTAGTAATGCTGCTGACAGGCTTCCTGATCGTTGGCCATAGGGTTAATGCCCAGGCCGTTGATTCCGTAAAAGTTGTTGCGCCAGGAGCTACCCTTCGCCAGATTTCGAGCCAGTTCGCGTTTACTGAAGGGCCAACTGTCAATAAGAAAGGAGACATTTACTTCACCGATCAACCCAACGACAAAATCTGGACGTATGATACAGGCGGAAAACTGTCGGTTTATATGGATAAAGCTGGTCGTTCCAATGGATTATATTTTGATAAAAAAGGTAATCTGATTTCCTGTGCCGATGAAAAAGATGAATTGTGGTCGATTAGCCCGGGAAAGAAAATTACTGTCCTCCTGAGTAATTTTAAGGGTCTTCGGCTCAATGGCCCCAACGATTTATGGATTGACCCCAAAGGCGGTATCTATTTCACCGATCCCTATTACCAGCGCGACTATTGGGAGCGAAAAAAACCGGATATCGATGGGCAGAAAGTTTATTATCTACCCAAAGATGCCAAAGAGGCCATTGTCGTCGATAGCGATTTGATGCAGCCAAATGGTATTGTCGGCACTCCCGATGGGAAAAGCCTGTTTGTTGCCGATATTCGGGCCAGTAAAACCTATAAATACCAGATCAATCCGGATGGAAGCTTAACAAATCGACAACTCTATATTGCGCAGGGCTCAGACGGTATGACCCTTGATAATCAGGGTAATTTGTATCTGTCAGGAAAGGGTGTTACGGTCTATGATCCTGCCGGTAAGAAGCTGGGAACAATTCCGGTGCCTTCCCGTTGGGTTGGCAATATTTGTTTCGGAGGTAAAGATCGGCGGACACTGTTTATTACAGCGTCGGAGTCTGTTTATACGCTTCAGATGCAGGTAAAAGGCGTAGAATAATAGACTGACTGCATCTACAGGTGGTTACTAATCGCATCCGCAAAAGCAGGCTAATTTCGCCGGACCGGATGTAAGCCTGTAAGTAACAGGCGAAGAGTTGAGCGAGTAACCAATGGTCAGTTCGTTGCCGTTGGATGTTAGCTGGCCTGTTATCTGGATCGGAACATTACTAAAGCCCGCGCCCGTAAAGGCATGATAACTGCCAGTGACAGTAAATGATCGATCTTGATTCAGTTCAATTTTTGGAATTAACAGATAGGCGCAACACATGCCGCTAAGGCGATAGGCCCCCTGATAGGGTCCTAATTCAACGCACCCTTCGGACCAGACGCCCGTTGGTAAAACATCTGTAGTAGAACGGCATTCGATCATCATCATAGCTATGATGATCAGAAAAAGTAGGTTTTGTTTCATACCCTGAACGATATATAGCCATGACTCCAGTAAGGGGGGATTCGTTGGAATAGATATCCGGAAAAAGTAGGGTTATTAGTCAGGTTAATAAAATGCTTACCGGTCAGTCATACAACCTGGGCCAATAAAAAATCAGGCAGCCCCATTGGAGTAGCCTGATCTAAAACGTTGTAAGCTTCTTTTCAGAAGTACATACGACAGGATTAGGCTATTGGATTTAGCCGTTTTGGGCAGATATGCACAAAGCTGGTTTTCTGGCTTAAAACGTATATCCCTATTAGTGATCGATTCGTTTATAGCCGCCCTTTAGGGAACTGGTCTAACCGAACAATTAGAGATGTGCTGTAAGGGATTTGGTGCCTGAAATGGCCTTCTCTGTTTATTAATGGTACAAAAAGTGGATATTTTCTTGCTGAAAGGATATTACCATCCGATATTTAAACACTAATGCCGGGATCATCGTAGCGAAGATCTATTAAAGCTCGGAAAGAGGGTTAAATAGGCGACTATGAGCATACAGATAACACTGACGGCGAAAGAGCTGATTTTATATCTTGGCCAGGAGGTACAGATCAATGCGATTGATCATGCTAAACATGGGGAAGTTGGTATCCTTAATTATGTTCGTGACAGGATAGATGGTAATCCGCTGACACCAACAGCCGGTGTTTGCTTTCATGGAGAATCATTTACGCGTACAGTGCCTCTGCATAGTGTGCGTTTACTACTTAGGCCGTTGCCAGGGTTGACCGAATCGGAAGCGAAACAATGTTTTCGATTGGGCTACCCTTACTGGGACCAACGCGAGGAGGTAAGTTTGATCCGGAGCGAAACCCAGATTGAAATAGTGTCGGGCCCACTTAAACTGGTTATTACAACCCTGGGTATTGTTTCGTCAGAGCGTTGGCTTGATGGAACAGCTAGCCCGGCCCGCGTTAGCGTTCTGGCGTTGATGAATTATCTGGATAGCCTGTTTATTGATACACGCGGCTACATTGAACGAGGTCTTGCTTATGCCCGTGATGCCTGACCCGAGTAAAGGCTTTAACTAAAAAAATACCGGTCTCATTTGGACCGGTATTTACCGTTTTCTTAACCTATGAGATATTTCTTTATAGACCGCAAAGATAGCTGGTCTGTACGAGGTCATATGTTAAAAGACGTTAACATAAAAACGCCGGGCCTAATAAGCCCGGCGTTTTTTAACCATCCTCTTTTCCAAAAACCTTCTAAACAAAGTTAAGCAGTTAGTATAGGCGCTGGGGTTAAAAGATGGTTAAGGTGAAAACCAAAAGCTGAGAAAAAGCAGTTACAAGTAGTAATGTTCAGGAAATAAGTTTAATTGACGTGATTATAGATGAGTCTTGAAGAACGGTTTGATGAGTAATTTGTTAGTTGGCGCAAAAAACAGCCCGGTTCAATCGACCGGGCGTTTTACTTCATCTTGTTCATATTACCTATTCGTTTGCCTATACGCCATCCATCGGTTAACCGTTGCCATCGATCAAAAAAACTAGGGGCCTTAAAGCGGGGATTTGGAGTCCACTATTTGCTTCTTGCGCCAAAAGGGAAGGGTTGTTTTTATGATTAAGGGAAGTTTAATGCGGAGACGTTGAGAAATCCGTATGCATACACTCCTGAACGGAAAAATGCCGATGGACTGGTGTAGGTCTGACCATCATAACGGATGGCTGTTGGATTGATCTCCGGCGAAGTGTTTTGACGGCAGGTAGACGCATCGGAACAACTGGTGATGACAAAGCAGACCAGGAGAAAGAAAAACAATAGAAATCGTTGCATGAGAAAGCCGGGCTACGCAAGTTCTTATTTCATGACTATCAAATAATCATTGCGTCATTCAGTGTATAAGGCCTAAAGGGGACTACATTAAAATGAGTTATCCTCCTATTGACACTATATGATCAGCAAATAAATAGCCTTGAAAATCTTGATTAGTAGACAACGTTAGCGGTTATTGCTCTTGGAATGGTAGATACTGTATTACCTTTGTTCATAACGCCTTGGCCTATACGCTACGAGATAAGCACAAGTGATTAATGTATACAACATACCGAATAATAACTACATTTTGCTATGCCTGCTATAATCTGTAAAATTAAGCCGCTAAACCAACTGGTTTAGGGAGAGTCCACTCCAGTCCTTTATCTTTTCCCGTATTACAACACTCATCGATAGCCAGAAAAGGCTGCCATCACTCGTAATGATTCGATTTATAAGGAACAAATACCGAGTTCTAGCCGGTATTTATTGGCTATGTCTGCCGCTTTCCATAACTCTGCCCACAAAGGCACAAACAGCTCAACCTCCTGCCATTCAATGGCAACGCATACTCGGCCCCGCCTACACTGCTTATCCCTTACAAATTACCCGGGCCAGTAGTGATGGCTATGCCATCTCTTACGGCAGTGTGATGAGATTGTCGGAATCAGGCAGTACGCTGTGGCAAACTTCTATTCCTCCCTCACCTGAGTTTCCATCCAACAGTAATACACCCACCTATATAACCGCTACTCCAGATGGAGGTTTTGCTGTTCTGGTTTACAGCAAGTATAGATGGTCGCTGGTACGTCTGAACGCTGATGGCGTAATTCAATGGATGAAATCATTTGTAGATTATATGGATATCACAAGTTCGCTGACTCGATCATTCGCTGATCTGATTTATACTTCTGATGGCGGTTTTTTTGTATTAGGTTCTACCCAGTTTGGGCGCAACGGTACACAATGTGATGTCTATAAGTTTGATGCTTATGGGAACAATACAATCACTAAGTCCATAAATAATGACTATGGAAATAGTACGAGTCCCATAACAATAGCAAAGCGAGTTATTGAGACTGGCGATGGGAATTATTTGCTGGTGGGGTCAAATAGAGGAGCTGATCTAACTATCACGGCCTTCGCTGCTAAACTGAATCAGCAACTTGATGCGGTTTGGAAAAAAAATTTAGGTGGAAATGTGTTAGATGATGTTATTCGTAATCCCTATGCAGGCGATTCATTTATAGCTATTGGACCATTAGCGCCGACAGGAACACGGACAATTATAATCGGGCCCACCGGAGAAATAAGCGATGCTTTTAACCAGTCAGATCGAGTCAGTAGTACGAAATCATTTATTGTGGCAGGCTTAGCTAACCATACCATCATTGATGTGGTAAATGAACGGGCCGGCGATTTACGGTTACAAAATCTAATGAATCAAAATCAGGGCTGGCTTAAGAAGTTAGGTGGCTCATCGTCAGAAGTTATCAATAGTGCGGTTGCCAGTAACGATGGAGGTTATTTGCTGGTTGGTACCACTAATTCCACCGATGGCGATGTGCAGGGGAAAACGAATACGGACCTTTCTGCCTGGATCGTTAAGCTTGGCCCAGTCTGCACGGGAGAGCTTTACTCGGTTCATGATGGCAACTGGAATGATCCATCAACATGGTCGTGTGGGCAGATACCGACCAGCGCTGATATCGTACACGTAAAACACGAAGTTGTTTTGCCACAAAACGTTGTGGCCGCTGCCCGTCGGATTATCTATGATTTACCTGTTCAACTGAAATGGCAGCAAGGAGCTAGTCTCGAGTTAAGTCAATAAAAGTAGCTTACCAACACGCCAGGCAAAAGCTGAAAGGAGTCTGTAAATTGATCTGACTGGCTCTATTGTTCGATTTTGGTTGACGTCATTGAGATACTTTCGATTGCATGACCTATCAAACACTTTTATAAAATTCTCTTACAGCAACATTTAAAGGCTTATTTATAATAAACTCGTCATAGGGTGAAAATTTTTACTGAAAATATCCTGTTTGTCTTAAGGGTTTTGGACGGGCAAATGTGTCATTAAGTTAGAATGGTTATTAGTGAGCATACGATTAATCAAATAGAACATGCAACTAATCAGTACCTGGCAAACTTACGCAGTGACCGAATCAGTACCTTTATCGACTATGGACGCATCATCACCAGATGAGCTGAAGCCGTTGGCTACCGATAAAGAGCTGTTTATCCGCCGAACGTTCAAAACCGATGCCCGGTTGGGTTGTGAGTTGCTTTTTCGGCAGCATTATGTCGCCCTTTGCAGCCATGCTGTGCGTTTTGTGGGGTCAAAAGCTGTTGCTGAGGACCTGGTCGCAGATATGTTCTGTCAGTTTTATGAACAACAGATTTTCAGTACCATTACCACTTCTTACCGGGCTTATCTCTATAAAACCATTCGGAATCAGGCCTATAATTACATTCGGCAGACATTCCAACGAGATGTATCGCTGGAGGAAGCTCAGTATCAGGCAACAAAGGAGGACCAGCAACCAGATGCCATCACCCAGTATGATGAACTCTATCAGGATGTAGAAAAAGCGATCGAGTCCTTGCCTGTACAGCGTCGACGCATTTACCTGATGTACCGCTTCGAAGGAAAGAAATACGGAGAAATTGCCAGTGAGCTTAGCCTTTCGGTGCGAACGATTGAAGTACAGATCAGGCTGGCCAGTCATTCGCTGCGGGAGTCATTGAGAGGTCGCTGGTTTCTCTTGAGCATCAGTGTATTAGTTGATTTTTTCTAATCTGTATTTAAGGGTTTTCCAACACCAAATGTGTCATCCTACTAAATACACCTGGACATGAATCAACTCGTCAATAAACAACTCATTTTCGACTCATTTGCGGGCAAGGCAACTACCTTGCAGCGGAAGCTGATCGATGAATGGTGTGAAGATCCTCGCCATGAAGAACTATTTTATGAATGGCTCGAAGAATGGGAGCAATCTCATTTGCAGTACGTAGCCGATCAGCAAAGCGCGCTAACTAGCTATACCAATTTTTTAACCACTGATCGCCCAGCGGACGTGCAAGCAGGTGAAGCTATACGTATGACGTTACCTACGCCTACACGCCGAAACTGGCTGCTTTGGGCAGTAGCGGCCTCCGTAGCCATCATGGTGGGCAGCTTTACGTTTCGGCAGCAACTACTGAATCAAACCTACGAAACGGCGTATGGTCAGACGCGCGTCGTTCAACTGGAAGATGGCAGTCAGGTAACGCTCAATGCTAACTCCACATTACGAGTACCCCGGTTTGGTTTCGGACGCGAAACCCGCCAGGTTTGGCTGGATGGTGAAGCTTTATTTTCGGTTACACACATGATTAACAATCAACGCTTTGTGGTCAAAACCGGCAATGGGGCCGATGTTGTCGTGCTGGGTACAGAGTTCACATTGTATGCCCGACCTCGGGGGACGCAGGTTGTGTTGCAGCGAGGGAAGGTTGAACTTCATTATCAGCAGGCAGGCCAGGGCGAACAACAGGTAACCCTGAAACCAGGTGATCTGGTTAACCTGAAACGCAATGGGGTTGCTCGTCTGAAGCCAATCCCGCAACCCGCTAACTATGCGGCCTGGCGGGATCATCGGTACGTCTTTGAGGAGACTTCACTCAAGGAAATTACGTATCTGTTCCAGGAAAATTTTGGTATGAGTCTGGAAATTTCCGATCCTGAAACGGCAGCACTGACCTTATCAGGAGCCTATCCAGCTCAAAGCGCGGATGACTTATTGTCCATTATTGCCGAAGCCTTAAACATTCGGATTACCCGGCAGGGCGACAAAGTGCTGCTGGCTCCCCAACCTATTTAACCCTTCTTTTATGCTTTCCTGTTTTACTGGCCTACCAACTATGGGGCTGGTAGTTTGTCTGACCTTATCCGGTCAATCAGCTACTGCTTTGCCCTTTTCTGCCCCGCAGCCGATTCATTCGCCTGCCAGAGCTACCGAAAATACGACACGATTATTAACCGACGCCCTGAAAGATCTCAAACAACTTTTCGGGGTAGATATCCTGTATGGCGATCAGCTCGTACGGGGCCTGGTCGTACCAACTAACATTATCGATCAGAAAGTCGATCTGGAAGAAAACCTGAAAATGGTTCTCAAAAATACCGGGCTCCGTTATCGTAAAGTAAAAAACGGCGCTTATTTAATAACCGGGCATCGGGTAGATAAAAGTTTGTCTACGAGTATAATTGGCTTGCCAGGTGTAAGTGCCACAGGCTCACTGACCAGTCTGGAGGCAACAGATGTCAACTCAAAGCCAGGCCTAATTAATGTAGTCTCGGAGCGGAATCTACAAGCAACTGACCAGGCCATTGGTGGGCAGGTAATCGACGAAAACAAGGCTGGACTACCGGGTGTCAATGTGCTCTTGAAAGGGACAACCAGGGGAACCACAACGGACGTCGATGGGAAATTTAAACTGAATATTCCGGAAGGGGGGAATGCTACCTTGGTTTT
This sequence comes from Spirosoma aureum, assembly GCF_011604685.1. Lineage (NCBI taxonomy): Bacteria > Pseudomonadati > Bacteroidota > Cytophagia > Cytophagales > Cytophagaceae > Spirosoma > Spirosoma aureum. The sequence goes on along the minus strand of NZ_CP050063.1, from coordinate 7,483,284 downwards.
TTCGCTGGTGGGATACATGTCTCAGGAAATCGCTATCGGTACGAAGTCGACGATCGATATTCAATTAATACCCGATAATAAAACCCTTTCTGAAGTCGTCGTTGTGGGATATGGAACTGTGAAGAAAAGTGACATTACTGGCTCGCTGGGTTCGGTGTCGGCCAAAGAATTGACGGCCTATCCAACCATTAATGCTGTTCAGGGACTACAGGGGAGAACTCCTGGTGTACAGGTCTTACAGAACTCGGGCGAACCCGGCACAACCCTGAGTGTACGTATCAGGGGCGGTAACTCACTGCAAGGCAGTAACGAACCGCTGTACGTCGTGGATGGCTTTGCTTTGTCGGGTGCGCCAAACGCCATCAGTCCAAACGATATTGAATCAATGGAGGTCCTGAAAGATGCCTCGGCAACGGCTATCTATGGCTCCAGAGGGGCGAATGGCGTTATCATCATTACGACCAAACGCGGTAAAGCGGGCAAAACCCAGATATCGCTGGATAGTTATTATGCCGTGCAGCAGGTGAACAAAAAAATAAACCTGATGAATGCTCAGGAGTTTGCTACGTTAGCCAACGAGCGGGCCACCAATGATGGCTTTCCTGCCTATTTTACCCCTGAACAAATTAATTCATTCGGTCAGGGTACAGACTGGCAAGATGTTATCTTCCGCAAAGCACCGATGCAAAATCATACCCTGTCGGTAACGGGAGGAAATGAGAATACGCAATATGCGGTGTCGGGCAATTATTTTGGGCAACAGGGCATATTACGTGGATCGAACTACCAGCGGGAAAATTTCCGGGTCAATCTGAATCAGAAACTGGGCGACAAAGTCCGCCTGTTCTATAATGCGGTACTGACCAATACGGATCGCTCTCAGTTGTTGAATGACAACGGACAAAAAGGAAATACGGTGATATCGGCTGCGCTGGGCTCCCCGCCCACTATTGCCCCCTATGATAATGTGGGTAATTACAGTTACGTGAAGCCCTATGCGTTCAGTCCTAACAGCCTGGAGAATCCGCTGGCGCTGGCTGAAGCTCGGCACCAGAAAAACAACGAAGTCTATATCCTGACCAGTGCCGCGGTTAGTTATGAGCCCATTAAAAACCTCACTCTACGCTCATCGATTGGTATCGAGAATAGCTCGATCCGGGGCGATTTTTATTCCCCGGCTGTAATTTCAACGACACCCGCCGGTTCAGCAACTATTACCTACGGCAGTCGGGCCAATATCCTGAATGAAAATACGGCTACGTATATCCCTAAACTTCCAGCCAATCACGAGTTAACGCTATTGGGGGGTATTACGTATCAGCAGGAAAAAAGCCGTTCGTTTGCAACCAGTTCCACCGGCTTCAATTACGAAGGGCTGGAATCGGAGAGTATCGGCGTAGGGAGCAATCCAGGTATACCAATCAGCACATCCTACAAATGGGCACTTTTCTCCTATCTGGCCCGCGCCAACTATTCCTATAAAAGTCGGTATCTGCTCACGGGCAGTATTCGGGCAGATGGTTCATCCCGCTTTGGCGTCAATAACAAATGGGGCTACTTCCCCTCAGCGGCCTTTGGCTGGCGCATCATCGATGAGCCATTCGCCCAGAATTTACGGACCATTTCAGACCTAAAACTTCGTCTTTCTTACGGGATCACAGGTAACACCGCTCTTTTGCCCTACCAGACGCTATTTACTTTAAGCCCCGTCAATACGGTCTATAATGATCAGCTTTATGTGGGTCAGTTAACAGGTTCTTTGCTGGTCAATCCAGATCTGAAATGGGAATCGACTGGTCAATTTAACGCGGGTTTGGACATTGCCATTTTACGAAACCGGTTCTCCTTGACCCTCGATTACTACCAGAAAAACACGCGTGATCTACTGGCCACCGTACCGCTTCAACAATCAACCGGTTACACCAGTACCATCCAAAATATCGGACAAATTCGTAACAGCGGCATCGAGTTGGGGTTAAATGCCAACCTGATCAATACAAAAGCCATCAAGTGGGATTTAAACGTCAATTTTACCCGGAATCGCAACGAAGTAGTACAACTCGCAGGCGGAAGTGATGTGTTTGGCACACTCCTGCAACAGCCACTGTCGGTAGCCGTTAACCTGATCCGCGTTGGCCAGCCCGTTGGAGTTTTCTATGGGTATCTGGAAAAGGGGCTGGACGAAAAAGGGGCTATTAAATACCAGGACCTGAATGGGGATGGGGCCATTACCCTGGCCGATAAGACCATTATCGGCAATCCGAACCCCAATTTTTTGTATAACTTCAACACAAACATTTCCGTCAGGGATTTTACCCTTACAATGTTCTGGCTGGGGAAACAGGGTGGGGATATTTTCAATGCCAATTTGACCAGTCAGGCCAGTAGCATGTATTTTGGCGAAAACCAGATCAAAGAAGTCTTCGATAATCACTGGAAAGCGGCTAGCCCTGATCCCAATGCCAACTATCCGAAGATCAGCGCCAGTACATCCTTTAAGGAGTCGAATCGATTTGTGGAGGATGGGTCCTTCCTGCGCCTGAAAAATATCCAACTGGCCTACAACCTGCCAACAACCAAATGGAGTTTGAAATGGCTCCGCAGTGCGCAACTCTACGTGAGTGGACAGAATCTGCTCACCTTTACCAAGTACTCCTGGTATGACCCGGAGGTCAATACGTTGGGAGGGGCTTCCTCTATTTCGGTAGGCATCGACCAAACCGGCTACCCCTCCGCCCGTGCCTACACGATTGGTGCCCGTATTGGTCTCTAAACGCAATTTTTCTGCAAACAAGCCATGAAAAAAAATATTATATTCTGTTTACTCAGTACGAGTCTGCTGACTTTTTCCTGTAAGGAAATACTAATCGAAAAGCCCGAAAGTTTGTTGGCTACAACGAACTTTTACAAAACGGCTGCTGATGCCAACTCGGCAATCAGTGCGGTATCCAGTACGCTCCATACCACTACGTTATACGGTTTCCGGTATCTGGCTCATACGACCGCACTTGAGGATTATGCATCCGGGCAGGGATTTTACATTCCTATGTCGCAGTATCAGATTACGACACCCATCATTGCCGTAACGGATCAGTTTTGGGCGGGCTTTTACAAAACCATCGATGCGGCCAACCTGGCACTAAAGTACATTCCCGCTATTTCGATGGACGAAACGCAAAAGAAACAGTTACTGGGTGAGGCCTATTTTCTACGGGCGCTGGCCTATTATAATCTCGTAAAAAACTTCGGTGGAGTCCCTGTTCGGACTCAACCAACGCAGGATCTGATGGCTGTTGGTGGCAAGCGCGAAGCCGTCGAAACTGTTTATGCCCAGATTATTGCCGATTTGAAACTAGCTGAGACCAGCCTGCCCCTGACACAATCGCTTGCCGGTAAACCTACCTCTGGCTCGGCAAAAACGATGCTGGCGGATATTTATTTAGTGCGGGAGCAATGGGCTAATGCCCGCGATAAAGCCGAGGAGGTTATTGCGTCGGCAGCTTACTCACTGGTTACTATAAAGCAGTCTGCTGATTTTGAGAACATTTTTGGCGCTGGCGTTGTCACCACATCCGAAGAGATTTTCTCCATTAAATTCCAAAGGAGTGTAGCCGCCGGCTCCGCGCTGCCGCAATTTTATCACCTGCCCACTAGTCTCTGGGCCATAAACGGTTTCGGTACGTTCTTTGGTTTTCCAACCTACCCACTCCTACGGGACTGGGCTGATGCGGATTTACGGAAAGGGTATAATCTGTATACGGCTGGACCTAACAAAGCAGGTACTATTGTCGCCAACAGCGCTTCCCAACCGATTCGATTTGGTAAATTTAAAGATACCGGAGCGCCTGCCTCCCAAGCCAGTGGCAACGATTTTCCAATCTACCGCTACGCCGATGCCTTGCTAATTTATGCAGAAGCGGCTAGCCAGGCCAGTCAGGACCCAACAGCGCTGGCGCTGGAACGACTGAATATGGTTCACCGAAGGGCCTATGGCTTAGCGCCGGGAAGCCCTTCACCGGTCGATTTTACATTAACTGGTCAGACAACGGCCAGTTTTCGGGAGTTAGTCCTCAAAGAGCGGGCTTATGAATTTATTGCGGAAGGTAAACGCTGGTATGATCTCGTCCGTACGGGCACCGCTAAGTCGGTCATTAAAGCAGCCAAAGGTATCGACATCCCAAATTCGGTCTTGCTGATGCCGATTCCCAAGCAGGAGATTGATAACAATCCGGATATTGCCCCGGAAGATCAGAATCCAGGCTATTAAACACCACCTTAATTTACTTCAACACATGATTCATCGTCTTAACGTACGTTTTTTTGGAAGCCTTCTCCTGGTACTTTCGGGCTTTCCGATGCTGGCTCAATCGCAGAAAGCCCCTAATATTATTGTCATCCTGGCCGACGACCTAGGCTATGGCGATTTGGGGTGTTATGGTCACCCAACTATTTCGACGCCCAATCTGGACCGAATGGCCGTCGAAGGCATGCGCTTCACAGAGTTTTACTCCGGAGCCGCCGTTTGTACACCCAGCCGGGCAGCCCTGCTCACCGGTCGGCTTCCGGCTCGCACGGGTGTGTACGGTAAAGGGGATGTATTCCGGCAGAATTCGGCCAGTGGATTGCCTCTGAGCGAAGTAACCGTCGCCGAGATGCTAAAGGAGAAAGGCTATGCAACCGGATTGGTTGGTAAGTGGCACCTTGGCCATTTGCGGGAGTTTTTACCGACCCGGCAGGGCTTCGATTACTGGTTTGGTACGCCCTATTCCAATGACATGGGGAAAGTCTTTACGACAAGTAAAGCGGGCGTTTATGGCATACCGCCCGGTCCTCGTGCAAACGCTCCGGCTTTGCCCCTGTACAAAAATGAAACCATCATTGAAGAAGAGCCGGATCAGCATTTTCTGACTAAACGCTATACCGATGAGGTCATTCAATTCATCAAACGGAGCAAAGACAAACCGTTCCTGATGTATTACGCCAGTAACTTTCCCCATACGCCCCTGTATGCCTCGCCCGATTTCGAAGGGAAAAGCCCTCGGGGTTTGTATGGTGATGTTGTTGCGGAATTAGACTGGAGTGTGGGGCAAATACTGAAGACACTGAAGGAACTTAAACTGGATCAGAACACGCTTGTTTTTTTCACCAGTGACAATGGTCCCTGGCTTGTGCAAAAGGATCACGGTGGCTCGGCAGGGCTTCTCTTTGAAGGTAAAAATTCCACCTACGAAGGCGGAATGCGCGTTCCGGGTATTGCCTGGTGGCCAGGCAAAATTAAAGCAAACGTGACCAGTACAGCCCTTATGAGCAATATGGACCTGCTTCCTACGATTGCTGCGGTGGCAAAAGCAAGTTTGCCCAAAGATCGGATACTGGATGGAATTGACCAGTCCGGTGTGCTATTTGGTCAACAAGAAAAGGCTCGGGAAATGCTGCCGTATTACCTGAATGAGCAGGTTTTTGCGATCCGTAAAGGCTCCTGGAAAGCCCATTTCCTGACCCACGCATCCTATTCACCAGCAGCCCCAGACGTACACGCGACTCCGTTACTCTACAATATTGATAATGACCCCAGTGAAAAATACGACCTGGCCAAAGACTATCCCGACATTGTGGCGGATTTGACCAAAGAATACGAAAAGCAGAAAACTTCCTTTACCCTTCCGCCTTCAGAAATTGAGAAGGTTCTTCCCAGTCCGCAAAAGCAGAATTAAGAGCCGTATCGGATAAAGACCGTTCGCTAAAGGAAACAGGTATGGGTTAGGAAAGGTCGCTTTGTTTCGAAAGCCGCTTGAGTTTCAATAAAAAGCCCTGATCTAAGTGAATTAGGGTTTTTTTCTCTTTTAACGCTCCTTTTACGTGTGATAGTTATGCAGAAAACAGTGATTGTCATCCTGTTATTGAGTGAAAGCCTGGCGATGTCGTTTATGAAACGTTTAGCCTATCAATCTGCGCCAACTCAACCCAACATTCTCTGGATTACCTGCGAGGATATGTCCCCTCACCTCAGTTGTTACGGTGACAACGAAGTCAAAACTCCTAATATTGACCAACTGGCAGCCGAAGGCATTTGCTATACCCATGCCTATACGACAGCGGGTGTGTGCGCACCCAGTCGCTCGTCCATCATTACGGGGATGTACCAGACCTCTATTGGTACGCAGCACATGCGAACACTTCAGGCATCGAAAAAAAAGTAGACCTGGGTGTACTATAATTGCATGTGAATAGTTGAAGTATAGTCAGTTAGTACTTAACGTGCTTGTTTTTTAGGCGGCTCAACGTGTCCTTAGTAAAGCCAACATAGGAAGCAATGATATGTTGAGGGAAACGTCCCAGTAGTTCTGGATAACAGGCTGCGAACTCCCTATAGCGTTTCTCTGCCGAGGCACCGATTGCCGCGGTGATCCTGCGCTGGTTGGCCATGTTGTTCTTTTTGTCGAGTTGATGCAACATATGGCTGAAGCCTGGTATTGTCGACAGGTCAAGTGCATTCTGCCTGCTGAGCAGGAGCATTCCGGTATTTTACTAGGCATCTATATTATAAACGCTCGGCGTGTTCATTACATAGCTTTCCCGGTCGCCCATCCACCAGTTCTCGATGCCAGGGCGGACGCTATGTTCGGCACCTTTCTCGTCAATGGTAAACTGCCTCATGGCCCC